>NZ_EQ973643.1:542092-597872 GCF_000157915.1 Phocaeicola coprophilus DSM 18228 = JCM 13818 | reverse complement strand
ATCCTTCTATGTCTAGATTTGTTTCAATCCACGCACCCACGCAGGGTGCGACTCCTCTGTTTCGTCAGTTCTGTTAATAACTAGCTGTTTCAATCCACGCACCCACGCAGGGTGCGACTGATAAACCACCTTGAGTTCATCAATTCTTTTCAGTTTCAATCCACGCACCCACGCAGGGTGCGACAATAAGCTAGTTTTGTAAAAAATCACACAAACATGTTTCAATCCACGCACCCACGCAGGGTGCGACTGATTCTTAGATATGTATCAGTTTTCTAGATATTTAAACTGTAGCTTTTGCGAAATTAATAATTAAGATACAGTTCTGATTATATTATACTAAATGTAAAAATGTAATTCCTTATATTTCAATATGTGCGAAAACTCAAGGAAACGTGTATTACATAAGTTTCGCACTTTAGATAATCATTACATCATTTACATCGTATGATGTTTCTTTCCCTAAAACTTCTACTCTTCTGGCTATGTTTCGATTAAGATAATAAAACCTGACACTATCTTGTTTTGTATCAATAACATTGCCAATTATATTTTTTAATGTACAGAGCTGTGCTTCAGTAACCTCACACTCAAATACAGAATTTTGTACTCTTTGCCCATAGTTAAGGCATGCTTTAGCCACACATCGTAAACGACGAGCGCCTTCTTTACTTGTCGTGTCCACATCATATGTTACTAGAATGTACATAATACACTATTTAATTAAAAATACAGGATAATCATCAATATCTTCTCTGATATATCTCGCCATTAACATCGCTTGTACATACGGTAGTAGGCCTATTTCAATTTTTTCATTAAGGTATGGATGGATAATAGTTTCTCGTTTTCTATTCTGCCAGGCAGAAATAAAAATCTTTTTTCCTTTGTCGGACATTACTACTCCATTATCACCCTGATAAAGAAATTCTTTAGAAGAAATCTGTCTTTTATTTATTAGAGATAACACAAAGCGATCGCCGAGATATGCGCGTAATTCTTCCATCATGTCCAATGCCAATGACGTACGTCCCGGACGTAGTGTATGGAGAAATCCAACATATGGGTCAAGACCTATAGTTTCAAGTGCGGCAGCAACATCATTGGCAATTAATGTATAGGCAAACGATAACATAGCATTTACCGCATCTTTGGGAGGACGGCGATTGCGCCCTTGAAAAGGAAAATCGGCTTTCTGGTTGAGTATTAAAACCGGTAATACTTCAAAATAAGCATTAGAAGCCAGACCTTCATAACCTATCAGTGTCGTTTTGTCCGGAGCTTGTAAAGCATTTCGTTTTGCACGTTCCAGTGTCTGAATGGCTTGATTAACATTTTCGTTTTCTCCGTAGTCGCGAATATATCTTCTTAGTATATTGCGGTAATTTTGAATCTTTCCACCAATCATTAACAGTGAAACATGCAATGACCATGCTTCATCATCTACTAACTGATATTGTTTTTTACGTAATAAAACATTGCCTTTTGTTGCGCTTTGTACTCTGCTTATAAATTTTCCATGTGGAGAAAGGAATGTAAGCGATATGCCACTATCACTGCATAATTTCATAACACCTGGACTTGCTCCCATATATCCAAATGTAACTATACTTTCAATATTAATAGCAGGTATACGGAATACTTCTTCCTGATTAACAGACACGACGATATTTAGCCCATCTTTGCTGATATAGGCATTCGGTGTTGTTACATATAAAGTGTTCAATAGTTTTCTCATTGATATAAGCTTTTATCAAGATATGTATTTACCGTAGTACAATTTTTTGTAATCTTGGGCATGCAGATATCTATTAGTGAACATTTTTCACAATGTTTGCCATATTCTGCTTTAGGGATCACAGATTTTGCAAAAACATCATGCATTTCGTGGGCGCAATGTTTTGCAATATCACGCAGTTCCTCTGTTATGTCTACATCTATTCTGTGGCGTAGTTCTCCATAGAAAAATACGCCGTGAGATATATGGATGGCATACATTTCTTCTAGGCATATTGTTTGTGCAGCTAATTGTACTTCATCTATTTCATTCCTTTTAGGCTTGCCGTGTTTGTATTCTACAACAATAGGCTTCCATCTTCCCGGATATTTGGGATGATGAATCGTATTTTCAGTGGACTGAGACGGAAATAACTCTATGGCATCTGAAATGCCATAGAGTCCTAGCTCACGCGAAGCAATATTCACGGCACGTAATGTTATCTGGTCGCCACATTTTTGCCGATAGAAAGGGTCATCTACGTGCTTGTGAAGAATTTGTCCTTCTATAGTGAGGCGATTGTCATTCCATTGCTGTTCAATATGTATCAATGCCCACTGCCGGGGACAGAATCGGAAATGCTGAATCCCCGATAACATTAACATATCATCTTCGCTATACATTCTTTATACTGGTATTATATTAATTCTTCAAGGACTATATTAGCCGGAATGTTATTCTTGTCGATAGTAACTGAATAGTCGCTAAAAGAACGCGGTGCTCCATCGCAAACTTTTTCAACTTTTACCAGATCGAACAATTTATTGGCAGGAGCATTGCCCAGCATAGAGTCGTGTTTGAAAACAATCAATTTTTGTGCACTCATTAATCCACGAGCAGCCGAGCGGTCTACATCGAACATGTTTTTTAATGCATCCCAAAACAACTCCAAATCTTCTTCGGAAAATCCGGTTTGCTGAGCCAGATTGGCTGAAATAAAGCCATGACATACGTATAGACCGTATGGAACAGTGGCTTTACGACCTTGTATACCGATTTGTTCTTCGTATGGTTTCTCTTCATCACGAGCTGCGCATACAGTTAAGGCATGTTCTTCAGGAACAATTAAATCTTCCGAACGGGCAAATGTCATCTGTACTGCTCCACGTACTTGCCCAGCATTTGCACCAGTAGAGAGAACTGCGCCAAAAGTTCTTACATCAAAAAAGCGTTTGCACATAGCTGTTCTACCAGCAGATACTTTATCACTAGGGGCTTTTTCTTTTAGCTTAAGATCTATTCCAAGATCTTCTTTGTACATTTTACGAATTTCTCCATTAATAAAGGTCTCTTCTCCTGATAACTCTTTGGATTTTATTAAAATGTCATTGCCTGCTTGTCCTGCACAAGCTATTTGCACATAATTTCGTACTTTACGTTTTAAACAAACATCTGTAACCAACCCCATTCCAGTTTCTGGGTCTACTCGCGGAAGATTGCCTGCATCTGGGTCACCATTAGGGTTTCCATCCTTAACATCAAATATATAAATAAAATCGATTCTGTTCTTAATTTCTGACATAATAGTATTGTTTATTTGTTATTATTCTTCTGTTGTATTAATCTCTTTGTCGTTTTTTTGATGGTAATAACCTAAAAAGAATCTGCCCTGATCTCCTAAATTTAAAGCATTTGGAAAATCTTGGATCATGGCCATTATTTCTTTTTTCTTGTTGTCAAAAAATACAGCCAAACCTTTCTTGTCTTTAACTAATTTACTATAGTGGCTATTTGATAGTTTTAAAATTGTTGGAAAAACTGAAGCAGGTGTAGATGATGCTGCATTCATATAATTGGAGCGGATAGAATCCTGTTTATTGGCAGCGTATTGTAGATTTTCTAGGACGGCAAATAGTCTTCCACATAAATACCCTTCGTTTTGATTTTCTTTGTCTAACATAATATTGATTTTTTTGTTATTATTATTTAGTCTGTTTAGATATGCTTTTATAATGGCAGCACGTACTATGTTTATGGACTGTTCGGCACGTATACGGCGGATACATGCTTGGAATAGAGAATTAGGATAAGGCAAACCTTGAAAAATACTTTTTACCACAGCTTCAGGAAGGTTGGGGGTAACATTACTTAATTTCCCTTCTAAAGATACACTTTCCAAGATGGAATATAATCCTATATACGGTTTTTTCTCTTTACGAGTACCTATAATTGCCATATCTTTGAAATGTTGGCTGATTACCTTTGCAAACTCGCGTAGTGGAATTTCACTCCAATATACAACAGCTATCCGGGCTGCATTGGGTGCTAATCCGAGTATGAAAAATTTGTCATCTTTATTGGCTGATAATTTGCCATTATAAATAGACATAAAGACATTCTTGACTAACTCTATACGTTTGTTTGGATCTTCATCTTCAAGTTCATTATGGGCAAATAAAGTAAATATTCCATTCTCCATTGCTTTTGATGCATCGCTATTAGAAGAACTCCAAAAAAGGAAAGTACGTGTATAGTTTGCTTTGCCTATTGTAAATTTATTTTGTGACTTTTCTTCGATTAATCTTTTAATAGCTGTAGAAAAAGCAAATTCAGCTTCATACGAGATAGGAGCATTATATGCTTGTGATTTCCCATAAGAATCATATCCTTGATTAGTTTGAAAAGAAACCAAGCTAGCAGATGATTTACAATTTAATATTGGTGTGGGAGTTACTTTTCTAACGATATCAGTTTTATTACCAGTAATAAGACAAATGCCCTTTTGGCTTGTATCTTTTTCTACATAATTCGATAATATCGGTTTACTAGCAATAAGGGAAATTGCACCTTCAAGTTTAAATGAAACATTAACATCAGGGTCCTTTTCTATTTGTTGCCAAAGAATATCGTTGCGTAACAAGGGTAGCTGATTTTTTTTATAAAATTCAACAACCGCTTTAAAGTCTTCATCTAATGTGTTGTCATAAACTTTCTTACATAGAGATACGAATGCTAAGTGCTTTTCATGTGCAGAAGCATAACTTTTTTCCCATTTCTCCACTTTTTTCTTATCTTGACTCTCAACATCACTTAAAGGTATACTTGCTTTTGAATAGTCAATGGCATACATGCATTTATCCCAAAACAAAAATGGGGTTATGGAGTTTGTATGAACACCATAAGGTAAAACAAAGATTTTTCCTTTTCCTGTTTCATCTCGATTATCTTCTAATCTTACAAAATTCCCATTTTTTTGAATAATTATAACAAAAGAAATGCGAGAGTTCATCCAACCATATAATGGTAATGAATTTGGATTTTCAAGTAGTGATCTGTTATAATAATCATATAAAGCTTTTAGTATCATCTCAACACCTCCTCACTGTCTTTATTAGGTACTACAATAACGCCTTGCTCCATTTTGGCACGATAAAACATTGCGTCCGGGTTTTTAGGATTTTTGTCAAAATCCATATCATAGAGCATAATTCCCAAATCTCTGTCTTCATTTAACGGGGAAGTAAGATCCTCTGTCGTATCGATATATTTCCAAGAGGCGGAAAACTCGCGGCATCCCAAGTAGGGTTGCGTAAAACATTGTCCTTGCGATGCTCTTCTTTCAAACATCTGATAATATTTCATTGGGTTTTCATCATTGCCTGGTTGATGCTTCCCAAAGGCTTCTTTGGAACGGTTTTTTACCGGAATAAACACCAGTTTGGCATAAATCCGATAGCGTACGTCTTTCAGTAATAAGGAGTTTTTCTGCTGGCGTTTATCTTCTATATAAATAGGAGACTTTCCGGCAACAGCTCCCACCTCATTCCTACGTATAGTTGTCCACTTTATGGGATTTATAACTTCTATTTTTGTTATTTGCCACCGCATGGCGTAGCGCTTGAAAAGTATGGCCTCAAAAATAGCACGTGCAGCCGAGGGCGTAATGACATCGTAACTTACACGTTCTACATTCAACTCCGGACGAGTAAAGCAGGCCCAGTCGCCCCACACTTCTAGACAGTATTCTTTGTCAGTGTATTCCATTTTATAGTTGATTATCGTTGTTTTCCACTAAGTATGCTGATTCTTATTTTCAAATAATTATTAGTTAATCTTATGCCATAAGCACTTCCTCCATCCAATGATTGTCCAGACTTATGCCTGTATCCTTATTGTATTGAGCCCTGTCTGATAGCACATATATACCTGTCAGGACTTCTTCGATGGCACCATATTCATTTAATTTCTTGAAATCAGAACGACGGACACCGACTGTGTATTGGGCCAGTTGTTTCATTAAAGAATAGGTACAGCCTTCTTCTTTTAATTGAGCTGCAAGGTCCATGCTGCTTTCCCATGGTACAATTACACTTATACTGTCGTCATCAATTAATTTGAATGCTTCTGATGCTTGTTTAAAATTGATTTCATCGTGTTTGTAAAGATAGTCTTTTATTCCTTTTTTATCAAAGGTTTCTCTGCTATATAGTTGTAAAAAATAAGCTTTCATTGTAGAGGAAGCAAACCAGTCGCTGTGTACCGGTAAGCTTATTCGCGCATTGTTTGCTGTTCTTATTGCTCCATAAGGTACGCGTCCTTCTGCGCTCAGGCTGAACACAAATGTTTGGCCAGTTTTATTTTTTCCTTCACGATTGCAGCGTCCTGCTGCCTGTAGGATTGAGTCCAGACCGGCTTCCTGACGGAATACAACTGGGAAATCAATATCTACACCTGCTTCAACGAGCTGGGTCGCAATAATCCGGATTACAGGCTGAGACTCATCTCCTAATATCTGTTTAATAAGGTGGATGGTTTCGCCAATGTGGGCGGGGCACATCATTCGTGAAAGATGGACTTTTAATTCGCTATCAGGCAGACGGTCGTATAACTCTTTGGCATCTTTTCGGGTATTTACAATGCATAGCACTTTGG
Organism: Phocaeicola coprophilus DSM 18228 = JCM 13818; assembly: GCF_000157915.1. Lineage (GTDB taxonomy): Bacteria > Bacteroidota > Bacteroidia > Bacteroidales > Bacteroidaceae > Phocaeicola > Phocaeicola coprophilus. The sequence goes on along the minus strand of NZ_EQ973643.1, from coordinate 591,223 downwards.
GATATCTGGATAGCGTTGCTGCTATTTCATCGTATGTTTTTCCTGTATTATCGATTTTCAACTCTACCCGGCGAAGCTTCTCATGTAAGGCAAACTCTGGTGGAATGATTTCTGTGATATGTTCTATCCCTATAAAATCTTCTCTTGGATTAGTCCCTTTTATCAGGCCATTAAGTACAGGCTGGCTGGCGGTAGTGAACAAGATGGATACACCGAAAAGTTTTTGATATGCTTTCATCGCATCTACTATGGGTTGCAGGAAGTCGATGGGTAATGTCTGGACCTCATCCAGCAGAATTACTGCGTTTGCAATATTGTGCAGTTTACGGCATGATGATGGCTTGTTGCTGAACATAGATTCGAAAAGTTGTACATTCGTTGTTACAATAATCGGATAATCCCAATTGTCTGTTGCCAGCTTTGCCTTCTCACGCTTTTCTTCATCCTTGATTTCATCCGGGTTGAAGTTACTATGATGCTCCAATACGTTTTCTTCACCAAAGATTTGCTTTAAGATTCCTGCTGTTTGCACAATGATACTGGTATATGGAATGGCTATTATGATACGATTCATGCCGTGTCTTATTGCATGCTTCATTGCCCATACCAGTGAAGATAGTGTTTTGCCACCTCCAGTCGGTACGGTGAGGCTATAGAAACCTCGTTCGCCTGCTGACATCTTGTCGCATTGCTCCATTACTTTTTTTCGGATACGGTTTACTTCGGTGTCGGCAGCCTTAGACTGTAATGCTTGTATATATGCTTCCAGTGAGGGTAATAAATCAGCAAGGGTAGCAGAACAGTCGCGTTTCTGCCATGAAGCTTTGTCCATGAACTGTTCGGTATCCAGTCGGTCTGCATCTATTAAACAAGAATAAAGCATGCGCGAGAGATGGTGTAAATATTTCAAGTCAATTTTGTTTTGAATGAAAGGAGATGCTAGAAATTCTTTGTGGAGCAATGCCGTATCTATATTGATATTTGCCGTATCGATTTCTTCAGGAATTTGCTTTTCTTCTAGAATATTTTCCAGATCAATCCAATCGTGCAGTCCTGTATGGTGTGATACAATTGGATTTGCAAGAAGATTGAGAATGTCCTTTCCCATGAGATTCTTTGCTATTATTCCTCCTACGAATGCGTGCTGGTGATTCTCGTAGTACTTTTTCCCAGATATTGGGATATTGTTTGCCAGACGTATGTATTGTTGGAATGCTGCACGTTCCTTGCCTTTGTCATGCAGCATTCCTAAAGTATATCCCCAATAAGAAAGCCCGAATTCTTTGGCAAACTTTGATGCGATTGTAGCCACTCCTTTTTGGTGCTCTTCATTGGTCTGTATTACATATTGTCCATCTTCCTTGCTTATATAAAGGTGCGATATGATTTTGTTTTCTGTTTCCATTTTCCTTGTTGTGCTTGTATGATTTTTTAAAGGTAAGGATTTATTCGTATCTGGCAAAATGAATTTAAGTATTCTCCTAAATTATTTATGAGGTTGTATGTGATAAAGTTATGATTATTGTCTGCTATTTTGAAATTTTTCCGCGCTGGAAATATGAATGTAACAAGATTTTTCTTATTTTGCGGAAAAACAAGAAGAAATGGTTCAGAAGAAAAAAAATAACTCCCTATCTGGAGAGAGATATCAGTTGGATGTACTTCAACCGACGTATTTTGCAGGAAGCCACCCGCCCGCATGTACCCTTGCTGGAGCGTATGGCTTTTCTGGGTATTTATTCCAATAACCTGGATGAGTTTTTCCGTGTGCGTATGGCTACCCAGAGCCGTATTGCCGAATGTACGGACAAGGCGGCAGCCAAAGAAAGCGAACATGCCCGCAAGCTGATCCGTCAGATCGGAAAACTGAATGCGCGTTATGTGGAAGACTATGAAAAAACTGTTGCCAGTGTGACGGAGGCGTTGCGCCAGGAAAATATTTATCTGGTGAATGATGCTGAAGTGACTCCCGAACAGCTGGCATTCATTCAGAAGTTTTATCGGGAAAAACTGAGCGGTTCGTTTGTACCCGTATGGTTCTCTGCCGTGAAATTGCTGGACAACGAAACCGATGAAAGCATCTATCTGGCCGTAAAGATGATGCGTCAGGGTGAAAAACCGACACCGGACTATGCTTATCTGGAGGTTCCTGTTTCCTTGTGCGGACGTTTCATCCGTCTGCCGGATGCAGACGGAAAGAGCTATCTGATGTATCTGGAAGACGTGATCCGCTGCTGCCTTCCGCTTGTGTTCGAGGGACTCGGCTATACGGATTTCGAGGCATACGCGTTTAAGTTTACCCGCGATGCTGAAATGGAAATCGACAATGACTTGCGTACCGGAACCTTGCAGAAGATTTCGAAAGGAGTGAAGAGCCGGAAGCGTGGTGAGCCGTTGCGGGTGATCTACGACGGACGTATGCCCAAGGATCTGTTGAAAAGAGTGTTGAAAAAGATGGATCTGGATGTTCTGGATACCGTATTGAGAAGCGGACGCTATCAGAATCACAAGGATCTGATGCGCTTCCCTGACTGCGGACGTGCCAACCTGAAATATCCGGCCTGGCCGCCGATTCTGAAGAAAGAGCTTGACGGTCCGGAAAGTCTGCTGGAAAAGATTCAGGAAAGAGATCGTTTCATCCATGTTCCTTACCATAACTTTGATTCGTTCATCCGCGTGTTGCAGGAAGCGGCTATCAGCAAACAGGTGACCAGTATCAAGATTACACTTTATCGTCTGGCGAAGGAGTCGAAGGTGGTGAAGGCGCTGATCGGTGCAGCCCGCAACGGAAAGAAGGTGACGGTAGTGATCGAATTGCTGGCGCGTTTTGATGAGGCTTCCAATATCAACTGGTCCAAGAAAATGCAGGATGCCGGAATCAAAGTGATCTTCGGCGTGGAAGGACTGAAGGTTCATTCCAAGATTACACACATTGCCATGAAGAGCGGACCGGATATTGCCTGCATCAGTACGGGAAACTTCCATGAAGGAAATGCACGTATGTACACCGACTGTATGCTGATGACGGCTTCACGCCGCCTCGTCAAAGAGGTAGATGCCGTTTTCGGATTCATTGAACGTCCTTACAGCCCAATCAAGTTCAAGGAACTGCTGGTTTCGCCCAACGAGATGAAGAACAAGTTTGTGGCGCTGATCAACAACGAGATCAAGAACAAGAAGGCCGGAAAGCCTGCCTATATCAAGATCAAGGTGAATCACATCACGGATCCCGTCATGGTGGAAAAACTGTATGAAGCTTCGCAGGCCGGAGTGGATATTGATCTGGTGGTACGTGGAAACTGTTCGTTGATGACCGGCATTCCGGGAGTCAGCAACAACATACGGATCAATGGAATCATTGACCGTTACCTGGAACATTCACGGATCTTTATATTCGCTGCCGGTGGTGAGGAAAAGGTATTCATCGGTTCTGCCGATTGGATGCCGCGCAATCTGGATAACCGTGTGGAAGTGGTGACCCCTGTATACGATCCGGCCATCAAGGGAGAAATGAAACGGATTGTGGAATACGGACTGAATGACACGCTTCAGGGACGTATCGTCGACGGAAAAGGTGAAAACAATTTCCGCGATACCGGCGAAGAAAAGCCGTTCCGTTCGCAGGAAGCTCTGTATGATTACTATGTAGCAGAAAACGAATGACCGGAGCCTTGCGACTACCGGCCGTCAGGATTAATAAGGAAGGAGAGAAACTATGGTTATTGAAAAACAGAACATTTGTGACGAAAATTATGCCGCTATCGATATCGGTTCGAATGCGGTACGTCTGCTCATCAAACATCTGGATGAAGATGAGCCGGAAGTGAAGTTCTCGAAGGTTTTGCTGTTGCGTGTGCCGATGCGTCTGGGATTTGACGTGTTTGCCATGGGAGAACTTTCACCGAAGAAACAGAAAAACATGATTCGGCTGATGAAGTCTTTCCGCCATCTGATGAAGATCTATGACGTGGCTGACTACCGGGCCTGTGCCACTTCGGCCATGCGTGATGCGAAGAACGGTATGGAGCTGATCAAGCGTATCCGGAAAGAAACGGGCATCAACATCGAGATCATTGACGGACAGGAAGAGGCCAAAATGGTGTACAACAATCACATCGAATACATGGAAGACCGCAAGGGAAACTATATGTATGTAGATGTGGGTGGTGGCAGTACGGAAATCAACCTGTTGTCACAGGGACAGCTGGTATGCAGCCGTTCGTATAATATCGGTACCGTCCGCATCCTGAACGCTGCTGTGAAGGATTCCGAATGGGAACGTCTGAAGAAAGATATGGCAGAAATTGCCCAGTCTTACCCTGGAACGAACATCATCGGTTCGGGAGGTAATATCAACAAACTCTATCGTCTGGCAGAAAAGAAAGACAAGAAAAACGAACGGATGAGCGTAGCGACACTGCACAGTCTGCACGACAGTCTGAAATGTCTGACTGTGGCTGAGCGTATGGAACGCTTCTCACTGAAGCCCGACCGGGCCGATGTAATCGTGCCTGCCGGTGAAATCTTCCTGACCATTGCCGATATCATTCATGCGGCTTACATTTATGTGCCTGTTATCGGTCTGGCGGATGGTATCATTGATGCTCTTTATGCGAACAAGAAGAAACTTTGATTTCCAGACATTTGAATTGAAAATAGAGGAAGGCGCAAAGCCGGTCGGACAGACTGGTATTCGCGCCTTCGGGCTTTTAAAAAAACGTTTCGGCGAATGGAGGAAAAGATTTCGGGCTTTGCATTAAAACGTTTCGGCGTTTTTAAGAAAGCTCGTCGCTCTTCTGCAGGCGGGGAGGAAACTTCTTCTTCGGGGTAATTCCCAGTTCCTTGAGCATTTCAGCCTGGCGGATGACATTTCCTTTTCCTTCCGACAACTGGCCGAGGGCGGTCTGATAAGCTTGTGAAGCATTATTCAGGGTATCGCCGATCTTTTCGAAGGTTTCGGTGAATCCGGCCAGTTTTTCATAAAGTACTGTACCTCGTCTGACTATTTCCTGAATGTTCTTGACCTGATATTCCCGTTTCCACAAATCCAGTGCAAGACGCAGGGCCGCGATCAGATTGGTGGGGCTCATGAGGAGAACTTTCTTCTGGTAGGCATAGTTCCACAAGTGAGTGTCTGTCTGGAGTGCCAGCATGTAGGCGGGTTCATTGGGGATGAACATCATGACAAAATCCAGTGATTTCGCATTATAGTGTGAGTAATCTTTCTGACTCAGTTCGTCAATGTGGGCTTTGACTGAAGCCAGATGGGCTTTCAGCCATTGTTCCTGCTCCTTGGGGTCCGTACTTGCTATGTAGTTGGCATATGCTGTGAGTGAAACCTTTGAGTCGATAATGACCTGGCGGTTGTCCGGATACACAACGAGAACATCCGGTTGCATGCGCTGTCCGTTTTCATTCTTCAGCACTTCGCCGTTTTCATCTTTCAGAAACTCCTGCCGGAAATATTCTTCACCTTCACGCAGGCCCGAGTTTTCAAGAATGGTTTCCAGTATCATTTCTCCCCAGTTGCCCTGTGTCTTGCTTTCGCCCTTGAGGGCACGCGTAAGGCTGTTGGCTTCATCACTGATGCGCTGGTTCAGCTGCACGAGTTCCTTGATCTTGTCTTCCAGAGAGAAACGTTGTTTGGATTCCTTGTCATAGACTTCAGCCACCTGATGACGGAATTCCTTCAGATTTTCATCAAAAGGTTTCAGGAGCATGTTCAGCCGTTCCGTGCTCAGCTGACTGAAAGTTTCTGTTTTCTGCTGGAAGATTTTGTTGGCTATGTTTTCGAATTCCAGGTTCAGTTGCTTGTGCATGCTTTCGATTTCTGCTTTCTGGTTGTCCAGCCGTTCTTCCAGCGCTTTCTTTTCAGTACGGGCGACAGCAAGGCTCTGCTGGAGGGCTGTAATCTCTTCTGCCTGCCGGGAAGTGCGCTGCTGTTCGCTTTGCAGAAGTTCCAGATCGTGGGCTTGCTGCATTTCCATTTGAGCCCGCAGAATACCGCTTTTCCGTGAAGCGGCCAGATAGCCTATGAGAGTTCCGGCGAGAAGGCCGGTCAATATCCATACAAATTCCATGGTTCTGAGTTTTTAAGTTCATCTTTGCAAAGGTAACAAAAATCGGGAGACAGCCGACGGTTTCTGTCAAAAGCATACGGACCGCGGCATGCTGGTCTGCATACCGCGGTCCGTTATTCTGAACTTCCGGATCAGGAAGTGAGATTATTGTGCACCTCCTCCTGTGGAACCGCCCTGTCCGCCACCGCCGGCTTTGACGTCATCGTTACTGATGCTGCGGGCTGTCTTCTTCACCTGTGCTTTCAGTTCGCCGAAACGCCAGCTGATGCTCAGACCATAACTCCGTGAGGGTGACTTCGACAGACTCCAGGAACGGAACGTGTCTGTAACGGTTTCGTTGGAATATTCCTGATATTTGCTGAATACGTTGCTGGCAAAGAGAGATACGTTAAGGCGTTTCTCTTTCAGGAACGAACGGCTCAGGTTGAAACCGTAATAATGATAGGATGAACCTTTTCCTTGCAGGGAAATATAAGGCGTGCTGCCTCCGCCGAATACACTGAAACGGAGATCCCAGGGAAGGGTCTGCTGGATATTTCCGAAGAAATTGCCCGTGAAACCGTGGTTGCCTGCTGCGAATTCACTGCTCTTGAAGTCGGAATAAGAACCGCTGGCATTCAGTGAAATACGGGTTTTGTTTCCCGGATTCCAGTTCATCCAGAGGGAAAGACGTGTACGGTTGCTCTTTCCGATGTTGCCGTAGGTACTTTCCATGACTCCGTTGTTCATGAATGAATAGTGTTCGATACCATTGTTGATGAACATATAACTCAGGTTCAGGTTGAAGCTGAATTTGGCGCTGAAACTGCTGAATGTCATGCCCAGATTGTGTGACTTTTCCGTATCCAGGTCGGGATTACCATAGCTGATGGAGGTCGGATTGCTGGTATCCCGGAAAGGATTCAGGTACCAGATACCCGGACGGTTGATACGCATGTTATAATTTGCACGCAGCGTCATGGTGTTACCCAGCATATAAGAAATGTTGGCCGATGGTACGACGTCATCAAAATTTGCATTGAAGTTCCGGTCCGGTAACTGCGCATATTCCACATCCATAAAGGTATGTTCGTATCTGACTCCGGCCTTCACGCCCAGTTTTTTCCACTTCAGCTGATAGTCGGCATACGCAGCCAGGATGTTTTGTCCCTGGTCGAACTTGCTGGTAAGGTCTGCATCGGGTTGCATGACTCCTTCGTTATTTTCCCGGTAATATTTGCTGTCACTGGCATTGAGGCGGTAGATATATTTCAGACCGGCATCCACATAATGCATGTCGCTGATGGGATTCACATAGTCTATCTGTCCGGTATGTTCTGCCGTGTGGGCATCGTTGTTATAATATTGGCGGCGTAAAGGACCATAAAGTTCTTCCGGGTAGTTATCAATCTCATCGTATGAGGTAGTTGCTTCTCCTCCGTTTGGTGAATTGTTGAACTTGTAAGAAAGCGTGAGGTATTCTCCTTTTCTTTTGAAGGAACGCTGATAGTCAAGGTTCACACCGACATTGCTGAAATTATTGGTATTGTCCGACAAGGTGCGGTAGCTGTATGTATGTTCCCGGGCTTCGTTCAGCATTTCTGTGTAAGCATTGTTCTTGGTGTTGAACTTGCCGCCGAACAGATTGGCCGAGAAGGTGATCAGGTTCAGGGTGTCGATTTCATAACTTCCTTCCAGATTTCCGAACTGGAACGTTCCGTCGCTGTCATAAGACGAATTGCTGTTCAAGTGACGGAAGTCAGTTGATGTGAAATCTTCACGGGTACTTTCGTTGTATCCGGTCGGCTGGGTCTGGTAATTATATGCATAGTTACCGGTTACTGTAAATTTACCGACCTGTACGGTACCGTATGCACCGCTGCCCAGTCCCATGTTGCTGGCGCGCGCATTGACGGTTACATTGTAACCTTGCATTCTTGCGTCATCCGTAATGATATTCAGGATACCGCCGATACCTTCGGCATCGTATTTGGCTCCCGGTTCAGTAATTACTTCGATTGACTTGACAGAATTGGCCGGAAGACTTCTCAATACTTCTTTCGGATTGTTGCTCATCAAGGTGTTGGGCTTTCCGTTGACATGAACTTTAAAGTTGCTGGATCCGTTCACCTGGATATTGTCTTCCCCGTCTACCGTAACGAGAGGTACTTTACGCAACATTTCCAGTGTGGTATTTGTCTTGGAGTCCGGGTCGTCTTCCACACTGTATGAAATCTTGTCGATTTCAGCCTTTACCAGCGGTTTTTGTGCAACGACTTCCACTCCCTTCAGCATTTCACTGGCTTCAGCTGTATAAAGCGTACCCAGATCTACCTGCTTTTGTGAGGCAGAGAGCGTGAACTTGCGTTCCACCGTCTTTTTTCCGACGGAAGTCAGTGTGATGATGTAATCTCCCGGTTGGGTGAGTTTTTCATTGAATCTTCCTTTCTCATCCGTCACGTTGAGTTTGACCGGTTTGTCAGGCGACTTGGCAGAAAGAATCCGGATGGTGGCGTAAGGTTCCGTGTCGTTTGTAAGGGAGTCTACCAATACGCCTTTGACAGAGTAGTTCCCCGACTGTCCCATAGCCGGAATGCATGTTGCAATCAGGCAAAATAAAATGCAGAGCATTTTTGAAAGAACATTTGTTTGCATAGTACTTTGGTTGTTTTTTGTATAATAAGATTTATTGAAGATGCATGATTCTTATTTAATGTGTCAAAAGTAATGTTTTATCAGATAGAACTTATGATTTATTTATTAATCTTGGTTAACAGGAACAAATTTTTACTTATTTCCGGCAAGTTGTGAGTGAAAGTGACTGAATTTTGTCAGACTGAAAGTACAGATATATTGACAGACTTGTTACGTTGTGTCAGAAAAGTCCTGCCAGTTTGTCACATTTGTGCTTTGGCATACTTTTGGCTATGTGGTTTGCGTCCTTTCGGACAAATTTCAATAAGTATAAACATATAAAAACATAGAATTATGAACATTAAACCATTAGCAGACAGAGTCCTGATTCTTCCGGCTCCTGCAGAAGAAAAAACAATCGGCGGTATTATTATTCCTGACACAGCGAAAGAAAAACCGTTGCAGGGTGAAGTCGTTGCAGTAGGCAACGGAACTAAAGACGAAGAAATGGTCTTGAAAGTAGGCGATCAAGTTTTATACGGTAAATATTCAGGTACAGAAATTGAACACGAAGGTGTGAAGTATCTGATGATGCGTCAGAGCGATGTGCTTGCAGTGCTTGGTTAATCAATAACTTATAAATTAAAGAAAGGAAATTATTATGGCAAAAGATATTCTCTTCAATATGGACGCGCGTGACCTGTTGAAAAAAGGTGTAGATGAATTGGCTAACGCAGTGAAAGTAACTCTGGGCCCGAAAGGCCGTAACGTGATCATCGAAAAGAAATTCGGTGCTCCTCACATTACAAAGGATGGTGTAACTGTTGCTAAAGAAGTGGAATTGAGCGATCCGTTCCAGAACACAGGTGCACAGCTTGTGAAGTCTGTTGCTTCAAAGACTGGTGACGATGCCGGTGATGGTACAACTACTGCAACTGTTCTGGCTCAGGCTATTGTAGGCGTAGGTTTGAAGAATGTAACTGCCGGTGCAAACCCGATGGATCTGAAACGCGGTATCGATAAAGCAGTTGCCAAGGTTGTTGAATCTATCAAGTCGCAGGCTGAAACTGTAGGCGATAACTATGATAAGATTGAACAGGTTGCAACAATTTCTGCGAACAATGATCCGGTGATCGGTAAACTGATTGCAGATGCAATGCGCAAGGTTTCCAAGGACGGTGTGATCACTATCGAAGAAGCTAAAGGTACAGATACTACTATCGGTGTAGTAGAAGGTATGCAGTTCGACCGTGGTTACTTGTCAGCTTACTTTGTAACAGATACAGAGAAGATGGAATGCGTGATGGAACATCCGTATATCCTGATCTATGACAAGAAGATTTCTAACCTGAAAGATTTCCTGCCTATTCTGGAACCGGCTGTACAGAGCGGACGTCCTTTGCTGGTTATCGCAGAAGATGTGGACAGCGAAGCTTTGACTACTCTGGTTGTAAACCGTCTGCGTGGTCAGTTGAAGATCTGTGCAGTGAAAGCTCCGGGCTTCGGCGACCGTCGTAAAGCTATGCTGGAAGATATTGCCGTATTGACAGGTGGTGTTGTAATCAGCGAAGAAAAAGGCTTGAAACTGGAACAGGCTACACTGGAAATGCTGGGTACTTGCGATAAAGTAACTGTATCTAAGGAAAATACAACCATTGTAAACGGTGCCGGTCAGAAAGAACTGATTCAGGAACGTATCAACCAGATCAAGGCTGAGATGAAGAATTCTACTTCTGATTATGACAAGGAAAAACTGCAGGAACGTCTGGCTAAGCTGTCAGGTGGTGTAGCAGTTCTGTACGTAGGTGCAGCCAGCGAAGTAGAAATGAAAGAAAAGAAAGACCGTGTTGACGATGCATTGTGCGCTACCCGTGCAGCTATCGAAGAAGGTATCGTTCCGGGCGGTGGTGTAACTTACATCCGTGCCATCGATGCTTTGGAAGGTATGAAGGGTGACAACGCTGATGAAACAACTGGTATCGAAATCATCAAACGTGCTATCGAAGAGCCGTTGCGTCAGATTGTAGCCAACGCTGGTAAAGAAGGCGCAGTAGTTGTTCAGAAAGTACGTGAAGGCAAGGGCGACTTCGGTTACAATGCACGTACCGATGTTTACGAACACTTGCATGCAGCTGGTGTGGTAGATCCTGCCAAAGTTACTCGTGTTGCATTAGAAAACGCAGCTTCTATCGCAGGTATGTTCCTGACAACCGAATGTGTTATCGTAGAGAAGAAAGAAGATAAGCCTGAAATGCCGATGGCTGCTCCGGGAATGGGCGGTATGGGCGGCATGATGTAATAGAGTCGCTTAGTTGCTTATCATAGTTAATATTATATAAAAAGGAAAGGCCTCTGGAGTTTTTTTCCAGAGGCCTTTTATTTTTGTAAGCTGATTAATCTTATCTTGAAATGAAAAAAACTTTTTTATTGTTAGCCTTGACTCTGTCCGGCCTTTTCGCATGTAGTGAACAAAAGCAGGTTGATAAATGTGAAGCAATCATAGATGATTCTTCGGAAATTGTTCATAAAGAGAAAACTCTCATGTCTTCCATTCTGACAATATCCGATGTTATACCGCTTGAAACCAATGATTCATCTTTGTTAGGCAGTATAGAAAAAGTAACCAGACGCGGCAATTTTATTTATATAAAGTCCGGGAATAGTCCATTAATGATGTTTGATAAAGAAGGTCGTTTCCGGAATTGCATCGGAAAGATCGGATCAGGACCGGAAGAATACCCTTTGTTGTCTGATTTTGATATTAAGAATGAAAACATCTATATTCTGACTGCAAACAAGATTCAGGTGTATGATTGTACCGGTAAATGGACTAAGGAAATTCCCATCGGTGTGAATGCATCAGGAATACGTCTGGCCGGTGATAAAATATTGTTGTCTGTCCTGAATGATGAAAAAGTGATTCATCTGCTGGATGAAAACGGGAAATTTATCGAAAGCCAGTTGAAAAACAATTCAGGATTAGGGCTTCAGAGAAACATTTCCTTTGTAAAATACGGTCATTGTTATTTATTTCCTATGGGACGTTCAAATGAATTGTTTGCGTATGATACCACAGGGAATGGAACATTCAATAGAATGTCTTACCTGGCATCAGAGCAGTTGACCAGTGAGCAGGAATCTGCCATGAAGGAAAATAATCGGGATTATCAAAAGGAATTGGACAGCCGTGGCTTTTTTGACGGGATATTAGCGGACAATACACATGCTATTGTTCCCTTTATAAAGAAGGGGAATATTACGGTATGGATGAAAAACATTCAGACTTCGCAAGTGATGGCTTATGACTTATCTGCACTGGAGAATGATCTTACATATTTGTCTGCATCTTCTTTCTTCTATGATAATACCGAAAGTGACAGTGCGTTCCTTACTTATGTTATGCCATATAAATTGAAGGAAAGGCTTAAGGAGGTTCCGGAGGAAAAAAGAAACCAATATTTTGAGAGGCTGGACAAAATTGTTGAGACGTCCAGTGAAGATGGGAATCCGATTATCATAGAATATAAAATAAAAGCCCTGTAAACTCGTTTTTCAGGCCGGAATCTTTATTTTTGCAAAAGGAATTTTAGTTGTTTTGATTATGACAAAAGAAGACTTAATGCGAAAGGCCATAGAACTTTCTATCAGAAATGTAGCCGAAGGTGGAGGACCTTTTGGTGCTGTCATAGCCCGAAACGGAGAAATAGTGGCAACCGGAGTGAACCGTGTGACTCCCGATTGTGACCCGACGGCTCATGCGGAGGTCAGTGCTATCCGCGCTGCAGCCAAAGTTCTGGGTACGTTTGATTTGAGCGGCTGTGAGATCTATACGTCTTGTGAACCTTGCCCGATGTGTCTGGGGGCTATTTACTGGGCACATCTGGACTGCATGTATTATGGCAATAACAAACATGATGCGGCAGCCATCGGTTTTGATGATGCCTTTATTTATGAGGAACTGGATCTGAAACCGGCTGACCGGAAATTAAAATCGGAAGTATTGTTGCCCGAAGAAGCTATTCAGGCTTTTAAAGACTGGGAAGCGAAGGAGGACAAGACAGAATATTGATATCTCCATCATGCTCTTTGCCGGAGTTGACCGGCAGAAAGAGTTTATGTAGGAGTGAAAAAGGCTTCAATGTGCAGGTGTTCACATTGAAGCCTTTTTACGTTGAGATTCCGTTGTCTTTTACTGGAAGTACCTTTCTGATGTCAGGGCATAAAAAAGTATGGTTTGTCGGTTGAAACCATACTTACACACAATTGGTCCTCTGACGCATTGAAATCTCTCAAATTTATTTCCTTCTTTTCGTTTGCTTCTATAAAAAGTAAACTTAAAATACTTTTTGACTGGACTTATCGGGTCATATAACCCCACATGCGAAGCTGATTGTTTCCCATGTTAACCAATCCTCTTTTCAAAATGCTTTTAATCTTTTTCATGTCTAGTTATCCTGTTTGTTATGTTTTACAACACAAAAGTACGGCTTTTTGAGGCTCGTTATTCTCCGGATAAAGAGAAAAATCAAAAAAAGTGCTAATACTTGACATAAATCAAGCATTAACACTTTCGCAGGAGTCCGGAGTCAGAAATTCAGCTTCCGGAATTCATTTTCGAAGTTTGGTGTAAAGATTTCTTTCCCGATGTTGCTTCTGATCTCTTCCAGTGACCAGAAACGTCCGCCGTCAAGTTCTTCGCTGGGTGTAACTGTCCCGTCGTAAGTCGTACGATGTGTAAAGACAAGTTCCTTCTCACGGGCAGATTCGAAAACATAATGCATCAGACGTTCCGGTGTGAAGTCTGTAATGCCCAGCTCTTCACGGGCTTCACGTTTCAGGGCCATTTCTACACTTTCTCCCAGATCCACATGCCCTCCGACGGCCGTATCCCATTTCCCGGGCTGGATATCTTTCCAGTCCGGCCGTTTCTGTAAGTACAGTTCTCCCTGACTGTTGAATACATGCAGATGAACTACGGGGTGCAGCAGTTTGCTGCCATTATGACATTCGCCCCGGGTAGCTGCTCCTGTGATATTTCCTTCTTCGTCCACAAGAGGGAACATTTCTTCGCTGTTATCTTTCATGATTTTATTGAATTGTACGGATTTGGGAAACAAAGGTAGGCATTAAATTGGTAGATTTGAACAGAAAAATGTATATTTGTGAAAGTATATAAATTGGTTTATGAGAAAAAATAAGATTATCGGACTTTTTGCCGCCCTGCTGGCGGTGTCAGGGCCGTTGCTGGGACAGACTCCGGCAACCGGACAGGTAGATGCGCAGAAAGAAAAGCGCATGGAATGGTTTAAGGAAGCTAAATTGGGTATATTTATCCATTGGGGAATTTATGCTGTAAACGGAGTTTCCGAGAGCTGGTCGTTTTTCAACAACTATCTGCCTTATGAAGAATATATGAAACAGGCTGAAGGATTTACGGCTTCGAAGTATGATCCGAAGAAATGGGTTGATTTGATTCAGGAAAGTGGTGCCCGCTATGCGGTTATTACGACGAAACATCATGACGGAGTGGCTTTGTGGAATACGAAGGCCGGTGACCTGAGTGTGGTGAAATCAACTCCTGCCAAACGCGATGTTCTGGCTCCGTTTGTGGAAGAAGTCAGAAAGCATGACCTGAAACTGGGATTCTATTATTCCCTGCTTGACTGGTCACATCCTGATTATCCGAACAAGACCCGGACCGAAGTGAGATACAAGGATGATCCGGAACGCTGGAACCGTTTTGTGAAATTCAACTTTGCCCAGTTGTCGGAACTGAACAAAACCTGGAAGCCAGATCTGTACTGGTTCGACGGTGACTGGGAGCAAAGTGCAGAACGCTGGAACTCCAAAGGAATCGTAGACTTGCTCCGTTCTGACAATCCCAATGTGATCATCAATTCCCGTATTCAGGGATATGGTGACTATGCAACTCCCGAACAAGGCGTGCCCGTGGTTCGTCCGCAGGATAAATATTGGGAACTCTGCATGACCATGAATGATTCATGGGGCTATCAGCATTCGGACAGTAACTATAAGACTCCTCAGATTCTTCTCCGTACCTTCGTTGACTGTCTGAGCATGGGAGGTAATCTGCTGCTGGACATTGGTCCGAAGGAAGACGGAACAATTCCCGACGAGCAGGTAGCCATCCTGAAAGAATTCGGCCGCTGGATCAACAAACATAAAGAGGCTGTCTATGAAACCCGTGCGGGAATTCCTGCAGAACACTTCCAGGGATATACCACTTTGAATGAGGCCGGAGATATTCTTTACCTCTATCTGCCTTACCGTCCGAACGGACCGATTGAAGTGAAAGGACTGATGAACAAGGTAAACCGCGTGTGGGTTGTAGGCAACGGAACGATGCTTCCTTATAAGGTACATAATAAGAACTACTGGAGCGAAGTTCCCGGAAACCTTTACATTGATGTGCCCGAACGTGTACAGGATGAGAATATTACAGTCATAGCCGTATTGCTTGACGGACCGGTCAAACTGTATCGCGGTGTAGGACAGGTGATTTCAAGTAACTAAATACCCATTCAGATGAAAAGAAAGATTCAGCTTCTTTGTTCATTGCTCGTGTGCTCCCTGCTTCCGGCCGGGGCACAGAGCCTGTTTGAGAAACATGCCCGCATGCTGACCTTGCCCGAAGGTTATGTATGCTATCGTACGGCAGAGAAAATACAGATAGACGGCCGGCCGGATGAAGCCTCCTGGAAGTTGGCTCAGCCCACCTCTTCTTTCCGGGATATCAGTGGGGAAGGTTTCCCCAAGCCCAAATATGATACCAAGGCGAAAATGTTGTGGGATGATGACTGTCTGTATGTAAGCGCAGTACTGGAAGAACCGAATATTCAGGCCCGTCTGACGAAGCGTGACACCATTATTTATTATGACAATGATTTTGAAGTCTTCATCGATCCGGATGGAGACGGACATCATTATTTTGAGATTGAGAACAATGCCCGCGGAGTGATCTTTGATCTGTTGCTGAACCGTCCTTACCGTTCGGGAGGCAATTTTATGATTCAGTGGGACTGTCCGGGCATCCAGCTGGCTGTTCATCTGGACGGAACATTGAATCAGCCGGAAGACAAGGACCGCCAGTGGACTGTGGAAATGGCTATTCCGCACCAGGCACTGACATGGGATTTCAATAATCCGCTGAAGGCCGGCAACTGGTGGCGCATTAACTTCTCCCGTGTACAATGGCTCAAGAAAGGAGGTCCGGAAGAAAACTGGGTATGGCAACCGACCGGACGGATTGACATGCACATGCCCGACCGCTGGGGATTCCTTTATTTTTCTTCGAAAACGGTAGGAAAGGGAGAAGAAACATTCCGTTATCCTTATCAGATGGATGCCTACAAGCTGCTGTGGGCTATGTTCTATGAACAACAGGAGCACCGGGCGAAAGCCGGCAGCTATCTGCTGGCAACAAAGGATTTTCCGTTGGGCGACAGTGAACGCAAGGCTTTGCCCGCAGGTTCGGAAATCGGAATGGAAGCGACTTCCTCCCAGTGTCGCGTGTGGATTACCCTGCCTTCTGAGGGAGTGCGTTATGTGTTGAATCACGAAGGAAGATTCCAGATAGAAAAGTTGTAAGCCCGAAGGCTGCAACTGCAGTGAACGAAAAAAAGAAAATCAGGAAATCCGTATGGCCGGAACGGTCAGTCGGATTTCCTGATTTCTTTTTATATCCGCAGATCAGTTTCTGCGGATATATATACCTTTATTTAACCGATATTCTTTACTTTGATCAGATATTCGGCGATCTGTACTGCATTCAGGGCAGCACCTTTCTTGATCTGGTCACCTACGATCCAGAAAGTCAGTCCGTTTTCGTCAGCCAGGTCTTTGCGGATACGGCCTACGTAAACAGGATCTTTTCCGGCCAGGAACAACGGCATCGGATATTCTTTCTTTTCCGGGTTGTCCATCAGAACCAGTCCTTCACCATTTGCAAAAGCTTCACGTGCTTCTTCTACAGAGATCGGACGTTCTGTTTCAATCCAGATACTTTCTGAGTGAGAACGAAGTGCAGGAACGCGTACGCAAGTAGCGCTGACCTTTACATCAGAGTGCATGATCTTGCGGGTTTCGTTGTACATCTTCATTTCTTCC
The DNA here is from genome assembly GCF_000157915.1 of Phocaeicola coprophilus DSM 18228 = JCM 13818. Taxonomy (GTDB): domain Bacteria; phylum Bacteroidota; class Bacteroidia; order Bacteroidales; family Bacteroidaceae; genus Phocaeicola; species Phocaeicola coprophilus. Next base: position 574,403 of record NZ_EQ973643.1, on the reverse strand, counting down.
TTGGTATAACCGTTGTCAGTGAATACGTCAATCTGAGGAATCAGGTTGAACGCCAGCTGATAAGCGAATTTTTCTACAGTGACAGGTTCACCGGCCAGTACCTGACGGTATTGTTCGTAAAGTTCATCCATTGCAGCAGCTCCGGCTCCACTGGCAGCCTGATAAGTGGATACGTGTACCCGCTTGATGTGTGAAAGCTTTTCAATGGCTTTCAGGGCTACTACCATCTGGATCGTTGTACAGTTCGGGTTGGCGATAATGCCACGCGGACGGTTCAGGGCATCTTCAGCATTTACTTCAGGTACAACCAAAGGAATGTCTGCATCCATACGGAAGGCACTGGAGTTGTCGATCATGACGGCACCGTATTTAGTAATTGTCTCTGCAAATTCTTTGGAGGTTCCGGCACCGGCTGAAGTAAAGGCAATGTCCACACCTTTGAAGTCATCGTTGTGCTGCAGAAGTTTGACTTCGATTTCCTTGCCGCGGAATGTGTATTTACGGCCCGCGCTACGTGAAGAGCCGAACAGCAATAATTCATCAATCGGGAAGTTTCTTTCATCAAGCACGCGCAGGAATTCTTGTCCTACGGCTCCGCTTGCACCAACAATTGCTACTTTCATTTTTCTACTTTGCTTTATGTTAAAAATGGAATATTGATTTTGTCTGCAAAATTAAAACATTTTGAAATAATAACCGGTGGAATAAAAACTTTTTTCATATTTTTGTGCGAGAAATCAATATAGAGTGCCCTGATTTATGAAAGAAATGCTTGACCAGATAGGTTTCGACCTGCCTTTGCCCGTAACGGATCCTACGTGGATTTTCTTCCTGGTATTGGTTATCATTCTGTTTGCCCCCATCATTCTGGAACGTTTGCGTATTCCGCACATCATCGGAATGATTCTGGCCGGAGTGGCAATCGGAGAGCATGGTTTCAATATTCTGGTGCGCGACAGCAGCTTTGAGCTTTTCGGAAAAGTAGGACTCTATTACATCATGTTTCTGGCCGGTCTGGAGATGAATATGGAAGACTTCAAGAGCATCCGGGTCAAGGCGACGGTGCTGGGACTGCTTGCTTTCATCTTTCCACTGGGAATCGGTATCTGGACCAACCTTCATCTGCTGGGGTACGGACTGCTGACTTCGGTTTTGCTGGCCAGTATGTACGCCAGCCATACATTAATTGCTTACCCCATAGTGATCCGTTATGGCATCAACCGTCAGCGGGCGGTCAGCATAGCGGTGGGCGGTACGGCGGTGACCGATACGCTGACCTTACTGGTTCTGGCCGTGATTGCCGGTATGTTCAAGGGCGGCACTTCCGACATGTTCTGGATGTGGCTGATCCTGAAAGTAATTCTGCTTAGTCTGTTTATCATGTATACATTCCCCCGGATCGGACGCTGGTTCTTCCGGCGTTACAGTGACAATGTGGTGCAATATATCTTTGTGATGGCCATGGTGTTTCTGGGAGCCGGACTGATGGAACTGATCGGTATGGAGGGTATTCTGGGAGCATTCCTTACCGGTCTGGTACTGAACCGGCTGATTCCTCATGTGTCTCCGCTGATGAGTCATCTGGAGTTTGTTGGAAATGCGTTGTTTATTCCTTATTTCCTGATAGGAGTCGGTATGCTGATCAACCTGCAGGTGCTTTTCGGACATCTGGATGCCTTGAAGGTGGCAGGTGTCATGATCGTAGTTGCTCTGCTGGGAAAATGGATTGCTTCCTGGCTGACTCAGAAGATTTACAAGATGAGCAGTGTGGAACGTGAGCTGATGTTTGGTCTGAGCAATGCGCAGGCGGCTGCAACACTGGCTGCCGTGCTGGTCGGCTATAATCTGATTCTTCCTGACGGTTCGCGCCTGCTGAACGAGGATGTACTTAACGGAACGATTCTGCTGATTCTGGTCACCTGTGTGGCCAGTTCCTTTATAACGGAAAATGCCGCCAAGCGGATTGCCATGGATGATGCGGAAATGAATGAGGAAAACGCTCAGGAAAAGGAATGTTTCCTCATACCGGTTGCCAACCCGGAAACCCTGGAGAACCTGATGGCACTGGCTTTGGTGGTGCGTGATCCCAAGCAGAACCAGAATCTTGTGGCTTTGAATGTGATCAATGATAATGGAGACTCTCCGCGTCTGGAAATGCGCGGACGGCGTACGCTTGAAAGAGCTTCACAGATAACAGCTTCCGTCAATGTGCATTTGAAGACGGTGAGCCGTTTCGACCTGAACATTACGACCGGAATCATGCATACGGCCAAGGAATATGACGCTACAAGCATTGTGATCGGACTTCACTATAAGTCAAGTATTGTTGATTCATTCTTCGGAAACCTGACAGAGAATCTGCTGAAGAATACTTACCAGCAAGTGATGATAGCCCGTTTCCTGATGCCGGTCAATACGCTGCGGCGTATCATTGTAGCCGTTCCTCCCAAGGCGGAGTTTGAACATGGCTTTGTGAAATGGATTACCCATTTGTGCCGCATGAGCCGTGAACTGGGATGCCGGCTTCATTTCTTTGCCCATCCGCAGACCATCGGCTATCTTCGCGGATATATCCAGAAGAAACATAAGGATGTGCTGACCGAATTCCAGGAACTGGAAGACTGGGATGACCTGCTGATCATTACCGGTCAGGTGAATTACGACCACCTGCTTGTCATTGTCAGCTCCCGCCGGGGATCCATCTCTTACGACTCGTCTTTTGAACGTCTGCCGATGCAGATTTCCAAATATTTCAATAACAACAGTATCATGCTGTTGTATCCCGACCAGAAAGGTGATCCCAATGAATCCTTGTCCTTTGCAGATCCGCGCGGATGGGCCGAAACGCAGTATTATGACAAGGTGGGCAACTGGTTGTATAAATGGTTTAAGAAAGAGTGACAATGGAACATACAGACCGATCAGCCTGGCAACAGCGTACGGAGCTGCTGCTGGGTGAAGAAAAAATGGAACGTCTGCGCCGGGCGCATGTGCTGGTTGTCGGACTGGGAGGCGTAGGAGCCTATGCTGCCGAGATGATTTGCCGTGCCGGGGTCGGGCGGATGACCATCGTGGATGCAGATACAGTTCAGCCCAGCAATATCAACCGTCAGTTGCCTGCGGTTCATTCCACTTTGGGACGTCCGAAGGCCGAAATGCTGGCAGAACGGTTTCGTGACATCAATCCTGAGCTGGAACTGACCGTGATGCCGGTCTATCTGAAGGATGAGGCGATACCTGCCTTGCTGGACAGTGCGCAGTTTGATTTCGTGGTGGATGCCATTGATACTGTGGCACCGAAATGCTATCTGATTTATCATGCCCTGCAACGTGGACTGAAGATTGTGAGCAGCATGGGAGCAGGTGCCAAGCGGGATATCACACAGATACGCTTTGCTGACTTGTGGGAGACCTATCATTGCGGACTGAGCAAAGCCGTACGCAAGCGGTTGCAGAAGATGGGAATGAAACGCCGTCTGCCGGTAGTGTTCAGTACGGAACAGGCCGATCCGTCTGCGGTGATTCTGGTGGATGACGAACAGAACAAGAAGTCTACGGCAGGTACGGTCAGCTATATGCCTGCGGTATTCGGATGTTATCTGGCTGAATATGTGATACGTAAACTGTAAGAAAATGATTGAACTGCAAGGAATAACCAAGAGTTTCAGCTCGCTTCAGGTCTTGAAGGGAATTGATCTGACTATTGATAAAGGAGAAGTGGTGAGCATTGTGGGGCCCAGTGGGGCAGGAAAGACCACGCTGCTTCAGATCATGGGTACGCTGGACAAGCCGGATACAGGCCGTATCCTGCTCAACGGGACAGAAATCAACAGGTTGAAAGAGCGTGAGTTGGCTGCTTTCCGCAACCGGGAAATCGGTTTTGTCTTTCAGTTTCACCAGTTGCTTCCGGAATTTACTGCTTTGGAAAATGTGACGATCCCGGCTCTGATTCAGGGTGTTTCGTCGGGTGAGGCACGCCGGAGAGCTGTGGAGATGCTGGAGTTTATGGGACTTTCCGAACGGGCTTCGCATAAGCCGGCTGAACTTTCAGGCGGTGAGAAACAACGTGTAGCCGTGGCCCGTGCCTTGATCAATCATCCGTCGGTGGTGCTGGCTGATGAACCGTCAGGAAGTCTGGATACTCATAATAAGGAAGAACTTCACCGGCTTTTCTTTGAACTTCGGGACAAACTGGGACAGACATTTGTCATTGTGACCCATGATGAAGGTTTGGCTTCCCAGACAGACCGTACCATCCACATGCTGGACGGGAGAATTCTGTAAATCATTCTATATTAGATACTTTAGTGACTTACTTTCAAGGCTGTAGCAACGTGCGCCCGTTTCCCTGAAATCGAGCGTTCGTTGAGCCTGAATCGAGCGTTCGTTGAGCCTGGATCGTGCGGTCGTTGCGGCCTGATCGAGCGTTCGTTGCTTTTGCATTGACTGGTCAATGCGAGGAGATCGTGCGGTCGTTTCCGGCGCATCGTGCAGAAACAGTTCAGGCACGGATTTCATCCTGCCGCGGAGGTAAATAACCTTTTTCCGTTCGGGAGAAATCCGTGCCTGATCAGGCAGATAACAATATCTTTATACGATGCCCTGAGCCATCATGGCTTTTGCAACTTTCATGAATCCTGCCACATTGGCACCTTTCACATAGTTGATGTAACCATCGGGTTCAGTACCATACTGAACGCAGGCAGCGTGAATATTCTTCATGATGCTCTTCAGCTTTTCATCCACTTCTTCCTGGCTCCAGCTCAGCTTGATAGAGTTCTGAGTCATTTCCAGACCGGAAACAGATACACCGCCGGCATTGGCAGCCTTACCCGGAGCGTAAAGGATCTTGGCATCCTGGAATACGCGGATTGCTTCCGGAGTAGAAGGCATGTTTGCACCTTCAGATACGGCGATTACTCCGTTTGCAACCAGTGCTTTGGCATCGTCACCATTGATTTCATTCTGGGTAGCTGACGGCAATGCGATATCAGCTTTTTCGTTCCAGGGACGTGCACCTGCTACATACTTGCAGCCATATTTCTCTGCATATTCACGGATACGTCCGCGGTAGAGGTTCTTCAGTTCCATGATGTAATCCAGTTTTTCACGGTCGATACCGTCCGGATCATAGATGTAACCGTCAGAGTCGGACATGGTAACAACTTTAGCTCCCAGCTGGATCAGTTTTTCTACGGTATATTGTGCTACGTTACCGGAACCGGATACCAGACAAGTTTTTCCTTCAAGGCTGATGTTGCGGGTTTTCAGCATTTCCAGCAGGAAGTAGATATTTCCGTAACCGGTAGCTTCCGGACGGATCAGAGAACCGCCGAATTCGCGTCCTTTACCAGTCAGGACTCCGCTGAATTCATGGGAAAGTTTCTTGTACATACCGAACATGTAACCAACTTCGCGGCCACCTACACCGATATCACCGGCAGGAACGTCAGTTTCGGGACCGATGTGACGCCAGAGTTCCAGCATGAAAGCCTGGCAGAAACGCATTACTTCGGCATTGCTCTTTCCGCGCGGAGAGAAGTCTGAACCACCTTTACCGCCACCCATAGGCAGAGTTGTCAGTGAGTTCTTGAATGTTTGTTCGAAAGCCAGGAACTTCAGGATTCCCAGATTTACAGAGCTGTGGAAACGGATACCGCCTTTGTACGGGCCAATGGCATTGTTATGCTGTACGCGGTAACCCATATTGGTCTGGATGTTTCCTTTATCGTCCATCCAGGTAACACGGAACTGATATACGCGATCGGGAATGCACAAGCGTTCAATCAAGTTTACTTTATCGAATTCCGGATGCTTGTTGTACTCTTCTTCAATGGTTCCTAAAACTTCTTCAACAGCCTGATGATATTCAGGTTCATTGGGGAATCTTCTTTTCAGATCCTCTAATACTTTCGCTGCATTCATACGATTAATCTCTTATTATTATTAAATGTTTGTTGTTCCCTCTTGTGGCAGCAAAGGTAAATATAAGATTTTATTTATGCAACATTTTATATAAGAAAACGAATAAAAAATATCAAAAGGTCTATTTTGTGTGGTGAAAAGTGTTGAAATGGTTATTTATTGCGGCTTTTGATAGCTTTTAGTATTGGTATGAAAACCAGGGCTCCAGACAGGATGATCGTTACAATGAGGGGGCCGTCGATACGCGGTGAAGAGGTCAGAACCAGAAAACAGAGGGCTGCCCAGCACAGGGTGAGCAGTATACATTGGGTATTGTTGAGTGGTTTTCGCATGGCAGTAGGTTTAAAAAATGCAGACCAGTGCTCCTGATCCGGAAACGGAAATAGGAGACTGGTCTGTATATAGGAAGTGATTATTGGTTACATTTCATTTTCTTTGCCACGATGGCATCGATACAGGCAATGGCCGTGATATTCACGATGTCACGGACAGAACTTTCGATGTCCGTGAAGTGAATCGGCTTGTTCAGTCCCATCTGGATCGGGCCGATTACTTCCGTTTCACTCATGTTCTGGATGAGCTGGTAGGTGGCATTGGCTGAACTCAGGTTCGGGAATACCAGAGTGTTGACTTCTTTGCCTTTCAAGCGTGTGAAAGGATATTTTTCGTCACGCAGGGTATTGTCGAGAGCAAACTTCACTTGCATTTCTCCGTCGATCGCAAGTTCCGGATAGTTTTGGTGCATGTAGTTGATTGCCTCGTGCACTTTAGCCGGACTTCCTTCCTGGTCAGAACCGAAGTTAGAGTAAGACAACATGGCCATGACCGGTTCCTGATTGAAGAATCGGACAGCCTTGGCTGACAGTTTGGCTATATCGATCAGGGTATCGGTGTCCGGATGACGGTTAATCAGTGTATCGGCAATGAAGAAGGTACCCTTCTTGGAGTTCAGAATGTGCATGGTACCGAAGTGCTTGTATTCCGGCTGAATACCGATAACTTCCTTGGCAACCTTGATGGTATTTGAATACTTTGTGTACAGACCAGTGACGAAAGCATCAGCCTCTCCGGTTTCAACCATCATCATACCGAAATAGTTTCTTTCGAACATCTTGTCGTTGGCTTCCTGGAAGTTGGCACCTTCGCGGGCACGTTTTTCGCAGAGGATGCGTGCATAGCGTTCGCGGCGTTCTGCTTCGCGGTCGTGGCGCAGATTGACTATTTCGATACCTTCCAGGTTGAGGTCGAGTTCTTTAGCCAGTTTTTCGATGCGTTCTTCATTACCCAGGATGATAGGATTACAGATACCTTCGGACTTGGCTTCTACGGCTGCTTTCAGCATATTGGGGTGAGTGCCTTCAGCAAACACGACTCTTTGCGGACAGCGGCGGGCGGTTTCATACAACTGGCGGGTCAGTTTGTTTTCCTGTCCCATCAGTTCGCGAAGGTGGTTCTTGTATCCTTCCCAGTCGGTGATCTGCTTGCGGGCTACTCCCGAATCCATAGCTGCTTTGGCAACGGCCATGGAAACTTCAGTGATCAGGCGTGGATCAACGGGTTTCGGAATGAAATATTCGGGACCGAAGCTCAGATTGTTTACATGATATGCTTCGTTGACAACATCGGGAACCGGTTTCTTGGCCAGTCCGGCAATGGCACGTACTGCCGCCAGTTTCATTTCCTCGTTGATGGCTGTTGCTCTGGTATCCAGGGCACCGCGGAATATATATGGGAATCCGATTACGTTGTTGATCTGGTTAGGATAGTCGGAACGTCCTGTTGCCATGAGGACATCCGGACGGGAAGCCATGGCGTCCTCGTATGAGATTTCAGGAGTCGGATTGGCCAGTGCGAATACGATGGGGTGATCGGCCATGCTGCGTACCATGTCCTGCGACAGGACGTTTCCTTTGGACAGTCCGAGGAAGACATCAGCACCTTTAATGGCTTCGGCCAGTGTGTGGATATCGGTACGGTCGGTAGCAAAGAACTTTTTCTGTTCGTTCAGGTCTGTGCGTTCCTTGGAGATTACTCCCTTGCTGTCAACCATGACGATATTTTCCAGGCGGGCTCCCAGAGAAACATACAATTTGGTACAGGAAACTGCGGATGCTCCGGCACCGTTGACTACGATCTTGACATCTTCAATCTTCTTGCCTGCCACTTCAAGCGCATTCAGAAGTCCGGCACTTGAGATGATGGCTGTACCATGCTGGTCATCATGCATAACCGGAATGTCCAGTTCTTCTTTCAGCCGCTGTTCTATTTTGAAGCATTCAGGAGCCTTGATATCTTCCAGATTGATACCGCCAAATGTCGGAGCGATGGCTTTGACAGCTTCGATAAATTTATCGGGATCCTTTTCATTAACTTCGATATCGAATACGTCGATTCCGGCATAGATCTTGAACAACAGTCCTTTTCCTTCCATGACGGGCTTTCCGCTCATGGCTCCGATATCACCTAATCCTAATACGGCTGTACCGTTGGAGATAACTGCAACCAGATTGCCTTTTGCTGTATAGTCGTATGCGGTTTCAGGTTGTTTCTGTATTTCCAGACAGGGCTCGGCGACACCTGGTGAATAAGCCAGTGACAAATCACGCTGAGTCTGGTAAGGTTTGGTGGGGACAACTTCAATTTTCCCCGGCTTGCCCTGCGAGTGATAGAGCAGAGCTGCTTCTTTCGTTATTTTTGCCATAATATCTAAAGGTTTTATTATCTTTCGTAAAGTGTTTCGCAAAAGTAGAAATAAAATAACAAACCGACGATTTTTAAGTTTAAAAAACTATAAACCGGAAAGCGAAAGGCTTATTTTTGTTTACAGGATTTGTCGATTAATCTGAATAATTAGGCTATACGTAATATCACGTTTCCAATATGGTTATACTTAGTTAAAGCAGGTATTTTAGGAGGGAATTTTTACGTATATTTGCCGGGTAAAAAACTAAGAGCTATAGAAAAGTTTTCATTATTGGCAGTCTTAAGGTTGGAAGTGGGTTAGATAAATTACGGGAGTGAGTGCATGCTGCGAGGCATGTATTTACGGGGAAACATGAAAGGCCTTGGATGTTTTTAATGAATGAAAACAACAGGAATTTTAATTATTTATTAATATGAATATGAGCGTGAAAAGAAACAGAAGTTTTTCTTCTAGCCGAGTGGCCTTTGCTGCATTAGGCTTATCGGTGTTGACTGCTTGTGGCGGTGGCCAGGGTGGTATGAAAATGGGTGACAATCAGTTTGCCGTAGAAGCTGTGAAGGCTACTTCCAGCAACCAGAGCGAACAGTATCCGGCAACAATTAAGGGTCTGCAGGACATCGAGGTCCGTCCTCAGGTATCTGGCTTAATTGTTAAGTTGTGTGTGGACGAAGGTGCTACTGTCCGTAAGGGACAAGCTTTGTTCCAGATTGATCCTACTCAATACAAGGCTGCATATGATCAGGCTGCTGCTTCTGTAAAATCAGCTAAAGCTAATCTGGAAACAATTACTGCTACAGAACGGAATAAGAAGATGTTGCACGATCAGAAGATTATCAGTGACTTTGAATATCAGACCGCTGTAAATAACCTGCTGACTGCAAAGGCAAATCTGGCACAGGCTGAGGCTGCATATACTGCTGCCAAGCAGAATCTGGACTTCTGTACAGTGAAAAGTCCTTCTGACGGTGTAATCGGTACATTCCCTTATCGTATCGGTGCTTTGGTGAGCCCGTCTATCTCTGAACCTTTGACAACTGTTTCTGAAATCGGTGACATGTATGTTTATTTCTCAATGACAGAAAAACAGTTGCTGGATTTGACTCGTGCCGGTGGTACATTGAAAGAACAGCTGGAAAAGATGCCGGCTGTGAAACTGCAGTTGGCCGATGGTACAATGTACGATGCTGAAGGTAAGATTGATGCTGTAAGTGGAGTTATTGATCAGACTACAGGTTCTGTAAGTATGCGTGCCATTTTCCCGAATAAGCAGAATATCCTGCGCAGTGGTGGTATGGCTAATGTTGTATTCCCTTATACAATGAGTGAAATCATCTTGATTCCTCAGACTGCTACACAGGAAATTCAGGATAAGAAATTTGTTTATGTATTGCAGCCTGACAGCACACTGAAGCATACTGAAATTCAGATTTCTAACCTGAACGACGGAAAGAACTACATTGTTACCGGTGGATTGAAAGAAGGTGATCAGATCGTTGTGGAAGGAGTTCAGACCTTGCAGGACGGACAGAAGATTTCTCCTATTACGGTAGCTCAGAAAGAAGCTAAGTATCAGCAAGCCCTCCAGGATCAGCGCGACGGTAATATCCAGACTGCTTTTAATTGATGATTGTGTGAGGTGAACAATTTATTCGTATAATATTAGTAAGGAATAGAATGAAACTAGATAAATTTATTAACCGTCCGGTGCTGTCAACGGTAATTTCTATCTTGATAGTTATTCTGGGTGTGATTGGTCTGGCTACCCTGCCAGTTACACAATATCCGGACATTGCGCCTCCTACCGTGTCGGTAAGAGCTTCATATACGGGTGCCAATGCGCAGACTGTATTGAATTCAGTAGTAGCTCCATTGGAAGACCAGATCAATGGTGTTGAAAACATGATGTATATTCAGTCTAGTGCATCAAACAATGGTTCTGCAGATATCAGTGTATATTTTAACCAGGGTACTGATCCGGATATGGCTGCGGTTAACGTTCAGAACCGTGTTTCTATGGCACAGGGTCTGTTGCCTGCCGAAGTAACCAAAGTCGGTGTAACTACTCAGAAACGTCAGAACTCTATGTTGTTGATCTTCTCTCTGTACGATGCAGAAGATAAATATAACATTGAGTTTATTGAAAACTACGCGAAGATCAACCTGATTCCGGAAGTTCAGCGTGTGAAAGGTGTGGGTGATGCCAATGTGATGGGACAGGATTACTCCATGCGTATCTGGTTGAAACCGGATGTTATGGCACAATATAACCTGGTACCGTCTGATATTTCCGGTGTATTGGCAGAACAGAACATCGAAGCCGCACCCGGACAATTCGGTGAACGTGGTAATCAGACGTTCCAATATACCATCCGTTATAAGGGACGTTTGCAGCAGACGGAAGAATTCGAAGACATCGTTATTAAAGCGTTGCCTAATGGAGAAGTTCTCCGTTTGGGAGATGTTGCCCGTATCGAGCTGGGACGTTTGGCCTATACCTTTAATAATACAGTAAACGGTCATAAGGCTGTAACCTGTATCGTATTCCAGATGGCAGGAACCAATGCAACTGAAACAATCAATAATTTGCTTGATGTTATCAGCAAGGCAGAAGAAAGCTTGCCGGCAGGTTTGAAGATTAACGTTGCACAAAATGCAAATGACTTCTTGTATGCATCTATCCATGAAGTTATCAAAACTTTGATCGAAGCATTTATCCTTGTGTTTATTGTGGTGTATGTCTTCTTGCAGGATATGCGCTCTACTTTGATTCCGGCAATTGCCATCCCGGTTGCCTTGATTGCTACATTCTTTGTTTTGAAGCTGATCGGCTTTAGTGTGAATTTGTTGACATTGTCAGCGATGGTGCTTGCCATTGCGATTGTGGTCGATGATGCCATCGTTGTGGTGGAAGGTGTACATGCGAAGTTGGATCAAGGATATAAATCTTCCCGGGAAGCTTCCATTGATGCCATGAGTGAACTGGGTGGAGCTCTGGTTTCTATTACACTGGTCATGATGTCAGTGTTTATTCCGGTAAGTTTCATGGGTGGTACGGCAGGTACGTTCTATCGTCAGTTTGGTATCACTATGGCTATTTCTATTGCATTCTCAGCTTTGAATGCGTTGACTTTGTCTCCGGCTTTGTGTGCCATTTTCTTGAAACCGCATGATTCTGAGCATAAGCCTAAGAAGATGAGTATGGTGGATCGTTTCCACGCTTCATTCAATGCAGCTTATGATTCTTTGCTGAAGAGTTACAAGAAACGTGTTGTATTCTTTATCCATAAGAAATGGTTATCAATGGGTCTGGTAGCAGCATCTATTGTTCTGCTTATGTTCTTCATGAAGATTACTCCTACAGGTATGGTTCCTAATGAAGATACAGGTACCATCATGGGTGCAGTGACACTGCCTCCTGGTACTTCACAGGAACGTGCGATGGAAGTTCTGGCAAAGGTAGATAGCTTGGTTGCCGCAGAGCCTGCTGTTGAATCCCGTACTATTATCTCCGGATATAGTTTTATCGGTGGTCAGGGACCTTCTTACGGTTCTGTCATTATCAAGTTGAAAGACTGGGAAGAGCGTTCCATGATGCAGAACTCTGATATCATTTATGCAACCTTGTTTATGCGTGCACAGAAAGTGATTAAGGATGCACAGGTATTGTTCTTTGCTCCTCCGATGATCCCGGGATATTCTGTATCAAGTGATATTGAGTTGAATATGCAGGATAAGACAGGTGGTAGTCTGGATCACTTCTTTGAAGTTGTAAATAACTATAGAACAGCTTTGGAAGCACGTCCGGAAATTAACTCAGCAAGAACTACTTTCAACCCGAGCTTCCCGCAGTATCAGCTGGATATCGATGCTGCTGCCTGTAAAAAGGCGGGAATCAGCCCGAGTGACATCCTTTCTACCATGCAGGGATATTTCGGTGGTCTGTATGCATCTAACTTCAACCGTTTCGGTAAGATGTATCGTGTAATGATTCAGGCTGAACCCGATGCAACCAAGAATATGGAGTCTTTGAATCGAATCAAGGTTCGCAGTGGTAATGAAATGGCTCCTATTACTCAGTTTGTCAGCATGAAGAAAGTATATGGTCCGGATATCATCAACCGCTTTAACCTGTATACATCAATGAAAGTCATGGTGGCTCCGGCTTCAGGATATACATCAGGTCAGGCTTTGCAGGCTATTGCGGAAGTTGCCAAGGAAAACTTACCGACCGGATTTGGTTATGAATTGGGAGGTATGGCACGTGAAGAGGCTTCTACAAGTGGTAGTACGACAGGTCTTATCTTCGTTCTTTGTTTCGTATTTGTATACCTGTTGTTGAGTGCTCAGTATGAAAGTTACATTCTTCCGTTGGCTGTATTGCTTTCAGTACCGTTTGGTTTGATGGGTAGCTTCATTTTCGTCAATGGTTTCAGTGCCCTGGGAAGCATACCTGCTCTGAAGATGATTATCGGATCTATGTCCAATGACATTTACATGCAGATTGCCTTGATTATGTTGATGGGTCTGTTGGCTAAGAATGCGATTTTGATTGTTGAGTTCGCTCTTGACCGCCGTAAGCAGGGAATGAGTATATCCTGGGCAGCCGTATTGGGTGCTGCAGCTCGTTTGCGACCGATCTTGATGACCTCTCTTGCAATGATCGTCGGTTTGCTTCCGTTGATGTTTGCATTCGGTGTAGGTGCTCACGGTAACCGTACACTGGGATCTTCAGCCATCGGTGGTATGTTGATTGGTATGATTCTGCAGATCTTCATTGTTCCGGTATTGTTTGTAATCTTCCAGTGGTTGCAGGAAAAGGTTAAACCGATGGAATGGGATAGCTTGGACGAAAGTGAAGTGGAAGCAGAGATTGAACAGTATTCTCCTACTAAAAAATGATTAGACGAACATGAAGAAACAGATAATAGGAATGATGTGTCTGGCTGCTATGATGAGCAGTTGCCACATTTACAAATCATACGATCGTCCGGAAACGATAGATGCTTCAGGCATCTATCGTGATCCGGCATCAGCAACGGACACGCTGGCTGCTGATACGACCAATATGGGAAATCTGCCATGGAAGGATATTTTCCGCGATGCCAAGTTGCAAGCTTTGATCGAAGAAGGGCTGGCAAATAATGTGGACATGCAGGCAGCAGCTCTTCGTGTACAGGAAGCAAAGGTAATGTTGACATCTGCAAAGTTGTCTTATTTACCTTCCATCAACCTGGTTCCTCAGGGAACAGCTACCAGCATGGATGGAGGCACTTATGTAAAGGCTTATCAGTTGCCGGTTGCAGCAAGCTGGGAACTTGACTTCTTCGGAAAGATTCTGAATACCAAACGTGGCCAGAAAGTAGCATACGAACAAAGCAAGTATTCAGAGCAGGCCGTACGCTCTCAGATTATTTGTGGCATTGCCAATATATATTACTCTTTGCTGATGCTTGACCGTCAGGTAGAGATTACGACTGAAACAGCTGCTATCTATAAGGAAAATGTCCGTGTCATGGAAGCTATGAAAATAGCCGGTATGACAACTGAAGCTGCCGTTGCCCAGATGCGTGCTGCCAGTCATCAGGTAGAAGCTTCGCTGATGGAGTTGAAACGTCAGGTTCGTGAGACTGAGAACTCTCTGTCTGTTCTGCTGGCAAAAGCTCCGCAGACGATTGACCGCAATACGCTGGATGAACAGGTGATGCCGGAAGAACTGGCTGCCGGTGTTCCGATGCAGTTGCTTGAAAACCGTCCGGATGTGAAGATTGCAGAAATGACTCTGGCTTCGGCTTATTATACAACGAACTCAGCACGTGCTGCTTTCTATCCGGGACTGAACATTACGGCTACTGCCGGCTGGACAAACGGTTCTGGTATTTCTGTGGCAAATCCCGGACAGTTCATGCTGCAGGCACTGGCTTCTCTGGCTCAGCCGATTTTCAATCACGGCAAGCTGATTGCTAATTTGAAGGTATCCAAGGCAGAAGAAAAGATTGCCCGGATGAATTACCAGCAGACTATTCTGGAAGCAGGTAAGGAAGTGAGCGATGCTTTGTATCTGTTTGATACGCAGAATAAGAAACTGATCGAAGATCGTGGACAGGTTGAACAGCTGGATAAGGCAGTTACTTATACGAAAGCTTTGTTCCAGAGTGGAGATGCAACTTATCTGGAAATTCTGACCGCCCAGCAGAATCTGTTGAGCGCCCAGTTGAGTGAAGTTTCTGATAATTTCCAGCGCATGCAGGCTGTTATCAATCTGTACAGCGCATTGGGAGGCGGTAGAGAATAAGTAACCTTAAAAATATGTAACTATGATTAGTCCTTTGGCTTATGTAGATCCTTCTGCAAAGATCGGATCCAATGTAACGGTTCATCCGTTTGCCTATATCGACAAGAATGTCGAAATAGGCGATAATAATGTCATTATGCCCTATGCCAGCATTATGAGTGGTGCGCGTATAGGAAACGGAAATACGATTTATCAGGGAGCGGTGATTGCAGCCGTTCCTCAGGATTTTGCGTTTACGGGCGAAGAAACGATCGCACGTATCGGTAATGACAATGTGATTCGTGAGAATGCCGTGATTATTCGTGCCACACATGCCGGACATGAAACAAAGGTGGGTGATGGAAACTTTATCATGACGGGAGCACGTTTGTCGCATGATGTAGAAGTCGGTAACCGCTGTATTATCGGTAACGGCTCTCAGGTATCCGGTAACTGCCGGATTTATGACTGCGCGATTCTGACTTCAAATGTCCTGATGCAGGGTAATACCCGTTTGGGAAGTTACTCCATCGTGCAGGGAGGTTGCCGTTTTATCAAGGATATCCCTCCGTTTATTGTTGCTGCTCACGAGCCGATCGCTTTCTATAGCATCAATACGAAGGTGCTGGAGCATGCCGGTTTCTCAGAAACACTGATCAAACATATTGCTCAGGCTTATCGTATTCTTTACAAGGCCAATACATCGCAGCGCGATGCTTTGCTCCGTATCAAGGAACAGATTCCTAACGGACCGGAGATCGAACAGATCATTGAGTTTGTACAGACTTCTCAGTTGGGAATTATCCATTAATAGCGGGTATGGAGACGTTAAGACGAAAGAGAAATGACAAGGTAAAGCTGAAAGAACAAATTGTGGAAACCGCAATGGAGGCTTTCACAAAGTTGGGAATCCGGTGTGTACGCATGGATGACATCGCTCTTTCCCTTTCCATCTCCAAACGCACTTTGTACGAACTGTTTCGTGACAAGGAAAATCTTTTGCTTGAAGGATTGCGTATGCAACAGCAGCAAGTGAACGAAGCAATGATTGAGGTTACCACCAGGACTGAAAATGTCCTGGAGGTAATCTTTGCTTTTTATAAAAGAAAGTTGTCAGAACTCTGTAACCTGAATCCTCAGTTCTTTCGGGATCTGCGTAAATATCCCAAGGTGTTGGACTATATGCGTGAAGAACGGAAAAAATATGATTCGGCAATTTTGAAGTATTTCAATAGGGGAGTAGAGCAGGGAATCTTCCGTCCTGATATAAATTTTGATATCATCAATCAGGCAATGGTTATGCAGATGGACCTGCTGATCTATTCCGATATGCTCGAGAGTTATCCGCTTGTGGAGATTTATAGCGAGATAACCCTGCTGCATATGAGAGGCATCACGACGCGGAAAGGCTCTGAAATGGTCGATGCTTTTTTATGCCAAATGAAGGAAAAGCAGTTCGTTTAGAACGAAGTCCTCAAAAAACCGCTATCTTTGCATCGTTTTAGCGGTAAATCATGAAAAATAAAATAGTTGCTACGTTTCTTTTGACGCTTCTGGTCGTAGTGGGCCTGGAAGCCATGTATTTTCTCCCCAAGCTGTCGTTGGGAGGAAAACCTTTGCGAAGAGTAGATCTGCTGTCAGATGTACGTCCGGATAAGGTCGAACCTGCTCCGCTGGTTGCCGATTCGGATACACTGGTACTTCCGCCTCCGGTACGTCCTGCATTTGTTGATACATGCAAGACGGGGCTGACATGCATTGAAGACTATTCCGATTCGACGAAACGTGGCGGTCTCCGTTTCTTTTATGAAGCGTTGCTGCAGAGACAGTCGCTCGGACGTCCTGTCCGCATTGCTTATTTCGGCGACTCTTTCATCGAGGCAGACATCCTGACCTCTGACCTGCGCAATATGTTGCAGAAACGTTTTGGCGGATGCGGGGTAGGATATGTGCAGGTGACTTCCCGTATCTCCGGTTACCGTCCCACGGTAGGTCATTCTTTCTCGGGATGGAACAGCCATTTCACGACCGATTCCATTGGCTTTGACCGCTCCCGTCAGGATATTTCCAACTCTTATTCACAGGCTTCTGCTGGAGCTTCTGTCACCTTGAAGGGGCAGCGCAAGTATACTTCCCTGCTGGATACCTGCCAGGTATCTACTTTCTATCTGCTGGCTCCCGATTCGGTGGTCTTGTCGGCTGAGGTAAACGGCCGGGAACCGGTGACTTATGCTCTGGCTGGTGATAGTGCATTGCAGGCCGTTTCCGTCAGAGGTAATATCGGAAGTGTTCGCTGGAAAGTGTTGAAGTCGGCTCCGAATGCCCTGTTTTATGGAGTGACGATGGATCCCGAGAGCGGAATCGTGGTCGATAATTTCAGTACGAGAGGCAGCAGCGGTCAGCAGCTGGGAAACATTCCGATGAAAATCTTGAGAGATTACAACCGTCTGCGTCCGTATGATCTGATTGTTCTTCAGTATGGACTGAATGTCGCTTTCGAAGGCGGAGTGAACTATTCTTATTATAAGAATCCGATGATTAAAGTGGTAGAACACCTGAGAAAAGCCTTTCCTCAGGCTTCGATTCTGATTGTCGGAGTGGGCGACCGTGAATATCGTGATGAAGACGGCAACTTGCGCACCATGCCGGGCGTGAAGAATCTGATCCGTTATCAGCAGGCCCTGGCCGCTGAAACACACACGGCCTTCTGGAACATGTATGAAGCAATGGGAGGAGAAGGAAGTATCGTTGATATGGTAAACAGCAAGCCTTCCATGGCCAATTATGATTATACGCACATTAATTTCCGGGGTGGCAAGCATCTGGCAGGCATCCTGTTTGAAACCCTGATGTACGGTATGGAGCAATATGAGAAACGCAAAGCCTATGAAACTGAGTAGTACCGGGATATGGAAGCTTTTCTGGATTGTTCTGCTGTGTCTGCCGGGCTGGAAGGAGATGCATGCACAAGATCCGCTTCCGGAACAGCCGCCGCATGACAAGAATTCGGGGCCGGTGTATTCCAGCAGTGAGATGCAGAAGCTGATGCGTTTTGTGGAGGTCGAAGACCCCATGCCGGCATCGTTCAAGAATACACAGGAGAACCGGATTGATGATCCCACCGGTTCACTGAACGCATTCTGGGAATCCCTGCAACGGCTGGACCGTCCTGTGCGGATTGTACACATCGGTGATTCGCACGTGCGAGGGCATGTTTTCCCTTATATTATGCGCAAGGCACTGGAAGCCGATTTCGGAAGTGAGGCCGTGGTTGATCAGCCGGTGACCTACCGTTCTTCGGGACTGGCTCAGGAAACGGGTGTTTCGGGCATCGTTTACCACATCATGGGCATAAACGGAGCGACATGTGCTTCTTTCTCTACCCCTGAAAATCTGCACGCTGTGGCGGGACTGGATCCCGATCTGATCATCGTGTCGTTTGGAACCAACGAGGCTCATGGAAGAAACTATTCTGCCGAAGAACACAGACGGCAGCTTACCAGCTTTTTTACGGAACTGAAAAACCGCTGTCCGCATGCTGCTTTTCTGCTGACCACTCCTCCGGGAGCTTATATGCGCAGCGGAAGACGGGGAAAAACCATCAACACCCGTACTCCCCGTGTGGTGGAAACGGAGAAACGTTTTGCCGCAGACAACGGGCTGGCACTCTGGGATCTTTATGACATTGCCGGAGGACAGGAACGGGCTTGCCGCAACTGGACGGCTGCTAATATGTTCCAGCGTGACCGGATTCATTTCACGCAAGAGGGTTATGTTTTGCAAGGATTATTATTACATGAAGCATTTATAAAGGCATACAACGATTATGTGGCAACTAAACTGGACTGATACAACTTTGATTGACTGGCACAAACTGGCTGAAGTACTGACTTATGATCCCCGGCAGCCGATGATTTTCAGCAGCGGAGTATTTCTGTTGCTCTTTCTGGGATTCAGCTTTGTCTATATGCTTTTGCAGAAACGGACAACGGCCCGTCTGCTGTTCGTCACACTGTTCTCTTATTATTTCTATTATAAGAGCAGCGGTGTTTATTTCTTTCTGCTGGGTACTGTAACGGTAACCGACTTCTGGCTAGCTCACGTCATGGACCGCACCCAGTCGCCGCTGAAGCGGAAAGGGCTTGTGGCAACCAGTCTGCTGGTCAACCTCGGTCTGCTCTGTTATTTCAAGTATACCAATTTCTTCTATGAGATGCTGGCTCCCTTGTGGGGAGGCGAATTCCATCCGCTGGACATATTCCTGCCGGTGGGCATTTCGTTCTTTACATTTCAGTCACTCAGTTATACCATTGATGTCTATCGTCGCGATCTCCGTCCGCTGGACAGTCTGCTGGACTATGCTTTTTATGTATCGTTCTTTCCGCAGCTTGTGGCCGGACCGATTGTGCGGGCCCGTGACTTTATTCCCCAGATCCGCCGTCCGCTCTACGTCAGTTCCGAGATGTTCGGACAGGGAATTTTCCTGATCGTCAGCGGTCTGTTCAAGAAAGCTGTGATTTCCGACTACATCAGTGTCAATTTCGTAGAACGAATCTTCGACAATCCCGGCCTGTATTCCGGTGTCGAAAATCTTTTCGGCGTTTATGGATATGCCCTGCAGATCTATTGCGATTTCTCCGGATACAGTGATATGGCTATCGGCATCGCCCTTCTGCTGGGATTCCGCTTCCCGATCAACTTCAATTCGCCCTATAAGTCTGACAGTGTGACCGACTTCTGGCACCGCTGGCATATTTCGCTTTCAACCTGGTTGCGCGATTACCTTTATATTTCGCTGGGAGGTAACCGCAAAGGGAAATTCCGTACCTATGTCAATCTGATTCTGACCATGCTGCTGGGCGGGCTCTGGCATGGTGCTTCGTGGAACTTCATTGTGTGGGGAGGACTTCATGGCGTGGCACTGGCCGTTCATAAGTTCTTCCGCAGTCTGCTGAAGCGTCCCAAGACGTACCGCAGTACGGGAATCCGTCGCTTCTTTGCGGTACTGATCACTTTCCATTTCGTATGCTTCTGCTGGATTTTCTTCCGCAATACCACATTCGAGGCTTCGCTGACAATGATCCGTCAGATCGGTACAGCCTTTCATCCGGAAGTATTCGTACAGCTCGTCACGGGCTACTGGAAAGTCTTTGCACTGATGGGAGTGGGCTATCTGCTTCACTGGTGTCCCGACCGCTGGCAGGATGCCTGCGGACGTCTGGTGGTCCGTACTCCGCTGGTCGGTCAGGCTCTTCTGCTCATTGCACTGATCTGGCTGGTCATTCAGGTAAAGAGTAGCGACATTCAGCCGTTTATTTATTTCCAGTTCTGATTTTCAATGGCTTCGGCGGCTCGGAAAAACGTCCCGACGTTTTGTCTGATTCGCCGAATTCTTTTTCTGTAAACGCCGAAACGTTTTTTTAAAAGCCCTCGGGCTTTGCTGCACTATCTCGCAAGGTTCTGAAAAGCGCTGTCCGGATGCTTCTGCACGATGGAGCAGGGGACCGCACAATGCCTCTGCAACGACCGCACGATTGAGCCCCAACGACCGCACGATCGGGCTCCAACGACCGCATAATCCGGCCCCAACGACCGCACGATTTCCGGCCGTCATGCGGACAGAAAAACGGATGACCCCGGTTCCCCTTGCCCGAAGGCAGAAAGAGACTGAGGTCATCCGTCAGAAGAGCTTCCGTATCAGGAAGTTCCCGAAGAGAAGCCGGCTGTCTGATTACCGGTTCTTATACATATTCTCGTAATAATTCTGATAGTCACCGCTTGTTACGCTGTTCACCCATTCCTGATTGTTCAGATACCAGATGATGGTCTTCACGATACCGTCTTCGAACTTGGTTTCCGGATACCAGCCCAGTTCGTTGGTAATCTTTGTCGGGTCGATGGCATAACGCTGGTCGTGTCCCAGACGGTCTTTGACGAAAGTGATCAGTGAATCGTTGATCCAGTCGATACTGATATTGCCGTTGGCGTCCAGTTCCTTTTTCTTCAGCACCTTGCGGTAAGCAGGTTCTTCCGTCATCAGTCGCCGGATGGTCTCGATGGTCAGTTTCACGATCTCGATGTTCTGTTTTTCGTTGTGTCCGCCCACGTTGTAGATTTCTCCGTTGCGTCCTTTGCGTACCACCAGATCGATGGCTTTGCAGTGATCTTCCACATACAGCCAGTCGCGGACATTCGATCCGTTGCCATATACGGGGAGACGCTTGCCTTCAAGGATATTCTTGATGATCAGCGGAATCAGTTTTTCGGGGAAATGATAGGGGCCGTAGTTGTTCGAACAGCGTGTGATGGTTACCGGCATCTTGTACGTATCGCGGTAAGCGGTAACGATAAGGTCTGCACTGGTCTTGGATGCGCTGTACGGACTGTGCGGGCAGAGAGGGGTTTCTTCGGTGAAGTAACCTTCAGGGCCCAGTGAGCCATATACTTCATCGGTGGAAACCTGATGGAAACGGACATCCTTTCTCCAGGTAGGATAGCCGAACTCATCTTTTCCTGTTACCCAGGCACGGCGGGCTGCGTCCAGCAGGTTTTGTGTACCCAGAATGTTAGTTTGCAGGAAAAGCTGCGGGTTGTCGATGCTGCGGTCCACATGGCTTTCGGCTGCGAAGTTCACGATATAGTCGAACTTGTAATCCGCGAACAGCTGATCGGCCAGACTGCGGTCGCAAATATTACCTTTTACGAAGTAGCAGCGTTCGTTGTCGATATCTTTGGAGATAGTGGCCAGATTGCCTGCATACGTCAGGGCGTCAAGCACTACTACCCGGATGTCGTCGTGTTTGGCCAGGATGTATTTCAGATAATTGGCACCGATAAATCCGGCTGCTCCTGTGACTAGATAAGTTTTCATATTTGTTTGTTCTGTTTTGCCTGCAAATTTCGGAAAGATTTTCTGAAGCGACAAGCATTTTTTTTAGTTTTTACTTGTTGAGTTCTATAACCTCCAAGTCTGAAAATTTTCCGTTCTCAATAGTGAAACGGATCAGGGTACGTACCTGGTGAAAGCCATATTTTCCTGCTGCCCCCGGATTGATGTGCAGCAGTCCCAGCCGGTTGTCATATTTTACTTTCAGGATATGGGAATGTCCGCTGATGAAAAGGGCCGGGGGATTGGTACGCAGAAGGTCGCGTACCGACGGATCGTAACGTCCGGGATAGCCTCCGATATGCTTCATCAGTACGTCGGCTCCTTCGATGGTGAAGCGTTGTATTTCGGGAAAGTGCAGGCGGAGATCCTGTCCGTCAATGTTTCCGTAGACGGCTCTCAGCGGGCGGAAAGCCTGCAGCCGTTCTGCGATGTCGGGTGAGCCGATGTCTCCGGCGTGCCAGATTTCGTCGCATGGCTCGAAATAGTTCAGATAACGTTCATCCCAGTATCCGTGGGTGTCTGACAAAAGTCCGATTCTTATCATGTTTTTCTTTGTTTTCTCGGACAAAGATACTATTTTTGAGGAAACCTTGGAACGTGAAAGTATATGGAAAACCTATACAGATATTTCGACCGCGACATCAGCTGGCTTTCGTTCAACTATCGCGTGTTGCTTGAGGCAGACAATGATTCGCTTCCCCTTTATGAGCGGATCAATTTCATTGCCATTTATTCGTCAAACCTGGAAGAGTTCTATAAAGTACGTGTGGCAGAACATAAGGCTGTGGCTTCGGGAGGCAAGAGCGACGGTATGTCGGTTGATGAGGCCCGCCGCCTGATTCATGAAATCAAGGAGCGTGTGAATGCCCAGCTGGACGACCGCGTGCGGATTTACGAACAGAAGATTCTGCCTGCCCTCCGGGCCAATCATATTATCTTTTATCAGGGCCGTCAGGAGGTGGAGCCTTTCCATAAAGAGTTTATATCCCGTTTCTTCCGTGAGGAACTTTTCCCATATCTACAGCCTGTCAAAGTGGAACAGGGAAAGGTGCGTATGTTTCTGCGTGACAAACGCTTTTATCTGGCTGTCCGGTTGCGCAGCCGTGACACGGGAGAAAGGGCGTTTTATATTCTGAAGATCCCCCACAGCAAAGTCCCCCGTTTTGTGGTACTTCCGCCGAAGGACGGCAATTACTACCTGATGTTTCTGGAAGACATTATCAAGATGAATCTGAATGAAATATTTACAGGTTACGAGGAGGAATGCAGCTATTGCTGTAAGATTTCGCGTGATGCCGATGTATTTGTTGATGATGTTCCTCCTGAAAATATGGTGGAACAGCTGAAGGAGAAGGTCAAGAAACGCAAGATCGGAGCGATCTGCCGTTTTGTGTATGACCGCAAGATGCCGGACGATTTTCTGGACTTTCTGGTAGAAGCGTTCGGAATCAACCGCGAGGAACTGGTTCCGGGTGACAAACACCTGAATCTGGAAGATCTTTCTTCGCTTCCTAACCCCAGCCCGGTCAATCTTTCTTTGTCGAAGCCGGCTCCCATGCGCCTGCCGGGGCTTGACGGCAAGCATTTCATGTATCGCCGCATTGCTCAGCGGGATCTGCTGCTTTATTATCCTTATTACAGCTTTGATCATTTCATCCGTTTCCTTTATGAAGCGGTACACGATTCTCAGTGCCGTGAGATTATGATTACGCAATACCGCGTGGCCGAGCATTCGGAGGTGATCGGTGCACTGATTGCCGCAGCGCAGAACGGAAAGCGCGTGACGGTATTTGTGGAACTGAAGGCCCGCTTTGATGAGGAGAACAACCTGGCAACCGCCGAACTGATGCGCAAGGCCGGCATTCATATTATCTTCAGTATTCCGGGGCTGAAGGTGCATGCAAAGGTGGCATTGGTGCTTCGGGCCGACAGAAACGGAAAGCCTTTGCGTAGCTATGCTTATGTAAGCACGGGTAATTTCAATGAGAAGACAGCCAGGATTTATTCGGATATTGCACTCTTCACTTGCAATCCGGCCATTGTGGAAGACATGCGTACGCTGTTTGGTGTCTTGAAACGGGAAGTGGAAACTCCGGTGTTCAAGCGTTTGCTGGTGGCCCGCTTCAACCTGCTGCCGGAACTTCGCCGCATGATCCATCATGAAATTCAGCTGGCACGCAGTGGCAAAGAAGGACGCATAATCTTGAAGATGAATGCTCTGCAGGATGAAGCCATGATTGATGAACTTTACCGGGCAAGCGAAGCCGGGGTTCAGATTGACCTGATAGTGCGCGGTATCTGCTGCCTGATTCCGGGTGAATCATTCAGCCGGAATATCCGGGTGACACGTATTGTGGACAGTTTCCTGGAACATGCACGCGTGTGGTATTTTGGTAACGGAGGAAATCCGAAACTTTTCCTGGGTTCTCCTGACTGGATGAAGCGGAATCTGTACCGGCGCATTGAGGCTGTGACACCTGTAACGGACAAGCGGCTGAAGCAGGAACTGACGGACATGCTTGAACTGCAACTTCGGGCGGACTGGAATGCCTGCTGGGTAGATAATCAGTTGAATAATGTTTTCAAGCGGCCGGGACATGAAGGAAGTATCCGTGCCCAATATGAATTTTACCGTTATCTGCAGGAACGTTACATGAAGCCGGGTGTGGAAAATGGGGATTCCACAGCTCCGGTTGTGTAATATTTCCACAATATACAGGTGGAGGCTTATTTTTAACTGGTTAATAATCAGATATCTTTTGCAAGGGACATATTTGGCATGCCCCTTGCATCATTCATAACGATAGGTTTTAATAATTAAAAGTTCAAGTGTTATGAAAAAGGTATTAGTTTTATTCTTAGGTATGGTAATGAGTGCTTCAATGATGTGGGCAGACAATGCTCCCAAGAAAGTGGAAAAATCAACAGAAGATAAACCGCAGACGGTGTATGTGGAAGTTTATCTGAATGATTTGTCAGGGGAAGTACTCGACCGGCTGGCGCAGGAAGGTGCTCTGCTGAAACAGGCTTTTATGACTTATAGTCCGGATGGCAGCCGTCTCTATAAAGTGATTGTTTTGTCAAGTGATCTGAAAGAAAAAGTAATGTATCTGACGGAAGATGGAAGAGTGGTCGGTTGACAGACTCCGTCATTCCCGACAGAGAATTGTGCCGGAAAGCACCACAGGACCGGAATCACCTTGAAAAAGTTTATGGTTTTTGGATGATTGATTGAAAATGATTCCGGTCCCTGTGTTTGCTGAAAGCAGTGTAATATCTAGTCCAGATGGAGTTTTAATTTGACAAAGTTCTTGATAAACTCCACGGTTCCGTCAATTCCCAACACTGAGGAATCAATACACAGATGATAGGTGGCAGCTGCTCCCCATGTCTTGTAGCTGTAATAATTATAATAGGAGGAGCGTTTCTTGTCAGCCTTTTCCATCAGTTCTTCTGCCTCCTCGCTGCTGATGTTGTGAAGCTTCATCAGACGTTCGATTCGTGCTTCCGGTGAGGCCGATACGAATACGTTGGCACATCGCGGGTGGTCACGCAGGATATAGTCTGCACATCGTCCTACAAACAGGCAGGACTGTTTCTCTGCCAGATGGCGTATGACATCACTCTGTATTTTAAACAGCGAATCATTGCTCAGGTATGAATTATAGGGATAGGCTCCTTCTGTGATAAAAGGAAAACGGGATCCGAACAGTCCTCCCAATATGCTTTGTGAGGCTTTTTCGTCCGCCTTCTCAAAAAACTCTCTGCACAGTCCGCTTTCTTCGGAAGCCAGATTAATCAGTTCCTTGTCATAAAAGGCAATGCCCAGCTGCTGAGCCAGCTTTTCTCCGATTTCTTTTCCGCCGCTTCCTAGCTGACGTCCCAGATTAATGACATAATGTTCACTCATAGTGTATCTTGTTTGGTTCTGTCGGAACAAAAATAAAAATTTTATTTAAGCTTCGCAAATAAAAAAAGATACTTCTTGAGGCTTATTGCTGTTGGGCTGCGTGATGGCGCTTGAAGGTCTGGAACTGTTTATAGAGCATTACTCCCGCAATCAGACTGGCAAGTGCATCTGAAATCGGCATGCTGAACCAGATTCCCTTGGCTCCCCAGAAAAGAGGAAGAATGAGCAGGCAGGGAATCAGGATAAGTACCTGACGGCTTAAAGACAGGATAATGGCTTTCTTGGCCATTCCGATGCTCTGGAAGAAGTTGGAAGTTACCATCTGGAAGCCGATAATGGGAAAGAACATGACGACTACCCGGAGTCCGTCGGCTGATAAATCGATCAGATGACGGTCGGTAGTGAAGGCTGAAACGGCCAGTTCCGGAATAAGTTCTCCGACCAGAAAGCCCGAGGTTGTGACAATCGTGGCAGCTATAACCGTGAGTTGCATGACCCGGTTGACCCGGTGATACTGCTGGGCGCCGAAGTTATAGCCGGCAATGGGCTGCATACCCTGGTTCAGTCCCATCACAATCATGACGAAGAGATATACGATGCGGTTAACGATACCGAAGGCACCGATGGCCAGGTCACCGTCATACAGTTTAAGGCCTTTATTGATCAGGATGACAATAAAGCAGGAAGCCATGTTCATCAGGAACGGAGCCATACCGATGCCGATGATATTTTCTACCAGTACGCCTTTGAGACGGTAAATGCCTTTTTGAAAGTGCAGAAGCTCTTCCTTGTTGCAGAAGATGCGGATGAGCCAGCAGAGTGAAATGATCTGTGCCAGAATGGTTGCTACGGCGGCTCCCCGGATTCCCATATTGAAGGTGTAGATGAAAAGCGGGTCGAGTATCGTGTTGATGACAACTGTCAGAATGGTAGCGATCATGGCTTTTTGCGGATGACCGGCTGAACGGAGTACAGAATTCAGTCCCAGGTACATGTGAGTGACTACATTTCCCAGCAAAATCGTGATCATATAGTCGCGTGCATAAGGTATAGTGGCCTCGCTGGCTCCGAAGAAATAAAGGATCGGGTCCAGAAAGAGCAGGGTGATGACGGTAAATATCACTCCAATGATAACGTTGAGCGAAACTACATTTCCAAGGATCTGCTGGGCCGTGAGGTAGTCTTTCTGTCCCAGCTTGACTGAAATTAAAGTGGAAGCTCCTACGCCGACCAGTGAACCAAAGGCTGCAGCCAGGTTCATGAGCGGAAAGGTAATGGCCAGACCGGAAATAGCCAGAGGACCAACTCCGTGACCGATAAAAATACTGTCCACCATATTGTAGAGAGAAGAAGCCGTCATGGCGATGATGGCCGGTACGGCATATTGTACCAATAGTTTTCTGATGTTCTCTGTTCCTAATTCCGCAGCATTTCCTTTTTGTGCCATAATATTCTTTAATTCTTGCTTTTAAGTCTTCCGTTATCCTAAAAATATTGCTGCAAAGGTACGCAATTTTTTCTGCATTCGGGAAAAGTTTGTCTATCTTTGTCGCCTGAAAAATAAATAGGATCAAGATTGATCGGATTGGTGAAAGTTTAAAAACAGTATGATGATGAATTGCGTTAAATTGGGAGTTTTGGCAGGTTTGTTGCTGGGAAGTCTGGCTTTGCCTGCGCAGAAAAGTTATAAATTCCGGGTGCAGCTGACAGACAAGCAGTCTACAACCTATTCGCTGGATAAGCCTGAAGAGTTCCTTTCTGAACGGGCTGTGCAGCGCAGAGTGCGGCAGGGGATTGCGGTTGATTCTACGGACTTGCCTGTATGCCGGGAGTATATTGAAAAACTGGAAGCCTGTGGAGCCCGCTTCCCTTCAGCCAGCAAATGGAATAATACCGTACTGATGCAGGCTGAAGATGAAAATATGGCCGGCCGTTTCCGTCAGCTTTCCTTTGTAAAGGAGGTAAAGAAGGTATGGACTTCTCCTGATTCGATACCTGCACGGGATAAGGACCGGAAGAAACAGGTCAGAAATAAATGGAACCGGACGGATGATTTTTATGGAGCAGGTGCGGAACAGATCCGGATGCATCATGGAGACAGTCTGCATCTGGCCGGATTCAAGGGAAAAGGCATGCAGATTGCGGTTATTGATGCCGGTTTCTTCAATGTGGACGAAATCAGGTTTTTCCGGAAAATGAATCTGCTGGGAGTCCGTGATTTTGTGAATCCGGCTTCGGATATTTATGAAGAGCACAGTCATGGCTTGTCTGTTCTTTCCTGTATGGCGACCAATGAACCTCATATAATGGTCGGTACGGCTCCGGAAGCAGCTTACTGGTTGCTCCGCAGCGAAGACAATGATACGGAACAGCCTGTAGAGGAGGACAACTGGGCAGCAGCCATAGAGTTTGCCGACAGTGTTGGAGTGGATGTCGTGAACACTTCTTTGGGATATTATGCTTTTGATGATTCAACGTTCAATTATCGTTACCGGGATCTGGATGGACGGACTTCACTGATGGCCTTATCGGCTGCACATGCTGCGGACAAAGGAATGCTGGTGGTATGCAGTGCCGGAAATTCAGGAGCAGGAACATGGAAAAAGATTACTCCTCCGGCTGATGCGGAAAATGTGATCACTGTAGGAGCTATTGACCGGAAAGGAATGAATGCCACTTTCTCTTCTTTGGGATATACTGCCGATGGAAGAGTAAAACCGGATGTTATGGCAGTAGGTCTGAGATCGAGTGTCGTTGGAACAGATGGGGGAGTATCCTTTGCAAATGGAACCTCTTTTGCTTCTCCGATCTTCTGTGGTCTGGCAACATGTTTGTGGCAAGCTTGTCCCTGGCTGTCTGTCCGTCAGTTGATTGAGGTCATTCATCAGTCAGGCGACCGGGCGCAATATCCGGACAATATCTTCGGTTATGGTGTGTCGGATGTCTGGAAGGCTTATCATCTGGGCCTGAAATTGAAAGACAAGAAATAAATTCACCATGCAACAGTTGGCATTATCGTTGGTTGAACTGAATGGACTGGTACGCCAGAGCATTCGGACTTGTCTGCCTGATGAATATTGGGTACAGGCAGAACTGAGTGATGTGCGGGCCAATTATTCAGGACACTGTTATCTGGAGTTTGTGCAGAAGGACCCGAAGAGCAATGCGCTTCTGGCGAAGGCCAGAGGGATTATCTGGAGTAATGTCTATATGCGGTTGAGGCCTTATTTTGAGCGTGAAACTGGTCAGGCGTTTGTCTCCGGAATCAAAGTGCTGGTGAAGGTTACGGTTGATTTTCATGAACTTTACGGCTATTCTCTGACTGTAGTGGATATTGATCCTACTTATACTTTGGGAGACATGGCCCGTCGTCGGCGGGAGATTCTGAAGCGTCTGGAGGGCGAAGGAGTGCTGACGTTGAATAAGGAACTGGATTTTCCGTATCTGACGCAGCGGATTGCCGTTATTTCTTCGGCAACGGCTGCCGGTTATGGGGACTTCTGCAATCAGTTGTTCCATAATGCATGGGGCTTTGTCTTTTATGTCCGTTTGTTCCCGGCTATCATGCAGGGAGACAAGGTGGAAGAGACCATTATCCGTGCTTTGGAGCAGATCTATCAGGAAATAGATCACTGGGATGCCGTGGTTATCATTCGTGGAGGAGGAGCGACATCCGATTTGTCCGGATTCGATACGTATGAACTGGCAGCTCATTGTGCACAGTTTCCGTTACCGGTCATTACGGGAATCGGTCATGAACGGGACGATACGGTGCTCGATATGGTCTCTCATACACGGGTTAAGACTCCGACTGCTGCTGCTGAATTTCTGATATCCCGTATGCGGGAAGTGGCAGAGGAACTGGAAAGTTACAGGGAACAGATCCGTCAGGGAGTGCCGGAACGATTGGAACGGGAAAAGGAACGTCTGGATCGCTGGGTGACCCGGATTCCGGGAAAGGTCCTGATGCGTCTGCAGGCTGAGCAGTTTCGTCAGGAGAATCTGGCCCGGCGAATGCAGATGGCATGGCAGACAAGACTGGTGCATGAGCAATACCGGCTGCAGCTGTCACAGCGTTTGACACAGGCTGTGACGGCCCGTTTGCAGAAAGAAGAACATCGGCTGGAACTGCTGGAACAGCAGGTTAAGGCTGCTTCACCGGAGGTGTTGCTGAAAAAAGGATATAGTATTACGTTGAAGAACGGCAAGGCTGTGACGGATGCGTCTGAGCTGCAACCGGGTGATGAGGTACAGACACGACTGGCAAAAGGAACAGTCAACAGCAGAATTTTAAAAATCGAAAATTAAAGATATGGCAGCAAAGAAAGAAACTTATGCGGAGGCTATCAAACGTCTGGAAGGAATTGTAGCCCGGATTGAAAGCAATGAACTGGATATTGACCAGTTGGGTGAGAATCTGAAAGAAGCACAGAAACTGATTGCTTTTTGCCGTGACAAGTTGTATAAGGCAGATACCGAAATCAAAAAGATGCTGAATGCGGATACGGAAGCCGAAGTAAAATGAAAAAACAAACAATAAAGTTGGAAAATGTAAATATAAACCGTACTTTTGCTTGCAACATTTATAAAGGATAAACATTAAATTAAATATAATGAAAGAAATTGATTGGGCTAATCTGTCATTTGGCTATATGAAGACAGATTACAACGTCCGTTGTTATTATCGCGACGGAAAGTGGGGTGAACTGGAACTTTGTTCAGAAGAAACATTGAATATTCACATGGCAGCAACTTGCTTGCATTATGGTCAGGAAGCTTTTGAAGGCTTGAAGGCTTATCGTGGAAAAGATGGTAAGATCCGTATTTTCCGTCCGGATGCAAATGCAGAACGTTTGCAAAGTACATGTCGCGGAATTTTGATGCCGGAGTTGCCGACTGAGAAATTCTGTGAGGCTATGAAAATGGTTGTCAAGGCGAATGAACGGTTTATTCCTCCTTATGAAAGTGGAGCAGCCTTGTATATCCGTCCTTTGCTGATCGGAACAGGAGCTCAGGTAGGTGTTCATCCGGCTAGCGAATATATGTTTGTTGTTTTTGTTACTCCGGTAGGACCGTACTTCAAAGGTGGCTTTGCAACCAATCCTTATGTGATTATCCGTCAGTTTGACCGTGCTGCTCCGT
Organism: Phocaeicola coprophilus DSM 18228 = JCM 13818; assembly: GCF_000157915.1. Lineage (GTDB taxonomy): Bacteria > Bacteroidota > Bacteroidia > Bacteroidales > Bacteroidaceae > Phocaeicola > Phocaeicola coprophilus. The sequence goes on along the minus strand of NZ_EQ973643.1, from coordinate 543,562 downwards.
TGGGTACAGGTACTTATAAAGTAGGTGGAAACTATGCAGCCAGCTTGCGGGCAAATAAGATGGCTCATGATGCAGGATATGCCAGCGAATTCTATTTGGATGCAAAAGAAAAGAAATACATTGATGAATGTGGTGCAGCCAATTTCTTTGGTATCAAGGATAATACCTATATCACTCCTCTGTCAACGTCTATTCTTCCGTCTATCACAAACCGTAGTTTGATGCAGCTAGCGGAAGATATGGGATTGAAAGTAGAGCGCCGTCCGATTCCGGAAGAAGAACTGTCTACTTTCGAAGAGGCTGGTGCTTGTGGTACTGCAGCAGTAATCAGTCCGATTCAGCGTATTGATGATTTGGAAAACAATAAGTCATATGTCATTTCTAAAGATGGAAAGCCCGGACCGATCAGTGAAAAACTGTATAACAAATTGCGTGCAATCCAGTATGGAGATGAACCTGATGTTCATAATTGGGTGATGGTACTTGATTAAAATTTTTATTGAATGATATGTGATGCCTTCTTGAGTTGGAAAAGAGACTCAGGAAGGCATTTTTTATTGCTGGTAAGGTTTTCTTTTATCAGTATACTTCCGTTTTATCTGAAATTTTCCGATAGTATAAAGATTTCAGGTGTGTATGGGATCTTTCAGCTGAAATCAAACATTTCCGGTTTATATATAGCTTATAGTTCACATAAAGTTTCTTGATTCGTATGGGATTTTTTAGTTGATATAAAGTTTTTCAGTTTTAAGAAATTGTAATTATTCAACAAAACAGAAAGGCTGTCTCATTTTTGAAGACAGCCTTTCTGTTTTTAACCTAACGATAACATAAGCATAACATATTCTCTTTTTCAGAACGGTTACTTTTGTGCTATAGATTAGAAAACAAAGTAACCGTTTAAATTTTAATCAGATATGTTATTACCGAACGAATGGATAGAGAACAGTATTGAGACATACATCTATCAGCACACAACAAAATCACAGATAATCTACTGGATTGTTTTATTTGCAGTAACAGTCACATTAGTGGCACTTCCATTTATCTATGTAGATATCTCCGTACAGGGGAGTGGAGTAGTGAGACCGGTAGCGGAAAAAGCGGAAATAACTTCTTCCATTACAGAAATTGTAGATTCGGTTTTTGTAAAGGAAGGAGAGCAGGTTAACAAGGGTGACGTGATACTAAGATTCAGAACCAATAGCTCTGATTATAAAATCAATTATCAGACCAGCCGACTGAATGATTGCAGTGCGCAGCTTGCCGACCTTGCTTATCTGGCTGAGGGTGATTGTCCGAATTCCTTCAGTTCTCCAGTAAGACAACAGGAATATGCCTATTTTATCCGTAAGAAACAGGAACTGGAAACAGGATTGGCACAAGCGGAAAAGGAATATCTCAGGAATAAAACCTTGTTTGAAAAGAAAGTTATCTCTGAGGAGGAATACGACAGTTACTATTTTAAGT
>NZ_EQ973643.1:533627-540770 GCF_000157915.1 Phocaeicola coprophilus DSM 18228 = JCM 13818 | reverse complement strand
TAAGCACACCCTAAATAAAGCAAAGTAATAATAGGCCTGTTCCCTTTTCAGCCATACAGTCCCAGTTTATTGACTGAAGGAAACAGGCTTATATTTAATGATATTAGATGGCTATTAACTAAATCCACCTTCTCCATCTTCTCCAGTACCACCACCTCCAATGCTGCTACCACCGCTGTCATCACTTCCACCGGAAGTAATACCCTTTGCCTTTTTGTAGTCAGAAAGGCTGGCATAGCTGATGCCTTCGTCCAATACTCCGGCATTTTGGAATTGAATACCTTGGAGTACACTTTCACGGAATTCCTTGCTTGGAGTGAATATGATACGTGGATTCTTAATCATTGCTCCGGCATTGAAATCGGTAATGTCTTCTACGCCGTCACTTTTAAATGAAACACGTATAGTACCTAAATCACCAACTCTTACTGTGTGTCCCTGCTGCAATTGCTGACGTGCGTGTCTTCCAAGTAATTCAAGAGCGGCTTCCATTTCTATGGGAGCGGTTGTTGTGTTTTCCGTAGCTGCACGTGTCATGGCTTTTACAGTCTGTGGAACTTCGCTGATAGGAATTGCATACCATTTCTTAGGTGCTGCTTTATCCTGCGGATTGATTTTCTTTACGAGCTTGTACTTGTACATACTGACCTCCTTTTTTTATTAATGGGGACTGTAACGGCAAAGTTACAATTTTATTTGAAATGACAAAGTTTTCTTATTGATTATTACATACGTTAGTCGTTGGTAAATACTAACGTATGTAATGATTGATTACTAACGTATGTAATATATGGTTACATACGTTAGTCACTAAAGGTATAATAAGTATATAATTGTAAATACAGAAATATTCTATTTCTCATGTTCCTTTTCATGACATTTTGAGCATAAACATTGAAGTGTATGAAAGGCAAGAAACTCTATGCCTTTAAATTCATAAGATGTATGATGTGTTACAAGATTTTTGGTAGAACCACATTTTTCACAACGATAATTGGCATTCCATTTTACTTTTGATGATATGATTTTCCAAAGAGGTGATTGAAGATATTCTCTATATAGTTTACTATTGTGTTTTTGAATGGCTTCATAATTCACATCTTTTGGTGAAAGTGCTTCCCTTTGAATTTCTTTATCTGTTATATCAATATTAGAATCTTTCTTGCAAAACTGATTAATATATCTTTGAGTTGGAGTATTCGACTGGTGACGTGCAAGGAATAATTCATTTTCTCTTTTGGTTCTCTCGCGTTCAGCTTCTTCATTCTGTTTTTGCTGGCGGCGTATTTCTTCGAGTTTTCTTTGATGATTTAGTTCCTCTTGTTCACGTTTTTCACGTTCATTATACTTATCATCTTTCCAAACATCTCCATTAGCGGCACGATATATTTTCCCATCTTCAATTTCTTTCCCATTGTCAAGCCTGAAATGAGCTTCTTCTATTCTAAATAGCTTTCTTTTCCAGTCATCTGAATTTTTGTGGAATAAAAACCAATCAAACTTATCCTTTCGTTCTAAAAACTCAGATGCCTCTTGCATTGTATCAGAAACAAACTTTTCCACACATGATTTACAAACATAGGTATTATATACATTGCCATATTTTATATTATAAAGTTCTCTGAGTGCTTTGGTAAATAAATAATATCTATCAGGATTTACAGAAATATTAATATAATTACTTATTTTAAATGTCCTATTAATAATCTGCCCCTTTGTAATGCGAACAGGAAAAGTTTTATTACATAATTTACATCTTAAAGTATAATAGATTTTATCAAATACACCTTTTGGACTGTTAGACATATATCCATTTAATTCTGCACACAAAATATTTCTATCATTCCTTGGAATAAGGGTTCTCAATCCTTTTTTACCATTAGGTAAATCTTTCAATATTGGTTGAGCACAAAACAAATCATACATAACATCATCATCGATGTAATCTCCATCATGAAAAAGAGGCATTTTATCTTCTAATGCCTTATTTAAAATGTCGCGTGTTATAAGCATATTTATATTTAATAATCAGGTTAATACAATAAATATAATTGGTACCAATGCAGCAAATATACTAAAAAAATAGTATGCCTTTTCATAGAGTTTTTCCATATTGTTGGAACGGATGTATTCCTCCTGGATGTCTTCATGCTCATCAAGGTCATCCCGGTAGTCCACGTAGTAGAGGCTTACATACTGTGGTATATAGTCTGTAAGTTGTAATGTCTGGTTCATGATTCCTGATTTTAAGAGTTATACAAACGAAAAAGCCCTGCTTGTCGTGCAGGGCCTGATTCTTGTGGAACTGAAACCTTTGGAATGTCTGTTTGTATGGCATCTCCATGTCTCAAGCAGATAATCCTTGGTTCCCTTGATACTTCCGTGTTCCATACATCCTTTTTCATCGTACAGGTAGCAGGTGTTAAGGAGAACCGGTATGCCGTCATGCACCTTGTACATGTGCAGCTCAATATCATTCTTTATGGCGGCAGACTTTTCCTTTTCCACTTTTCTGTGTATGGCTTTTCTGACCTCGCCGATATGGGGTGAGGTATAGCCGATTATTTCCGAATGGAATGCAAACTGATATTTTTCCATAACACTTTGTCCGTATTAAAATTCTGATATAAGTTCATCTTCATATACCTCCAGTTCAAGACCGCTCTCGACAATCCTGACCAGCCAGCGGCATTCCAGTCTTTCCATCAGTTCGACGGCACGGTATCCCTTATAGGGACGTCTCAGAAATACAATGTCTCCGGTTTTCATATTTGTTCCTCCTTTTTATTGTGCGTAGATTGTTTCTATCAGTTCTGCATCCGTAAGATAGCGCAGTTCCTGTGTGGAACAGAACAGGCAGATGCCATCCAGCAGTTCATTTGCCGCAGCATCCAGGTTCCGTACTCCTTCGATCAGAGATTCTTCCAGTTCCTTGCTTGAAACAAGATATATTCCGTGAATGTCTTGAACAGTTCTCAAAGGGAAACGTCTTTCCTGATAGATGATGTTCTTTATCATGTCATCCTGTGGTGGCAGTTTAGCGCTGATTGTCTTGAACTGTTCGGGTGCGAGTTCCTTCAACCTGTCAGGATTGAAGCGGAACATTCTGAATCCCTGATATTCAAATCCGGCAGGCTCCGCTATTCTGTTACTGGTCAGGAAATCATGTACATGTCTGTTGCAGTCCCGGTTGTCCACATAGGCATGGAACGGGGGAAGGGAATTGAGGTTGACGGTGATGTCCGTGTAGGATTCCCAGCATTCCGGATTATCTTTAGACCGGGATTCAAGTCCTACATACAGATTGTCATTGTCGATATAACTGTTCAGGACGAGTCTGACCTCAATGCGCTCAGCCGGATCTGTGGCTGTTTTCCAGTATAGAGTGTTCGATTTGTTCATACTTGTATTGTTTTTATGAGGGAATACGGCAGTTATTCTACCGCATTCCCCCGAATGTTATGATTTGATATTTATTTGTTCCTGTGCGGATTCCTTTTTCACTGTCCTCAATCTTTTTAGGAGATACAGGAAATATTCACGGTCATAGATCCGGAAAAGAAATTCCTCTGATGTCTCCTTGATATGTCCGATGAAAGTTGTGGATTCCCTGCCGGGAGGATATTGAAAGAAATGTCCGTCGGGAACAAGGGTGAGCTTCTTTCCTGATACATGGTCTATCAGTTCGTCCGGAGTTTCGTAATGCCCTTTCCCTTTATAGAACTGATAATGGTTCCGGTGAAGACTCTTCAGGGTATTCGCCATATCCGTCCTTGCTTTTCTGGGATCTGATTGGATGACAAGGTTGCAGATGAATACGGGCTGTTTCCCGTCCAGTGAAAAATAATAGGGAATGAGTCTGGTTCCGGTTGTGACCGTTTTGCTTGTTCCCTCTTTTGAGATTACGGCTTTCCGGTTGATGATTTCCACATGGTGGTCTATCTGACTGTCCAGTTCGGATTGCGGAGTAAGTACGGAACGCAGGCCCTTGAAATATCTTCCTTGACGGGTAAAGCAGAAAGAGTACATATTTCCGTAATACGGTTCTCCCACAAAGAACAAGTTTTGTCTCATGCGCAAGGGTGGCAGTACATCCAGCAGCTCATAGTAGTCTTCTTCGGTGATTTCCTTAAACGGTTCGGACAGGGACTGATTGTATAGCCGCAGCTTCTTGTCTATATCAGAAGGTGTTACGGCTTTCAGATAGGGATTGTTTTCCCGTATGCGCAGTTCTTCGATTGTTTCCCCACCATAGTCATTGTGGAATCCGTCACTCATGCTGGTCAGACATGTTCCGTTGAAGTAGCGGGAATCGATTACATATTTCAATCGGTCTTTCATGGATTATAGATTTTGTAGGTTCAACACTCTTTTGACTGCATATACGGCATTCTGCGTTAGCTGCCGTTGCCATGCCTGGTATCTGGGCGACCATTTGAAACCGTATGATTTAAGATCCTTACGTTTCTGGTCATCCGGAATGCTGTCAAACATGATTTGCAGGCGGTCTGCCTCATAGTTCCATACCAGCGTTCCGCCTTCAAATTTCAGTTCACGGTTTTCCCGTTCTCTGATTTCCTGAAGTTTCAGTCTGGCCTGCCGTGCCATTTCCGGCAGTTGGAAGAAACGGTTTCGTGGAGTGATAACCGGTTTTTTGCATTGGGCATTGAAGTCTGTAATGAAATCCACTGCTTTCTGTACGATTTCCACTTCTCCTTTTCCTGCATAGGTGCTTACCTTATTAAGAATACTGCTGACGAATAGGGCACGGCTGTATCCTCTTGCTTTACCGGTGTCAATATCATGGATGGTCTGTGCGCTGCTTGCAATGTCACGCTTCAAACGGTTCCATGCCTCCTCCTGCTTCTGTTCTTCCGGCTTGGCGGCTTCTTTCATTCTTTCCATGGCAGACTTGAAGCGGTTACGCCAGTCATGAAATTCATCAAATCTGTTCTGGTATGCGTCCAAGGCCTTGTTGTTGCGCTGGCAGTTGAATTTGGCAGGTCCTGTCACCATCGGACTGGCACATCGTGAGAGACTGCCCAACAGGGCGGAGAACTTGTTATGGTATGCACTGACATACTCGTTCTGCTTTTCTTCCGGAATCTGTTTCAGATCCTCTACAAGCTGTTTTTCATATTGCATGATGTCTGTTTCCGCCCTTGCTTCAGGTTCGAAAGAACTCCATCTGTATGCGTTGTATGCAGTATCAAGCAGGTCTTCCAGATAGCCGGGATACAGGAATTCCACAGCTTCCCATTTTTCAAATTCAGACGGATGAAGTTCTGTTTCCCCGTCTGCCGTTTCGATTGTGTGTACATAGGAGCCCATTCCCGTACAGCGTTTACGGAAATGAAAAAGGACGGCTTCGTCATCCGTCCCTTGTTCTCTGATTTTCTTCACTCGGTAAGCATTCTTTCTTGTCAACGTGATAACCGTCTGTTTTCCGGTCTTGTCCTTCATGAGGTCTGCTACTGTACCTTCACATACCTTCTTTCCAACTTCTTCAGTCATATTCTTTTATTTTAATTAGACATGACCGGCTCCGTGGAGTCAGTATTTCAATTTCTTACTGGCCCGGCTGTTCTTTGCCAATGACCGGTGCAAGGCTTGGCGGAAAAAAATACCGGAGCGAAGCGAGGATGATTTTTTTCCAGCCAACCAGCCCGACAGGGCCGCCTTGCACAGTCAGTGGCAAAGGGCGATATTTGCTGTAAGAAATGAAATAATGGTTGAAAATTATATTGCGAACTTGTTTTGCAATACTTTCATCTCATTGGCAATGGTCGAATTCATGATTTTGGCATAAATACGAGTTGTACGGATGTCCGTGTGCCCTAACATTTTGGCAATGGATTCCAAGGAAACCTTATTTGCAATAGCCAGTGATGCAAATGTATGTCGGGCAATATGTGTGGAAAGATTCTTTTGAATGCCACACACATCAGCTATTTCTTTCAAATAACTGTTCATTCGTTGGTTACTGGGAACAGGAAGTAATAATCCTTTTTCATTGCAGATTGGATTTGACTGATATTTCTCTAAAATAAGTCTTGGTATATCCAACAATGGAATGTCACACATATTATCGGTCTTTTCCCTTACTTTTCTTATCCACCATTCGCCATTATCAGCTTGTACAAGATGTTCCTTTTTCAGGTTCTTTACGTCAGTGAAGGCCAGACCGGTGAAGCAACAGAAGATAAAAATGTCCCTAACGGTTTGTAATCGCTGAATATCAAAATCTTTATTGATGATTTTGCGAAGTTCATTCTCACTTAAGAATTCACGGTTACATTTAGTCTGTTTGAAGTGTATTTCAGCAAACGGATCATCAGTTATCCACTTCTTTATCAATGCAGTTTTGATGATTTTCTTTAAATTCTTCAGATATTTCACTGTTGCATTTTGCGCACAGTTTTCTGTATTTTAATGAAATGTTCGAATTTGGTTATAAATTCATAGTTGATTGATTTTAATGGAATATCAGCCAGTTTATACTGTTCACTGATAAACTCCTTCAAATATCTTGCTGTACGTTCGTATCGAAGTACAGTACCTTCGGCATATTCCTTGTTCATTAATTCCCGATATTCCGAATTGTGTTCCTGGAATACTTCAAGCAGCATTTTGGGAGTAGAGTGTTCTCCATAATAGATATTTTTTATAATATCTGCTGTAATAGGTTTACCGTCCTGCTCAAGTTCACGGTGAATTTGAAGGATTTTAGTTCTTATCGTATCAAGATAGTGGTTTATTTCTTGATACTTCTTTTCCCTGCCAATCGCGCATTCTTTTTGCGTATTCCATTTTGTAACATCTATACTTCGCTTAATTTGTACTTCTGCACGTTTTCCGTTTATTGTGATACGCATACAGATTGGTGCTTCTCCATTTTTAAGCAGCTTTGATTTCTTCAGGAAAAACAATACCGTAAAATAGTTTCTTTGCATTGCCATACTCTTCTTTTTTTTGATGGTGTAAAAATATATGTTTTGAAAAGAGTTTGTTTTATGCAAAACGCAGATAATCAGTGAAATATAATCCAATCAGGTGGACTTGTTTTTATGTGGAAATTAAGTCCACCTATTTCACCTCCAGTAAGATGCGGTATTCTGGATCAACGTAAAAATCTGAGGGGTT
>NZ_EQ973643.1:477766-532627 GCF_000157915.1 Phocaeicola coprophilus DSM 18228 = JCM 13818 | reverse complement strand
GCGGGATTGACAGACAGACCGCTTTACAGGAAGATGGGAATATCCTTTGGATCTTCGAGGTTGACAGATAACCCGCTTAGTGGAAGCTGTAAGCTTTTGGGAGCTCTGTCCGGTTCGGACGGTAGAACGGCAGTATTTGAGGTTCGTCTGAGAATTGTGGGGCATTGAATAAGCTCTTATGTTTACATAATGGAAGATATCAGCCATAAAATATCTGCTATGGCGTGGGATAATGTCCTGTTATCTCCGGTAAGCCTGATGCTTCTCAAATAATTTTTCCCTTTTTCATCCCCTGACAGAAACGTAAATAGTAATGTCTGGAACTGTTGTATGGATGAATTATGGTCGTGCTGATGTATAGTTGAGATTTGTTTTTCATCAAAGATGGTATATATTTTCCTTGTAAGGGTCTGTTGTGGCAAGAGCCTGTCTTTTTTGATTTCCGGAAAGAATGGGATGTGAATGTATAAATCCTTGTTTTTATTTAATTAAATGTCTCTAAGGGAAAAATGAAGGCAAATCAGACGGCTTTATTCATAGTGGGTTATTCAGCATATTAAAAATAGATCCAATGTCAGTATGTTGGTAGCTTCTTATTTCATGGCGGAGACTGAGGAAATAATATAGAAACAGGGGCCATCTCAAATTTGAGATGGCCCCTGTTTCTATATTGATTTTCTGTTTAATCCTTTTTTTCTGTTCCGGCATGCGGATAATCAATTGTGTAATGTAATCCGCGGCTTTCTTTCCGTTCCATGGCCTGTCGGGTTATCAGATAACCTACATTGATCATGTTTCGTAATTCGCAGATCTCACGCGAAGCTTTTACGCGCTTAAATAGGCGTTCTGTTTCTTCATACAAGATGTCAAGTCTGTTCCAGGCGCGAACCAGTCGGAGATTGCTTCGTACGATACCTACGTAAGATTCCATGATCTGGTTAACTTCTTTCATGCTTTGAGTGATCAGAATACGCTCTTCGTTGGAAATAGTTCCTTCCTCATTCCATTCAGGAATATCTTCATTGAAATCATAGCGATCCATGACGCTGATAGCATGCTTGGCAGCAGCATCCGCATATACGATGGCTTCTATCAGTGAATTGGATGCAAGTCGGTTACCGCCGTGCAGTCCGGTGCAGGAACATTCGCCCAGGGCGTACAAGCGCTTGATGCTGGACTGACCGTCCAGATCCACTTTGATACCTCCGCAAAGGTAGTGTGCTGCGGGGGCAACCGGAATATAATCCTTGGTGATATCGATACCCAGACTCAAGCATTTTTTATAGATATTCGGGAAATGCTTTTTGGTTTCTTCCGGATCTTTGTGTGTTACATCCAGATAAACATGATCTTCTCCGCGCTGTTTCATTTCACTGTCAATGGCACGGGCTACGATGTCACGTGGAGCCAGAGACAGGCGTGGATCATATTTCTGCATGAATTCTTCTCCGTCCAGATTCTTCAGAACGGCGCCATATCCGCGCATGGCTTCCGTTATCAGGAAACTGGGACGGTCGCCCGGATGATAGAGAGCTGTGGGATGGAACTGAATAAATTCCATGTCTTTAACAGCACCCTTTGCACGGTATACCATGGCAATACCGTCACCTGTTGCTACCAGAGGATTGGTTGTGTGATTATAGACAGCTTCACATCCTCCAGTTGCCATTACGGTTATCTTGGAAAGGAATGTATCCACTTCACCGGTTTTTTCATTCAGAACATAAGCACCGAAGCATTTGATTCCCGGAGTGTGTCGGGTAACAATGATGCCCAAATGATGCTGCGTAATGATTTCAACAGCATAGAAATTACTGAAAACCGTAATGTTAGGATGCTTCTTGACTGTTTCAATCAGGCTGTTCTGGATTTCAGCCCCTGTATTATCCTTGTGATGCAGAATACGGAATTCAGAGTGTCCGCCTTCTTTGTGAAGATCAAATTCCCCGTTTTCCTTTTTATCGAAATTGACTCCCCATTTGATCAGTTCTTCAATTTGGGAAGGAGCATTCTTAACTACTTTTTCAACAGCAGCAGGATCACTGATCCAGTCTCCGGCCACCATCGTGTCGTGGATATGTTTTTCAAAATTGTCCACCTTCAGATTTGTTACAGAAGCAATACCACCCTGTGCATAGTAGGTGTTGGCTTCTTCCAGTCCGGCCTTGCAGATCAGTGCAACCGAACCTTTATGCGCCACTTTCAGCGCAAAGCTCATTCCGGCAATTCCTGAACCGATAACGAGAAAATCGAATTTTCTTACCATGATTAATGCGTATTTTCGACAAAACTACAAAAAAATTACTATCTTCACGAGAAATTATTAAATATCTGCATAGATAATGAACAGAACTTTTCATTCAAGGGTAGGAGCGGGGTATTGGTTACTGATGGCAGCTACCGCCTTTTTGCTATTTGACTTCTTTTGGTTTCACGAGCTGCTGCTGACTTTGTTGCTGGCCATTGTGATGATTTTTGAGATTGAGATGCTGATCCACACGCAATATGTAGTAACGGCAGAGGGAAATCTGCAGATCGAAACCGGCCGTTTTGTACGGAAAGCCACGATACCGTTGGAAAAAATTATGTTGATTCAGCATGTAAAAAGCTGGGGAATAGCTCCCGCTTTATCTCCGGTACGCCTGAAGATCAGTTATCAGACGGAGAAAGGAAAAGCTTCTGTACTGGTTTCCCCGAAAGGAGAAGATGATTTCATCCGCTGCCTGATGAAACGCAATCAGGCCATTCGGGTGGAATAAACAGATAGAAAACTCAAAACAAATAAAGATATGGTACGGAATTTTAAGATGCGCAAGATCGCCATCTGGAACTGGCTGTTTGCGCTGGTTATTATGATTGCCATCGTATGGACTGTCTGGGAAACTAACGATTACTGGAATCTTTTTCCCCTGGTTCTTCCGATTCTGATTGTTATCGATGAACGTATGACCCGCATTCAGGTACGCGACAACGGAGACATCTGGATCCGTCGCGGTTTGAGCGGCAGTGTCAAGGCGTATGGAGTAATGCGTATCATCAAGCAGAAAACCAAGAAACCCTGGAGCCGCGGCAGGGTGCTTATCTATTATACCAAAGGATTCATCAATGTAGATCCGGCCGATCTGAATGGTTTCATCCAGTGTGCCCGTGAAAGAAATCCGCACGCAGAATATTTTGAAGAATAATCTTTATGCATAACCTTATGTACTATCTTATAACCTTATGAAATACCAAGTTGCAATTATTGGCGGAGGACCAGCCGGATATACGGCGGCCGAAGCAGCCGGAAAGGCCGGGCTTAGCGTGGTCTTGTTCGAGAAAAAAAGTCTGGGAGGTGTATGCCTGAATGAAGGATGCATACCGACCAAAACCCTGCTGTATTCAGCTAAAGTCTATGATTATGCAAAGCATGCTTCCAAATACGCAGTCAATGTTCCCGAAGCGTCCTTTGATCTGGCCAAGATCATAGCCCGGAAGTCAAAGGTCGTGCGCAAGCTGGTTTTGGGCGTCAAATCCAAACTGACAGCCCATCAGGTGACACTGGTTCAGGGAGAAGCCTGCATTGTTGATCCGCATACCGTCCGTTGCGGAGAAGAAACTTATACTTGCGATCATCTTCTGATCTGTACCGGAAGTGAAACATTCATACCTCCCATTGCCGGCATTCAGGAAGTAAACTACTGGACTCACCGTGATGCACTCGACAACAAGGAAGTGCCCCGTTCGCTGGTCATTGTAGGCGGAGGAGTAATCGGCATGGAGTTTGCCGCTTTCTTCCAGACCCTTGGTGTGGAAGTGACCGTTGTTGAAATGATGGATGAAATTCTGGGCGGAATGGATCGGGAGCTTTCCGGTCTGCTGCGGGCCGAATATACCAAACGCGGCATAAAATTCCTGCTGCACACGAAAGTGACCGGAGTCAGCCAGATCCCCGAAGGCATAACCGTGACTTATGAACAGGACGGAACGGAAGGAACCGTATGCGGTGAAAAACTGCTGATGAGTGTGGGAAGACGTCCGGTGCTGAACGGATTCGGACTTGAAAACCTGAATCTGGAACTGACGGAACGCAGAAATGTCAAGGTTGACGAGCATTTGCAGACCTCTGTTCCGGGCGTATATGTATGCGGTGACCTGAACGGAGTATCCCTGCTGGCACATACTGCTGTCCGTGAAGCAGAAGTGGCCGTCAATCATATTCTGGGACGGAACGATGCGATGAGCTACCGTGCCATTCCCGGTGTAGTCTATACCAATCCGGAGATTGCTTCTGTGGGCATGAGTGAAGAAGCCCTGCAGGCATCAGGTGTTTCATATCGGACCGTGAAGCTTCCGATGGCCTATTCCGGACGTTTTGTAGCCGAAAACGAAGGCGTCAACGGCGTGTGCAAGGTGCTTCTGGCCGACGATGATACCTTGCTCGGAGTACATCTTCTTGGAAATCCGGCATCTGAACTGATTGTCATGGCCGGAATGATGATTGAAGACCGGCGTAAACTGTCTGAGTGGAAACGTTACGTCTTTCCGCATCCGACGGTAGGTGAAATATTTCGTGAACTGATTTAAGCAAGGAGGCATTATGAGGAGACGGATAGAAATAACTTTACTGATGTGGATCTGTACCTGTTGTCTGCTGGTGGCCCGTCCGCTGGCCGGACAGCTGGACTCGTTATTGTCCGTCACTCCTCTGATGCGGACTTCCGAGGCAGGAATAGCCGTTTATGACCTGACGGCGGGTACTTCCGTGTACCGTCATCAGGCCGACAAACTTTACCGTCCGGCTTCCGTTGAGAAAGTCATTACTTCGGTTACGGCCCTGTCTGTTCTGGGAACCGGATATACATTCCGTACGCAACTGGCTTATACCGGAACCATTGAACAGGACACCCTGAAGGGCGATCTGTATGTGATCGGAGGTTTCGATCCGGAATTTATGGAGAGCGACCTTGTCCGACTGGCCGATGCAGCCGGACAAGCCGGAATCCGCGTCATCAAAGGCCGTCTGGTCGGCGACATATCACTGATGGATTCTGTTTACTGGGGACCCGGATGGTCGTGGGACGACACGCCGGAATCCTTTCAGCCTTATCTGTCTCCCCTGATGCTGAACCGCGGATGTGTGGATATTACCGTTTCTCCGTCGGCTAAGGGAAAGCCAGCCAAGGTAACGGTTCTTCCCCAGTCTGACTATTATGAACTGGACAACCGTACGCTCAGCCGTACTCCTTCTGCGGGGAAACTGCGTATCACCCGCAACTGGCTGACCAACGGCAACCGGATCATTCTGACCGGTAATGTGACCGGTCCCTATACACGGACTTTGAACCTGTTTGATTCATCTGCCTTCTTCATGCAGAGTTTCTGGAAGCGCTTGCAGACAAGAGCCGTAGAGATCAGTCCCGACAGCATCGCCTATGGGGTATGTCCGGACGAAGCTTCCCGGCTGTATATCCACGAACGTCCGCTTGATGCACTTCTGAAGCGGGCCCTGAAAAAGAGCGACAATCTTTCTGCCGAAGCCCTCTTCTACCATGTCGGACTGAATGCTTCCCGGGATAAACGTTCCATCAGCAATGCCGACGGACAGCGGGCCATCCGTCTTTTCATGGAAAAGTCAGTGGGAATTTCTCCCGAAGACTTCCGGATTGCCGACGGAAGCGGTGTTTCTTTATACAATTATGTATCTCCCGATCTGTTGATGGCCTATCTGCGTTATGCCTACGCTCATCCGGAAGTATTCCGTCCGTTCTACGATGCTTTGCCGGTGGCCGGAGTAGACGGCACGCTGAGCTACCGCATGCGGGGAGGAAAAGCCTTCCGGAATGTACATGCCAAAACCGGTACCGTGACGGGAGTCAGTTCACTGGCAGGCTACGTTCATGCTTCGAACGGCCATCTTCTGGCCTTTGTAATCATCAACCAGAATGTACTGAAATCCCGTGAAGCCCGTACGTTCCAGGACCGGTTCTGTGAGATACTGGCGCGTTAAAGGTTGCCGACAGAATAAATGATCAGGCAACAGCCTCCCCGGCTCAGGATATCTTCCGCTTCCGGACTTCCTTTCTGGAATCCGTATGCAACGAGATTCCTGTAAAGCTCATAATTGTCATTTATGTAGCCTACAAAATGATTTCCCATCGTACCTATGATGTTGATCGGAATATTCTTCGGACATACTTCTGAATTGCCGAATATCTTGTTGCTGGCGTTGACGGCAAACATCTGCTGGCCCTGACCGGCGATACTTATTTCTACGATATTATAGCCGTCAACCACAAATGGGGTTTCAGCCAGCAACTGCCATTGGCCGGAATTGGCTTCTTTCAGACGAGACTCGTTGTCGCGGGGAAACGGACGGGAGAACAGGATGGGATGAAAAACGGGATCTTCTTTCCGGGAGAAAGTAAAGAAGCCATCATATTGAAAGGAATGGAAAACAATGTCGTGTTTGTACCGGGTAAAATACCGTGACTTGCCATAAAGTTCCGTATATTCTTTTTCCACTGGCAGATATTTGTCTGTAATTTGCCAGTGACTGTCCGTACGCCACACGGCAAAGTCTACGGGTGACGGTGAAACCTTTACGTCAGGATTGTTATTCAGACAGGTGAAAAGAAAGTCATTGTCATCAAATGCTTCCATATCCCAGGCTACGAAAGGAACTTCCGTTTTTCCCATGAAAGTTCCCTTTTCAAGTGTATAGCGGGATATTTTATGAGAAAAGTTATCAAGAATATATATGGAAGTAGGAGTGACAGTAAATGTTGCGATTTCAAGATATTCTTCCGGTCCCTGTCCCTTTTCGGAAATCTCATACAAGAACTTACCTTCGGTGGAATAAACCTGCAGAACAGCTTGCCGGCGGCTTCCTATGACTATAAAGCTGTCAACAACAGACAATTTTGAGATTTCGTCGATAATTCTTTGGTCGCTATTCTGCAAGGGAAGCCAGCTGACCGAACTGATCACTCCGTCCGGCAAAGTGTCAAGCGGTTCTGTAAATAGAAGAGAATCGGCAGTCGTTACATTGGATAAGTTGTTTCCGTCTTTGCGTACGGAGCAACCTGCCATAGCTGAAATCATGACAGATATTAGTGTCAGTTTGCTTAATGTGTTCATGGTTGTTAGGATTTTAGTTGGTAGAATATGATGACAGGGTTATCATTCTCTTTTAAATTGCATATTATGTTTTTTCATTGTATAGTAAATTACAATATCTTCTCAGAGTAAATCCTGTACACGTATATTCTTCAGCAGAAAGGCTTTTCCAATAAGAGACAAGTACATGCTCATTGTTATCTCCGAAGATATGCGGGCAAACCAGTTTCTGGGTAACCATAGTATATATATTGTTATACATCATTGCAGTGAAAAAGAAATTTTCTTCTCCATTTTCATCTTTCCATATACCTGGTTCGTTTACTCTGTAAAGATTCGGTTTAAAACCGGATTCATCTGGCGATACAGATATAGTCTGTTTGTACTCCGTATTCAGAATACTGTTGGAACTTTCGTCGTAAGGAATTCCTTCAACCAGATTTTCACCAGACTGGTTCTCAAATGCTATTGCTATATTGTAATAATAGAGATGAGTTTTTAATATGGTTACATCCTCCTCCTTACATCCGTAGGATGTAAGGAGGAGCATTGAAAGGCATAGTAAAATAATCTTTTTCATAACTTTAATTTTTTAAGGTTGCTTTTATAGGTCTAGTAAAGTTATAAGAATTAAACGATTATTCCAAATTTTCTATACTCTTTCTGTAAATATACTTTTATTTGAGCGCATGATTGGGGAGTATCGAAAGAATAATGCCTTAGCCTACAGCGAACGTTTCTTCATAAATCTGCGGTTTAACCATTTTCTGACAGGTTCGTCGTAAAGTTTCAGGCAGAGCCAGGCCGTCAGGATGCTTCCGAAATATACCGCTGCTGCAACCGGCCAGGTTTCTCCGAGGGTATATTGTCTGGTCTCTATCAGCCAGGAATAGAATACATACATGATCGGGTAGTGTACGGCATAGAGCGGATAGGAGATATCTCCGAGGAATTTGCAGATGCGGGTGGACTGCTTGTCGGTTGTCTTGCCGGAAGCACCGATGCATACCAGAACGGGGAATATGACTGCAATACAGATCATTTCGAATACACCGTTTAGGCAGACGGGAGATTTTCCTTCAATGTAGGGAACACAGAAAAGAACGAGCAGGACGATTGCGCAGATCCAGAAAGCGCCTCTTATCTGGAACGGACGGAAGTTTCTTGATATCAGCATGCCCAGAGTGAAAGGAAACAGCATCCGGAGCAAGCCTCCCAGGAAGTTCTGTCCGTCGAGTGTCCATCCCACTCCCAGCATGCCGTATCCTACGACATCGAACAGTGCAAATCCTGCCAGTCCCAGTCCGAGCAGAACGACCAGAACGGTCAGTGCCTTGTTGCCCAGACGACGGATGAAAAGTGCATAAAGCAGGTTGCCGATGTATTCGAAGAACAGCGACCAGCTTGGTCCGTTAAGCGGAAACATTTCTCCGTTGCCCCGGATGTCGTAGCCTGCTCCCGGATAGGCGGGAATAAAGAACAGAGACAGCAGCAGGGTCAGCATGACCATGGAGGTTGCAACGTGCGTTCCGTCCCATTTCACACCTCCCTGTACGAAGAAGGCAATGACACCGATCACGGCGCCCATTACGATCATGGGATGAAGGCGGATCAGACGTCGCTTGAAGAAATCTTTCATTGTCAGCGTCTTTCCCCATCTGTCGTCGTAGGCATAACCGATAACGAAGCCGGAAAGTATGAAGAAGAAGTCTACTGCCAGATATCCGTGGTTGATGGTTGTGATCAGTGTTCCTCCTCCGGCAAAGGAGAATCCTTCGAAGATGTGATAGAATACGACCAGCAGGGCGGCTACGCCTCTCAGTCCGTCAAGAAGTTCATAGTGCGGCTTTGTATCTGTGAAAGCCGATGATGCAGTAAAATTTTTCATTTTGGATATATGTTTATTTTAGGTTAATGTATATGAATGCCTTGTGAATATATTCTTATCCTATATATTTATTGATGCCGGGTATCAAATACAGCAGGCTGATTATCAGATAGGAACAAATGAAACATATCGTCGTTATCAGAGGAATGTTTATATATATAGGTAAGTCTGTCTGACTGATGGCCGGATGCAGATACTGGACAATTATCAGATGAATGAAATAGACAGCATAGCTCTTCCGGGAGAGGTCTTTTATAAATCCGGCAGTCAGGCCATTCTGTTTCCAGTGTATATTCTTGATCAGGGAGAATACTCCAAAAGCCATGAGTGAAATATTGATGGCACAGAAGCGCCATCCTAGTTCCAGTTCGCTTACACTGGTTGCCACATTTATTCTGTATTGGTAGAAAAAGGCAGTAAACAGATACCCTGTAACGATGAGAATGAGGGATGTCCGTGAGGATAAACTGTTATAGCGTCTGATGTAAAATCCCAGTATGTAATAGCCTGCAAACCCTGTAAAATAGTACAACATTGGGGAGGGATTCCAAAAGCATTCTCCCAATATGGCGGGGAAAACAAGATGAATGTAGGGGATGCAATTGGTGAATCCCCACAAGCAAAGATATCCCTGCAATTGTTTTTTGGAACATTGTTCCAGCCAGGGTGATATGACTGGAGTCAATATATATAGTCCCAGAATCATATAAATAAACCATAAATGTCCGACTTCTGTTCCGAAGTTGACGGGAATATGCAGAATGTTGTTGATAACATCTTGTATTGTATCGTTGCGTTTGAAATAGTAGTATATGGCATACACAATACACCATATGACGAAGGGGTAAACCACACGCAGGGCTCTTTTGCGGAAAAATTGCGTAAGATCACTTTTCATGGGTAAAAGGAAATATCCTGATATCATGACAAAAAGTGGTACCTCTATAGGGGTAAGGCTGTTTATCCAGCCGATCATGGTAATGTCAGGGCTGTTATTGATTGTGAAATCAGGCTGTATATAATAGCACTCCGTTACATGTTGCCATATGACCAGAAAACATGCAAGGGCCCTTAATATATCCAGTTCGTACTGATAGTTTGTTATATTCCTATGAATCATTATTATATTGACGTTGATTGTGGTTTTCTCCGCAAAGGTAGGCAATCGCAGTCAATAATAATTTGTCGCAGATCAAATTACGCTGTTCTTCTGTCTGTTGCATTGATTTTTCTGATCGGGGATTTTCCTGACAGAATGTTTCTTTTTCCGCTTTTGGGCTGACTCCCTGTTGAGGCATTTTGCTTCATTGGGGAAGAGGTATGAATGGAAACCAGATAAACATACAGGTCTGTACCCGAAAAAAGGGATAAATATGCGGATTTTCCCGGTTCTGACTGCATACCTTTGCTGAAACTTGCAGACGATTCAATGAAGATGACTATTCGTTTTGCCGATAATGTTTAGACGTTTCGTCTGAAACGTGCAGACGAATTTCCGGAAAGGTCTGCAAACGGATGAAAAAAGGAAGGCAGACCTTTCCGGATTCGTCATTTTGAGCTGGAAGGAGTCTCCCGGAAGTGTTAAATTTTGATCTAATCAACAATGGTACAGGGAGATATCCGAAAAATCGTTCGCGAAATCAGAATGGCCCGTCCTTCAGGACGTGAATTCCTGATTCTCACGGGCCGTAAAAAGCAAAATGTCAAAATGAAATCATTTCCCTTCGTCATCCCATGATCCACCTTCCTATGTTGCCTGATTTTCTGACTGTATAGACAAATATCCAGGTTACGGACAGCAGCAGGATTGTGCAGACTATCATTTTCAGCATGGTATGTATCGGAAGTGATTCAACCAGCATGTAACAGGGGCCCAGAAACAGATAGTGTGACATCCAGATCCCCAGCGTGCATGTCGAGATGTTTACGGCAAAACGCCTGGTTCTTTCTGATCGTATTTTCACTTTCTGCATGGCAAGAAACAGGGGAAGTGTCATCATCAGTACGTTCGGGCTGCAATAGGTAAAAAACAGTTCTACCAGTTCCACCGGTTGTCCGGGCACTGCAGTAACCGATTTGAAGCCCAGAAAAGTGATGCAATATCCTGTGATAAAGACGGGCAGGCCGAAAGCAATGAGTCTGCTCCAGCTGATATTAACAGGGTTGTTGATAAGATAATGCCCCAATAGCAGGTAACCGTTGAGTCCCGCAAAGTAATAAAGAAGCCCGAATTCATTCCATGAACAGGTTCCCCACAGGTCTTTTGTGAGATATTCTCTCAGATAGGGAATGAAGAGAGAAACAAACCACAGCAACAGGAAGAATCTTTGTTCCCGGACAGAGGCTTGCCGGACCCAGGCAGAGAATATAGGCATGTAAAGATATAAACCGATAAGAAGATAGACATACCACATCTGAACCGCCAGGAGAGAGAAGTTGAAAGGAATCATCAGAATGTGATGCAAGGCTCCGGAAAATGACTGATCGGGTTCGGCCCAGGCAAAGAAATCGTTGATGACGGTTGGTGACAGCCCCAGCAATCCGGTTATCCAGGGGAAAAGGTTATAAAGGACTGACCAGATCAGAAATGGAACGACGATCCGGGTAAGACGCTTGCCGTAAAAGGTGGAGAGATTCTCTCTGACAGGCAGGAGCAGGGCGCCGGTAACCATTACGAACAGTGGAATGGCGGGACGCATGAAGGAGCCGTAAAAGCTTCCCCAGAGATTGTACCAGGGTTCTGAACGTTCGGCCGGAGTCACATTGTCGGTACAGTGGACAGCTATCATCATGAAGATAGCGATGAATTTCACAAGATCAAGCCATATAATTCGCTTGTCGCTGCTTGCATAGGATGGTTCTTTCATTGTTTTTTGCAACAAAAATAGCCACTGCCGGGAAGTGTTTTTTTGACATAGGTCAAAATCTGTACAGGAAATTATTTTCCGGCTCTGATTCTGCTTAACGCAGATATCGATATGCCGAGGAAGGAAGCGATGTAGCCCAGATTGACTCTTTGGCAGATATCCGGAAATGTGCTGAGCAGTGCTTCATATCTTTCTTTTGCGGTCATTGTCAGATTGTCTATCCGTATGCATTGCAGCGACAGCAGGCATTCCTGGTGGATGACTCTTCCCCAATTGGCAATTTCGATGTTGGTTTCATATAATTCATTGAGGATGCTTATGGGAATGGAGTATGCCAGAGTGGGTTCGATGGTTTCTACATATTCAAATCCGGCCCGATTGTGATACAGACAGAGCAGGCCGAAAGTAATGTCTCCTTCCTTTGAGAACCAGGTCGTATGTTCGTTTCCGTCGGCAAGACAGTAGGAACGGGTCAGGCCTTTTTCAATGAAATAGACATTCCTGTCAATAATACATCCTCTGATAATCAGATGCTTTGCAGGGAAAAGGTGTTTCCTGAAATGCTTCCCGAGCAGGTCGATGGATTCATCAGAAACGGGATAATGGCTTTTGATGCTTTTTCTGATGTTGCTTATTTCCGGATAATTGTCCATGTGTTTCCGTATATGATAGGTTATGCTGTGACCGGTCTGAATGGTCTTCCCGGTCTGTCAGGCAGACAGTGTCAGTCGAACACCTTGAATTCATAGCCTTGTTCCAGCAGCCATTCGATGGAGCGGGGCAGGGCATATTTCATGTTCTTTTCCGATTTCAGGGAATCGTGGAACGTGATGATGGAGCCGTTGCGTGCATATTTCTTCACCTTGGCAAATACTTGCCGGCCGTTCAGCCGTTTGCTGTAGTCGCGGGTTACAAGATCCCACATCACGATGCGGTATTTCCGTTTCAGGACCATATATTGCAGCCATCGCATGTGTCCGTGCGGCGGTCTGAACAGATCCGTATGGAGATAGGCGTCGGCTTTGTCGGCATTGGCCAGATAGTTCCGGCTCAGGTATTCGAATCCGCGGATATGATTGAAGGTGTGGTTGCCAATGCGGTGCCCTCTTTCGACTACCATCCGGAACTCTTCCGGATGCTTGCGTACATTGTCTCCCACCATGAAGAAGGTTGCCTTGATGTGATATTTGTCCAGCAGGTCCAGTACCCAGGGAGTTATCTCCGGGATCGGGCCGTCATCGAAGGTCAGGTAAACGGCTTTTACCTTCTTGTCCATGCGCCAGAGGGCACGGGGATAAAGCCAGCGTACGATTTGAGGGGGTTGTTCTATCAGCACTTTATTTAAAATTTAGGGCACAGCGCATTACTCCGCAGGGAGAACGCGCTGTGCCTTCTGTTTTTTTACTTTTTGCCTACACGCTGTTCCAGCAGCTTGTAGAGCTGTTCAAATTTCTGTGTATAGTGTGCAGCCGAATCCATGACTTTGCCGGTCGACGGATCTTTCAGCAACTCCATTTCCTTGCATACATCGTCCAGGATGTAGAAATAGCGTGTGCAGTCTTCGTATGCACCTGTGAAGCGGACATCGTCCAGGCTCATGTACCAGGAAATGTATTCCACGGCATTGTCAGCCAGCTGTCTCAGGATGTTGTCGGCTTTGGCATGTTCGCCCAGTTCGATGTAGTCATGAGCCATTTCCTTTGAGCTGCTCATCACGTAGTCGTGACGGACAGTCGTGCTCGGGATCACCTTCTCGCAGTAGTCCAGAGCTTTCAGGGCTTTGTCCTTCTTGCCTTCGCGGATCAGCTGGGTGGCCAGCTGTACGAACATGCGGCGGTGAGTGTCGCACATGCGCAGGACGGTTTCATCCAGATAGATGTCCGGATTGTCGATTCCTCCGAACTTGAACTTGTTCATCAGGTTGTCGTACATCTTTTCGCTGTCCAGGCGGCGTCCGAGCTTCACGTTGTCGAACGGAGTGATGCGGTAGGCCAGACCTTCCTGCAGGAAGTTGTTGGTCAGGTTCAGATGGTTTTCCGAACCTACGGTGATGGCCATGTAGATGGGACGTTCCCAGTTGGCATTGGCCAGCATTTCCAGCATCATCAGCTCACTCTTGTAGAGCACGTGCTTGCCTTTCAGTGAAATGTGCATGTATTCCGGAATGGAATCCGGTGCCAGCATACCCGAACGCTTGATGGCTTCCTTGTCCAGTTTCAGTACGATACTGTCGGTAGGAATCATCTGCAGGCCTTCTTTCGGCGAACGAACCCAGTGTTTCAGAATGTTCTTCAGTTCGTAAGGATTGTCTCCGAATTCCTGCTTGGCTTCTTCGGGATTCTGTTTGTAATAGTTCATGACAGTGCTCATGGCTTCCGGACGTACATAAACAGCCTCGTTGTGGCCGGATACGTAGTCTATACGTTCCCAGTTGATCGGTACTGAAGGAGAGTCGTAGGCCGGACGGCGCATCTGGTCAATGTACCAGTCTGTCTGCAGATAGCTCAGGTTGCAGACGCGCACATCGGTGCGGAATCCTTCTGTTTCCTGGTTATACCACAGGGGGAATGTATCGTTGTCACCGTTGGTGAAAAGAATCGGGTTTCCTTTTTCCGGCACGGTGCTCAGGTAGTTCTGTCCGAAGTCGCGGCAGGTATACCGGCCGCTGCGGTCGTGGTCGTCCCATGTCTGGCTTACCATCTGGATGGGAACCAGCAGGCAGACTACGGTAGCGATTCCGGCAGCTGCGGTTTCACTCACTTTCTTCTTTTGCAGCCATTCGGCAATGGCGGCTACACCCATACCGATCCAGATGGTAAAGGCATAGAACGAACCGGCATATGCATAGTCGCGTTCACGCGGCTGGAGCGGAGTCTGGTTCAGGTAGAGCACGATGGCAAGTCCCGTCATGAAGAAGAGGAAGAATACCACCCAGAACTGCTGGATGCCTCTGTTTCCGCGGTAAGCCTGCCAGAACATACCGATCAGTCCGAGCAGCAGCGGCAGACAGTAGAATACGTTGTGTCCCTTGTTGTTCTTCAGCTCGCCGGGCAGGAGAGTCTGGTCGCCCACCAGTGCGTTGTCGATGAACGGAATGCCCGTAATCCAGTTGCCGTGTTCGATTTCTCCCTGTCCCTGTATGTCGTTCTGGCGTCCGGCAAAGTTCCACATGAAGTAGCGCCAGTACATGTAGTTCAACTGGTAGATGAAGAAGAACTTGATGTTGTCCCACTGGGTAGGAACCTTCACCATGATCATTTCACCACACTGGTCGTAAGGCACTTGTTTGCCTTCCACACCTCCCAGCCATTGTTCGTAGGCTGAGGCATGATCCGAGCTCCACATGCGGGGGAAGAGCATGTTCTGTGCGTATTTGTATTCCGTCTTGTTGCGTACGATTTCGTAGCTGTCTTTTTCATCCGGACGTTCTTTTTCCTTGCGCTGGTACACCGGAGCTCCTTCTGTCACGTCGTACATGCATCCGCCGTCCACCTGTTTCAGGGCCGGTTTCGAAGCGTATGTCTGTCCGTAGAACAGCGGACGGGTTCCGTACTGTTCGCGTCCCAGATATTCACCCAGAGTAAAGATGTCTTCCGGAGAGTTCTGATCCATCGGCGTATTGGCTGACGAACGGATCACGATGACAGCGTATGAAGAATATCCTACCACGATCATCATCATGGCCAGCAGGCTGGTGTTCAGCGTGCGTGCGCTGACCCGGTATTTCTCGCTGAGGTTGGCAAACAGATAGATGGCCAGTATCGCCAGAACGATGATACCGATGACTACGCTGCCGGTGCCGTGGCCGTAGAACGGAATTCCCAGCAGACCGACGGTGAGCAGGAACGAAATGTTCATGCGCTTGCGGCTCTTCTGCGTGTAGCTTTCATAGACACCCCATACGAGTGAGGCAACCAGAACAGCCAGGTAGACGATGACTCCCGTGTTGAACGGCATGCCGAAGCTGTTGACAAAGAGCAGTTCGAACCATCCGCCTACTTTCACGATGCCCGGAACGATACCGTAAAGTACGGCTGCTACCAGGATCATGGAGCCGACAAGTGCCAGCAGACTTCCTTTGAGATTGGCCTGCGGGTGTTTTTTATAATAGTATACCAGTACGATGGCGGGAATACACAGCAGGTTCAGCAGGTGAACACCGATGGAAAGTCCTGTCAGGTAAGCGATCAGGATCAGCCAGCGGTCGCTGTGAGGTTCGTCGGCGCGGTTTTCCCATTTCAGGATCAGCCAGAACACGATGGCCGTGAACAGGCTTGAGTAAGCATATACTTCTCCTTCGACGGCACTGAACCAGAATGTATCACTCCATGTGTAGGCCAGTGCTCCGACAACGCCTGCTCCCATGATTGAGATCAGTTTTCCTTTGGTCAGCTGGTCCAGATCCGGGCAGATGAGCTTCCGTGTCAGGTGCGTAATGCTCCAGAAAAGGAAGAGAATACATGCCGCGCTCATCAGTGCGCTCATGATATTTACCATCATGGCTACTTGTGAAGGATCGCTGGCAAACTGGCTGAACAGGTTAGCTGTCAGCATGAAGAAAGGTGCGCCGGGCGGATGTCCCACCTCCAGCTTGTACCCGGTCGTGATAAACTCGGGGCAGTCCCAGAAGCTGGCAGTCGGTTCGATGGTCATGCAGTAAGTGAAAGCTGCAATGACAAACGTGATCCAACCCACCAGATTGTTAATCTTGTTGTACTGTTGCTTCATTTTGTTATTTCATTAACATTCAATGCGGCAAAGATAGTAAAGAATTTACTTCCAGCGAGGTTCACGCGTCTTAAAGTTTTCAAAGAAATCAGTGGTGATGGCATTTCAGGACTCTGTGGGGCAGATTCCCGTGGCCGAGCAGTTCGATGGGGCATCCGAAGTGTTTTTCCAGCCATTCCGCAGGCACCTCCGTGTCGGGATGGTAGTCGAGTGTGCCGTTGACACAGGCAATACTCTTTACATTTTGCAGGACGGTACCGATGTCGTGGCTCACCAGTACGATGGCCCGCTCGCGGTTGATTTCTTCCAGCAGAGAATATAACTTCGCTTCGAAACGCTTGTCGATATAGGTATTGGGTTCATCCAGAATCAGAACCTGCGGATTGGAGACGAGTGCCCGTCCCAGTAAGGCCCGTTGCAGCTGTCCACCGCTCAGTTGTCCGATTGCTCTTTTCTCCAGTCCTTCCAGTCCCATGCGTGCAATGACCTGTTTCACCTGTTCATGCTGGGCAGGCGAGAACGACCGGAAAAGCGATTTCTGCCGGTTCAGTCCCGAAAGCACGACCTCATAGACCGAGATTGGGAATTTCTTGTCGATGGAATTATACTGAGGCAGGTAGCCCATGCTGATTTCGGGCACCTCTTTTCCTTCCTGATAAAAAGTCACCTTGCCGGCGGTGGGATTCAGCAAGCCCAGCATCACCTTGATGAGAGTGGTCTTTCCTCCTCCGTTGGGTCCGATGACACCGAGGAAATCCTGTTCGAACACTGTCAGGTTGATGTTCTCCAGAACTGTTTTGTTGTCGTAAGCGGCAGAGATGCCGGTCATTTGCAGGATCGGTGTTTTCATACGCCGCTGTTCTTGTCAGGGTTCGACAAAGCCCGTGCTACCTTGAGCATTTCTTCCTTCCAGCGGTAGCTGAGCGGATTAATGGAAACAACCTGCACGCCCAGTTCCTTGGCAATAAGTTCCGCATTGCGCACGTCAAACTCCTGCTGTACGAAGATGATCCGTACCTGATTTTCGCGGCAGGTTCTGATCAGTTCCTGCAGGTGAGCCGGTGAAGGTTCTTTTCCTCCTTCTTCGATGCTGATCTGTTTCACTCCGTAATCTTTGGCAAAATAACTCAGTGCCGGATGATAAATCAGGAAAGCCTGGTCGGCATGCTCCATCAGTTCCTGTACTTCCTTGTCAGTAGTCTGTATTTCTTTTTCCAGACTGTCCAGTCTCTGATGAAAATAAGATTCGCTGGCCGGATCCAGTTCACACAGAACTTTATAGATATTCTCAGCCAGGATAGCCGCATTCTGTGTGGAGTTCCAGATGTGCGGTTCCACACCATGTGCGTGCTTGTCTTCCTTTCCGTGCGTATGTCCGTTGATTTCATGAATCAGATCAATGCCTTCCGACATGTCGTAGAACGGCAGGTTCGGTGTATTTGCCTGTAACTTTTTGATCCATGCCTGTTCGAATCCGATGTGTCCGATTTGCAGGTATGCCTTACTCTTGGCCAGTTTCACCAGCTGTTGCGGGGTAGGGTCATACGTTTCAGGATTGCTTCCTTCGGGTACCATGCTGACAATATTGAATTTATCCCCGGCAATAGCTTCCGTGAAATAGCGGAGCGGTTCGATGGTTACGGTCAGAGTCTGCCGCTTGTCATTATTCCCGTTTCCGGCACATGAAGCAAGTGACAGCACCGCCAGAAGCAGGAAAAGATATTTTTTTATACACATATATTCAGATATTAGATAGAGTATTCTTCGCAAAGCTACAAAATCTTTCCGAAGTCTGAAAGCAAGAATCCGAAGTTTCGTCAGATTAGGAAGAAGGAAAAATGAATGAAGGCCCTGTCTCCCGACAGAGCCTTCCCCCTTAATAGTACTCTACGTGTATCTATTAAAACTTGAATCCAATTTTAATTGTCGGGGCTGCCAGGATGGAATAGTTATGACTATTGGCATCGAGGTTGCTCAGTCCCTCTTGCGGCTTGATCAAGCTGCGGTTGTAGGTGTAAGCAAACGGGTCAACCTGTGCACCTACGAACAGGCCGTCTGTGATGTAATATTCTACACCTCCGGTCAGTGCTCCGCGTACGTTGAACGCTTCGCCAACTGATTTACCCATGTTGTACTCATCGTCGGTGAATGAGATGTTACGTCCGTAGGCGTAACCCACGCGTGCTCCGGCATAGAGATACAGACCGTCGACTTTCGTCTTGAAGTAGCGATCAACTCCTGTGTAAACATTGAATTGCACGAAGTTCTGATCAGCTACAGCGCCGTAGCTTGGAACATCACCCCATTCGAATGATTCGTCGCTGTCGGCACTTCCCGGCACGCCCGAATAACCCGGATGCTTGGTGATACTCATGCCTCCTCCCAATACCAGTTTCCATTCGTCGAGGAAGAACCAGCCACCTTCGATTCCCACTTGTAGAGACTTGTCATTCCAGTTGGTTGACTGAGCCTGGAAACCATTGTAGCTGGGCAGAGTGCCTACGGCAGCATTCTGCATTACTGTATTGTTATAACTTACGGTTGCTGCCACGGTAAAGTCATTCTTTTGCGGACCTTTATCCTGGGCATTGGCTGTAAGTCCAATCATCGGGAGTGCGGCTAATATTAAAAGTTTATTGATTTTCATATTTTTCTGTTTTGTTGTTGGGTTTATCCTTCGGGAAAGGAGGATTGCTCCTCCTTCCTTCGGATTATAAACTTTTTGCTATTAGCATCTTGTTTCAAGAGACCTTTGCTTATTCAGCAGGAGTTTCTTCGCCTTCTGCAGGAGTTTCAGGAACTTCAGAAGAAGCTGATCCAAATTCTGCATCCAACGCTGCTTTAGCTGCACTCAGTCTAGCTTCTGCTGCAACTAACTCAACCTTCAATTGTTCATTGTCAGCTTCAAGCATTGCTATAGCGTCATCTATTGTTAAGCCAATAGCTGGATTTTGAGGATCGTTAATGATATTGTTCGCGTCATATTCACGGTTAGCAATATCTCTTTCTGCATTAGCAATCTCTTCTTCGCATGCCAAAATCAAGGCATCAACATCTAAATCATCTATGGTACCATCCAAATTACCTATCAACTGTTCAAGAGCGCCTTTACTTGCAGTCAGTTGAGCACTCGTAACAGCTAAGCTATTGATTTCTTGTTGTGCAGCAACCATTGCCTTAGCGTTTTCTCCTGCCAAAGCTGTAGTGATAGCTGTTTCATAAGCCTTATAAGTATCACCTGTGAAAGCCTTCTGTACATTAGTGAACAGAATCTGTAATTCTTTAGCATCATTTACAGTTTCGATACCGTCAGCTAAAGTACTTTCAGCAAATAGCTGCTGTTGATATTTAGCATTTTCAAGAGCTTTTCTTGCAGCTTCAATAGCAGCATTATCTGTACCCTTCAATGCATTATCATAAGTTGTTTGAGCAGTTTTTACAGCTTCACCTTTAGCATTGTATTGAGCATATAGAGAAGTTCCTGTTGCCGCATCATCTGTTTTACCTAATGCTTTTTCTGCTTCATAAACTTCTGCCGCAATCAGATTTGCCGCATTGGTTACAGCACTTGCTTTAAGAGAATATTTAGTAAGTGATGCCTTTGCCGCAAAAGTAGTACCAAGTTTTTCCGCACCTTCTGCATATAAAGTAACATTGTCAAGATAAGTAGCAGGTAAATTTTGACCAGTAGTCTTCAGATGCTTATTACAGAAATAACCATTGTTTCTTAAAGAATCAATAGCTAGAGCTGTAGCTAATGTCGCATCAGCACTTGCACCCGTAGCATTATACCCTTTAATAGGTGTAACTTCCTGCTTAAAGGCTTCCTCAGCATCAGCCAATTTACGGTCTGCTTCCGAATCCTTCAGGTTCACTTCTTTAAGTTGAGTCTCAAGTTCAGCTAATTCACTCTTCAAATCACTCAAGCTACTACCGGACATTTGCTTATAGGCTTCAATTTTAGCCTTATTCTCTGCAATTGTAAGTTCATCTGTATAGTTCAGTTCTGCAATAGCAGCCTTTGCGGAAGCTACACCATTCTCCAATTTGGCAATCAAATACAAATTATTAGCAATTTCACCATTAATTGTATTTACTTTATCAGCAGCATCTTCATAATTTGTAAACAATTGTGCTTGATAGTCCTTCATATTCTCAGCCAACTGTTTTTTGTAATTAGCTATCTGTTGTTCAAATGAAGCAATCTGCTCTTCATAATCTTTCTTTATTTTTTCCAGTTCATACGACCATTGTTCTGCATCCTGAGCAGTCTGTTGATTTTTCTCATCAGCTAATGCCTGCTGGTAGTTAGCGTTAGCTTGTTGGTACAAAGCTTGTGCGTCATAATATCCAGCGAGAGCTGTTAACTGTTTTGCTTTTGCATCACGGATAGCGGTAACTGATGCTGATTCGTTGTCGTCAACACAAGAAGTAAGTGTCGTTGAACCCAGTGCCAATGCGCAAATCAGTACTGACACTGCAATGAATTTCTTTTTCATAAGTAAATCCAAGTTTTAAAAAGTTAATATTCCAGTTTTAATAAGTAAAATCTTTTCTTATATTTGCAGATATATCCTCAAAATTCAAGTTAATAAGTTTCGTTTTCAAAGTTATTCAAGTTTTCAAGCACCGCGTCGTTTTGAGGATTTTGTCTGTCCTCTTCCGCCTCGGCAAGAGCAAACATAGACATGAATAGCTTGATTCGGTTTGTCAATCAATACATTTTAACGGCAAAATCGACAAATTGTGAAAATATGTATGCTTTTACAATAGTTTTGCGTTGATTTGACAAAAATGAAAAAGATTTTTAGAAACATTTCTGAAGAAAGAGAAAAGACTTTTAAATGTTTTTTCACGAAAGGGAGGGAGGGTGAATATGAAAAAACTGATAGGAAGTACGTCTGGAAAACGTCGAAGTCTTTTCATCAAAACATCGAAGCCTTTTCTCGTGTACGCCGAAGCGTTTTTTTAAAACCTGGAAGGCTTTTTTTAAGGACAGGGTTCAACCTTACTTGCACGCAGAATCTCACGTTTCCCACCCGGAGGTCCCGGAAGACGTTCCACGTGGAAACCGGAAGACTGGAGCATCCGGCGAATGACACCTTTGGCACAATAAGTTGTGAGGATACCGGCAGGCCGGAGTAAAGCATACAGGTGATCAAACAGAGACTGGCTCCACATTTCGGGTTGTTTCTCGGGAGCGAAGGCATCGAAATAAATTACATCGAAGCGTTCATCGGTCTGCCAGGTGGTGAAGTCAGTTTCTATTTTGCAGAGGGTGAAATGGGGAGTTATCTGTACAGGGACATTCCATGTAGCACGATGAAGACTGTAGAATGCCTCACTGCGCTGGGGAGCGATCTGTTCGGGATAATTCATCTGACGGATGAGATCTTCGGGCAATGGGTAGCGTTCCAGAGTTGTGAAACGGATGTCGCGTCCGCTTGTTTCAGCCTCCAGCAGAGTCAGAAAAGCGTTGAGACCTGTTCCGAAACCGATCTCAAGTACATGAGGTGCAGCAGCAGAACTTTGTTTCAATCCCATGTTGATAAAGATATGTTCTGATTCTGTCCGTGCACCTTTTACGGAATGATAATGCTCGTCCATTTCCGGAACAAAGAGGGTATAGCTTCCGTCGGCTGTCTTTTCGAGGGTTCTTTCTTTCATTATTGGTTGTTTTTAGAGAAACAGTTCAGTGGTCGTGGCAACAAGAATGGCATAGCGGGCCAGTTTTCCGAGGGTCATTGAGAAAGTGACGATCCACACATTGGCACGCATCAGGCCGAGGGCAATCAGGACAGCATCGCCGATGATAGGCAGAAAAGAGAAAAAGGCCATCCAGGAACCGCGTCCGTGAATAAAGCGTGTGGCTTTCTCCAGCTGTTTATGATCTACCCGGAAATATTTTTCAATCCATTCCATTTTTCCCAGGTGGCCGATCCAGTAACAGGTCAGTCCGCCGAGGGCGTTTCCAGCAGTGGTGGCTAGTGTGGACAGAACCGGATCAAGTCCCAGACCGACGCAGGCCAGCATGACGGCTTCGGAACTGAAAGGCAGAATGGTACCGGCGAGGAAAGCGGAGATAAACATTCCCCAATAGCCCCACTCGGTCAGAAACTGAATAAATGCATCCATAAGTTAAACAAGCCCAGCATCAGAATCAGAAGCAATGCTGTGCCGAAGAATATACGGGTGAAACGATTGTATGTCTGAGCAAAGAGATGTCCGCAAGGCAAGGCTCCCAAGGCGATCAGTAGCGGGAACAGTGCATTAAACAGATGAGGCTGAAGCAGTAAAAGCAGCAGGATACCTGCTTCCAGAATCAGCAAGGTGCGGAGCATGATACGGGTCTGTACCTTTTCCTGATAGGTTGCCATGAGGCTACGAACGCTGCAAATAAGTATGATCAGCAGGACAATGCCGCCTGAAACGGCCTGTTCCAGACTGAGTATGCTGTAATCAATCGGCATGGGGCGGAATGAGGAGAGAAGGGTATCACAGGCAGATTCCAGATTTCCCAAATACAGATGATAGCTGAGCAGAAACAGGTAAGGGGTGGCAATTCCTACCAGTCCGGCAAAAAAAGTGCGTGCACTGAAGGAGCGCAGATCTCCCATTGCAATATATATAAGAGGAATAAGATAAAGCACGGGAGGAATGGCCAGACTTCCTAGTCCGAGCAACAGAAAGGCATGGTACACAGGAGTAGAGGCATAGAAGGCTTCGTAACTCTGAAACAGGGCAAACAGAATGCCCAAAAAGAGAACCGGAAGCCAGACTGCCGGTGTGTAGGCATGGAGAAAAGGACAGAAGGCATAAAGTGTCAGAAACAGGGCCGAGGGAAGGGTGGTGCGTGTATGGATAAGGGCAAAAGTAGTATTTAGCTCAATGAGAAGATAAGTGCCTGCTGCACAAAGAGCCATTGAAACCAGTTCGGTCCATTCTCTGCAAGTGCTCCCCCAAACCAGTAATGCAATGAGAATGGCAACAGGAAGCGTCATTCTTCCCGTTGCCACTTCATATTGAAATCTGTTTCTTATTGCCATTGTCGGATGATTAGAGGTCGAATCCGATATCAGAACGGAAATATTTCTTTTCGAAACTGATCTTTCCGGCATTGCAGAATGACTGTGCCAGAGCTTCTGCCTTGTCGGCTCCATATGAGCTGACTGCGATGACACGTCCTCCGGATGTCACGATCTGTCCGTCTTTAACAGCTGTTCCTGCATGGAATACGATGCTGCCTCCGGCTTTGGCTTCCTCAATACCGCTGATGGGATAACCTTTTCCGTAAGCTTCCGGATAGCCGCCTGATACGAGCATGACGCATACTGCTGAGCGGGGATCGATTTCCAGTTCCTTTTCGTGGAGATTGCCTGCTGCTACGCCTTCAAACAGATCTACAAGATCACTCTTGATACGCAGCATGACGCTTTCCGTTTCGGGATCACCCATACGGACATTGTATTCGATGACCATCGGATCACCCTTCACATTGATCAGTCCGAAGAAGATGAATCCCTTGTAGTCAATACCTTCAGCTGCCAGTCCTTCAACTGTAGGACGGATGATGCGGTCTTCTACTTTCTGCATCCATTCCTTGTCGGCAAACGGCACGGGAGATACAGAACCCATACCTCCGGTGTTCAGTCCTTTGTCGCCTTCACCGATACGTTTGTAGTCTTTGGCTTCGGGCAGGATCTTATAGCTCTTACCGTCGGTAAGTACGAATACGGAGCATTCAATTCCGCTCAGGAATTCTTCAATCACAACTGTTGCAGAAGCATTTCCGAACATGCCGCCCAGCATTTCTTTCAGTTCTTTCTTGGCTTCTTCCAGAGTCGGGAGAATCAGTACGCCTTTTCCGGCGCACAGTCCGTCGGCTTTCAGCACGTAGGGTGCCTGAAGAGTTTCCAGATAAGCCAGTCCTTCTTCCAGGTTGTCGGCTGTAATGCTCTTGTATCCTGCGGTCGGGATGTGATGACGCTGCATGAATCCTTTGGCGAATTCCTTGCTTCCTTCCAGTACGGCACCTGCTTTTGAAGGACCGATGACCGGAATGTTTTTCAACGCTTCATCGTTGCGGAAATAGTCGTAGATTCCTTTTACCAGCGGATCTTCCGGACCTACAACCACCATCTGGATATCGTTGTCGAGAGTGAATTGCTTGATGGCATCGAAATCGTCAGCCTTGATAGCTACGTTTTCGCCCACTTCACGTGTACCGGCATTTCCCGGTGCAATGTATAGTTTCTCTATTTTAGGGCTTTGTGCAATCTTCCATGCCAGTGCATGTTCGCGGCCCCCGGAGCCTAACAATAAGAGTTTCATAATTCGTTTTGTTATTATGGGTTTGACTTTTCTTGTTTTGCTTTACTTCAGATGATCTTCAAAGTAGCGGGTGATGTGCTCGTGCAGATGTACACGGTCGCGTCCCATCATGTTGTGTCCGTCTTCCGGATAGACAAAGAAATCGGGATGCGTTCCGGCATCAATGCAGGCACGCAGGAAAGTATAGCTGTGCTGAGGCACACAGGTGGGGTCTGCTCCACCGATGATCACTTCCAGACGTCCTTTCAGGTTACCGGCTTTCAGCTTCAGGTTTGAGTTCTTGTAGCCTTCCGGATTGGTCTGCGGAGTGTCCATGTAGCGTTCACCGTACATCACTTCGTAGTACTGCCAGTCGATAACCGGTCCGCCGGCAACACCTACCTTGAAGATTTCGGGGTAAGTGAGCATCAGGTTAGTAGTCATGAATCCACCGAAACTCCATCCGTGTACACCGATCTTATCTGCATTTACATAAGGCAGTGACTGGAGGAACTTAGCTCCTTCCACCTGATCTTTCATTTCTTCCACACCTAACTGACGGAATGTGCAGTTCTCAAATTCCAGTCCGCGGTTATCACTTCCACGGCTGTCTACGGTCAGCATGACATATCCCTTCTGAGCCATGTACAGATCCCATCCCCGTGCATCATAGAAACGGTTGTTGTGGATCAGCTGAGCGTGCGGTCCTCCATATACATAGATAATGGCGGGATATTTCTTGTTAGGATCGAAGTTGACCGGTTTGATGAGACGATAATAAAGATCTGTCTTTCCGTCGGCTGCCTTGATGGTACCCAGTGTGATTTCCGGGAGATTATACTGTTCTTTCATCGGATCAGTAGCTGTCAGCAGGTTGATTCCGGTCTTTCCGTTGGTCGGCAGAATGCTGATTTCACGGGGAACATTGAATGATGTAAAGTTGTCAATCAGGTAAGTTCCGCTGGCAGAGAGACGTGCTGAGTGTGTTCCGTCCTGTTGGCCGAGCAGTGTGCGTTTGCCTGTCTTTACATTCAGACTGAAGATATTGGTCTGCAGAGGTGAGATTTCCGTACTCGCAATGATCATTTCTTTGCGGGCTGTGTTAAATCCCAGAATGTCCTGAACCAGCCAGTCTCCTTGTGTCAGCTGTTTGATCAGCTGTCCTTCCTTATTATAAAGGTACAGGTGATGGAAACCATCGCGCTGGCTCCAGTAGATGAACTGGTTGCTATCCCAGGGAAGGAATACGATGGGATGTTGTGGCTCTACATATTTGGGATGAGTTTCTTCAAACAGCATAGCTTCCTTGGCACCGGTTTCTGCATTGTAGCGTACCAGTTGTGAATGATTCTGGTCACGGTTCAGTTCGATAACATAGATGCTCTTTTCATCAGGAGACCAGCTGATATTGGTAAAGTAACGGTCTGTCGGGTCTCCGGCCTGCAGATAAACTGTTTTTCCGCTCTGAATATGATATACTCCTACGGTTACCTTATGGCTGGTCATTCCTGCCATCGGATATTTGTCCGGCTCAAGGGTTGCAATGCGGGTAGTGGTATTAACCTGCGGATAAGCAGTTACCATGCTTTGATCCATGCGATAGAAAGCCAGACAGTTTCCTTTCGGGCTCCAGAATGTACCTTTATAGATTCCGAATTCGTTGCGGTGAACAGCCTGTCCGTATACGATATCCATCGGATCTGCTTTCTTTTCGTCAGGATTGATCTGCAAATCCTTTTCTCCTTCATGTGCGATGCAAAGATTGCTTCCCACGGTATAGGCTACGTAGCCATTCTCCTTGCAGAAGTCCAGATTGGCAGCTTTTTCGTTCAGACGGAACAGGTTGCTGATCTTTTTCTGACCGAAATCATACCATACCATATAGTTTCCCTGACGGAATGTAATTACTTTCTGATCTCCCCAGGGAAGAGAAGCTCCCATCAGTGTACGGAGCTGTTTCAGTTCCTGAGTTGGCTGAAAAGGTTTTTCTCCATTGAGAAGTGCTTCGTTTACTTCATCAAGTGTTACCAGTACAGTTTCTTTTCCATTGCGGACATTGATGGTTACGATGTTCTCTACATCTGTACGTACACAAACGTCTCCCCACCACTGCAGTCCCGGTATATTTTTCGGAACCAGGTTGAAGTAATTGTTTCCTCCCGGAATGACATCTTCCAGGGTATAGGATTTCTTTTCTTGTGCGAAGCTAGCTGTTGCTGTCATACAGAATAGGCATACAAGTAAGAATACGCGTTTCATTGTTTGATTGAGCGGTAATTATTGTTCATCCATTGATTCATTGTTTTCTCTCTCGATTTCCGGTTTGCGGCGGCTGTGCATGTAGCGTGGACCGGGAGCCTGTTTCGGGCGTCCGTCGTCTGTGGAAGGACGTGGTGTGCGTGGCTTTGATTCGTCTTTGAACCGGAACTCGTTACGGCGTTCGCGCGTGAATTCTTTTCCGTCACCAGCCTTGCGTCCGCGGAAGCCTTCTTCTTTGCGGAAGCCTTCGTTTTTACGGGAACCGGACGGACGGTCTTCTTTTTTACGGAAACCCTTCTGTTCTCCGTCGCGCGAGAATGAACGTGTTTTGGGACGCGGAGAGTCTGTGTTGCGTCTGGGCTTAAAGTCTTTTCCTGCGTTTTCGCTACGGAAAGCCTTGTATTTACCGTCAAACAGCTGATATTGACGGAACTGGCATTCCAGTGCACCATTGAACAAAGGAATCTTGACTGAAGCTTTCAGACCGATCTGGTCGAAACATTCATCCCGATAACTCAAGATCCATGCATCGTTACCGGTGAAGGCGTGTTTCAGACGTTCACCGATCATTTTATAAAGTTCCAGCAAATCTCCGGAAGAGATACGTTCGCCATACGGAGGATTGGTGATAACAATACTTTTTTCCTTTGGCTGTTCGAACTGTTGGAACGGCTGGATTTTCAGAATAACGTCTTTGCTTACTCCTGCAGCCTTGACATTATGAGTCGCAATTTCGTTTGCTCTCGGATTATTGTCGTAGCCATAAATCTTGTGTGTAAATTCACGTTCCTGTGAATCATCATTATAAATGGAGTCTAACAGATTCTGATCAAAATCTTTCCATTTTTCGAAGCCGAACTCCTTGCGGAAAATACCCGGTGCAATGTTGCGTGCAATCAGGGCCGCTTCGATGGGAATTGTTCCGGATCCACACATCGGATCGATCAGATCACATTCTCCACGCCATCCGGTCATCAGGATCATTCCGGCAGCAAGTACCTCATTGAGCGGAGCTTCTACCTGTTCCTGACGGTATCCTCGACGATGAAGAGACTCTCCAGAACTGTCCAAAGACAAAGTACACTGATCTTCGGCTATATGGATGTTGATAGCCAGGTCCGGATTACTGATACGGACCGACGGACGATTGCCTGTCTTTTCACGGAAATAATCTACGATGGCATCTTTTACTTTGTAAGCAACGAATTTGGAGTGGCGGAATTCGTTTGAGAATACTACGGCATCCACAGCAAAGCTGCTCATGTTGTCCAAATACTCCTCCCAGGCGATCGCTTTCACAGCATTGTACACTTCGTCGGCTGTTTTGGCAGTGAAATGTTTGATTGGTTTCAGGATGCGGATGGCTGTGCGAAGACAAAAGTTTGCTTTGTACATCAGGGCCTTGTCGCCGGTGAATGATACCATACGGCGTCCGATTTCAATGTTGCTGGCTCCCAGCTCGGTGAGTTCTCGTGCCAGTACTTCTTCCAGCCCCTGGAAGGTTTTGGCTATCAGCTCAAATTCTTGATTCATTTTATTTAAATTACGTAATTTCAATTGATTCTGCAAAAGTACGAATTTTTGGTTTGTCAATCAATGGTTTGAGTGGTTTTTCCTTGGGATTATGTTGTTTGATAGAGGAGATGTTGAGATTAGGCAAAAAAAAAGGAGTACCGCTGTACTCCAACCTTTGTTAACCTTAAATCTAATACTATGAAAAACACGTTGCAAAGGTACGGACTTTTCTGAAATCTGCAAGAGGTTACTTGAAAAAACTCTGCTTTATAACATTTTTTAGACATTTGTATAATCTTCTTTACATAATTGCTTTCATGTTTCCAGATGGAAGGGTTTTGTTCTTGAAAAAGTTTGTTACCTTTGTTGCCGATTAACCTAGATAATAAATAAAAAGAAAATGAAAAGATTAACACATTCAGGCATTTTGATGTTGGGGCTTTGCTTGGGGGGAATGATGCAAAGTTGCTCAACTACGGACTCTAATTCAACTATTCAGCCTACTCCGGGCCAGCAAGCTATGATTGACCGGAAATATGGTATGTTTTTGCATTTCGGGATGAATACTTATTTGAATGCAGAATGGAGTGACGGAACTGCTGCTGCCGGAGTTTATGCTCCACCGGCTGACATTGCAGAACAAGCTGCAGGCTGGGTGAGAAATGCAAAAAAGGCCGGCATGCGTTCGATTGTTCTTACAACGAAGCATCACGACGGATTTTGTTTGTGGGATAGTAAGTATACCGATCATGACATTGCCAATCCGGCTATTGAGCATAAGGTAGATATTGTAAAGGCTGTATCGGATGCCTGCCAGAAAGAAGGGATAGCATTCTCTGTTTATTATTCTTTATGGGACCGGCATGAGCCTTGTTATCAGGATGAAGATAAAAAAGTGTATATTCAGTATATGAAGAATCAGCTTCAGGAGTTGATGACCGGTTATGGGCCGGTTCATGAACTTTGGTTTGACGGAGCCTGGGACCGGAAAACGGAAGACTGGCATCTGCAGGAGGTATATGATTTTGTAAAAAGTATGCAGCCGGACTGTCAGATCTCAACCAACTGGACAATAGGTAAACGTCCTGTAGATATGCAGGAAGGTGATTCTATTATTTATTTCCCTTCTGATTTTCGTTTATGGGATCCTTTCCTTCCTGTGGCTGATGATCCTAAAATTTATACACACAGCGGTAAGCAATATTATCTGCCATTTGAAAGTACACAGACAATTTCTGTAATTGGAAACTGGTTCAGTCATCCGGAAGACACTACAGTGCGTGATGTCGAAGAACTGGCAGACATTTTCTATACGGCAACAATTAATGACAACTGTCTGTTGCTGAATATTCCTCCAGATACACAGGGAAAGCAGAATCCGAAAGCAATCGAAAATATTCTGACGTTGGCCCGGCAACTGGGTATTGAAAACGGAAAACCTTTCCCAAAAGAACTGAAGAAACCTCAGTCCTTGATTACGGATGCTACTGCTGAGGCTACAAGCATCTATAAGAATGATACATTGCATTATGGTCCGTCTTATGCAGTGGATAATGATGTCTCTACTTCATGGATGTCTGCTGATTCATTGGCCTCCATGACTGTGAATTTGCGGAAAGAGAGTAAGTTTCAGGAGATATTCCTGATTATCGGTGAAAATAGCATCACACAGTTATCCATTGATAAGGAAGATAATGGAAAGTGGGTTCCGGTTTACCAGAGTGGCGTGATTCCCAAACAGCGTGGAGAAAGCTTTATGGGATATGGAACAATTTCCTGCAAACTGGATGAACCGATATCCGCCCAGTGTTTGCAGATTCGTATTCTTCAGTCAAACGGAAAACCATCCATTTACTCTGTTCGTCTGAAATAATCAATTAAGTTTTCCACAACTTCTGAACATCCGGCTCAGGGTTGTGGAAAACTTATTTTAGCACAATCCGTAAAAAACGGTGATCAAAAGTTTGTTATCTTTGTCCGACGATTCCATAAAAGGAGGATATATGAAGAAACAATTGATTATCATGGATTTTACAGGAGTGTATAACTATGAACCATTTATCCGTAATCAAAACTGTATTTGGCTGGATTGCCGTCATTTGTATGGGACGGAATGCTATTGTGATGAAGAAGGAGCTGCTTCTCTCAAACGATTGATTGCGGATTATCCGGCAGAAGGAATTCATTTTATTGACTCAGGAAATTATCATTACCTGACAAAATTCTGGACGGACAAACTGAACTATCCGTTTTCTCTATTAGTTTTTGATCATCATCCGGATATGCAACCTCCTTTGTTTGAGGATATGATTTCTTGCGGAAGCTGGGTAAAGGATATGCTGGATACGAACCCTTATTTACAGAAAGTGGTTGTAGCCGGAGCCTCGGAGGCGTTAATCCGTGCAGTGCCGGATATTTACAGAGATAGGGTTCATTTTTATGGAGAAAAAGCGCTGAAACAGGAAGAAACCTGGAAGCGTTTTGCATCAGAGCATGTTAATGAACCTGTTTATATTTCCATAGATAAGGATGTACTTAATCCAGAATCGGCTGTAACCAATTGGGATCAAGGATCTCTCAGTCTTCAGGAACTGGAGCAGTTGCTGGCAGTTGTCTTTCGTCATGAAAAAATAGCCGGTATTGATATTTGTGGAGAATGTTCTGCTACTTTAGATCTTTTTGAGGAGAAACGGGAGGCTGCAATAAATGGTCGTGCTAATCAGGAATTACTGGAATTAATCAGTTCATTTCGTACACCTACAGAACTTTAGAAATAAAAATCTGACATGATACCATTCAACAATCACAAGGGGTACCTGAAAATGTAATCCAGATACAATTATCTGTAATTCGGGTACTTAATAATAATCAGGCAGGCATTACATTTGCAATATAAAAATGAAGTCTTATGAATAAACTGGTTATTGGCTTTCTATTGGCTTTTCTTTTTATTGGAGAAGCTTTGAATGCACAAAGTAAGAATGGTTTAAAAAACAGTAATGGTATGAAAGATTTAAAACTGACAGAAGTGTGGGATAAAGTATTTCCACAGAGTAATAAAGTAGAGCATCGGAAGGTAACCTTTGTTAACCGATATGGTATTACACTGGCTGCAGATATGTATATTCCTAAAGGGACAGAAGGCAAACTTCCTGCAATCGCCGTGAGCGGACCATTTGGAGCCGTTAAAGAACAAGTCTCAGGTTTGTATGCTCAGACAATGGCAGAACGGGGATTTCTGACCATTGCTTTTGATCCTTCTTTTACAGGGGAAAGCAGTGGAGAACCGCGTTATGTAGCTTCTCCCGATATAAATACGGAAGATTTCTGTGCAGCAGTCGATTTTCTGTCTGTATGTGATCTGGTGGATGCTGACCGCATTGGAATTATGGGAATCTGTGGTTGGGGAGGATTTGCCATCAATGCAGCAGCCATTGATACACGCATCAAGGCAACGGTCGCTTCGACGATGTATGATATGAGCCGGGTAACCGCCAACGGCTATTTTGATGCCATGAATGCAGACCAGCGTTATGAACTTCGGAAACAGCTGAATGCTCAGCGTACGGAAGATATGAAAAACGGCAGTTATGCACTTGCTGGAGGAGTGATTGATCCGCTTCCGGAAGATGCTCCTCAATTTGTGAAGGATTATTATGCTTATTATAAAACGAAGCGGGGATATCATCAGCGTTCTTTGAATTCTAATAACGGATGGAATAAAACATCTGCACTTTCGTTTATAAATATGCCTATCCTTTCTTATTGTGATGAGATTCGGAGTGCTGTCTTGCTGATTCATGGAGAGAAAGCCCATTCACGCTATTTCAGTGAAGATACTTTCAAGCGGTTGAAAGGGGATAATAAGGAACTGATGATTATTCCCGGGGCAAGTCATGTAGACTTGTACGATCAGACAGATATTATTCCTTTTGATAAGATCGAAACATTTTTCAAGGAATATCTTCGCTGAGACGGGGATTTTGGAATAATCTTTAATCGGAAAGAGGGTGTTATAATGTAGTAAAGTGATACTTAAGATTTGAATGTTATGACACCCTCTTTTTCCGTATATATTAGATACCTAAACGTTTTCTGAGTTCTTTTAAAATCTCAATATCTTTGTTTCTTAATTTACCGTCTCTTCCCGGAGGGCAGTTCAGAATCAGGATATTGTCGTTTTTGGTACATTGACGATATAATTTTTCCAGCTCTTCTACAGACTTAAACTGATTGTCTGTTGTATTATAGAACCATCGCTGACTGATACATACTGTGGATTCCCATGGCATGTAGTAATCTTTACCATCGTGAGTGAAAGTCTTAGGATCATTATCGGTTGGCAGATACGGGTCACCCAGACGGAAATCACTGGGGAAATAACGAATAGGGAATCCTGCTTTTTGCTGTTCCGGCAGTACCGGGTGGGCATCTACATTCTCGGGGGAACCAATGCTCCAGTTGATACCGATCTGGCAATCTGGCTCCTGAGACTTGATGGTCTGGTAGATATCCATAACAGGCCAGCGGTAATTCTGTTTGGTCCATCCTCCGTCAAACCAGAATTCGACGATAGGTGTATATGGCTTTACTTTGTCAACCAGCTCTTTTAATTGCGCAATCATGTAAGAATTGTAGGCAGCGTCTTTGCTTTGATCATCCACATCCGGATTTACTTTCCGGTCCCATAAAGAATAATACAGTCCCAGTCCTATTCCATATTTTTTGCATGCTTTGGCTACAGCTTCTACCACATCTGTATGATTTCCGGAAGATGCAACATCATATTCTGTGTATTTGCTGTCCCAAAGGCAGAATCCGTCATGGTGTTTGGTTATCAGGATAACGTATTTCATACCGGCATCCTTGGCAGACCGTATCCATTGTTCTGCATCAATTTGTGAAGGAGCGTATGATTCGGCTGGTTTGGAGCCATCTGTCCATTCTTCGTCATGAAAAGTATTAATTCCGAAATGAATGAACATACCATATTTCCGTTCGATTTGTTTGAGTTGGGCTTTACTGGGTTTATCGGAAGGAACCGGCAGTAACAGATTTTGCGAGAAGGCAGGTTGTCCTAGTAACAGCAAGCCTAATACGCTCCATGATAAAAGTCTTTTTTTCATAAGTAATTTTATTGATACCTTTGTGTGTAAATGTCTGTTTTTTATGATTGTATATTTAAGGTCTTACAAAAACCAAGGGCAAAGTAACAAAAAAATTGAATAGATTATTTATTTTCTCCCATTATTTCTGTTAATTTGTAATCAATTTCTGCTATGTGGAATAAGGGTTTAAAATGTGGTCAGCAATTTTTTATAACAGCCCCAAGAAGATGGGTGTGAAAAGTATGTTGACCAGTATGGTAGTTGGGGTTTATTAAACATAACTTTATAATAGTATTATGATGAAACGGTTACTGATTTTTTTTATGGGTTGTCTGTTGTGTGACAGCCCTTCAAGGCAAAACACGTAAGGCTCTTTACATTGTGTTGGATGGTATTCCTGCTGATTATATTGAGCGGGTACATCCGAAGAATATATTCGATATAGCTTCCAAGGGAGGTTATGCCCGTGCTTATACGGGAGGAGAAGTAGGTGCATATTCGCAGACTCCTACCATATCAGCGATTGGTTACATGAATATTCTGACAGGAACCTGGATGAATAAACATAATGTAAATGGGAATTCCAATCTGAATCCCAATTATAATTATTGGTCACTTTTCCGGATAGCCAAGAATCAAAATAAAGATTTTAAGACGGCTTTGTTTTCCAGCTGGACTGATAACCGGACTGTAT
This sequence comes from Phocaeicola coprophilus DSM 18228 = JCM 13818, assembly GCF_000157915.1. GTDB lineage: Bacteria > Bacteroidota > Bacteroidia > Bacteroidales > Bacteroidaceae > Phocaeicola > Phocaeicola coprophilus. Next base: position 498,160 of record NZ_EQ973643.1, on the reverse strand, counting down.
TGATCGGTGAAGGAAAGCCTGAGACTGATCATCTGAAAATAGATTATGTCTGTGATGGGTATGAATTGGATAAGAATCGTTTCCCTGCGAAGAAAGATGACCTTCATATTTTTGATATTGACTCAGTTGTATGCAAAGAAGCCGCTGCTTGTATCCGTGAGAATGCTCCTGATTTGAGTTGGGTGTATTTGTGGTATACCGATTCCGGTTTCCATATTTATGGTGATGGGGCTTTTATGGACCGTTATGTAAATAAGACAGATGATCTGGTTGGAATGATTTGGGAGGCAGTTCAATATCGTGAAAAGAAGTTTGATGAAGAATGGATGGTGATTGTGACAACAGACCATGGCCGTGGAGAAAGCGGACATCATCATGGTGGACAATTGGCCCGCGAACGTAGTGTATGGGTTTCAACCAATGTCCGTGCGTTGAATGCACAGTTTACCCGTCCTACTTTAGCTTTGGTAGATATACTTCCTACAATCTGTCGTTTTATGGATTTTCAGATGCCCAGAGATGTAGCTTTTGAAAAAGATGGTATATCCTTCTATGGTCCTACGGATATTTATGAGCTGACAACTCATCCTTATGACAATCAGGTTACTTTATGCTGGAAAGGGGAAGGTGCCAAAGATGAGGCTGTTGTTTATATGGCTACAACCAATGCTTATAAAGAAGGAGGTAAGGATAACTGGTCAGAAATAGGCCGGGTAAAAGCCAGTACAGGACGTTTTGTTGTGGATTTAGGAAAGTATCCGTCTTCCAAGTTTTATAAGTTTGTAGTGAAGACTCCAACAACTTCTTTGACCCGTTGGCTTCAGAAATAGTATTATGTCGTTATACCAAATGATTGCCTGGATAAGCGAAGGATATAGAATACTAAATTAATTGATATTATGAAAACTAAATTGTTTTATGGCATTTTCATTGTGTTGAGTATGTGGGGATTGTACTCTTGCAAACAAGCAGAGAAACCCATTAAATTTGCTATTGTTTCCGATCTTCATGCTCCCGATCTTCCTGATGGGCGTGAACGTATGCAGGCTGTAGTGGATGCAGCTAATGCAGAGAATGTAGACTTTTTGATTCAGTTGGGCGATTTTATTCGTCTGGACAGTGTCAGCCAGCCTTTGCAGAAAGTATGGGATCAGTATAAAGGAGAAAAGTATCATGTTCTGGGAAATCACGACCTGGATAAATATTCCAAAGAAGAGTTTGTTGCCGGATTCGGCATGCCGGGCCGTTATTATTCTTTTGACAAGGGTGATTTCCATTTTATTGTGCTTGACGGAAATAATTTGTTTGATGAGGGGAAATATATTCCTTATAATAAAGCCAATTATTATGTAGACAGCCGTAAGCGGGCCTTTATGGATCCTGAACAGATGGAATGGCTGAAAAAGGATCTGGCGTCAACAATCAAACGCTGCATTCTTTTTTCTCACCAGAGTATAGACAGAGCAATGAATAATGGATATGATGTACGCGACATTCTGGAAGCTGAAAACAAGAGAGCCGGATTTACAAAAGTTGTTGCTGCATTTAGCGGTCACAATCACAGCAACTATACGGATGTGATTAACGGGATTACTTATGTTCAGATCAACAGTGCCTCGTATGTTTGGGCAGATTGTGAAACCCAGACTGAGAAGAGATATCCGGCAGAAATCAATGACAAATATTCTCTGTTGAAATATTCATTGACCTTCGACAAACCTTTGTATGGCATTGTGACACTTGATCATAACGGACTTTCCATGAAGGGTACGGAAGCAAAATTCTTGCCGCCGACTCCTTCAGAAATCGGCTTGCCGGAGAAGTTGGGCAGCTTTCCTTTGGTATCTTTCATAAAAGACGTGTTTGTTGATTTCAAAGATTAAGCTTTCATGAAAAGATCTTTATTGCTGTTTCTTCTTAATGTATTGATTATAAGTTTTTTCTCTCAAGAGGTGTTCTCTCTGTCCGATAATTCAGGACAGAGAGACATCTCTTCTTTTGTGAAAAAGGACGGGAGAGAAAATCCGGCGACAGACGATTTTCTGACAAATGAAGAGGACACCGGATTGGAGTCTTGTCAGGATATTCTTGCCAGAGAGAATGAACTTACCTTCTCTGATAAGATCATGAAGGTAAAGGCAGAAAATATTTTTCGTGATTCCACTTTTTATCATTGGTGCAGTTCGGTGATTAAGGGGGAAGACGGAAAATATCATTTGTTTTATTCCCGTTGGAAACGGACATACACTTTTTATGCCTGGCTGACTCATTCGACCATAGCACATGCTGTGGCAGATCATCCGGCTGGGCCTTATCACTATCAGAATACCGTTCTTGATTTCGAAAAGGATGTATACCGGAAAGGAGATATGATAACGGCTCATAATCCTAAGATTAAATATTTTGAGGGGAAATATTATCTTTATTTTTGCAGTACGTCTTTAGACAGAGATATCTCTAATGAAGAATTGATAGAGACAGCCCGGGGTGGTTATTCTCATAAGAACTGGCAACCTTTGAGGGTCAATCAGCGTACGTTTGTTGCTTCTTCCGAGAGTCTGAATGGAGAATTTTCAATTAATGAAAAGCCTTTGCTGGAACCTGACGGACCGATTGAAACATTAGTTGTAAATCCTGCAATCGTACAAGGAGTTGATAAACGCTATTATTTGATTGTGAAAGGGGACAAGCCTGGTTCTACCAAATTTGAACGTAATCAGGCTGTTGCTGTTTCCAGTTATCCGGATAGGGGATTTGTTCTTCAGGATAAGCCGGTTATTCAGGACTGGGATACGGAGGACATGTCTTTATGGTGTGATCAGAAGAATTCTGTTTATTATGCTTGCTTTCATGCACATACTTATATAGGAATGATGGTTTCTTCCAATGGCCTGGACTGGAAGAAAGCTTTGGACTTCAAGATTATGAAAAAGGAGATTCCATTGTATGGGGGAGGTTGTATTTTGCCTGACCGGATGGAACGTCCCTTTGTTTTTTTTTGAAAATAATGCTCCCAAAGTATTATCTTTGGCAGTGAAAAAAGCAGATGATGCATATATTGTTTTTGTTCCTTTAAAGTAAAAACTTTGCAAAGTAGTAAATGAGGTGAACTTTGTGTTGAAGGGAACATTTATTCTGATGGGAAATAAGGGTTATAAACATTTAAAGAATTTATATTATGAAAAAATTGTATTTAGTCGTTTGGAGCATCTTGTCATGCGTCCTTTTGTCTTGTAGTGGAAGTGAGAATGGAAAGTCTCTGCCGAATCCTCCGAAGCATATTGTTCTTGTCGGTTTCGACGGCTTGAGTTCATACAGCCTGAATAATGGTGCGGAAATGCCTCAGTTCCGCAGTATGATGCAGGATGGCTGTTACACTTTGGAAAACCGTTCGGTTCTTCCTTCTTCAAGTGCCGTCAACTGGGCTTCGATGTTTATGGGAGCAGGTCCGGAACTTCACGGATATACTGAGTGGGGTAGTTCTACACCTGACCTGCCTTCTCGGGTTCTCAACGAACATGGTATATTTCCGGATATCTACAGTGGTATCAGAGCCAAATATCCTGATGCAGAACTTGGTTTCTTCTATGAATGGAATGGCATGAAATACCTGGTTGATACTTTGGCCATTAATCATGTTCAGCCTTTGAATCTGTCTGCTGAAAACTCCAAAGAAGAACTGAAGGATGTATTGTCTTACCTCAAGGAGAAGAAACCGATGTTTTGTTCGGTTATTTTCGGTGAGCCGGATGGTGCCGGACATAGCAAAGGTTGGGAATCAGAAGATTATTTTAAGATGCTGACTCATCTGGATCAGGCTCTGGCACTGATCGTATCTGCAGTAAAAGAGGCCGGAATGATGGACGAGACCGTATTTATACTCTCTGCCGATCATGGGGGAAAAGGAACCGGTCATGGCGGTAAGACGATGAATGAGATGCAGACACCGATTGTCTTTTATGGAAAAGGTATCAAGCAGGGTGCTCAGATTACCGAAAGTACAATGGTGTATGATATTGCAGGTACTGTGGCATTTATGCTGGGAGTTGAACAACCGCAGGTATGGATTGCCCGACCTATCAAGAGTGCCTTTAATGAGAAGTTTTAAAAAGTGACTGATATGAAACATTCTTTGGGAATTTTAGCTGTTCTTTTGTGGAGCAGTGTCCAGATTTTTGCACAGACTGACTGGTATAATCCTTTTGGTAAAGGGGAAATCCCTGTACAGGGACGTTGCTGGAATGAAGAGATCGGTGCAAAATATCATCGTCTTCCGGACCGTGCAGAGAAGGTGGTACGGAAAGCTTTGTGGGATTTGTCCTGTCAGAGTGCAGGCTTGTATATTAAGTTCAAGACAAATGCATCGAAAATACAGGTGAAATACACGGTTACATCTGGCTTTTCTATGCCGCATATGCCGGCAACGGGAGTCAGTGGAGTCGATTTGTACATGAAGGATGCTGACGGACAGGCTTTATGGTGTGCCGGAAAATATTCTTTTGGAGATACGGTACGTTATACATATGATAATCTTACTTATCCTCGTCAGTCGGACAAAGGAAATGAATTCTGTCTTTACCTGCCTCTTTACAATGGAGTAAACCTGATGGAAATAGGTGTACCGGCCGGAAGTCATTTTGAGTTTGCTGCTCCGTCAAAGAAGAAGCCTGTAGTGATTTATGGAACATCCATTGCGCAGGGAGCATGCGCCTCGCGTCCCGGTATGGCCTGGACCAATATTCTGCAAAGAAAGCTCGATTTCCCTGTGGTCAATCTGGGATTTTCCGGAAACGGACGCTTAGAGGAGGAGTTTTTCAGACTGCTGGCTGAGACTGATGCGTCTTTGTTTGTTATCGACTGTATGCCTAATATGACAGAAGATGACCGGGTTGGACTGATTGCGGATCGGATGGCGAAAGGAATACGCATCTTGCGTGAAAAAAGTCAGGCACCGATTCTGCTGGTTGAACATGACGGATATATGGGATATCGGGTTTCGGATGCGGAAAGAAGCAGATTTGAAAAAACCAATGAACAGCTTCGTCTCTGCTATCAGGAACTCAAGCAGAAGGTGGATGGACTGTATTATATGACTTTTGAGGAACTGGGATTGAGCATGGACAGTCAGGTGGATGGAGTGCATGCTACTGACCTGGGTATGTTTCAGTATGCGGAAGCATATTCCCGGAAGATTGCAAAGATCCTGTTCCCGTAAGATCTTTTTTCCCACGATGAGGCAGAAGTATATGGTAAACAGAAGTGTTTTCTTAGGATGAAACAGGAGTTTTTTCTAGCTGAAACTTTTTGTTCCACCAGTTGAAACTGAAAGTTCCACTAATAGAAAATAAAAGTTTCACCAGCAGAAAACAGAAGTTTCTTCAAGACGAAACAAAAGTTTCACCGGCATGATACAACAGAATCGTCTGTGTTATGCCGATGAATCGTCCTTTTGATGCTGGCGGAGAGTATGGAGAAATTTAACTGTGTATTGTCGTAATTGAAAAGATCTGATATATGAAAATAGGTTTGATTGGAGGATTGCTTTTAGTGCCTGCAGGTATATATGGGCAGACTAAAATGGAGAGTCCTAATGTTGTGATTATTGAAGCGGATGATCTGGGCTTCGGAGATCTGAGCTGTTATGGTGCGACTGCCATTCAGACATCCGGAATGGATCGTCTGGCCAACGAGGGATTGCGTTTTACTGATGCTTATTGTACGGCGGCAACTTCTACTCCCAGCCGCTATTCTCTGTTGACGGGAATGTATCCTTGGAGTAATCCTCAGGCAAAGATTCTTCCGGGAAATGCTGCTCTGATCATAGATACTCACCGGATCACTTTGCCGAAGATGATGCGTTCTGCCGGATATGTAACTGGCGCTGTGGGAAAATGGCATCTTGGGCTTGGAGATGGTGCTGTGGATTGGAATCAGCCGATTTATCCGGGAGCCAAAGAAGTCGGCTATGATTATTCGTTCATACAGGCTGCAACTAATGACCGGGTTCCATGTATTTTTATTGAAAATGGAAAAGGAGTAGGTTTGTCTGCGGATGATCCGTTGTACGTAAATTATCGTATGAACTTTCCCGGAGAACCGACCGGCAAGGATAATCCGGAACTGTTACGGATGCATCCGAGTGTGGGGCATGGAGGATCGATCGTGAACGGAGTGCCGCGTATCGGATTCCAGAAGGGAGGCAAGGCTGCGCAATGGCGCGATGAAGACATGGCTGAGCTTTTCCTGGAGAAAGCCAAACATTTCCTTCAGGAAAATCAGAACCGTCCTTTCTTTCTTTATTATGGGCTTCATCAGCCTCATGTTCCCCGGGTTCCTAATGAACGGTTTATCGGGAAAAGTGGCATGGGGCCTCGCGGGGATGTGATTCTTGAAGCCGACTGGTGCGTTGAGGAATTCTTGAAGGAGCTGGACCGGCTGAATCTTACGGATAATACTCTGGTTATTCTGACCAGCGATAATGGTCCTGTTCTGGACGACGGATATCAGGATCAGGCTGAAGAGCTGGTAGGCAGTCACAAGCCTGCCGGGCCTTATCGGGGATGGAAAACAATGAGGTATGCCGGTGGTACCTGTATTCCTTTCATTGTACGTTGGCCGGGAGTTGTTGAACCGGGAGTATCAGATGCTTTTGTCTGTCAGATGGATTTGCTGGCTTCTTTGGCTTCTCTGGTGGGACAGAGTTATCCGGATCGTACCGACAGCCAGAATACTTTACAGACCTTCCTGGGAAAGAACAGAAAAGGGCGTAATGAGCTGGTTATTGAAGGTATGCTGGATTATGCTTACCGGCAAGGGGACTGGGTAATGATTCCTCCTTATCCCGGGGAAAACAGAACATACGAGTTGTATAATATCCGGAAAGATCCGGAACAGAAGAATGATTTGTCTGAATCAGAGCCTAAGGTATTGCGCCGGATGATGATGCGCTTTGAGGAACTGAAAAGAGAAACAGGCAAGAAGACAAACTTTTAAGCCTGATCCTGTTTCAGGGGGATTTCAGATCCCCCTGAAGCAGGATTCAGAAGCTCTCTTTGAATATTTTCAGGATAATGATATTTCCAGGCGCGTTCGAAAGGGTTACTCTTTTCGCTGAACGATACGCATTCCCGGAGCCACACTTTCGGTGACCCAGATATTTCCTCCTATAATTGCTCCGCGGCCGATGGTAATGCGTCCCAGGATAGTGGCATTGGAATAAACGATTACTTCATCTTCCAGGATAGGATGGCGTGGAATTCCCTTGATGGGATTGCCTTGTTCATCCAGCGGGAAACTTTTGGCTCCCAGGGTTACTCCCTGATAGAGTTTTACATGATTTCCGATGATACAGGTTGCTCCGATCACGACACCGGTACCATGGTCAATGGTAAAATGATGGCCGATCTGTGCTCCCGGATGGATGTCAATGCCGGTTTCTGAATGTGCCATTTCTGTAATGATGCGTGGAATTAACGGAACATTCAGCATATACAGTTCGTGAGCAATCCGGTAATTGGTTATGGCCCGGATGATGGGGTAGCAACAGATGATTTCACCGAAACAGGTAGCTGCCGGATCTCCATAATAGGCTGCTTCTACATCTGTGGCCAATGTATGTCGGATGGATGGCAGCCGGCTGATGAATTGTGCGGCCAGGCGGGTGGCACTTTCTCTGCAAGGTTCGTTCTCATTATTGTCCAGTCCATTGTTTTCCACTCCGAAACATAAGCCGGCCTGAATTTGCTCGGTCAGCAGACCAAACAGTTCTTCAATGTTAACTCCAATGTGGTAATTGATGGTACGGCTGTTGATGGCAGGATTACCGAAGTATCCTGGAAACAGAATGGCACGTGCCAGCTCCACAATGTGATGCAGTGTTTTTCCGGAGGGCAAGGGTTCACCATCTTTGTATTGATGGAAAAGCCCCTGATAGGACAGGCTGTCAGAAAGCTCGTCGACGGCTTGTGTCAGTATAGGAGTGTAATCAAATGGGCTCATAGGCTTGTTGATAAGTTTGTTATTTGGCAAAAATAGTGTATTTTTGCGTAAATATATTATGATATGGTAGTAAATAAGAAAAATCCGTTTGCTTTTAAGGCTAAGCAGGCAGGAAAAAAGAAAAGCAGTGGAAAACGTGTGGGCAAATCTCGTCCCGAGAAAGCAAATAATCAGTTGAACCGGAGGGTAAAATAAGTTGCCCGAAGGGAAAAGGCTGGATATAGAAAAACCACCATCGCTCGATACATCGTGGCAATGGTGGTTATAATTGTTTCTTGTTTTTTATTCGTCAGCCAGGGTAAAGTCCAGTTGTTTCTTTTCCAGATTGGCCCGTGCTACCTTGATCTTGACGGGATCTCCTAAGCTGAATTTGCGATGAAAGCGTCTGCCGATCAGACAATAGTTTTTCTCGTCAAACTCATAATAATCATTGCCCAGATCTCTCATCGGTATCATGCCCTCACATTTGTTTTCGTTGATTTCCACATACAATCCCCATTCGGTTACTCCGGAAATCACTCCTTCAAAAACTTGTCCGATCCGTTCACTCATGAATTCCACTTGCTTGTACTTAATGGAAGCACGTTCGGCACTGGCGGCTGTCTGTTCCATGGCAGAACTGTGTTCACAAAGAGTTTCATATTTGTCTGCCTGAGCGGTTCTTCCTCCTGCCAGATAACGGGTCAGCAACCGGTGAACCATCAAATCCGGATAACGGCGGATCGGTGAGGTGAAATGGGTATAAAAGTCAAATGCCAGTCCGTAATGCCCGATGTTATAGATTGAATAGCGGGCCTTCTGCATGGCTCGTAGGGAAACGGTTTCAATCAGATTCTGTTCTTTTTTGCCTTCAATGTCCCCTAACAGCCGGTTAATGGACTTGGATACTTCGTTTTTACTTCCTCCGGTGCGGATCTTGTAGCCGAAGCGTGCAATAAACTGATTCAGATTATCCAGTTTATCCGGGTCCGGAAGATCATGGATACGGTAAGGGAATACTTTAGGCTTCCGGTTCTTAGGCACCTTACCAATATGTTCAGCTACGGTCCGGTTGGCCAGCAACATAAACTCTTCGATCAGTTTGTTTGCTTCTTTGGAGACTTTGAAGTAGACGCTGACAGGTTTTCCCTTTTCGTCGATTTCAAACTTCACTTCGCAACGGTCGAAATTGATTGCTCCGGCAGCCAGTCGTTTCTCACGCAGGATTTGTGCGAGACGGTTCAGTTCCAGAACTTCTTCTTTATAGTCTCCTTCACCGGTTTCAATGATATTCTGGGCTTCTTCGTAAGTGAAACGTCTGTTGGAACGGATTACCGTATGACAGATGCGGTAATTTTTTACTTCTGCTTTTTCGTTCATATCGAAGATTACCGAATAGGCCAGTTTCTCTTCGTCAGGGCGGAGGGAGCAGATGAAGTTACACAAACGTTCTGGAAGCATCGGAATGGTGCGGTCTACCAGATATACGGAAGTGGCACGTTTGGCAGCTTCTTTATCAATAATGCTTCCTTCCTTGACATAGTGTGATACGTCTGCAATGTGCACACCGACTTCCCATAATCCGGGTTTCAGCTGTCTGATGGAAAGCGCATCGTCAAAGTCTTTTGCGTCTTTGGGGTCAATGGTAAATGTCACCACGTCGCGGAAGTCTTCACGTTCGGCATAGTCTTCAGGAGTGATTTCAGCCGAAAGTTTGTCAGCTGCAGCTTCCACATTCTGCGGATAAGTGTAAGGCAAGCCATATTCCGCCAGAATCGCATGCATTTCGGTGGTATTGTCTCCGGCTTTTCCTAAGATATCAACAACCTCTCCGAACGGGTTTTTGGCTTCCTCCGGCCACTCTATGATTTTAACAACTGCTTTGTCTCCATCTTTTCCGCCCTTCAGCTTTTCCTTGGGAATAAAAATATCGTTTGCCAGCGTGTTGGTTTCTGTCAGCAGGAATGCATAATTCTTGCTGACCTTCAAAGTGCCGACAAAGTTGGTTTCAGCTCTTTGAAGGATTTCTATAACCTGTCCTTCCAGTTCATGACGTTTCCGTTTGGCGCAAAGGCTGATTTTCACTTTGTCATTATTCATGGCATGTGCAGAATTGCGTTCTGCCACAAAGATGGGTTCTCCTCCTTCGTCCGGAATGAAAAGGTTCTTTCCGTTACTTTTCCGTTGGAAGGTTCCTGTGAGAATCTGACCTTTATCGTTAAGCTTGTAGCGTCCTTTTTCTGTTTCAATGAGGAAATTATCCTCTGCCATTTCTTCGATGATTTCTGCGCAAAGCATCTTCAATGGATGAGTGGTGAGTTTCAACCCTTGGAACAACTGCTTGAGATTGATTGATTCAGTCGGCCTGATGCGGAAGTAACTGATGATCAGTTCCACCAGTTCTTTCTTTTTCATGCGTTTTCCGCCTTTTTTTTCTTTCTTTTTCTTAGCCATGTTAATTCCTTTTTGATGATTTACTACAAAGTAAACAAAATAAATGGAAAGGTGGATGAATAACTGTCTATATTTTAAGTGAAAGAACTGAAAAACTATTATCTTTGCCACTAAATTTAATCAAAAATCAATATTGATGAAGCATGAATGTCATAAGGCCGTCCGGAAGTGTTTGAACTGTTGCTTGCCTGTGGAAAAACTCTTTTCCTGATCATGCGGATTCATCAAAACAGGAAACCAATGAAAGAAAGAATATTAGTGACCGGCGCCAGCGGGTTCATTGGCAGTCATCTGGTGGATGAGGCTTTGGAACGCGGGATGCAGGTGTGGGCCGGAGTACGCGGGAGAAGCAGCCGTCGTTATCTGTCAGACAGTCGGCTGAATTTTGCGGAACTGGATTTGACTGACTCTGATTCTCTGGAGGCTCAGCTGGCTCTTCATAAGCGTAAGCACGGAGGATGGGATTATATTATCCATTGTGCGGGCGTAACCAAATGTCTGGACAAAGCTGATTTTGAGATTGGAAACTTCTGGGCTACCCGTAATCTGATAGAGACATTGCAACGCCTGGACATGGTTCCCAAATGTTTTGTCATGCTCAGTTCGCTTAGTGTGTTCGGCCCGGTGAGAGAAGATGACCGGACTCCTATTGAACCGTCTGATACTCCTTGTCCGGATACAGCATATGGACTCAGTAAACTGCATACAGAGGAGTACCTTCGTTCTCTTCCTGAATTTCCTTATGTCATTCTTCGTCCTACGGGAGTTTATGGCCCTCGTGAACGTGATTATTTGTTGATGGCACAGGCCGTGAAACGACATGTTGACTTTGGTGCCGGTTTCCGGCGTCAGGATCTGACTTTCGTGTATGTAAAGGATTTGGTTCAGGCCGTTTTTCTGGCGCTGGAAAAGGGCGTCGTACGTCGTGAATGGTTTGTAACCGACGGAAAGGTGTATGACTCGCGTGCCTTTGCCGAACTGATCCGGAAGGAACTGGGAAATCCGTGGATGATTCATCTGACCTGTCCTTTGGTGATTCTTCGTGCTATTTCCTGGGTCTGTGAGCTGGTGAGCAAATTCACACGCAAGCCTGTCACACTGAATGGAGATAAATATAAGATTATGCGTCAGCGTAACTGGAAGTGCAACATCCGTCCTCTGGAAGAAGAACTGGGATATCAGCCGCAGTATCCTTTGGAACGTGGAGTAAAAGAAACCATGGACTGGTATAAGAAGGAGGGATGGCTGTGAAATTGTTTGAACGTGTAGAGAGCGGAAAAGGACTGTTTGCGGTAGAAAGTATAAGTCTGATATATAATGCCCTGACGTCCTTGCTGATATTGTTGTTATTCCCGAGAATGGATCATCCGGGAGTAATGTTGCTGGAACGTGCCGGTATTGTGGCACTTACTTTCGGTTTGATTGCATTGTATCAGACTTTTCCTTGCCGTCTGACTGCTTTTGTGCGGATGGCCGTACAAATGTCACTCTTAGCTTACTGGTATCCGGATACTTTTGAGTTTAATCGTTTATTCCCGAACCTGGATTATATCTTTGCTACAGTTGAGCAGGGACTGTTCGGGTGTCAGCCATCCGTAGAGTTCAGTAAACATTGTCCGTCTATTTGGTTCAGTGAGCCGTTCAATATGGGATATTTCTTTTATTATCCTATGATTCTGGTGGTGACGGTGTGGTATTTCCTGACGCATTTTGAATGGTTTGAAAAAATCTGTTTTGTACTGGTTACCTCATTTTTTATTTATTATTTATTTTACATCCTTGTTCCGGTGGCTGGTCCGCAATTTTATTTCCCGGCTATTGGTATGGATAAAGTGAATGCCGGAATATTTCCTCCGATTGGAGATTATTTCAACTGGAATGATTATCTGGTTCCGGGGCCCGGTTACGATCAGGGATTCTTTTATCAGCTGGTGGAAGCATCCCAGGAAGTCGGTGAACGTCCGACGGCAGCTTTCCCAAGTTCGCATGTTGCGATCTCTACCATTGTTATGATCATGGCCTGGAGAGTGAGCCGGAAGCTGGCGGCGGTACTTGCTCCTTTTTATGTTTTGCTTTGTTGTGCTACGGTATATATCCAGGCACATTATCTGGTTGATTCACTGGTAGGGTTAGTGAGTGCTTTCTTCGTTTATCAGCTGGCAACTCTGATGTATAAACGCTGGTTTATTTCGCCAGTGTTCCGGTTAATGGGATAATGAACAGATAAGGAATAAAAAACAGAAGAAGGTGTGTCAAAATTCGCACCTTCTTTTTTATGCCCAAAGAAGGTGCATCGGGTATTACGACACACCTTCAAAAATGGGCTTTTTAAGGGACGACTACATACATCCTGTCCACTACGATGCTTTCCGTCAGGTAAGCCATGTCAGACCACTGTATCCGGTAGCATTTGGAAACTTCATCAAACACAGGTTTCTTGAACTTTCCCATAACAGGACGTTTCTCGTAAAGCACATAAAAACCGCGTTCGTAATGAAGTATCTTCACAACCTTCCGGTTCCGGGACATGAACATATATACATTGGATGCATCGCTCGGGTCAAGTGACATCTCTTCCCTTATACTCTCACACAAACGGGATGCCTTTCCGTAAATCCACATTACCGTTGAACAGGTAATAGTTCAGGTTAGCACTCAGTCCAAGCATATCATCCTATCATTTTATTAAGCAACAGACTCAAATCAAGAACTGTGGTGTTTCTCAGGAACAATGTGGCACCTGATGTCAATTGCAGTTTTACCCACTTAATCGGAGATTCACCTTCAGGTTGTTTCACCTCCAACTTTACGGTTGGACTGTTGCAAGGCTTGCCGGTTATCCGGACTTTGGCAACCTTGGGTTGCTCAACCTGAACTGTCTTGCCTAACTTTTCGCTCCATAGCTGATGACGCTGCCAGTTCATGAACTTGTCGTAATTTACTCCATAATCCGCACAGAGCTCACGAAGATCCTTGGTCTCACTGCATAACTGATAGAGGTCATATACCTCCTGGTAGTTTACTTTTTCTTTTGCCATAATCATTGTTGTTTAAGGGTTACGGCGCAAAGGTAGGTTTAGGGAACATGCGTGTCAAGGCGGAAAATAGAATGGTTACTTAATGTTTCTTCTGAAGCAATATTCTTTATAAGATCTCCATTTTTCTCACTTCTCCGGCTGTGTCACCGAAAAATGCGGATTCGGTGTATACTGCGCAAAGGTGACTTCCTTCATGCGTGCACCACATTGGGGTGCTCAGCCGCCACATCACCACATCATATTTCTAGAAGCCGTACTCATAAGACAAAACTATTCCAAAACTGGATTCTATTGAATGCTGAAAGTTCCCACGGGAATGGATGTAGCTGTAATAATACTCATGAAAAATATCCCATATTCTCCTTTTTCAATTTCCGATGCGGGAACGGTAAGTAAGCTTGTTCTCCGTATTTGTGTCCTGTAAAGTTTAAAAAAAACGCTTTTTTGCGCCTCTTCTGAGGCTAAAACGGCAGGCTCAAATTCAAACCATTGGATACGGCGCTGTTTTTTCAGCGTATTGAATTTTACAATGCGATAGATGCCGAGCGGATCTTCCTCATTGCTGCTTGACTTGATGAGTAAACGCACATCCTTGCCATCATAATTTATGGACATAGCTAGATGATTTTCCTGAAAAGATAACATCCATGCCGACGGAACCTGCCAGGAAACTGGCAGACGAAGCAACATCACCTACGCTGCTTGCTGTGGTCAGTACCTTGATACCTGTCATGGCACCTGATACATTATCGGAATTGACACCGATTACTGCACCTAATGCACCAGCTGAACCAGCTACATCGGCAACTTTCGAAATCTTATTGAGCAAACTTTTGGTCTTGGTTTCATGTTTACCTATCATTCCGTTTTCTTTCGGTAACAATTTCATGGTACTGTCACTGGTAAGGATGCAGTAACTGTTGACGAATTCAGGTTCTGCAACTGACACTTCTTGTGCTGACAACCGACCATAGTTCCTATAAGGAACAAAATGAATGTTGATACTTTTTTAACACTAATAATTCTCATAAGGTTTCGAGAAATTCAATTTATAAATAGAACTGTTATTTTACAGAGGAACATTAAGCTGTTCTCTGTGGTTTTTTATGCTAACTGGTTATTTTCTCAGGCAAAAATAGTTTAAAATTGATATTCGGCAAATCTTTTTGGCAATTTTTGCACATGTATCTTTTCCGTTTGTCCCCAAAAGGTCTATCTTACTTTTAATAGCTGGATATCTGTTGACTTTTGAAATTAAACCGAAAAAGTTTTGGCTTTAATTCTTGACTATTGCATCTGTGTGCATTCCCCGGCAGTGTCACCAGGAAATGCGGGTTCAAGGTATGCTGCGCAACGGTGATAGAAAAAATCTGTCGGGTAACAAGCAGAAGTCGGAACAACACTCCATCTGTCAAGTTGCTCCGACTTCTGTATAAGCTATTCATTAACCGTAGGCCATCCCGGGTTTTGGGTTAGATTCCTGTTCAGCAGAAGCTGTTCGGTAGGTACACAATACAAGTAGTATTTGTCAATCCATCCCTTCCCTTCCACTTTTGGACTGGGTTGAACATAGATATAACCTTCCCGGAGTGTCTCATCTTTCAAGCCTGTTTCGGTATTCAGGATACCATTGGTGTTGGCCGTATAGAGAGGATCGTCCATACTCCACCACATGCCTTTTTCCTGACGGTTGATGAAATAAGGAGCTTTGGCCCACCGGCGTACATCATAGAAGCCGAAACCTTCACCCATCAATTCAACTATGCGTTCGCGGCGGATTTCCCACAAAAGTGGTTCTACTTCATAGTCAGGCATTTCACCGGACCAGTGAGGATTGTTGCCCTTATCACGGTTCGGGTCGAACGAGGCGTCAATCTTGGCCACTTCCATGTCGGCTACACCGGCACGTTTACGAAGGCGATTGATAGAGATGTCGGCTGCAGCCTGGTCAAACTGTCCGAGTTCGCAAGCAGCTTCGGCATAGTTCAGAATTGCTTCTTCCACCTTAAAGATAGGCTTGTCAGAATCGCACATGGCTGAATTGTTGTTGCTCAATTCCCAGCCATTGTAGTTTTTCCACAGATAATAGCCCGATGCAGTACTGCAAGGTCCGTTGTCACCCCTGAGGTTAGGCATTTTCTTGATCAGATTACCTGCATTCCAGTTGCTGATGGGCAAACGTTTCATCTGCCCGGCCTTGCCGGGATTAGATACTGTAACATCCGCCCCCATAATATCAATGAACTTGCGGTATTTGGGATCACGGGTATCATATCCCCAGCTGCAGTTTGGGTTTTCAGCCGGTTTATCGGTGCCTCCCTGTATGACAGAGTAAGGAGGAGTCACCGTATGATACATACGCGGGTCTCTGTCGGTAAAGATGTCGTAGATGTCCTTGCTGGCTCCCTTATACTGTGTATTCTGTGCATTGGCTATGGGCAGACCGTTTTGGGTCAGATACATATCAGCCATATCTTGTGACAGCTGATAGACTGCCTGGTCATTCCGTTCGCGGAAATTGAACATGGAGGTCAGGAAGTCGGTCTTGTACTCTCTGTACAGAATCACGCCCGGCACATTGGCCAGACTGGGCGATGTCCACAGTTCGCCATAGCCGGCAGCCGGCTGACCGTCTGTACCGGTATAGAGTTCCGGATATTTGTTTATCAGTTCTTTCGATACCCGTACGCATTCCGTGAGGTATTTGTCTGCATCATTCAGACCGTGATATTTCCGCCAGGTACCTTCACGCAAGGTAAAGCGCGACAAGGCCATCTGGACACAAGCCTGATTGATGGCGTTTCTGCCATCTTGTTCTTCAAAATTACCGATGTGCTCTTCCGCCCATTTCAAACGGGTCAGGATGTTGTTGGCCACTTCATCACGCGGAGTACGCGGACCGTAAGGCTCATCGGTGTCGGGGTCGAGCACCTTATCAATCCAAGGCACATCACCGAAGCGGTTGATCAACTCCATATACCAGAAAGCGTGGAAGAAATATCCCACCGCTTGCCAGTGTTCTTTCTCGGCAGTAGGCATGGAAGAGGTTTCCAGTCCCTTCAGCATGATGTTGATGTGATAGATCCAGCCGAAATCCCAGCCGTTGCCCGAAGAGGACGGAGCTACCGTCTGGAAGGCATAGGCATTATATCCTCCCGGTGTACGGTTGGAGAAATAACCGGCATTCCGATCACCATTATATACCGACGCATAGCCGTGGTCATTGGGCGAGGTGGCAATGGTGGTATTGTAGAGGATGGCATAGCATGGCCACATATAGGCCTGGGTGGACTTATAGGATTCGAAAGCCGTCACTTCACTGATGGTGGTAGTTGGAGCTTTATCGAGAAAGCTGTCATTACATCCCGCAAAGCCTATGGCCAATGCGGCAATGGCTGTATATTTTGCAATCTTTTTCATGGTTCAATCGTAGGTTTTAGAGTGTAACATTAAGACCGAATGAAAGAGTACGGTAGAACGGGTATCCCCAGCTCAATCTCTCGGGGTCGTAGCCTTTAGGCAGTGAACTGATGGTGGCCAAATTTTCTGCGCTGACAAATACCTTCAGTGCACTGAGGCTGACTTTGCTGATCAGTGCCTTGGGGAAGGTATAGGCCAGGGTGATGTTCTTCAGACGCATGTAGGCACCGTTCTGCAGATACTTGGTGGACGCACGCTGGTTGGAACCATGGTTCTGCATATTGCTGTAGAGACGATACAGAGACGCATCGGGGTTCTTGGCTATCCAATATTCGCGGTCGTTTTCGGTGTACTGTCCGTCGCAGCTGCCCATCGGTTCCCAATAGTCGGTCTGGTTGTAGAACACCGGATAATAGGCTTTTGCACTGCCGCCGAAGGGGAAGAGTGACATGCCTCCGATCCATACATCACGCTTGGCAGTACCCTGCAGGATGGCGCTCAAAGAAAATCCCTTATAGCTTACTCCTAAATTGACTCCGAAGTTATAGCGCGGAGTGCTGTTTCCGATTACCTTTTGGTCTCCGGGACTATCTACCGTATTCAAGCCACTATTGATTTCGTTAGTACCCCGGTCATCGTTCAGATTCACAAATTTCTCGTCACCCGGACGCGGATTATATCCGTCAAGCGAAGCAACCCCGTCTTTCAGCTGCCAGGTACCGGGACCGTCAAAGTCATCAATGGTATAGAACCCGTCGCTTACATAACCCCAAATTTCACCTAATGTCTTTCCTTCGTAGTAATTCTGAGACAAGAGTTTGTCTTCATTGTTGCTGTATTTGGTAATTTTTGACTTATAATCATAGAGGTTGAAGCCTACGTTATACTTCCAGTCGCCAATCTGGTCACGCCAGTTTACGGCAATTTCCCAACCGCGTGTACGCATGTCAGCTGCATTCCGCATCGGAGCAGAAGTACCTACTACGGCAGGAAGCTGGATACCGGCTATCAGCATATCACGGGTAGTACGCTGGTACCAGTCGAAAGTCACCTGCAGGCGGCTGTTGAACATGGAAGCATCAAAACCGATATCCAAGGTTTCTACGGTTTCCCAGGTGAAGGAATTGGATACCAGACCGGGAGTACTGATGTAAGTAATGAATTCACCGTCTTTCAGCCAGTAGTTGCTGTTACCCACCGGCTGCATGGTAGAATAATAACCGTAGTTACCAATATTCTGGTTACCGATCTGTCCCCAGGATGCACGCAGTTTCAGGTCGCTTACATAATCCAATGCCTTTTCCATCCAGGCTTCCCGGGCAATGTTCCAACCGACAGAGAAGGACGGGAAGAACCCAAAGCGGTCATCCTTAGGAAACTTGGAAGAACCATCATAACGACCGTTGACCTCGAACAGGTAGCGGTCTTTATAATTATAATTGATACGATAGAATGCTCCCCGGATAGCGTAGTCGCTGTATGAGTTCTGAGGAATGATTTTTCCTGTGGCACTGGTGAATGACGGAGCCGAAGGAGCAATCATATCGTGCGTCTGTACGGAAATCCATGAATTCTGCTTACGTTCCTGGTTGAAACCGGCCATTACCTTGAACATATGGTCTTCCTTGATTGAGAAGTTATACGTACCATACAGGTTCAGGGCATTATAGTCTTCATGGTCTTCGCTCTTGAACAGATAGTCTGAAGTAACTGAATTATTGGAACCCAGCTGCTCTGTAGTATATTCCCACTTTTTGGCATAGTATGACTTCTGCCAGTTTTTTCGGTCGTAGGTATATTCACCCACCAGCTCCAGCCCCTTGATGGGACGCAGGATGGTGCGCAGGTAGATACGCGTGTTATCGGTGTCTGTCAGATACGGGTTGTTATAGCGGATCTGGTTTTCAGGAGTAATCAGAGGCAAGTCTTTGTCTACCGATGTATTGACCGAACCGGGCATCATACCTGAAGGATAGAACGAGATGTGATTCATACAGTAGATACCGTCACCGGAACCCATCGGTTCTGAGCGGTCTGCCACGGTATAACGGAAATCTGCCTCCTGTGTCAGCCAGTCGGTGATGTCTGCACTGATGAAAGAAGAGATGTTTTTACGCATGTAGGTATCTTTCGATTCAATCAGCGGCCCGTCTTCTTTGGTGAGACCGGCACTCAGACGGTAGCGCAGTTTTTCAGTACCTCCGTTGGCAGTCAGATTATGCGTCTGCATGAAGCTGGTTTCCTGAAAGGCCTTGTACACATCCTTGTCGTTCAGGTAATAGGGAGCACCGTCTTCACCGATATAGATACCGTCACCCACGGTAGGATAAGCAGCAGGATTTTCCTTATACCCGGCCAGGTATTCGCGCCACTTACTCACGGATCCGTTTCCGGCATAGTAAGTTTCAGAGAAACCGGCAGCCTGGTAAGCTCTCAGGTATTCGTCAAGGGAAGCCTGTTTGGGACTGTTGATAGAAGTCTGGAAACCAAAATTGGCGTTGTAGTTCAAGTTGAACTTTTCGCCTTTCTTGGCTTTTTTGGTGGTAATCAGGATAACACCGGCAGCTGCACGTGCACCATAGATGGCAGACGATGCCGCATCCTTCAGTACGGTGACGCTTTCAATATCTTCCGGATTCAGCAAGTCTATATCACCTTCGACGTTGTCAATCAGCACCAGCGGATTCATACCGTTGATGGATACTGTACCACGTATGTTGAAGCTTTTTGCTTCACCCGGTGATGCACCACCACTTACCATCAGGCCAGGCATAGAACCCTGCAGGGCATTCTTGACATTGGTTACAGGACGTTCGCCCAGCACATCGTCCATCTTGACCTGCGAAACCGAACCTGTCAGGTTGGCTTTTTTCTGCGAGCCGAAGCCTACCACCACGACTTCTTCCAACGTCTGGGAATCCTCTTTCAATGTGATGTTAAGCGGAGTTCCCTGCCATACGACTTCCTGGCTCACATAGCCGATGTAAGAAATCTGGATAACATCACCTCTCTTTACATTGTTAAGGGTGAAATCACCGTCAAGACCTGTAATGGTACCATTGGTACTTCCCTTTACAACAACGGACGCACCGATGACAGTTTCTCCCTGATTGTCCTTTACTACACCTTTACATACACCGTCTTGTTGTGTAATATCACTGTGTATCAATGTGTTATAGGGGGGGTAAAAGCGGATGCCGTTCCCGTAGAAGCACCCCAAAAGGCAAACAGCATGCCTACAGTTTTAAATCGATCTAACATGGTTTTAAATTTAAATTAATACAAGGTCAGTTATGTTTATTGTCTCTATTCTAATAAACGGGTATCTGTTATTTGTTTAGGATTAATTTCTTTCTATTAAAATAGATTTAATAAAACGATGCAAATATATATAAAACTTACAAAACAACATATTATATGGATGTTTTTTTTAGCAATACTTCGGTAAATTTTTACCGAAAGATTAAAAGTTAAACAATAGAACCGGCAGAAGCTAGTCCGAAAA
>NZ_EQ973643.1:462052-476890 GCF_000157915.1 Phocaeicola coprophilus DSM 18228 = JCM 13818 | reverse complement strand
ATGGCAAGCAGCATGCAGGAATCACCAACTGCCAGTCTACTGACTTCAGGAAATTGGATTTTCACTTCAATGCATCGCTTGCTGCTGTCAATTTGGCCAAAGCGGCATGTAAGAGGCCCGGAATAACCTATTCCATATCCTCTTGCAAGTCTTTCATACACAATGCTTATATGCTTGAACGATTTATTTGCGTGTTCGGGATTAGCCCAGACCCGCAAGTTATTGACAAACTTTTCAAAGAACTCATTTTATTTACTGCCAGAGCCGCTTAGGCGTGGCGAATTTTTAACGAATTATTGATTAATTTTTCAAGCTGGTACCATTCTTGAAAAGCTTTCTCAGCGAAATTTCGTAAAGCAAAAGTAGGGAATGTGAAAGGATTTAAACAGGAAACTAGACTGGTGACGGGGTTTTATCGATGGATCTGGAGGCAAAAGCAGGGACTGTCGATGAATGCCTGGATTTTATCGACGAAACGACCGGTGCTTCAAGGAAAAAATGGGGAGATTTTGGTGAAAATGAAGATTATTTGAAGTTTTTTGAAAAAATAGTGTTACTTTTCGGGACACTTAGCGTCTAAGTGTATAAAGCAAACACTTAAAAAACGAAAAATTATGAAAACAGGATTTCTAACTCTTCTGATGGTGCTGGCTATGGTTTTTACAGGATGTCAGGCACAAACTTACAAAGTCGTTCCCAGTAAGAACTATGTAACTCAGCGCGTGAATTTAGGCAATGTGTCTTCATTGACTACTTATTCCTTTGTGGATATCATTTATAAACCGTCCTCCGGTCCGGCGTATGCGGAAGTTTATGCGCCCGATAATATAGCGAAATATGTGAAGCTGGAGGAAAAGGGAGGTGAATTGAAGGTTATATTCAAGGTTCCCGGAACCAACTCCTATTCAATCAATGGAAAATATACCTGTGAAGTAAGGGTGTATGCTCCTTCTGTAACGAGTTTCTGTACTTTGTCTTCAGGTGATATCAAGATTGATGGAGATCTGAATACGCGGAAGGATATTTCTCTTCAGACAAATTCCAGCGGTGACATCGATGCGCGTGATCTTCGTTGTGCCACTTTGAATATACAAACAAACAGCAGTGGGGACATTGAAGCCGGTAATGTGGAATGTTCCAAGTTGGTGATGTGTACCAATTCCAGCGGTGATGTGTCGTTGGAAAAGGCAAATTGTGACAAGGCCTTCCTTTCAACTAATTCCAGTGGTGACTGCAAGGTGAGTACACTTGTCTGCCAGAATAATGTAGATGCAACGGCTAACAGTTCGGGTGATATCTTTGTAAGCGGAAGTTGCCGGCAGGCTGCGTTTTCAGCTAATTCAAGTGGTGATATTAATGCTTCCGGTCTGAAAGCTGCCAAGGTTAGTGCAGTAAGTAATTCCAGTGGTGATATTACCTGTCATGCCAGCCAGTCTGTTTCTGCTTATTGTTACAGCAGTGGCAATATCGGTTATTCCGGTAATCCGTCCAAAGTGGAAACTTCCAAAAAAGGAGTTTATCGGATGTAAGATAGAAAGAGGTAATTAGATAATTCCGGAAAAAGCGGAATCCTTTGAAAAGGAGAGACGTTTTTTCCGGAATTTTATTTTTATTGCAGGATGGCCTGGATGGTCTGCTGTTCTTCTTGAGAAAAGGAAATGTTTTCCAAAGCTTTCAGATTATCTGCAAGCTGTTCCACAGAACTGGCACCTACGATTACTGATGTAACGAGCGGATGAGCCAGCAGCCAGGCCAGAGACATTTCTGCGAGTGACTGTCCCCGTTCACAGGCCAGACGGTCCAGACGGATGATCTTTTGCAGAAGATCTTCGGTCAATGCTTCTTTTTTCAGGAATCCTCCCCGTGCGATACGTGAGTCTTCAGGAATTCCTTTCAGATAACGGTTGGTGAGCAGTCCCTGTGCAAGCGGAGAGAAAGCAACGAATCCGCTTCCATTTTCAGCTGCCTGTTGCAGAATTCCCTGTTCCTCCGGTTCGCGGTTCAACAAGTTGTAGCGTCCCTGATAAAGCAGGCAGATGACGTCGTGGTCTTTCAGGTAAGCATACGCTTTCCGGGCAGCTTCAGGAGGATATTTGGAAATACCCACGTAAAGAGCCTTTCCCTGACGTACGATGTCTACCAGTGTCTGCAGGGTTTCTTCCAGCGGTGTTTCCGGATCATAGCGGTGCGAATAAAAGATATCTACATAATCCAGATTCATTCGTTTCAGACTTTGGTTGAGGCTTGCTGTCAGATGCTTCCGTGATCCCCATGTGCCGTATGGTCCGGGCCACATGTCGTGACCGGCCTTGGTAGAAACAAACAGTTCGTCCCGGTAAGGAGCAAATGATGTTTTCATGATCTTGCCGAAAGTTTCTTCTGCACTTCCTGCTGAGGGGCCGTAATTGTTGGCCAGGTCAAAATGCGTAATGCCGTGATCGAAGGCATAATGCAGTTTGTCTTTGCTTCGGGCCAGACTGTCTACATCACCGAAGTTATGCCATAATCCCAGTGAAATGGCGGGCAACAGGATACCGCTTTTTCCGGCACGCCGGTAATCCATTCTACAGGTATACCGGTTATTGGCTGCTTGATATACAGAATCACTCATAGTTATAAAGGTTAGTTTCCGAAATTCTCTTCAATATGATTCAGGATTGCGTTCAGTTCCTCCAGTGTTTCTGCGCGCAACATTGCGATACGTGTATCTCTGAAGTTAGGAATTCCCTTGAACAGGGGAGAGGCAGCCAGGTGTCGTCTTACGTGGAGGATACCTCGCCGTTCGTCAAGCAGGGCCACACTGTCTTTTACTTCCTGTCGGAGAACGTCCATTCTCCACTGGAAACTCAGGGGAGGAAGTTCCTCGCCGGTCTGCAGGAAATGTTTGATTTCCTTGAAAATCCAGGGACGTCCGAAGCTGGCACGGCCCACCATGATGGCGTCTACACCATAGCGGTCGAAGCATTCCTGTGCACGCTGAGGGGTAGTGACATCTCCGTTTCCGATGATGGGAATACGCATGCGGGGATTGTTCTTCACTTCACCGATCAGTGTCCAGTCGGCTTCGCCGGTGTACATCTGTGCCCGTGTACGTCCATGAATGGTGAGTGCTTCGATTCCACAGTCCTGAAGCTGTTCAGCCAGAGGAACGATGATTTTGTGTTCGGCATCCCAACCCAGACGGGTTTTCACCGTTACAGGAATGCGTACGGCATTTACTACGGCACGCGTGATTTCAAGCATTTTCGGAATGTTCTGAAGAAGGCCTGAACCGGCTCCTTTTCCGGCAACCCGCTTGACGGGGCAGCCGAAATTCAGATCGAGAATATCCGGTTTGGCCTGTTCTACAATACGGGCTGCTTCCACCATTGTTTCGGTATCCTTACCATAGATCTGAATTGCTACGGGACGTTCTTCATCACTGATGTTCAGTTTAAGCAGGGTCTTGCTTACAGAACGTATCAAAGCATCCGCTGAAACAAACTCGGTATATACCATATCGGCTCCGAACTTTTTGCACATCAGACGAAAAGCCGGATCTGTAACGTCCTCCATCGGAGCGAGCAGGACGGGTTTTTCTCCCAGGTCTATATTTCTTATTTTCATGTTACTTGTTTATGGTGCAAAGATAGTAAACTTACATCGCTTCTGGAGCGTTGCCTGTGAAAAAACGGAAACCACAGGGCGTAGCTTTAAGATTCGTTATGTGGATTTTCTGTGATTTTCACATTCCCTGTTCCGCACTGTTGGGTAAAACTTCCGCAAATTTTTGTTTCTGGTTTCTGATTGGTATGCGTAACTATTTGAAAATCAATGTTGGCATATAACGATTATTTCTTTGGCATGACGCTTGTCTGTAATTTAGTGACACGAAACTAAAACTTAATAACTTAAAACTTTACGATTATGAAGAAATTATTTGTAGCAGTAGCATTGGTTATGGGAGTAGGAACAACAGTAGCTTTCGCAGCAGACAACCAGACAACAGCAGCATCTGTAGCAGTTGCAGTGAATGATTTTGTTCCTGTTGAAGTAGATGATCTTCCTCAGGCTGTAAAAGATACCTTGGCAAAAGATTATGCAGATTATATGGTGAAGGAAGCCGCAGTAGAAGCAAATGAAGATGGAACCCAGACGTACAAGGTTACGTTGACGGCACAGGACGATACTGAACAGACTGTTCTGTTATCTGAAAATGGAGAAGTGCTGAAATAATGAATTTGGTTTCTGATACCATCAGGATGGGGTATGCCGCAAGGTATACCCCTTTGTTTTGTCTTATAGTCAGTGAAAGAGTGTTGTTTTCAAGGTAGTTCATGAAAAAAGCATTACCTTTGCACATCGAATCAATCCGTAAAATAATGAATTACTCGATAAAAGACTTTGAGATTATGGCCCCGGTGGGTTCTCGTGAATCACTGGCGGCAGCTCTTCATGCGGGAGCAGATTCCATCTATTTTGGCATTGAGAGTCTGAATATGCGCGCCCGTTCGGCCAGCACGTTTACTATTGATGATTTGCGTGAGATCGCAAAGGTGTGTGATGAACATGGGGTAAAGAGTTACCTGACCATCAATACGATTATCTATGATGAGGACATCGAACTGATGCGCAAGATTGTGGATGCAGCCAAGGAAGCTGGCATCAGTGCCGTGATTGCTGCCGATGTGGCTGTGATGGCTTACTGTAACAAGGTGGGACAAGAGGTACATTTGTCTACTCAGTTGAATATCAGCAATGCTGAAGCCCTGAAGTTTTATGCACAATTTGCCGATGTGGTAGTGCTGGCGCGTGAACTGAACCTGAAACAGGTGCGCAAGATCTATGATGCAATCCAGCAGGAAGGCATTAAAGGTCCGATGGGTGAGCCTGTGCGTATTGAGATGTTCTGTCATGGAGCGCTTTGTATGGCTGTTTCAGGAAAATGTTATCTCAGCTTGCATGAGCTGAATGCTTCTGCTAACCGTGGTGCCTGCATGCAGGTATGCCGCCGGTCTTATCTGGTGCGGGACAAGGAGAGTGATATAGAACTGGAAGTGGATAACAAATACATTATGTCTCCCAAGGATCTGAAGACTATTCATTTCATGGATGAGATGATTGAAGCCGGAGTACGGGTGTTCAAGATTGAAGGACGTGCCCGCGGTCCTGAGTATGTGAAGACCGTTGTGGAATGTTATAAGGAAGCCATCCAGTCCTATCTGGACGGAACATTTACCGAAGAAAAGAAAGCTGCCTGGGATGAACGCCTGAAGACGGTTTTCAACCGGGGATTTTGGAACGGCTATTATCTGGGCCAGCGTTTGGGTGAATGGAGCCGAAATTATGGATCGGAAGCTACGGAACGTAAAGTATATGCCGGACGCGGTATTAAATATTTCTCCAATTTGGGAGTTGCTGAATTCCTGATTGAAGCTGCAGAGATCAAGGTCGGTGACAAACTATTGATTACCGGTCCTACAACTGGTGCCATGTATGTCACTCTGGAGGAAGCACGTGTGGATCTGAAACCTGTGGACGTGGTGAAGAAAGGCGTTCATGTTTCGTTTAAGGTTCCTGATCGTGTACGTCCAAGTGATAAGTTGTATCGGGTTGTACCGGCAGAAGAACTGAAGAACAAGCAATAAAATCCGGAATACCGTTCTTGTCTGATTTCCAGGGATAAAGAACAGTCAGAAAAACGTCGAATCGTTTTCATTGAAAGGCCGAAGTCTTTTCATGAAAACGATTCGACGTTTTAAAAAAAGCTGGCGGGCTTTTTGAGGTTGTCTTTAGAGGCAGGGAACACGGATAAATTCCGTTTCCGGGAAATGCCGTTCCAGCCAGGTGCGGATGTATTCTTCCGTATCATGCTGGATGATTTTGTCTTCATTTTCAGGATACAGGTTATACAGTACGCTGTGAAGGCGGATACCTCGTTTTTCGATGGCTTCCAGGCTGAGCAGGGTGTGGTTGATGCTTCCCAGACGTCCGGAGGTGACGAGGATCAGCGGATAATTCTTTTGTGCTACATAGTCGATCGTCAGCAGGTCGCGGGTCAGGGGGACCATCAGACCGCCGGCTCCTTCCAGCAGCACGCGGTCGTAAGATTGCAGCAGGGTCTGTGAGGCTTGTTCGATCTTGTCGAAATCAATGTCCCGGTGATCTATTTCCGCAGCCAGATGGGGCGAACAGGGGTAAGTAAAGATTTCCGGCATGGTCAGGCGTTCGCGGTCGGCTTCCACCAGTCCCGTTCCCATGATCTGGCGGTGGACTTCAATATCTTCTGAGATTTCGGTATTGCCGGTCTGGATAAACTTCTGGGTAATGGTCTTGATGCCTTCCCGGTTCCATTCCCGGGCCAGGAATCCGGTGGCATAACTTTTTCCGATGGCGGTATCAATGCCGCTGACAAAAATAATTTCTTTTTTCATGATGCGATTTTTTTAGCAATGATGTAAATCGGATGATAGGTCAGCCGTACCGTATGATCCGGCTGGCTGTATATTTCCTGATATCGGTTACAGAAAGTGGCGAGGCTTCCTTTGGTCCACTGGCTTTGACGGATGCCGGTCACTCCCGTAGCTTTCAAGTGTTTGAGTACGTCCATGGGCGACTGAAAGGAAAGGCTTAGCTTCTCTTCGTGGCAGTAGAGCAGCTCATAGTCGGAACGTAAAGCCTCTTTCAGTTCCTCAAGTGAAAGATAAGGTAAGGTAGCTCCGGTGAGTGAGGCGACTTCTGTCAGGTTCTCCTTGCCGAAGGTACTGAACGTGAAATAGCCGTCGTTCGTCAGCAGATGACTGCACCGGTGGAAGAAACGCTGGGGCGATTCAAACCATTGTAAGGCCGAACAGGAAGCGATGAGGCTTTGTCCGGCCGGAAAGTTCAGGCGTTCTGCGTCTCCGGCAAAGAAACGGATCCGGTCGCCCAGCAAATCTTTGAAGCAACCTGCCACTTCGGGACAGATGTCGTTCAGGCAGAGTTGTCCGGGTTTGACGTCATGCAGGTAGGAACGTGTGAAGAGGCCTGTTCCGCATCCCACCTCCAATACGCTGCGATGAGCTGATGCGGGAAGGTAACGCCGGATAAGTCTGGTCATCTTTTCGGCGATCTGCCGTTGGATATTTGCTTGCTCCGGATAGGTTGAGGCGGCCCTGGCGAATCGTCTTCTGATCAGTCCTTTGTCCATAGCTGCTCCTTTCCTTTCAGGCATTCCGTGAAAAACAGGTCTGCATAATGCGGTATATTCATGGAGAGAACAGGAGTTCCCTGCCAGGCTTCCAGCTGGTTTTGTGAGGGGAAGATCCGGTCTTCCGTGCCGATGATTGCTTTGTCCCACTGAAAAGCGGGTACCGGTAGGCGGAGAACTTCCTGTCGGAGGGCTTTCAACTCTTCGTACAGTTCTTCGACGCTGCGGCGGGGCTGGCGGTCAAGAAAGTGCTTTACTTCTTCCGTACCGCCGCACATCCGGCGACGGAACTTGGCCAGTGTAGCCGGAGAAAAAGTATCAAGTGTTCCGTTGAATACAGCTTCCGGTATGCCTGTCGTATCGTGAATGGGAGTGAGTGTCCCGTTGACGGCCAGTTTCATTTCCCAGGGAAGATCTTTCCCGGAAAAGGTTTGTGAGGCAGCCCATACACCCATAGACCAACCCAGCAGACGGATGGACTGATAGCCTTCCAGCTGGCTGTAGTCGAAATCTGGATTTCGGTAGTCAAAACACAACAGGTAGTCATACCCTTCCGCTGCCGGACGTGTGAACAGGCATTCGTCACTGCCCCATCCTGCAAAGAAAAGCAACAGGGATGAATTCCCTTCTCGGAGAATGAATCGTTGTTCCATGTGTGTATGGGTTTATTTGTTTTGAGTTTCTTTCAGAGTCTGAATCAGTCGGCTGATTTCTTCCGGGGTGATGGCGGCGGTCAGGGAGAATCTCAGTCGCGAGGTGCCTTCCGGTACCGTAGGCGGACGTACGGGAAGAACATAGAATCCTTTCCGCTGCATTTCCGCTGCTTTCTCGATGGCCTTCTCGCTGGCTCCCAGTGTCAGCGGAACGATCTGGCTTTCAGATGTACATTCGCATCCCATTTCCCGGATGCAGGTACGCAGCCGGCTGGAGGCCTCGGCCAGCCATTGCCGGCGGTCGTCCCATTGCGAGAGTCGTTCCAGCAGAAATTTGGTCCAGGCAATGTTGACAGGAGGCAGGGCAGTTGTGAAAATAAACGGACGCACCTTATTGACCAGGTAATTCCGGATTCTTTCACGGCAGACCACATAGGCACCGATTGATCCCAGTGCCTTGCCGAATGTGCCGCACAGGAAATCGATATCCTTGATACATCCCTGTTCTTCGGCAACGCCCAGTCCGTGAGCTCCCCGGACGCCGATACCGTGTGCCTCGTCTACATAAAGATAAACATTGGGATATTTGTTTTTCAGTTCCACGAGTGTCTGGAGCGGAGTTACATCTCCGTCCATGCTGAAGACGCTTTCCGTCACAATGATGATCCGGCTGTAATTTTTGTGATATTTCTGGATCAGCGTTTCCAGAATGCGGTAATCGTGATGACGGTAGCGGATGCTGTATCCACTGGATAACAGGATACCGTCGATGATACTGGCATGAACGAGCTTGTCGGCCAGAATGAGTGTCCGGCTGTCCGTGATGGCGGGCAGAATGCCTGAGTTCATGTGATAGCCGCTTCCGAAGGTCAGTGCACTTTCCGTGCCGAACAGATCAGCCAGAAGCCTTTCCAGTTGTGTGTAAATATGGAAGTTTCCGGTCAGCAGGCGTGAGGAAGAGGATGAAAAGAGCAGGTCGCGGTTATCTGCACTTCCCAGAAATTCATCACGCAGCGCCGTGTCCGTGGCCAGTCCCAGATAGTCGTTGGAAGAAAGGTTCAGCATCCGTTGTTCTCCGGATAGAACCCATTTCCCGTCATGTATCACTTCAGGGAGTGTGCGCAGGTTGCCTGCTTCTTTCAGTTTCTTCAGTTCTTCCTGATAGAAGTGCTGGGTATTGCTTGAGGTTTTTGATAGTTTCATAAAGATTCTTCTCCTACGATTTTCACCAGTGCGGCGGTCAGTTTGCTTAATTGTTCAGGTTGTATGATGAAAGGCGGCATGATATAGACCAGTTTTCCGAATGGACGTACCCAGACACCTTCTTCTACGAAACGTCGTTGTATCCGGGCCATGTCAACTTCCCGGCGTGTCTCAATGACTCCGATGGCTCCCAGTACCCGTACGTCGGCAACTCCGGGAAGAGAAGCTGCCGGAGCCAGTTCTTCCTTGAGCTGGGTTTCGATCCGCTTCACGTTTTCCTGCCAGCCGGAAGACAACAGCAAATCAATGGAAGCGCAGGCCACGGCACATGCCAGCGGGTTTCCCATGAAGGTGGGACCGTGCATGAAAGCATGTGGATAATGGTCGGAAATGCATTCGGCAACCGCATCTGTGGTCAGCACAGCCGAGAAGGTCATGTATCCTCCAGTCAGGGCTTTGCCGATGCACATGATATCCGGTTCGACTCCCGCATGTTCCCAGGCAAACAGTTTGCCGGTCCGTCCGAATCCGGTTGCAATTTCATCAAAAAGAAGCAGCATTCCATGTTCGCGGCACAGGCGTGCAGCTTCCCGTAAGTATTGGGGGTGATAAAAACGCATGCCTCCGGCTCCCTGGACAATTGGTTCCAGAATCAGACCGGCCTGTTCATTTTCGTGAGCTTCTATGGTTTCTTTCAAAGGAAGGATATCGGTTTCATCCCATTCTCCCCCGAAACGCGATTTCGGGGACGGAACAAAATGCCGGACAGGCAGAGCATTCCCGAACAGACTGTGCATGCCGGTTACGGGATCACACACTGACATGGCATTCCACGTATCTCCGTGGTAACCGGAACGGATGGTTACGAAGTTGTTCCGTTGCGGGCAGCCTTTGGCAAACTGATACTGTACTGCCATTTTGAGAGCTACTTCCACTGCTACCGAACCGCTGTCTGCGTAAAAGATCCGGCTCATGGAAGGAGGAGCCAGTTGCAGAAGTCGTTTACCCAGCGCGATGGCCGGCTCGTGAGTCAGTCCGCCGAACATGACGTGTGCCATGCTTTTCAACTGCTTCTCGATGGCTGCATTCAGTACAGGATGATTATATCCGTGAACGGCACACCACCACGATGACATGCCTTCGATGAGTTCGGTGCCGTCTTCCAGTGTGATGACACATCCTTCAGCCCGTTTGACTTTATAAGTCGGAAGCGGCCGGGTGGCTGAAGTATACGGATGCCAGAGATGATCCCGGTCGAAACTGTCTGTCATAGCTTCAAAGTTCATAGCCTGCTTTTTTAATACGTTCAATATCTTCTTTTACATTCGATCCCAGTGTCGTAAGCAGATCGCCTACGATGGCCGAATTGATTCCCACATGAAGTGCCAGCGCGAGAGTTCTTTCGTCCATTTGTGAACGTCCTCCTGCAAAGCGCAGGTATGCATGAGGATGAACAAAACGGAACATGGAAACAGTGCGGATGATCTCTTCTGATGTCAGTGGTACAGCATGTTCCAGCGGAGTTCCCGGAATGGGATGCAGCAAATTAAGCGGAATGGATTGAACTTCCAGTTCCTTGAGGGCAAAGGCCAGTTCCACACGCTGGGCCGGGGTTTCACCCATGCCGATAATTCCACCGCTGCAGATATCCATTCCTGCTTCGCGGGCTGCTTTCAGAGTTTCTATTTTCTGTGCCTGTGTATGAGTGGAACACAGGTGCCCGAAATAAGAAGGTGCAGTTTCCAGATTGCAGTGATAGCGTGTCACTCCTGCTTCCTTGAGCCGTTTCAGCTGGTCTGCGGTTGCCAGTCCCAGAGAAGCACAAAGCGAGATACCACATTGCCGGTGCAGTTCTGCAAAGTGTTCACACAGGACTTCTGTCTCTTTTTCTGTCGGCCGGCGACCGCTGGTAACGAGAGAGAAACGTTTTACTCCCTGGCTTTCGTTGAGGCGGGCATGGCGGAGACATTCCTCTACCGGAACGATGCCATATATTTCGGCGCGGGTATTGTGGTGAGCCGACTGGGCACACCATTTGCAGTTTTCCGGGCAGCGTCCTGATTTGGCATTGATGATGGAACACATATCGAATACCCGGGGAGCGCACTGTTCAGTGATTTCGTGAGCCGCCTGGCACAAGGCTTCGAAAGGGGCTTCCGTCAGGAGGGAGAGAGCCTCTTCGGCTGTCAGGCTTCCGCCTGCTATGATGCGTTGCTTGATTTCTTCCATTTTGATCATTCGGTTTGTTAATTGGTTAAGAGATAAGGTTAGTATTCCGCCGGATAAAAAGGAAGTCTATCCGTGACGGATGAATATCACGGACAGTAAAGCAAAACAAAAGAGAGGAATAAATCCCGGAAATCCGGGACAGGGAGCGGTCGCAGGAGTATGAATTTCCCGTTCCGGAAGGCAGAAGCCGGCAGGAAGCGGGGGCATTTCCGTTCCTGAAGCCCGTGAGGCTTCTTCCGGTGGCATGAAGCCGGTGTTTCCCTGCAGGGAAGACTGTTTCTCGGCTGTATATCCGTTTTTGCTTAACGCTACCTCCGTGATTCCTTTGCTGACACATCCCATCGTTACCTGAATCTTCAGGCTGGCAAAGGCAGCATAGGCCTTACGACTCCATTGACAGAATCGTACAGTACGGGGACGGTATGTGAAAGCAGACTGGTACATAGCGTTTTTCTGATGGCGGCAAATGTAGTGAAAAATATCTGCAAAAGAGATGTGTGGAATGTTAACCGCGTGTTAATAATTTGTTCTCACCCTGTTGATAGTTTAAAACGGTGTGGTTGATATCAGGAAGGAAGTATTTGTATAACAATAATTTAGTGTTGTTTATATCTTGTGGAAAAATAGGGAATGAACAGTTGATAAAACTTCTGTTCCATGAGCTGGACCTGCGATAAACTTTGGTTGTTGTTATCGGGAAGTTGCAATAATTCCTCCTCCCAGCACAAGGTCGTCACGATAAAATACGGCGGCTTGTCCCGGGGCAACAGAGGCAAGCGGTTCGTGCAGATTCACATGCAGGCAACCGTCACCTGTGCAGGTAACCGTACACCGGTTGGCTTGTTTCCGGTAACGGATCTTGACGATAACATCTGGATGATTCAGGGCAGTTTCGGGATCGATCAGATTCCAGTCTGTGAGCAGCATTTCCTGTTTTTCCAGAGCGCGAAGGTTGTCACATACAATAACTCGGTTTTGTTCTGGTAAGGTCTCTTTGACAAACAGTGTCTTGTTCAGCCAGATACCCAGTCCCCTTCGCTGTCCGATGGTATAGAACGGATATCCTTCATGTTGTCCCAGCTTTCGTCCTTCTTCATCCAGAAACTCTCCCGGAGATATCTGTCCTTCCGGTACATGACTTTTCAGGAAAGTGCGGTAATCCATCGGACAAAAACAGACGCCCAGGCTGTCACGTTTGCGGGCAGCTTTCAGTTGTCCCCGTTCGGCCGCTATTTCCCGGACACGTACTTTGGTCAGTTCTCCCATAGGAAACAAAGCGCGTTCCAGCAAATCCTGCGGGAGTCCCCAAAGGAAAAACGACTGATCTTTATCCGGGTCAGCTCCGGAACGGATGAACCAGCGGCCGTTTACTGTTTGTTTCCGGACATAATGGCCTGTAGCCAGATGATAAATACCTTCCCGATCGGCAATTTCTTTGAGTAATGGCCATTTCAGCTGGTTGTTGCATAAGGTACAGGGAACGGGAGTCCGTCCGTTCATGTATTCCTGAATAAAATAATGAATGATTTGTTCTTCGAACACTTCCCGTGCATCATAGGTCAGATGACGGATACCCAGTTGTTCGCATAAGTGGCGGGCATCTTCCAGATATTCGGTCTGGAAATCTTTTTCGTAAAAACGGAATGTAATACCGGTTACTTCATAGCCGGCATCCTGCAACAGCATGGCCGCTACGGAACTGTCCGTGCCTCCGCTCATTCCTAATAAAACCTTGTTGTTTTTTTCCATGGGACCGTTTGTCTGATATCTGTTCATATAAGGATAAAAAAAAAGGAGTACCGCTGTACTCCAACCTTTGTTAACCTTAAATCTAATACTATGAAAAACACGTTGCAAAGGTACGGACTTTTCCGAAATCTGCAAGGAATTACTTTAAAAATCTCTGCTTTATAACATTTTTTATAATATAGAGCATTCCCCATCCTTTCTCGGAGATATCTTCATTGATTTTACCAGTGTAAATTCATTGCCTCATTGCCGGTGGATATGAAAAAAGTTATAACTTTGCAGTCTAACACATTCAAATTATGGAAAATAAACTGATTATTTACAATACACTGACCCGCAGGAAGGAACTGTTCGTGCCTTTGCATGCTCCTCATGTGGGCATGTATGTATGTGGTCCTACCGTATACGGTGACGGCCACCTGGGACATGCACGTCCTGCCATTACTTTCGATATTTTGTACCGTTACCTGACTCATCTGGGATATAAGGTGCGTTATGTACGCAATATTACGGATGTAGGTCATCTGGAGCATGATGCAGACGATGGTGAAGACAAGATTGCAAAGAAAGCTCGTCTGGAACAATTGGAGCCGATGGAAGTGGTGCAGTATTATCTGAACCGTTATCATAAGGCTATGGAAGCGCTGAATGTACTGCCGCCCAGCATTGAACCGCATGCTTCCGGACACATCATCGAACAGATTCAGCTGGTAGAGGAAATCCTGAAGAACGGATATGCTTATGAAAGCAAAGGTTCTGTATATTTCGACGTTGCTAAATATAACAAGGATCATCATTATGGAGTGTTGTCCGGTCGCAATCTGGACGACGTTCTGAATACAACCCGTGAACTTGACGGACAGGAAGAGAAACATAATCCGGCAGACTTCGCTTTGTGGAAGTGTGCACAGCCGGAACATATCATGCGCTGGCCGTCACCATGGAGCAACGGTTTCCCCGGATGGCACTGTGAATGTACGGCAATGGGACGGAAATACCTGGGTGAAACTTTCGATATTCACGGAGGAGGTATGGATCTTGTGTTCCCGCACCATGAATGTGAAATTGCACAGGCCGTTGCATCAGAAGGACATCAGATGGTACACTACTGGATGCATAACAACATGATTACCATCAACGGACAGAAGATGGGTAAATCATTGGGTAATTTCATAACGCTGGATGAGTTCTTTACCGGTTCCAATAAGCTGCTGACTCAGGCTTATTCACCGATGACTATCCGTTTCTTTATCCTTCAGGCTCATTACCGCAGCACCGTAGACTTCAGCAATGAAGCATTGCAGGCTGCCGAGAAGGGATTGGAACGTTTGCTGGAAGGTGTGAAGAATCTGGAACGCATTACTCCGGCGAAGGCTACATCAGGTATCGAACCACAGGGCTTGCGTGAGAAATGCTACGAAGCCATGAATGATGACTTGAATACTCCGATTGTTATTTCTCATCTGTTTGACGCTACCCGCATGATCAACACAGTGATCGACAAGAAGGCAACCATCAGTGCTGAAGATCTGGAAGAACTGAAGAGCGTATTCCATCTGTTTGTATTCGATCTTCTGGGATTGAAGGCAGAAGCCGAGAACAACGCAGCCCGTGAGGAAGCATACGGCAAGGTGGTTGATATGTTGCTGGAACAGCGTATGCAGGCAAAAGCCAATAAGGACTGGGCAACCAGTGACAAGATCCGTGACAACCTGGCTGCCTTGGGCTTTGAAGTAAAAGACACCAAGGATGGGTTTACCTGGAAATTAAACAAGTAATTTTGGATTGTAAATACAAAGATCAGAGGCCGTCCCTGCATGATTGGGGATGGCCTCT
>NZ_EQ973643.1:427064-460856 GCF_000157915.1 Phocaeicola coprophilus DSM 18228 = JCM 13818 | reverse complement strand
ATGATCAATGTTCGAATACTCCTATACGTCCGTCGGCATCCAGTACATTTACCGAAATACGTGGGCGGCGGCAGCGGCTGTTGTTGTAGAACTGGATGGTAGCATGTCCTTCTTTGTCAGGCATCAGTTCCGGATTCCAGTATAATGTCCGTCGGTAATCTCCCTCGCGGGGCAATATCCGGTAATCAGGTAAATAAAACTCCTTAACCTTGCTATATCCTTCGAGCCAGGTTTTGCGAACTCCTTTGGCTCCTTTGACCGAGACTTCTTCTTCCGGCAATGTTTCTATTAATACGACACAGCCATAAATCTTGTCAATGTTCATAGGAGTAAACATCGGATCGGCATAGCGGCACATTGTTCCGAGATCCTCACTGATATAAACAGATTTGATGGATTCCAGACTTAGATTCCGGTATTTATTGAAATCCATTTCTTCATGGAAGGTGCGTTCATAGTTGATGACGAAAAGAACCAGACGTCCTTTGTACAATAAGTACTCTCTTCCAGAGGGGGCGGATTCCGGATAGAAGCTTGGATTCATATTCATCATCAGGTCGTGGATATCATTACCAATATATATGTCCCGGTCCTGGATGTCATCCATTTCAGAAGCGACATCATAGTAAGCAATGGATTTGGTGCGCGCCTGATATACATCATGGGCCTTGTCGCGTTTGCGGGCTTTGATCACTACTTCATCAAGGTGATGTATTTTTTCATTGATACCCGACCGCTTTAATGAATCTTCGTATGCCTTGAGCAGCAGTTTGTAGTCTTCTTCGGTTTCCAGCGTGTCAGCAGGTTCACTGACAGATAAGCTGGATCCTTCCTCCTCTCCGGCAACTCTAACCTGCATTTCAGCCAGCGGATATATGCGGGGAGATGGAGCAAATACACGATCCAGTACAATGCGGTAATCTTTCTTCTTTCCTTTCTCGGTTGCGGCCAGAATCAGATTCCATTTTCCTTCTATCTGAGAAACAAACGAGAAACGTCCCAGACTGTCTGTGGTAAAAAGATCAAAGAATTTTTGATTCTTGCTTTCCGGATCATCTCCGGGAGAAGCCAGAAATGCCGTAACTTCCACATTGGCGCGTGGCTTGCTGCGCACCATTGACACGACTTTTCCGTGCAGTTCAATACCCTGTTCCGGCATATACTTCAGTTCAAAAGGACTTTTTCCGGCCATACGTTCCCAGTCGTAGCGTCTCCAGCCTTGCACCATAAGCAGATCATCCAGTGCACGCCGATGGCTCAGATCGTCAGACTCGAAGTACCATGAGGGCTGATGGACATATCCTTTGATATCTGACATCAGCAGAAGATCGGTCAGCAGAGAATGACGGTTCTCGACTTCCTGCCATCCGTCACGTACGGAAACTGACAGGGGAGCTTGTATGGGATGGCCTTTGGCATCCTTTATTTCAAAATCCAGCTGGATCGAATCATAGGGCTGATAAGAACTTTTATCTGACTGAACTGCGACAGATAAAGTGTCGGGCTGGCCTATAAATATCAGACGGTCGGCTATAATACTTCCCGAGTGATCGAACCAGACGGCTTGTGCCACTCCGGCGGGTAAGGCCTGTTTGTCCAGTTTGAAGCGGACAGGACGGTTACGGGTGACCGTCAGCATACAGAAATGATATAGTTTTCCGCCACTGAGCACTCCCATTCCCAATACATTCCCTGGCGTCCGGCTGTTCTTCTGTACCGTCACGAGCAGACTGTCTGGTGAACTGAGGTTATCAACGGAACAGACAAAGCCCTGTTCTCTTGCTTCCGGCAGGTCAAAGCGGAATTTCTTCTCGTTCCAGATAACTTCTACACGGTCTTCTTCCGTACCTGCCCTATAAGTAAAGCTTCCTTTTCCTTCATGCTCTGTGGCAAAAGTCAGGCGTTCATCTCCTTTTCTGTTGATTATCCGGCCAGATATTTCTACCGGGTTACCGTATGCATCCGTGGCTTCGAAAGTGACACGTACCGGTATGTCTTTCACTAGATATCCGCCTTCAGGATAGAACCTGAGATTAAGTTTTTTCTCTTTCCGTGGCCATTTACGTTCCTGTGGTATTTCCCTACACGCGGTCTGATTTTCTTTTCCACATAATTTCCTGCTTCTTCCGGCTTATCGAAGACAGGGATGATGCGTGAAAAGACTGAGGCTTCATCAAAATTCAACATGTATTTGGTGTAAGCACGCACTTCGTAAAATCCTGAATAGAAAGGAAGTTGTGTCAAAGCGAAGTGGCCATGGCAGCGCCCGTTTCTTATTGGCAGAATCTGTCTGGATACTGTTTCACCTCCGGGATTCAACAGCTCCACATACAACGTCTTGCTCCACTCTGCAGGAGTATGCAGATCAGAAGTGACTACATAACACTGAAACCAGATGTCATCACCCTGATAATAACTGGTGTTGTCGAAATGTAAGGCTACTTTTTCCTGAGGCAGGGTTTTACCGAATAGCTCTGCACGTCGGGCAAATTCTTCCAGCGTCAGTGCGATACTATCAGGAATCTGTGCTTTTATTGTCAGGGAAACCGATATCTATATCAGGAATCCTGTCATCCATCTTCTCCACATAAAATAATCTCCTTCCATATTCACAAAGGTAAAATTTTTCTATCTTTGAAACGCATAAAATATGTACTAAAACTTAAA
Organism: Phocaeicola coprophilus DSM 18228 = JCM 13818; assembly: GCF_000157915.1. Taxonomy (GTDB): domain Bacteria; phylum Bacteroidota; class Bacteroidia; order Bacteroidales; family Bacteroidaceae; genus Phocaeicola; species Phocaeicola coprophilus. Next base: position 458,189 of record NZ_EQ973643.1, on the reverse strand, counting down.
CACTATATTCATGAAAACCAAACACGTTTTATTTTTGTCATTGAGTCTTTTCGGGGGCGTCCTGGCTTCATGCAGTCATTCAAATGAAATTCAGATTACTGGTTCTGTAAAGAATCTGGCCGGTGGAACCATTGTGTATCAGAAATCCATTGACGGAATGTTTAATTCGCAGGCACAGGACACCTTGTGGCTGAATGCGGACAGCACGTTCAGTCTTACACTTCCCGGTAACGGGTACGAACAGATACGCCTGTTCTTGTGGGGAAAGCGTTATCTGGGTTCTTTTATTGCAGAGGGAGGAAAGTATCGTTTGCAGATTGATGCCGCAGCTGCAAAGTCTGTTTCAATACTGGAAGGCAAGAATGAAAAAAATATGGAAGTGTCTGAACTGATGGACGAACTGGGAAAGGATGTGTTTGACGTACTTTCAAGACAAGGAGACAAATGGAATATTACCCGGGATACTGTTGCCAGTTCTGTAAGCAGGAAACTGCAGGATCAGGTTCTTGCCCTGGATGAAAAGATGCAGGGAGTAGACAAAGACTTGTATGAAAAAGCACGGCAAAATGCGCGCATGCAGGTGATGTGGGCTTTTCAGAACCAGCTGTTCGGTATTGCCAACCGTCATTCCGAAGCCACCAGGCAAAGCTGGCTCAAGGAATGGGAAAAGATGATGGAATTCTGTCAGGTAAATCATCCGGCCAGCACGTTCTCGCCCGCTTTCCATGAAGTAGTCTATAACAATGCCGGTATTACCTACTATATCAAAGGAGAACCGATAGACGAAGATCTGAAGAAAAATCCCTATAAATTGATTTTCCACTATATTGAAAAGAACCTTACAGGTCAGGCGCAGGAAACGGCCATGGCATTACTCTTCCTGATGGATGCAAACGAGGAGAAATACGATCCGGAGATACTTCCGTTAGAGGAACGATTCAGACAAATGCATCCGCAAAGCAAATGGCAGCCGCTAATAGATAAGGCCATCGCCAAAAACAAGGCTTTCAATCAGGCTGAAATTCCCGATTATATCCATTTCCCGAATGTGGACAAGGCCAAGACGTTGAAGGAGGTTACTGACTTATATAAAGGAAAGGTCATCTTTATGGATATATGGGCTACCTGGTGCGGTCCCTGCCGGGAATCATTCGCTCATGTAAAACCCTTGCAGGAGTATGCCAAAAAGAATGATATTGTACTGCTGTATCTTTCCATTGACCGTCCGGATGATGATGCCAAATGGCGCAAGATGGCAGCTCATTATGATCTGATGGGAGAGCATGTGCGTGCGCAGGAAGCTTTCAAAAAAGAAATCTACGATACCTTCGGCAACGAACGTGGCGCACTTTCCATTCCTCGCTGTGTGATTATCGGCAAGGATGGAAAGGTAAAGTTCACATGGGCTGCTTCTCCTGAGAACATGGAAGAGCTTGCGTCCCAGCTGGCGGAAGCGTCAAAAGAAGAATAAGTCTTCTTTATTTTAGTCTGCATTTCATGAGAATTGGATTTGAATACTCATTGATATGCTGTTGTTTCATCCATTCATTCATCAGCTCCTTCCGGTCGCCTTCTTTTTGCCAGTCTGTAAGCTGTTCTGCGGTTATGATCAGATATAGAAATTCATTGTCCAGGCAGAAAGGGATATTTTGATTATCCAGAGGGAGAGGTGCAGAGAAATGGAAATCATCCTGAAAGGCTGAGAATGTGACGGTCTTTTCGCTTCGGGAAGCATGAAGGGTAATGTAGAGTTGTCCTTGTTTCATGCAACCTATGGCGATCAGACTGTCATTGGCTGCCAGGGTAGGAAGCTCGAAGACATAATCATGCTTGTTGGCTGTTTCCACAAATTCCATGATATCCTTGAAGTGATTGGAATAAAATGTCTGGGGAGCCTTGTTCTTTCCCATGTCGAGTATATAGGCTGCTTCCATACCTTTCCCTGGCTGAATCCGGTAAACAGTATCCGCTGGAGAAGCATGATAGAGCATGCTATTACCCTGTGTAACCAGGTTCTTTTCGTCTTCGATAAAGAAGTATTCGGCCAGATGAGGATCAATTGAATCGTATGCTTCTTCTGATTTTTCCGCTATACGATTATAGTGGGCCACTTTATAGTTGCAGGCTTCTGAAGGAAGATTGTTGTTGTAGAACCAATAATTATGCTGATCTGTTTTGGTCAGTGTGAATGACATGAACGGAATGGCAAAGGAACGCAGGTGATTACCCTTTTTGTCATAAACCACAATTTTCTTTCCGTTGTTGTCAAGCAATTCAATTTCCTGCGTTTCGGGATCTATGTAAGAGTCGAACAGGGAAGCATATCCGTCTGGGCCTGTTCCTAATCTGGATATTTTCAGTTTGCCTTTTCCGGTATGTCCGTCAAACAGGAAAAATGACTTGTCGGATATAAAATAGATATTCTGATCGTGGCTGACCTTCAGATGACTGATATTGGAAAACAGGAATGAGTCACTCGTTTCCAGAGGGACATACATGATTGTATCAAACCACTGGGAGGCTTGTAAGGCTCCGGCATGTTCCAGATCTACTGGTATGACGCTGGCAGCAGACCGGACGGATTTTTCTGACGGTGTAGAACAGGCCAGCAAAATAGTGCAAACTGTCAGGCAGGACAGGCATATTTCTTTTTTCATGAGATTAAAGATAAAAGTAAATAAATGAAACTGTTTACAGCTGTTATGGGTTGTTTTCAACTGCCTGACAAAGTTAGATAAAAAGCAGGTTGCCATATTGCGGAAGAAATGTTTCAGGCCTTTGGCGTTCCAAACCATTTGTCGATGATAAGAGCCAGGGCTCCGTCGCCGGTAACATTACATGCCGTACCGAAACTGTCCATAGCAATATACAGCGCGATCATCAGTGCCTGTGCGTTTTCGTCAAACCCCAGCATAGACGACAGGATACCGAGAGAAGCCATAATGGCTCCACCCGGAACTCCCGGAGCTGCTACCATGGTTACCCCCAGCATGAATATGAATCCGGCAAACATCTGGAAGCCATAAGGAATGTTTTGCATCATCATCAGTGCCAGTGCGCAGGCTACGATCTTCAGGGTGCTTCCTGAAAGATGAATGGTGGCACACAGGGGAATGACAAATCCCGCAATCCCTTCGTGTACTCCGTTCCGGATCGTCTGTTTCAGTGTGACAGGAATGGTGGCCGCTGAAGACTGTGTACCTAAAGCAGTGAAATAAGCCGGCATCATAGTTCCCAGCAGACGGAACGGATTCTTGCGTACCAGCAGCCCTGCGATGCAGTACTGGAATATCAGCAGAAAGATATGCATGAGGAAGATGATTCCGATGATCTTGACAAAGACCGCCAGGACGTGAAACACTTGTCCGGAATGGGTCATGTTGAAGAAGATGCCAAAGATATAAATCGGGAGCAAAGGAAGGATGACGGCCTGTATGGTTTTGACAATGATTTCCTTGAAATCGTTGCAGACATTTTTCAGGAAACCGGTATCCAGATGAGCCAGCCCGAGTCCGACAGTGAAGGCCATGACAAGTGCTGTCATGACATTGAGCGGCTCCGGAATCGATATGGTAAAGAACGGTTCAACACCTTTGGCTTCACTGATTTCCGATAAAGGAATATTTTGTGTGATGAGGCTGGGGAAGAAGGTTTCTCCTACACCAAACGAAAGAAATCCGGAGAACAGTGTCGCACTGTAAGCCAGAAGAACGGTGGCGACCAGCATCTTTCCGGCACCTTTCCCGATGTCTGCAATGGCCGGAGTGACCAGTCCCACAATGATCAGTGGAATAATAAAGTTCAGGAACTGGCTGAAGAGGGCATTGAATGTCACGAAAATGCGTACAGGAAGTGCCGGTGAAACAGTTCCGGCAGCAATGCCCAGTCCGATGGCAATCAGGATTTGCGGCAGAAGTCCTAGTTTGATCTTTTTCATATTAGTTTGAGTCAGTTGATTTTAGGAATCGTTATAGATGAAGACTGCTTGACGGGCTGTATGGTCCCATCCTCGTTATAAAATAAAGGAGCCATACAGACGGATCTTCTCCATTGTATATATTTCCGGTCTGGAGAATCTGCCGTGATTGTAGCCAGTGCCAGGTCTGCCGTATGGTAAAACAGATACCACTGGCCTTTATATTCAACAATTGAGGAATGATTGGTTCCACTGTTTACTTCATCCAGAATTCTGCCTTTGTACTCATAAGGACCATAGATGGAATCAGCCATGCAGTAGGAGATACCGACCCCATCGGAATAAGACAAATAATATTTTTTATCTTTTTTGTGAATCCAGATTGCTTCAAAGAAATGGGGGAGGTCTTTGACTTTATCCAGAACTACGGGCTTAGAACTATAGGAAATCATGTCATCATTCAGCCTGATGATGTTCAGCGCATTTTGTCCGACAAGCAGATATCCTGTGCCATCATCGTCAATGAAGACTGCCGGATCGATAAAGTCACGTGGAGCTGCTATTCCCGGACTGTTCCTTGATACAAGAGGTTTACCTAAAGGGTCTTTAAATGGTCCGACAGGTGTGTTTCCGACAGCAACTCCTATATGATCCTGATCGGTAGGGAAATAAAAGTAATATTTGCCGTTTTTCTCTATACAGTCGGGAGCCCAGGCGTATTTCTTTGCCCATGTAGTTTGCTTGAATGGTTCAAAGATCAGACCCTCATCTTTATAATGGCATAAATCAGTGGTAGAGTAAGCATAATAATCTTCCATATCCCACCATTGTGCCTGGTCACGGTCGTGGCTGGGATAGATGTAGAGCGTATCTCCGAAGACACGGGCAGACGGGTCTGCGCTGTATCGTACGGTGATGACAGGATTCTGTACTACACAGGAATCTTTATCCTGGATGGTAGTCTGTGATTTAGGTTGTTGGCATGCACCTGCCATTAATAATGGAAGGGCATATAGGGAAACGAGGCTGAATCGTTTTAAAACGGGCCGGTAACCGGACTTCTTCAGAATATTTTTCATAGATATGCTGTTAGTTTAATAATTAAAAGCGCTTCAATACATCAAACGAGGAAAATCCAGAGGACAGCGTCGTACTGTAAGCCAGAAAAACGGTGGTAACCAGCATCATTCCGGTACCTTTCCCGATGTCTGCAATGTCCAGTCCGATGGTAATCAGGATTTGCAGTAAAGATAATAATTACTGATGAAAAAGAGAATATTGAAACTGTGGATATTTTTTGCAAAGAAAATATGCTGTCCGTTTGTAAATATTTCTATATTTGTTGTATTATTAATTGATTATGGAGATTCTAAAATTTTGTTTTCTGACTGGATGTTTATCAGTCAGTTCTTTTATTAATGCACAGGTAGCGGTAAAGGGGAGAATTGCAGATGAGTCTGACAAGGGACTTGCTTACGCTACAGTCAGATTACTTTGTCAGGATTCAACTTTTGTTCAAGGGGTGGTGACAGACAGCATCGGTCTTTATAAATTGGAGAACGTACAGAAGGGAAACTATTTGTTGTCTCTCAGTTCCATCGGCTACGAAGCGAAGGTTTATCCGTTTGCGGTGGGGGACACGGAAAAGGTACTTCCGGTTGTGTACCTGAAGGAAAACAGTGTACTGCTTGGTGAGGTAGAGGTGAAAGGTTCTTCCTTTATCCGTCAGAAGGACCGGGTGCTGATTATTCCTGATAAGCAGCAGGTGAAGCATGCCTTTACAGGCTACGATCTGCTCAGTAACCTGATGATTCCGGGTATAGACGTAGATCGCAAGAAGGGAGTTGTGGCAACGATGGGAGGAACCGTAACACTCTACATCGACGGTCGTAAAGTGGACTATCGGGAAGTGCAGAGTCTGCGTCCCCGTGACATAGAGAAAGTGGAATATTTTGATGTGCCGACGGGAAAGTATGCCGGGGATGTGGCATCCATCAACTATATTACCAGGAAATGGAAGTCTGGAGGATATGTTTCTTTGGATGCCAATCAGACTATCGGTTATTTGCAGGGAGACTATAATGCGGTGTCGAAGGTTTCTCACGGGAATACATCGTATACGCTGTTTGCCGGACATACCATGTACGATTACAATGAGGACGATAACCGGAGTACGGAATCATTTGTGTTGGCAGACCGTTCCTTTACACGGGATGAAATCACCGAAGCAGACAAGCGGAAGAAGAACCAGCAGTATGCACAGTTCAATGTGCTTAATCAGACAGGCAAGCGCACGTTGTCGGCAAAGATGTCCTTTGTACATAGCGGGATGCCGGACAACGGGAGAAGGGGGATGTTGGACTATTCGGACTATTACGAGGACGTCTGTTCAAGTAGTTCTACAGACCAGAAGTCACTTGCTCCCTCCCTGGAACTGTACGGCAGTTTCAGGTTGAAAGACAATCAGCGGCTGGAATGTTCGTTGCCTGTAAGTTATACGCAGAACACTTACGACCGTTCTTATCAGGAAAACGAGTATGCTTCGATGACGAATGTGGATGAGAAGCTTTATATGCTGAACCCCTCCCTGAATTATTCTTTGTCCATGCCGCATCAGAATACGCTTACAGTCCAGTTGATGCATTCCCATCGCATCACCTCCGCCACTTATGCGGGGGACAATCCGTCGTGGCAGCACTTGTGGTCGGGTGAAAGTTTGTTGTTTGCTTCCTATAATCAGCGTTTCGGCAAACTTTCCATGAACGGACGTATCGGGATGTCCGCTTTGCAATACCGCTTGCACGGGCATGAAAAGACCCATTACATAAGCCCTCGGGGAGATTTGTCGTTTTTCTATCAGTTCAGTGACCGCCAGCAGTTCGGTATCGGGGCAGCCGTGGGCAATGCCTATCCCGAAATCAATACCATCAATACGGCGGAGCAGACTATCGACCAGATACACGTGAAGCGGGGAAATCCCTATCTGGACAAGATAAAGATGTATATGGCTTCCGGTTCGTACAGTTTGCAGGTAGGTCGTTTCAACCTGTTCGGCATATTCATGTACTCTTCGGAAATCAATACCGTTCTGCCCGCTTTCTCCGTGGAAGGCAACAAGCTGGTGGAATCATACCGGAGCGATGGAGACTATCATCTGTTGCAGGGAGGTCTGGATTTGTCGTGGAAAGCTACGGATGCTCTCCGGTTCAAATTGGGCGGACGCTGGCAGTACAGCAAGATAACGGGACAGGACTCGCAGGACCAGAACAATGTGTATGGCCGACTGACTGTGAACTACTACTGGAAGGACTTTTCGCTGAATGTGTATGGGAAAACTCAGACACGTTTGCTGAGCGGCGATGGTGTGTACGAATGGCAGGATGGTAATTACGGAGCTTCGGTCAGCTGGTATCATGGAGGCTGGGCATTGGAAGCCGGTACGAACAATCCGTTTAACACGCATGCCAGGACAAGAAGTTTCCTGCGTTCGGATGTGTACCGGTACGACCGTGAAGTGTATAGCCGGCTCAACCAGCCTACCGGATATGTGAAGGTAGCCTATACGTTCGATTTCGGCAAAAAGACTTCTAAAGATTATCGCAACGTGAATACTACCATCGACAGTGCAATATTGAAAGCGGAATAAGACTTATTGTAAGGAAGTCTGGCAAATAAGCTAAAAGATTTAACCGGCCCATCATGAATCTGTTTGCAGTTTTCGTGATGGGCCGGTGTTGAACGGGCGGTATGGTTCCATTGTATCTATCTTTGGCAGGAGAATCTGCTGCGATGGTACCAGGTCTGCCGTCTGATTAGACAGATACCGCTATTTTTTCAGACTGACAGTCTGGCTTTCTTTTTCTGAAAGGGCGAAGTTTTTCAGTCTGACCGTTCTCTCTCCAACTGTTAAAGCGGACAGTTTCAGGGAGCCCTTGACTACACGGACCGTGATGTCCTTGTGGCTTATGGTGCATGTTCCCCATGAACTTCCGTTGCTCCAGAAATAAGTACCGGGGCGGGAGGTGAATCGCATGCTTTGGTCGACAGCGGAGTAATTGTAACCGCTCATGGCAAGTATGGCAGACCAGCTGGCCATTGACCGGGCATAGTGGTGTCCGCATTCTGTCTCGTTGAACGGGTTTCTCTTTGCTCCGTCGTGTCTGTCCCGGATTGCCCGGATGCACTTCAGGGCATCTTCCTCCATGCCTTCATAAATCATGCCTGTGGCTGCACAGTATTCAAAGCCGGTCATGACTTCTGCAAAATAGGGGAAAGGAACTTCCAGTCTTCCTTTGGGCCAGGATGCCATGAGAAGTCCGGCTTCATCACCAAGAACGTATGACCGCATATTGTTGAAATGCCGGCTGAAGTCTTCCTTGAAATTGTATCGCATGATGCTTTTCAGTGTTGTCCGGATATGCTCTTTCTTTGCCAGATATCCCAGTCCGCAGATATGTGCCATGTATTGACCTACCAGCTGGTCTACCAGACATCCTTTCCCGAGCTGGAAGTCCGGAATCTTTGTATCCGGATCATTCATGTCGAGAAATTCAAAGGTTTCCGGATCTGTGATCTTGTGCTCATAGTATTCCCCGTTGAACAGATTGTTGTCTAACCATTCCGAACCATTTTCAAAAAGAGCTCTGCATTTCTTTTCGAATGCCCGGTCTTTCATGGCATGTGCCATTTTTTCGGCTGCTTTTAATGCTCCGAGATACCAGAATCCCATCTGTGGGTTAGGACCGAAATAGTTTACGTCCATAGTATTGTGTTGTGATCCTTCCATTACGCCATCCTGGTTATCGTCCCAGCCATGTTCGGTCCATGCATAGCTCAATACCTTCTTGACTTGTGCCCAGTTTTCTTTCAGGAATCGGGAATCGCCGGATAGCTGCCAGTCCCGATAGAATTTCATGATGCAGCCCATTTGACCGTCGGCTGCTGCACTGTTGCCTTTGGCTGCCTCTGAAAGGGGCAGGGCAGCTCTGAAGTTCATCAGTCCGTTGTCCTTTGTCGCGTAGTTGAATTCTACATCCCGCATGGTTCTGGCCAGGTCGCCGAACAGAAAAGCCGTAGCCGTTTCATAGTTCCATACGTGGGTGCACGAGCCCATACATGAGCCGAATCTGTCCATCACACCTTCCCATCCCATCAGGTGACCGCTTGGAATGCGGAATACCGTTTGTGAGCGCAGGGTTGCGAGGTTGAATAATCCGGCTTCTTTGACTACATCCGGATAAGAACATTCCAGCAGGCTGTTGACGAATTCCAAGGTCCGTTTCTCCAGTTCCGGCATTTGAGGGATGATTTTCCGTGCTGTTTCCCAGGAATCAGGATATTGCTGACTGTAGTAATTGCCGATTACAGAAGATGACCATGCTTTCCGGTTGGGGAAGTTCCAGGTGAGGAAGAAAGTGAATGAACGGGTTTCCCCGGGAGCCAGTTTCTTTTTTACTGCAAGGGAAGCCATCGGGTCGGCATCATATTGTTTACTCATTTCCGTCAGTTCACCGTCTGCACTGAAGTCGTCCCAGAAGCCCAGAATACCGTTGCTCCAGTCGTCAGCTTTCGAGGAAGTCCGATAGGTGACACCTTCGGGGGCATTGGTGACCAGGGTCATGTTTCCGTAGGCAGGATCTGTCTTTTCCACTCCTTCCGAACAGAAATAAATTCCCTGTAATCCTTGAGCTGACTTATAGATGTTCCTGTTGTCTTTGCAGCCGACAGGTATATAGTCTCCTTTCCAGTCGGTCACAAACTTGCTGCCGTCCTTGCCGATGAAGTTTCTGATAGAACCGCAGATAGATACATCGACCGGGGTTTGGGATGTGTTTGTTACCTCATAGCAGAGAACGGCTATGGGAATTCCGCTGGCTTCGGCATCACCCGGAACAAGCGGGTTGAATCCTTTGACGGTCACTTCAACCGGGATTCCCTTATCCGACAGATGTACTTGTCCGAATGGGTAGGCTGCATCGAATGAACTGTTCTTGAACCGGGGCAGTCCGTGGTGGTTTACGGGTCTTCCCTCGTAGTGCAGATATTCCTGGTCATACAGTGCTCCTGCCAGCAGGGTTGTCTGTGCTTCTCCTTTTTCGGGTTTCGTATAAATGGCAAAGAAAGGGGCGTTGTTACCGGTGGTGACGGTACTGTATTTCTTGCCGGGCACGTTCATGATTTCCCAGTCGCGGAGCTCTCCCCGTCCGCCTAATGATACGGTTCCTGTACCTATTCCCCCAAGAGGCAAAGCTATCTGATACAAATGTTGCTGGTCATAGTGCCTTAAAACCGGCCAGTCTCCGGCTTTCCACTCCTGAGCGCAAAGCAGTGTCGGCAGCAAGGTGATGATTGTCAGAATATTTTTCATAGAAATATTATGTAAGTTTAATAATTAAAAGCACTTAAAATTACAGAGAAATCTTGTATGACGAAGTATTTTTACGAAGAATTTGAATCAGACTTTGCAGGAAATACCGGGACTTTCAGGTATGGATGGAGTGGAATAATACTTTCGTTTGGGGAATTTCTTGCAGATGATCCGTCGGTGTTTTCTGCACGAAACAGCAGTTCCACCAGGATGAAATAAAAGTTCCACAGACTGAAAACAAAAGTTCCACCAGCAGAAAATAAAAGTTCCACTAGCACGAAACAAAAGTTTCACCAGCATGAAACAGCAGTTTCACCGGCACGAAACAACAGTTTCACCGGCACGAAACAAAAATTTTCCCTGAAGAAAACCGGTGTTCTCTCCAGGGAAATGATATGATATGAAGTGAAGTTTATCCTCCTGCGAAAGGAAGATGTCACTTCGTCTTGACGATGGAAGTCAGCGGATATCTGTTTCCTTTGATATCGCTGAGGAAAGCCTTGGCGGAGCCGAAGTTGAGGTACATATCCAGACGGACCGGCAGATGGTTCAGGTCGTCGGTGATATAGAAAGTAATGACTTCCTTTTCTTTATTTTCTTTGGTGTATTCCACCAATGAAAAAACCAGACAGCGGTATGTCACTCCGTTTTCTGCTTCGTAGTTTTCTTTGCGGCGATAGATCAGGGTCTGTTTTTCTATGGCTCGTCCCGTAGCCATGGAAAACAGGATTTTCTGCCCCGGACGATAGTCGGTGGGATCATACGAACGTGCCTGAAGCAGGATGCTCAGCATGTCATAGACGCAGACCGGCATTTCATCGTGATGCTTGTCGGGAGTACCCCGGTTCACACTGCGCTGCTGGTCGACGATACATTTTCCGTTGCGGTAGGAAAAATTGACCTCATCTACTGTGTAGCGTTTGCCTTCTTCGGCTCCTTTGCGGAAGTAAAGCGGTTCCAGCTTTTCTGTAGTGATACAGGTCAGGGTGTCGCGCATCTTGAAAAACTTGTCGATACTGGGTTTGGTGAACGACAGAAGGTCTGTCTGCAGGCAGGGCTGGCCTTTATAGGTCGTGGTGTTCACCGTCATTTTGGCCCAGCCGACATTTACCCAGATAAACTTCCAGTTGAACTTCAGCCGGTAGGATAAAGTTTCTCCCGGTTTGATGGCCGTGTTCTCGGCACCGCATTGAGCTTGTGCTGCCATGCCTCCCATCAGGAGGCAGAGGCAAAGGATGATTTTCTTTATCATGTTTGTCAAGTCCTTCCTAGTTTCTTTGCACGTTCTTTATTCCGGTCTTTTATTTTCTTGCTTTCTTCCGGTTTCTGTTTCTTGATTTCGTCGGGCTTCTGCTTGTCCAGCGGGAGGGCATGAATGTTCCATGTCTCTTCAAACTCGAAGTTGGCTTTCATTTCCCACACTTTGGGGAAATAGAACACTTCTTCCGGCTGGATCTTGTTTGCATAGTTACCTGTATCCCATACTCCGTTGTTGTTGTCATCGTTGAACAGGCGGATATAGTATTTGGTTCCTGGCTGCAGGAAGTAGAAGTCGCATGTCTTCTTGTTGCTGACGGGTTGCTGGCGTACGACGGCATCGGTTGAGTTGAGCAGTTGCACGATGGCATGGGGCCCGGCTCCAACAATGTTCAGATAGAGCGTTCCGTAGCTTCAAGTGTCTTGACCTTCAGCGTATTTTCCACTTTGTTTGTGTAAAGTCCATAAATACCCTTGAATCCGAGCGAGTCAATGTTCAGCCGGTATTCCTGTCCGGGTTGCCAGTCGGCCAGGATCTGGTATTTCCGGGGGACAACACTGTCGGCGAGGAAGATGAAAGGTCTTTCTTCCCAGATGGTATCTACTTTCTGGCTGATGTGGATAGCCGTGGTATCAATGCTTTCCAGCGGTTCATCGAAAGTCAGCGTAATGTTACGGTTCAGATCCAGACTGGACGGTGCGTCTACACTGATCTTTAGGAATTTGGTTTCAACAGCCAGTGTATCTCCTTTTTTAGCCCGTTTTTTACGCTCTTTTTCTTTCTCCTTACGGGCTTCTTCAGCCATGGCCAGGCGGCGTTGTCTGTTGATTTTGTTCACCATGCGCAGGGTATCTGTCCTGGGCACCAGTTTTCCCAGCGTGTCCGTAGCGAGATAGCCCAGTTGCAGGGTCAAAGTATCGCGCTCACAAAGCGTTGTATCCTTGATCCAGTAGCGGATGGTATCGTTCCGTTCCGTGTTCTCGATGATGAAAGCATCCTTTTCGTCGAAATCCAGTCCCTTGACCGTGGGAAGGGTATCGGCTTTGGTGTTGAAGTAAAGCGAGAAACGGTAAGTCTGCTCACGTTCGCTTTTCACCAGATATTGCAGGTTGTTTTCTTCCTTGAAAGCGCGCAGCAGGAGGTTGTCGGGCAGGAAGCGGGTATAGTTCACCTGATAGATGGTATCGTAGTGAAGCGTATCGTTTTCATGCCATATCGTATCCTGTCTTACGGCTCCGGTGGTCGAAGGAATCACCAGTGAATCCTGATAGGCAATGGTTTCCGTCTTCGAGTCGAAGATATAGTTCTGGTTTCCGTCCATCAGTGCATAGATGCGGTAACTTCCGGGAGCGATACCCCGGATGACGAAGTGTCCCCGGCTGTCTGTACGCGAGATACGGTCGAACGGCAGGGTTGTGAATGCTGAATCGTTCAGGTTCTGGTGTAATCCCACCTGAATGCCTTTGATCGGTTCCAGGTCCTGGGCATTGAGGATTGTTCCCGAAACTTCCATGGTGTCAATTGTCGGTCCGGTGGAAAAGGTATAGGCAAAATTTCCCAGCGGATTTCCTTCGTTGTTGTCCACGATTGCATCACCGAAGTCGATGGTGTAAGTGGTGTTGGGTCTCAGCGAATCCATGTATTCCACGCTCACCCGATGTCCGTTTACCTTGAGTTCGGGGCTTTCCTGTTGCGGGGGTGAAAAGATTACCTTTTCAGAAGCTTTCTCCAGTTTGATGTATTCATCGAATTCGATGGAGATTTTCTTGCGCTTGTTGTTGATGGCTCCCGGTTCCGGATTGGCGCGTACGAACTTAGGCGGAGTCTCGTCATAAGGGCCTCCGTCGGGTTGTCCCTGGCTGGCACAGGCATACAGTCCGGCAAGCACCAGCAGGAAGGTGAGATATTGGGTCAGTCTGCGTCGGTTCATGAGTTCAGTTTCAGCATTTCTTCTATGTAGTCACGATTATTGCTCAGGCGTGGCACTTTGTGCTGTCCGCCCAGTTTTCCTTTCTGTTTCAGCCAGTCATGGAACAGATTCGGACGTGCAGGGATGATTTCCAGTTCCTGCAGAGTAATATCCTTGTGGCGTTTGGCTTCATAGTCGGAATTGATTTCCTGCAGAGCCTTGTCCAGTGCATGACGGAAATGCTCCAGTGAATCGGGCTGGACACTGAATTCAATCAGCCACTGGTGACGGCATTTGGCATTGTCGTCCATGAAAACCGGTGCGGCAGAATATTCCAGCACTTGTGCTCCGGTTTCGGCACAGGCACGTGCCAGTCCTTTTTCGGCATTATCCACCATCAGCTCTTCTCCAAAGGCATTGATGAAGTGTTTGGTACGTCCGGAGATAATGAATTTATAGGGATCTTTCTGAGTAAACTTCACTGTATCACCGAGAATGTACCGCCACAGTCCGCAGGAAGTACTGATGACGATGGCATAATTGCGTCCCACTTCGATACCGGTCAGGGGTACGATGGTCGGATTCGGGCTGTCAAATTCGTCCAGAGAAATGAATTCGTAGAATACATCGTAGTCCAGCATCAGCAGCATGGCAGGGTCGGAGAGATCGTTCTGCAGTCCGAAGAAGCCTTCACTGGCATTGTATGTTTCCATATAGTGCATGCGGGGACTGGCGATCAGCCGTTTGTATTGTTCCCGGTAGGGAGTGAAACATACGCCTCCGTGGAAGAATACTTCCAGATTGGGCCATACTTCGTCGAGGGTCTTTGCACCCGTCTTTTCCAGAATTCGTTTTATGACTGCCATCATCCAGGAGGGTACTCCGGAGAGGTTGGTCACATTTTCGTGGATGGTCGTGCTGGCAATGCGTTCCACCTTCTCTTCAAATTCTGACAGAAGCGCGATTTCCTTGCTCGGTACGCGGATGAAGTTCACCAGCGGATTGATGTTCTGGATCAGGATGGCAGAAAGGTCGCCCACCAGACTGTCCTTGACATTGTAGTTGGGGCTGTGGCTTCCTCCCAGAATCAGTCCTTTGCCCGAGAAGAAGCGGCTTTCGGGATTTTCGCGCAGATAGAGAGCTACGGCATCGGTTCCTCCCTTGTAGTGGATGCCGTGCAGACCGTCCTTGCTGACAGGGATGAATTTACTCTTGTCGTTGGTCGTTCCCGATGATTTGGCATACCAGCGTACTTTTCCCGGCCATAACACATCGGCTTCGCCGTGACGCATACGGTCTACATAACCTTTGATTTCTTCATAGGTTTGTACCGGTACGCGCTGGAAGTCTGTATAGTTTCTGATTCGTGCGTAATCATATTTCTTTCCCCATTCCGTGGGAGCTGCTGTTTGTATCAGTTTCTGGAAAACCCGTTCCTGGATGGCTTCTGCCTGAGTGGCGTATAAGTCAGTGGCTTTCTGCCTGGATGTGAACAGTTTTCCTATCACTTTCGTTGAATTCATTGTTTCTTCTGTTTCAGATTCAAATTATTGCAAAGGTAGATTTTTTCCGCGTATTATCGGGTTGTACAATTATTTTTTTTTGAGATTTCACAATTCACTGCTTTTTTCTTACCTTTACGTCTCAAAGTAAATACAAACGAATATGAGAATTGGAATCTTGACTTCGGGAGGTGATTGTCCGGGCATTAATGCGACTATTCGCGGGG
This sequence comes from Phocaeicola coprophilus DSM 18228 = JCM 13818, assembly GCF_000157915.1. Taxonomy (GTDB): domain Bacteria; phylum Bacteroidota; class Bacteroidia; order Bacteroidales; family Bacteroidaceae; genus Phocaeicola; species Phocaeicola coprophilus. The sequence goes on along the minus strand of NZ_EQ973643.1, from coordinate 443,010 downwards.
TATGCAAGACGGCAATCAACCATTATGGCATGGAAGTATTCGGTATTCACAGCGGCTTTCGCGGGCTGGTGGATAATGATGTGGTTCCATTGACGGAAGCATCGCTGACCGGGTTGCTGAATATGGGCGGAACCATTTTGGGAACGTCGCGTGAAAAACCTTTCAAGCGACGGGGAACAGCGGTCTCGGAAGACAAGCCTGCCATGATGCTTCAGACGATCCGCGAAAGAGGGCTGGACTGTATTGTCTGTATCGGTGGAAACGGTACGCAGAAAACTGCAGCCAGGCTGGCGGAGACAGGTGTGAATGTCATCAGTATTCCCAAAACGATCGATAATGATGTGTGGGGCACTGATTTCTCGTTCGGCTTCGATTCAGCGGTAAGCATTGCGACCGATGCCATTGACCGGTTGCACTCCACGGCAACGTCTCACCAGCGGGTGATGGTGATCGAAGTGATGGGACATAAGGCCGGATGGATTGCGCTCTATTCAGGCATGGCCGGAGGAGGAGATATTATCCTGCTCCCGGAGATTCCTTTTGATATCCATCGCATCGGAGATGCCATTATCAACCGTCTGAAGAAAGGAAAGCCATACTCAATTGTGGTAGTGGCAGAAGGAATTCCTACTGTGGATGGCAAGAAAGCAGCCCAGTATATAGCTGAAGAAATTGAATATGAAACCGGATTCGAAACCCGTGAAACGGTACTCGGATACATTCAGCGCGGCGGAAGTCCGACGGCATTTGACCGTAACCTTGCTACGCGCATGGGCGGATATGCTACTCAGCTGATTGCAGAAGGCCGCTTCGGACACATGGTAGCCCTGCAGGGAAACAGTATGGGTGCTGTCCCCCTGACGGAAGTAGCGGGTAAACTGAAACTTGTGACCGAGGACAATGACCTTGTGGTACAGGGTCGCCGTATGGGGATCTGTTTCGGATGAAAAAAAGGTTTTTATAATACTACAGACTAAGAAAGGACAGGTGATGACTGATGTTGTTTTTCAATCATCACTTGTCCTTTACGGAGAAGACAGACACGGGGTCAGTCTTTGAAAGCAGCCTCTTCGGCTTCGGAAATAATCCGTTCGGTGTCTTCGAACTTTTCAAGGATAACTTCCTCTTCTGTTGCTATCGCTGTCAGCGGTGTGTTGGAGGCAGATGCTTCAGGTACTTCAGTTGTAGTTGTTTCCTGTGCCTGCTCGCGCTGTGCTTTAGCGGCAAAGATCTGATCGATGAATTTGGGATCAGTTTTGATTTGCTTCAAGGTCTCCTGAGCAGCCAGTTGCTGCGATTCTTTTTTGGAGTAACCTTTTCCTTCCCCGGCAGGGATGTTTTCAACCATGACTTGTGTTTCGAATATTGGATTCGAGTCACTGTCTATGGACTGGCCTGTCAGTCGGAATTCTACTTCAAATTTGTTCTTCTGGCTCCATTCGATCAGTTTTGACTTGAAGTTGACCTCTTTGCGTGAGATCTTGTCAATATTCAGGTATTGGGCGATGATACGTTCCTCCATGAATTTCTTGCAGGCATCATATCCTCTGTCCAGATAAATGGCGCCCACCAGTGCCTCAAATGCGTTTCCGGACATATAGCTGTTGTGTGACGACTGACGGGTTGTAAACTTGATCAGTTTATCCAGCCCGATCTGAACAGCTACCTGATTCAACGTTTCACGCTGTACGATCTTGGAACGGGTATTGGTGAGAAATCCCTCACGCTTTCCTTCGAATTTCTTATAGACAATATCTGCTACTACTGCATCCAGAATGGCATCGCCCAGAAATTCCAGACGTTCATTGTTGAGTAATCGTCCTTTTTCCTTAACCGATGAAGACTTGTGCAGCAGAGCCTGCTGGTAGATTTCGATGTTTCTCGGATAGAATCCCAGCATTCTGTAAAAACAAAGATAAGGCTCCTTGTCCTTGCGGAAAAAGAGTCTTATCTTATCTGTTATATTGCTAAACACAGTTTATTCAGTGTATTTTTTGACGATTACACATGCATTGTGTCCACCGAAACCAAAGGTGTTGCTCAATGCAGCACGAACCGTACGGTGCTGTGCCTTATTGAAAGTGAAGTTAAGGTTATAATCGATCTGTTCATCGTTATCTCCTTCTTCGTGGTTGATGGTCGGAGGAACAATGTCGTTCTTCACAGATAATACGCTGGCGATAGCTTCTACAGCTCCGGCAGCACCCAGCAAGTGACCGGTCATTGACTTGGTAGAACTGATGTTCAGCTTATAGGCATGTTCTCCGAAGAGAGCCTGGATAGCTTTCACTTCTGAGATATCACCTACCGGGGTAGATGTACCGTGAACATTGATATAGTCGATATCTTCCGGCTGCAAACCTGCATCTTCCAGTGCATTGGTCATCACCAGTTTCGCACCCAGACCTTCAGGATGAGAAGCTGTGATATGATAAGCATCGGCAGAAGCACCAGTTCCGGCCAGTTCGGCATAAATCTTTGCGCCACGGGCTTTAGCGTGTTCCAGTTCTTCCAGAATCAGACATCCGGCTCCTTCACCCATTACGAAACCGTCACGGCTTGCGCTGAACGGACGTGAAGCACGAGTGGGATCGTCGTTGCGGGTAGAGAGGGCATTCATCGCGTTGAATCCTCCTACTCCGGCAGGGAAGATAGCAGCTTCAGCACCACCGGTAACGATCATGTTGGCTTTTCCCAGACGGATATAATTGAATGCATCAGCAATCGCGTTGGAAGAAGAAGCACAAGCGGAGGTGGTGGTAAAGTTAGGACCATGGAATCCGTAAATCATAGAGATTTGTCCGGATGCAATGTCGGCAATCATCTTCGGAATGAAGAACGGATTGAAACGCGGACCGATTGTGTCTTTGGTCTGTGCGTAATTCATTACTTCTTCTTCGAAAGTGTGGATACCGCCGATACCTACTCCGAAGATCACACCGATTTTGTTCAAGTCTTCTTTTTCCACATCAATGCCAGCGTCTGCTACAGCTTCTTTGGCAGCAGTAATAGCATATTGTGTATAAAGATCCATTTTGCGAACTTCTTTCCGGTCGATGAAATCGGTCGGGTTGAAGTTTTTCACTTCGCAGGCAAACTGAGTCTTGAACTTGGATGCGTCAAAATGAGTAATAAGTCCTGCTCCGCTTACTCCGTTGATCAGGTTGTTCCAGAAATCTGAAACATTGTTACCAACAGGGGTCAGCGCACCAAGACCTGTTACTACTACTCTTTTTAATTCCATAAAGAGGTAGAATTAATTATTTTGCGTTAGCCTCGATGTAAGAGATGGCGTCGCCTACAGTCTGGATCTTTTCTGCCTGATCATCAGGAATAGAGATACCGAATTCTTTTTCGAATTCCATAATCAGTTCAACTGTATCCAAAGAGTCAGCACCCAGGTCGTTAGTGAAGCTAGCTGCCGGAGTTACTTCTGATTCTTCTACGCCCAACTTATCAACAATAATTTTCTGTACTTTTGATGCGATTTCAGACATAATTCTAAATTTTAAAGTTTATAAATAGAGTAAAAATGTTTATATTCCGCTGCAAAGGAATAAATATTTCTTCTTCTAAACAAATATTCGGGCAAATAAATGCATGTTCTTTGCACATTTTATCTCTTTCTGTGCACGAAAAAGGTGAAAATGGAAGGAAATTGTCTTTTAAACTCGTTGGGAAAGGAGTGTTTTTTGATATGATTCTTCTTGGCTGGGCAACAGATTTTTGTAATTTTGCGCATATGACACTATTCTCTCTTTCATCAGGGGAAATGAACAGATCATGAATGAGGTTACCCGGAGTCTGGGACAGGAAATCCTTCCACGGAAATGATGATACGGAGGTCGTTTCTTGAAGACCGGTTGCTCAGAGACTGCTTCTTTGAAGATCTGTTTTGTGGCATTCGAATTTCGGGAGATTAGTGTCTTGAGAAAGAAATTAAAGAGTTTTTTAATCCACCAATCAACAAGACAATGAAATCACACCCATGGAGAAAGATTTTCAGGTTGGGAAGCCGGCTAACGATGGCCGTTCTGCTCATCTCGGCCACATCGTGTTCGGAAAGAGAAACAGCCGGCACGGACTATACGCAATTTGTTAATCCGCTGATCGGGACAGGAGGACACGGGCATACCTTTCCGGGGCCTGTTGTGCCTCACGGTATGGTCCAGCCCGGACCGGATACTCGTCTGGACGGATGGGATTCCTGTTCGGGGTACTATTACAACGATTCTACAATCAATGGTTTTTCGCATAATCGTCTGAGCGGAACCGGATGCTGTGACTATGGTGATGTGCTGCTGATGCCCACAGTGGGAGAACAGTGTATCGGAACAGAGGAACCGACTGGGCAGCAGATGCCTTATTGTTCGTCGTTTTCACATGATGATGAAGTGGCTGTGCCGGGATATTATTCCGTTTACCTCTCCCGTTATGGTGTCCGTGCGGAGCTGACGGCTACTTGCCGTGCAGCTATCCACCGCTACACCTATCCCGCCACATCCGGTGCAGGGATGATCCTCGATCTGGACTACAGCCTGCAGCGGCAGACCAACCGCGACATGCTGATCGAGCAGGTGAACGACTCCACCCTGCGCGGACGCAAGCGCACGGCCTACTGGGCGCCCGACCAGCCTGTGTGCTTCTATATGGTCTTTTCGCGTCCCTTCACCTTCCGGCTGGTGAACGACACCCTGCCCCCTTCATGCGGAGCCTCCCCCCGGCCCCGCATGAAAGCCCTGCTGCGCTTTGCCCCGCTGGCCGAGGGCGAACAGGTGATGGTGAAGACGGGCCTGTCGGCCGTGGACATGGAGGGAGCCCGTGCCAACGTGGAGCAGGAGATTCCCGGATGGGACTTCGACGGGGTGCGCAGGGCGGCTGCCGCAGCGTGGAACCGCGAGCTTTCGCGCATTGAGGTCCGCACGGCCGATCCCGTCCGGCGCAGGGTGTTCTACACGGGACTGTATCATGCCCTGATTGCTCCCACTGTCTTTTCGGACGTGGACGGCCGCTATCTGGGGATGGATCACAACATCCGCCGGACGAAGGAGGGAGAGACGTACTACACCATCTTCTCCCTGTGGGATACCTTCCGCGCCCTGCATCCCCTGCTGACCATCCTCCGGCCGGAGCTCAACGCGGAGATGATCCGCTCGCTCATCGCCAAGAGTGAGGAAGGGGGCATCTATCCCAAGTGGGACATGGCGTCAAACTATACGGGGACGATGATCGGCTATCATGCCGTTTCGCTCGTGGCCGATGCCTGGGCGAAGGGCTGCCGCAGCTTCGACGTGCGGAAGGCTTACCGGGCGGCTCTCCGCGCTGCCGAGTATGACACGACGGGCATCCGCTGTCCGGACTGGATGATTCCTTACGTCATGCCGCGGGCACGCTACTGGAAGAATGCCGTGGGCTATGTGCCCTGCGACCGGGACAAGGAGGCCGTGGCCAAGGCGCTGGAGTATGCCTACGATGACTGGTGCATCGCCCTGCTGGCCCGCGAACTGGGCGACACGGCCAATGCCCGCAGGTATGAGGCCTTTGCGCAGGGCTACCGCACTTATTACGATCCGTCCACGGGCTTCATGCGGGGGCTGGACTCCGGCGGCAAGTGGCGTGAGCCTTTCAATCCGTATGCGTCGGATCACCGGAACGATGACTATTGCGAGGGGAATGCCTGGCAGTGGAGCTGGTTTGTTCCCCACGATCCGGAGGGGCTGATGGAGCTGATGGGCGGGCGCGAACGCTTTGCCCGGAGGCTGGATTCGCTCTTCACGGCCGATCCGCGGCTGGAGGGGGATCAGGTGTCGGCCGATATCTCGGGGCTGATCGGGCAGTATGCCCACGGCAACGAGCCGAGCCACCACATCACGCATCTGTATAACTATGCCGGGGTGCCCTGGCGTACGCAGGAGCTGGTGGACCAGGTGCTCCGCACGCTCTATTCGGACGCTCCCGACGGGCTGTCGGGCAATGAGGACTGCGGACAGATGTCGGCCTGGTATGTGATGAATGCCATGGGCTTCTATCAGGTGTGTCCCGGCTGGCCGGTGTATTCCATCGGGCGTCCGCTCTTCGATGAGGTGACTCTCCGCCTGGAAGGGGGAAAGACTTTCGTCATCCGTGCGAAGAACAATTCGGAGAAAAACAAGTATATCCGCTCGGCGACGCTGAACGGCAGGCCGCTGGAAGGGCCGTTCTTCACGCATGAGGAACTGATGGCCGGCGGGGTGCTGGAGTTCGTGATGTCCGACCGTCCGGAGAAGTGGAACGGAAAGGAGACGGAGGGGGTATGAACAGGCTGGTCATGACTTTCGCGGCGCTGCTTGGGCTGCTGGGGCTCCGGGCGGCGGAAAGGGATTTCACACAGTACGTGAATCCGCTGATGGGGACGCAGTCGTCCTTTGAACTGTCGGCCGGAAACACTTATCCGGTGACCGCCATGCCCTGGGGGATGAATTTCTGGACTCCCCAGACGGGGAAGATGGGAGACGGATGGCAGTACACGTATACGGCGAACCGGATCCGGGGATTCAAGCAGACGCACCAGCCCAGTCCCTGGATCAATGACTTCGGCCAGTTCTCGCTGATGCCGGTGACGGGCAGTCCGGAGTTCGATGAGGACAGGCGGGCCAGCTGGTTCTCGCACAAGGGCGAGACGTTGCGTCCTTACTATTATAAGGTATACCTGGCCGAACATGATGTCGTGGCGGAAATGGCTCCCACGGAGCGGGCGGCCTTGTTCCGCTTCACCTTCCCGGAGACGGAGCAGGCGTATGTCGTGGTGGATGCTTTCGACAGGGGATCGTCGGTCCGGATCATTCCCGGAGAGAACAAGGTGGTGGGGTATTCCACCCGTAACAGCGGGGGAGTGCCAGCCGGCTTCCGCAATTATTTTGTCATGGTCTTTGACAGGCCTTTTGAGTACCGGGCGACTTTTGCTGATTCCGTGCTGACGGAAAATGTGCTGGAGCAGACGGCCGGACATGCGGGGGCCGTGGTGGGCTTCCGTACGGCAAAGGGGGAGCAGGTGCATGTGCGGGTGGCATCGTCCTTCATCAGTTCGGAACAGGCGGAACTGAATCTGAAGGAGCTGGGCGATGTCGGGCTGGAGGAGCTGGCGCAGCAGGGCCGGGAACGCTGGAACGAGGTGCTGGGACGTGTGGAAGTGGAAGGGGGAACGCTGGATCAGTACCGCACGTTCTACACCTGTCTGTATCGTTCGCTGCTTTTCCCTCACAAGTTCCATGAAGTGGATGCCCGCGGAAAGACCGTGCATTACAGTCCCACGACAGGGCAGGTGCTGCCGGGATATTATTACACCGGAACCGGGCTGTGGGATACCTTCCGCTGTCTCTTTCCGCTGCTGAACCTGATGTATCCTTCCGTCAGCCGGGAGATGCAGGAGGGATTTCTGAATGCTTACCGCGAGAGCGGCTTCTTCCCGGAGTGGTCCAGTCCCGGCCATCGTGACTGCATGGTGGGCAACAACAGTGCTTCCGTCCTGGCCGATGCATACCTGAAAGGGATTTGCGTGGACGATACGGAAACACTGTGGAACGGACTGATGGCGGGTGCCGGCGGGACGCATCCCACGGTCAGCTCGTCCGGACGGCTGGGCTATGAATACTACAACCGGCTGGGGTATATCCCGTATGATGTGAAGATCAATGAGAATGCGGCCCGTACGCTGGAGTATGCCTACGATGACTGGTGCATTTACCGGCTGGGCAGGAAGCTGGGCCGTCCGGAGAAAGAACTGGAGGTCTTTGCACGCCGTGCGATGAACTACAGGAATCTCTTTGATCCCGAAACCCGGCTGATGCGCGGCAGGAATCAGAACGGTACGTTCATGAAGCCCTTTTCTCCGCTGAAGTGGGGAGATGCCTTTACCGAGGGCAACAGCTGGCATTACACCTGGTCTGTGTTCCATGATCCGCAGGGACTGATCAGTCTGATGGGTGGAAAAGACAGTTTCGTGCAGATGCTTGACTCGGTGTTTCATGTTCCGCCCCTGTTTGATGACAGTTACTATGGGCAGGTGATCCATGAAATCCGGGAGATGACCGTGATGAACATGGGGAATTATGCTCATGGCAACCAGCCCATCCAGCACATGATCTACCTGTATGATTATGCCGGCCAGCCCTGGAAGGCGCAATATTGGCTGCGTCAGGTGATGGATCGTCTTTACACACCTGCTCCCGACGGCTATTGCGGGGATGAAGACAACGGACAGACTTCTGCCTGGTATGTATTCTCGGCGCTGGGCTTCTATCCGGTATGTCCGGGAACAGATCAGTATGTTCTGGGGGCACCGCTGTTCAGGAAGGCTCTCCTTCATTTTGAAAACGGGAATGTGATGGAAATTGCCGCTCCCGGCAATAGTCCCGCAAATTATTACCTCAACAGGATGCTTGTCAATGGGAAAGAGTATACCGCAAACTATCTGGAACATGCTGTCCTGCAGCAGGGAGGCCGTATTGAATGTGAGATGAGTGCGACGCCCAATCTGTCTCGCGGCATTCTGGAGAATGATCTGCCTTATTCCTTCTCGCGCCATCCGGAAGAGTAACAGGCCTTGTTAGTGCTTGAGTGAGTTATAATAGATACAGGCTGGCAGCAGGGAACAGACAAACAAAATATCTGTTTATGTTTGTTGTTTTTCCGGCTGTCGGCCTGTATCTTTTTTATTCAAGAAACGGTTTCAGATGTCCGGCGATGATTCTGTATCCCTCGTGGTTGGGGTGAAGGCCGTCGGAGAACAGTTCCTCTCTGATCTTTCCGTCCTTTCCGGTAAGTGCTTCCGACAGATCGATCACCTGTACCCGGGGAAGATCCGCGAGTGCCCGTTCCAGCCGGTCGTTCAGCGAACGGAGTCTGTCTTCCCGGTCCCGGCGCGGCAGAATCCTGACGACATAAAGCTGCACCTGAGGCTGCTTTCCGGTAATCAGACTGACTGTTTCCCGGATACCCCTGACGATTTCCTCGTCCGTATTGATGTCCAGGTTGTTCGTTCCCAGCATCATGAAGATTTTCTGTGCGTGGTAGCCGTCCAGTTCGCCATGCAGGATGCGCCACTGGATGTTTTCGATGCGATCCCATCCGTAGCCCAGATTGACAGTTCTCCTGCCTTTGAAGAGTTCCTGCCAGATGTCATCGGCCACTCTCCGCTTCTCGAAAGGCAGTCCGCCCCAGAAGTGCGTGATGGAATTGCCGAGCATGACGATCTCTGGTTTCACCTTCGCATTATATTCCAGGATCTCCTCGTGCCGGTCCGTCCACCGGTACGTGTATGAATCGCGGTGCTGGCGGCAGGGAGTGAACGACAGCGATCCGAGTTCCGGAAACAGAAGTTCTGCAATCTTCTGATAACAGATATCGGCACACTGCTCCATGCTTCGGTCTGTTGCAGAGATTCTGTTTGTTGATGCTTCCGGTTTCCGGACTGTCAGGCAGAAGAGGTTTTCCGTTTCCTTCCTCATTGCTTCGCAGACCGCCTGCACTTCCCGGCCGGCCTGCCGGAGATCCTTTGCTCCGGTCCGGGAATTCCGGCACCCCATGCAGTCGTGCGTTACCAGCAGAATCGGAGCCTTGCTTCGGGTGCGGATCGTCCGGATCCCCTTCTCCAGCCATTTACGGAACTCTTCTGTTTCCTTTCCGTTCCTTCCCGGTTTGCAGTCGATGACAAACACAGCCGCATCCGTCTCCGTCATCTGTGCGAAGCAATTCTCACCGGCCTCTCCGTTTCCGGAGTCATCCATGCAAATCACCGGCATGTCAAGCCGGCGCTGCAGGATATTTGTCCATGCCATTCCCGGCCGCGAAGCACAGGCGCCCAGCGTTGCGGACGGACTGCAGATGACAACCGGCCTTTCGGCAGAGGGGCGCAGAAAACTGAAGCGGCTTCCTTCGGGTACGCCGATCTGCATCCACCGGACATTGTTGCCGGGTGGAAGAAACAGCGTGAACTCATTCCCCTCCTGATGCGTATTGTGATACGTCAGCTCCCGGGAAATCCAGCGCAGTGTGTCGCCGGACTGGCAGACCCCTTCGCACCGTTGCTGCTGTCCGTTGCAGTCGGTCGTATACAGATCCATTCCACCGGCTCCGGCAGCTGCCCTGCAGGGACGGACCCCTCCTGTGCCTGCCATCTGATACCGGATCTCTACCGAAGGCGCGTTTGTAATGAAACGGATGTATCTTTCCGTTACCGTCTGTGATCCGTCCGTTGCCGGCTGCATTCTTTGGGCAGACTGCGGCCTTTCTGCTTCCGGATCATGCCATACCGTCTGTGCGCACAGGTCTGCGGCTGTTCCGCCCAGCAGAACAGCCAGCATCCATACTTTTACGATCTTCTTCATATTCCTGCAGACGTTACCGGATCAGTTCCTTCAGATGTTCAGCCACACATTCATATCCTTTTTCCGTGAGATGGATATAGTCGCCGATATACAGTCCCTCGCGGATTGTTCCCCGGTCATCGAGGAACCACTGCGAAGGATTCACGTACGTCACCTTCTTGCCGAACTTCCGGGCGGCAAGCACCTCGTGAATCCGGTCACACTGCCGGCGTACCCCGCTGTCCTTCTCCTTTCCGGAAGGGAACAGTCCCAGCAGAATGATCTTTGAGTCGGGAAACTGCCGGCACGCCTCTTCGGTGACCGCTACGATTCCCTCAGCCGTTTCATCCGCCGAGTCACCTCCCACAACGAGGTTGTTGATGCCGATGGCCACCACTACATATTCCGGCCGGCAGCAGTTGTAGTTCCCGTTCCGGATGCGCCACAGCAGATTCTGCGTGCGGTCGCCCGAAATACCGGCCGATTCCCAGCAACCTTCGCCCAGCACCCGGTCCATCGCCGCCTTTCCCGGTTTCCAGGTGACCAGTTTGCGCTGTCCGCCCCATCCCTGTGTGATGGAATTTCCCAGCAGGAGCAGTTTCAGCTGCCGTCCCTGCAGCGATTCCTCGATGTCGCGTTCCACGGTATGCCATTCGCTGCCCTCTTTCCATCCGGCCGCCGAGCGGAACTCGTTGCCCGGTACTGCCTGCGTACACGGATTCCCGTAGCGTCCCGTAGCCTGAAGAATAAACTTCACGATCGGTTCCGGATTGTTGAGCGAGTGCGGATGATGGCCGATTCCCGGCTTGTGGATCACTTTGACGGGCGCTCCCAGCCGTTTCATTTCCGCTTCGAAGACAGCCGTATTCTCGGCCACGGGTACCACGGTGTCCGCATCGCCTACCACGTGCAGGACCGGGATGCCCGCGCGTGCTATCCGTCCGGCATGATCCAGCGGATTACCCTTCCATTCCGCCGCTTCCTGTTCGCTGCCGAAGCCGTACACCTCCATCATCCGGCGCGTATCTTCTGCCGAGCCTTCGGAACTGCCCTTTCCCATCGGCCAGCTGGTGATGTCCATCACCGGTGCATCCGCATAGATGCACGCCACCTTGTCCGGGTTCTTCGCCGCCCAGTTGTAGACGATCAGTCCCCCGCGGCTCATGCCCTCGAGCACCGCCTTGCGATGGAATCCGTGTTTCCTCAGATAACGGTAGAACCTGTCCCAGCGCTCCGTCGCCTTGTCCGATCCGTAGAGGTCGGCCACGTCGCAGTAGACGATGTGGAATCCCTTTTCCAGCAGGTCGATGTCCGTCTGCGGCTCATGCCCCCAGAAACGTGCGCGCCACACCCAGGGCCTTCCTTCCGCTTCCCGTGCCGGGCAGACCACCTTGCAGTCCGTCCCTTCCGAGCGGAAGTCATATCCCCGGAATCCGTGGAAACAGAAAGCCGTAGCCCCTTCCGGCACGAACGAAGGCTTCCGTCCCTTTTTCCCGGCGAGCAGGTAATCGCCCACCTTGCGTGCGATCATCCCCGCACCGATGGCCGAAGGATGCAGGCGGTCGGGCATGAGCGTAGCGTCCCATCGGTCGCCGAACAGGTTGAACAGGTTGATGATGCCCAGTCCGCGCTCGCAGGCCAGCTTTTCCACGGCCGGTCTCACTTCGTCGGCGATCTTCTGCGGGCTGATGGTTCCCTCCTCGGTCAGGAAGCAGCGCACGGGCGTGAGCACGATCACCTGCGGATGCGAAGGCAGGTTGCGGTAAGTGTCCGCCAGCCGTCCCAGTTCGGCGGCAAACGGCTCTGCCCCGCGCCAGTTCTGCGGCTTGGTGTCGTTGGTGCCCAGTTTCAGGAGTACGATGTCGGGTGCAAACTCCTTCGACCGTTCAAATTCGGGCATGTCCGTGTAAGGATAATCCCCCCACGAGGCCGCCGTGGCCCCGTTATGTCCGAAGTTCTCCACCCGGTATCCCTCGCCCAGCAGCTGCTGCAGCTGCGCCGGATACGAATTGTTCTCTCTGCCTGCAATGCCCGCACCATAAGTGATGCTGTTGCCCACGCAGGCCACTTTCAGGGTCTTCTCCGCCCGGATTACGGCCGGAAAGACCAGCAGGAAACAAAAAATCAGAATCTGCCTCATGTGATATTCAGTTTAAAGATAAAAAAATGCGATCATTCAGTCTGCAGGACGCGTACGGTTGTTTTCAGCCGGATATCCTCCACCGAGCGTCCCACCGAGAGGACGAACTCGCCCGGCTCCGTCACATACTTCATGTCCTCGTTCCACAGCCCCAGTCTTTCAGCCGGAATCCGGAACTCGATGACGCGCTCTTCGCCCGGTCTGAGCTCCACCTTGGTAAACTCCTTCAGCAGATTCACCGGTGTGACGACACTCGACACACAGTCGCGTACGAAGACCATCGGCACCTCCTTGCCCGTCATGCGGCCCGTGTTCTTCAACCGGAAGGAAAGCCGGATGCTTCCCGTGGCCGGACACACCGAGTCCGCCTTCAGGTCGCTGTATTCAAACGAGGTGTAGCTCAGTCCGTGTCCGAAGCAGAAAGCGGGCCTGTCGTCCTCGCGCGAGCTTCCCAGCCCGTAGCCTGTCCAGTATCTGGACGCCGCCTGATAATAATACATCGGGATTTGTCCTGCATGTCTGGGCACGGTGACCGGCATCTTTCCCGAGGGATTCACCTTGCCGAAGAGGATCTCCGCCACAGCCTGTCCGCCGTACATACCCGGTTCCCACGCGTCGACGATGGCTGGCACGTGGGCGGTGATCCATTCGTTGTTGAGCGGTTTCCCGTTGACGATGACAGCCACTACCGGTCTGCCCGCTTCCACGAGCGCCCGCACCAGTTCCGTCTGCCGTCCGTAGAAGTCCACCGAAGGACGGTCCGCCGATTCCCCGTACGTTCTCAGTCCCCAGTCGGAGCGGATGCCGTAGCCGCCGATCACGACGACCGTCAGGTCACACGTCGCTGCCATGCGTACGGCCTCGCGTATGCTGAAGTCGGAGATTCCCCCGCCTTTTTCCAGGATTTTCCGCTGCAAGGCCGGATCGGTGGTATTGGTCCGTTCCAGTACCGGTTCCGGCTTGATCTTTCCGCTGTTGCAGAACGCGATCTCCGTGCCTCCCGCCGTCCTGCGCATTCCCTCGAGCACGGTCACCACACAGCTGTCCGGCTGGGTGAACGACCAGTCGCCCAGGATGGCCTGGTTGTCCGCATTGGGGCCGGTCACGAGGATCCGCTGGTATTTCGTGGTGTCCAGCGGCAGGAGATTCCCCTCGTTCTTGAGCAGGACCACACATTCGCGGGCCGCCTCGAGCGCCGTCCTGCGGCTATCGGGCGTGGCATACCTGTCTGCTGCCGGATCCGTATAGCGGTTTTCAAACAGCCCCAGGCTGAACTTCACTTTCAGGATGCGCCTCACGGCATCGTCTATGCGGCTCACAGGGATCTTTCCCTCCCTGACCAGCTGCCTTACGGGAACGGCAAACTGAAGGCTGTCGGGCGAATACATGTGCATGTCCATTCCGGCATTGATGCTTTTCTCCAGCGCCTGCGACTGGTTCTCGGCGGTGAAGTGCAGACTTGTGAGGTTGTCCATGTCCATCATGTCGCTGATGAAGAATCCCCCGAAGCCGAATTCCCCCTTCACCACGTCGGTGAGCAGCCAGCGCGAGGCATGGCAGGGGATACCCCCGATGTCATTGTGTCTGGGCATGATGGTCATGCAGCCCGCTTCGACGGCAGCCTTGAAGGGAGGAAGGATGTATGAGCGCAGAAAGCGTTCGGAAATCTCTGCAGAAGCGTGGTTCACCCCTCCGGCAGATACTCCTCCTGCTGCCAGATGCTTCACCGATGCCGCCACTCTTTTCGCGGGATCGGGGTTGTCCTGCAGGCCTTTCACAGCTGTGCGCACCATTTCGGAGGCCAGGAAAGGATCTTCGCCGTAGGTCTCTCCGGTGCGTCCCCAGCGTGCATCGCAGACAATGTCCACACAGGGGGCGAAGGTCCAGTGGGTTCCGGCCGACCGTATTTCGGCGGCAGCCTTCCGGGCAGCCTGTTCCGTAAGGCTGCGGTTGAAAGTGGCTGCCATGCTGACCGATGTGGGATAAATGGTTCTTCCCTGCAGGGTAGCGTATCCGTGTGCGGCGTCCATGCCGATCAGATAGGGGATCTTCAGGCGGGTTTTCTCCGAGAACGACTGAAGGAGATTGGCTGCTTCGGGCTCCTGCCCCGCAATCCATGCGCCGAAATCGTAATATCCGGCTTTCATGATGCTGTCCTGATCCCATTCGGAAACCATATCCATCTGGCCGATTTTTTCTTCCAGTGTCATTTGTTCCAGCAATGCTTCCACGCGTTCTTCCACGGGACGGCTGGGATCCATATATACGGTTGTGTCTACTTCTTTAAGGTTCTGGCATCCGGTTAAAAATAGAATGCCGATGAAGATGGCCGGTGTCTTTGTTTTCATATTCATAGTTTATTGTTGTAAAAGGTGTGAATACAGCATAAACTAACAATATAAATTGTTATGTTGTTACTGTTTTGACGTGGCAAAGTTAATGTTTTTTTTAGAAGCAGTTTCTTTTCAATATAAATCTTGTGATTAATCTTGTATCCTGGATCTTCTTGTGAATTGTTATGATGTTTTTATTCTGACATTTTGTTAATACTATTCAGATTTTGTCTTTTTGATATTTTGAGTAAATGAGAGTCTCATGTTTTGTACTCTTGTACATGCTGATTGTAAAAATGCGATTCTCAGAAGGATTCAGGAGAACGGAAAGATATATAGAGGCTCATTATGCTTTATTACAGTTCATGTTTTCCTTCTTTTGCTTTTCTGCTGTTGGTTATAGGCCGTATTTGTTATCCTTCTGACTTCTTGGAAAAGTCTCTGTTACTATTTCTTCCAGTTCCTTGAAATGCATTGGAAAGCCATTTTCAGAAAACGAATAGTCATTTGTACTTATCTGTTTCGGCGTTTTTACCATTTTGATTCGGTGAAAAGATTTTTTCTTTCCGCATTTTTTGTTTTTATTCGTCTCAGAAGTGCATATTACCGGAATAAAAGTACAGATATTGTGTATATGTATACACGAAAGCTGTATGTTTTCTTCCAGACTGGCAGATATAAACAGAATGCCTGTTATGGTATCGGGAAAATATTGTTCAGAATGAAAGTAGAAAACGGTAAATGGTAATAAAATGTATTAGGCCCTGCGTCCGTCGCTTTTTCTAGAATGTTATAAAAAAATCGCTATGGTTTTGAGAGCCATAGCGATTTTTGGAGAAGATATAGACGTTATGTCAGAAATGCTTTTGGTTATTTTTTAGGAACGATTATTAAGTAATGGTGCCATCATTTAATTTACTGTATAATAATAGATCCTATAGCATATTATAATTTTATATAAATCTTTTTTACATAAAGGGGATAACCTGCTAGCAAGCACAGCAATACAACGGTAAGTCCCCAACTTAAAGAAACAAATTGTTGGCTCATGAATCCCTGGTAAAATGAAATGATATCATCTGCTATTCCATATTTTCTGAAAAATTCAGCAATTAATGCAGATAGCAAAT
>NZ_EQ973643.1:424841-425738 GCF_000157915.1 Phocaeicola coprophilus DSM 18228 = JCM 13818 | reverse complement strand
ATAGCAAATAACAGACAATTGAATTTTTACCTAATACATCAAATGCGATTCCCCAATCCTTTTTACCCCATACATCACAAATTAAATGTACAACAATCCATGCTAATAGAGATATTCCAGAAGTCAGCAATCCAAAAGAAGAACTCCAATAAGTTTTGTAGATAGGCAAAATAGTCCAGTGTAAAATGTAAGCTAATGCAATCATACTAATAGCTATTGTACTCATTTTGATTAATCTCTCCTTGAGTTCATTTTCTGTTAAAATTCTAGCAGATACGTAACCAATTATTGCATTTACAACCGAAGGAATAGATGACAATAATCCTTCCGGATCATGAGTTGGCGTGTACATATGTTTTGTACCGATTATGGCTAAATCAACTGCATCGACAATTTCATATCCTTTCATTGTCAGTAGATAATAAAAGCCTAAAATTAATCCCGATATACTTAAAAGAGTGGGAATTGAACGAACTTTTATAACCAATAAAGAACAAATCAAGTAAACGATGGCTATTCGTTGTAAAACTCCTAATATGCGGACATCTAACAAATTTTGATCAAAAGGAATCCAGTTGAAAATGATTCCCATTAGAAATATTAAAACTGTTCGTCTGAATATATGTTTATAAAGATCTGTTGGAGGTGCCTCTACATATTTTCGCATGGATAAATACATAGATGCTCCCATGATAAAAATAAATGATGGGTAAACTAGATCGGCAATTCTCCATCCATAACCAGGGATATGGATTAAGAAATCAAAACTACCTCCAGCCTGGGTATTTACCAGGATCATGAAAAAGATCGTTATACCTCGAAATATGTCAATTGATAAAAGTCGTTTCATGTTTTTTTGATTTAAAGTGTTAATTATGAAGTTTCTTTGATAAACAG
>NZ_EQ973643.1:421091-422240 GCF_000157915.1 Phocaeicola coprophilus DSM 18228 = JCM 13818 | reverse complement strand
GATAAACAGTTATCTATACTTTTAAAAAAACTCTCTTTCGATAACAATACAATAAAATAAAGAATATAATAGAGACATGTGCAAGTTCTAATAATACCGGATAATAATCTCCGATTAAATGTTCAAATCCATGTAACCAGAATTCGCGCAAAGAAACAGTATTTAAGGTATGAAATAGCATATAAGCTAATATTGAATTCATCCCATAAATCTTTAGCCATTTCCAGTTTTTTCCTCGTTTTTTAATGTCAATCCAATAATAAGACAACAACATCAGCAAAACGGAAATACCTGTCGATAAAAACATCATAGAACTAGTCCACAATCGCTTAATAATAGGTTCAATCCATGATAATGCAAATGATATAAGGAAGCAAACCAATACAGCCAGTAATAAAAGTCGGACTTTCTTTTGTGGTGAATCTGATGATTGCAATAGGCAACCTGTGAGCACACCACTCAATACGGTAGCTGTAAAATTCAAGGTACTGTAAATCCAACTAATATGATACCAGTCTGCAAAAACAACATCTCCTGACGCTGTAACTGTCGCTCCATATAAAAAACGGCCTAAGACAAGACGGTCAATCAGTTCTGCCAAATTATTCCCAGGAGTGTATCCTCCTGTTAATAGCATGCCTGTTGTATAAATAAATGGCAATATAAAGAATGTAATCAGTAGACCTTTTATCGGCATACTTAAAAACAAGATAACAGAAAACAAATATCCCATTGCAATAGATTGTAAGGTATCTGTATATAAATACAATGAATTAAGATTCAAATCCAATAAGTTACCTTGTACAATAGCACCAAAGATCCAAAGCAAAACAACTCTTTTTAATACCCGATAAAACAACTTACCAGATATTTCTTCTTCTTTTCTTTTATATCTTGCCATGGCATATGGAATGGATGTTCCCGCCATAAATAAAAATAAAGGCATTACCTGATCCCACAAATGAAATCCCTCCCATTCAACGTGGGTAAATAATACATCAAAAATAGTTTTAATCCAATTATTTTCACCGGTTGCCTGAGCCAAGTACATGAAAACAGATTGAAAGCCTACCAGAATAAATAAATCCAGACCTCGTAAAATGTCTAATGATTCAAGCCGTTCTTTTTGTATTTTTCTCATATTTTTAT
>NZ_EQ973643.1:366976-420164 GCF_000157915.1 Phocaeicola coprophilus DSM 18228 = JCM 13818 | reverse complement strand
TTTTACGGGACAGTAGTGATTTTTATGATTGAAAGAGGTATGTCAAATAAAATATTTATTGGGCATACCTCTGATACTGTTTGCCGATAATCAATAATTGGGGTTTTGAATTAATATACCTCCAGCTTTATCTATTTCGCTTTGTGGTAAAGGCCAATAATAAAATTTTTCTTCAAATTTAGGTTGATAATCAACAAACTTAGGATCTTTTATATTTTCTATTTCATCCAAAATGTGCCATCTTTTCATTTCGAAATAACGCAATCCCTCTAAAGCTGTTTCAACCCGCCATTCATGTCTGATTTTATGGCGCATTTCGTCTTGCGTTAACCCTGCTTTTAATTCATTTTGTCCTGCACGACGTCTGATGGAATTGATAGCATCATAAACTTTTTGGGTAGGACCGTTAACTTCATTTTCAGCTTCTGCTATCATCAATAATACATATCCGTATCGCATATGAATCATATCTTGTGGGCTGACAGAGCCATCTAGTAAATCTCCTTTTTGTAAGGTAAGATTTCGTTGTAAATATTTATAGCAGCCAAAACCTGTAAAATCAGTTTCTCCTACAATGGCTCTAATTTCAGGGAATGGTCTCATTGAATGAAATATAGTAGCCTTTAATCTTTTATCTCTGCCTTCAAATAATTTGGCACGCTCTAATGCTGCAGCTTCATCATCTGTGCCATTTAGAACTTCTTCATTTATAGACAGGGCTGCAGCTGAACCTTTCCATTCTCCTTCTCCTTCCAGCTCAAATTCATCAATCAAGTTTCTTAAAGGACAATACATGAGCCAGTTTGTCATATACATATCATAACCGGAAGCAGCATTAGGGGCTAAGTTTTTGACGGAAAACATAATTTCCGGGCTATCTTCTTGTTTGCTGTCCTCAAATAAATCAGAATATTCTGGTTGTAATGAGTATCCTTCAATAGATTCTAAAATAGATATGATCTCAGTCATTTCTTGTATGTCTGGAACCCCCTGTTTATAAGCATGCTGCAACATTAACTTTGCTTTAAAAGCTTTTGCAGTTCCTCTTGTTATATGTCCTGCGCTCTCAGAATATGTAATATCAGGCAAATTTTCTATTGCTTTATCATAATCTTGCATAATTAACTCATAAACTGTTTCTGCTGATTCTTTCAGTATGTATTGTTCTTCCATGGTCAATACTTTATTAACTACCGGAACATCTCCATACAGTAAATAAACCCAAGAATGATGATAAGCTCTAAAGAAAAGACCTTCTCCCATCAATCTATTTTTTACCTCTACTGGTAATGTTGTATTTTTTTCTACTTCTTGTAAGAACATATTAACTCTGGCAACTGCAGAATAAGCGTTCTTAAAAATATCAGAAATATAGCCTCCCATATTAGAATCTATATTTCCACGGCATATATCACCTGAACTTCCTTCATTATGACCTGCATACATGTTGTCAGAAAGGGCATCAAATAGTCCAAACTGCTCGTTAAAATAGATGTTACTACGCATCTGACCGTAAATTCCGGCTAAAGCCATATTAAAATCATTTTCTGTTTTCCAGAAAGTAGTTTCTGAAGGTTGCGTAGTCGGATTTAAATCTAAAAAATCTTCACATGAAAAAAGTGGAAGGAGCGATGCTATAGCCGCTATTGTATATAATTTTATTTTCTTCATTGTTCTTTTATATTAAAATTCAACATTCACACCTAATGATAATATTCGGTTTTGAGGATAAGCTAAAAAAGAACCATCTCTGTCATTTTCCGGATCTAAACCTTTATATGGAGTAAAAGTTAGTAAATTGTCTCCGCTAAAGAATACCTTTAATCTATTGACAGCAAATTTTTTTGTCCATTCTGACGGGAATGTATAACCTAACATCAGGTTTTTCAATCTCAGATATGATGCATTTCTCAAATAATATGAACTAGCTCTTGTATTTCGGGTTCCACCCATATCATAATATAAACGAGGATTTATTGCATTCTCCGGATTGTCTTCAGTCCACATTCCATCCAAATAATCTTTGGGTATTCCACAATATGAAGCGAAAGGAACAACTCCAGCACTAGCTCCTACATATGTGTATTTGCCTTCTACACCTTGGAACATAAGAGACAGGTCAAATCCTTTCCAGCTTAATCCTGCATTGAATGAATACTCAAATTTAGGAAATCTTCCTCCCATGACCACTCGGTCATTATAGTCGATAATTCCATTATTATCTACATCTCGATAACGAATATCTCCAGGACGGGTATTGTCACTAAATTGTTTGGGGGCAGCGTCAATCTCTGCTTGATCAGCAAATATACCTATAGCTTCAAGCATATAGTATGAATTATATGGTATACCTTCTCGTAAAATAGAAAAACTTTTTATTTCATCTGCACCAAAATGAGTTAATTCATTCCGATATCGATCAATATAAAAGCCTAAATTATATTGTAATCCTTCCATTGCGCCACTCTTAACATAGTCATTCCAGTTCACAGCTATTTCTATACCTGTATTTTGCATTTCTCCATCATTGACATATGGAGCTTCCAGACCGACAAAATTAGATAATTGAGCTGTTCTTAAAATGTCAGTAGTTTGTTTCTTATACCAATCAACTGTCAAGTTTAATCTGTTAAACAAAGATATTTCAAGTCCTACATCTGTTATTGTAGTAGTCTCCCATTTCAGATCTCTATTAATGTATTTTTTCTGAGCAACTCCTTGTGTCAAAGTTGCATTATCAAATGGATAACTATCTGTTAAATCAACAATTGCTTGATAAGGATATAAACCAATATTCTGATTTCCTAATTGTCCCCAAGATCCTCTTATCTTTAGATTTGACAACCAGTTCCAATTCAGATTTTTAATAAAATCTTCTTCAGTAAGTCTATAACCTAGAGAAAATGAAGGGAACCATCCCCAACGACTTTCACTGGCAATACGGGAAGTCCCATCTAAACGAGTATTTACCTCTACCATATATTTGCCTTTATAGTCGTAGTTTAAGCGGAAAAATCCAGAACGAATAGCCCATTCTTCTTTATATCCTGAGTTCTCCATATTTTCATTAGACCCAGCATCCAATTCAGGCAAAACAAACTGATAGTCTCTACGTTTTGCCCAAATTACATTCCGCTCATTCTTCTCTTGATTATATCCAAGCATTAGTTTGAAATTATGATCTTCTTTCAGTTGAAAAACATATTCCATATATGTGTAGAAATTCAGATAGAGATTCTGGTCATCTTCTACTTGTAGCCCCGGAATAAAGCCTCCTCCTAAATCCATATTACGTGAAAATTCTTTGGAGTGATAATTGTAAAGAGGAACTTTTTCACCAGACCAATCGTGCAACTTATCATCAGATAGCCTTCCTGCCATTTTTGTATGCCAGGTAAAGCCCTTGAATGGTGTTAAATTAAAAAATATCTGTCCATTCATATCATATGTTTTATGGCGGGCCATAATATCATAATCAATCATAGCCAGCATATTTTTATTTCCAGATTCAATTTCTGGATAAGCTGCCAATGTGTATTTTTTAATACCCGACCCATCATCTGGTAGCCAAGGCATTGCGGTTGGGGCTTGAGCTAAAGTACATAAAAAAGCATCAACTATGCCATTTCTAGGTTCTTCCCTTTCGCTATAATTTGCGCTTATATATGTTCCGACTTGTAACCATTTTGTTAATTGGGAATTCAGATTTAATGAGAAATTATATTTATTATAATTAAAGCCACGCATGGTACCTGGCTGATCTGCTAAATTTAAGGTTATATTATAATCTGTTTTTTCAGAACTTCCACATAAAGACAAGTTATGGTTTTGAACAAAGGCCGGATTGAACATATAATCCACCCAGTCAAAACTAGGAAACTCAAGAGAACCATTGCTGTTTCTGTATTTCCCTATTTCTGTTTCATCATATAAGCCTCCTAGCTGGGAATTTGTTTTAGCAATATTGTATAGTTCCATGTATTCTGCTGAATTTGTTACCATATCCAACATTTTAGTTGGACTGTAGACTGAAAAATTACCGGAATAGGTTGCTGAAAACTTTTTGCCGTCTGCTCCTTTTTTGGTCGTTACTAAAATAACCCCATTAGCAGCACGTGATCCATAAATGGAAGCAGAAGAGGCATCTTTTAGAACGGATACACTTTCAATGATAGATGGATCCAATGATGATAGTGAACCTGGTACACCATTGACTAAGACTAACGGATCAGAGCCAGCATCAGAATATGTTCCTTGACCACGAATTCTAAATGAAGTATTGTCACTCCCTGGCTGACCTGATTTCTGAATGACGCTTAACCCGGGGACTTGACCTTGTAGCATATTTTCGGCATTGAGGACAGGACGTTTCGTTAAATCGTCTCCAGCTACAGCTGTTACAGCTCCCGTCAAGTTTACTTTTTTCTGCGTTCCGAATCCTACTACAACCAGCTCATCAAGCATTTCGGAATCTTCTTTCATAGTGATAGAAAGATTAGTTTGATTACCAACTTTGACTTCCTGATTGGCCATACCGATGTAAGAGATCTGTAATGTAGTACCTGCGGGAACATCCAATGAGAACTGACCGTTTAGATCCGTTATTGTTCCTTGAGCTGTTCCTTTGACCATAATATTGGCTCCGATTACCGGTATGCCGGCAGCATCCAGAATGGTTCCTTTTACCTTCTTGGTAGGCTTATTCTTTTCTTGTGTGTCTTTCTTCTTGATAATGATGTGCCCGTTACTGAAGATTGCAATGCAATCAGTGCCGTTAAGCAACTGTTCCATTGCTTGTTGTATTGTTGAAGCTTTCGGCATTTGTTTGATGATCCGGGAATCATCAATGTCTTGCGATTTATAATCGATGGAAAGCTCTGTTTGTTTTTCAAGCTGTTTGAATACACTCTTTAATGGAAGGTTATTTCCT
The DNA here is from genome assembly GCF_000157915.1 of Phocaeicola coprophilus DSM 18228 = JCM 13818. Taxonomy (GTDB): domain Bacteria; phylum Bacteroidota; class Bacteroidia; order Bacteroidales; family Bacteroidaceae; genus Phocaeicola; species Phocaeicola coprophilus. The sequence goes on along the minus strand of NZ_EQ973643.1, from coordinate 415,234 downwards.
GTGAGGTGAACCGGTTGTTGCTGAGCATATGCAAATACACTACATGCGGATAATGCTGTAATACACAGCAGCCGAGATAATTTTTTTCTACTATCTCTTAGCATTAGATTTGATAAATTCATAAATTTGTATGTTTGAAATTTTAGCATTAGAAATTTAATAGGTTTCTGAATCTTGAATGAATTAAAAATAGCTGGGTTTCAAATACCGGAAAGAGTAGTTGGCCGCTGTCCTTTCCGGTTTTCTTTTTTTCATAATATCCTCCTTGTTTAATTATTTGACAATAATATGATTTCCTTTAATGGTATATTGTATATTCATTAATTGATGTAAGATCTCCATAACATCTTCAATGGTTTCATCCGGGGCAAATTTAATGCAATATAAATCATTTTCATAGCGGGTTGAATTGTATAAGAATGTCACTCCATATTTCTTTTCTAATTCTTTTGCTAATTGTTTAAAGGGAACATTCTCAAAGATCAGATATCCTTTGCGCATTAGTTTGTAAAGCGATAAGTCGACCTTATTTTGTTGAACAGTATGGTTTATGTGTGAATAAATCAGTTGCTCACTTGGCTTTAAAATATATGTTTCGTCAGGCTTTTCTTTTAGACTGACTTGAATGCTTCCTTGTTCCAATGTTGCAGTGGTGTAATTTTCACTGGTATACGATTTGACAGTAAAGACTGTACCTAAGGCTTGTACATTGAGAGCTGATGTTTTTACGATAAAAGGTTTTTCCGGATCTTTGTGTACATTGAAAGAAGCTTCTCCTGTCAAATAGACTGTGCGGGAATCCATTTTCTCAAAATTGGCAGGATAAAGAACTGTAGAGCCTGCATTAACCCAGATACGTGAACTGTCTGGCAACAGTATTTCACGGGTATCTCCATGTTGAACGAATAATTCAACCATTTCAACAGGTTGCTGTAAAATATGCCGGGTTGTTGCCCAGTAGGTTCCGCTTATTGAAATGATCAACAGGGCTATTGCTGCCGCATACCTCATCCATTGGATATGGAAGGTTTTCTTCTGGAGAGTTGGTGTAGTTAATTGGGCTTGTAAGCGGTTCCAGTCATGCCATGTGTTATCGGATATTTTATTTTCTACCGTTTCCCAATACTGATGTAATTGATCTTCTTTTGTTTCTTGATCTTGTGGAGCACGTAGCCATTTCCCAAACAGTGCTCGTCCTGTTTGAGAGAAATGTTTTCCACTAATATATAGTTGGAATAGTTTTTTGATGGATTCGTGTTCTTTCATTGTTTTGAGCTTTTATATATAGGTAGGTTTAAATCGTGTTTACACACAACGAAATCATCAATTTTTTTATAAAATCGGAAAAATATTGTTTTAACGTGATTCTTCATTCAATGAGAAAATGATAAAAAGGTTTGTATATTAGATTGTTAGGCTCTAAATAGATATATCCGTTCTGCAAGTCCAGAGTGATGTTAAATCTCTGAAGAAAATTATTTCCCAGTACTCCTTCCATTTCCTGACTGGCTTGTACTCCTTCCGTTACTGTTGAGAAAGCTCCCGGTATTTTATAGAAATTCATGTTACCTAACCGGACTTCATCGAAGAAAACGTTTTGAAGCTCTCCGGCATTGGAATCGGAACTGGTTATGCGGGAAATGGCAAAAGGGCTTTGAGTGCCGAGTAGATCATTCTGACGTACAAATGGTGTATTCATATCCAATACCCGGTCTGATCCAGTATCGATTTCTACTTTCATATTGAATATTCTGTTGTTTACTTTGACTTGTATAGGAACCAGTGGTACGCCGAGAGCATACTTAATTTTTAGGGCTATGGCATTTTTCGGAGGTATGAAGGAAGATCTTTCATAAACATATAAGGTTTTTGTATCATAATCCAGTTTTAGAGGATATTGACTGATGAAACTAAGGCCGATTACTCCATCCCAGAAGTTGGGAGGATAGGGAATAGAAAGGAAGCGCAGTCCTTTGATCTGCATATTCCCTAATTGAAGTTCATTGTCTGAACTTACCTGAATTAAGTTTGTTCCTGTTGCACCATTGTTTGTCACTTGTGAGTCAAATTGAATGGAATAGGTTGATCGTGGAGAATTCGGATTCATAATCATATCGGTTGCTCCAGTATCAAACAGGAATCTTAATGTATCATTGTTATTGACTTTGCATTTGAGATAGACTCTGTTGTCGGAGGCTAATTCAAATGGAATCTGGTCAATTATTTGTGCCTGAATAAATTCCCGGGGCAATACCAGATAAATTGCAATGAGGGTATAAATAAGTGTTTTCATGAATGGATTTATTAATGTGTTAGTATTTCTATAAGTAGATCGTTCAAGAATACATATCGGTTAAAACAGTATATTTAGAATTAAAGAGTGGGGAGATAAGTCAGGATATGGTGAGAAGTATCCATACATAGATAACCTTACGTAAAATACCTAAGGCTGCTGTCAGATGGTTTTCTACGGTTCGTTTACTGATATTTAAACGTAGTGCTATTTCTTCATTGGAGAGCCCTTTTTCCCGACTCATCCGGTATACTAATTGACGTTGGGGAGACATTCTGTTCACTGTTTCCTGAATTAAAGCCTGTAGCTCACGAGTGAATAGCCATTCTTCCATGGATTCTGCTCCTGAGCCATTTTTTAGGTATTCTTGGGTATATTGTTCTGTTACGCTTAGATGATCAAAATAATCATATACTTTATAACGGGCCATTTGATAGAGATAAGCAGAAATTGACTTTATCTGTTCCAGTTTTTTGCGTTCATTCCAAATGGATAAAAATATTTCTTGAGCCATGTCCCTGCTGAGCTCCGGGTCATGTGTCAGTCCGGTCAGGAAGGCAACCAGTTGAGGCTGATATTGAAAGAATAACTGTTCGAAAGCCAGTTTATTGCCTGCTGCTATTTCTGTTAGAATATGTGTCTCTGTTTTTTCCATAGGCTAATAGACTTACAAAAGAAGTGAATTTTTTATAAAAATAAAAGAGTCTCATCAATATTTAAGTTATTCTCTCATTTTATTCGTAAAAAAGACTGACTTTGATTTTTTCGCTATATTTGTAGGTTCTTATCTATTCAATATTGATAAGCAGGGGATTATAGTTTATGTAATTTGAAGTATTGATGATTGTATGAATTATTGCTGATTCATAGACGAAAGCAATAAGACTTTTAGATTAAACATATTAGGCATAAAGAATGAGTATGAAAAAGCAAATTATATTATCTGCATGTCTGTTCGCAGCAGGAACTCTGTCTGCCCAATATCAGATAGACTTGAAGAATATCAGTTATCCGAAGGTGGAATATATAAAAATGGGGAATCCGGGACCGGCCGGTCAGGAGATAAAGGTGAATAATCTTTATTTGACAGAAGGAGGAGTTCCACAGGTGCCGGTAATGGGAGAGTTTCATTATAGCCGGATGGATCCTCGTTATTGGCGTGATGCCCTGCTGAAGATGAAATCGTCAGGAGTGAATATTGTTGCAACTTATTGTTTGTGGTCACTTCATGAAGAGTTTGAAGGGGAATTATCCTGGAAAGATCATCTGAACCTGCATCGTTTTGTAGAACTGTGTAAAGAAGTGGGATTAAAAGTACACCTTCGCATCGGGCCCTATTGTAATGCCGAAATCCGGAATGGAGGATTGCCCGACTGGATTGTCGGAAATCATAATTTCCGGGCACGTTCCAATGATCCTCTGTATCTGGAATATGTGCGTCGCTGGTATGAAGCTGTTTACAGTCAGGTAAAAGGCATGATGTATAAGGACGGAGGACCGGTTATAGCTGTACAGCTGGAGAATGAATATGTTGTTCCCGGACAGATTATTCCTCATCTGACTGCATTAAAGAGGATGGCGGTTGAGATAGGATATGATGTTCCTATGTATACAATGACTCATTGGCTGGATAGTGAATATCCTAAAGGAGAAATTATCCCTTATGCTGGTTTCTATATAGAAGCTCCCTGGACAACTTCCGGGAAAAATGAGGTCCCTGTTTCTAACTTTGAATTTTTCACATACAATCGCTTGTCGGACAATATCGGGACAGATATTATTAAAATTGAGGGCGATGTGGAATCGTTGAGTGGGGAAAACAACGAATCTCCTTTCTTTACTTGTGAGGTCGGTGTAGGAAGTACTACTTTCTATCCGCGTCGGGCAGTTGTTCCCGAAGAATTGGCCGGTGAGAACATTAACCTTCGCCTGGGGTGTGGTGCCAATCTGATGGGATACTATATGTATGTCGGAGGATCGAACCCTGTCGGACAGAAACGTACATATCAGTCTTCCGGCCCTCGTATCAGTTACGATTATCAGGCTCCTGTTCGGGAATTCGGAACATTGGGAACAGTTATGCAGGAGACCAAGAAGTATAATTATTTTATGAATGATTTTGGACCTTCACTGGCTCCGGCTGTTGCTTATTTGCCGACAAGCAATCAGAAGAGAGAAAATCTGCAGTGGGCGGTACGCACGGATGGAAAGAGTGGATATCTGTTCTGTTCAAATATTTTGTATCGCCGCCATCGTCAGGATTTCAAGAATGTACGTTTCACGGTGAAACTGAAGGATGAGACACTGCGCATTCCACGGCAACGGATAACAGTTTCAGACAAGGCTTATTTCCTTTGGCCGTTCAATCAGTCTTTAGGAAAGACATTGTTGAAATATGCAACCGTTCAGCCTGTATGTTCGATGAAAGAAGGAAATGAAACCACTTATTTCTTTTTTGAGGATGATGGCATAGCCGGTGAATATTTCTTGTCAGCCGAAGGTATAGATAAGGTGGAGACAGTGCATGCAGCCTGCAAGAAAGAAAAGAACGGATGGTTTATCAATGCTCTCCGGCCAGGAAAGGATTGTGTGGTAACATTGAATTGCACGGATGGAAGTATTGTTCGTCTGGTGACACTTACGGAAGAAGAATCCGATCAGCTCTGGAAAGGAACGAACAACGGAGAAGACTATGTGATACTGACAACTTCTTCTTTGATATCTGACGGTGAAAAGATTACTTTGATTGACGAACAGTCTTCTGCTGAGGCGTGGATATACGGAAAAGGGCAGTTTAAGAAACGGACTTTTCAGGGAGAGCCCAGAAGCTTGAAAGCAACTTTCCGCCAGCTTGCGCCAATGGATGGTGCCAAGACTATTCGTCCGGTGGCAGGTGATCTTGTTTGCCGGGGATTTTATCTGAATACGATAGCAGAAGTGGAAAAGGCCTGGCTTCGGTATGTAGCGGATAAGCAGTCTTATTCGATGCTGAATAATCAGAAGGTGCAGGCTGAAGAGATGGGTGGATATTGGCGTGCTGATGTGACAGATTTAGTGAAGGCCGGTGGAAACGAATGGGCTTTCTCTGCTCCGGATGGAGTGATGGCTGAACTGGAAATTCTGCTGTCTAACGGCCAGCGGGTGGTTTGGAATACAGATGCGACCTGGACTTCTTCTGATAAACAGTCGGTTGTTACGGACTGTAATTTGGATAAACCTTCTATATTTGCAGAACAGGAGCATCTGGCTCTTTATGCAGTCAATGTTCCGGATGCGCTTCAGGGAGACGAAGAAACCCGGGCTTATCTTTCCTATAAAGGAGATGTGGCTAATGCTTATCTGAACGGTGCGTTGATAGGTGATTCTTATTATGATGGAACAGACTGGATTCTTAGTCCGAGCCGCTGGAAGGAATCTGCTGCAGTCAATCCGTTGATAGTACGCATTCAGGGATTGAAATCTGCCGATGAACCGATTTACTTTGAAAAAGATATTCATCCGGCTGATTGCGTCAATCCGTCTTTGACGGGTGTTGAAATCCGTCAGGAGTATCGTTTTCCTATGTGATGGCTGATATTGGAAATATTTGTTTTTTTATTGAACCATGAAAAAATACGTTTTTTTGTTAGGCATCGTCAGTTGCTTATGGGCAGTAAATATTACTGCTCATAACCGCTTGAATCATTCTTATGCTGTAGCCCCGAATGTCTGGGAGGAAGGTCTGGGAAATCACCGGGCTGTACTGAAGATCAATCAGGCAGCAGAAGTTGTAACCTTGAAGATGGAATGGAGGCGTCCGGACCGGAATCCGGGAGACAAACGTTTTCTGATTGTTAATTCTGTTACGGGAGATACAGTCTCTAATGTCAGGAAGATAAAGGTTGACAATGAGTCTTGTCAGATTCAGTTTGGACCGGTGAGTCAACCGGGGACTTACTATTTTTATTATTTGCCTTATCAGGTGCAGACTGGCAGCGGTGCTTATTGGAAAGGGTATTTGCCTGATACGGTGACCCTGGATAAGTTCTGGAAAGAACAGGCTTGTCAGGAAAAGAACTGCGTGGAAGCAGAAGTGGAACGTCTGGAGTCGAGAACCCGGTTTGACAGCTTTTATCCGATGGAGGTGATTGCAACCAGGCAGGAGATCGCAGATTATAGAAAACAAAATTCCTCAGACTGGTATGTCTTCCCGGAGGATAGAGAGAATCCCATCCGTATGCGGGAATATCTGCCGGCCAAATGGATGGATGTCCGTCAGGGAATGAGTTTCAGAGGAAAAGCTGCTCCCAATGAGTATTATGCGTTTCAGATTGGAGTATGGAGTCCGGAGATGCCGTTGAATATCGTGGATTATCAGGCCACTGATCTGACATGCGGAAAGCAACGCATTCCTGCTTCTGCGATAACCTGCTTTAATCTGGAAGGGGTTGATCCGAAGGGAGAGTCGTTTACGAGAGATCTGGGAATCAAGAAAGGAATGGTACAGCCTTTATGGTTTGGGGTTGACGTGGATGCATCGCTGGCAGAGGGAGTCTATTCAGGATTCATAACCTTGACAGACAGTCTTCACGGAGAAAAGAAAATTCCTGTTTCCCTGCAGGTAGAAGGACAGATTCTGACTGACCGGGGGGATGGGGAGCCCTGGAGACATAGTCGTTTGAGATGGCTGAATTCAACTTTAGGCGAAGAAGATGTGCCGGTGAAACCATATACGGAGATGCAGGTAGATGGTTTTCGCCTGTCTTGTCTGGGCCGGCAGGTTGTGCTGGACAAGAAGAGCGGACTTCCCCGGCAGATTACTTCCTGGGGAACCGATATTCTGGAAAAGCCGATACGTTTTGTCGTAGAAACGGAAGAAGGAAGCAAGGTATATCAGGCACTTCCGCAGCTGGAGGAACAGACTCCGGCTCAGGTAAAAGGATATTGGAAAGCAGAAGATGCTGAGTTGTGTGTTTCTTTCAAGGGACGGATGGAGTTTGATGGGTGGATGAATTATGTGTATACACTGACACCCAAGCGCAATTTACACATAAAAGATGTACGGCTTGAGATACCGGTGAACAGCAGTGTCGGAACAGGATTTCTGGGAGCCGGTCTTCCCGGTCAGGAAACTCCGGAATGGTATGATGGGAAATGGGATACACCTGTAAAGGCCATCAATCATTCAGGTGTATCGATTCCGGTCAGCGAGAAAACGGACTGGTTATGGCCTTTCGACAGCTTCTGGATAGGTTCGGCTAAGGCCGGTATACATTGTGAGTTGCGAGGATCGTCTTACTCTGGTCCCCTGTTGAATGCTTATCATCCGGCTTATCCTCAAAGCTGGAGCAATGATGGAAAAGGGGGATTCCGAATCCGGAAATCGAAAAAGGAAACATTGGTGACGGTATATAGCGGAGAACGGAAACTGCAGGCAGGAGAGGCACTGGACTTTGATTTTGCCTTGCTTGTTACACCGGTGAAAGAATTGGATATCAGAAGTCAGTTTACAGACCGCTATTATCACAATGGACAATATCCGATTCCTGCGGAGGAAGACGTACAGGCTGGAGTAAAGATCATTAATGTACATCATGCCAATGAATTTAATCCTTATATCAATTATCCGTTCCTGACGAATGAAAAGTTGAAGGCCATGGTGAAGGAATGGCATGGAAAAGGGTGTAAGGTGAAGTTGTATTATACTTTGCGTGAGCTGACCAATATGGTGACCGAATTGTGGGCTATCCGCAGTTTAGGTCATGAAATTCTGCGTGGTGGAGATGGAGGAGGTTATCCATGGTGCAGGGAACATCTGGTAACGGATTATACTCCGCAATGGTACCATCATTTTGACAACGGTGAGGTGAACACGGGGGCAGATGCGGCTTTGCTGACCTCGGAAACGGATTCCCGATGGTATAATTATTATATTGAAGGATTGCGCTGGATGGTGAAGAATCTGGACATTGACGGTCTGTATCTGGACGATGTTTCTTTCGGACGGGATATCTTAAAGCGGATGCGGCGTGCCATGGACAGTGTCAAACCGGGATGTATTATAGATCTGCATTCGAATACAGGCTTTTCCCGGGGACCGGCCAACCAGTATGCTGAGTTCTTTCCATATATCAATAAGGTCTGGTTTGGCGAGAGCTTCCTGTATGATCAGATGACACCGGCCAACTGGCTGATAGAATCTTCCGGTATTCCTTTTGGACTGATGGGGGATATGCTTTACCGGGGTGGAAACAAATGGCTGGGTATGCAGTATGGTATGACGGTGCGCCATCCCTGGATGACAGAAGGAGTGGTGTGCGATCCGCGTCCGGTGTGGAAACTTTGGGATGAATTTGGAATAGCCGATGCCCGGATGACCGGCTTTTGGGAGCCGGAAGTTCCTGTTAAAGCAGACAGGGATGAGGTAAAAGTAACCGTTTATCAGAAGGCTGATAAGGTTTTGCTGTCACTGGGCAATTATTCAGATGACTCTCAGTCTGTTCATCTGGATATAGACTGGAAGAAGCTGGGATTATCTCCCAAATCTGTACGGATCGTTGCACCTGCAATTCCGGATTTTCAGCCGTCCTGTGAATGGGAAGCAGATGAACAGATCCGTATAGAGCCTAGAAAGGGCTGGCTGATTTATCTGGAGAAGAAATGAGCATATGGATTGTCTGATGGATATTCCATATTTAGGGATTGAATAACGTTTTTCAATGTAGATTTTTTTTCTGGGATGGATAGAGAGACATTCAGACTGATGTCTCCTGTCCATCTTTTTATATTTATTTTTTTTGCTTTTAAGGGTTCATATATTTTTTCTATTTTTGTGCCTGCCATTTGCCGGATCTGTTAACACCCGGGTGGCTTGTAACAAGAGAAATGTAGAAAACAGAATGGAAAGCAATCATAAAAAACTTGTCAATTCCCGTTGGGCCTGCCTCATTCTTGCAGGTATGGTGGCCGCGCTTGAAGTTTGCTTCATGCTTGGCCAGCGCTATCTGATCATTCAGGATTGCAAGACTGCTTTTGGGGAGGCCATGACGGAAGAGAAAGATAAGTTCATCACATTGATTGTTTTTCAGTATGATTCCCGGAATACAGAAGATCCTGTACCTGTGACGGAATGCATGGAGTGGGGAAATCAGTATTATCTGACTCTGGAGGATTCCACCCGGTTCCGGCTGGACAGTATCTTTCAGGAAAAACTTCATCAGAAAGACATACCGGTTCTGACAGCTGTCGGTTGCAGGATGGGTGAGCAGTATATACAGGGTTCTTCGCTTCTGGCGCATCCGGATTATCTGGCGATCACTGAAAAGACCTGGAGAACCAGCCTTAAGGGGAAGCCGGATCTTACCTTGAAAGCATCAGTACATATTCCTGTTGTCTTGTTGTTACATCGCTGGTATACTTATCTTCTGTTGCTTTTGGGAGCTATCGGATGGCTGTATCTTGTCCGTCGGAAAACAGCGGACCTTCCGGTTCATCAGGATTTGACGGAGGAGATATCGGGAGAAGAAATCGTACCGGGATATTATTGGAATGACAGGCAGCGTAAACTTTTCCACGAAGGTCTTGCCATTGAATTGAAGGGAATGAGTCTTCTCTATTTCAGGGCTTTTATCCGGAACTCTGATTTCAGTCTGTCTTACGGGCAGATTGCGGAAATTCATCAGGCTGGCAAAGTGGAGAACAGTGTAGTCAAGACCCGGGCTTATCAGATCATTAAGCAGTTGAAGGTTTCTCTGAAAGAGTTGGATGTTGAAGTGAAGTCCATCCGTGAAGTCGGTTATCAGCTGCATTTTTCAGAAGCTTCTGTATCTTCTTCTAAATAAGCAAGTTACATCGTGCCTTCGTTCGGGCTGAATCGTGCGGTCGTTGCGGTCTCATCGTGCAGTCGATTGGACCGAAGTGTGCGGTCGTTGCGGCGCCGTTTTATATGGTGGGTATTTTCATCCTTTTATAGTTTCCCGGTCAAAGTCCGCAGACTCTGGCCGGAAAATAAAGTTACTGAATTTCAAAGCTTCCTTTCAGGGGCAGGTTATCTGAAGATCCTCCGATCATGACATTGAACCGTCCCGGTTCAGCCGTGAAGTTCATGTTACGGTCATATATGGACAGATCCTGTCGTGTCAACTGGAAAGTCACTTCACGACTTTCGCCTTTCTTCAGGAAAATCTTCTGGAATCCTTTCAGACGGATCGGCGGAACTGCTACCGAGCTGACCTCATCATTCAGGTACAGCTGTACGACTTCATCACCGTCCCGGTCGCCCGTATTGGTAACGGTACAGGTAATAGTCTGCATGACTTCATTGTCACCGGCCGGTTGCGAAGCTGCCTTTGCTGTTGCAGAAAGTTTCAGATTACTGTAGGCAAAGGTGGTGTAGCTGAGGCCATATCCGAAGGTGTACAGCGGTTTTCCCGGACAGTCCATGTAATCCCGGAGAGTACCTTGCGAGTAGTGTACGGGGATCTGTCCTACATGCCGGGGAACTGACATCGGCAGACGGCCGCTGGGGTTATATTCACCAGTCAGTACATCTACGATACCGTTACCTCCCTGTTCTCCGGGATACCAGGCAGTGAGCAGTGCGTCAGATACTTCTGAGGCCAGATTCATGTTGAGAGGACGGCCGGCAATATAGACTGTCACCAGCGGTTTCTCTGTTGCGGCGATGGCACGGATCAGTTTTTCCTGATCACCCAGCAGGTCGAGAGTGGCCCGGTCGAAGCCTTCTCCACATTCCATATCCGAAAGGATTCCGCTATTTTCCGAGTCTACGGTAGCAGCTCCTGTATTGATATACTTTGTCTTGAAGTCGCGGGCACTGGAACCTCCTACAGCCAGAATTACCAGATCGGCTTTCCGAGCGGCTTCTACTGCTTCTTTGATATTGCTCTGGGTGGTGTCTCTTATGGCACATCCTTTCACATAGTCTATACGGACATCCGGCATCCGGTTACGCAAGGCGTCCAGCAGGGTAACCACTTTGCTGCGTTCCTGAGGAGCTGTATAGTCACCCAGATAGTTGTACATGACATCAGCATTCGGACCGATGACGGCAATGCGTTTCACTTTTCCAAGTGGCAGGATGCCGTTGTTCTTCAGCAGCACGGTTCCTTCGCGGGCTATTTTACGTGCCAGCATCCGGTGATCTTCGCAGTTAACCAGGCGTGCAGCCTCTTCGGGAGATACATAAGGTTGTTCGAAAAGCCCCATCCGGAATTTGAGACGCAGCACATTGCTCACAGCACGGTTGATAGCGGATTCTTTGACCTTTCCTGTCTGTACGGCTTTTACCAGCCGGCGATAAGCATTGGCACCCAGGTCCATGTCGGTTCCGGCTTCTACAGCCTGGATAGCCGCATCTTCCAGGTTGGCAGCTACATGAGCACCGGCAATGCCGTCAATGCTGGCCAGGTCGGAATAAACAAATCCGTCGAATCCCCAGCGTTTGCGCAACAGGGAGTCGATCAGGAATTTATTGGAGGTGCAGGGAACTCCGTCGATGCTGTTGTAGGAAGTCATGACCGTAGCGGCTTTTCCTACTTCTACGGCCCGCTGGAATCCAGGAAGGTATTCATCCAGCAAGGCCCGCAGTCCCATGTCTGCCGGTCCGCCGTTGTGTCCTCCACGGGGAACTCCATAGGCAGCCAGGTGTTTCAGGGTAGAGTAGACGTGACGTCCGTCCTTGAAGTCTTTGCCTTGCATACCCTGTACAAAGGCAGTACCCAGGATACCTGTCAGGTAAGGATCTTCTCCGAAAGTCTCTTCCACACGCGACCAGCGTGGTTCCCGTGCAATGTCAAGAACCGGACCATATCCTATATTGGCACCCTGAAGACGTGCTTCCAGTCCGATGACTTCTCCCATCTGCCGGATCAGAGATTCATTCCAGGTTGAGGCCTGTCCCATGGAAGTAGGGAATACTGTTGCTCCGATAGCCATGTGGCCATGCGGACATTCTTCGGCAAAAAGGACAGGAATTCCCAGGCGGGTATGCTCTACCGCATACTTCTGTAAGGCATTCAGAGCCTTGGCTGCCAGCCGGGGATTCAGTCCGGTTTCCAGAGTTTTCTGAGTCCACGGATCGGCACGGAGAACAGCCCAGTAGGAACCGATGGGAGCTTCGTCCATCTGTTGTCTGTATTTGTCCGAGATGGTTACACTGTCCGGACTGACTTTGGTGTACATTTCCCATCCCAGAGGACAGCAGATCTGTCCGATTTTTTCTTCAAGTGTCATGCGTCCCAGCAGGTCACTGACACGTTCTTCAATGGGAGCGGATGCCTGTCGGTAGACTGGTTCCTGTGCTATGGTCATTCCCTGCAGGCAACAGGCTGCTATAAGCAATAATGTTTTTCTCATCGTTGGTTGGTATTAATCTGAAAACGGAATGCCAGCGATTCGCATTTCAGGCCTTTGGGCAACTGAACTGTTACGCGGTTGTCGCGGCAGGTATAGCTCACTTTTTTACCGGTCTGGAGTAAGGTCATTTTGCCTTTCGGAAGGTTGCCGGTCCATGAAATCTCGTTGGGGAGTGTTTCATTGTCTTCTATGGTATAGATGGCATACAGGGTTTTTCCATCCTTGTTGGCCGTGAACCAGGTCTTTCCGTCGTGATAGACCGGAGTTGTCCGGGTGTTGTAGATAGCTTCCCCATTGCGGCGCAGCCATTCACCCACTTTGTGAAGCCGTTCCGTTACAGGCTGTTCAATGATTCCATCAGGGGTCGGGCCTACTCCCAGCAGGAGACATCCTCCTTTGGCCGTGATCTCTGTCAGCATGGCAATAACTTTCTCCGGAGATTTATAGGGAGCATTGGGAGTCCATCCCCAGTCGTTGCTCAGCGTGATACAACTTTCCCACGGATAGTTGAGCTGCTTTTCTGGAATACCTCTTTCCGGAGTCTGGTAGTTTTCATTCTTGCCCCGGATGCTGCGGTCTACTGAGATCAGTCCCGGATGTTTCTGGCGTGCTTTCTCAAGAATGCGGTCCAGATTGATGTCATCGCCGGTTACCCATCCGCCGTCCAGCCACAGAATGTCAAAGCTGCCATAGTTTTCCATCAGTTCGTTCAACTGGTTTTCAGTGAACTCCTGATATTTTTTCCACCATTCCGGGTGGCGCTCCTTTTTATAGTTCTGGTTGCGGTTCGGGGTAGCGAAGTAGGGATTCCAGTACCAGGAACAATGCCAGTCGGGTTTGGAGAAATAGCATCCCGTCATGAAACCTTCCTGACGGAAAGCATCGAATACATAGCGTGCCACATCTTTTTTCGGGTTGTCCTTGAAGGCTCCGTGAGCAATAGAAAAGTCTGTGTAGCGGGAGTCAAACATACAGAATCCGTCGTGATGCTTGGAGGTGAAGATCATATACTTCATACCTGCATCTTTCATGACTTCAGCCCATTGCGCAGGATTGAAGTTGACGGGATTGAACTTATCTTTCAGCCCCCAGTACCATTGCTTGTAAGCATCATAAGTCATTGTGGTATCACGGGGAATCCACTCTTCATCTTCAGAGCAGATAGACCATGATTCTACAATACCCGGGACGGAATACAATCCCCAGTGGAACAATACGCCGAATTTCTGATCCTGCCATTTGTCCAGTTTGTCAAGAACTTGTTCGTCGGTTGGCCAGACATAGCCGGATGCTTCCGACTGCTGGTGTACAAACCCCTGTACCTGTTGTGCATATGTGTTCAAAGAGACAGCAGCTCCGACAATGCTGGCTGTCAAAAATGTTTTAATATTTTTCATGAAGATGTTTGATTAGATTTGCGCAAACAAAGTTAAAAAGAAATTTGGAGATTTTATTCTCTCCGTAAAGGATAATCACCTCTTAGATGCTCAAAAAGTGCAGGTTGGGCACGCAGACTGTCGCAGTCCCGATGAGGATTGTACTGTTGCAGGGTCCGGATATCTTCGTCTGCATCAAACAGAGACTGGTCAGGTACGGGTAAGGTAATCTGAAAGTCGGCAGGCAGTTGGAAGAAACGGCAGAAGGCTTCCAGTACCATGCGTGTAGCGTTGGCCTTTCCGTCAGCAGAATATCCGGCTATATGAGGAGTACCGATAAATACTTTGTCCAGCAGTTCCAGATTGATGTTGGGCTCGTGTTCCCATACGTCAAGGACTGCTCCGGCTATCTGTTTGCTGTCCAGTGCGTGCAGAATGGCACCGGTATCGATAACTTCTCCCCGTGAGGTATTGATAATGAAAGGACGGCGTGTCAGGCTTTTGAAAAATGATTCATCAGCCAGATGATAGGTGGCATAACTTCCCTCCCGAATTAAAGGAGTGTGGAATGTCAGAATATCACATTCCTGTGCCAGGGTGTGCAGATCCGCAAAACCTTTTTCTCCGCGGTCAGCACGGGGAGGATCATTGAGCAAAATCCGCATACCCAGCCGTTCACCCAGATGCTGGATACGGCTTCCTACATGGCCTACTCCTACAATGCCCAGGCAAGCCTGGTCCAGACGGATTCCTTTTTCCTGTTGGAGCAGGAGCAGAACAGAATGGAGATATTGTTCTACGGCTCCGGCATTGCATCCGGGGCAGTTACTCCAGGCAATACCGGCTTCCCGGCAATACTCCGTATCAATATGGTCGAAACCGATGGTTGCCGTACCGATGAACCGTACCTGGCTGCCTTCCAGCAGCTGCCGGTTGCAGTGGGTTCTTGTACGGATGATCAGTGCATCTGCATCTTTTACAATGTCGGGAGTAAAGTCATGTCCCGGCAAATAGATCACTTCGTCTGCCAGGCGCGAAAGAGCTTCGCGTATGTAAGGGATTTTGTTGTCTACAATTACTTTCATCTTTATTCTTTCCTCTTTTTGGGATAGTGACCGCGAAGGTACATACTTTTATTGAAAATAATTGGAGAGACAGGAGATTTCCTTTACCTTTGCTAAAAATATAATCTGGAAAAGTCATGAAGTGCCTGCATATCATCACTCCTGTCAAAGACTCGATCGACTTTACGCTTGAAACTGTTCAGGCAATTGTCAACTCTGAATTAAAGGTGCCTTTCACCTATACAGTCTATAATGATTTCAGTACGGAAGAGAATACCCGCCGGTTGGAAAAAGCTTCCCGTGAGATGGGGTTCCGGTTGGTCAATCTTTCGGATCTGACTGATCATCCTTCGCCTAACTATCTGCTGGTACTCCAGAAAACCCAGGAAGAAGCGATTGCTGCTGATGCCGGACTGCTGATCGTAGAATCGGATGTAGTAGTGAAAAAAGATACTCTTCAGGCGTTGTATGACGGAGCTTCCTCTTATGAAAAGTGTGCGATTGCTGCAGCGGTGACAACCGATGAGCAGGGAGTCATTAATTATCCTTACCTGCATGCTTTGGGCAAGGAGGGACAGGTGTATGCCGAGAAGAAACACTGCAGTTTCTGCTGTTCGTTGCTGACTCCGGAGTTTTTGCGGGCTTTCGATTTTCACAATCTGGATGCCTCAAAGAATTGGTTTGATGTAACGATTTCTCATGAGGCTTTGAAACTTGGATTCCGCAACTATTTGTTTACGACTTTGCCTGTATGGCACCGTCCTCACGGCAGTCGTCCCTGGAAACAGCTGAAATATAAGAATCCCTTGAAATATTATTGGCTGAAGTTTACCAAAGGCCTGGATAAAATCTGACAGATATGAGTTGGCTGAATCATCGTACACTGGTTCTTCATCCTGACTGTGAATCACTGAGGGATTTCATGCTTTCCGTGCCGGAACGTTTCGACAGGGGAGAGGGAACTGTTATTCATAAAGGACGTAATGAACTTCGGAAAATGAAGTACGGAGAGCAGGAGTTTGTGGTGAAATCATTTCATCGCCCTAATCTGATCAACCGGTTTGTCTATGGAATATTCCGTCCTTCCAAGGCCAAACGATCCTATATCCATGCCGGTATGTTTCTCGAAATAGGTGTTGGTACTCCCCGTCCGGTGGGTTATATCAATGTACGTCGCGGAGGACTGTTTGACAGAAGTTACTATGTGACCTATGTTTCTCCCTGTCCTTATACATACGAGGCTTTGTTCAAACAGAAATTTTCGTATGAAGACGAAGTATTGAGCGAAGTGGGACGGATTACCGGAATACTCCATAACCACGGCTATGCACATAAGGACTATGGCCGCGGTAATATTCTGTTTCTGCATACGGAACAGGGGGTGTATCTGGAAGTGGTTGATCTGAATCGCCTGGCTGTCGGTCCGCTGGATATGAAAGCGGGCTGTAAAAACCTGGAACGATTGCCTGCTACTCCTCACATGCATCGGGTACTGGCCGAGGCGTATGCGAAAGAACGCGGGCTTGATCCGGAAGCATGTTATCGTCTGATGGTAGCTTACCGGAGTACACAACCTGGAAAAATCGACGGACTTTACTGATAAATAGCCATGAATATAAAAGCTGTGGTTGTGACCTACAACCGGAAAGAATTGCTGAAGCGAAACATCACGTGTCTGCGTGCGAATACTCCCGTTTCTTCCATCGTGGTCGTAAATAATGGTAGTACAGATGGAACAGGTGAATGGTTGGATGACCAGAAAGATCTGACTGTCATTCATCAGGAGAATGTAGGAGGTTCCGGTGGCTTTTACCGGGGCATTCAGTATGCATATCAGGCTGGTGCTGACTGGATCTGGTGTATGGATGATGACGTATTTCCCCGTGCGGACTGTATGGAGCATCTTCTGCCTTACACCCATGAATCCGGCGTAGGTATTCTTGCGCCCAGACGTTTGATGGAGGGACAGATCTTTACTAATGATTTCCAGAAAGTCAACCTGACCAATCCTTTTGCTTCCATGTATCAGCAGAAGCTGAAAGGCAGGGTGATTGATTCACCTGTGGATATCTGTGGAACAGCTTTTGAAGGACTCTGCATCAGTCGGGAGGCAGTGGAACGGATCGGGCTACCCAATAAAGAGCTGTTTATCTTTTGTGATGATACAGACTACTGCCTGCGTGCAGTCCTGGCCGGTTTCCGGATCTTATATATTCCCTCAGCTTTAATGGATAAGGAAAAGTTCTTTTCGGATGATGACTGGGAGACCCGGAGCCGTAAGAAAAAATGGAAACGCTTCTATCAGGTACGGAATGCTGCCTATCTGAATCACCGGTATGGAAAGAACTGGGCTGTACGCTACCTGCGCAGCTTCCATGCCGTACTGGGCTATATAGTCATAGCGCTGGCCACAATACCCTTTAAGGATGTATATACCCTGGATGATGTGGCCAAATTCTGGAAGGCTTATCGGGATGGTATCCTGGAAAAGCTGGGGAAATTATAAAGCCTGCATGTCATTCAGCCGTTTATAATAGCCATTTTTGGCTAAAAGTTCCTCGTGTTTGCCGCTTTCCACGATTCTTCCCTCATAAAGTACGTAAATCTGGTCTGCATTCTTGATGGTAGATAACCGGTGGGCGATGGCAATGGTGGTACGTGTCTTCATGAGACGTTCCAGTGCTTCCTGTACCAGACGTTCGCTTTCTGTGTCAAGAGCAGAAGTAGCTTCATCAAGAATCAGGATTGCCGGGTTCTTCAGAATGGCCCGTGCGATGGAGATACGCTGGCGTTGTCCTCCGGATAAGCGGCAGCCGCGGTCTCCGATGTTGGTATCGTATCCTTGTTCCGACTCCATGATGAATTCATGGGCATTGGCAATTTTTGCAGCTTCAATCACTTGTTCTTTCGTCGCGTTTTCTACGCCGAATGTGATGTTGTTGTAGAAACTGTCATTGAACAGAATTGCTTCCTGATTGACATAGCCGATCAGTGAACGCAGGTCGCTGATGGAAACATCCTTGATGTTGATTCCATCAATCAGAATCTCTCCTTCTTGTACATCATGGAATCTCGGCAATAGATCAACCAGGGTAGATTTACCCGAACCGCTTTGGCCGACCAGAGCAATGGTTTCTCCTTTCTGGATGCGAAGGTTGATATCATTGAGGACCTGTGTTTGTCCGTTGTAGCTGAAAGAAATATGGTTGAACCGGATTTCTTCGTTGAGTGCTGAAAGATGTGTAGGGTTTGCTTTTTCCACAATCGGATTGGGCGCTTTCAGGATTTTATCTACACGTTCCATGGAGGCCAGACCACGCGGGATCATGTAGCTTGCTTTTGAGAAATCTTTCAGCGGGTTGATGATGCTGTACAGGATTACCATGTAGTAGATAAAAGTGGAAGCATCAATGGAAGAATTGTTTCCAAGAATCAGAGAGCCTCCGAACCAGAGGACGAATACAATCAGTACGGTGCCCAGAAACTCACTCATGGGATGAGCAAGAGCCTGACGGATGGAGACACGGCTTGTTGCATCACGATATTCATTGCTGCATTTATTGAATCGGCTGATCATTTTTTCTTCAGCCGTAAATGCCTTGATGACACGCAGTCCTCCCAGTGTCTCTTCCAGCTGAGACATGGTTTCTCCCCATTTTTCCTGAGCTTCGAGTGACTGTCTTTTCAGTTTGCGGCCGATCTTTCCCATAAGCCAGCCCATAGTTGGCAGAACCAGAATGGTAAATACCGTAAGCTGCCAGCTGATGATCATCAGTGTGGCAAAGTAGGATATGATCAGAATAGGGTTTTTGAGCAACATATCCAATGAACTGGTAATGGAGTTTTCAATTTCTGCTACGTCACCGCTCATACGTGCAATGATGTCTCCTTTTCGTTCTTCCGAAAAGAATCCTAAGGGCAGATAGCTCACCTTGGAATAAACCATAGTACGGATATCACGTACGATACCGGTACGCAGAGGAACCATGACAGCAGTGGAACCGAAATAGCACGCTGTTTTCAGGAAGGTCATCCCAGCCAGGAATAGCCCGAGGAACAATAATGTTGTAGAGGGCCCGAATGCATCGATCAGCTGGTTAACGTAATAATAGAAATTATTGATAGCTGTTTCTTTCAGGGAGTCAACAGACCATTCCCAGTCCATATACTGATAGATTTTTTCCTGTGCGTTGGTTTTAAACAGAATATTCAGGATTGGAATCAGCAGAGAAAAGGAAAATACATTAAAGACAGCTGAAAGGATGTTCAGCACGACAGCCCAGCAGACGTATTTCTTGTAGGGCGAAACAAATCGCCGCATGAGTTGGAAGAATTCTTTCATAATCAAGGAATGTAACTACTTGTATGCTGCAAAGATAGTGTAAAATACCTTAGCTCCGCTATTCAGTCTGTAAAAATTACGGCGGGCTCGTGGCAGGATGTCATATTTTTTGTAGTTTTGTCCTTTGTTATAATCCGATAGACCGAATGAATATTTTATACCGCATACTATTCGCTTTTTTATATTTGTTGTCTCTGCTTCCGCTGAGGCTTTTGTATTTATTGTCTGATATTCTGTTTTTCCCTTTGTTCTATGTTGTGAAATATCGTCGGAAGGTTGTGGAAAAACAGCTGGCAGAATGCTTCCCGGGAAAGACAGTTCGGGAAAGACTGGCTGTCGAACGGCAGTTCTATCATTTCTTCTGTGATTATGTGATGGAAGTAATTAAGATGTTTTCCATTTCACGGGAAGAGATGAAGCGGCGTATGGAATTTACGAATCTTGATGAGGTGCGTGCTGATCTGGAACGGGAAGACAAGAAGTTCTGTTTTCTTTATTTGGGACATTACT
Source organism: Phocaeicola coprophilus DSM 18228 = JCM 13818 (assembly GCF_000157915.1). GTDB lineage: Bacteria > Bacteroidota > Bacteroidia > Bacteroidales > Bacteroidaceae > Phocaeicola > Phocaeicola coprophilus. The sequence continues at coordinate 395,293 of NZ_EQ973643.1, read as the reverse complement.
GTAATTGGGAATATATAGCTTCATTAAGCAGCTGGATACCGGATATGCACGGAGGACAGATTTACCATCGTATTTATAATAAGGCATTTGATGAACTCTTCTTGCGGTTGCGTGGACAATTTGGCGGAGAGTCCATTCTGATGAAGGATACCCTTCGCCGGATTCTGACCCTGCGGAAACAGGAAAAGAAAGTTATGATCGGATTTATTGCTGACCAGTTGCCTAAATTGGAAAACATGAATCACTGGACGCATTTCCTGAATCATGAGACTTCTTTTTTTATCGGGGCAGAACGGATTGCCAAACAGGTGGACGCTGCTCTTTATTACGTGGATGTAGAGCGTGTGAAACGCGGATATTATCGGGCTACTTTCCGCTTGATGACTCTTCATCCGAAAGAATATGCTGATTATGATCTGACCGACTGGTATGCCCGTCTGCTCGAAGAAAGCATCCGTCGTCGGCCTGCCTACTGGCTTTGGACGCATAAGCGTTGGAAGCGTACCAAAGAACAGTGGCTGGAATGGAAGCAAAGCAACGCTTAGGCTGACTCTGAATTTTTGCCGGCTGCTGCCGGTTTGTCCGGTCAGGGGATGCAGGGAGTAAAAGGCTTCCAGAAATTCATGCGGCTTTTGTGCATAAATCCATGGCATCCCATGGGTAATTCCTTATGATTGAGAGTATAGCATACTCGCGGTTTCAGGTCGAATGCAAATTGAATGGCAGTTTGAACATCGGGATAATGAAACTCCTTCGGAATCAGTGCCCAGAAGATATCTTCGTTATGCATGGAGTCTGTCCGGGCGTTGAAGTCCGCGATTTCCTGGGCATATTTTCGGCATGCCTGAATAAAGGAATCTACCTTTCGAAGGCACAATCCGCCGTTCCCGATTTTGTCATACATCTGCATGCGGGAAATCTTTTCAGGAGAAGAAAACAACCATTTCTTTAGCTGAATAAACTGTTTCATCGGGAAATGTCTGTATCTGGGACGTGTAGGCCAGGGGGCAGCAATCAGATCGTAACCTTTTTGGCACCAGGCTGACAGGTCGTCACGGAAGATCCAGGCATCTGTATGGCAAATCAGAATATATTCACAATCCGAAAACAGCTGATAGAAAGCTTCCGACATCATCATCTCATTATATCCGGCAATACCTCTTTTTGTGCCTAGCCAGTCGGTAGAAACACTGATTGTTTCAGCTTGTGGGTAAGCTTGTTCATATGAGGAAATGTTCAGTCCTTCAGGTTTGAGAAAAACTACAGGATAGTTTGATAGCTTTTCCATGTTATTGGCCAGGGCAGCTTTCTCCCAGTCCTTCAGTGTTTCTTTATAGAACGGTATGATAATTTTTACGGAGTATTTCATCTTTCTGTTTTTGTTAAGTTTCTTTGTTTAGGCAGTAGAATTCGTTTGTGTTTGAAAAGGTGTTTTTGCATTCATTTTTGCAAAGATATAAGATATTCATATAAAAGCGCTATCTTTGTCTGGAAACATTTCATTAATAGATTACCGTTTATTATATGTCTGATCATCTATTCTATAAATTACGGAGTGGGAAACCGGTGAAGTTTCTCAACTTCTTGCAGAAGTTTATTGGTCTGGCCATACCGGATGCGTATTATCGTTCCCGTCGTAAAAGCATGCTGGAAGCTGCACGGAAACGACCGGATTATGAGTATCTCAAGCAGCGGGTGGATTATTATATGCGGATCACTTCCCCGTGGACTATTTCGATGGAAGATAAGCTGACTCGTGACCGGAGTTGGATTCATTATACGGGAGCTCTTGGAGATTACCGCCGTAAGATGTTTCATACTGCTTATTATTTTGATCAGCATGATGTAACCCGTTGGTTTCCTCCTCGGTTGCGTTGGAATTTCTGTCCGGGGGATGTTTATTTTACCCCCAAGGAACCAACTATTGTAAAGAGCCGTTTGCTTTCGGAAGATAATATGAACTCGGTGGTATTAAAACTGGATAAGTTGCGCCATTTCATGTATGTATATGATACGAAGCCGTTCCGCGAGAAGAAAGATTGTGCTATATTTCGGGGGAAGATCCGTCAGAGCCGCCTTCGTACAGCCTTTCTGCAACGTTTCTTTGGTCATCCGATGTGTGACTGCGGTGTGGTAGGGCGGAATGAAGGATGCCCTGAGAAGTGGATGACAGATAAGAAAACCATTCGGGAACATCTGGATTACAAGTTTATCATAGCTTTGGAAGGAAATGATGTGGCTTCGAATCTGAAATGGGTCATGTCATCTAATTCTCTGGCAGTCATGACCAGGCCAACTTGTGAAACCTGGTTTATGGAAGGACAGTTAATACCTGATTATCATTATGTGGAAGTGAAAGAAGATTTTTCTGACTTTGAGGACAAACTTAAATATTACATTGCTTATCCGGAGAAAGCAGAGGAGATTATAGCACATGCGCATGAGTATGTATCTCAGTTCAGGGATAACAAGCGTGAGGAACTTCTTCAATTAATGGTAATGCAGCGCTATTTTGAAACCAGCGGGCAGTTGTAAATTTATAAATCCTATAAGTTATGAAGCAGATTGCTGATGAAATCTCATTGATTATTACAACTTATAATACACCTGTTTTTTTAGAGATCGTATTGAAGAGTGTGATGAAACAGCAGGTTTTTCCTTTAGAAGTTATAGTCGCAGATGATGGCTCCGGGACTCCAACCCGTGAATTGATTGAGCGTTATCAGAAGGTTTTTCCTGTGCCGCTGATTCATTCGTGGATTCCTGATGAAGGTTTCCGGGTCTCAAAAGCACGTAATGTAGCAGCAGCTCGTGCCAGGGGAATTTATCTGGTTATGATTGATGGTGATATGGTGCTTGGGCGTCATTTTATTGAGGATCATCGCACCCTGATGAAGCGGGGATACTTTACGACCGGAAGTCGTGCACGTCTGATGAAGAAAGGAACAGAGCGGATCTGTAAGAAACTTTCCCCAGATATCACTTTTTGGACACCAGGACTGCGCCGTCGGCTTGTGATGCTAAGGCTGCCATTTTTACACCGTTTTATTAAGGGAAACAGTGGATTAAAACGTGCCAGAAGCTGTAATATGGGAGTGTGGAAAGATGATTATATTCGGGTGAATGGATTCGAAGAAAACTTTGTTGGCTGGGGATTTGAAGACTGGGAATTCTTTCAACGGCTTTATAATTGTGGACTGGTGCGCCAGAATGCCAAACTGATGGCTCCGGCTGTTCATCTTTATCATCCGGTAAAGAATGCTGATCGTGCACCTTTGAATGAACAGATGTTGAAAAATACGGCTGCTACGGGGAAACAACGGGCAGAGAAAGGAGTGGATCAGTATCTGGATCTGTCGTGTAACCCATAATCTTTGTAGATACTTATGATGAAGAAACAAGATAAATACGCGTGGCTGTTGGCCATTCTTTGTGTGGCTTCCCTGTTCCTTTTTCTTGGAGAAGCCTTGTTTAATACTCGGGGAGAACCTCGGGAAGCAGTAGTTGCTCTGTCGATGCTGCAGGATGGTAATTGGGTTTTACCTGTCAATAACGGAGTAGATATGGCTTATAAGCCACCTTTGTTTCACTGGTGTATCGCTTTGTTTTCTACAATTGCCGGGGGAGTGTCGGAATATACTTCCCGCATGCCGTCAGCTGTTGCACTGGCTTTGATGGTATTGGCTGGCTATGGCTTTTATGCTCGTCGGCGGGGTAGTGAACTTGCTTTTCTGATGGGACTTATTACATTGACTAATTTTGAGGTTCATCGGGCAGGAACAAATTGTCGGGTAGATATGTTGCTGGCAGCCTTGATGGTGATGGCTCTTTACCAGTTATACCGGTGGGGAGAAAAGGGGCTGAAAGGAGTTCCCTGGCTTGGAATACTTTGTCTGAGCGGAGCTTTCCTAACCAAAGGTCCGGTAGGAATGGTTTTACCTTGTCTTGTTACAGCTGTATTCTTATGGATCAGAGGTATGCATTTCGGCCGGATTTTTCTTTCTTTCCTGGGGATAGGGCTGGCGTCATGCGTATTGCCTTTGGTATGGTATGTAGCAGCTTATCAGCAGGGAGGAGAAGAGTTCCTGCAGCTGGTGCTGGAAGAAAATGTACTTCGTCTGCTTGGCAAGATGAGTTATTCTTCTCATGAAAATCCTGCCTACTATAATGTGATTACCGTTGTAGCCGGTTATGCTCCTTATACCTTGTTGGTGCTTTTGTCTCTTTTCTTTCTGAAGTATCATAAGGTGTCCGGTAAGCTGTCCGGATGGTGGAACCGCTTCCGTACGTACATTCGTGAGATGGATGATGTCCGTCTATTTTCGTTGCTTAGTATTGTTTTGATTTTTGTGTTCTACTGCATCCCTAAAAGCAAACGTAGTGTGTATCTGCTGCCGATCTATCCTTTCCTGGCTTACTTCCTGGCAGAGTATTTGCTCTACCTGAACCGAAACCGTACACAAGTGGTCAAGATTTTCGGAAGTGTAATGGCCGGGCTGTCATCTTTGTTATTACTTGTCTTTTTTGCACTTCGGATGGGATGGGTTCCTGACACCATTTTCTCAGGACGTCATGCGGCACAGAATGTAGCGTTTCTGCATGCACTGGAAGAGTTGCCGCTAGGTTTGGTGTCCTGGGTATTGCTGGCGGCAATGATTGCAGCTATAGGCTGGTTCTTCTCTTCGTTGAAGAAAGATGTTTCTGCGTCTGGCTTACCCTATTCTGTTATTGGGGTTATCTTTACGGTGTTTCTGGGACTTGATGGACTTTTCCAGCCTGCTGTTCTGAATGTGAAGTCCGATAAGCCTGTGGCAGAACGTATTGCGGGTATTGTTCCTGAAGGAAAAATTTATTCCTATCGAACAGATATTACTCCAGGCAACCGAATGCATCCTTTTACGATTAATTTCTATTTAGGAGATCGTGTGATGCCATTCGATGTCTTTGAGCCGGAAAAAGGATTTCTGATTGTAGGTAATTCAGAGATCGAAGACTTTGAACGGACTTATCCCGATTATCAGGTAGAAGAGATTTTTGACAGTGGTCACCGCAGCTGTGATGATCATAAAATCCTTCATTTCTATCGGTTCTGGAAACATGGTGAGTGAACGGAAACAACTGGGAGGACAGGCGTTGCGTTTTGCTCTTGTAGGGGTAATCGCAACACTTCTGCATTATGGAATTTATTATTTCCTGCAGCGGGTGATAAATGTCAATATAGCCTATACGATCGGATATGTATTGTCGTTTCTGGTGAACTTCTATCTGACAGCTTATTTCACTTTCCATTCAGCTCCATCGTGGAAAAAGCTGACAGGAATGGGAGGAGCGCATGCAGTAAACTATTTACTTCATCTGGTTTTGCTGAATCTGTTTCTCTGGTTGGGGGTTCGGGAAGAATGGGCTCCGTTCCCTGTGTTTGCCATTGCGGTGCCGGTTAATTTCCTGCTGGTACGTTGGGTGTTTAAGGAAAAGAAAAAAGGAGATATGCTATGAAACTGGTAATTGTAGTACCTTGTTATAATGAAGAAGAAGTGTTGTCTGAAACCACTTCCCGTTTGTCTGCTGTGATTCAGCGCATGGTAGAGGAAGGCAGGATCACAGAAGGGCAGATCTTGTATGTAGATGATGGAAGCCGGGACAAGACCTGGAGCCTGGTAGAAAGTCTCTCAACTGCTTATGCTTGTGTATCCGGACTCAAGCTAGCTCATAATGTCGGTCATCAGCAAGCTCTGTGGGCCGGCTTGGAATGGGCTGCTGTGCATGCCGATGCTGCTGTTTCTATCGATGCAGATCTGCAGGATGATGTTGAAGCTATTCCCTTGATGGTAGATTATTTCAATAAGGGTATTGATATTGTTTTCGGAGTCAGGAAGGAGCGTAAGACTGATACCTTCTTCAAAAAGCATACGGCACAGGCCTTTTACCGGCTGATACGTGGCTTAGGAGGAGATATCGTTTACAATCATGCTGATTTCCGGCTGATGAGCAAACGTACGTTGCAGGCACTGGTCTCTTTCCCGGAACGTAACTTGTTCTTGCGGGGAATGGTTTCCTCATTGGGATATCCTTCTGCCATTGTTTATTATAACCGTAGTCCCCGCTTTGCGGGTGAGTCAAAATATCCTTTCAGTAAGATGCTCAGTTTTGCACTTGATGGGATTACTTCTTTTTCGGTACGTCCGTTGCGTTACATTACTTATCTTGGCCTTGTGTTTATACTGATAGCCCTTTTGGCTATTGTATATGGAATCTGCTCGTTTGTAGAAGGTACGGCAATTCCGGGATGGACTTCTTTGCTGGTTTCCTTGTGGTTTATTGGCGGAGCCATTTTGTTGGCCTGTGGAATAATTGGCGAATATGTGGGTAAGATCTATAAGGAGGTGAAACGGCGTCCTCGTTATTTTGTGGAAAAGACTATTCTTCCGAAAGAGAAAAACTGAGATGTCAGCATATTTCTCTTTCGGAAGGATATGGAAGAGAGAATATGACTCAAATATAAAAAAGAAACAGCTTCACAATACATCGTGAAGCTGTTTCTTTTTTATTTAGGATATACAGTGTGTTATGCGTTCTTGTTGGCACGTTTACGTTCTGTTTCATCCAGAATCACTTTACGCATACGCATGCTCTTCGGAGTAACTTCTACGTATTCATCTTCCTTGATGTATTCCAGAGCTTCCTCCAGTGAGAAGATAACCGGCGGGATGATGCGGGCTTTATCATCAGAACCGGAAGCACGCATGTTGGTCAGTTTCTTTGATTTGGTTACGTTGATCACCAGGTCATTTTCGTGAACATGCTCACCAACTACCTGTCCGGCATACACTTCGTCCTGCGGATAGATAAAGAATTTACCGCGATCCTGCAGTTTGTCGATGGCATAGGCAAAAGCTGTTCCGCTTTCCATTGCAATCATGGAACCGTTGGTACGGCGAGGAATTTCTCCCTTATACGGCTGATATTCCTTGAAGCGGTGAGCCATGATAGCTTCTCCCTGAGACGCAGTCAGAACATTTGTACGCAGACCGATGATACCGCGTGACGGCATGTCGAATTCAATGTTTACACGGTCACCCTGAGTTTCCATGGATACCATTTCACCTTTACGGCGGGTTACCATATCGATCATCTTGCTGGCAAACTCTTCCGGAACACTGATGGTCAGTTCTTCGATCGGTTCACATTTGACACCGTCAATTTCCTTAAAGATAACCTGAGGCTGGCCTACCTGAAGTTCATAGCCTTCACGACGCATGGTTTCAATCAATACAGACAAATGAAGCACACCACGTCCGGAAACAATCCATTTTCCATCTTCATTTTCAGTCTTGCGAACGCGCAGAGCCAGGTTCTTGTCCAACTCTTTCATCAAGCGGTCGTGAATGTGACGTGAAGTCACATACTTTCCTTCTTTTCCGAAGAACGGAGAGTCGTTGATGGTGAACAGCATGCTCATGGTCGGTTCATCAATAGCAATCGGTGGCAGCGGTTCCGGGTTTTCAAAGTCGCAGATGGTATCACCGATTTCGAAACCATCGATACCTATAATGGCACAGATATCACCGGAAGAAACCGATTCTACTTTCTTGCGTCCCAACCCTTCAAATGTATGTACTTCCTTGATCTTTGATTTAACCAGCGTTCCGTCACGTTTTGCCAGAGTGATGTTCATGCCTTCACTGATAGTTCCGCGATGTACACGGCCTACGGCAATACGTCCGGTATAAGATGAATAGTCGAGTGAGGTGATCAGCATCTGCGGAGTACCTTCCAGTTGCTTCGGAGCCGGGATGTATTTCACGATGGCATCCAGCAGCGGAGTGATGGTACCGGTCGGAGTTTTCCAGTCTTCACCCATCCAGTTATTCTTGGCAGAGCCATACAGTACCGGGAAATCCAACTGATCTTCCGTCGCATTGAGGCTGAACATCAGGTCGAATACCATTTCATAGACTTCTTCCGGACGGCAGTTCGGTTTATCAACCTTGTTGACTACTACAATCGGTTTCAATCCGATTTGCAGTGCTTTCTGGAGTACGAAACGGGTCTGTGGCATCGGACCTTCAAAAGCATCAACCAACAGGATACATCCGTCAGCCATGTTGAGGACGCGCTCTACTTCTCCACCGAAGTCAGCATGCCCCGGAGTATCGATGATATTGATTTTAGTACCATTGTAATTGATGGAGACATTTTTTGAAAGAATGGTTATACCTCTTTCACGCTCCAGATCGTTGTTATCCAGAACCAATTCGCCATTGGTCTGATCGTTGCGGAACAGGTGTCCCGCCAGCATCATCTTGTCCACGAGGGTTGTTTTACCGTGGTCAACGTGGGCAATGATGGCAATGTTTCTAATATCTTGCATACTATACCTATATATTTGGACGCAAAGGTACGATTTTTCCTCTGATTTTTCATGCGGAACAAATGGTTTTTTCAATTTATTATAAGCTTGTTCCGGGGTTTTGCCTTTTCAGGCTACCTGAGCCAGGTAGCCCGTTTCCACAGATATTCCAGCGGACCGTGATCGTGATGCTTCATCCACCAGTCACAGCATTTCCATTGCAGGAAGAAAAGAACGATTCCTGTCAGGCAGCTGGCTGTGATGGTGAGATGGCTGTGCAGTCCCAGTCCCCAGTGGTAAAAGAGGAAAGATCCGATGATACTCTGGGTGATGTAGTTGGTCAGACTCATTTTGCCGTATGGAATGATTTTTCGCAGCAGAGACTGCATACGGGTACGGTAATACATGAACAGTACACCGGATACAAGCATTAGCATGAAAGCAAAATTGGCAAGTGAACTGATGATCAGTGAGAGGGGAACCAGAATGGAGCGGTTTTCAATGAACTGAGGAAGCAGATTATTGATTCCATAAAGCGGGAAAAAGGCTATGATGGCACCAGCACAGATCTTATTCCATACGGGTAGTGCTTCCTGGAGGAACAGACGGCGGCGTCCGGCAAGCATACCCAGCAGGAAGAGAGCTGCAGTCTGGAAGACGCGTCCGTGATCCCATGCCCATGCCAGGCTGGCTAATTGTCCTTCCCAAAGGTTGGTACGCAAAGTTTCCAGGAAAGTTCCGTTCATCTGTGACTGGTAGGTCGTCATCCAGAGTTCACGGGTTGGAATCGTCAGCGGTGTATAAGTGGGATCGAAAGTTGCCCGTAAGGTATAATATAGGGGGAGAGGCTGGATCAGCAACAGACAGGCCAGTATCAGGACGGTCTTGTCGGATAAGCGGCAGGTCGGAACCAGAATGAAGCCTACCAAAGAATAGAGAACCAGTACCTCTGCCGTAAAGAATGAGGCATTCAGGTTGCCGAACAGGAACAGCAGAATCAGGCGCCAGCAGAAGCGTAGACGGAAATCTTTGCCTTTCATTTGCTGATTGTTGTCTTGGATGAAAAAGCTGAATCCGAATAACAGAGCGAATACAGCATAGGCTTTTCCTCCGAACATGAAGAACAGTCCGTCCCAGATTGCTTTGTCCGTGAAGTTCAGCCAGGCACTTTGTGCAGAGGTGTCCGGATAAGATCCGAAATTGAAATGTTCGATGGAATGCAGGACGATGATACCCATTACGGCCAGTCCTCTTAATACGTCAGCTACGTCAATGCGTGCGTTTTTCCTTGTTGTTGGTTGATCCATAGTAATGCTTCTGTGTATCTGTTGGGTATTAGTTTAAAATTCGGCTGCGAAGTTAGGAACTATTTCGATTCGTTCCAAATCTCACAGAAGCCTTTTAAATCCTTCCTTTCGGATGAACATTCAGCGAAGTAATTGATTAAATTTGTTGCCCGTTTTTAAAACAAAGGAAGAATGAACGAAGAACAACTCAAGCAAAAAGTGCAGGGATGGATCGTGTTTATTTCGTCCCTGATTCTGATAGGTAAGTTTGCTGCCTATTGGCTGACCAATTCAGTCGGCATTCTGACCGACGCCATGGAGAGTATTGTGAATGTACTTGCAGGGGCTGTCAGTTTGTACAGTCTCCGTTGGTCTGCACAGCCCAAGGACAAAAGTCATCCGTTCGGTCATGGAAAGATGGAGCAGATTTCGGCTTCAGTGGAAGGTATCTTGATTACGTTTGCCGGTGTTCTGATTGTTTATGAAGGTGTACTTCATCTGTTTTTTCCGGCAGGTATCCAGAAGTTGGATATCGGTATTTACATTGTGGCTTTTTCAGGACTTCTCAATTATCTGATGGGATGGTACAGTGTACATATCGGCAAGCGTTATAATTCCATGGCACTGATAGCAGGAGGAAAGCATCTGCAGTCGGATACTTACTCCACAATTGGTCTGGTGGCCGGTTTGCTGGTTCTGTATTTTACAGGAATTGCCTGGATTGACAGTGTCCTTGCTTTCCTTTTCGGTGGAATCATAATCGTGACGGGAGTATCTATTCTGCGGAAGACCATTGCCAATTTATTGGATAAGGCTGATGAGGCCTTGTTGGAAGACATGGCTTCTGAGCTGAATGCCAAACGGTCACCTGACTGGATTGATATTCATAATGCAAAGGTAATCAAGTATGGTAACTATCTGTATATGGATTGTGATCTGACGCTTCCTTGGTTTTATACCATTGAAAAAGGACATGACGAAGGAGCTCATCTCCGGCAGATTCTGGAAAAGAAGTATGCTGACCGGATTCAGTTGACAATTCATCTGGACCCCTGTACGGTTTTCGAACAGTCCAAGTGCCGTAGCTGTATCTGTAAAGACTGCAAGACACGTAAGGCAGCCTTTGAGCAGGCTGAACCGATTACACTGGCAACTTTTGTGGAACATGCCGATGAAGTTGACCGTTGATCTTTTATTCGGGAAACTTACAAAAAAAGTCTGAAAAGGCTTGTCGTTTAAAAGATTATACCTATCTTTGCAACCGCAAATCAAATTTATCTATTTTAAAAAGTCAAAATTATGTATTTAGACGCAGCTAAAAAACAAGAAATCTTTGGAAAGTACGGAAAGTCTAACACTGATACTGGCTCACCTGAAGCTCAGATTGCATTGTTTTCATACCGTATTTCTCACCTGACTGAGCACATGAAGCTCAACAGAAAAGATTATAGCACTGAAAGAGCCCTGACTACACTGGTAGGTAAGCGTCGTGCGTTGCTGAACTACCTGAAAGAACGTGATATCGAAAGATATCGTTCTATCGTTAAGGAACTGGGTCTGCGTAAGTAATTCTTTACTTGCTGCAACGAACAAAATTCCGGGTCGTTTCCATCATACTGGAGACGGCCCGGATTTTTTATGCAGTTATCATTATAATAAGATATTGTTCTGATTTCTCTGATATTCTCCGGGAGTAATGCCATAGTATTTCTTGAAGGTCTTGCAAAAGTGTGCGTTGTCGGTAAAGCCCAGCTCAAAGGCAATCTCTTTTATGGTTACTCCGTTGTCTTTCAGTAATTGCAGTGCGGAATTCATCCTGAGCAGGATGATGTAGTTGGTGGGGGTGATTTTAAATGTCTGCTTGAATATTTTATGAAAATAATTGGGGGATACATTGCACATGCATGCCAGTTCTTTTAAATGGATGGTGTCTTTGTAGTTTGCGTGCATGTAGCGCATGGCCGGTTCCAGTCTGTAGATTTTGGTAGATGTGGCAGTGATATCGCAGTCTTTCGTCAGCCTTGTTATCACGGTCTGTATCAGAGCCTGTACATGCATGATCGACAAAACATATTCCCAGGATGAGATTTTGGTACTGTTCAGCAGCATATCGATATGCTGTTCCAGGCCGATGAATGAGATACCGTTAGTCTCGATTTCTACAACGGCTGGCAGATTCAGCAGTCCTTGATAAATCATCAGGTCCTTGGGAAGAAAGTGAATCCAGTGAGTGGAGAATGATTCTTTACAATACTGTTTACTCAGTTTGCTTCCGTTGATAAAATACATTTTCCCTTTTTCCAGTGTAAAATCATCCTGATCGCTGCATACGTGTACATTTCCCTCTGTGAGCTGGTATAACTTGAAACAGTTGTCTATTTCTGTATGCCGCTTGTTCCATGATCTGTTTCCGGCATGAAATCCGCCGGCGAGCAGTTCGTATGTCTGATTTAAGTATATCATATGCTTTTTTTGTGATAAAGGATAAGATTTTACAATAATAGTTCATTTTTTTACAAAGGCAAAATGTTGTAAGCGGTTATTTTTGCAGATACTATGAATGAATACACCGGACTCTTACAGGCTGGGATACGGAAACAGGCGTAAGAAGGTCGGATAAGAAACAACAAAAGATAATAAAAATGAGAACCAGAAAATTATTTCTTGCAGCACTTTTACTGATGGCTGGCCGTGCTGGTGCCCAGGTAGCAACTCCGGCTCCGGTTTATCCGTTGCCCAGTCCTGAACATATGGAATGGCAGCGCCTGGAACAATATGCCATGATCTGCTTTGGAATGAGTACTTTTAATGATCTGGAGTGGGGATATGGGGATACACCTCTTGAGCGTTTTGCTCCCATTGGAGGAGAGATTGATGCAGAGCAGTGGGTGGAAGTATGTAAAAAATCCGGAATGAAGGGATTGCTTATTGTTGCCAAACATCATGACGGATTCTGTCTGTGGCCTTCTAAATACACAGATTACAGTGTAAAAAATACCTCGTGGTGCCAGGGCAAAGGTGATTTGCTGGATGATATTCATAAAGCCTGTCAGAAGCATGGCATGAAGTTTGCACTTTATCTTTCTCCCTGGGACCGTCATCACGCTCAGTATGGAAAGAAAGAGTATGTGGAATATTTTCATAAACAGATCCGTGAACTGATGGAGCGCTATCCTGATACGTTTGAATATTGGTTTGACGGTGCTAATGGAGGAGACGGATATTATGGAGGAGCCCGTGAGAACCGGACGATTCCCAATCTTGAAGAATACTACAATTATCCCAATGCCGTGAGAACCATCAAAGGTATTGCTCCGAAAGCAATGATATTCGGCGGAACATGCGGTGATATCCGCTGGATCGGTAATGAGGAAGGCTGGGCTGATGAGACCAACTGGGCTATGATGCCGGGACTTGATGATCCGAACGCTGCAAGTGTATCTCCGACCACAGGCTGTGAAACAGGTTCAATGTGGATGCCGGGTGAGGTTGATGTATCCGTTCGTCCCGGATGGTATTATCATGCTGCTGAAGACAATAAGGTGAAGTCGGTAGCCCAGCTGGTGGATATCTATTACCAGAGTGTGGGACGTAATGCCAATCTCCTTCTGAGTTTCTGCCCTGACCGTCACGGGCGTATTCATCCGATTGATTCAGTTCGGACCATTGAATGGTGGAAGACGATTCAGCGTGAATTGAAGGACAATATACTGGTTCATGCCAAGGTTACGGCCGATCAGGTGCGCGGGCAGGGGTTTGAAGCTTCCCGTGTCAGTGACGGACGTTCCGATACCTATTGGGCAACGCCTGATGGTGTGTCTGCCGGAGTACTTACGTTTACGTTTGATACACCTCAGAAAGTGAATCGTCTGTTGCTGCAGGAGTATATCGAACTCGGACAGCGTGTTGCTTCCTTCAAAGTCGAATATCAGACATCTGACGGGACATTTGTTCCTCTGCCACTTACAGAGAAGACAACAACCATCGGTTACAAGCGGATTCTTCGTTTCAATACGGTCGAAACCCGTGCTCTCCGTGTAAACTTTGAGCGGGCCAAGGGACCTTTGTGTATTGCCAATGTAGAAGCATTTCTTGCACCCAATCTGATGGTAGAACCGGCTATCCGCCGCGATGCAGACGACCGTATCGTGCTTACAGCCAATGACCGTGAGAGTGAGATCTATTATACTACCAATGGTTCGGTTCCGCAAGTGGGCAAGAACAGATATACGAAGCCTTTTGTGTTTAACAAGCGGGGTGAGATCAAGGCAATAGCCTATGACAAGAACTTTAAGAAACAGAGTGAGGTTGCTACTCAGAAATTTGATCTTCCTATGCGTCGTTTCCGTCTGCTGGGTACTGACAGCCGTAATCTTTTTGATGGCGATCCTCATACGGCAGACTGGTTTACTACGGGCTCTGCTACGATTGATATGGGAGAGAAACACACCCTGACGGGAATCACTTATCTGCCCGAACAGAACCGTTGGACTTCCGGATATATTCACCGTTATGAAGTGTGGGCGGGAGAAACAGAGGCATCCCAAAAGAAGGTAGCCGAAGGTGAATTCTCAAACATCAAGAATTCTCCTACATTGCGGGAAGTCCGTTTTGCTCCCGTCAAGGCCCGTTTCATAACTCTCAAGGCCATTCAGATTGTAGATGATGTGAAACGGTTTAATATTGGTGAATTCTCGGTAATCAGTAAATAAAAGAATATGGACATTATCAGACGATTCGGATTTATTGGGGCGGCATGCTTCCTCATGGCTTGTAGTCATCAGAATGCTCAAAAGACAGCCGATGAACCGATACAGGCTTTTTGTATCGATTTTAACTGGAGCGGTAAAGGCTATGCAGGGCTTTCATTACCTGAGGACTATTCCCAGGCAGATCCTAAGGAACATTTTGAATGGTACAAGGCTCATGGTGTGAATACGATTCAGAGTTTTTGTGTCAGTCATAATGGCTATGCATGGTATGACAGTGACATTGTCCCTAAGGTTCCGGGGCTGCGGTCGAACTTCTTGAAGGATCTGGTGGATATGGGACATCGTGAAGGAATGAAAGTGATGGGGTATTTTTCACCGGGCACCAATGTCCGTTGGATGAAGGAGCATCCTGATGAAGTTTATGATAATCAGACAATGTTTCATATTGTATATACATCTGAGTATCTGACATACTTGGGCAATGTCATTTATGAAGCTGTCAGCAAAACAGGGATAGATGGTTTTATGATTGATGCTTTATTCACAGCACCGCGGGATTCTGCTGAAGCAATGAAATGGATGCCCTGCGAGCGCCAGATCTATGAAGAACTGTTTGGTGAACCGTTTCCGGGAAAGGAACATATCACGGACGAACAGGTGCTGGAGTATAAGCGCAGGTCGACAGAACGATGCTGGGATACAATTTACCAGTCGGCCAAGAGAGCGAATCCGGATTGTATCGTATGGCTTACCTGCCATGATCTGACTCATCCTCAGATTCGTCCCGGCAGCAGAATCTTCAAGCAGGCAGACTGGCTGATGAGTGAAAATTCGGATGCGAAATATCTTAAAATCATACAGGATGCCATTGGACCACATACACAGTTAATTCAGTGTATTTCCGGATGGGCCAGCCATGATGCCAAGTCACTTCTGGATCAGGATGATGGAATCAAGCGAGGCTGGTATGGTTTTGCCTGGCCCGATTCAGCTACGACCTTGCCATATACCCTCGAGAGTGCACAGGGAGATCCCCGCTTCAGGCAGAATGCCATGAATATTGAGGAAATGACGAAGTTTTATAAAGGCAACAAGTAATTTGATCAGACAGGGACATTCAGTGAATATCTGACGGACAGATTGGCTGAATGTCCCTGAATAATTTATTTCTTTTCCGGTTTCTTACTGAACCGGTATGCAATGCGGAGCATTCCGTACCGGGGAATAACATTCTTCCATGTTTCCATGCTTCCCTGAGCGTTGAGGCTGTAGGTAATGTTGGAAAGCTGCCCCAACAGGTCAAATCCTACGGCAGTCAGGATCAGCTTACCTTTCAGGAAACTCTTTGAAAGCTGTGCATTCCATACCCAGTCCCGGCTGTTCATCTGTTCGTTGGAATATCCGTATCGGGTATAATAGTTCAGATCAGTGGCGAGGGTGAATCCCCAGGGCATATTCCAGTGTCCGAACAGTCCGTATGTGATGTCTGCAGCATCTACATTCTGGAATCCCTCCCGTTCACTGGCCGCATGGTTCCATGCCGCAGATGCCTTGACCCCCACGCGCAATTTGTCGTGGCTGTACTCCAGGCTTAGCGGAAGTTTGAGATAATTGGTCTTTACGTAACTGCGTATCAAAGCATCTTCATTGTTTGACGTGAGATCCACGCTGTGCACATATTGATTTTCCAGCTGCATTTCCAGGTTGAAACGTTTTTGCTTTCCAAGGGGAGTGACATACCAGACAGATCCGTTGGTGTTCCAGTTCCCGTTTACATTTTGAGGACAGTATGTGCGTACTCCGTTTTCCGGATTATAGAATTGTCCGGTGGCAAGTGCATTCTGATATATATTGACAGTAACATGGGTACTTATCATTCCGATATTTTTCGGCCGTGAAGAATGCTTGAAGAGGAGTGTGTAGATACCGGTTCGGCGTAAATTCGGATTCCCCTGTTCTACGTTCAACGGATCCGAATCAAACCGGAGACCCATCAGCTGGAACATGGAAGGCATTTTCTGGCTATAATCAGCAATCAGTTCCAGCTGATGTTTCATGCCCGGCGTATTCCTGAGCAATTCCAGACGCATTCCCGGCAACCATACTGTCCGGCTACTCTGACTCTGTTCCTCGCCTGTAAAAATCCATTCTTCCGACTGCATGGTAATGCGTGGGTCCCATATAAACCGCAGGCGTGAATACCGTCTTCCCTTGCGGACTTCCACATGATCATACCGCCCTCTCAGCGACAATGTAACATCGTGCAGCCGGTTGTCCGTGAGATAGCTGTTGGAGATGTCCAGTGTGGAAAGCAGGGCTTCCCGGGTGGATGGGAGCGAACCTAACGGTGCTGATGCCATGTCTTCCAGCAGATCCAGCCGGTAGAGTGAATTCTCCTGTTCGGTTTGTGTGAAATTATAATCCAGGTGTGGCATAATCATCCATTCCCATTTCTCATCGAAACCATGGGAGTATTCGATGGATGCCATTGCATGTTTTTTATCCGAGGGCAAGTTGAAATAACGGCGTCGGTTGTCTGCTGCGGCTGATTCGCTGGAAGAGTAATCCAGTCGGTAAAGATCATGCCGTTCGTCCGTGAGGTGTTCTGCATCGAAACCGGCGGAGATTCCCAGTATGCCGCCGGTAAACGGAACGGACAGGCTGAGGTTGGCAACGGCTCCTCCGTTGATTTTAGTTGCATGGCTGAGCTGTTCTGAGCGTACCCGGTTGATCAGCAGGCTGTCAAGCAGTGTATGCTGGATGGCAGGACTTTGTAATTGTTCCTGCAGGAAGCCGGCACTTCCAATGACTGTCGGATCCTGCCTGAATTCAGCTTGCAGGTAACGGTTGTTTCCGTTAGCCCGGTAGAAATTCAGTTCCGGGGTTACGGTAAGGTTTATGCTGTTCCGGCTTCGTTCGGGACCCAGTCTGAAATACATTCTGTGTCTGGTATAGAGTTCTGTGGTCTGAGAGTTCCCTTTACTCCAGTTTCTCCCGAAGGTAGTTTTCCCTTGCTGGAAATGCTCTGTAGCCTGATTGCTTATATTGTCGTTGTCCGTATGCTGGGCGTTCAGTTGTCCTTCCAGGTCGAAAAGTCCGTATTTATCACTTATTGTATAGTCTATTCCTCCTTTTTCGGTAGTGCTTGTGCCGTTTCCGATATCACTGGGCAGCCATTCCCCGTCCTGTCCGGGTTTACGGTTTTCGTGGGTGTTGTTGGCTGTAGCATAAAGTGAAACGCGCGACTGCGGGGTGAAACGTGTGAGAAATACGCGTCCCAGCCAGCGGTCGTGTGTTCCACCTCCTGCTTCTACATTACCCAGCCATCCTACCTGATATTGTTTCTTCAGGTTGATATCCATTACCAGATCTCCGTCGTCCACTTTTTGTCCCAGTCTCTGGCTCAGTTCACTTAGCCGGTTGTACACTTTTATGTCTTCTATGGTATAAGCGGGCAGATTATCCAGCAGGACGGAATGGTCTCCCTTGAAGAAATCCTTTCCGTTGAGCAACAGGCTTTCCACCTTCTTCCCATTGACGAAAAGTTGCCCGTTGCGTTCCAGTCTGGCTCCGGGCAGCTGTGATATCATGGCATCCAGCATGGAGCCTTCTGCCAGATTGAATGCATTGGCGTTATAAATAACGGTATCTCCCCGCGTAAAGAACTTGATTTTTGTAGCTTTGATAACCACCTCGTCCAGCGCTTGTGAATTCATCGGAAGCCGGCGTAGTTTCAGAGGCCCTATGGAATACCGTTTTTCCCGTTTGCTGCTGCGGATGGTAAACTTTTTAGTCAGTGAAGAATACTCAGGATGACTGACCCGGATGATATATGTCCCCCCTCTTAATGCGTCCATTGTGAAGGATGATTCCGTGCGGTCTTCCAGGCTCCATTGCTGCCTTTGCAGAAGTACACTGTCTTTGTCCAGCAATTCCACCTGGACGCCATCTATGAGACCATGCATGGTGAAGGCATCACATACATGCCCCCATATTTTGATGCTGTCTGATTTTTCTGCAAAGATTGTTGCTGTGTAAAGACTAAGGAAGATAAAAAAGAAGATTCTTCTCATGGGTAAATAAAAGAAAAATTTCTCCCCCCCCCTTTTTTTCTGAGTAAGAGCTGCTTCCCGGATGTGTTTTCATGTTTTTCTAATAGTTATAAACTTGATTTAAATAATCTTTAGTCAAAGGTATAAATAGTTTTTGAATGTGCAAAAAAATTTTTTTCTTTGTGCATAATGATTCGAGGGAGTGTCATAATTCCCATTTGAATGTTATGACACTCCCTCGACTGAACTTAAGCTTCCGCAGCAGGATAGGTCAGGTTTTCTTCGCTGGCCTGCTCCAGAACTTCATGCAGATATTTGGCGGCTTCCCAGCGTGCCATAGGCAGATTCATCAGCAGATAATTTCCGCAGTCGCGTGGAGTGGCTCCGGGAACTTCGCCTTCGTATCCGGCAATGAAGCTGAAAGTTTCCTTCATCAGCGGCAGAATGTCGCGTGAAGTCAGATCTCCTTTTACCACCAGATAATTTCCGGTAAGGCATCCCATCGGTCCCCAGTAGATGATCTTGTCGGCCCATACGGGATGATTGCGCAGAAAAGTGGCAGCCAGATGCTCCATGGTATGAATGGCCGACGGGCTCAGGGCCGGTTCGCGGTTGGGCTCTTTCATGCGGATATCGAATGTAGTGACTGTCTCTGTTCCTACCTGATCCTGGCGTGACACGTAAATGCCCCGCAGCAGGTGGATATGGTCAATGGTAAAGCTTGGTATCTTTTTCATATGGTCAGGAATGAAATAAAATGGAAGGTTCTTGAATTAAAGTTTGTTTGGCAGAGCCTTGAGGAAAGCCTCCGTAACATGGAACGAGCGGTCAGCCATTTCTCCCCAGAAGTTCTTGTATTGTTCCAGATGCTTTTCTGCTCCCGGTGTATCACTGATGATGCGGAAGCTGATGAAGGGAACTTCGTACAGATGGCATACCTGGGCGATGGAAGCAGACTCCATATCAACAGCCAGTCCTTCCGGGAAATTCGCCTTGATGGTTTCCAGTTCCTGGCGGTCAGTGATGAACTTGTCACCGCTACAGATCAGTCCTCCGTGGATAGCTGTTTCCGTATCCAGGCTGATTGCACACTGGTAGAGAGTCTCGTTGCCGGTAAAGTAGAGCGGAAGTCCCTGGATCTGTCCGTAGGCATTGCCTTCGCCGCACCATACGTCGTGGTACACGATCCGGCTGCTTACTACTACATCCATCACGTTGAGGCAGCTGTCAATGCCTCCAGCCACACCGGTGCTGATGATACAGTCGGGAGCAAAGTTGCGGATCATTTCCACTGCTCCGGCTGCTGCATTCACTTTTCCGATGCCGCACAGCATCAGGATGATGGTATTGTTTTTGATGGTTCCTTCCGTATAGGTGAAAGGACCTTCCTTACGTTCCGTCGGGTTCTCGAGTTGGTTGGCCAGTTGTTTCTGTTCGGAAGACATGGCCGTAATGATTCCTATTTTCATGCTTATTAATCAATTTACTCCGCAAATTTACGACTTTTCAGGGAGTATTGTGTTATCTTTGTCGGCTGAAAACATGAATTAACTAATAAACTATCTGTTCATTATGAATCAGTTCAGGAAATTACTTCCCGACGTGGTGGCAATTCTTTTGTTTGCCGTCATCTCGTTTGCTTACTTTTTTCCGGCTGTAACCGAAGGGCGTATTCTGGCTCAGCATGATGCCGTTGCGGGAATCGGTGCCGGACACGAAATGCAGGAGTATCAGGAACGGACGGGCGAACGTACCCGCTGGACGAACTCCATTTTCGGCGGTATGCCTACCTATCAGCTTGCTCCCAGTTATGACTCAACAGATTTGCTGGGGGGTATCATCAAGGCATATCATTTGTTCCTGCCTACTTATGTGTGGTATGTATTTGTCATGTTGCTGGGATTTTATATTCTGCTCCGGGCATTTGACTTCCGGGTGTGGATGGCCGCTCTGGGTGCCGTGCTCTGGGCTTTCTCATCCTATTTCTTCATCATCATTGCTGCCGGTCATATCTGGAAGCTGATGGCGCTGGCTTATATCCCGCCTACCATTGCCGGTATGGTGCTGGTTTATCGGGGACGTCTGCTGGCCGGAGCGGTCGTGACGGCTTTGTTCACTTCTTTCCAGATTGTAGCCAACCATCCGCAGATGAGCTATTACTTCCTGTTTGTCATGCTGTTTATGGCAATAGCATATGGAGTGCAGGCGAAACGTGAAGGACGGATACCGCAATTCCTGAAGGCTACGGCTGTATTGATTGTAGCAGGACTGACAGGAGTGTGCGTCAATCTGTCGAATCTTTATCATACTTATGAATACAGCAAGGAGTCCATGCGAGGCAAAAGCGAACTGGTGAAGGAAAATTCTGCTGACCAGACCGACAGCGGACTGGAACGCAGCTACATCACCCAGTGGAGCTATGGCATCGGTGAAACCTTCTCATTGCTCGTTCCGAATGTCAAGGGAGGTGCGTCGGTTCCTCTTTCGGAAAATGAGACTGGAATGAAAAAGGCCGATCCTCAATATATGGGACTCTACGGCCAGCTGGGACAATACTGGGGAGAACAGCCGGGCACTTCCGGACCGGTATATGTGGGAGCATTTGTCATGTTCCTTTTCCTGCTGGGAATTTTTATTGTCCGTGGTCCTATGAAGTGGGCTCTGGTGGCAGGTACGGTGTTCTCCATTCTGTTGTCATGGGGAAAGAACTTTATGGGGCTGACCGATTTCTTTATCGATTACGTACCGATGTACAGCAAGTTCCGTGCAGTTTCTTCCATTCTGGTAATTGCTGAATTCACCATCCCTTTACTGGCTGTCATGGCCTTGCGTGAGGTTATCAACCGTCCTCAGCTGTTGCGTGAACAGGCACGTGCCTTTTACATCAGTCTGGCGCTGACCGCAGGTATTTCCCTGCTGTTTGCTCTGGCTCCGGGCTTCTTCTTCTCTTCCTTTGTTTCCAGCATGGAGATGAGTGCCCTTCAGAATGCCATTCCGGCCGAACAGCTTGCTCCGATTCTTGTCAATCTGGAGGAAGTACGTCAGGCTATTTTCACGGCCGATGCCTGGAGAAGTTTCTTCATTGTGCTGATTGGCGTAGCATTGTTGTGGGCCTATTGTGCCGGTAAACTGAAAGCTGGTCTGCTGGTGGGAGCCCTGACAGTGCTCTGTCTGGCAGATATGTGGAGTGTCAACAAGCGCTATCTCTATGATGAACAGTTCGTGGCCAAAGGAACGGAAATGCAGCCGTTCAGTCAGCCGACCGCAACCGATAAGGAAATCTTGAAGGATACGACACTGGATTATCGGGTACTGAACCTGTCAGTCAATACCTTCAATGAAAACAATACGGCTTACTGGCATAAGAGCATCGGAGGATATCATGCCGCCAAGTTGCGCCGTTATCAGGAAATCATTGAGGAACATATCCAGGGTGAAATCACTTCACTGTTCAAGAAGTTTCCGGAAGCAGGAGCAGACATGACGAAGCTGGATGCCAATCTGACTCCGGTGCTGAACATGCTGAATACCCGTTATTTCATTTTCCCTTTGCAGGGAGGAGAAACGGTTCCGGTCTTCAATCCTTACGCATTGGGTAATGCCTGGTTTGTGGATGAAGTGGAATATGTGGACAATGCCAACGGAGAAATAGATGCACTGCACCGTATCAATCCGCGAAATACGGCTGTGGTAGACCGGAAGTTTGCTGAAGTGCTGAAGCCGGTTGCTGCAACTGATAGCTTGAGACAGATCACTCTGAAGACCTATGAACCTAATGCTCTGACCTATGAAGTCAGTTCAGAGCAGGGCGGTCTGGTTGTCTTCTCTGAAATCTATTATCCGGGCTGGCGTTCCTATCTGGACGGAAAAGAAGTTTCACACGGACGTGCTGATTACGTTCTGCGTGCCATGAATGTCCCGGCAGGGAAACATACTGTTGAGTTCCGCTTTGATCCGAAGTCACTGCATGTGACGGAAGCCATTGCCTTTACAGCACTGGCCGTACTGGTTCTGGGTGCGGTTCTGGCTATTGTGTGGAAATTGCGGAAGCGGAAATAGAAAGAACAACAAGATAACTTGTGCGATGAGGCTGTTTCAGATTGTTTTGGAACAGCCTCTGTTATTTTATAGTGAGGATAAGAATCTGGCCAATGAATGATTCGATGAAGAATAAGTGTAAGGACAATTTTGCAGTATTGTCTGGAAGAAACAACAGTTTCGACTGGAAGAAACTTCTGTTTCATGCTGGTGGAACTTTTGTTTCGACTAGAAGAAACTTTTGTTTCGTGCTGGTGGAACTTTTATTTCGACTGGAAGAAACTTTTGTTTTCTGCTGGTGGAACTTTTGTTTATTCCGCATGAAACAGATTTATTGACTGGATAAAGGGGAGAAAGTTGCAGGAACTTCCCTGTCAGAAGAGGGAAGTCCGATGGTGAGACATGCGTAGTTTGGCATGTCGCAGAGGTTTCAGTCGCTTGAGTGCCCTTGGAGTCCGACGGACATGTGAGTGCAGTTTCCGCCAGAATTTCTGGCTGAGCAGAAAGATCAGGAAGATGGTTCCAACAATACAGACCGCACCGAAAAGTTCTTTCAGGCTGGTCAGCAAAGTCTGCTGGCTTACTGCATCGTAGAGCTGCCGGAGAGAAACATCAGGAGCCCATTCTTTCACCTGGTCCATGTTCTGGCTTAACAGACCGATGTTTTCCTGTTCCATGTATTTCAGCCACCGGTTCAGGATGGCAGTACCCAACGGCGTTGCAATGCTGGTACGGATGAAGCTCAACACGCAGAGTCCCTGAAAGAAATGCTTGAACGGAACTGTCTTGGCTATATAGATAGTCAGTGAAATGTACAGCACTCCGTGTCCGATACCCTTCAGAAAATTAGGGAAATACAGACTTTCGATGTTCAGGTTGGGATGAATCAGGAAATACATGTAATACTGATAAACCACGATCAGAATAAATCCTACCGTGATCAGCAGTTTATATCCTTTGTGCAGAACGGCCTGGCGATAGAAGACAATGCCTGCACCCGCCAGAATTCCTGCAAAGACACACCAGTTCAGTGAAACGGCATTCAGCATGTCGTATCTCAGAATGGAGCGCATGAAAGTTTCCTGCAGGACGGATGAGGTGGTGAGAAACAGACACAGCATCAGAAACAGGAACAGGATAGTCGGGAAATGACGGTAGGTCAGTACCTGCGGATCAATATACGGGTGGCGCAATGTACACATCCGGTTGATGTTGATCAGTGTGGCCACGACAGCAGTTACCAGACATCCGCGGATCAGCGGGCTGTCCAGCCAGTCGTAGTATTCTCCGTAAATGCAGACAAAGACAATGGCGAACAGAACGAGTGTCCACAGCAGGGCACCGGTCCAGTCTATTCCGTACAGGGGCATTTTCTTGGCCACGCGGAAGGGGCGTGTCAGGAAGAACACACAGAACCAGACCACAATCAGCAGACCGATGACCAGCCAGTGCATGTACTGCCAGTTGGCCCAGTCACTCAGATGAGTGGCTACCAGTCCCGAGAGCTGGATGCTTTCGAGTACGATGATGTAGATCACCGGATAGAATACGGAGAAGTTTCCCGAAGGAGTTACGCTCAGACGGATATTTGAAAAACATTCAAATGTGCCCCACATGCGGAAAAATCCCGAGACAAAACAGGTGGCTACCAGGATGGCAATGTTCTGCGACTGCATGGTGATCAGGTTGCAGACAATCAGAACCGGGCAGACCGTCAGAAAAATGCGCCGTGTCGTGAAGCGGAACTTGAGCCGGAACAGGATGGGGAAGATGACCGTCATGCCGATGAATGAAGCATATCCCGCCATCATGACGTCTTCTCTCAGACAGCCCAAAGCACTTGACATCTGGGTGGAAGTAGGCAGGAATACTCCTCCGTTGAACTGGAACACCATGGCGAAGAACAGGGACAGGAGGATACAGACCGGGGTCGGGATGAATTCCTTGAAATATAAAATTCTCGGACGTTGTTCAGACATACCTTATTTATATATTATAGCTTGACGTAACACTCTACATTCATACCGGCCCGCAGACGGTTCAGATTTTTCTGTTCGTTGTTGCCGGTAAATTCGATGCGGACAGGGATACGCTGTTCTACCTTGACGAAGTTTCCGGCTGAATTGTCCTGAGGAATCAGTGAATAGAAAGACCCTGTGGCATCGGAGATGGAAACAATCCGTCCTTCATAAACGACATTGGGAATAGCGTCCACTTTCATTTCTACCAGCTGTCCCTGTTTCATGTCGGTAGTCTGTGTTTCCTTGTAATTGGCAATCACCCATTTTTCCGTACCGTCTACCAGAGTGACCAGTGTCTGTCCCGACTGCACCAGTTCTCCTTCGTGGATGTTCTTCCGGCCGGTTACTCCGTCGGCTGTGGCACAAATGACGGTGTATGAAAGGTGCAGCTTGGCCAGATTCAGTGCAGCCTCTGCCAGTTTGATGTCCGATTCATTCTGTTCCAGACGCTGGGTCTGCTCCTGTTTGACCAGTTCCGACGACTGTTTCTGCCGGAGCAACTGTTCATAGCGGGCCTTGGCTGCTGCATATTCCGTCTGCACCCGGTCGAATTGCTGGGGTGTCACCGCTTCTTCTTTCATCAGTCCCTCGTAACGTTTGTAGTCGGTTTCTGCATTTTCCAGACGGATCCGCTGCTCTTCGATGGCAGCTTCCGTCACGAAGATATTGTTCTGGGTGGTATTGATGGTGGTGTGCATGGCACTCTTGCCGGCCAGTGCATTCTGATAGTCCGCTTCTGCCTGGGCAACTTTCAGCAGATATTCCGTATTCTCAATGACTACCAGAGTATCTCCTTTCTTGACAGACTGGTATTCTTCGAAATAGATCTTCTTGATAAATCCCTGTACGCGGGTATTGATGGGACTCAGGTGTTGTTTCACTTGCGCATTGTCTGTGTATTCCACATTTCCCAGATGAATGAATTTTCCACATACCCAGCTGATTCCTCCAACCAGAATCAGTGCGATGAAAAAGTTCGGGATGGCTCTTTTCTTGTTTTTTATCATAGACTTATCGTTTGTTTAGTTCTTGTTTGAAAAATCAGAGGTTTCCGGTCAGCTTCTTGAGCAGGTAATACTGATACAGGATCCCGATCTGGTAATTGGCCAGTTGCAGTTCCATGTCCAGCTGTGTATTGCTGGCATCCAGCATATCCGTAATCAGTGCGAGTCCGTTTACATATCGCTGCCGGACAATGTTAAAGTTTTCGTGAGCCAGCTGTACACTTTTTTTCTGTGTGCGCAGACGGATATACGCTTCATTCAGATTGACGTAAGCTTCATGGATGGAGTTGCCGGTTTCTTCTACGGCCAGTTTGCGTGCCTCTTCCATTTTCAGGGCAGACAACCGTGCCTGTTTCAGTTTCTTTCCGTTCTTGAACAGCGCATCCAGATTGTAGGAAATGCCAACTCCCGCATACCAGTAGCTGAAGTTGTTGTTCAAGGGAGGCACTTCGATCAGGATCGGTCCGTTGAGATCATTGGCGGCGTGCAGGCTGATGCGTGGCCGTTTCTCGGCACGGAGAAGTTCAATCCGGTTCTTTTCCTGCTCAATCTTTACGTCGGCCAGTCTGACTGATGGCGTCAGCGGTATCTCCCGGATCCATTCCGCTTCATCCCGCTTCTCTACTGTCAGCCGGAAAAGCTCCGTTGTATCAGGCTGGATGGCTACATCCGGTTCCAGTCCGATCGTAGTAGCCAGGCGGTGACTCAGCACGTCGATCTTGTCTTTGACAGAAGTCAGTTGCAGCTCCAGACTCTGCAACTGGAGCTCGTAGCGGGTAATGTCACTCTTCAGAGCTGTACCCTGACGGTAGGATGCCCGCATATCCTTGACGAGCAGCTGAGTCTGTGCGATGTTATTCTCATATACCCGTTTCTGGTTGTTCAGCTGGAAAAGATCCAGATAATATCCGGTCAGCATGAAACGGATATCCTGCCGGTTCCGGACATACTCCAGTTCCGCTTCCTTCTGTTGCAGTTTGCTGCGGTTGATATTCCGGTTGATGGCCCCTCCGGCATAAATCACTTGTGAGGCTTTCAGCACGAATGTATTTCCGAAGTGCGGCATATCCGCATGTATGCCGTTTGAGAAGTTACGGTCGGTCATGACCCCGTCGCCGATGTAATTCAGATCCAACTGTGCCTGGATGGAAGGAAGCCGGTCATTCTTTGCGATTCTGACTCCCTGCTCAGCCTCCCTGATCGCCAGGTCATGCAGGCGAATGCTCTTGCTGTGTTGGTCAGCCAGTCGGAACATTTCGTCCAGGCTTAGCGTAAGGGGCTGGGCCGGCAAATTTGAAAATAAAAGAACAATACAATTTACAACTAATAATCTCATACCTGTTTGTCTCTGCATACTAATCTCTATTGAATCGAAAACCTGTTTTCCCGCTTTCGGGAATTTCCGGTCCGCAGGCTGCATAAAGGCCTGTCTGTGAATGCGGACGGAACAAAAAGGGTGCTATCCTTGTTTTGACTTTGCAAAGTTACGCTTTCTGTCTGGTACGGATTTTGCAGATTACGCAATAAGCTTACCATATTCTGCCAAACCGACACGGAAGAAGGTGAGTAAGGAAATATTTATTATCAACCTAAAGAATGTTTTTTATATGCACAAGTCAGGACAAAAAGACTTCATGGTTTTCATGTCCTCGGTGATCATCCGTCTGCGTAACATGGAGCGGATGGGCACCCTGCATGTCTACCAAAGCACCCAGAACCGGATAGCCGATTTCATGGGTGATCGTTCTCTTTCCTTTGAGGAAATCAATCCTTTGTGGCTTCAGGCTTTCCAGGCCTATCTTCTGGGGCGCGGACTGAACTGGAATACCATTTCCACCTACATGCGCGTCATCCGGGCCGTGTATTACCGTGCCGTTGATGAAGGAGAAGCTCCTTTCCAGCCGCGGCTGTTCCGCGGGGTCTATACCGGCACGCGGGTCAATGTGAAACGGGCTCTGAGTGAACGTACTCTGCGCAGTCTGCAGACCCCCATATCCTCTTCGCCGGATCTGGACTACACCCGTTGCCTGTTTCTGCTGCTTTTTATGTTGCGGGGGATTCCTTTTGTCGACATCGCCTACATGCGCCGTTGCGACCTGAAGGAATCCAAGCTGACGTACCGCCGTCGCAAGACAGGTACCTGGATGAATGTTCACATCGAACCCGAGGCCGAGCGACTCATTGCCCGTCTGCAAAACAAGAATCCCAATTCCTTCTATCTCTTTCCTTTTGTTACGGCAGAAGGTGAGGAAGGCTACCGTCAGTATGGCAATGCTCTCCGCCGTTTCAATTATCAGTTGAAGAAACTCTCACGCATGGTGTCAGGCTGTCCGTCTCTGAGCAGCTATTCGGCCCGTCACAGCTGGGCTACGGTAGCCAATTACCGGAACTTCCAGCCGGAGCTGATCAGCAATGCCATGGGGCACTCATCCGTGAAGGTGACAGAGACTTATTTTATGAAACATTCGGATGAAAAAATTGATGAAATGAACAGAAGTATTCTTACTTATCTATTTGTTTAAGAAGATGTTATGCGTCCGTTACTTTGTAGGTAACGGGAGTTTCATTTTTGTAAAAACAAATGTCGGGGAATTTTATAAGAAAAACAAACATAAATATATTTTTAACAACCGAATAGTATATTTTTTAACAATACGGTCTTTTTGAGCCTTATGAGAGGACAGGTATTCCGACGGATCAGGTACGGACATAAAGCTTCATACCACAAAGGTGACGCAAACCCCTGCGGAAACATGCTTCATGTCCCTTTCCGAAGATCAGGCCGATAAAGTATTCTATAAAAGGTTAAAAAGTGAATAAGAAAGGCGGCTGCCGTTACCTACAAAGTAACGGA
>NZ_EQ973643.1:299770-365400 GCF_000157915.1 Phocaeicola coprophilus DSM 18228 = JCM 13818 | reverse complement strand
AGAGTTGCGGATTTAAGGACGGAGAAAAACCTGTTGAAAATGTCATGCTAAAAATGGGAAACATGAAGCGAATTCTAATCTTCTTAATGCTGCTTGTCAGCATTTCTTTGTCCGCGCAAGATGTGGCAGTCAAGACCAATCTTCTTTATGACGCGACAACCACCATCAATCTGGGTGCAGAAATAGGTGTGGCTCCTAAATGGACGGTTGATTTGTCAGCCAATTACAACGGTTGGACCTTTAATGACAACAAGAAGTGGAAACACTGGATGGCACAGCCGGAAGTCCGCTACTGGTTCTGTGAACGTTTCAACGGTCACTTCCTTGGTGCCCACCTGCTGGGCGGTCAGTATAACTGGGGCGGTCTGGATCTTCCTCTGGGAATCTTTGACGACCTGAAGGAGCACCGCTATGAAGGCTGGTATGTCGGGGGTGGTGTCGTTTATGGTTATCAGTGGCTGCTGGGCAAGCGCTGGAGCATCGAAGCCGCTCTGGGCGTGGGCTATGTACGTGCTGATTACGACCGCTATAAATGTCCTCACTGTGGCGAATGGCAGGACTCCGGCAAAAAGAATTACTTTGGCGTGACTAAGGCGGCCATCTCATTGATTTACATAATAAAATGATGGAGGAACGTTTGATGAAGAAACATATTATTTCTCTTGCTATACTGCTGGCATCCGGAGTTTCCGTGTTTGGCCAGAATACCACTTATCTGAGTGAGATCCGGATAACAGACCGTCAGGTTGTGAAGACTTCCGACCGTCAGGTCAATGTGAAGATGGAAGTCAGCCTCGACGAACTGGATATCAAGCGTCAGCATTCGCTCCGCGTGGTTCCGGTTATCCTTTCCGCCGACGGGACACAGGAACGGGAGCTTCCTCCTTTTGTCATCAACGGAAAAGTCCGTGACAAGGTGCAGCAGCGTATGGAAACCCTTGACGGTGTTTCTGCCAATCCCGATGCCGTTGTGACAGTCCGCAGAAAAAACGGTTCCTCCCAGGTGCTTTCCTATGATGCTTCGGTTCCCTTCCAGCGCTGGATGATCGGAGGCAATATCCAGCTGCGGGGTTATGTCACCGGCTGCGCCCTATGTGATGACGGAGATGAAACCGCAACGACAGGTGATATCCTGCCCGAAATGACACCGGAGTATTACAGCCCTGTGATGAAGCCGAAGGAAGAAATCGTTAAGCGCCGTTCTGAAACGCGGAGTGCCCGTGTGCAGTTCCGTCAGAACAGTTCGAATATCCGTCCGGATTACAAGAACAACCGTGCCGAACTGGATTCTGTCCGCCAGTCCATTCTGCTGGTCAAGGACAACAACGACCTGACTATTACCGGTATCTATGTGACAGGTTACGCTTCTCCCGAAGGTTCATTCGACTATAACATGACGTTGTCCGAACGCCGTGCGAAGTCCTTTACCGAATATATCAAAGAAGACCTGAAAGGCATTGATCCTTCCGTATACCATGTGGACTGGAAGGGTGAAGACTGGGCAGGCCTGCGTGAAGAGGTTCAGAAGCATCCCAAACTGCTGAAGATTGATGAGGTGCTGAACATCATTGACAACTGCGGTGACGACAAGGATGCCTGCGAAGAACAGATCAAGGGACTGGTGCCGCCTGAAATCTACCAGCGTCTGCTGAATGAAATGTACGGTCCGATCCGTCGCAACGAATACCGGGTGGAATATAATGTGCGTCACTTCAGTCTGGAAGAAGGCAGACAGATGATCAAGACCCGTCCGGATCTGATGAGCGTAAGCGAGATCCAGCAGGTTGCTGACAGTTACGGCAAAGGCAGTCCGGAATATGTGGATTGTCTGATGCGCGGAGCCAAGGCTTATCCGAATGATGTGACCGCAGTCAATAATGCGGCACTGGCCCTGATGGAAGCCGACCGTACGGACGAAGCCATCCGTCTGCTGGACAATGCACCGCAAGCAGGCGAACTGCTGAACCTGAAGGGAGTTGCCTATTCCAAGTTGGGGGATTATGAACAGGCAGAGAAAGCATTTTCTGCAGCACAGGCCAAAGGATATACGCCTGCCGGTGAGAACCTTACACAGTTGAAGAAATATGCAGAATATATGGCTGAATAAATAGAGACTAAAATAGAAGTGTTTAATTTTAAAATTTATTGTTATGAAAATTTCTAAGAGTTTATTTCTGGCATTTGCGGGCTTGGGTTTGTTCGCATGCTCTAATGAAGATGTAACTGAGAATGGCGTTCAGGGTGAAGCTTCTATTAGCGTGAAGATTAGTGATCCTGCTTTGAGCCGCGCAGTTGTGGATTATACTTCTGGAACTGGAACTGAGGTAACATTGAATACCATTAAGTTGGTTTTGACAGCTCAAACAGGTGGAGCTACAAAGACTTTTAATTTGTCAGATTATGATGACCGTGCAGCTTTGTTAGAAGCTGTAAACTCAACCGAATTTGAGGGTGTTCGTAACCCGTCAAAGATGGAAGTTTATATCAATACAGAAAAGGCATCTGGATGGACTCCTGTAGAATACATGAATGCAGGATTAGCAGAACCTTTATATGCATCTTCGACTACTTTTGTAGATCAAGGTGATACAGATGAGGATGGTATTAATGAGTATAAAGTAACCCTGACACCTGCACATACAATGGCTCGTTTGGAATTTGGTGGTATCGCTCATGTCGATACTAAAGATCCTTGTATGTTCAAAAATATTACTATTGACGGTATAATTTTGGATGAAGTTACCGGCGTTGATCAGGTTGAGGCTTGGGATGCAAGTAATTTGATGAGTAATGCTATTGGTCAGGCTTTTACTGAGGCTACGGGTTCTGTTGATGCAGGTTGGACTCCTTCATGGCCGGAAAATGGAAAATGCTATGCCTATAATATTGCTCCTGTAGAAACTAGTCTTCCTATTTTGAAAGTTTGTTTCAGTAATATTGAAATTAATACTGATGCTACTGAATATAGTGGAATTGTATGGCCAATTCATAAGCTGGGTTATGCAACAGTGAAAAATTATAAATTAGCAGATGATTCAGAATCATATGAAACTGCTTTCGGTGTTAATGGCGAGGGAAATATTACAAAATTTCCGGCAGGTTACATTTATCAGGTAAAATCTCTTGAAATTCCTGACGAAGCTATTGGCTCAGGCTGGCAAGGTGGTGAAGATATTCATGTAATAGCTGTAGTTTCTGTTAGTCCTTGGACAATAGCTGAAGGCACAGTAGAATGGAATTAATTGTTTTATAGAGTTTTATTTTGGCGGAGAATTCTCCGCCAAAATATTCCGAACATACAGAAAACAAAAACCTTAATAAAGAATGATGAAATCAATAAGATATATATTAATGGCGCTGGTCGCTACCGTCCTGACGACCGGTTGTATTAAAGATGATCTGGATGACTGCGATAACGTAACCATTTACTTCCAGTATCTCGCCGACGGCGATAAGGACGTATTATACCAGTATATGAGCAAGGTAGACCTGTATGTTTTTGATTCAAATGGACATATACTGGGAGTCGGCTCATATAATCAGGACGAATTAACTAAGTTCGAAGCTGTACCGTCGTTTAAACTACGTCCGGGACAGCGTTATAAAGTTGTGGCTGTAGGTAATGCTTATGACCACACAGAGGTGGTAAACTATGCAACTGAAACAGACTTTGCAAATATCTATCTTCAGGATCCGGCATGGAGTGATCCGGATATACCTGTAACCAATCATGATTATAATTACTTAGGGCAGAAAGAGTTTGTAATGCCTGATCAGGAAGGAGTGATGTATCGTGATACAGTAACTCTTTACAGTTCACATGTGAAGGTGGACGTGGAAATTCATGGACTTCCGGTTCCGGAGGCTTCACGTCAGGATGCAGGAGTTCCTTATCAGCTGAGTTTCGAGAACTCGAATGCTCAGGTTTCTTTTGAAAATGAAATCAACTTAGACGAAAAAGGTACTATTTATCCCGATTTGATTTATGATAGTGAGAATCAATGTTATCGTACACAGAACTTAGCTTTATTTCGTATGGACTCTAATGGCGAACTAAGTTCTGATTGTTGCGAACATATATTGGTTTTGACTGATAAGAATACGGGGCAGGAACTTATTCGTGGAAATATATATAATTATCTGGTGCGTAATGCAGATGCCATTGATGTTACCAAGCAGGAAGCAGAACTTCCCATTGCTATTGAGTTTAATGGAGTGAATGCTGAGATCAAACTTCCTGATTGGGTGATTGTAGATGGTAAACCTGAATGGAATTAACCTTAAGGAGGAATGCTTATGAAAAAATTAGGAAGGTATTTAGGTGCAATTGGATTATTACTCCTGATAGGAGTAGTTACTTCCTGTATAAAAGATGATATTGCTGCAACCGAAGCAGGAACAGCTAATATTACGGTGAATATTAGTTCACGTTCTGGTGAGGTTGATGACGATAATAGTGAAGTTTTAGCTAATGAAGATATCAAGACCATCCGTCTGATTTTAGTGCAGAACGGGAAAGTGGTCAGCAACTCAAAGCATAGTTTTACTGCACCCGATGGACAAAAATTGTTGGAGCAGGGCATCCGGATTGTCGGTGTGAATAAAGCCGCTACCGATTTTTATGCAGTGGTAAATGAAGCTAATGTGAACAAGAATTTTGAATCAGATTTTAAAGTAGGCACAACATTTGATGGGCCTGCATTTTCTCAAGTTCAGCTAATAGCTTACTCTAGTTTTAACTCTGCTAACGGGTTGCCAATGGTGGGATGTGAAACTAAACCTTCTTTATCTGATGGTGATGAGGTTATGATAAAAGTTACACGTGCTGTGGCACGCATCGATTTGAATATAAATAATAAGACTGGTGCAGATTTAAATGTGAGCAAAGTATCTTTTGGGGAGTTTTTCCCGACGAGTGGTTTTTTATTTTCCCAATCAGATGCTTCTGTACAATATACTGAGAAAGACTTTGTTGAATCAGAAACGATTGAAAATGAGAAAAGCAATGTCTTTACGTATTATTTATATGAATCATGTTCTAATGAGGAAGGTGTTTATAAAGTAGGTTTAAATGAAAGTCCCGAATTTCCTTTAACTCAAATTTATGATGCAAGTAAAACACCAATTAAGGAAATAAAACGTAATACAATCTTGAAGATAAATGCCATTGCGAATGCAAGTGGCTGGGAATTGCAGTGTGAAGTGACTCCTTGGGATGTGGAGGAATATAATCAGGATTTTAATAATACACTTGTATATAGTAGTGATGGTTGGAAACCTGGTACGATTGCCGCTCGAGATGAAAACGTGATACAGTTGATTCCTGATACGGAGGCAGAACTGCAGTTTATGCTAGAATCGCCTAATACTGTATCATGGGTAGCTGTGTTGGATGATAATCAGAACTTTACATTATTAACTCCAGAAGGTAAGAATGAAGATATATTTGGTGTTGATGCGGATGGAAAGCCTATAGCATATCAGCAGTCTATTAAAATTTCATTACCGCCTGATGGTGAACGAAATGTACAAACGACTCTTCATGTATATGCAATTGTGGGAGGAAATCAGTATGAGATAGATCTTACAGATAACAGGGATCATACAGGACCAGGAGAGGGAGAAGTAAATCGATTTATAATTAGACGTGGAGACCAGTAAGTATGAAAAAGTATAATTTTATTTTGTTTGTTTATATTTTTTGCTCATGGATATTTACTTCATGTAGTGAGGAATTTGAGCAGGTGGGGGAAGCAAACTCACGTGCGTTGACTATGGAGCTGAGCGCTGGTGAACAGACTGAAAATGGGGTCGAAGATCTTAATGAAAATGCTATAAATAATGTTAGTGTCTTTTTCTTTGAAGATGTAACAAAACCATGCATATATTTAAAGCGTAACTTACGTGTGGGAGACGATAAAAAGTTAAAGGTTGATTTAGCTCCTGAAGTTGTAGATAAAACTTGTAAGGTTTATGTCGTGGCAAATTATACAAGTGAGCTATCACTTGACGAATTGAAGAAGATGACTTTAGCCCAAATTCAGAAGGTGGTGATTTCTACGGACTTTAAAACTGATGATGCCATAGAACCATTTTTTGTAATGCATGGGTTGACCGAGAATGCTATAAAAATAACGAATGGGGGTGATGGAGGTACGGTTTTGCTAAAGAGAGTTGCCTCAAAAATTGTATTACAACCTAATGTGGCTAGCTCTATTGAATCTGGTGGGATTACTTATACCCCAGATTTGACAAAAATGACAGTGGAGTTGGTAAATGTTGCCAAAAAAGCAGTATTGAATGGAGGAGAACTTCCCGAAGGAATTACTCAGGAATTTATTCCAGCTATAAATCGTAGCTATGGTAAAGAAATTGATGGGGAAAATTATGTGCATGTACCATTATATTCTTATCCGAATGAATGGGCGAATAAAGAAGGTGCAACCGAAGCTTATTTGAATTTCTGTATTCCTTGGTATTATACGAAAAATGGTACACAGCTGAGTGCTAATTATTATTATCGTGTTGCCATTGGTTCTGGTAAGTTGGAGAGTAATAAGCTTTATCGTATTACTGCTGATATAGAACTTTTGGGAAGTATTAATCCTGAAGAGACTGTAAAGGTGGATGCCTCTTATGAGATCTTAGATTGGAAAACAGTTGATATTCCTGCCGATATTAATCGTTATGCATATTTGGAGTTAGAAACCAATTTCCAGGAGATGAAAAATGAAAATAGAGTGGATATTGGTTTCTCTAGTAGTACAGAGGCTACAGCAAAGATTGTGGAGGTGAGTTTCCCTGATTATTCTGTAACTGATTTTTATACAAATATTGTAACGAATGAAGAGCCGGAGAAGCCATCAGGTAATCCTCCGACAAAACCTAATAGAAATGATTATGATCAGTGGTGGGATTATTGGGCAGCAATGGATAAATACGAAAAAGATTTAGCAAAATATAATGAAACTGTGCAGAAGTATGAAGAATGGTCTAAATATTTTGGTAATCAGGAATATACATTGAGTATTTATGGACAGACATTGACATTTGAACATGTATTGGCTTCTGATGTACGAGTTCCATATACATATATTATAGAAGTAACTAATGCAGACGGCTTGACTGAAACATTGACTTTGGTGCAATATCCTCCTATTTATATTGAAGGTGAGAGTAACAAAGATGATGGCGGAAGTAATCGTTTTGTCTATAATTCAAAGACTGAAGGTAGCATTAGCGATGATAACAGGAAGGGGATAGGTTCAGTTGCTCATTATGAGAGTGGTTCTAATCATAACCCGAACCAATATACCATTTATGCAACGGTGTTAGACGAAGCAAGTCAATATGTGATTGGAGATCCGAGGGTGAGTCAGCCAACTTCTTTATCTGCTCTTAATAAATATGGTAACCCCAGTGGACTTCTGAATTATTATCCCACAAAAGATGGAGATGAAGTACGAAATATGATTGCTCCAGCGTTTAAAATTGCATCCTCTTGGGGACAAACAACTTCTACAAGCTATAGCCAACTACAAAAGCGTTGCGCTGCATATCAAGAGAATGGTTATCCTGCAGGTAGATGGAGAATACCGACGGAAGCTGAAATACAATTTGTAATTGGACTATCTGATGATGGTTACATCCCGGAACTGTTCGATGGAGATTACTATGCTTCTTCTGGTAGGTATTATCGCAGCGGTAGTGGGTTTAGTAATAATCCTGATAAGAATGGTTCTCATGCTGTTCGTTGTATTTATGATGTATGGTATTGGGGTGATGATAAGATTGTTAAACGAAATGTATTTACTTGGGGAGATACAGATCCGATACGTCCGGCAAATTAAATTGATTATGTCACATGAAATAATAGAGTTATGAAAAAGATATACTTCATATTAACTTGTTTCATCTTGGCCTTGTTTACTGCATGCCAAGAGGATGATTTTGGGAGTAAGGCAACATTGCAGGAAGGAGAAAGCCTTTTCACTTTCTCTTTGCCTGAGCCTGTTGTTGCTTCAAGAGCTGATTTGGGAGAAGCTGGCTCTCAGCCTATAGAGAATCTGCATATTTTGGTTTTTAATGAGCAGGGATTCTTTTTAGCTAATGCGAAAGCAACTGTGTCAGAACAAACTCCAATGGCTGGGAAGTGTACAGCTGATCTTCCTGTTTCAAATAGAAAATGTAGATTGCATTTTGTTGCAAATTATACTGACTATAAAACTTATTCTTCTATTGACACAGAGAGTAGCGTAATAGGAAGCATGGTTACTGGTAACAACCAGGATGCATATTGGGGTATGGTGGAAGTAGAAAACATACCAGCAAATGGATTGACACTGGATAAACCAGTAGAACTGATTCGAAACTTTGCAAAAATCTCATTGAATTCGGTAGCCGAGGGACTTGAGGTTATTAGTTATACGGTATATAATAAGGCTTCGGAAGGATTAGTTGCTCCATTTAATCCTCAAAAGGGAACCTTTGCTGATTTTATTAATGTAAGTGATGCGAATCCATATGAGGATTTTAAACAAAAAAATCCAGATTACCATGCAACTACAATGGGTGATATTCAAGTTAACGAATTAGAACCGGAGGATAGTTGGAAAACAATAGCTGAGTCTTATTATGTATATGAACGTAATCAGGATAATAGTGATATTCCTACTGCTTTGATTGTAAAGGCTCATTATAATGGAGGAAACGGTGCAGAGGGAAATTATTACTATAAACTGGATATTGTGCAATTTATGTCTGATACATATCAGACTGTGACTTATAATTTGCTTCGTAATTTTGAATATAAAATTACAATTAATGGTGTAAAGTCTGCTGGATATGCAACTGCTGAAGAAGCGATGAATGCAGCTGCTTCTAATAACTTGGCGGCATCAGTCCAAGTAAGTAAGGTTAAAAAAATTACAGATGGACATAATACACTTGAGGTTAGTTCAATTGATACTCTAATTGTGAAGCAAGAGGAGTTGGTTCTTACTTATCAGTATTATGAAGGAAGTGTAGATCAAACAGCAAATGCTAATAAAGTAAAAGTCAGCTATGAATTGAATAGTAAGATTTTCTCGAAGATTGATACATCAGAGCCTGGATTTATAAAATTGACTCCTATTGCACTGCCTAGTGTTTTGGAAAATCAGGAGATTATTGTGGCTACAGAAAGTGGACTGTCTCGTCATATCACAGTGCGTGTGCATGAGCCTTTTAAGTTTGTATCAATTGACTGTCAAAGAAAAGTAAAAGCGGTACAGAAATCCGAATTTGTGGTAATTATGGAGTTGCCGATGGGGTTGCCAACGGCTGCTTTCCCATTGAATCTCACAATTGATATGGGGGCAAATACATTATATCCTAATAGCAGCAAAAATCATTTACCTGTGAATGTTACTAATCCTAAGGATTACACTTATGATTTTGTAGTGGATTATAACTCTTATCGTCAAAATCGTACGCAGTATTGTCATTTCCTTACGAACGCAGCACAAAGTGCAACTACTGTTCAGGTGAGTGGCTCTTATTTTGAACCAACTGATCCTGTTAGCTTTGTAAATGCAGATACAAAATCATTTAGTTCTATCTATTTAAATGACATACTTGTAAATGGCAGTAACCGAATCACTGTTCCTTTTGGTGAGAATCAGGCAGCAAACTTAAAGTTTAATATGAATGACCAAAGTCCAGTTACAATTTATGTACGTTATTTGGAACTGCCGACTTCCACAACAGGAAACTTAGAACCTGTGTATAATAGTGTGGGAGCTTTAAATGGGTATATATACACACCGAAAGCTAGTGGACAACAATTCATAAACTTTCGTACTAAGGATTATATAGCTGCTGAAACAATGGAGTTGTTCTCTGAGAATTATGAACCGGCTTTGATCAGTTATACTAATCCATGGGTAAATGTACAATTTACTATACCATCAGGTGTTGTTCCAGATGGGAAAATAGTCAAAGTGTACGATGATGCTTATTATCAGAATTTTATTGCTGACCTTACTCCAATATCCAGTGGAAAAACTATTATGCGTTCTTTTGCTGGTTATCAGCTTGAAAATATGTTGTATTTCCTTTATCAGGATGGAAAAACAAGTTATCGTGGTGAGATGAGTGTAAGAGAGTTAATTGAGAAAGGAGGAGGAGATAATAAGTTAGTAACAGTTTCTTTGATGCAGAAATAATATTGATATTATCGGATTTATGAATAAGTTTATATTTCTGCTAGGAATTATTGGATTATTATTAGCTTGTGAAAGTTGTAGTGAACGCAAGAAAGTAGAGGTTGTAAGTACCTTATCTGATTCGATAGAAAGTTCTCGAACGGAAGCAAGCTTCCCTTTCCCCGAAATCCCCGCCATGCTCACGCAGCCGGAGGAGCGGAAAGCTTACTTGCTGGAGCATTACTGGGATCGGTTCAGTTTTGCAGACACGGCGCTGGTCAACAACCGGGAGGTGACGGAACAGGGCTTTGTCAACCAGATTTCCCTGCTGGCCGACGGGGCGACGCCTGAGAAGGTGATTCGGGAAAGCCTGAAGAACTGGTGTTCGCGGTTCATGCCGGAAGCGCAGGCACGACAGGTGATGATGCAGCTGGCCGACGATTATCTGTACAATCCCAATTCACCATTCTACAACGAGGGGTTGTATGGAGTGTATTTGGAGACGATGCTGGAGGTGTTGCCTGAAGAAGATGCCCGGAGATCGTCGTTTGATTTCAAGCTGAGGCTGCTACAGCGTAACAAGGTGGGGGATAAGGCAACAGACTTTACCTATTACCTGCCGGACGGACAGAAGAAATCGCTGGCAGCGACCTCCGCCAGGGGGAATCGCCTGCTGCTGGTGTTCTATGATCCAGAATGCGAGTCGTGCCACGAGGTACTTCGCGAGATGACGGCTGATGCATCACTGGCCAAAGCTGTGAAGGCGGGACGCGTAACAGTGCTGGCCGTATATACTGAAGGCAATCAGGAAGCCTGGCGAAAGGGACTGGCTGATATGCCGGAAGGATGGATCATCGGAACCGACCGTCAGAAGGTGAAGGAAGAGGCTCTGTATGACCTGAAAGCGATGCCGTCGCTTTATCTGCTGGACGGACAGAAGCGGGTGTTGCTGAAGGATGCACCGCTGGGTCAGATCCGTGAAGTGCTGGGCCTTGCCGTGAAGTGAGAGAGTTCAAGTTTTATGAAGAAATATTCGCTGTGAAGCGAATTCCTGCCCTTCGCTTAGCGTAGCGGAGGGGTGCTTATTTTTTTACAATAAACATTTTTTGGTTGAGAACCACACTGCTTCCTGCAGTGTGGTTTTTTTCTTGCAAAAAATGTTTCGGGCTTTTCATCAAAACGTTTCGGCGTCTGACTGCAAAGCCCGAAGTCTTTTTTGAAAAGCCGGGCACGTTTTTTCAATGGCCGGAAGCCTTTGGGCGGAGATGAAAGAGGGAACTTTGATTTCTCAGAATAAGGTTATAAATTTGTAGGGATTTAAGAACATAAGATAGGATTGGAAAAGAGTCTGAACGAGGATGAATGCGGAACAGCGAGAGTATATCGGAATAATCAATCAGTCGGCTGAGGAGGTGATTCTCATCAAGAAGACCGGCTGGAAGGAAGTGAACTTGCCGGGACATGTACACGGAAAATGTCAGATTATTTATACGCTGGCAGGAACGTTGCATGTGGAGATCGGTTCGGAGAGTTATTTTGTTCCGGAAAAGCATATTGCGTGGATTCCTCAGGGGGCGGAGCATAAGCTGTCGAGCAACAGCCGTCAGGTTTCGATGGTAATTTTTTATGTCAGTCTGAGACCGGAAGGAAAGGATGACCCGAAGGGGGAGTTTGCCATCTATACGGCCAACCGGCTGATCGGGGAGAACCTGAAGTTTATTGCTTCGAAGGGGAAGATGATTGAGAAGCAGGAACAGCCGGACTTATATCATTTTGCACTGGGCTTTTTCAATCTGCTTCCGCAGATGTCTCCGGGAAAGGAGTTGCTGCTCAAGTCGCTGGTGATTCCGGACGATTCCAGGCTTTATCCTATCCTGAGATATCTTACGGATCATGTGCAGGAGGAACTGCGGATGGACGAGGTTGCATTGCGGTATAACTTGTCGACGCGTAATCTCAGCCGTCTGTTTCAGGAGTCGAACATCCATTTCAGCAGCTATGTGAACCGCCTGCGGATTATGCGGGCCATTGAACTGATGACGGATGGTGGTAGGACGATGCAGGAGATAGCCTATGCCGTAGGCTTTAATAATTCGAATCATTTCAACCGTGTGTTCCGGCAGGTGACGGGACAGTCGCCCAAGAATTACCTGCGGAGCTGTCAGGAAGACGAAACCGTGTGATGGGTCACTTCTTGAGCAACAGGCGCAGGGCAAACCACGCATGGCGCGCAAGGGTGGACAGATAGCCGTAGTGACGGCACATGATGCGGAACCGTTCGTGAAGGGAAGCGCGGTGGTTGCGGGTGGTCATGCCTTCGTTCAGGTAGTCGATCAGGGTGAGATGGGTATTGTGAAGCGTATGGCTTTTTTTCATGATGCGGATGCACCAGTCGAAATCGGCAGAGAACCGGTAGCGCAGATCGTAGGGTTCGGCCAGTTCCCGGCGGGGGAAAAAGGCCTGGTGGCACACG
Source organism: Phocaeicola coprophilus DSM 18228 = JCM 13818 (assembly GCF_000157915.1). Classification (GTDB taxonomy): domain Bacteria; phylum Bacteroidota; class Bacteroidia; order Bacteroidales; family Bacteroidaceae; genus Phocaeicola; species Phocaeicola coprophilus. Next base: position 352,743 of record NZ_EQ973643.1, on the reverse strand, counting down.
AGCATTCCGTCCTTGAAGCTTTTCCAGTTCAGGTTTTCGGGAGCGGATAGGCGGCGCATGCGGAGGAAATGTCCTTCTTCGTCTACAATGGCCGTTTCGCCGTAGAGTACATCGGGAAGCTCGGTTCCGGTGATGGAGTGTACCATCAGTTGCAGGGTATCGTCTTCGTGAAGTTCATCGCCGGCATTGAGAAAACAGAGATAGTCGCCCGTAGCCAGGCGGATTCCCTTGTTCATGGCATCATACAGGCCTTTGTCCGGTTCGCTGACCAGGGTATGGATGTGCTCGCGGTAACGGTTGATGATGTCCAGAGTGTGGTCTTTGGAACCTCCGTCTACAATGATGTATTCCACATTCCGGTAGGTCTGGGTAATGACACTCTGGATGGTGTCTTCCAGCACGGCACCGGCGTTGTACGTCACGGTGATGATGGAAAACTTGGGATGAACGTGGTTATGCATTGCTTCCGGTTATCTGATTATAAATCTTGATGTATTGTTGGGCTACGGTTGTTTCAGAATAGGTATTCAGGGCCTTCCGGTTGGCTTCGGCACTGAGGGTTTCGTAGTCTCCTTCTGTGAGGGCCCAGCGGATGCCGTTGGCCAGATCTTCAGCCGATTTGTATCGGGCGACATAGCCGTTGTGCAGGTGGTCGATCATCTGCGGAATACCGCCCACATTGAATCCTACGCAGGGAATACCGCAGGCCATGGCTTCCACAATGGTGTTCGGCAGGTTGTCCTGCAGGGAAGGAGTCACGTAAAGGTCGACTGCGTTGTAAATGTCCACCAGTTCCTTTTCGTTGCTCACATAATTCATGTTGTAGATAGGGAAGGGGAACAGGGATGCACATTGTTCGGAACGGCTTCCCAGCACGACGACTCCCAGCTGGCGGCTGAATTCGGGTTCTTTCTGTGCCAGCAGCTGACAGGCTTCGATGAGGTAGGCGATTCCTTTCCGTTCGTCAGTGATCTTCATGGAGCCGAACAGCAGCAGTTTCTTGTCGGCAGGCAGATGAAGGCGTTCACGGGCAGTTGTCTTGGGGCGCGGACGGAACAGATTGGTGTTGATGGCATTAGGAATATTGGTAATGGTGTGTCCCGTGAGCAGGGAACTTTCGCGTGCCATCGCTTCCAGCCACCGGCTGCAAGCCACAAACGTAATATGTGAGTGTGCGAAGAGTTTCTGTTTCTTATGGAATACGCGTGCGGACAGGTCTTTCCGGTGCGGGTGAAGCAATTGCTCGCATTGCTGGCACTGGGTTTTGTATTTGTCGCAGTTGCCTGCATAGTGACAGATGCCGGTAAAGGGCCACATGTCATGCAGCGTCCATACGACAGGTTTGCCTGATTCCAGAATCTTGCGTATATCTGTCAGTGAGAGCATACCCTGGTTGATCCAGTGCAGATGAATCACGTCAGCCTGCCGGAATTCGGGAAGGGAAGTGATATCCGTCCCGGTATTGGCAATGTCAACGGCAAAGAGATTGTGTTTGCTGAAGCGGTTGGCTGTCAGGATCACGAGGCGTTCCCAGAGGAACTGCCAGATTCTCCACCATGATTTCTTGAGCGAAACGACAGTGACGCGTTCGGTTTGCTTGTTGCGGACCAGCATTTTAGCCTTGATACCGTTGTTTCTCAATGCGTCCATCAGTCGGCTGGCCGCAATGGCCGCCCCGCCGATTCGTTCTGCTGTATTGATGATAAGTACTCTCATGTTCGGAATCTCTGTTTGATGTCTGCAAAGTTAGGTCTTTTTTTCAACATTCTGCAATTCGCCGGTGGATTTCCTCGATCTTGTTACGGTAGAGTTCGTAGAGTTTCCGGCCGTTCTTCTGGCTCTGCTCTGTTGTGAAACTGTTATTCCATAAGCGCATGCCTCCCACGCTCAGTGAACGGAAACCGGCATCGTACCATCCCACTTGCAGACCGTTGAGCCAGGCTCGGGCACAGAGTTCATAGTCGTCAAACTGGAAGGGGGCAAAACTGAAATCGATGTGGTGAAGGTGCTGGCGAAACAGTTCCTTGTGAATCCACATCGGAGCCCGGTTGACAGAGGTTACGAAACTGAAGTCCCCTTGCTGCATCGAAGGGCCTCCGTGTGCATAGCGGTCGGCATCTTCGAATGCGATGTCAAGTCCGTTTTTGCCTCCCAGAATGACCATTCGGGGGTGTTGGCGGAAAAGATTGACTGCGCGTTCAATCCAGGCTGTTCCGTCGAAATCGTCATCATCCTGCAGCAGGGCAATGTAGCGTCCGTTGGCGAAACGGATGGATTTGTCGTACGTGATGTTCTCGTAAAGATCGTTGCTTCGGATCAGAAACTCATTGGCTCCTGTCAGGGCAGCGGCGAGTCTTTGGGTGTGTTCCAGGTCGGAACCGTCGTCAATGACAATGATTTCCAGACCGGGATACTGCCGTAGTTTGGGAAGTATGTGGCAAATCTGTAAGCTCTTGTTATGTGATTGGATGATGACACTCACTTCGGTTTCTGCGTGATAGCCTTTGGCGGCCCATTGAGCATAGCTTTTCTTGTTCTGAGTTACGCCTGAACGTTTCTGGAAGCTGAGTTTTATTTTTTCGAGTAGCAGTTTCATAAGCAGGGATTAATGACATTTGTTTCTCCCGAGCCATTTGTTGACCCGGTTTACGATGGCTTGTCCGATGATGCGGAAGTTGCCGTAGCGCAGGTTGAGGAAGAGTTCTTCAAACGAGCGGCCGATCTTGATCCACGGGTGTCTCCATCCCATGATGCGGTACACGCTTTCCTTATAGGCCGTATGTTCGATGACATAACGCGGATGCTTGAGCGGGAATTCCAGCTCATAGCGTTTCATGGTGAAGATGCGCCGGTAGCCGCGGGGCAGGGTGCGGAGCGAGCCTCCGAAATGTACGGAGTCTGCGGTTGCTCCCAGATTATTGATCAGGTTGCGTGTCGGAACGATGCTCAGTCCGGAGTTGAACAGGATGGAAGCATGGAAAATGGTTTCGTAGTAGGCTTTCCCGTGTTCCCGGTGACGCTGGCACATGTAGATGAAATCGTTCCGGTATTTCCGTTCCCGGATGAGGTTCTTCAGTTGCTGCATGTTGAACGTGTCGTCGAGGAAGGTGTAATGTTCGTCCCACTGGTCGACAACCCGTTTCCAGCTGGCCCATCCCCAGATGGAGAAGGTTGTGGCGAAGAAGTAGTCATAGGGAACATCGGGGGTAATTTCTTCGTTGTTGAATCCGGCAATCATGCTGATGCGGGTATCGTTCTCGTAACGGTCCAGCATTTCTTTGCAGAAGCGGAAGAAACTGACTGACGGGACATCGTCGTCTTCCAGCACAATGCATTTGTCTGCGTGCGAGAAAGCCCATTTTTGGGAAATATATTCCGAAGGATCGCAGCCGTAGTTCTTTTTCTGGTAGAGCTGGTGAACTTCGCATTCCCAGTCAATGTCGGCTACTACCTGCCGGCAGGCTTCAATGCCTGGCAGGTCTTTCTCTCCGCGCGGGCCGTCCTGATAGAGGAAAAGACGCGACGGGCGTGCCTTTTTGACTTGTTCGAACACCTGCGCCAGCTGTCTGGGGCGGTTGAAGAACAGAATAAGAACGGCTACATCTACAAGTGCTGATTTCATAACGGCTGTATGTTTAGGGTTGTTGTTCCCGGATCAGTTCCGGATGGAGGTAAATGGCATGAATCTTCCGCTTGTTTTCCGGCGGGACATCCATGTAGTTTCTGTACAGATCCTTCAGATAGGCATCCGGATTGCAGGGAGCACTGAAGTGCTTGCCTTCAAATTCGATTTCTCCGAGCGGGAACACGGAGTCTTTGCGGTGCATGATGCCGTATCCGTTGTTGATCAGGACATTCGACAGGTAGGTGTCTTTGGGATAAATGGCCGAAAGTATGCACCATATTGCGCGGAACAGATGATATTTCGCACCGAACCAGAAGAACTCGACGAAAGAGCGCAGGGAATAATAATGCGCTTTATGCAGAATGGAGTAGCTGGTAGAGATACCTTTGCTCAGTTTCTTTACCCATTTTTTCGGCAGACTGGGATAATCGATGAACGGAAAGATATCGATATACAGCCCTTTCTGATAATTTGCCTGAAGGTTGTCTCCGCTTTCCAGATACAGTGAATTCAGATCGCGGATCTTATAGATGGGATCTGTATGTTCGGGATCGCTTTCCGGAGTCTGCATGAAGAGTCCCGGCCGCAGTTCCGAAGGGGCTACGGCGATGAAGCGTTTCAGATCTTCCTTGCGCATGGCAATGTCAATGTCATCGTCCCAGGGGATGAATCCTCCGTGGCGCATGGCTCCCAGCAGGCTGCCTCCGTCAAGCCAGTAAGGAATGTTGTGCTTGCGGCAGATGCGGTCTGTCTCTTCCAGAATGGAGAGTTGCTTCAGCTGGCAGGTTCTCAGGTTCTGCTTCAGGTAGCGGTCGAAATAGGAATTTCTCATAACGTGTGGTCTCGTTTGACGTCAATGACTTGTCCGGTATAGTCGGATGCCAGGGTCAGCAGGGTTGCTTCGGCCACTTGCCGGGCTGAAAGCAGGGTATTTTCCGGCTCAATTCCGAAATTATGTACGCGCATCGGTGTTTTGGTGCGTTCGGGGTTGATACAGTTGATGCGGATGCCGAAACTGTCCCATTCCTGTGCGATGGCCTGTACGAAGTTGACAATGGCTGCTTTGGTAGAAGAATAAATGCTGTAGAAAGCTCTTCCCCGTGTATAGGAACTGGAGGTGAAGAAGATCAGCTTGCCCTTGCTTTCTTTCAGGTAAGGGAAGGCTTCCAAAGCCACATTCACGGTTCCCATGTAATTGGTCTGTACGGCCCGGGTAATGGTTTCGTAGTCAGTCGTGATCAGCGGTTCTTTGTTGAGAATGCCTGCTGTATTGACTACGAAGTCAATCCGTTTTTCCAGTTCAAAGACGCTGCGCAGGGCTTCGGCCACTTCCTGACGGTTTCCTACATCCACCCGGTTGAGGCTGCGTGAGAAGCGGTAAACCTTGGCTCCTTTCTGTTCCAGCAGATCGGCGGTTTCTGCTCCGATTCCGTAGCTTCCTCCGAAAAGGACAGCTACTTTTCCCTGGAAGTTTTCTCTGCTGCCGTCTTCGTGATTCAGTTCACTTTTGCGCAGCTGGAAGAATTTGTCGAGCAGGTAAGTGTCTTCCTTGTAGGTCAGTTTCATATTGCTTTCTTCACCCAGTACCACATAAATGGGAACTTCAGGCAAGTATTTCCGGACAACACCGCAGTCGTCCGTCACCTTGAAGTTCGGGTCTTTCAATGCGATTTCGTAAGCTTTCCGGATTGTTTCCAGATCGAATGCCTGCGGGGTCTGGCCGCGTCTCAGCCGGGAACGGTCCGGGATCTGGCAGATGAAGTCCCCTTCTACTTCAATAATGGTATCGGCCGACGGAAGGGCTACGTCGATGGCCTGATAGGTATCCAGTGCCGTCACCACATCGTTGATGATACGCTGGCTGACCAGAGGGCGTACGGCGTCGTGGAAGATCAGATTGCATTCCGTTCCGGCATACGATTCGATGGCTGACAGACTGGAATGATAGCGTTCCTTTCCTCCCTGCAGAATCTTCTTGACTTTTTTCCAGCCGTTGCGGATGGTCATGTTCTCAAATTCAGCAATGTAGAAAGGGTTGGAAACGATGGCGATTTCGTCAATGTGGCTGTTGCGCTCAAAGGCTTCCACGGTATGTTCGACCACCATCTTGCCGGCTACTTTGAAGAATTGTTTCGGTGTGGAGAGTCCCAGACGGCTTCCTACTCCTCCGGCTAATATGACTGCTATGTTTTTTTTCATCTTTCCGTACATGTAGTTTTCTAGTTTACAAAGATAATACAAAGAAACGAAAGGACATGCACTTTGGGAGCAGGAATGTGGAAACCGCCGGGCTTCTGCCGGAAAGCCTGGGATTATAGCCGGAAGTAGGTGTTGCCGTAGGCACGGATCATGGGATAGAAGAAGGCGCGTACCCAGCTGATCAGGCCTTTCTGCCGGGGATTGTAGTAAATGGTCTGTTTATGCAGCATGCAGGTCAGGCAGAGCCGGAACAGGCTGACCGGGTCTTTTCGGGTCAGAAGTCGGCTCAGGCGGTGACTCAGGGCCAGGCGGGGCTGTCCGGCTGTTTTCCGGCAGATATATCCGTAAAAGAACTGCCAGGTTTCCAGCCGTTGTTGCCGGCGGTAATCCCTGAAGCCATAGATGTAGGGTTCCCAGGTAGGATTCTGCCGGATGTGTGCTCCGTATTTCCGGTTGAGCTGATGAATGGCCGATCCTTCGTGCGGACGGTGCCAGTTGAGCGGCTGGTCTACGCAGGTCAGTCCGTGGTTCAGATGTGCATTGACGGCAATCCACCAGTCATACAGGATGTGTCCGTCCCATTCCTGGAAGATTTTCCGGATAAAATCTTTGCGGATCAGCATGCTGTGTCCCGGTGTACTGTCATAAAACAGCAGATACTCCAGCTGACAGGAAGGATGTGTAACCTTTATGTTCCGGTCGGAGCGGTAAACTGTACCGGTGTGATAGGCGGAAACGCACAGGTCGTTGTCGCCGATGGCTTCCATCTGTGCGGCGATTTTTTCTTCATACCAGATATCATCCTGGTCGGCAATGGCGATATAATCTCCTTCCGCCTTGGATAAGGCATCCTGAAAATTGCGGTTGAATCCCAGGTTGGAAATATTGGCATAAAAGCGGATGAAGGGATATTGCCGGGCATATTCGCGGACGATGTCGGCTGTATGGTCAGTGGAGCAGTCGTCTTGAATGATCAGTTCATGGATGGGATAGGTCTGTGCCAGAATAGAGTCCAGCTGCTCACGGAGAAACTGTTCTCCGTTATAGGTACACATGACGATGGATACGGTTTTCATGAAGCGGATGTTTTTTTGCGTTTGAGGAGATAATTCAGGCTTTCCTTGAAAGTTACGGAACCGCTCACCCACATGATCAGTCCGTAAAGGGAAGCCGCCAGTATGATTTTGACCGGGAACAGCAGCCAGAGGCTGGTGATAAAAGAAGTTGCGAGCCCGGTCACTGCCATAACAAAACCTGCTATAAGACCGAATGACAGAACATCCCTGGCTGCGGCCAGGAAACTGAGACGGATCTCACGCCATACCAGCCAGTGCCATATCAGCAGCCAGGCTGTATTGATGCAGACATATACGAGGATCATCTGCCGGATGCCGTAGGGATAAAGCAGATACATGACGATGAGCTGGGTTGTTCCCTGCACGACTGTATTCCACAGATAAATGTTCGATTTTCCTTTGCTGATGAGCAGGTTGGTATATAGGTTTGTGACGGGAATAAATGCACCGCCGACAGCCAGCATCTGCAGGATGCGGGCACTGGGTAACCATTTGCTGCCGATAGTCAGGGTAATCATTTCCGGGGCGACCAGCGAGAGGCCCAGCATGGTCGGGAAAGAAATGAATGCTGTGAAACGGAGCATCTTGCGGAATACGTGGCACTGCCGTTCGCTGTCGTCGGAAACTTCACGCAGGACGGGCAGGGCTACGCTGCTGACCATACCCGTGATGAGAGAGTGTCCCATGAGATTCCATTTGTTGGCCTGATTGAACTGTCCTACTTCCCGTTCGGAATAATACCGTCCCAGGATGATGGAAAACAGATTGTTGTTGATATGGTTGAAAATGTTGGTCAGAAGCAGCTTGCTGCTGAAACCCACCATGCTCCGGAGGGGCTTGAAGCTGACGGGGAGAGTCGGTCTCCAGGGGGAAAAATGCAGGTAGCAGAGATTGATCACACTGACGTAGACGATACTTTGGGTAGCGATCCCCCAGTATGAATAGCCCAGCAAGGCCATGGTAACTCCCACGCAGCCTGAAACAATCAGAGCGATGATGCACGAGAGGGCTTTCTGTTTGACCATCAGGTTGCGGAACAGGTATGCACTGTGGGGAATGCCGAGACTGGCAATGAAGAATCCCAGAAAAGAATAGCGGGCCAGTGGTATCAGTGCTTCGTTGTGATAGAAGTCGGCAATCAGGGGAGCGCAGCCTGCCAGAATCAGATAAAGGCACAGGCTTAGTCCGCTGCAGAACCAGAAGACGGCGTTGTAGTCTTCATGGCGTGCTTCCTGCTTGTTGGCGAGGGCGGCTGTGAAACCGCTTTCCTGCAGAGAGCCCGCAATGAGTGAGAAAATACTCAGCATGCCTACCATTCCGTAGTCGCTGTCGTTCAGGATGCGTGCGGTGATGATGCCGAAAATCAGATTCAGCACCTGCATGGCTCCGTTGTTGATACCTCCCCAGAGCAGTCCTTTGGCCGTTTTTTCTTTGAGTGAGTGTTCGGGCATTCGTTTGGATCTAAAAACAGCTTACAGATGGAGCAAGTCCCGGATACGGAAATACTTGCGTCCATCTGTAAGGAGTAAAGTATGGTTAAATTCCGGAGAAGGAGTTTATTTGACTTCGCTTCCCGGTTTGACTTCTTTCAGAACGGAAGTTACAGCCAGTGATCCGTCGAAGTTTTCGGCGCTCAGGATCATGCCTTCGCTGACCAGGCCGTTCTTGAACTGGCGGGGTGCCAGGTTGGCAATGAACAGCACCTGTTTGCCGATCAGTTCTTCCGGACGATAATGCTGGGCAATACCGCTTACAATGGTACGGTTTTCCAGGCCGTCGGCAATCTTGAACTTCAGCAGTTTCTTCATCTTGGGAACGACTTCACATTCCAGTACGGTTCCTACACGGATATCCAGTTTCTCAAAGTCTTCAAAAGGAATGACCGGCTTGATGGGATTAGCCTTGTAATTGGCTTCCTCATTGGCTTTCTTGGTAGCCAGCAGCTTGTCCACCTGAGCCTGGATGGTATCGTCCTCGATCTTTTCGAACAGCAGTTCTGCCTTGTTCAGCTCATGTCCGGCTTCCAGCAGGTCTGTACGTCCCAGCTGTTCCCATTCGAAAGATTGCATGTTCAGCATTTTGCGGAGTTTTTCGCTGCTGAACGGCAGGAAGGGTTCGAAGGCGATGGCCAGGTTGGCTACCAGCTGAAGTGCGATGTTCAGGATGGTTGCTACGCGTCCCATGTCTGTCTTGGCCAGTTTCCACGGTTCGGTGTCAGCAAGGTATTTGTTTCCGATACGTGCCAGGTTCATGGCTTCTTTCTGTGCATCGCGGAACTTGAATACGTCCAGAAGTTTTTCCACCTCAGCCTTTACATCTGCAAATTCTTTCAGTGTTTCCTTGTCGTAGTCTGTCAGTTCACCGCAGGCAGGCACTTTGCCGTCAAAATATTTGTGGGTCAGTACCAGGGCACGGTTCACAAAGTTACCGTAAACGGCTACCAGTTCATTGTTGTTGCGTGCCTGGAAATCTTTCCATGTAAAGTCGTTGTCTTTGGTTTCCGGAGCGTTGGCAGTCAGTACGTAACGCAGTACGTCCTGTTTGCCGGGGAAATCCTGCAGGTATTCATGCAACCATACAGCCCAGTTGCGTGAAGTAGAAATCTTGTCACCTTCCAGATTCAGGAATTCGTTGCTCGGCACATTGTCCGGCAGGATGTAACTTCCTTCTGCTTTCAGCATGGCGGGGAATACAATGCAATGGAATACGATGTTGTCTTTTCCGATGAAGTGGATCAGGCGTGTTTCGGGATCTTTCCACCATTTTTCCCAGGAGTCGGGCAGGAGTTCCTTGGTATTTGAGATATAGCCGATCGGAGCATCGAACCATACATACAGAACTTTTCCGTCAGCACCTTCTACCGGGACAGGAATACCCCAGTCAAGGTCACGGCTCACGGCGCGGGGCTGCAGACCCATATCCAGCCAGCTCTTGCACTGTCCGTATACATTCGGACGCCATTCCTTGTGTTCTTCCAGAATCCACTGGCGGAGCCAGCCTTCGTGTTTGTCAAGCGGCAGATACCAGTGTTTGGTTTCCTTCATAACCGGTTTGCTTCCGCTGATGGCACTTTTGGGATTGATCAGTTCGGTAGGAGACAGAGTGCTTCCGCATTTTTCGCACTGGTCACCGTATGCACCTTCTGCGTGGCAGCGGGGGCATTCTCCGGTGATATAACGGTCAGCCAGGAAGGTATGAGCTTCTTCGTCGTAATATTGTTCTGAGGTCTTTTCAATGAATTCGCCTTTGTCGTACAGTTTACGGAAGAAATCGGAAGCTGTGTCATGATGGATTTTTGAGCTGGTTCGTCCGTATACGTCAAAAGAGATACCGAATTCCTTGAATGAGTCTCTGATCAGGGTATGGTAACGGTCTACTACGTCTTGTGGAGTAATGCCTTCTTTTTTGGCACGGATGGTGATGGGCACTCCGTGTTCATCAGAACCTCCGATAAAGATCACATCTTCTTTTTTCAGACGCAGGTAGCGTACGTAGATGTCAGCCGGGACATAGACTCCTGCCAGATGGCCGATGTGTACCGGTCCGTTGGCATACGGCAGAGCCGATGTGACGGTTGTTCGTTTGAATTTTTTTTCCATATATGTATCGTTATTGTTTTGAGTCACTATCTTTCACCTCTGCAAAGATAGTGATTTTTTTGTTCATTCAATTCATAAAAACAACAGGGACACGGAAAACGTTCCGTGTCCCTGTTCCGGATAAAAAAGAAGTGTGTGTTTATTCTGCTTTTACAAAATCTTCCGGATAAGTAACAAGGTTGGTTACCTGACCGTCTTTCAGACGGATCCAGGTCTTGAAACTTCTTTCTCCTTCGGTCAGTTCAATGACACGGGCGCCGTTGCCTCCCGGAATGTCGTGATAAACTGTCTTGCCTCCGGTGAACCGTCCGTAGCATAGCAGGATGTTGTTCCAGTTGACTACATAGTCATTGACATGATCGTGTCCGACGAAAGTACCCATCACGTCTCCGGCATTCAGCATGGCAGCATACAGACCGGTATTGATGGCCGGAGCACAGGCTTTTTCCTTGCGCGTTCCGATCAGCAGTGCATTCTCATTTTGGGCTGCCTGATTGTATTCCGGGAAAGGAATGTGGAAGAAGGCCAGTGCCGGCAACGGTTTGCCATTGTTGCGGGCAGTGAATGCCGCACTTTCCTTGCGGTACCATTCTACCTGGTCTGCCTTGATCCAGTCATAGCCTTTGATTTGTTTCAGCGGTGAATAGGCGTTGCTGTCGAATATATACAGAACGGCAGCTTCGTTGTTTCCGGCAGATGCATTGACGGGCAGGATGAAATTGGTGACTCCGGAGATGCCTTCAGTCCGTGTGTTCAGGCAGCCGGCTTTTTTCTCTATGTAGTCCGACAATTCCTTGCGGTTCATGTCCTGTTCGTCATCATGGTTGCCCCAGGTAACAGCAAACGGGATGTGGCGGGATATCGCAGGTTCAAGTGCTTTGTCCAGTCCTTCTGCTGCGGGTTTGGCAAAGATCAGGTCGCCGGTATAAATGACCAGGTCCGGTTTTTCTGCGTCCAGCACTTCGTTCATGCGTTTGGCAGCTTCTTCCGAAGCCGGATTCCCGGGTACCCAGTGTATATCTGTAAACTGGACGATCTTAAATTTTTTATTGCTGTTGAATTTCAGCGTCTGTGCTTGCATGCCAAATATTCCCATGCAGAGAAGTGTGGCAGCCATGATTATCTTTTTCATCGGTTCTTGTTTTTGTATTAGAATTCCATTTTCTTTCCAGCCTGTGGGTGTTTGGGCGCAAAAGGGATTTGCAGGAAATCGGCAATAGTTGCTGCAACCTGATTGTTGTAATACTGTCTGTCACCGGATATCTCTCCCAGGGCGGGTATGTCTTTTCCTATAGCCATGAACCAGGTTTCACCTGATCCGGTTGTATCCGTTCCATGATCACGCCAGTCATCAGCTTTTACTTTTCCGCATCCGCGTCCGTGGTCACAAGTAATAATGAGAGTGGTCTGGTCTTTGTAAAAGGGATCAGACTGGATATACTCCCATATCTCTTTCAGGAAGTTATCAAAGGTGCGTGCACCTTCCAGATACAGGCGGTAATCACCCATGTGAGCCAGTTCGTCAATATCTCCGTAACCGATGTAAATCAATTCCGGTTTCCGGCTTTTCATGGCTTCGATGGCATATTCATGAGTAAACACATCTGCACGTTCATGTTCCCAGAATCTGGGAGCTGCATCCTGCATCTTTTCAACCAGACGTTCTCTTTCTGTCGGATTGGGAGAAAGAGAATGCCGGTATCCTGTGTTTATTTCCAGGTGGCTTCGTTGTTCATTCAAAATGTGAATGAACCGGTCCCAACTTGTAAATATAAGAACTTTCCCTTTATAACGGTCTGTGTTGTTGGCAATTTCCAGGATGGAAACATTTGGATTCCATACCGGATTGTTGGTATTGATCTGTTCATCGTCTGGATGTCCGCAAAGGAGTTCGTTGTATCCCGGATAAGAAAACTGCATTTTGTTTTTCACCTGCATGCGGCAACCTTTCCAGCGGTTACCGATCATCAGTCCGTTACGGGCGATTTCTGACCAGGTAAAAGGCATCAGCAGGCTTCTGCGTTCTTCGGCTGTTGTTTTCCAATAATTTGCCTTGAGTTGTTCATTATTCCCGATCAGCAGAGAATCTGCACCACTGAATAACTCTTGCCAGCGGTATCCGTCAACAGTGACGAATACCACACGCCGGGCAGAAGTGTACATGGTAGAGAATAACAGTGCCGCTAATAAAATCAGAGTCTTTTTCATTATTTCTTGTTTAAGGATTATTACTGTAACCACCAGGGTTTGTCTGTAGTTTTGTCTCCTCCTCCGAATTGGCTGTCCAAAGCTGCCTGTACGTTTGCAGCATTGTTGTTGTATTCACTTTGCGGATACATCCACCGGTAAGGCAGTTGTACACCGGAAGCTCTGCGGAAATCAGGATATCCGGTCCGGAGTGCTTCATAATAGGGCAACCAGACACCTCCCTGCAGGAAGGTCGGCAGGTATTTCTGCATGGCGATCCGTTCGATCTTCTGTTCAGTGGAAAGTGTGGAATCATAAACCACTTCACTTCCTTGTAGATAAGTTTCGGCAGCGTCTTCGCTCAGATAAGCAGCTACATCGGTAGCGTATGTGCGGTAGAATTCGAAAGATGCCTTAACTGCCGATTCGTAATATGTCTTGTCATCGCCGTTGATCCATCCTCTGACAACTCCTTCGGCCAGGATCAGCTGTTGTTCGGTATACCCCATCAGGATCATCGGTTCGTTGGTTGCATTTTTATAGTAACGTTCGGTCGGCTTGGAGCAGAGGCCGGCTGTGGCTTTGTCGTTGACCAGACTGTAAGGCACGGCGGGATCACCTCCATCGTATGCTGTAAAGTCATCGATTGCCTTGCCTTCCTGTTCTGCTTTGGGAGTCTGGGTTGCAATGGCGAACAGACGGGGGTCTTTGCGTGTAACGAAGGCTGCCACGTAAGTAGAGTCCATGAAACGTCCGGAACCGAAGTCACTGTCGTTGAAATAGGGATAGCGGTTGCTGGCCTGATCCAGGTATACCAGCTGTCCGTTGTCGGCTGCACTTTCCATCAGCGGGCAGTTGCTGACAATCTCTGCAAAAGTTGCAGGAATATTGATGCTGCCTACCTGAGTTTTGTTTGACAAGGACATCAGGATGCGCAGGCGATAGGCATTGATCAGTTTTCTCCATTGCAGGAGGTTACCGTTGTAGATAATGTCGCCACTGATGATCTCATTGTTGTCTTTCAGCAGGTTGTCCGCTTCTGCCAGTTCGTTGAGAATACCTTCCAGTACTTTCTCCTGACTGTCATATTGAGGCTGGTAGACTGCATCGGTTTCTCCTTTCAGTGCATCACTGTAAGGAATAGCCCCGAAGTCCATGGTCAGCTGGTAGAAGTAGTTGGCACGGAAGAAATGTGCCAGAGCCTGATAGGCACTTCCGTTTTCGGATACTTCCATCATTTTGGTGACATCGCGCAGATTATTGTAATAGTCGAAGTCTCCTCGTGTCCACTTGTACACCTGATAGGCACTTTCTCCGGAAGTCAGGATCAGCTGCTTGGTAGCGTGGCAGGCATCAGAACTGGTCTTATTAAAGGCTGTATAGGCAATACCTGTCAGCAGCAGTGACGGCTGGGTCGTCGTCGGATTGTTGGGATCTACGTTCAGCTCCTCCAGGTCGATGCATGAAGCGCAGAGGCTGGATGCCAGCAATAAGGAGGCAATATAAGTGATAGATTTTCTTTTCATGTTCGTGAATTTAGCAGTTGGTTGTTAGAAAGTAATGTTGGCGCTTACACCGATGTATCGTGCAGACGGGTCCTGAAGATCGCTGTCGGAAGTACCGAAGTCAGGATCCAGATAAGGAGTTTTCTTCAGTACGGCCAGGTTGTTTCCGTAGAGAGTCACTTCCAGTCCTTTGATGGAGTTGGAGTGGATCAGATGGCTGAAATCATAAGATACGGCCACACGTCTCAGTTTCAGGAAAGAGCGGCTGAATGTATTGGCGAACAGCTCGCTTTCGCTGGTACGTACGACAGCACGGTACGGGTAGTTTTGTGCCCAGGTCTGAATGTTGACTGCTGTTTCGTTTTTCTTGTATACACGGGTATCGCTGATGATATTTCCGTTGACATCGTAGGTTACTTCACCGCTTACGATATTGACACCTTCCGGAACATAGATGGGCTTTCCTCCGTTTTCATATTCTTCCTGACGGTACATGGTTGATTTCGGATGTTTTCCGCCCCACCACATTTTCTGGGTTGTAGTTGAGATCAATGTACCTCCGATAGCTCCGTCCATGTCCACGTTGACTGTAAAATGATCGAACTTGAAAGTGTTCTGCAAACCGAAGCGGACATCCGGATCCTGATTGCCGATGTAGCTTTTGAAAGCACTCTGGGTAGGCATACCGTTGCTGTCGAGGATCAGCTGGCCGTCGGGAGTCTTTTCCCATTCGGTAGCGTACATGGCATCTGCCCGGTCACCGAGCTTCAGATCGCCGTATTTCTCCTGACCTCCGTAGATTTCAGTCAGCTTGCGGATGTTGGTACTCCAGTTGGTGGACAGGTTCCAGGTAAATTTCTTGCTCTGGATCGGAGTTGCTGTGATAATTAATTCTGCTCCGTTGGTCGTATAGGTATTTCCGTTGACATAGCGGTTGTTGAAACCTGATGCGACGGAGATCGGAAGCTGAATGATACTGTTCTTGTCGATCATGTGATAGTAAGTAACATCCAGGCCGAGACGGTTACGCAGGAAAGAGGTTGAAAGACCGATTTCGTACGAGGTCGTTTTTTGTGGCAGGATATTGGCATTCAGCAGGTCTGACTGGTAAGTAACCGAAGGAGTACTTCCGTAAAGAATGCCCTTGGAGTAGGTTGCATACAAAGAATACGGATCAAGGTCGCTGGATACCTGTGCCCATGCACCGTTTATTTTCAGATAGTCCATCCAGGATGGAAGACTGATATACTGGTCAAGCATCGCACTCAGTGAAACAGAAGGATAGAAGTAGGAATTGTTTCCTTTGATGATGGTTGACGACCAGTCGTTACGTCCGGTCAGAGTCAGATAGACACCATCGAACAGATCCAGATTGACAGAACCGTATACACTCTCGATCGCTTTTTCGTTCATGGAGTTGGTTGCTGAAACAGGATTCAGACTGTTACCCATGTTGTATACACCCGGTACGATCAGTCCGTCGGTTGCCTGATATTCGCTGCGAATCTGACGGTAGTAGAGTGAAGAACCGGCATTAACGGTCAGCGCGAAGTTTTTGTTGAAGGCACGGGTATAGGTTACCAGTACGTCGGTATTGATATCCAGCTGGTCTGTGTTCCAGGTCTTGTAGTCACCGTTGCGGGAGTCACCGTAGTTCATGTAGGATTTCGGTGATTTCATGTCTTCGAAGGTATCTTCCAGACGTCCTGCTGCACGACCCTGTATGCTCAGTCCCGGCATGATGTCCCAGTTCAGTTTTACCTGACCGTTGGTTACATTACGGTCGTGTACCTGAGTCAGTTCGTAAGTGGCGAAATACGGGTTGTTATACCAGGCATAGTTGTAGTTGGCCTGCCGTTCGCCTTCTGCGTCCGGACGCCAGTGGTGGGCGGCCAGTTCTTTTCCGTTGACATCGTTACCCATCCACAGCAGAATGGTGTACATGTGGTTTTTCGGTCCATATCCGTAGCGCGGATAGTTGGGTGAATAGACTTTATTATAAGAAAGGTTGGCTGACAGAGTGACGGCATCACTCAAGTTGTACATGCTGTTGAAGTTCAGGCCTCCGGTGTATACTGCTGTATTGGGTACCTGACCTTTCTGATGAGAAAAGTCACCGTTGAAGTTGTAGTTGGCCTTTTTGCTCTTGCTGGCAACCGAGAAAGTAGCCTTGGTGATGATTCCGGTCTGAAGGAAGTCTTTCAGGTTGTCATGCGCTTCCCAGGTGATAGGAACACGCTCATATTTGGACTGGTCATCATAAATTGTGCCGCTGACATCTCCCCACCAGGGAATCACCTCTCCGGTTTCCTTGTTGCGGATGGGACTGTTCCATTGTGCGATCTTTTGTCCCTCGAAACGGGGGCCCCAGGTCATGTCACCGTCGGAGATACCGCCGTCGGCACCATCCCAGAATGCGTACTGTCCGTTAGAACCGGAACCGAATTCTGTTTGTGTTTCCGGGAATACGGTAAATCCGGCTGTTACCATGCTGGAAAGTCCTGCCTTTACGGTCAGTCCTTCCTTGTCTGCCAGTTTGGTGGTGATCAGAATGGCTCCGTCCTTACCTCTGGAACCGTACAGGGCGGCAGCAGCCGTACCTTTCAGCACGTTGATGCTCTGGATGTTTTCCGGAGAAACATCAAACAAATCTGATTCTACGGGAACACCGTCGATCACCATCAGCGGAGTTTTTCCGCGCAGGGTAAAGGTCGGTGCCTGGAAAATACCGGTCGGGTTGTTCACGGTCAGACCGGCCACTTGTCCGGACAAAGCGTTACCTACGTTTACTGTACCCGGCTGGTCGAGTGCTTCGGTATTGACTTGCTGGGTGGTATAACCGATTTTCTTTTTCTGCTGTTTGATACCGATGGCTGTGACCACAACTTCGTCGATAGCCTGAATTTCGTCTGTCATCTGTACATTGATGACTTTCTGCCCTTTAACGGGCTTTTCCACCGTATTATATCCGATATACGAATATACCAGGGTTCCGTCTGCCGGGACATTAATTTCATAGCGTCCGTCCAGATCGGTTACGGTTCCTGTTCCTGAATTACCTTTTACGGTTACCGTAGCTCCGATCAGGGTTCCTTCCTTGTCGGTTACGACACCTGTTACCTTAATATTCTGTGCCCATGCGTTCAGAGACGACAGCAGGCACAGAAAAACAATACCTAATGTTGCTTTCATACTTTGGTTATAAATCTGAATATGTGAGTCGGATGTAAGAAGCAGAATCAGTAAAGATTCTTCAGATCCACTCTCTGGAAGATGGCGAGCAATGCCTGGCTGTCCTTGCGGTTTTCGTCCAATGATTTCTCAAAGGTACTTGTATCCGAATCGATGGCAGCCAGTGATACTTTCAGTACATGGCAGAACTGCTTTTCGGATTCTTCCGGAGTGATTTCATGTTTTTTGAGTGCCTTGCCAAGTGCTTTTTCAATATTCTTTACCGCGTTGTAGATTTCCGGTTTCCGGATGACGGTACGTCTGGTAGGATCTCCCGGTACAACCTCTTCTTTGGTTACATAAGTGTCCTTGAACAGACCGTAAAAATAGGCAGCTTTTTTCCCGAACCTGGATGAACCGGATACAGCAGCCAGGTCTTCGGCAGTAGGATCTCCGTAAGCAGAATAGAATTCCCAGGTCATGTCTGTACCTGCGGTTTCACTTACAGAAGTAACGTTCTCTTTCTTTTCATCGTCTGCGGCATAACGGGTTGCTGCAGAGGCATTCATAGCGTTCATGCATAAAAATGCACAAGCCAGGATTAAACTTTTTTTCATGTCTTGAAGTATTTTTTGACGCTGCAAAAATACCCCTGCTGCGTAACATGCAGGTTACGCAGTTGTGAAGAAATTGTTACTGAAAGAATGGCTCTGCATATGCCGGTTCATTCGTGCGGTCGTTAAGGCTGAATCGTGCGGTCGTTGGAGCCGGATCGTGCGGTCAATCGGGCTGAATCGTGCGGTCGTTGTGAGGAAAGCGGATGAGGAAACGTGTCAGACCGTCAGGCCATGTACGCAGAGAGAAAGTACATCCGTGTTTGATCAGTACGTCACGGATAAAGATGAGGCCGATCCCTTGTCCGTTGGGCTTGGTGGAGAAGAACGGGCTGAATAACCGGGCTTCTACTTCGCGGCTGATACCTGCTCCCGTATCGGCTATTTCCAGTGTCACCGGACTGGAGGTTGTCTGTATATAGATATTTCCGTGAACCTCGATACTTTCGGCTGCATTCTTGAGAATATTTACGATTACCTGTTCAAAGAGAGTCGTGTCCATCTGCACTTGTGGATTTTCTTCACACAGGCTGATATGAAGCTGGATATCCTTGTTCCGGCAAATGTTCTCCATGAAGCGTTTGCAGGCTGTTACCCGTTCGTTCAGATAGACAGTCTGGAGCTGGGCATCAGGGATCTTGACCACATCTGCAAAGTTGGTGATAAACCGGCTCATGCTGTAACACCGTTCCACGCATACCTGCATCACTTCGCGCAAGTCATCAGAGTCTTCCGTATCCTGCAGGGCATCGCTCACGGACTCCAGGGTAGATGTAATGCCTGCTACGGTATTGTTTACTTCGTGTGCAATCATGCGGATTACTTTCTCGTAGGCTTTCTTTTCAGCTTTTACAACTTCGGAGGTCAGGCTTTCGATGAGGATGAACGGGTGGGCAAATCCCCGGTCGACAAAAGAGAGTCGGGAGCAGCGGTAGATCATGGAATCGCTCAGACGTATGGTTTCTGTCTTGTTACGGGCAATGCGGTTCAGTTCCTCAGCCAGAGGAGAATTCAGTTCTTCAATCTTTTTTCCGGTCAGTTCTTCCGGAGCGGTATAACCCATAAACCGGACAGCGGCCTGATTGAGCATGGAAATGTGATCATCGAAATCCAGGATGATCACTCCCATGGGAGAAGCGCTGATCAGCAGATCCAGGAAATGATTCTGTTCACGCAGGCGGAGACGTTCGTCTTTCAGTTGTTCCATCATGCGGTTGAACACTTGTACGATGCGGTCGGCATCCTTTTGTCCTACAGGCGAAAGCCGGCTGCTGAAGTCCTGTTCGCGCAGCAGTTCCATTCCGTTTCCGATACTTCGGATCGGTTTCACTACCTTCTGATAAAAATAAATAAGGAAGAGGAGTGTGACCAGGATTACTCCTTCTGTCAGATAAAACAACAAACCCCGATCCTTCAGGATAAGAGCTGAAATCAGGCAGCCTGCTGTCAGCAGCAGGAAGGCGAGAATGAGGAACTGAGTTCTTATTTTCATACCGGTGAAGTTTAGGGATCAGGAATTGCCGACAGGCAGGTTGTATTTTTCCAGCCGGCGGTACAGAGCTCCCCGGCTGATACCCAGTAAAGCAGCTACCTGTGATAGGTTGTTGCCACATTCTTTCATAGCCTGCAGAATGGTTTGTTTTTCGATCTCTTCCAGTGTCATGCCTTGAGGCACTTGTAGCTTTGCGGCAGAGTTATGAACAGGCTGTTGATAACATAGCCGGAAGTCTGCTTCTGTCAGTCTGGTCTTTCCGCTGACCAGCAGGGTACGCTCCACCAGATTCTTGAGCTCACGGATATTGCCGGGATAGGGAAGTGACGACAGGAAATCAAGTGCATCACTTGTAAAATCTACGGGTGGTAACTGGTTTTGTTCACACTGGCGGTCGGCAAAATGGCGTGCCAGCAACGGAATATCCTCCCGCCGTTCGCGCAGGGCAGGCAGATGAACGGTGATCAGGTTGATGCGGTAGAACAGGTCTTCGCGGAAAGTATGTTCACGGACCATTTGCGGAAGATCTGCATTGGTGGCACATACGACGCGGATATCCACTTTTCTCGGACGGCTGTCCCCCAGCACTTCGAAGGTCTGGTCCTGCAGAACGCGCAACAGTTTTACCTGGCAACTGAGATCCAGCTCTCCGATCTCATCCAGGAAGATCGTTCCCCGGTCGGCCATTTCAAACCGGCCGATGCGGTCTGTAACAGCATCCGTAAAGGCTCCTTTCCGGTGACCGAACATTTCACTTTCAAACAGGCTTTGTGAGATTCCTCCCAGATTGACCTTGACGAAGGGGCCCGAGGCCCTCCGGCTGTTGACGTGCAGGGCTTCGGCAATCAGTTCCTTACCCGTACCGCTTTCTCCTGTGATCAGGACCGGTGCGTTGGTTGGAGCAATCCGGCAGAGTGTATCGAGCACTTCGTTCAGGGCTCTGCTCTTGCCGATGATCCGGTGGCGGTCGAATCCGGCGTGCTTCTGGTCTGCAGATCCGGGCGTTTCCTTTTGCGGGGCAGTCAGTTCCAGAGCTGTTTCAATGCGTTGCATGAGTGCGGCATTGTTCCAGGGTTTGGTAATGAAATCAAAAGCTCCTGCCTGCATGCCTTGTACGGCCAGACGGATACTTCCCCATGCAGTCATCAGGATAACCGGAACATCCGGCCGGAAAATACGGGTCTGCCGGAGCAGGGTCAGTCCTTCTTCTCCGCTGGTGGAAAGCGTGAAGTTCATGTCCATCAGGATCAGCTGCGGAGCAGTCCTGCGGATAATTTCGATAGCCTCTTTGGGGCCGGAAGCTGTTTCTACCTCGTATTTGGCCCGTTTCAGCATAAAGCTGAGGGAGGACCGGATGGCACTGTCGTCGTCAATGATAAGAATCATAAAGGTCTGTTTGTATTGTTGAGTTACTGCAAAGATACTTCTTTTTGGCAAATTTTTTTCACACTGGCAAATTGTTTACTTCAGGGAATGATTTCTGAGGGACTGGCTGATGTTGCCAAAGCAACGGTTAGGAATGAAATGTTTGCAATTCTTTCCGGAATCCATTACATTTGCCGCCCGAATTTCTTCATTCTCCTTTTGACGCATGTTTGTATTTGGAGAGTGGATGACAGAAAGTAAATAAGTTCCAGAGAAAATAAGAGTGTGAAAACAGACCATTTTGAACAGCTTTATCGGGGGAATTATGCCCGTCTGTACTATTATGCTTTCCGCTTTGTTGCTGACGAAGAGGCTTGCCGTGACATTGTCAACGATGTTTTCGAACAGGCCTGGAAGGATCGGGAACAATTGCAGGAAGCAACGGCCGTAGCTTGCCTTTACACTCGTACCCGTAACCGTTGCATAGACTATCTGCGCCACAGACAGGTGGAACAGCAGTACGCCACCTTCCTCCGTACCCTCACTTCGGAGGATCCGTCCATCCCTCCCGGGGAGCGCGAGGAGCGGGTGAGGCGCATGGAGCGCTGTCTGGAGCGGATGACCGATCCCACCCGGAGCATTGTGAAGCAGTGTTACTACGACGGGAAGAAATACCGCGAGGTGGCCGAGGAGAGGGGCATCACGCCCGACGGGGTGAAGAAACACATCGTGAAGGCCCTGCGGATGCTGCGGGAAGAACTGGGATGCGGAGAAAAACGGCGGGGGAAGGTACCCGGAAAGACGGATGAAACGTAATTGGAATACAGAAAACGATCGACCGATGGATATGAAAGAGAACGAAGACAGGATGGGGCGTACGCTGGATGCCCTGGAGCATCCCGGGCGCTTCACCAAGGAAGAACTGGAGGAACTGCTGGCCGACAGGGAGTGTGTGGCAGCCTGCCGCGACCTGCTTGACTGCCGCGAGGCGCTGGCACGCCGTCATGCCGCAGCTCCCAATGTGGACGGACAGTGGGAGGCTTTCTGCCGCCGCCATCCGGATGCTGCCGGTGCTGCCCGCGGCAGGAAGCGGATGCGCAGGGCGGCCTGGTGGACGGCGCTGGCAGTGGCGGCTTCGCTGGCCCTGCTGATGATGCTGCCCCTGACGGGACGCAGGGAATATACGGTGTTCAGGGCCGGACCTGCCGGAGGGGAGGTGAAGGAGGAAGTGTGCGGCGGTATCCGTACGGTCCGCATTCCCCGGGGCATGAGCCGCCGGCTGGTGCTGCCGGACGGGTCGCGGGTGTGGCTCAATGCGGAAAGCTCGCTCAGCTATCCCGGGAGCTTCGGCGGAAGGGAACGGCGCGAGGTGACGCTGCAGGGGGAGGCCTACTTTGAGGTGGCGCCCGACAGCCTGCATCCCTTTGTGGTGGAGACGGCGGCCCTGCAGACGCAGGTGCTGGGCACTTCGTTCAACGTGAGGGCCTATTCGCCGGAGGATACGCGGGTGACCCTGCTCCGGGGAAGCGTGAAGGTGAGCGACAGGCACCGGGGGGAACTGCTGCTCAGACCGGGGGAAGGAACGGACTGCAGCCTGGGCAGGAAGACCGTGGACGATGCGGAGGACTGCCGTGCGTGGACCGACGGCCGGTTTGCCTTTGATGATGCTCCGCTGGTGGAGATCATGCGCGAGCTGGGGCGGTGGTATAACGTGGATATCGTGTTCACCGACAGGGAGGTGATGCAGGAACGCCTGCATTTCCGGGCGGACCGGAAGGATTCGCTGGAGCAGGTGCTGGAGCTGCTGAACTGCCTGCGCAAGGTCAGGGCCCGGATCGAGGACGGCCGGGTGGTGGTGGGCATCTGAAATTTTTTTTCTGAAAAAAATGTGCTTTTCCGGTACCCGATCGGGCATGCTCTCCGTAACAGAAGCAGAATCAGTCAGAATTTTGAACCATGAAAACGAAAATGATCTTTTTGCTGCTGGCATGGACGGGGGCGGTCCTGACCCTGCCGGCTCAGACGGGACGCCCGGTCAGCGCAGAGCTGAAGGAGGTGCCTCTGTCGGCTGCCCTGAAGAAGCTGGAACAGGCTTCGGGATGCAGCATTCTGTTTACTTACAGCGATGTACAGCCTTACCGGGTGACGGCTTCCATCCGCGATATGGCGGTGGAACAAGCGGTGAAGAAGCTGCTTGAGGGTAAACCGCTCACCTCGGTGCGCAGGGGGGAGGAGTATCTCATCGTCCTGCCGGACAGTGTGCACAGGCTGCCGGTTGCCGTGCGGGGCAGGGTGACTGACGAGGCGGACCGTCCGCTCCCGTACAGCAACGTGCTACTGCTTACGCCCGATTCGGTGTTTGTGAACGGATGCGTCAGCCGTGAGGACGGCTCGTTCCTGATGACGGCGGAAGAGGGGAAGGCGTATCTGCTGAAGGTGTCGTCGGTGGGGTATGCGACCGTGGTGCAGTCTGCGGCTGCCGGCAACCGGATCCGGCTGGCTCCCGACGCACAGATGCTGGAGGAGGTGACCGTGACGGGCCGCCGCAGACTGATAGAGCCTTCGGCCGGCGGGGTGAAGGCGAACGTGGCCGGTACGTCGCTGGCACGGATGGGTACGGCGGGGGAGATGCTGGCTCACCTGCCTTTTGTCACCAGCCGCAACGGAAGTCTTTCGGTGCTGGGAAGCGGTACGCCGGAAATCTACATCAACAGCCGGAAGGTGCGCGACATGGGGGAACTCGACCGGCTCCGGGCTTCGGAGATCCTGTCGGCGGAGGTGATCACGGCGCCCGGCCCGGAGTATGCTGCCGACGTGCCTGCGGTCATCCGCATCCGTACGCTCCGCCAGCGGGGGGAAGGCTGGAGCGGAAGCGTGAACCTGGGCTACAACCAGGGACGGTGGGCGAACGGCGACCAGCAGGTGGCCCTGAATTTCCGCACCGGAGGGCTGGACTTTTTTGTGAAGGGCTATGTCAGCGAAAAGAATTCATACGGAGAGACGGAGGCCGTGATCCGCACGGAGGGAAAGGATGTGTGGGAGACGGTGGCCGGTGATGTGCAGACGTCGCGGTCGCAGAGGTTCTCGGCCGAGGCGGGCTTCAACTGTGAGGTGAACGAGCATCATTCGTTCGGAGTGAAGTATACGCCGGGGGGAACACTGGGCACTGCCCTCCAGCGGTCGTGGGGGGAAACGGTCACTTCCTGCAACGGGACTGAGGTGGAACGGGCGGACTTCGTGATGCGTTCCTGTCCCCGCGACGGGATCAATCATGCGGTCAATGCGTATTATGTGGGCGAGGCCGGCCGGTGGACGCTGGATCTGAATGCGGATTATCTGGACAACCGCATGAAGAGCAGCCAGTATGCGGAGGACGGAAGCGAGGCGGACATCAGCAGTGTGTCCGACTCGGAAAGCCGGCTTTATGCGGCCCGGCTTCAGGCAGGCGTGAAGCTGGGAAAAGGGCAGCTGTCGTTCGGGTCGGAAGGAACGCTGACGGAGCGGAAGGATCTTTTCACGCAAAGCGGCTTCTCGGCCGATGCGGACAATTTCATCCGCCAGCGTGCCTTTGCGGTCTTTGCCGGGTATTCGGCTTCCTGGGGAAAATGGCGGGCGAATGCGGGGCTGCGCTATGAGCACCGTGCCACGGATTATTGGGATCAGGGGGTCCGGGTGGAGGAACAGAGTCCGGTGTATGATGAGCTGATTCCCACGGCGTCTGTCAGCTGGTCGGACCGGGATCTCAGTCTGGCACTTGCCTGGAAGACGATGCGGACCAATCCTTCGTATGCCTTGCTGACCAATGCCGTCAGCTACCGGACCCAGTATTCGTATACGACGGGGAATCCGGGACTGGAACCGTCGCAGGCCAGCATCCTGTCGCTGAACCTGGCTTACAAATGGCTGTTTGCCTATGTGCAGTATGGGCGTACCAGAAATTTGCTCACGAACATTACCATGCCTTACAATGAGGAAACCCATCCGGGAATCCTGCTGTTCACTTCGGCCAATCTGGCACCGGGTTCAAGCTGCATCATCAATCTGAGCGCTGCTCCGCGGATCGGTGTCTGGCAGCCGCAGTTCAGTATTAGCGGGGTATATGCTGCTCCCGACGGCCGTAACCTGGGGATTGAGGTCTGGCGCCGGCAGCCGCTGTTTAATTTCGGATGGGACAACAGCTTTACGTTGCCGCAGGGCTGGTTTCTGAACGTACAGGGCAGTCTGCAGACCGCCGCACGGATGGGATTCATGGTGAACCGTCTGGAGGGCCGGCTGAATGCCCGTGTCAGCAAGTCGTTCCTGAAGGACGATGCGCTGACGTTGTCGCTGACTGCGGATGATATACTCCGTACCGGGTATTATCATTTCAATGTCTATGGGATCGATTCCTACAACGGGAACCGTATCTACCGCGACTGGCAGCGTGTGGGGATCCAGCTTTCGTATAAGTTCAATGCCACTAAGAGCAAATATAAGGGTACCGGAGCCGGTCAGAGCGAAAAGGCCCGTCTGTAGGGCTGCACCGGTTCTGCCTATTCTCTGCGGATGATCTCCTCGAAGTCTGCATCGATCCCGGTGTTCCGGTCGAAATCCCAGAGCGTGAGGCTGCGCAGCTGATAGTAGTAGTACCAGTAATAGAACAGCTCGTTGATGTGTTTCTGGCGGGCTTCGTCCTTGCTGACCTGGGCGTCGTTCAGGTCGAGGGTGCTGATCTGTCCCACCATGAAGGTTTCGACATTGGTGTGATAGCGTTTGCGGGCAATCCGGTCGGCTTCTCCGGCAATCTTCAGCTGGCGTTTCTGGTTGTTGAACTGTTCGGTCAGGATGAAGAGGTTCTGGTTGAAGTCCATGGTCTCCTGGCGCAGCTTGCTTTCAGTCACCTGACGGTTGCTTTCGGCCACACGGACCTGTCCGCGCCGTTTTCCCCAGTCGAGCAGGGGGATTCTGATTCCGACTTCCACCACCTGATTGTCTTTCAGGTGCTGGTAGGAGGAACGGAAGCTGTGGTCGGTGCCCGTATATCCCACCTGGGCGAACAGGGTGATTTCCCGGAGATTTCCCCTGGCTTTGGCCACTTCGTAGTCGGCTTCCAGCTGGCGCCGACGGATGTTGCGGGCGAAGGAGTTGTTGGCCAGGGCTTTTTCCAGCACGTCCTGATAGTTGAGCAGTCCTCCGGGAATGGAGTCAGGCAGGACGGGGTCCAGTTCCTCCTGTCCTTCCAGGGCCAGGAACGAGCGGAGGGTGAACATGGCATTCTTCAGGGAACTTTCGTTGTCGGTCAGGGCCGATTCGGCATTCAGCATGTTCAGCTGCAGCTGGAGCAGGTCGTTTTCGCTGATCTTTCCCATGCGGCGTTTGACCTTGGCCACTTCGTACAGCTTGCGGGCATTTTCCAGGTTCTGGCTGGAGATGTTTACCCGTTCGCGTGCCAGCAGCAGATTGAAGAAATGGTTGATGGTGTTCAGCGTAACGTTTTCCGTGGCACTCAGGAAGGCCGCTTTGGCTTCCTCATAGCGTACCGGCTCGATGCGGCGGTTCCACTTCACATTGTTGACGCTGAAGATGGGCTGGTTGAGGGTCAGCGCCACCGGAACGGACATGAACTGGCGGGATTTGTTTCCGCTGAGCTGGCTCAGGTAGTCCAGTGAGGTCGTGAGCGACAGCGTACCTCCGGTCAGCCAGATGCTCTGGTCGATGGAGATCGATCCGGACAGATTCATATAGTCATTGCGCACGTAGGTATAGGCTCCGTTGTCCTGCTGGTAGGAGTTGTATTTCTTGTTATAGCTCGGAAGCGTGGCCGTGAAGCTGATTTCCGGCAGCAGGTTGGCCTGGAAGGTGCGGTACTCCCAGTAAGCTGTTTTCAGTTTGTTGAGGGCCACTGCTGCATCTACGCTTTGCACCCGTGCCAGAAGGATGGCTTCATCGAGTGTGATGCTGCGTCTGGCGGTTTGTGCCGTGCCTGCCTGGGGAAGCAGGGGCAGAAGGCTCATCCCCCATGCTAGAAGGATCTGTTTCATTGTTTTTCGGTTCATATGGCTTGTTGTTTTATTTTTATGGTTCTGGTTTCCGGTTTGCCCGTTTTCTCGGGCTTCCGGCTTGCTTGCTTTTTCGGGTCTTCCGGTTTGTTTTCGGACTTTCCGGTCTTTTCTCGGGCTTTTCGGTCTTTTTTCTGTTTTGTATCGCGGATTTTTCCGTTTTTTGTTCTGTATTTGCAAGGTGGCTGTTCTGTTTTGTCCGTTCGGAAAGAAATACACAAATCCAGTGCCAGAATCGCAAGTCGTTGATTATCAGATATAGCTCTTCCAGTGAGTGTCCGGAAATGGACACTTTCTGATTCTGTAGCGGAAGACTGTCCGTTTTCGGACACTCGGGGAGATAAAGTATTGCAGATAATCAGGCAGTTAGGATTCTGGCACGCAAATTGTTTCAGGAAGGGTACCGTTGAAAACGGATTTGAATATGTATGAAAACGGACAAGGAAAATTCAAATAATCATGGATAGAGAAATACCAAAGAAAACATTGCAGCGTGAACGCCGGAAGCGGTGGCTGGGTTATGGAATGGCCGGACTGTTACTGATTGGCGGCATCACCTGGATTCCTTCACTGATGCAGAGCCGCGTGAATGAGAAGGACCTGCTTTTCAGTGTCGTGGACCGCGGTACGCTGGAAGTGAGTGTCAGTGCTTCCGGAAAAATAGTTCCGGCAGTTGAGGAGATCATTACCTCGCCGGTCAGCGCACGTATTGTGGAAGTGTACCGCCGGAGCGGAGACAGCGTGGAGGCAGGGACTCCGTTGCTGAAGCTTGATCTTCAGAGTACGGAAACCGAGTACCACAAGCAGCTGGATGAGGAACGGATGAAACAGCTTCAGCTGGATCAGTTGCGGATGAATAATGAAACTTATCTTGGCGATCTGGCCATGAAGGTGAAGGTACAGGCCATGAAGGTGGGACGCATGGAAGCTGATTTGCGCAACGAACGCTATCTGGACAGCCTCGGATCGGGGACTACAGACAGGGTACGTCAGGCGGAACTTGCTTATAATACCGGATGTCTGGAACTGGAACAGCTGCGTCAGCAATATGCCAACGAGCAGAAAGTGAAGGAGGCTGATCTGAAAGTGAAGCAGCTTGAACTGGATATTTTCCGCAAGAGTCTGTCGGAAACCCGGCGTACGCTGGAAGATGCTCAGCTGCGTTCGCCGCGTAAGGCCATCCTGACTTCCATCAATACGCAGGTAGGATCGCAGGTAGCGCCCGGGAGCCAGGTGGCGGTGGTATCCGATCTGAGTCATTTCCGGGTAGATGGAGAGGCAGCCGAATCATACAGTGACCGGATTGCTGCCGGTGCCAGGGCGATGGTTCTCGTCGGGCATGAAAGGCTGGAAGGGATGGTGAGCAGCGTGACACCGCTGAGCCGTGACGGAATCATGTCCTTTACGGTGCAGCTGGATGACAGCAGCAACCGCCGTCTGCGTTCCGGACTGAAAGTTGATATTTATGTCATCAATGCGGTGAGGGAAGAGGCCCTTCGCATCAGCAACGGGTCGTTTTATGTGGGTGCCGGCGAGTACGAGCTTTTCGTGAAAGAAGGCAGTGGCCGGCTGGTGAAGCGCAAGGTCCGTCTGGGAGCATGCAGCTACGACCAGGTGGAAGTGCTGGACGGCCTGAAGGAAGGTGACTGCGTGGTGGTGAGCGATATGAGTATGTATCAGAGCCGGACACAGATCAAACTGAAAGAAAAGGAATGAGAAAATAAAACAGGAAATCAACAAAAAAGACAAAAGATATGATACGGGTTTATTTCAGACAAGCATGGATCATGCTGAAACAGAACCGGCTGTTCTCGTCGGTTTACATTGTGGGAACGGGACTTTCCATTGCTCTGGTGATGGTTCTGTTTGTCATTTATTATGTGAAGGCCGGACCGGTTTATCCGGAATACAACCGGGACCGCATGCTGGTGATCAAAACGATGAAATCGCAGGATAAGGGTTCGAATGGAACATCCTGCAATACCGGAGTCTCTTATTTCGTGGCGAAGACGCTGCTGAAGGATCTTCCCCATCTGGATCAGATTGCCGTGTTTCAAGGCGGCGGATGGAGCAAGATGCGGGTAGACCTGCCCGGCAACCAGGGAAGCCAGGAAATCCTGCCTGGCTACGTGGACTGTGGGTTCTGGAGCATGTTTTCCTTCCGCTTTCTCTCGGGAAAGCCTTTTGTACAGGCTGATGTGGATTCCCGTCTTCCCGTGGCTGTCATCTCCGAGAGTCTGGCCCGGAAACTGTTTGCCACGACCGATGCGACAGGGAAGTATCTGAGCGTGAATGCGGAGAGGATACGGGTCTGCGGAGTGGTGAAGGATGTGTCGTACGCAACCCCCACAACGGTCGCCGACCTGTGGATGCCCATGACGCGTTATCCGGGGTTCGATGACAAAGACCCCGACGGGAGGCTGCTCGGCGCTTTCTGGATCTATCTGACGGCACCGACCCGGGCGGAAAAGAAGCAGTTGCGGGCGGAAGTGCAGGATGCTTTCCGGCGTTATAACGCGCAGGATCATCCCTATGTCAGCGATCTGATGGAACAGCCGGACGACTATTGGAAAAGTTCGCTGCGTACGGACTGCATGGGGGCGCCTGATGTGAAGCAGACCGTCCGGCAGCTGGCTTACATTCTGCTGGCCTTGCTTTTCATTCCGGCTCTGAATCTGGGCGGACTGATTTCTTCACGGATGGACCGGCGCCTGGGCGAACTGGGAGTCCGGCGGGCGTATGGAGCCACCAGCCGGATGCTGGTGAACCAGGTACTGTGGGAGAACCTGTTGCTGACCTTCCTCGGCGGAGTTGCCGGAATGCTGGTGTCGTGGGCCATCCTTCTGTCCGCCCGGGGATGGATCCTGAGTCTGGGAGCAGCCAACTGGATGAGGGGAGCATACTCCGATGCGTCTCTCTTCCTGGGACCGGAGGTGCTTTTCAATCCCTATGTTTTCGCAACGGCCTTTCTGGTCTGTCTTTTCCTGAATGTGCTTTCGGCGCTGATACCTGCCCTGTGGGCGTTGCGTCACTCCATTGTCAATTCACTTCATGCACAGCGATAAAAACCAATGACTATGTTTCAGAATATTCTACACCAATTATGGAATCAGCGGAGACAGAACGGATGGATTCTGCTGGAGCTGATCGCAGTGACTTTCTTTTTGTGGACGGTGATTGATCCCGTCTGTGTGCTGACGGGCAACCGGCTGATTGCTCCCGGGTTTGAATCCGAGGGACGGTATGTGCTCACCCTTGAGGCTTATGAGCCCAACGATGTGCGTTACCGGAAAGAGGTGACCGACACCGCCCAGCGGGACAATCTCCTGCGCATTGCCGGTCTGATCCGCCGGTGTCCGGAAGTGGCGGATCTGACCATCGTGAGACCTTATTCATTCCCCAATTGCATGTCCTGGAGCGGCAATACCTTGACCACGGACACGCTTGACAACGCACAGACACGGAAGCTGTCGGCTCAGTATTATGAGTTTTATGTCCGCGATGGTGGCAACCTGTTCCGCACCTACGGCGTGCGCGAGGCAATTACCGGACGGGACATCGAGATTCCGGAAGACTGTTTGAACGGCGATAAGGCATTTGTTTCGGCCACACTGGCCCGCCGCTTTTACGGAACAACGGATGTCCGGGGAAAGAAATTCTTTATGAGCGGCAAGCCGTATGAAGTGGCCGGCGTGTTCGGTGAGTTCAAGCACCGCGATTACAGGCTGCCCTTTCCGCTGGTCGTTTTTCCGATGTCAGAGATTAAGCCGAGTTCCTATATCAATTGGCAATGGACTGTCGTTTTCCGGTTGAAGGACGGCGTGGATGCCCGGGCTTTCGAGAAGCGGTTCCGCGAGGAAGTGGCTCCGCAGCTTCAGATCGGCAATTTCTGCTATCCGGAACTGATTTCGTTCAACCGGCAGATCCGGGACGCACTGGAAAATAGCGGTACAGTGAACAAACTGCGTGTGCAGTATGCTCTGGCCGGATTCGCCCTGCTCTGCATCTTCCTGGGCATGACCGGCACTTTCTGGGTGCGCTGCGATGCCCGCCGTGGGGAGATCGGCCTGATGCGCAGTCTGGGTGCGACGAAACGTGACGTACGGAAGCGCTTTCTGGTTGAAGCCTGGCTGCTGGTTACGGTGGCCTTCCTGATCGGGCTTGTGGCAGTGGCACAGTATGTCGTGACTTCCGGCATGGCAGACCTGCCCGAAGAATCTTTCCGTTCGGACGGGCTTGATACTTTCTATTGGCAGAACCGTCCGCTGGCCCATTTCCTGGTGGTGAGCAGTGTCGTATACGTCCTGCTGGCAGCGGTTTCCCTCGTCAGCACGCTGATCCCCGTGAGCCGTATCGCCCGCGAGGAACCGGCCGACGCACTGCGTGATGAATAAGTATGGTATGAACAAGTTAAAAAAACAAATGCAATATGGCAATAATCAGACTGACCGGGATCAATAAGATCTACCGGGTGAATGAGATTGAAACCCAGGCTCTGGAGAATGTGAACCTGGAAGTGGAAAAGGGAGAATTTCTCAGCGTGATGGGGCCTTCGGGCTGCGGCAAGTCGACGCTGCTGAACATCATCGGCCTGCTGGATGCTCCGACGAGCGGAACGCTGGAGCTGAACGGGAATGTGATCACCCCTGCCATGGGCGACCGCCGGCTGGCAGAGTTCCGCAACCGGACACTGGGGTTTGTCTTCCAGTCGTTCCATCTGATCGGCTCGCTGAATGTGATCGACAATGTGCAGCTTCCTCTGCTCTACCGCGGAACGGGATCGTCGGAACGCCTCCGTCTGGCGCAGGAAGTGCTCGAACGGGTGGGACTGAGCCACCGCATGCGCCATTTCCCCGGCCAGCTTTCGGGCGGGCAGTGCCAGCGTGTGGCCATCGCCCGTGCCATCATCGGCAATCCGGAGATCCTGCTGGCCGACGAGCCGACGGGTAACCTGGACTCCCGGATGGGGGCGGAGGTGATGGATATCCTCCACCGGCTGAACCGGGAAGACGGACGGACCATCGTCATGGTGACGCACAATGAGGAACAGGCACGCCAGACTTCGCGCACGATCCGTTTCTTCGATGGGCGGCAGGTGGAATGACGGATCATCCTGCCCAGTCGGCACGGTCCAGGCTGCGGTAGCCGATGGCTTCGGCCAGATGGGCGGGCAGGATGGAAGGGCTTCCTTCCAGATCGGCAATGGTGCGCGCCACCTTCAGGATACGGTCGTAGGCGCGTGCCGAGAGGCTGAGCCGCTCCATGGCAGTCTGCAGCAGGCGCAGGCCGGTTTCGTCCGGACGGGCGTAGCGGGCGAGCAGGCGGGAGGTCATCCGGGCATTGCAGTGGATGCCCGGATAGGCGGCAAACCGCTCTTCCTGTAGCCGGCGGGCACGGACCACGCGCTCCCGGATGACGGCGCTCGGTTCGGAAGGACGGGCGTCGGACATCTTCTCGAAGGGGAGAGGGGTGATTTCCACCTGCATGTCAATGCGGTCGAGAAGCGGCCCGGAGATGCGGCTGAGATAGCGCTGCACCTGTCCCGGTGTACACACGCAGGGGCGTGTCGGATGATTGTGATATCCGCACGGGCAGGGATTCATGGAGGCCACCAGCATGAAGCCGGCCGGATAGTCAACGGTGTAGCGGGCGCGCGACACCGTGATGTGGCGGTCTTCGAGCGGCTGGCGGAGCACTTCAAGCACGCTGCGGCTGAATTCGGGCAGCTCGTCCAGAAAGAGCACACCGCCCGTGGCCAGGCTCACCTCGCCGGGCTGCGGGCTGGCACCTCCTCCTGTCATGGCCACCTGTGAGATGGTGTGATGCGGGCTCCGGAAGGGACGCACGGTGATGAGCGGGGTATCTTTTCCCAGTGTTCCGGCTACGGAATGGATCTTGGTTGTTTCCAGACTTTCCTCAAGGGTCAGCGGCGGCAGAATGCCGGGCAGGCGGCGGGCCATCATGGACTTCCCGCTTCCGGGAGGCCCGATCATCAGGATGTTGTGGCCGCCTGCCGCTGCCACTTCCAGGGCACGCTTTACGCTTTCCTGTCCTTTCACGTCGGCAAAGTCCGGGCCGGCTGTTTCCTGTCCGCGGGCAAATATCTCCCGGATGTCCGTATGCGTGACCGGCAGGTCTTCTTCTCCGTTGAGGAAGCGGATCACCTGGCCGATGTTGTCAGCTCCATATATGTCAATGCCTTCCACCACGGCAGCTTCGCAGGCATTCCGGCGGGGAAGGATCAGTCCTTCCAGCCCCTGGCGGCGTGCGGCCAGCGCAATGGGCAGGGCACCGCGGACGGGCTGCAGACTTCCGTCGAGCCCGAGCTCTCCCGTCAGCATCAGGTGCGGAAGCCGGTCGCTGCGGATTCCGCCGGTTGCAGCCAGAATGCCGGCGGCCAGCGGAAGGTCGTAGGCCGATCCTTCCTTGCGGATATCGGCCGGTGCCATATTGACCACCAGCTGGCAGGCGGGAAACGGGTAGCCGTTTACCTGGAGGGCTGATACGATGCGTTCATGACTTTCCCTGACGGCCGAGTCGGGCAGGCCGACCAGAAAGAAGCGGATGCCGCGGGAACTGTTGACTTCGATGGTGACGGGGGTGGCGTCGATACCTTGTACGGCGGCACCGAATGTTTTGACCAGCATGGTGTGTTTTTCTTTATTGTATGTTTTTCCGGTTATTTGATGAGTTCCTTCAGTTTCGCCTTGAGGGCTTCTCCGTGAAGGCCGGTGCCGAGGATTCTGCGGCTGTGGTCAATCAGCAGGTTGGCCGGCAGGCGGGCGACGGAGTTCTGCCTGACAAGCTGGTTGTCCCATCCCTTGAAGTCGCAGGTCTCCATCCATTGCTTGCTGTCTTCGCGGCAGGCCTTGAGCCAGTCTTCGCGGCTGGTGTCGAGCGAGAAATTCAGCACCCTGAATTTTTCTTCAGGAAAATCGCTGAGCAGGCTGAAGAGCGAATCGCGTTCGCTGATGCTGGCTGCATCCCAGCTGGCCCAGAAACTGATCAGCGTGTATGCTTCCTTGCCGCTGTTCCAGGAAAGGTATTTCCCGTTGCGGTCCTTGCAGGAGAAATAGCTGACAAACCGGCTGTCGTTCTTCTTTTCACCCGGCAGGGCAGTGGCGGGGGCAAGTACCCGGCAGTCTTTCACCCTGCCTGTCAGAGGCTCCATCAGACGGCTGATCCGGTCGCGGTCGGGGTTGGCTGTACGGATGAAGTATTGTTCCAGCACATAGGCCGAGGCGAAGGATTCCGGATGGCTCTGGATAAAGGTTTCAGCTTGCTTGCGGAGGAAGGCTGTATCATTCTCATGGCCGCTGATGCTGCTCAGGAAATCACGGTAGTCGGAGTTGGGCCCGTCACCTTCTGTCTCAGGGTGGCGGAAGCTTCCTTTCAGCCTGACTTCCCAGCCTTTTCCTGCAAATATCGGGATGTACATACCAGAGTCGTTCACCAGTCGGAAATTGGTGAATGTATCAGGAATAAATGTATAGGTAAATGTTCCGTTTTTCGGAAAGATTGTGTCCAGTCTGGCTACCGGATCGTCATAGATGACTAACAGTCTGTCTGTCTGCAGACCGGTGAGTTCTCCTGTCAGTTCAAATTTGACTTCTTTCCGGCAGGCGGGAAGAAGCAGAGTAAGAGCTAGTATCAACAATAGCGAATGGCGTCCTTTCATTGTTCCGATTTGTTTTTTGCGAAAGTACACAATTTTTTGGTGAACCGGCTGATTTTATGAATCTTTTTTCATGAATAAAAAAAGGGCATGTCAGCCGGCAAACTTTTTTTGTTTGATAATTGATTGATAACCAGTAGTTAGTTTCGCTTAAAAAAGCTAATCTCTACTTATAAGCATACATAGAGGGTTTCAATAACCAACTGATACTGAAGACAAAAGTATATAAAAAAGTCGGATTGTAAAACACTGGAAAAGAACCTTCTTTTATCAATCAAGGAAATCAAAAAGTGTATAGAGCAAAGTGGCGCATGTATGGTATAGATAATTCCGTACATGCGCCACTTTCTTAATCATCTGATTTGCATTGATTTACATTAATTGTTATTATATACTATCATTTGGTACTGATAAGCATTGATTTTGCTTGTGGGGTGTATTATTGTCCACCTAAAAAAATCAAGAATATCTCCTTGAAACGGGTTTGACGAGCAGGTCGATGTGCTCGTGTTCAAGGATATGTTCCATAGCCTTGTATATGGGCATCTTTTCGATACCGGCAATCTTCAGGGCTTCCATCTTGATGGTATTCTCGATGAGCAGCAGGTAGTCTTCCTCCTTCAGCTCAACATATTTCTGTGACTGTGATTTTAATTTTGCCATATTGATGTTGTTATTTGTTTCCGAAGTCGGCAGGAATCTCACCCCACAGGCGGTTGTCCCAGTGCAGCACTTCGATGTCCTTGATTCTTGCCTCCATCACTTTGAGGAATATCTCCGCTTTCTGCAATGCCGGGCATCTGCGTGAAGAGGCTGTCTGTTTGTTACAATACCACGTGATGGCTGTAATGCTGTCCGAGTAGATTGTTCGCGGACTTTCCGGATGTTCCATGACATATCTGACCGCCTCGACAATGCCGAGAAACTCCCCGATATTGTTCGTCCAGTTACCGATAGCTTTGGAAAAGAGTTCTTTTCCTGAAGAGAGGTCGACAGCCCGGAAGCGTGTCAACCTCTCTTTTGCAGAATGGGCACCGTCGGTCGCAATACCCACGACCGGTTTTTCTTTCATTGAATTCCTCCCTGATGTCTGTCTCCCGT
The DNA here is from genome assembly GCF_000157915.1 of Phocaeicola coprophilus DSM 18228 = JCM 13818. Classification (GTDB taxonomy): domain Bacteria; phylum Bacteroidota; class Bacteroidia; order Bacteroidales; family Bacteroidaceae; genus Phocaeicola; species Phocaeicola coprophilus. The sequence goes on along the minus strand of NZ_EQ973643.1, from coordinate 317,096 downwards.
ATAGATGAACCCGTCGGATTCCATACGTCGTACCAGAGCACGCGCCTGATTCAGATAGTCGGTGATGACACCTTCCTTGTACTTGATATCCTTGCGTCCCTTGAGGATTTCCAGCACACCGTCTATTGTGCGGCTCATTACGCTCTTGCCGTCTTTCGGGTCGAAGAAAATCTTTTTGTTGCCGAACGTCACAGTTACTTGATACAATGTCTTCGGGACGATCACTGTTTCCACATGCGCCTGAAATAACACGGGGGTAGCGGCAACGACTACATACCCGTTGGCTTTGTGCATGGGTTTCAACTCTACCGAGTATAGTATGTTTGGCTCGAGAGTTCCTTTCAGGTCTTCCGAAAGGACACAAATCTGCTTGCCGAATCTTGAGTCTTCACGGACTCCCATCAATTTACGTGTCTTGGAATGGCGCGAAACGAACCCTATCAGTTCGCCCGTCTCTTCCGATCTCGCAAACTTCAGTTGCGATTTTTCCGATGTCATATTACTGTTCTTTCATATTCAATCTATTGCTTTCAATTGACAATCTGTTTTCAATGGGTCACTTTTCCATACAAATATATGCCAATTTTTCACGCCAACAAAACGTTTTAGTTATTAATTTTCAGATGGTTATGTGTAATATATATAGAGAAAAGGCTGCATTCAGTACAGCCTTTCCTCCTCTGTAAAATGACTGAAACGCTCGTCAGTATCAGAAGTTTGCAGTAGATAACGGCATTTCCAATAACGGTAAATCCGCCTTCCGTTGGGTATACAGTGATTTATATCGTCAGCATTCAGATATTGGTTCCCTTGTTCCGTACCGTGGTGCATCCATGTAGCGCACCCGGGCAGGTCCGGGTTGTTCCGGACATAGAAGTCCATTTTCTCTTTACCGGCGACAAAGATATTGTGTATCCGTACGTCCTTATCGATAGGAAACCGGTAGGCGTACAACGCGAAGTCACAGATGTCGGTTTCCAGCAGGTTGCCGCCAAAGTGTTCGGGAGCTTTCCGTTTCAGGTTCTCGAACCCCTCCAGAATACCCGGCCTGTCGCATATCTCGGCAAACCTTTCATCCGTTACCGGCTCAGCCGTCGCATAAACCACCCGAAAACCATTATCCGTACTGTCCAGTACCATGACATGCGCGACTATCCCCGGTGATTTGTTGATACTTTCGTCAATGCTGTCCGAGTCCGTGGTCAGACAGCATTTCAGCGTTCCGATGATTAATACCGCTACCACCAACAGTGTCCAAGGACCTATTGCTGCCGCTATCAATACCAATTCATCGGCCCGTTTCCGTATTTGTTTCATTGATTTTGAGAATGTGGCGGCCGGATACCCCCCGGACCTCGGACACGCATACCTTGCATCCTGCATCCAGCAACCGGTTTCTACATTCTTCCAAGGCGGCGTCGGAAATCCTGATGGCAGGTATACCCGCCGCCGTCATCTTGAACCGGGGCACTTCCGTGATCCGGGTAATCGTTTCGGCATCATCAAAATACGCCTCGAATGAATCTCCGACATGGAAAAGGATGATGGTTTCCACGCCATGCCTTTCCTTCATGCCGCCGTAACAGCGGCGAATAATCTCTTCCTTTTTCATATCAAATAGATATATTAGGTTTGATGTCAGCCAAACATGAAAGTGCCTGTAATCCGTTCAACTGCCGGGCTTTCGTCCGAAATACATATACAGACTTTCTTCATCTGACAAATATACAATAAATTACGGAACGACCCATGTCTATTGCATGAAACTATCCTTTCATCTTCACCTCCCTTCTTTCAAATTGTTCGCGGATGATTTCAACGAGTTGTCCGATGCTGTCGATTTTTTGACTCTTACCGCAGGCTTTGCCATGGAACAATGGCGTGAAGTACAGGTTAAAATCCTCATCGATGGAAAAACCTCCCACGAGGACGATACCCGCCTTGATACGGTAATACTCGCCGTACATGGCGTAATCATCCGTAGTTTTGGTGAACCCGTACTCCGGCAACAAGTCCGGCAAAGTGTCCAGGATCGGCCGGATGACATCCTTGAGAAAATTCGGGGTCTCAACTTCCTTTTTCCGTTTCCGACCTTTTCTGCCGGTTCCGTTATCGTCTTGCAGGTAATGGGCATCGAAACGATCCCGATACCTTTCTGTCAGTTCCTTAATATCCATATCCTTTATACATTTAATTGTTTTCCTCAAGCCACTCTTCCAGTGTCATGGAGTCCTCGAAACCGTATTCGTCAATCTGTACATAGCCGTCCTTTTCCGTGATAAACTCTTTCCTGGTCAGGATGGTTCCGCCATGATTTACCATCACCGTCGGTTCGATGGTCGCCAGACGGTCCCCGTCATCCGACTCCCGGATATCGTATGCGTACAGTCCCTCCGGAACGGCATTCCGGTCAATCCGCATATCCGTAAACAATGCAGGCGTGTCATTGATGGTCATAGACTCAAAGGTCTCGTTGCCAATGTTTTCTTTTGTAATCATATTTATTGATTCAAATAGTTTATTATTCCTGCTTGGGAAGTTCAATGGCTCTTACCCAATTGTTCCGGTCATCAAAACATTCATCATTGATGTTGGCCGTAAATTCCAGCGGTATCATCTTCTCAACCCGCGTTGCGGGGTTATTTTCGTAATCAACGATGATTTTCCCGGCCGGAACGTCACGTTCAAATTCGTCCAGCGGGAAAGAGAATATCCATATTTCCCGGTCTTTATCTTCCCCAAGAAACGCCTTGAGGTTGTCTGTATAAGCCTGGCATTTGTCCCACGAGGTTTCCACGAATGAAATGATTTCCTCTTCCGGTTTGCCGGTACGGTCTTTCAGGAATGCAACGGCATTCCCTTTCCAGATATCCTGCTCGACACAGAGTTCCAGATAACGTTCCCAGACTGTCACCAGCCAGTCCATGTTAATCTCATGCAGGTGGCGGCAGGTGAAACGCTCCCGGCTTTCCGCGTTGTAAAGCGTGCAGCTTCCGTCCGTGCGTATCTCCTCCAACCGGTACATGGTGTATACCGGTATCCCGTGCCCATACCCGTCTTCCCCTTCCTCCTCGACATATACCGTATGGGGCAACATATTTTCCGGCATTTTCGGTATCGCACACAGGTTGGCTATAACTTCCTGTTCCAACGCTTTTTGTTTCTCCTGTATTCTCATTGTCTATCCATCTTTTAGTATGATTTTACCTTCTTGAAATAATCTCTGTTTGTAACGACGGTGGTTGCGTATATTTTCGGTATGTTTCTTCCGGTCATATTTATACAAGCCTTTTGCCTTGTTCTCTCTCAGCAGTTCCTTGTTCCGCTCTTCGCTTTCTGGGTTCACAATGAAGGTTATCAGCCTGCGGCTGACACCGTATTCCCGGGCAAGCTGGCGCTGGCTGACAGCTTCTGTCATGTAACGGTGGAAAATTTCAGCCTTCTGAAAAGGAGTGAGCTTCTGCCTGCGGTCATATTGTGTCCCGCTGATGATTATTCCCGAGCTTTTGTATGGCATAGTGAAGTCTGTTTTTCGTTTGTGGTCCATGAATGGTAGATGCGTTGTTTGCCATCTAAGGAGAGTAGAAACCAGCGGCTATAAATCCGTTCCAGCGTTTCGGTGTCGTGCCCGTATATCGGTCCCAGTTCGTTTGCAAACATCGCCGCTACCTTCAGCCTCCTGGTATCGGACAGCTTCTCCCACCAGCGGCAAATGGTCTTGTACTGCTTCACGTCCGTTACAAGGTCCGGAACCGGAGCGGAGGAGATATATTCCGCCTCTTTGCCGCACGGTGCCTGCCAGAACCCCTGTTCGCAAAGAGCGCGTTGCTCGTCACAAACCCGTTCTGCAAAGGATTTGAGTGCCATTTGGAATATCTTTCTTTCCAGTTCCTTACGTTCCATGGACAGTTCATGCACACCCACGTTCAGCCCGTGCTTATTGCGTTCATCCGGGGAAAGCTTGTTGCTCAAGGCTTTCCTGACCAGTTCCAGCCGTTCTTTCAGAGGGCCGTATTCGTTGTTATCTAAATACCGGTTAAACAGTTCCTGTTCGTTTCCGGGCAGTATGAATATATTTTCCATCATGCATCATTTAAGTTATCGGATGTGAATAGGATATATCGCAGTGGATAGCGGGTGTCGGGGTGCGGAAATAGCCACGAGATCCCGTGCCGTCAAGGGGCGCAGAAAAACGGCATCGAACTCCTGAGTATCGTCTTCACGGATATCTCGGACTTCAATGATCCATGTGCCTTCATAGCGGCACCAGGCAATCACCTCCAAAATCATTTCCTTTCTGTAGTCAGCCGGTCCGTCCCCGAAACTTTCACGTATCCGCTTAATTGCATCGTCTGTCAGCCGGACAAATTCCCCTTTGCGGAACGGAGCTTCCGGCGTAACGGCAGGAGCCAGCATCTGCCAGTCTTCATGTCCGTCCAGGTCTTCCACAGCCATTGCGTAGGCTTTGTATTCAGCTTCGGTCTCGAAATGTCTGGTTATCACATATCCCCCGGATTCGGCCGTGCTCTCCACCGACGAGATATCCCCGGTTTTCCTGTATATGCTTACAGTATCCTTACCGAGTAGAACTTTTACTGTTATCATTATTGCAGATGGTGTGGTTTTATTATAAATGGAACTCCACGTCTTCCTCCTCGAACTCCGTGTCGTGGTCCTCGTTGTACCCCTCGACGGTCGAACCAGGGACATAGGTCTCTCCGCCAATCCCATAACGTCCGGCATCGAGCAGTTTCCGAAGGGTTTCGGTGTCCCCGTTTAGAATCCTTTCGATGTCCTCCCGGCTGCCCCGGACGCTAATTCCGAGACGTAGCCAGAGATTTTCCTCTCTCGAGGTGTCCGCCTCTTCCGACCGGTGGCGTATGATATGATAATCACTCCATCCGTCGGCATCGTTTACCCCGGCGATGTAGGCATTGTACTCCGCCTCAGTCTCGAACTCTTTCTCGTCCACGACGCCCCCGTTATCCGCCAGCCATTCTTCAGAAGGCAGTTCATTGTTCTCTTCATATTCCCGTACGGCGTCCTCGCCGAAAATCGTTGTTATCTTTATCATGTGTCTTTGGGTTTTGAATATTTGTTATTTAATGGTTATCAAACTCGTTTGCCCGAACCGGTTTGATTCGGTTCGCAGACAGCCACCCGGTTTCCGGCGCGTATCAGTTTGGGGAGATACACGTCCAGGTCACGAAAAGAAAACCGCAGTTCCTTGACGCCTTTCCCTTGCCCGTCGACGCGTTCGGCGGTGGCAATGCCCAAAATGCCGGAAGCGGCGATGGCATCATCCTCATACAATTCACAAGATTCCCCGTTTCGGAAAATGTACAGGGCATCCGGGTGCGCCGCTTTCATCTCGCGGTATTTTCCCATCATGTCGGAAACTCCCGGGACATTTCCGTTCCCCGTTACATTCCGGGTCTTCAGTAGGTTCCTCGTGGCGTCGATGTCGATGAAATTCGTCCAGCCGGCTTTATGAAGTTCGACAGCAGCTTCCCGCAGGGATACCTTCCCGTTCTCGACCTCCTCTTTCAGGGATTCGAGAATGTTCTTGATTTTATAATCATTCATCATATTTTTTATTCTTTGGTTACATTGTTACTTGTTCCGACGGTATTCCGGTCAAGGGGAAAGCACCCGTGGCCTCCGGTAACCCGTCGATACACTGCCCGTCGTCAGGATTTCCCCGACAGGTAATGCCCGATGGACTTGTAACGGTTAGGAATGTTCGCGTTCTCGTTGAAACCGTTCAGGCAGTGGAGCAAGGCATCTTCGAGCGTGACATAACGACGGTCGAAAGTTTGGATATTATCCAGACAATAAGCATTTACAGCGTATTTGAAAGGCGCGTACATCCTTTCGTTCTCCCGCTTTAAAATGACAAACCAGTCGAAATGGAGTTTCAAGCGGAAACCGTCGCTCTCGCCGACTTTCATCAGCCGCTCTTTGTCGAGAAGCCGCCGCACGAGTGTGGCGTCGAGCTGACGGGTATACTCCCTGTACGCCTTGATACGGGCCGTGTAAGCCGCGGCATATTGTTCGATGTCCGTTTCTTTCAGCCGATGTTCCGCCGGGTAAAAGTCCAGCACCTCTTTCGTCGTGACGGGAATTTTCAGGTCGTCCACCCCGATCTCGTAGGTCTTGTTTTCCAACACGTCGTGGAACTCGAACCCTTGAATTCCCATGAGGGTAAATTCTCGCGTCGGGTCAGGGAGCGCAAGTGATTTGAGCTCTTCGAGGTCGCGGCACACGGCCACGACCGGATACTTCTCGACCACGTCTGACGGGCCTCCGATGCGGATATACGCCTTTTCACACCCGTCGTAATCACCATGCCGGACAATGTCGCAGCAGGTGTAGTTGGGGGCGGCACGATGCCGCGCCGTATATTCCGTCCAAAGCTTGTCCAGCCCGGCTTTTACTTCGTCAGGGTCGGTCAGGGCAACGTTGCCGCACTGGCTGCACCGGCCGTCCGACAAGGCGTTGCGGGTAAATTCGAGGAACTGTCTGGTGTTCGGGTCGATGACGGCGGTACATTTCACTCCAGTGCCGCCGCAGATACTGCATACGATTGACATAAGTTTTTTGATTTGTGTATTTATTCGTACAATCTTTCTTTTTGACGCTTTTTCAAGGTCATCCGGAGATATTGCATCAGTTTCCCGCAGGGACACAGGGCATGTTCCCGTTGGCGGGCATAACTCAGGTCCCCGTTGGAGAGAACCATGCCTTCAGCATTGAGACAGAGGTCGCCGTAAACGTAGTTCTCCTCCGTAAGATAAATCCCATGAACAGGGTTCGGAAACCCCTCCGTGCTGCGGCCTTCCCGGAAAAGGAAGATACGCTCGGCCTGTCCCCGGACTCCGAAAAAGGGATACGGGGAAAGTGCCGCGAGCGTGGCGGCATGCTCTGCCGGATCATGGAAGCGGTCGTCGCTCATTTCGAGCATGTGGCCGGAGTCCTGTTCCTTTTCCTCCTGGTACTCGTACAGTGCGGCGCAGGCTTCTATGAATTCCTCCGAACGGGATGTGGCAGAGCCGTTGGTTACGATATAAAAGTCATTGACAGTAATACCGTAGGCGCGTACCCGTTCGAGGATATGGCGGATGGCCCGGACGTTAAGCGACGGCTCGCCGCCCGTGATGTTGAAATGGTGAATATGCCTGACATGCCGCAGCAGGTTGCTTATATGTTTCAAAGGGATATCCACGGATTCGGCATCTCCCCGCATGCAATGGGTACAGCGCATGTTGCAACGTCGGGTAATCTCGATGCAGAGATTCTTGATATATAGTTCTCTCATATTCGATGTAGTTCGGCTTAGGTTTCATCCGGGATTTCCTTTCCCGTGTAAGGATTATACAGCGGTGTGTTGCCAACTGCCTCGGCGTCAATAGCGAAACTGCCACGGCCTACGTCGTAGAAGAGTTCCAGCTTTAGTGGCGTTGAAGCGATGACTTTCTCAGCCTCGGCTTGTGACAGGCCTGAATACATCAGGCATTTGACACGACACCGGAACATTTCCGGATTGGTTTCCGGCGTGGTAACTACATCAACGACCTCGCACACTTCATCCGTGATGGCGAAGCGGTCGGGATTGGGTGTGCCGTTCCTTCTAGAGCCGTCCGATGCGGCATGTCCGGTGATTGAATGGTTCCGCACCTTTTCGGCGGGATAGGTCTTATCGCCTTTGGCGAAATACGACTTGCCGGAGGCGACACAGGCATGATAGATTACGTCGTGGACCTTTCGTCCGTTGTCAAGTATAATTGTATAGACCGTTCCCTCCTGCAAGACAGGAACGGCATTCGGTTTATGAGACATAAGATTTGTTTTTAGCTGTTTATGAATTTCGGTCTTGCACGCCGCATGATGTGTAGGTCATCGTAACCGATGGCTCTCAGTTCGGAAAGCGGGTTGCGGTACTCCTTTTCATGGGCTGGCCGTGTCATGGCGATCACGCCCGCATAGTCGGCTGCGCCATGCTGGCCGACATGCATGTAGGAGGTTATTTCACCCCGCCGTCCGCTCCACGGTATGTCCGGGAACAGGGCGATGACCTGTCCGTCGGGATAGCGTCTAAAGACCACCTTCGTCATTTTTCCCGCAGATTTCCGTGTCGATTTCATAGTCCCCGTAATTTTTGAATTCATAGTCCACTTCGCTGATAATTTCGTCAACCTCTTCGTCCGTTATTTCATCAGCCTTCGGGTTGTCGATATCGAGCCGTACGGTCAGGTAAATGGTTCTTGTTGCCATAATATCATACATTTTTTAGTGTAACAAAGCCGGCTTATGACGGACCGACGGTATATTTCTCTATCAGCCGCTTCCGGTACGCCTTGTCTTTTCCGGCGGCAAGGCTTGCCAGTTTGCGGATATTCCGGTTGGCTTTTTCCGCGACCTGCTCCACTGTCGGTCCGGGAGTCATGAAATCACGGCATCCGGCACCGCAATACCGCTGCTTCCCCTTGACCGTCCTGCCACAGGCCGGACACCGGCGCTTGCCGTCACGCTCCAGCACTTCCAGAATATTGGCATGAATGCCTTTCCACCATTCAATACGGTCTATGTCATAATCGTAGACGGTTATCGTGTTCCCGAAACTGCGGGCTTCGACCTCAACGGCAATGCCCTCATTTTCAAGGTAAACCTTCAATACCGGGTCTTCGTGAGGCTCACAGTGCCTGTCATACCAGATGATATAGGTGGGATCGTCCAGTTCGTCAGGCTCTCCCAGACAGAGTTCCGTAAGGCCGTTGTTCACGAGAATGTTGCGGATGGCGTCTTGTAAATCTTTGATACAGTCCATTGATATTTCGTTTTATGGTTGTTCCTCATTCGTCAGTTCATCTCCGAAGCGTGGCCGACGAACTGGAAGATATCGGCGTATTGTTCGCTGTAGATATAGAATCCGTCCCGTTTTTCCCCGGTCTCCGCATCTATTCCGTCAGCAAGGAGATATTCCCCGTCATCCGTCAGGTAGACATCGGTAAGCTTGATACGGGGCGTGTCGTGCTTCCCGTACAAGGTTGTCGTGACGGGGAAGTTGTTGTCATCGAGTTCCTCCTCTTCTGTAAGGCCGAGTGATACGCGGCCATATTGTGCCAGGAACTCCAGCATGAATTTCAGCATGGCTTGCTCGGCCTCGTGCAGCCGTCCGTCGATAAAGGCGTACTGGGTGGCGAACAGATGCAGCTTGTCGGCGCTCATTTTGTCCGGGGCTTTGCCCGGCTCCGCATTGTCTTTCTGTATTTTATCCATATCTGTCATATTGTTGGTTTCATGTTTCCAGCGGGGTGAAGGAGACGGTCAGTATCACTTTCTCGTCACCCAGGTTGAACACTTTCAGGCAGTCGTTACTGATAGTCCTTTTCAGGATGTCTCCCCGGTATCGGGAATTGCGTACCTTGAAGGTAAAATCATCAATGAACGAGCTGATGCAATGAAGCACGTGGTCGAATTCTTCCTTACCATACCGTTCCATTTCAGGGAAGATGCCTTTCAGATGCGCCCGCAGGCTCAATATGTAGTTCGGGGTCTTGCCCGTGATTTTTCCCGAGTATGTGATTTTGTATTTCCTGTCCATGATATGCCGTTCCATTTAATCGTTACTGTCATACCAGCCCTCGATCTCATCGAAATAGCCGTTCGAGTCCCATTCTTCCAGCAAGGTGGTCGGGTACGTCCATTCAAGGCTGTAAAACAGATCCTGGCACACCTCTTCATTACCCTTGCACAGGGCGAGCAGTGAGTTATGCGTGAAACAGCCGTCACTGCTCTCCGACACACGCCAGTCCTCACGGTCTTCTGCCGCGTATTCAGGTACATAGCACACTTCATCGGGGCGGTTGAGAAAGGCATCCTCGTTCTTGTAGATGTTTCCTTCCCCTCCGTATTCCAGTTCATAGAACACACCTTCCGGCGTTTCTATCCTGTTGCCAATCTCTATCATAGCGTTACCGTTTCGTGGGTATATATAATCACCATCCGGGAGGAGAGCACCTTGTCGCGTACCGTGGGGTTGGCGATTGCCCAATCGGAATGGAAATGCATGTCCGGAATGGATGCGGTGTCCACAATATCGCCCCCGTTTTCCAGATGGAGATAATCCGGCTGATACAGGTCGCAAAGGAATTTGCCGTCCGTATCGCTGATGGCGTATATCTTGCCGTCGAGTGCGGCCGTCATCTCCTCCTCGCTGCGGTAGACCAACAGGTATTTACAGCCGGTCTTCATCTCTTCCGCAATCCGCTTATGCAGTTCTTCAGGAGATAATTCACGCAGTCTTGACACGACCGCCCCGATACTTTCCACGGCATCGTAGCTGTCCAAGACATCATGGCAGGTCGTTTCAAACTCCTCTTTCGGACGACCCGCAAAATTGATGGTACGGACTTCCTGCCCGTGCCCGCCGAGCAGGTAAAAGGGCGTACCGTTCCATTGTTCCTTTCTGACAGAGAGCGGCCGGGAGCATTCCCGTGTCTGCCGGTTCACAACGGCATACAGTTCCAGACTTTCCCCGCATTCCATACGCAGGATATGCCGGGCGAACTCCGTAAATGTCATGATTTTGATTCCTTCCCCGTTCGCCGTGAAGAAATCCTGTCTTGTCTGTTTCATAAATCCGTTTTTTTAAGAGTAGGTAATCGTTTTGTATAAGGGGTGGAATACTCACCTCGTTTTGAAAAAAAAGACCGCCGCAGCCGTAGCCGCGACGGCCCGTCATCATTATGGCATGTGATGAACAGGTTCTATTTTCGTTATTCGGCCTCGTAGTACGGTACGCCGTGCCTTACCACTGCTTTTTCCATTTCTTCCCACCAGATTTCACTATGGCGGTCATTGTCAAAATCTATGGGCTTTCTTTTACCGAGCCGCAGCCGGTCCCGTGTCTCCATTTCCGTTTCGTACACAATCTGTTCCATTTCTTCGTCCGTAACATGGTAGGTATCGAACGGCTCCGGCAGAGATTCCAACTCCCTGCGTGACAGCTCGGATTGCCCGCAGGTGAAAACCTTGTCATAGAAAGCGTCATCTTTCGGCGGCAGTTCGGGTTCCTGTTCCGGCAGCACATCCAAATAATCCGACTCGTACAGGTAGTTTTCGTCGCGCCCCTTCGTCTGCCGGTTGTTCTTGAACTCTTCCAGATCACTTTCCGTCAGGCGGAATTCCTTCTTCTTACGCCGCAGGTACTCCATCATGTTTTCGAGGGAGGAGAACGGGGCTATGAGCTCCATGGAAGAACGGTTGTGCCAGGCATCGCTCCGGTACAGCAGGTAGACCTGCGGGCGGTTCCGGGCCGCCTCCTTACGGTATTCGCCGAACTCATACAGGGCGTTGTCGAAACTTCCGAATGCCAGCCGGACTTTGTCTTCGACGGATATGGACTCCCGGCATTCCTCGAAACGGCGTTGCACGTATCCGATGAAATCCACGTCTTCCAGAGTCTCCATGACCGTGCTGTCATCAGTCGAGAGCGCGATGTCAGCTCCTGCGAAATTGTCGGCTGACAGCACGTGTTTCTCTTCATTGTATTCGTCTTCCGCCCTGCAGACGGCCAGACCGGGCGTTTCTGCCTCGATCTCCACGACCTTACGGAGCGTCTCTTCGATAGCTATCCGGTATTTTTTCATTGTATGATGTTTATTTGTTTCAGTTCACGTTTGTAGTTTCTCAATGACGGCTTGTGCCCTTTCTCCCTTACGATCTGGCGCATCTGTGCAAAGGTGTATGCCTTCTCCATGTCCAGGCCGTAGTCCGTGGCGAATGCCGTCATTCCGATATAGCAGAAGCCGAACTTCCGGTGCAGCATGTCGGCCGTATAAGGAGTCATGTCTTCCGCCAAGGTTACGGGGACAGCCATTCCCCGGATCTTGAACTTCAAGCCCTCGATAAGGGTCCCGCAGTTGTCGCTGTGGTAGGTCAGGTCCCTGCGGCGGGCGCAGTAACCGATGGTCTCACCCATGAAGGTGTTGCGGAAGATTTCCGTACGGTTCAGGTCCTTCAACTTCTCGACACCGTAATAGCAGACCGCCTGTACGGCTTTCAACGCTTTGTCCACACGGGGTTTGACAAAGCGGGGGTCGTTTTCCGCCACGATCTTTTCCAGCCACGTGCGGTGGAAGGTTCCGACAGGCACGTCGAACACCTTCTCCGGCGTGCAGTATTTTGAATCCGACCGCGTCATCATCAGATGTGCCGAGGACGGCTCGTATTGTTCTTTCAGGTAAAAGGCCAGACAGGTATTGCCGACTTTGCAGTAAGTATAGTCGTCACGGCTGTTTTTCAGCGACAGCATCGTGGTTTCCCCGCCGTAGAACTTCTCGGGCAGTCCGGTCTGTCGGCAGAACTCCGTGAGGAAATGTCCGGGGATGGCATGTGCATAACTGCGCTCCTGGTAGCACTCCTTCGCCATTTGCGGAGTGATGAACCGTTTGGCAAAGTCACAGATATGGTAATGACCGTAATCATACGCCGCCTGCGTGTTCGCGGAGCTCTGGAACTTTTTGGGCATCTGGCGGAACCAGCGGAAACTCGTCCCGTGCTCCATGCAGTAGTCGACAAATTCCCGCGTCCATACATTTTCAGGAAATTCGGGACAGTTGCCGTTTCTTCGGATGAATGCCTTGCACACTTCCACCGAGAGCAGGGATTGTTCAGTTTCCTCGTCGATATAGCAGTTCGTCTCCCGTTTGCTGTTATCGATGGCAATGACCAGTCTTTCCGGTGTCTTGAACCGCTTCGGCAACTCCCCGAACATGTAAGGGTGTTTCTCCATCAGCCGGTCCGCCAGCATGTCGTCCAGATATACCGACAACGGCTTGAAAAACTGGGGGTCTGTGATGAAGTTTTTTCCTTCGGTCGAACAGACAGCCGCATGGAGAATCTCATAGGAATAGAACCGGGCGGGAACAAGCGAGAGGTCATGTTCCGCCATCTTGCGGTAGTATGCCGCAGTCTTGAAACGGGACGGCACGACGGCATCGGTAACCGTGCTCAATATTTTCATCCCGTCGAGCATCCCGTAATAGAACTCTTGAGTCTTTACCTCAACGGGGACATATCCGAGGATAAGCCCCGTTTTCATGACGGCGTCTGTCCTGCTGTCCGTGTAATACGGGTCGTAAATATAGCTGCGCAAGGCCAGGTATGCCAGTTGCGCATCCCAAAGGCGTTCAGGTATGAAGGCGAGAATGTCGAAATCCCCGCGTCCGTTTCGGATGACCGCTTCTGCCATTTCTCGGGTAACCATTGCTTCGGGAACGGCCGTGATATTCTTCGGTTTTTTGCGCATGGCGTAGTCACAGACTGCTCCCGAACGGTACGCCTCCGGAATATTGCGCAGCTCGAAGCTGTGCCAGCTCTCCGTGCTGCCCGCGATGATTCGTTCTATACGTCCGGGTGTGAGGAAACGTCCCGGAATATGGCTCAGCACCTCTATTTCCTTGCTTTCGACGGCTGCTTCCACGATCTCTTCCGTGAACAGGTGTTCCGGCAGCCATTCTATGGCCGATACGATGTTATTGTGCCGCATACAGTTTCTTTTTAAGGTTGGACGAACGGACGATTCTCACAAGGCGGCACCCCCGGTAGACATAGAGTATCCTGGATTCCCGTTCGGCGAGTTCCTCAAGTCCCTGCCAGTGCTGCGGTGTATTTATCTTTTCGAGTCGGACATGGTTGTTCACATATACCGTGATCGGTTTCATGCTGTCATGGGAGGGCGTATCTTCGACGAAGAGCGGCTGTTCACAGTATTCTCCCTTGTCCATGACATGCCATCTGCCGTTATCGAACAGGAGGCACGTGTCCTCCATGCGGCCGAAAATGTCTGCGTTGTCCGCGATGCGTGATGCGGATTGCCGCGGTGTTTCCCGTCCGTCACGGATCTTTGAAAAACAGTGGACGGTATCGCCGGTTCCTGTCCATTTTCCATAGGGTGACGGTCCCAGTTTTTGTATGTCGCCCAGCGACAGCAGGGCATCTACCCGTCTGTCATTGGGATAGAACACCCGGAGTTTCCTCACAAGGTCTTTTGAAAGCGTCTCATGGAGCGCCTTGATGTGCCGGACACTGCCGTCCGGCAACAGTTTTCCGATTTGTATGCTCATAATAGTGCTATCTCTTGTTGTTGAAGTATAGCCGGGTCGTCCTTCTTTCGATTGACAGTCCGGCTTGAAAATTATGATTTACAGAAGTCTTCGGACTGGTATCCGGCCATGTCCGGTACGGAACCGCGTGTCATTCCGTCCTGTCGTCTTCCCGTCTTTTCATTTTCAGTTCCCTGCCGGTTGCCGTGCGGCAGAGCGGCAGTTTCCCGGAAGCGGTTTGCTTGCATCCCTCGACGAGCCGTCCTTCAGACACCATTTTCCCGTACATTTCCCTGATATAACGGTATGCCGGGGAGGTGTTCGAATAAACGGACTTCCCACGGAGTGTCTTGACACGCAGCTTTTCGACGAGTATTTCCAGCACCTGCTCCCGGCTCTTGTACAGGTTCCGGCGCTTGGTGCGGAAGGCGTCGAGAAAGACACCCCCGATAGTCATGTCATGAGTCTTGTGGTAATACGCGAGTTCTTCCTCCTCCGTCAGGTCGAGAATCTCGCCGTAAGTGTCAGTACGTAGGTACCGGAAGGTCGTTCCTTGTGCCAGAATCTTCTCGATAAGCTCCATGTGCTCTTTAAGAACAGGGCCCGATAACGATTGGGGATGACAGTACAGGCATGTCTTTCCGAGATACACCTCGGGACAACCGTCTTTGTATTTGTTTTCCTTGATGCTGAACCCTGTTTCCGTGAAAAGGCGCTTTACCTCGTCGAAGAAGCGTCCGGCTTTCTCTTCCGGCATGCGACCGCCGTCATAGCCGGACTCGACGCGGAAGTATGTGTCGATATATATCGGTGTGTCCATTTACAGTTCTGATTTTGATATGTTATATAAAGCATAGCCCGGAACCTCCCGCTCGGGTTCCGGGCATCGTTGAAAATATTCTCATAGACGTATGGAATCGAACACTTTGTCGATGTCCTCCTGCGCCAGCCCGATGTAGCGCCGGGTGGTTTCCAGGTTGGAATGGCGGAATATCTGGTTGAGCAGGATCAGGCCCTCGGCCGAGCGTCCCATCAGCTCGTAGACATAGCGCCCGAAAGTCTTGCGGAAGGTATGTGTGGAGAATGCCCTGATCGGCAGCCTGTACCTTACCTTGAATACCTTGAGCAGCCTGTTGATGTATTCCAGCGAGTAAGGTTTCCCGGTACGCGGGCTGAGAAAGATGTACTGTTCGGGGGCGGGTTGTCCGAGCATCTCGTACAGGAAACGGTTCTTCTCCTGCACGTCCCTGTTGAACTTGATCAGGCGGTTTTTCTTTGTTTTCTGCTCGATGCGGGTCATGGTGCTTTTTCCTAAGATGTCTTTCCAGCGCAGGGTCCTCACGTCGGAGGCCCTGCATGCCGTGCAGAACGACAGCCAGCAGTAGGTCTCCCACAGGTACTCGCCGTCCTTCTCAAGCCCGCGGACCAGCCTGTTATATTCCGCTATGGGCAGGTAGTCGGCTGTCGTCAGTTGTCCCTTGATTCTTGTCACGTGGCAGCCTTTTAAGATTCCGGCAACCCTTCCGAGAGCATCAGCTCGGCCAGCGCCCCGTTCTGGGGAATCATGGCCGGAATGTCCGTACGTCCGGGCTTGTAGATTTCGGTTGCCACGTTATAGATATCCCACGCCGTGAGCGTCTTCTTCTCTTCGGTGAGTTTGAGCAGGTCCTCGGTGAAGATGGAAATCTGGGACTGGTTCAGGGGATAGGTCTCCACCTTGGACGAAAGACGCTTGTCGGAACTGTCATGCGATACGCGCAATGCTGTCAGCAATCCGATGTAGGCGTACATCTCCACCGGGGTAATTACTTTCGCTTTCAGGCGGCGGATGCGTTCCCTGTCCTCGTTCATCTGTACCTCGAAGTTCGAGAGCCACTCGTCTACACGACCGAAAAGCTCTTCGGTGGTGACTTTGTCTTTCCCGTAGTTCGACACACTGCGTTCGGGGGAGAGGATGCACTGGTTGTGGCACACCCTGACGCACGGGCCGATGGCCGCCTGGATGCCGTCCTGATGGAAGGCGATGACAAGCGTCGTGGTCAGCTCGTCCGTTTCCCATTCCTTAATGCGGATGGTCGTATAAACGCGGCGCAGGATATGCGCCTCGACGGCCATCGCCCCGTACTTTTGTTCCACCTGGGGCAGGACGACCACGCCGGGCTGTGCCTTGTTCTTGTTCTGGGCGGCGAAGATTTCCTCCACCTCGTAATTCAGGTTGTGTTTCTGGCAGATGTCCGCCATGCGCTCTATCACCTCGTAATGGTAGATTCCCTTGAGCGGGTTGCCATAGATGTCATTTTCCTTGTGTGTGCGCCGGAGCGTGTCGAGCGTCATCACCTCGACGTTGTTGTTCTGGAAATCGAACTGCACGGGGGCGGCCGTTGTTGCTAATGCTGTTGCCATAATGATTGATATTAAAAAAGTTATACAATAAGAAAGGCGGTGAACCGTTGTCCATCGCCTTTCCGGAATTCATTTTGCGGTTTCAGGCAGGTAACGCCTGCATATCAGGTCCGTGATACTCGGGTAATACACGTTGCCATAAGTTCCGTATGGTCCGAAACGGGCAAGGAAGCGGAAGTAAAAATCTACCGGACGCCGGTAGCTCGTCTGTATTTTGGTTTTCAGCAGGCGGTAGGCGTACTCGTCAGAATTTTCCACCTTGACCTTGCGTCCGTTGAAATAATAGTTTCCCTCCTTATCTGAAGAAAACGATACCTCTTCCTTTGCCGGACGCTCGCCGGCAACGACCCTGAAGAAGTCCTCCAGGGAGCGGCAATCCTGGTATTCTACCGGAATCGTGTCGCCCTCTCGCAGTTTCACGTCCAGTTTGTCAAGCAGTGTCTTGATGGCGGGCGTGTAGATATTTTCGGATTGGAAGCATCTTGTATCCCGCCAGTATTTCTCGAAAAGAGAGCCGGTTTCAAGGAGTAGGAACAGGGTTTCACGCGCTGTCTGCGGTTTATCGGCCAGATATGGAATATACTCGGTCACCAGTATGGAAAGTGAAAGATACTCCTCCGGTTGCAGTTCGCTCTTCTGGTGCAGGTTACAGTGCCTCTCGAGCAGGGAGTCGATGTCGGCTTCCCGCAAGCTTTCGTCCGTCCATACCAGGCAACCTTCTTTCTTGCAGGCGGGACATTTATCCGCTCCATACGGCAGGAGCATCACCTTGCCGCAATCGGAACAGGTGACCAGGTCGCCTCGTTCCGTATAAA
>NZ_EQ973643.1:279264-299632 GCF_000157915.1 Phocaeicola coprophilus DSM 18228 = JCM 13818 | reverse complement strand
ATCTACCGTTTCCATTCTCATCCTCCGCGTAAGGCCATTCAAGGCAGCAGTCATTGCATACGGCCACGCCCTCGTCACTCAGAATGTCAATATCTGTGCCCCCACATTCGGGGCATACCGGTACCTTTTTCTTGTCCATTCGTCGCTCTGCCGCTTCTTCCGTCAGAAGCAGCGGCACCCAGTATGCCGATGTGCCGAAATCCCGTATCCCGTTTTCATCCTGTATGGGTTCACAACCTTTCGTTCCCATGTATTTCTGGGAGTCCGGCCAACACACGGCACGGTAACACTTGTCCCGTTCGGGAGATTTGCCGGTATGGCGTATATAGTCTTCCTCGGGCACGTAAAGCGCCCCGTTCTCCCCGCTTCCCCATGCCGGATAACCGGTTCCTTCTTCCTCGAAAGGAGCACTTTCCTCGGGAAATTCCACGAGTGCATATAACTTGTCATCCCATGCCAGGGAACACTCGCCGCAGTGGAACCGACTTTCGTGAATATCATAACGGATATTTTCCGAATTGCATTTCGGACAGATAATGTCTTTTGTTTTTACTTTCGGGAAACTCAGGATTTCTCCGGCAATGATTTCCATGCTGGGCCAGAACAACTGTTCGCAGTAATCGTCGGCCATCTTTTCCGCCAGATTCTGCATGTCGTCATCGCTGATCTTTTCCACATCGAAACCTTGTCCTTCCAGGTCATCGCGGTGGACGGACGTGATAGGGAAATACCCGGCGTTCAGCTCCCGGATAAATTGTCTTTCCTCTTCTGTCGGTTCGGGTAAGTTGTTGAAATATTCCCTGAGCCGTTGATAAAGTTCTCTTACCATAATTATATTCCTGTTTTTAATCTAATATCCACCAGTCGAGGACCAGTAGTTCCGGTCCATGATTTTTTCAAGTTCGAGGTCGGAACGTTCTTTCCAGAGGTCGAAGTCATCAAGCAGCTCCGTTCCGTCCTCCAGAGAAAGCACAGTATCCTCATTGTCAAACAGATAGTCTTGTATGTCATATCCGGACGGATAACGGTTTTCCCGGATGATTTCTTCTGCAATTTCCTTGTCCATTCGGTTGCCATTTTTTCAGTTCGCCGGTATTGTAACCGGATTCATTTGTTTTGTCTTTTCCTTGTAAAACCTGTCGATGGCAAGGAAGTAGTCCTCCGCATCCCAATCAGTGCCCGCATGCTCAGTCTCGAATTCTTCCGCCCACTGGACGATCTCGGCATTGACGGCACGGGAGTCCCTGTCCTCCCACAGGTTGTCCGCCCCGGCATTGTAGGCAAGGTCCACGACAGCCTCCTGCAACTTGTTGTAGCCGTTACACTCTCTACCGTTGGAACGCAGCCATAAGTCCACGTCGACGGCATCCTCTTCCGTCGTCCCATTGTGCAGGCACAGGCACTGCCCGTTGCCGTTATGGCATACGAGGACCGGCCGTTTGGTGTCGGGGCATATCCGTACCAGCAGCTCATTGGCGGCAAGTGTTTCCGTATCATGCCCATTGAGCATTGCAGGAAGCGCCTGGCTGACCAGACTCAGGATTTCCTGTTCCTCCTTTGTCCCGGACGGCTTGGAAGCCAACAGGTTCTGTATGCGTTTAAGAAGATTGTAAATCATAATCAGCAGTCATTATGTTCTTTCCAGATTTTACGTTTCTCGTCATAGCCCTTGTTTTCCCACCATTCATTGCAGGTTTCGGCAAACCCCTGATGGTTGTCTCCGGCCGGACACTTGTCCTGACGGCAACCCGTGATCTGTTCCATTTGATTTGCGTCCAACGAGTTCCACCATTCCTCCATGCGTTCTTTGAACTCTTTTAAAGTACAGAATGGCTGATGGTCCTCGCATTCGTCGCACCAGTTATCATAGCGGTCTATACCCGTGGTACCGATGAATGTACGGGCATTCGGATCCACCCATGCCTGGGTCTGTATATTGTCTGAACCGCACCCCTCGCATACGACAATCTCGTCGTCATTGACATCAGCGGAGATGAACCCGTGTTCTTCCAGCCAGTGGGCAATCTCAAGCAATCCCTCGGTCTGTACCTGTCCGATGGGCTCATCGAAATCCTCGCCGGCTTCGCCGTTGAGCGTGCAGAGCAGTTTGCCGTTCCCGTCGATGAAAAGTTCATAAACGGTCGCACTTTCATAACCGCCGTATCCGTAAAAAGCGGAATTGTGGACCACCACTATCGGGGAGGTTTCATACTCCGCTGATTCCGCCTCCCGGTAATGTACGCCGCAGTTGCGGTAGAACGTGCCGATGATGTTGTTCTCCTTCTTCACGGCGTCGCGGATTTTCTCCATAAGTGATCTTCTGATGGAGATGATACTGAGGTGCGCATAATCCTTACGGAGACGTCTGTACACTTCCTGCTCGAAGTTGCCTCGAACAGAGTCGAAAGGGGATACGCCGGCGTTCTCCCGGATATATTTGTCCTCGTTAAAGTTGTAGCGCCGGCAGACAATATTCTTGACGCGGCGGAATTCCTCTCCGGCAAATTTGAGGATACTGTTCTCGCCTAGCGAAGTCGGAAAATAGCAGCGGGGCATGTGCACTGTCATTTCACGGTAAAGTGTGTCATCGTCTTCCGGAAAGGTTCTGTCTGTTTCCGGCTTTGTAGGTTTTTCCTGTTCCATGTTGCTTGTTTTTTATCTGTAGTTGAACAATTTCCGGTTTGCCGCCCGTTGCATGGCGGTCACCATATTCTTATGTCATAATCTTTAAAATAGTATTCCAACTCTTTTAATCCTTCCAAAGAGTGCAGCTCGTTCTTTCCGGTCACTTCGATGTCGACGGATACTGCATTTTCATCTTTGATGTTTACTTTGGCATTGTCAAATACGCATCTTACATATTCTGCAATGCATGAGGCAGGCAGGTCGTTTTTTACAATATTAAGTACCATATTATTTATTGTTCATTAAATGTTTGCTACGTCCATAAACCGGGCACCGCTTGCGGTATCTGCATTCGCCCCGGGCCGCGTCGGTATGCGCCCGGTGCCATTCATCCCAGCTCTTCACTCCATTGTCTGTAAGGAATATGATCAGTTGCATGCAGCAGAAACCGCGTTCCTCACGTTTCCGGTCATGAAGGTTGGCCAGCCCGTTATCTTTAGGTTTCATACAGGTTTGATGTTACGGCAGGTTTGCTCGAAACGCCTTCATGGCATATCATTAAAACCATGAGACATGCACATAGGCATCGCTTTGGTCACTGCCGTTGATTAGACAATCGAGTACTTCGATAAACTTTTCCCGGTCCATCCCGACCTTTGCCAGGCAGGAATAAAATTCTTCGGCATTCTGCCGGAAGGTTTCATCCTGTTCTGAGATATGTTTTCTTAGCTGCTGCAGACCCGAACGGGCTATTTCGAAGTCATCGGTATAGGCGTCTTCTGCGGAGTTATCAACTTCGAACATTGTCAGGATATCATAAAAGATATCCTGACCGTCCCCGCCATACATACCCGGATATTTGTATTCGATTTGCCAAACTCTGGCTACATGTAGTTTTCTGGCCATTATCTTTTCATTTTTCGGATTTGTTGTCTTATGCAGTGCAGCATCAATTCGATACCACGGATGCTTTCCTCATTCTCTTTCAGTTTGTAATAGTAGGCGTTCGCTTCGTCGTAGTCTTCCCGTGCCTTGCGCAATCTGCATTCCTTGGCGTCACGGACCTGTTCATGGGACAGGTCGTAACCGATGAACTCGTCCATGAAACAGGAAACCGTACGCCCGTAATAGTGGTCCGTGCGGGTTTCCACCGCAGTACGGATGATGTCGTCGCACCGCCTTCCGAGTGTCCGGAGTACGTCGCTGATATGCCGGTCATGGTACTCGTAACCGAAGAAACGGGTATACCACTCGTGTTCCTGCCGGTTTGTCTTCCCCGCGTAATACTCGTACCATTGGGCGTCGCACTTGGTGTGCCTCTGGGTAACCTTGAATATGGCATACTCTTCACCGATCCATGTAAAACGTGAGAGTATCTCACTCGCTTCTTCCTCATAGTAGCTATCCCGCCAATTCAATTCTTCGGTCTGGCTGAGCGGGAGGAATGACTGTTTGGTGATCCACTGCCCGAAACCTTTGTGCGTGACATGCGGAAGCACTTTCACGACCTTGCTCCATGCCTCGTTGCAGGCTTCATCCAGTGAAGGGAAACTTTCAGGAAAGCGTTCCCTGTCCGTTCCGTCTCGCAACACCTCGTTCCAATCTTTGTCGCAGACAATGAGGGTGAGGTCCTCCCTCACATGGCAGTCGCGTTCGCAATAGCCGTAGGGAGCATCGCAGAGCGTGTACCACTCCTTCGGTCCATAACCGTCGTCACGTCCCAGATAGCGTCTGGGCTTCCCCTTCTCTGTCTGCACCTCCCATACTTCCGTGCAGTTTCCACGGTCGATATGGTGCAGGCGTACCCTGATTTCCTTGTTATCTCGTTTTTCTTCCATGTCGTTCATTTTTAGTATGGCCTGTCTTTTTCTTTTCGAGAATCCGGTAGATTTCTTCAAGGTCATGCTCATTGTCTATCGGTTGCCCGTATTCCGTATCCACGATGACCACCCTGGCATTGGCCAGGTGACATCCTGCTATCGTCTTGTCATAGTCGCTCCATTCAGGATTGATTTCTGTTACCGTGTCAAATTCAAGTCCGTATGATGTCTTCATTGTATTTCCAGTTATTATGCGTATTTTTCTATTTTATGCTGCCGCTTTGTTCTGCCCGTCGATAATATGCCTGCATTCGGCTTCCAGTTCTTTCATACATTCCGTACCATAGAATCCCCAACAACTGTCCAGTTCATTGTCATCGTCACTTTCCGGCATGATGCGATACCCGAAAACTTCCCCGGTATAGTAGTTGTCAAGGGTACTGATTTCGTCTTGCAGGTATCCCTCGATCCGCTTCCTGCGTTTCGCGGTGATGTTCTTCCACCCGTATTCCCGGCGCACCTTGTCCAACGGTACCGCGATGATTCCGAAAAATCCGGAATCCCACGGGCAGCTGAACGGCGAGGTGGATATTGTAATGCCGCCATGGTCGTAGAGGTAGACCGGCAGGGCGATATATTCCTTCAGGAACGATTCCCGGAAATTTCCGATATGCCCTTCAAAAACCTTGTCGATATCGAAGTGGTCATCAAACTCCTTCTCCGGGCGGTAGCGACGATGTGCCGTATAAAGCGTACCGAGATTGTCATACGCTTCACGCGGGCTTCGGGCGTCATCATCATAATAGATGTTGATGCGATACCCGTTATATTTGATTTGATTATATAGATTCATTTGCCTGGGTATTATGTTTTGTTACAAAGTCTTACAAATTGTTCCGTAATCTCGTCCCGCTCGAACTCGTCGCAGTTCAGGTCGAAGAATATACCCGAAGCCGCGAGCATGTCACGGGCTTCTCCGTAGGTAAGGTCGTTCCTGTGCCTGTATCTGTCCACCATATCCCGATGTTCGGCTTCCGCCCGGTCGTGCAGCCTCATTTTATACTGCCTGTACCATGCGGGGAACTGTTCCTTGGAAACCATATGTTCCAGCTGCAAGTCCCGGTATCTTCCCGGTGCCAGCAGGATGTGGCTGTCAATGTAGGACTTCGCCTCGGCTATGATTCCCTCCCTGGTGAAGGGACGGTGGGAGCGTGCCGTGAAATGCACCCATCCACCATGCAACGGGTGTTCGATTTCAATCTGCACACCCTGCCTCCTGACATGTACCACGATATAGGCGGTCTGGCCGGGGAACATATCGTCCTTGAGGCTCACTTCCCGGCAGGCCGGCGGGTCAACATGGATGTAGTGGTCCTGCCTTGCGCCCTCGAGGAACCTTTCAAGCTGCCGCATCGACTGGCAGTAGATGAATGTCCCCACGCGGCACTGGCCTCGGCGGATGTCGCCGTAATAGTACTTTCTTGCCCTTGCTCCGGTAATGCGGGACTCGTCCGATGCCTCGAAATAGCTCCGGTAGGTATCGTCCGTACGGCAGAAATCATATATTTCCTGAAAAGTCCTTGTTTTCATTTGTTACTCCTTTTTATGTATTGTCTTCTTCCGGCGGGGGAAATTCCCCCGTCCTGTAAAATATCTCTCCGAGACGGTCAGCCTGTTCCGCCAGACCTCTCTTCCGGACAGCCGACACGGCATCGCATGCGGCCTTTTCGTACATGCCCAGCAGTACCGCCTCGGGCAGGCGTTTCGTCCGCCACACCTCCTGTGCGGTGGCGAGCATCTCCACCTCGCAGCCCAGATGGGCGGCTGTGAGGATAATGACGGCATTGCCGATAAAGTTCGGTATGCGTTCTTCCTGTTGTTCTCCTTTCATTGTTCCGTGCCTTTAATCCGTTTCGAACTCGTCTTCATAGACCTCGATCTCCTTCCCGCTCTCGCAGATGCGTACCAGCCAGGTGTATTGGAGCCGTTCCAACAGCTCTATACGGCGATAGCCCTTGTAGGGCACTTTCAGCGTTGCAATGTCTCCCGGTTTCATGTCAGGCGGGTATTTCAAACTGGACATGGAAATGGAATTCGCTTATCAGGCTGCAGATCTGCGGTACTGATTTAGGATCCTCCCCGTAAGGGTAGAAGATGGTCCGGCAACGTGTCAGGCATCGGATACCCTGTTTTCGTAACCGGTACAGCAGGTAGGCCCTGCGTCGTAGTTGTTTCTTGCTCATCGTATAAAGGATTATGTCGTTTTGATTAGAATAGCGGTGTGGTCGTCAAACAGGGGCATCTCTTTACGTTTTCGATGTAATGCCTCCATTGAAAGATGCTCATCTTGTGTTAACAGGGATGAGCATCATTTCAATGGAGGGAGTACTAATTTATTCTGACCCGCCACACCGTGCCGCCTACCGGGCGGATGGAGATGACGGCCTATTTCTTACGCCATGCCGCCATCTTCTTTTTGATGTTGATATTGTTGTCCGCCAGCATTTTTTTCAGGACTGCCAGCAACCGCCAGCCTTCTCCGTTTTTATACTCTTCCGCCTTGGCTGACAGGAACGCCAGTGACTGGTACTTGTCCAGACGCCGACCCCGGTCATTGACAGCCGTGCAACCGTGGAAACGAATCAGGTTCTGCATGGTAAAGAACGCCCCGGCTCCCTTATAGGCATCCATCCATGCCTTGCTTTGAGGAGTGCCCCATGGCAGCCGGATACGACGGTCATTGAACTGTCTGACCGCGTTGTAAAGCTGTGTGGCGTCCAACGCGTGCCTGATGTGGGTTATCGCGATGGAAAGCGGGTAGTACAGTTTGGATTGCAGGTCCTCCACGAAAATATTACGGCCGTGTATACGCTTGTAGGGAACTCCCTTGCATTTTCTTGTTTCCAGGTTGCCCACGTGTTTTTTCAGCGCGTTGACATAGTCGCTCGCGATGGCCAAAACCACATCACGGTTGAACCAGCGGTTTCTCTCGGCAAAACCCGTGATGTCCTTGTGTTCCATCTTCATCTGGGCGTGCAGCTCGTTCAAGAGCATTTTCCACTGGTAATCATAGCCTTTCCGGTGAATCATCTCGGTCACCCCTGCCGGCTCTTTTTCACGGTAATGCGTGTATGACATCATATGGAACATTTGTGCCATGACCCACCGGCGGAAGAGTCGGTTGTTGGGAACGGTACCCTGTGCCATGATGCTGCCGAATATCGGGTCGTTGTCATCCAGGATGGTAAGTTTCCCGTCTTTGTTGGAGGCGATATACTCGCCGCCCTCGGCTCCCTGCATGGCGAACAGGCAGCTCACGTCCACACCGGCACCGCGGAGTGCCTCGATACGCTCCCGCGCCCCTTTGGGAAGTCCGGCGGGAGAATTATGGCCGGCCACCACCGGATAGACGGTGCCCAAATCCGAATTCTTGCCGATAACGGTGCCCGTGGCGGCAAATTCCTTGTCCGCGATGGCGAATTCCGTGCCGCATCCGGGGCACAGGACTTTTGTTTCTTGTTTCTTTCTGCTCATTGTGAATTTGTTAATAGTTGATTACTTCCGGGTTCCACCCATTTTCTGAGTATCACCAGGTCCTTGTCTTTTTCGCTTTGCCAGAACCATTTGCCCATCGTTTCGGGATTCCATGTGAACCCGCCTATAATCCGGCAGAGGATATAGAATTCCAGCTCGAATTGCGCGGTATCCCGGTGTTGCCCGTACAGCATGTCCCCGTCCTCGAGGTCACTTTCGGGCAATGCCATGAAATACCGGCGGGACTTGCTCTGGCTGCGCTCCGATGGTATCGAATGTTTATAGCGGCGGTACAGCTCCTCCACATCCGTGAAAAAATCCCCGCAGCCGTACTCCGGCAACCACGGAGCGCCATCATACCTGCCGTTCCGTATCATGTGTCTCCCGTTTACTTTTAAACTTCTGGACTGGAAATCAATCCGGAAATTTGCGCCGTTCTCTATGGCGGTGACGGTTTCTCGGTAAATATCTTCCATTTTCTCACCTGTTTACAATTAATGGCACTCAAACCCCTAGCGCGTATCTTTATAGTCCTGATAAATACAGTAGGACTTCGGTCCTGAACCAGGTAGTTGCCTGGCTCAGGACCAAGCTTGAATACTGTATCTTGAATTTGGGTCCCTCGTGCATATGCGGTCGCGCTACCTTCTGTTCAGGGGACTCATCCGGACGGCACATCCCTTTAAAAACCTGATACGGGCCGCGAGTACAGCTGGAACCTGTGTCATCTGTCGTGTTAGCAGGAGATGACACAGGCTCCAGCCGTGTGAATTGCGGCTCTGTTGAAATCCCGGCCTTGCCCCCTTTGCCCTGTGCTGTTCTTTTTGCGGTTCCCGGAATGCCGGCACGTTCCTTTACAGGTCCGATGTCTGCTGTGGCGGAAGCCGGAATGGCGCCGTCGTATCGTCGTATAACGTTAGGGATACGACGGCGCGAGACGGGCTTATCGGGGACAGCAGGCTGAATCCATTCCCCCGAACCGCACGTTCCCGTGCTGGAAAAGACTGAAAGTTCTCATAATACCGGCACATGGCTTTATGCTTCCGATGTATCCCGCGTATGGGTCTTCTGCGGAGTCCGAAGGCGACGGTCAGCCGCCTTCAGACTCGGAAAGAAGACGTTGGTACGCGGGATGCCCAAACCTATTCCTTGAACTTTCCCGGTGTGCTCCGGTAACGGGTGCGGGACAGACGGCACATGACTTTAATTTCCCGATACATTACAGGCGCAGCCAGAATCGAGATGGGATTAACCGGGTGTTAGACCGGTTAATCTCGATATGGATTCTGGTTATAAGCCTGTAACGTTGAATAGCCTGCCCGTCCACCCGTTCTGCCGTGTGCCCGGCGTAACTTATAGCGATGCCACCAGCGTGTTGTACACCGCCCGGCTGGTCAGAAGGGCGTTACGCATGCAGCCGACAGTCAGGTAACCCGGTATGTCCCGGTCTGTTTTATCGCGGTTGGCCTTCACGTTGCGTCCCCGTCCCCGGACGATGCAGCCATCCGGTTTGGTTCGGACATATCCCAGACCGCCGATCTTGCACCTGCCCGTCTGAATGGCTCTAAAGCAGTCCATCACGAACTTGTTCAGCTCGTTGAGGTCACTCTTCACATTACAGACCGGCAATACCTGTATCGCCCAGCTGAACTCGCCCTTGTACAGGTAACGGTTCACGGCGTCCACGGCTTTTGCCAGTGTCGTGTCCCGGCAGCGGATTGTCCGCCGCTCGATCTCGTGCTGGAAGGTCTTGATGCGTGATGACGAGAGCGAGACCATGCCGCCCTTGATACTGAATCCTAAGAACTTGAACCAGACATCGGCTGCCAGGTATTCCACTTTCTTGGGATTTAGCTTCATGGATTTATCTTCCAGGCGTTTTTGGAGTGTGTCCATCGCTTTTTCATAATCCTTGCCGATAAAAAGCATATCGTCGGAATACCGGACGTAGTAGCCGTTCATTTGTGACAGTTCCCTGTCTAGGTCGTAGAGCAGTACATCCGCCAGCCAGCTAGCCACAGCACAACCCTGTTTCAAGGATTGATACTTGCTTTGCAACCGGTTATCTTCATCGAAATAGAGGTCCGAGTGGTAATATTTCCTAAGTACGTCTATCAGGGCAGACTGGCCGTGTTTGGCCTCCACCTTGTCGAACGCCTCGTCGATGAACCGTATCGGAACACTGTCGAAGTATTTGGAAAGGTCGGACTTCCAGCCCAGACAGCCGCTATTGCCGGTTTCTGTCATCCGGTGGCTGACTTCCGTAACTACCTTGCCGCACCCTATACCGGTCTGGTAGGACTTGCACGAAGAGTGCAGCATCTCCGGCATCAACTCGAAGAGCAGGTCGTTGGCGATACCCAGTACTACGCGGTCCATCGGCTCGTTTACGTACACTGTGCGGAACTCACCGTTGTCCTTGGGTATCTGCGCCGTGTGGGGAGGGGAAATCTCGTACTTTCCCCGGCGCATGGCATAGGCCATCGCCATACGGGTATGCTCGTCGGTCAGCCGAATAAGTTGGTCTTTCCTAATGTCTTTCAGCACGCCTTTCTCAATGGCCTTCGTCCACTGGCCTATGTCGAAGAACATTTGCAATATCTTGTCTTCATTCATAGCACTCAAAACTTTTTTGGGAAAGGATAAAATTCAGTATGTCCATGCCGGATTCTACGTCACATTCCTGCTCGTACTCCTCGCCCGTGTAGTAACTGTAACCCATGATGAAGATTTTCCCGTCTTTCCGGAGCGACGCGTTCGTGATGACCAGTTCCACGGGGTCACGGTCCACAACATGGAGATAGGTCGAGGATTGTTCACCGTTGTCATCAAGGCTGCCGCCACACTCGGAAAGCAGCTCCACGGACAGGGCGTAACATTTTTCATTCAGGGCTTTCTCCGCCACGTGATGGTTGTTCATCTCTTCCGTAAGTGTTCGGATGCGGTCACCGCGTCTCTGCTCGGGAACCGGTTCGAAAGCGGTTTCGAACATCCAGACAGGCATCCATTTATGGAAGACGGCGGGTCCCAAGCGGCATATGTAAACTTCATCGTTCTCTTTCTCCGTCTCCGGGATATCCATTCCCGAGGCTCGTGCTGCCGCTACGCTCATGCGCTCGAAACCGCCGAGGCAGGAAGGTGCCGACTTCAAACGGTAGGGACGGATGTTTCCTACAGGGACACCCATTGACATAAGTAGCATCCCCTTAAAAGTGTCGGTAACGGGAGTGGTTTGCTGTTTGTTCATTCTTTTATTCATTTTCTGGTCTTTGTACATACATTATGATTTCTCACGCATCCTCCGCAAGGGCTACAAGCCGCTCTTCCGGCAGCAGGAACTCCTCGTCCGTGAAGTAATAGCAGATTTTCCGGTCCACGGCCTCCGCCTCGTCCGATATGGGTGCGCCGTCTTTGCCGACCAGCACGTCTTGCAGACCCGTTACAGAGACTAGGGTTTTGTATTCCCCGCCCGTTCCACGGAACAGCGTCAGTTCCCTGACAAAATATTCCCTGTCATTCCATGTGATAATCTCAAACATTTCCTCCACTTCCGGGAACAGCCGGCACAGGACCGGAAACAGTTTGCAGGCATCGCTCCGGAGCATCAGGAAGACACATTCCATCAGGCATAGTCCGGCATCTTTGAGCATGGGCAGCAATACGTCCGTGCCTGCTCCGTTTGCCTCTGCCACTATCAGGGCTTTCCAGTATCCTTCCTGGAATGAGTCCGTCCAAGGGATGAGTTCGGCTGCCCTGACGGAATAGGAAACCGCGATTTCTTCCGGATTGTCCTCGTCCGTGGAAATCAGTCCTATTTTCGTGTCATCTTCGACAGGCTCCTTTACCGGCAGGCAGACTTTCATTTTCCGGAACGTGTCCGTGTCCTCGTCCGCCCAGTTGACAAAGCCGCCGAATCTTATAAAATCATATCTGCTCATTTGTCATTATTGTTTATTGTTATTTACCTTACAATTCTTCCGGTTCTCCATCGTTGATACTCCGGTAGAAACGGTCTCCGTCCGCCCACTTCTTGGCGGTGATAGCCAGCTCGAAAGCTTCCTCTATGGAAAGGCCGTCGGCGGGAAGGGCATCAAGGAGTTCTCCCATGCATACGTCATTCTCGCGATACTCTTTCTGCACCTTTCCGAGTGTCATTCTGCCCTTGTCCGTCTTTTTACGCCACAAAAGCATCTGTTGTATCCAATTTTTCATGCGATTCTTTTATTAAAGGAAATCCTTGGCATAACTGCGGGCTTCATTGAAAGTGTTGAAGCCGATTCCACTCATGCAAGAGATTGCCCAGTATCTTAATTTCCTGCTTTCGGCACGGGCAAGATAGATTTGCCCGATACAAATCCCGTCTTTGAGAATGTCATGCCGCTTGTCTTTTGTAATCCGTACCATGTTCCGACATTCACTTGTCCATTTTCCAAAATCCGTAATCGGACCCGTCACCGAGATGAGCACCGAAATAGTACCCCTCCGGTGAGTAACTATCGAGCGTGTCGAACAGCGATTCCAGCAATCCCGCCGCGTCATCGCTGTTCCACCAGTCTGCTTCTTTGTCCTCCATGGCATGGGCGGGGATGGCATTCATCACCTGCACGTACTCCGGTGTGTCACGGATAACGTCCAAGAACGCCGGAATCAGGTCCTGCGTGCGCATCGTGCCGTGGGAGATACTCTCTCCCGGCACGGCATGGAGGCGGTTTTGTGTCCTCTCGTCTATGAACATGGCATTTAGATAAAGGGCAGACGGGTATCTTCCAGCATGGAGGCCAGCATTTGACACATCTCGTATGAAGCACGGTTGCGGTCGTCAATGTAGCGTGAATCACGCCCTGCCATAGCGGTAATGGAAGCCTTTACCGTTCTGAAGAATGTCTGTTCCAGTGTCTTGTGGAAATAAGGAAGAGCCTGGGCGAAACGTTCGGACTTGAATCCCAAATCGTTCATGGCGTATTCCAGCTGTTTGGCCGCCTTGTACTCGCGGCTGTTCTCCAGGCTTTCCGGAATATCACCGAACTGTGCGGTCCGGAGCTGGCGTTCCAGTTCGATGACGGCCACCGAAAGCAACAGCTTGATGGCTTCCGGGTTGCCGATACCGTGTTTCTGCCCGTCAGCGGTATGGAACTCGATCAGGTTTACACTGTTATTCTCTTGTAATTCTTTGTAGCATGCGAGGGTCTTGCTGAGCGCTTTTGCTTTCTCTTTATCCATAATTTTATCTGATTTGATTGTTATTGCACACAAGTACGTCCCCAACGATGAAGTCTTTCGACGCCGGGTGATGAGCACGGAATATCCTGCTCGCTTCAAGATTGAGGGACAGAGGGATAAGTTTGCCTTCCTCGTTGACGACCATTGTCGTGCTCCCGTCCAGTTCCACCAGTTCGATGTAGCCGCCGACAATCGCCTGCATCTCCTCCAGCGTGAAGTCTGAGCCATTGGCTGGCTGCACGGGTTGGCGTGTTCCGTCCGTTTTGATGATTTCTGTCATAGTTGCTTTGAAATTTTAAGATTCATGACTCGCCAGTATATCCAAAATCTGTTGCAAAGGGAATTTTTCAGTATAGAATCGCTCGTCGGTATGTTTGCCGTACGCCCGGTATCTGGCTTCCCCGTTTGCAAATACCGCCAAGATATGGCTGACCAGCACATTGTCCGGCGGAACCAACCTTTCCAGTTCCGTTTCGGTCAGTTCCACGAAGCACCAGTTATTGTCTTCCGGCAAGTCCTCGCTGCCCAGTATCCCGTCCTCGTCCGGCTGGTAAAAACCAACCGATATGTCATAAAAGTTCAAAGACTGGAAACTGATGTCATCCTTGAATGGCTTGACGGCTTCCAGCCTGCCGGACTGTGTCTGTCTCCACTCTTTTGACAGGTACACGATTGCAAAGTCGCAGCAATCCCATGCACTGTCAGTTCCTGCCTTGAGCAGGAGGTATGGGGTAGGTTCATTTGAGATTTTCATCGTATTTCCCTCCTTTTATGCCACGCGTGATACCGTTTCACGGTGCGTAGCTGGTTAATGATATGGCCAAAAAGCTCGCGTGAATAGATGCGGTAATGGAACACAGCCGAATACTCGCATACATTGCCGTGAAAGTCCACGTGGGAGCGGTCATCCGCAAAGTCGAACAAGTCGCCCTGGATTTCCAGCGTGTATTTGTTCTTCCGTAGCCAGTCAAAAAACTCGAAGATGTCCTTCTTTTGGGAGTAGAAAGTGCAGTATTCGTAGCGGTTTCCGCGCAGGTTCCTCAGCAATGCCGCCATCTCGTTCCGTTCCCGGCGGTCGCCAAATTCGGATCCCGTCCGAGTGGCGAGGTTCTTCAGGAAATATATTTTACCTCCATACTCGAAATAGTACGGTATGTAGGTGACCGTCTTTTTGTACCAATTGACATATTTGACAAAGGAAGCCTTCTTGACGATGGCGGGATGCAGGTTTACTTTCTCCATGTGTTCCCGAATCTGGCGGTAGATTTCCGCATTGGAAAGACGTATGGGACGTTCCGCCCGGAAATACCTGCCGTCCGACTCGAAACAGAGCGCGTACAGGTTTCGGTAATACGGTTCCCCGACAAAGAACCAGTCGCTCTGCATGCGGGCCGGAGGCAGGCATTCCAGCAGTTCGTAATAACGTTCCTCCGTAATTTCATGGAAGGGCTTGCAAAGTGCCCGGGTATAACGCTTCACAAGCAGTGTCATGCGTACCGGTGATACAGCGACCAGGTACGGGTTCTTCTCCCTTTCGCGCAGTGCTTCCAGCGTCTCGCCGCCGTAGTCGCTGTGCATGTCATCCGACATCGACGTGAGGCATGTCCCGTCGAAATAACGTGAATCGATGATGTATCTCATGGGCACTGGATTAAATGGTTATTTTCAACACCTGACCGGCGGCATATTCG
This sequence comes from Phocaeicola coprophilus DSM 18228 = JCM 13818, assembly GCF_000157915.1. GTDB lineage: Bacteria > Bacteroidota > Bacteroidia > Bacteroidales > Bacteroidaceae > Phocaeicola > Phocaeicola coprophilus. Next base: position 284,742 of record NZ_EQ973643.1, on the reverse strand, counting down.
GCATTGCGGGTGAGCTGGCGCTGCCATGCCTGGTTGCGTGGCGCCCACTTGAAAGCGTTACGCTTCAAGGTTGTACGCATATCGGTATCGGGTATTTTGTCGAAGAGGATTTGCAGGCGGTCTTCTTCGAAGTTGTAGACCACCTTGCCGCCATCGAACGGAATCTCACGATTTTCACGGCTTGCCCGTTCCTGCTGCTTTTCCCGCACCTTGCGGACGAGTTCGGGATACTTGAAGATTGAATGGCGTGCCGTGACGACAGGTTTCTTGACTTTGTCGTTCCACTCTCGCAGACGAGCGACGGCACGGTCGATGATTTCCACGTTGCCATGGTTGACATAGGTGGAGAGTCGCCCGGCGAGGTTGCTGACGAAGAGAGCCCGGCTATAGCCTCGTGCCGTACCCGTATCGATACCGTGAATGGTCGAGGCGGCATCGTCGATAAAGGCTTTGACCTTCTGCCACTCCTCCTCGAGACGCTGTTCTTCGGGCTTGGCCGCTTCGGTAGCCTTGCGAATCGCTTCGAGTGCACGTTCTCGCCATTCCCGGAACGCCGTGACGCTCTTGGCGTGGCTGTTGCAGGCCTTTTCGTTGCGGCCCGTGTTGAAGCGTGCAGGTCCCGTAATCATCGCGCTGGCACAACGGCTGTTGGCGGCGATCATGGCAGAGAAATAGCGTTTGTAGTTTTCCATGTAACGTTCCCGCTGCTGCTCGGGCATCGACTGCAAATCCTCGTGCAGTTCCTTTTCGTGCGAGGCGATGTCTGACTCACCCCGCTCGTCGGGTGAGAAGGAGGTGAGGTTGTAGGAGCTGCACGCCTGCTTGAAATATTCTTCCAGATAGCCCGGGTGCGCCACTTCCACAACTTCCCAGTCCTTGAAGTCCGCCGGGGCGAGGATTTCTTCCTTGCCCGGATTCCCTACAAGATGGGAATAGCTGCAATACCCGTGTCTCTTTCCCCTGAAAAGAAACGCTACCGGTTCGCTTTCCGGGGCATCCACACGCCGCACCATGGTCACACGATGGGCATTTTCCTTTGTCAATAATGTTGTTTCCATACCTTTCTTCTTGATTTCGTTATTTGATTGTTTCCGATTTTTATTGTTGCTTCATCCGGGCGGCATGGTCCATTACAGAGGCGAACCCCACCTCGATACCTATCTGGTATCCGCCCTTGATAGTCGATTCCAGCTCCGCCTCGCTTTCGATCAGGGATTCCGAATCATCGGCATAAAGCCTGTACAGGGAGAATACGTCTGCCTCCCATAGCTTCCGGGCATTTTCCGCCGATACAAGCAGCCACACGAAACCGTCCTCACGGGTTACCTTGACGGCGGCTTCGCTATGGCTCAGAGTCCGCCACTCCTTGATGTCCAGTGCCACCCTCCACACGATATACATCAGCGCATCGTGGCGGCTTTTAATATCAGGGGAATCGCACAGGCGGCTGGCCACATCTTTGAGTGTCCGGAAAGAGTCCGCCATGAACTGCTCCACGACATACGGCTTTTCGGCAATGGCGGAACAGGCATCGTCCGCCCTGCCTGATTCCGGAACGGTCTGAATATCCTCCTCTTCAAGGAAGATTTCACGGTGCAGGTAGTCCAAGTAGTAATATGATTTCATTCCGCTTATTCTTTGGGGGTGAAAGTGATTCTCGTGTGCCCGTCATAACCGAAGGACGGTTTCAGGCCGAAGGCTTCGGCATCACTGCTGATGCAGCAGATGTCCCAAATCTCCAACCCTCCGGCGCAGGTTATGACGGTATTGTTTTCAGATATTTGCGGCGACTTGTCTTTCAATGCAGCCCCGCCGCAGATGCCGCGTAGAATAACACCACGCTGGTGGGTAGTAAGTTCTTTCGTTTCCATAGACCTAATCTTTTGCTTTTACACCGAACATGTTCTCCATTGTACTGGCGAGGGCTTCCTTGAAACCGTCGCTTACGCCCCAGTATTCAAGTAACCCGTTGCCGATGACCTGCATCTGTTTGTCGGTGGGCATATCGCCATCATACCCGTATTCCTTGAGCAGGGCACGGCTGATGATGACACCTTTTATCTCGTTGATTCTATGTTCCTCTCCCATAGCCGTTAATACATCTTTACCCGCAGACCAGATATCTGCTTTCTCGTTATTTCTGTCATTTTCTTTATCCGTTTATAAAAGCATAGGGGCATTCCGCCCCCATAGTTGTTATTAATTCATATTATTTTGCATGATTTTTTCCGGAACACCTATCCGGCATAGATGTACTTGAGCTTGGGCACTCCGTTCTGGAGCACGGTGAAGGCGTTTTCTTCCACCTGCACGTCCTTTGCCTTTGGCCACCATAGCCACGAGAGTTTCCCGTCGGGTTTGAGGAATGCCACGGCATTACCCTGCACTTTCCCGACCTCACGCACGCCGAGGTCTTTTCCGCCCTCGAACAGCCGGACACACCGCCACTTCGAGCCAAGCGTCATTTTCCGTTTCACGTCTGCTAATGTTTTCATACTCATTGCGTTTTTATTATTGCATATAAATTCTGCATTTCCGGTTGCACCGTCTCAGGCTGTCCGCCGAGAGCGGATAACTGCGGTTCAAATGGTCGGGAAACCCTTCTCGGAACATCAGCTCCGCCGTAGCGTACTCCTTGCACCATTTCCGCCGACGTCTCCCACGGGCAGGTCTCGTTTCCGGCATCCGCCTTTTCGGAGATTTCGGCACACGCCATTTCCCACCGACAAACACCGCTTCATATTCCCGTTGTAACACGCCGCTGCAATACGCCGCCACGCTGACAGCGGGCACACTTCCGAGCTGTCCCGTCGCGGCAAGGCTGTCAAGCGTATCGGTGGCAGCCTTGAAACTGGCAAAGCACCCGTAACTGCGGGTGCGCTTTGCGTCAAACACTTCTATCATATTTATTCGTTTTATTATTGGCACATCCGTTCTCCGCTTCCCCGCACAGGATAACAGCGGAAGCACGGCAGGCGGTTCCGCAGAACGCCAGACCGTGCTTAACCGTGTTATATACAAGGTAGGCACAACGCCTCACGGCGCAAGGAAGTCATATCGGAGGGAATTTTAGAAAAGTGCGGGCATTTCAGGGTGCAATCCTGACACAGTGTATATCAATGCCCGAAAAAGCGCGCACGCCCCGCAGTTTCCGCAGCACGTGTGCGCGTCATGTCACTCGCCATCGTCCCCGCTGTCAATTCCTGCGGTGATGTTGCATATCTCCTGCAATGCCGATTCTATCTGCACAAGGTCGTCGATGTCGAACTTCACGGCATCGCAGTCCTTCTCCCACACTTGGCGGGCTATGAAGACGGCATCATGCAGCGACCGCTCGGACTCTTCCAGAGCGGTCTTCAGGTCGTCCACGGTGTACTCCCCGTCCTGCGGCGGAGGTACAGTCCCGGCACCGTTTTTTGCCGGGAAATTCTTTTCGCCTATCACGTTACAGTTGCTTTCGCCCGAAATGAAAAGCGCGTATCCGTGGCATACGTCACAAGAACACGCGCTTACGACGGCAGATACGAAAAGGGCAGGCAGTCCCACACGTTCAGCGGGCTGCCTGCCGTCCTTTTGCCTTTTTCGGGCAGGTTTCAGTTACTCCGTTGCCCTTATGCCGCCTTTTTGCTTTCGTCGGCAACCGTTCCGGCAGGCTGTTCCGCCACCTTTTCAGCCTTGCCGGTCTTGGTCGTTTTCTCGGTTGGCTTTTCGAGGCTGGCGAGGTTCGGGGCGAAATCCATGGCGTTGCGGATAGCCTTTGCAGCGGCATGGATTGTCTTTTGGAAATCACGGTTTGACTTCTCGAGGTCTACTTTGGTCGGCACAAGACCGATACGCGCCCAAACGCTGTCGGTAAGGTCGTACTTCTTGATACGATTTCCCGACTTCTCGCAGATGATGATTTCCGCAGGGGTTGTGGCACGGAATTTCGAGCGTATGCCGTCGGCATCGGCACGCAGTTTCTTTTCCTCCGCAATGGTGTGCCACATAGTTGCGACCATGTTTTTAATCACACGGAAAATCTCGTTGTCCGACTTGTCGGCAGGCTCAAAGTCCGCACCGAAAAAGTGCTGTGCCGTCTGCACGAGTTCACCGTCCTTGTTGGTAGAGTTGTAAACCAACATGATACCTGCAAACGAACCGATGTTTGCATACTGTTCCTTGTTCAATTTAGAAGTTGCCATAATGATAAAATTTTAGAAACACTGCGCAAAATCACGCATTGCGGGCACTCGGGGAGTCGAACCCCGAACTTTGCACCATAGCGCAAAGTGTGGCATTTCCTGCCACGCGCCCAAAAATTTGCCGTGCATTTCACCCTGCACGGCAAAATTTTTCGTAACTTTGTCGCACTTAAAACGTACCCCATAGCAGAGCTATCCAAATGAGCGCATTTTCGGCATATCGTATCTTTGCACGAGTTCTACTCATCGTGTCGTGGCTCTGCGCTGCTTTACTCCAATTTCGGCAAGACGCTTCTCTGGCACGTTCCGGATCTTTTCCAATCCGGCAGCTAACAGTAAGGCGGTGGGCGGCTGGTGATTATGGGCATAACATTGGCAATGCTCTTTTCTCAAGCTCCGTGCGGACTGTTTTTCCGCTACCGTGCATTTTATCTCCGTGCGCACAAGGGCGCAATTATGGCATTATTCTTGCACGTCCTTTTCAGTGGCGGTATTCTCAATACTCCCAGCGACTTGCAAAAGTCTTGACGTATTTCCGGCACTCGGAATAAATACGATTTATCCCGTTCCATAAATTTCCCTACTTTCGTAGGTTGGCAATACTGGTATTATTGCCCCGTGCGAAGCGTGGTTATTTAACGCACTCTTTAAGCGTACCTAAACGCACACGGTGTTGTTTCGGGTGTTACCCTTTGACGGCTCAACAACTCACTTTCGTGTAAACGCCGTTTTTGTTTCTCGCTCTCGGCGGTCTTTGCTTTTCTGTTTTTTAATTCTGTTTTTTACTATCTATTTTTTTATTCGTTTTTCTCCGTACTTGTTTGCCGTTTGTTTGGCTTTCGAGTACATGACTATTATAAAACCGTTTTTCAGAACTGCAAAACTTTTTGAGAAAAAAAATTTGGAACGTTCCAAAAACAGCCTTTTTGCGAATATGGAACGCACGCGCGCGAAGTGATTTTGTAAATAGTTGAATATTAATAAAATAGAAAAAATGATTTTCTTTGAAAAAAATTTTTCCTTTGCAAAAATCAAAAAAGCCCCGTTTCAACGTATGTATAAAATCAAAATCAGTTTTGTCTATTGATTATCAGATTATTAGCTGCTTAAAATGGATAAAATAGGACTGAAAAGATTTTTTTACTTTCAATTTGTAAGCAAAGATAATGTAAAAGACGTTTTTAGGCTTACTTTATACAAAAGTAAACCTAATAAATTATTGATATTCAATGGTGTAATAAAAATAAAAAGATTAGGGAGGGTGTACCCTCGGGTGCGGATTCGGTCTCTGTCC
>NZ_EQ973643.1:260033-278317 GCF_000157915.1 Phocaeicola coprophilus DSM 18228 = JCM 13818 | reverse complement strand
GGTATTCTGCTTCAATTTGCGGTATGGATAAAAAGAAAAACCGCTGATAATGATTGATTATCAGCGGTTTTCATTGTTTTGCTTTTTGTTTGAGTGATCCGCTTGGGGCTCGAACCCAAGACCCCAACATTAAAAGTGTTGTGCTCTACCTGCTGAGCTAGCGAATCAATCCTTATTGCATTCGTTGTTTTCTCGATTGCGGTGCAAAGATAGATTCTTTTGTTGAAATGACCAAATATTTTTCAGAAAAAGTGAAAAAATAATATGATTTCTTTGATTAATTGCGTCCGTCCATGCCCCACATCATTTTTTCGCGCAATGTATTGAAGAATGAATGGTGGCATCGTTTTACTATGCGTACATAGTAGTCGGCACGTTTAATTGTCAGTCTCGTTCCTTCCCTGCAGGTTTCGCTGCGCCCGTCTACCGCAATCAGGAAATTATGACTCCGGCTTTCTACATCAAGCGTTATTTCCCAGTCATCCCTTATGACGATCGGGCGTACGTTAAGACTGTGAGGGGCGACTGCGGTCAAGCTGATTGTACCGCTTTGAGGAACCAGAATAGGGCCGCCTACACTGAGCGAATATCCTGTGGAACCGGTGGGAGTAGATATAACCAGTCCGTCTGCCTGATACACATTTAATGGTTCTCCGTTGATGTAAGCATGAATGGTAATCATTGACGAGGTGTCCCGTTTCAGTACGGCTATTTCGTTAAGACCATATGGATATCCTTTGAGTACATGCCCATTGCATGTAAGCTTCAAGACTCTTCGTGGTTCTGCCAGATAGTTGCCTTGGTAAATTTCGTCGAAGGCATCTTCCATCTGGTCGGGCAGGACGTCGGCCAGGAATCCCAGTCTGCCGGTATTGATTCCTAATATCGGAATTTCTTTTTTCCCGACCCGACTGGCCGCTTTCAGAAATGTTCCGTCTCCTCCTATGCTGAGAACCATGTCGGCTGAGAAATTATTTCCTTCAAAGACTTCCAGACCGCTCAGATCTGCCTTAGTATGGTTCCGGAGAAAATCATAAAACTCATTGCTGATACAGATCTGTGCTTTTCTGCGACGCAAGATTTCCAATAAATGGGTGACGTGGGCGGACTTATGCTCTTGATACGTGTTGCCAAATAAAGCGAATCTGAGAGTCTGTTGCATATTCTGTAGTTTTTTATCAATCTTTTTAGGTTTTGCAGTAGCGGTTTTCTAATAAAACCTGCTAACTTTGCACATTGCAGATGCAAAGATATAAAATTATAGTGCAATATGACTAAATTAAGTGTTAATATCAATAAGGTAGCGACCTTGCGTAATGCGCGCGGAGGGAATAATCCGGATGTAGAAAAAGTAGCTTTGGATTGCGAACGTTTCGGAGCCGAAGGTATTACGGTTCATCCGCGTCCGGATGAGCGGCATATCCGATATGCGGATGTGTATGCTTTACGTCCCTTATTGAAGACCGAATTTAACATTGAAGGCTATCCTTCCAAAGAGTTTATTGATTTGGTTCTGAAAGTAAAACCTCATCAGGTGACATTGGTACCGGATGCTCCGGATCAGATCACTTCTAATGCCGGATGGGACACGAAGACCAATCAGAGTTTTCTAGCCGATCTGATGGAAACATTCGGTAATGCGGGCATCCGTACTTCTATATTTGTCGGAACTGATGCCGAAATGATTGAATATGCTGCCAAGGCCGGAGCAGACCGGGTTGAACTCTATACAGAACCTTATGCTTCCTTGTACCTGGAGTCTCCGGAAGCTGCTGTTGCTCCTTTTGTGGAGGCGGCTAAGATAACCCGCAGTCTGGGGATGGGATTGAATGCCGGTCATGACCTGAGTCTGGTTAATCTGAAATATTTTCACGAAAGCATTCCCTGGCTTGATGAAGTATCTATCGGGCATGCTTTGATTTGTGACGCACTTTATCTGGGATTGGAAAAAACAATAAAGGAATATAAAACTTGTCTTCACTAATTATGATTACAATGACGTTGCTGGCGGTTGCACAAGTTGTTGCCGACACATTGACCGGAAGCAATCCGGTCCTGACTCCGGTTACTTCCGGAGAACCTGAGATGAATTTATGGGATATGGCCTGCAAAGGTGGATGGATTATGATTGTACTGGCTCTGATGTCAGTCATTGCATTTTACATTTTTTTTGAACGTGCGGTAACCATCCGCAAGGCAGGAAAAGAAGATCCGTTGTTCATGGACCGCATCCGCGATTATATTAAAAGCGGTGAAGTAAAATCGGCAATCAATTATTGCCGGATGATCAATACTCCTTCTGCGCGTATGATTGAAAAAGGAATCATGCGAATGAACCGTCCGGTTGCAGATGTGCAGGCTGCCATTGAAAATACGGGAAATATTGAAGTTGCAAAACTTGAGAACGGACTTTCCATTATTGCTACCATTTCCGGAGGTGCTCCCATGCTGGGATTTCTGGGAACTGTAACCGGTATGGTACAGGCATTCTGGAATATGGCGAATGCAGGAAATAATATTGATATTACTTTGCTTTCAAGCGGAATCTATGAAGCCATGATTACAACGGTAGGAGGACTGGTTGTCGGTATTGCTACCATGTTTGCATACAATCATCTGGTTTATCGTGTGGATAAGGTGGTTAGTCAGATGGAAGCACGCACCATTGCCTTTATGGATTTGCTGAATGAACCGAATGATAAATAAACGCGTATGGCACTGAAGAGAAGACAGAAAATATCACCCAGCTTCAGCATGTCGTCCATGACAGACCTCATCTTCCTGCTGCTGATATTTTTTATGATTACCTCTACGATGGTTTCGCCGAATGCCATTAAGGTGTTGTTGCCTCAGGGATCTGAACAGACTTCGGCAAAACCGATGGCACGGGTGATTATCGACAAGGATCTGAATTATTACGGGGCTTTCGGCAATGAGGACGAAATGCCGCTGATGATAGATGAAGTTCCCGCATTCTTGCAGGAATGTGCGCAGAAAGAACCCGAAATGTATGTGGCTCTGTATGCGGATGAATCTATCCCTTATCGTGAAATTGTTCGCATTCTGAATATTGCGAACGAGAATCATTTCAAGATGGTGCTGGCTACACGCCGCCCGGATAAGAAGTAATGAACATGAAACAGAATAAGATAACAGGAATCGTCGGTACTATTATACTGCATGTGGTAGTGCTGCTTTTGCTTCTTCTGCTGAAACTGGTTGCTCCGGAACCGCAGGAAGAAGGTGGTGTGCCTGTTATGCTTGGAAATACGGAAACGGCACAGGGAACAGATGATCCTTATTCTTTGACAGAAGTCGATGTCCTGCCACAGCCGGAAACTTCTCTTCCTGAACCGGAAGTCGCTCCGGAGCCGGAAGTGAAACAACCGATGATTACACAGGATGACGAGCCGTCTATTGTGGTGAAGAAAGAAAAGCCGAAGACGGAGAAAAAGAAAACGGAAACAAAGAAACCTGTAAAGGAAGAGAAGCCCAAACAGCCGGTGAAGCCTGTTGAACAGCCGAAGGAAAAAACTGAGGCTGAAAAACGTGCCGAAGCTGAGCGGGCAGCGGCACAGGCTGCTGCCAATAAGATTGCCGGAGCTTTTGGCAAAGGATCACAGATGGGCAGCAAAGGAAATGCCGGTTCAGGCACTGGAGTACAGGGCAGCCCGGACGGAAATGCTTCGGAGGGAAAGACCAGCGGAGTCGGAGGATACGGAACTTTCGACTTGAATGGACGTTCGTTAGGAGCGGGAGGACTTCCGGTTCCTGTATATAATGTTCAGGATGAAGGCCGCGTGGTTGTAACGATTGTGGTCAATCCTGCCGGACAGGTAATCAGTACAAGCATAAACAAGCGAACCAATACCGTCAATCCGACGTTGCGTAAGGCTGCAGAGGAAGCTGCACGAAAGGCACGTTTCAATAAGGTTGACGGAGTAAATAATCAAAGTGGAACAATAACGTATTACTTTAAACTGAAATAGCATGAAATCAATTTGTATCTTTTTGGCTGAAGGCTTCGAAGAAATGGAAGCCATGTTCCCGCTGGACATTCTGCGTCGTGGAGGTATGGACGTTAAACTGGTGTCTGTAACTGGCGAGAAAGCTGTACGCAGCTCTCATGGAGTAACCATCATGGCAGATGCGTTGTTTGAGGATGTAAGCGAAGAAGACGTGGAAATGATTGTATTGCCCGGAGGACTTCCCGGAGCAACCAATCTGGATGCTCATGCCGGACTGGATAAACTGATTTTGAGTTTTGCCAGTGCCGGAAAACCGCTGGCTGCTATTTGTGCGGCTCCGATGGTATACGGCAAACGTGGTTTGCTGAAAGGAAAGAAGGCAACCTGCTATCCTGGTTTCGACAAATACCTGGAAGGTGCTGAATATACCGGCAATATGGTTGAAGTGGTTGATAACTTCATTTTGGGTAAAGGACCGGGTGCCGCTCCTGCTTTTGGATTTGCTATTCTGGAGAAATATGCCGGTGCTGCCAAAGCTCAGGAAGTGAAGAACGGTATGCTGATTGCCTGATGAAGAAATATGTAATTGTCGTAGCAGGAGGAAAAGGCTTGCGCATGGGCGGAGACATTCCCAAGCAGTTCATTCCGCTGAAGGGAAAGCCGGTGCTGATGCGCACGCTTGAAGCCTTTTATGCTTACGACCCACAAATGGAATTAATTCTGGTACTTCCGGTAGACCAGCAGGCCTACTGGAAGTCTCTTTGTGAAAAGTATGCTTTCACTTTGCCGCATCGTATTGCCGACGGAGGTGAAACCCGTTTCCATTCTGTCCGCAACGGACTGGCCCTGGTCGGCGAGGACGGACTGGTCGGCGTGCATGATGGTGTACGTCCTTTTGTGTCTCCCGAAGTAATCGGGCATTGCTATGAGCAGGCTGTTTCTGCGCAGGCGGTTGTTCCGGTGATTGATGTAGTAGAGACGGTCCGTCGCATTGAAGAAAACGGCAGCACCACTACTGTTCCCCGTGATCGTTATAAGTTAGTGCAGACTCCTCAGGTTTTTACCGTTTCTTTGTTGAAACACGCCTATCACCAGGAGTATAAACCGGCCTTTACTGACGATGCATCGGTGGTGGAAGCCCTGGGCATACAGGTTACTTTGGTAAAAGGAAATCGGGAAAACATCAAGCTGACCACTCCTTTCGATTTATGTGTGGCTGAGGCTTTGTTGTAGACTTTTCCCGTTGCTCTATGTGTATCTTAATTTTTTTCAGCTGAGGAGTGTTTGATTTATCTACGCGCGACATCAAGTATCTGCAGGGAGTAGGCCCGCAGCGAGCGGATATCCTGTCGAAGGAACTGAATATTCGTTCCTTTAAGGATTTGCTGTATTATTTCCCTTATAAATATGTTGACCGTAGCCGTCTTTATTACATCCATGAGATAGACGGGAACATGCCTTATATCCAGCTTCGCGGTAAAGTTCTTAGTTTTGAAACAGTCGGGGAAGGACGTCAGAGACGTCTGGTCGGTCATTTCTCAGACGGAACTGGAGTCGTTGATCTGGTATGGTTTCAGGGACTGAAGTTTGTGATGGGCAAGTATAAGGCGAATGAAGAGTACATTGTCTTCGGTAAGCCTACCGTGTTTAACGGACGTATCAACATTGCTCATCCGGATATTGATCCGGCAGCCGAACTGACGCTTTCTGCTATGGGGCTTCAACCTTATTATAATACGACCGAACGGATGAAGCGGACCAATCTGACTTCGCATGCGCTGGAGAAGTTGATGAAAAATCTTTTCACGGCCTTGCAGCATGAATGTCTTGACGAAACGCTCAGCCCTTCTTTGATTGAAGCTCATCACCTGATGTCCTTGACGGATGCTCTTTATAATATTCATTTTCCCAGAAATCCGGATTTGTTGCGTAAGGCCCAGTACCGGTTGAAATTCGAGGAACTTTTCTATATCCAGCTGAATATTCTGCGCTATACGAAAGAACGACGGAACAAGTTTCGGGGGCTGGTGTTCGGCAGAGTGGGAGAGATCTTTAATACCTTTTATGCACAGAATCTGCCTTTCCAGCTGACCGGTGCGCAAAAACGGGTGATTCGTGAGATGCGCCGTGATATGGGAAGCGGCCGGCAGATGAACCGCCTTTTGCAGGGGGATGTAGGAAGTGGAAAGACCCTGGTGGCTTTGATGACCATGCTTATAGCCCTTGATAACGGCTTTCAGGCATGTATGATGGCACCCACCGAGATTCTTGCAGTCCAGCATTACGAAACTATCAACCGTTTTCTGGAGGGGATGAATGTGCGGGTGGAACTTCTCACCGGAACAGTGAAAGGAAAGAAACGGGAAGCCATTCTGAGCGGACTGCTGACCGGCGACGTGCAAATCCTGATCGGAACACATGCCGTTATTGAAGATACGGTGAACTTCTCATCCCTGGGACTGGTGGTTATCGACGAGCAGCACCGCTTCGGTGTAGCACAGCGTGCCAAGCTGTGGGCCAAGAATACTTGTCCTCCTCATGTACTGGTCATGACGGCAACACCGATTCCCCGTACACTGGCGATGACGCTTTACGGCGATCTGGATGTGTCGGTCATTGATGAACTTCCGCCGGGACGGAAGCCGATCCAGACAGTCCATCAGTTCGACAACCGCCGGCCTTCGATGTATGCATTTCTCCGCAAGCAGATACAGGAAGGACGTCAGGTGTATATTGTCTATCCTCTGATTCAGGAGAGTGAAAAGATGGATATCAAAAACCTGGAGGACGGATATCTGCATATTTGCGAGGAATTTCCGGAATATAAGGTCAGCAAGGTACACGGCAAGATGAAACCAGCCGAAAAGGAAGAAGAGATGCAGCGCTTTCTTCGGAACGAAACGCAGATCATGGTGGCAACCACCGTTATTGAAGTCGGGGTGAATGTGCCGAATGCTTCCGTCATGGTCATTGAGAATGCCGAACGTTTCGGCCTTTCGCAGCTTCATCAGCTGCGCGGGCGTGTAGGCCGTGGTGCGGACCAGTCCTATTGCGTGCTGGTGACCGGATATAAACTGACGGAAGAAACCCGCAAGCGGATTGAAATCATGGTGCAGACGAATGATGGTTTCGAAATAGCTGAGGCCGACCTGAAATTACGTGGCCCGGGCGACCTGGAAGGTACGCAGCAAAGCGGAGTGGCTTTCGATCTGAAGATTGCAGACATTGCCCGCGACGGTCAGTTGTTGCAGTATGTACGTGAGATTGCGGAACGTTTGCTGGAAGAAGATCCCGAGGGAGTCCGCCCGGAGAATGCAATTGTGTGGCAGCAGCTGAAGGAATTGCGGAAGAAGAACGTAAACTGGTCGGTCATTTCCTAGGCGAAATCTGGACGGAAGGGCGGAAAGGGGCAAAATAAAAAGCGTGTTTCAGTGAAGAAACACGCTTTCTATTTTTTGTCTTACTTCTAATAGTCAGATTACTTCTTGATGCGGTTGTAGCGGCTCATGAACTTATCTACACGTCCGGCTGTATCCACCAATTTAGATTTACCAGTGTAGAACGGGTGAGAGCTGCTTGAAATTTCCAACTTCACACAAGGATAAGTTTCACCTTCGAATTCAACAGTGTCTTTAGTAGCACAAGTTGAACGTGACAGGAACATGTCACCGTTTGACATGTCTTTAAATACTACCGGACGGTAGTTTTCAGGATGAATGCCTTTTTTCATTTCAGTATATACTTTTTTATTGTTATTGTTTTTGACTATATTGTGGTAACACAAAAAAGTGTAATGGTCTATTTCGGGTTGCAAAGATAGGGCTTTTATTTGAAATGCGAAAAGAATCTTCTGCTTTTTTCTCTCTTTTCTGTATGAGGATATGGGAAACCGGGAAAGAACACTGTCTGAAGACGGGGCGGAGATCGTTTTGATTCTTGGCAAAAGGCCGGGAACGACATGGAACCGGCAAGCATGTCTTTACACAACAAGGTGTAGTGAGAAAGTTCTCCGGATATCTTGTCGTACAGGATGAATATGTCGTTCTGATTGAATCAAAGTAAAATTCCAATTTCAAATTGGTTTTTCACTGCGGAAACAGAAGAAAATAGGGAGATCTGTTTCTGCTTTCCGGATGAGAGCAGAAAGCTGTCAGGGATGCGTTTCCTTATTAAAAATACAAGAATAATGCGAAGTATGTTAAAAACGCTGAACTTTTTGGGCGTAAAATAACAGATTATCTAACATTTATTCTTACTTTTGCATGCGGAATTAATTCACTAACATTATAAATTTTACAACAATGGTTAATTACAAAGAATTAGGTCTGGTAAACACGAAAGATATGTTTGCTAGAGCAATCAAAGGTGGATACGCTATCCCGGCTTTCAACTTCAACAACATGGAACAGTTGCAGGCAATCGTTAAGGCTGCTGTTGAAACTAAGTCTCCGGTTATCTTGCAGGTATCTAAAGGTGCCCGTAACTATGCTAACCAGACTTTGTTGCGTTACATGGCTGAAGGTGCTGTAGAATATGCAAAGGAACTGGGCTGCGCACATCCTGAAATCGTTTTGCACCTGGACCACGGAGATTCTTTCGAATTGTGCAAGTCTTGCATCGACATGGGATTCTCTTCAGTAATGATCGACGGTTCTCACCTGCCTTACGAAGAAAACGTAGCTTTGACCAAGAAGGTTGTTGAATACGCTCATCAGTTCGACGTAACTGTGGAAGGTGAACTGGGTGTATTGGCCGGTGTTGAAGATGAAGTTTGCGCAGAACATCATACTTATACTAACCCTGAAGAAGTTATCGACTTCGCAACTCGTACTGGCTGCGACTCACTGGCTATCTCTATCGGTACTTCTCACGGTGCTTACAAGTTCAAACCCGAACAGTGCCACGTTGATCCGGCTACTGGCCGTCTGGTTCCTCCTCCTTTGGCATTCGAAGTTCTGGATGCTGTTATGGAAAAACTGCCGGGATTCCCTATCGTTCTGCACGGATCTTCTTCAGTTCCTCAGGAAGAAGTTGACACTATCAACAAGTTCGGTGGTAAGCTGGAAGCTGCTATCGGTATTCCTGAAGAAGAATTGCGTAAGGCTGCTAAGTCTGCAGTTTGCAAGATCAACATCGACTCAGACTCTCGTCTGGCTATGACTGCTGCAATCCGTCAGGTATTCGCTGAAAAACCGGCTGAATTCGACCCGCGTAAATATCTGGGTCCGGCTCGTGACAACATGGAAAAACTGTACAAGCACAAAATCATCAACGTATTGGGTTCAGACAACAAACTGGCTCAGTGCTAATTTTCTGCTGACGGAGTTTCCGTTATCATATTTATGGAGAAGCTGCCTCCCGTTGTGGGGCAGCTTTTTTTTATGGACGATCGGGCCGCAACGACCGCACGATTGGGCTTCAACGACCGCACGATCAGGCCGCAACGACCGCACGATTCGGGGCCATCGTCTGCATACTTTCAGAGCGGTCTCCGGATGCCTGTACGGCATGCTCCAGGCGTGCCCGGACCAATAAAAAAACGCTTCGGCGTTTATGTGTATACGCCGAAGCGTTTTATCATAAACGTCGAAACGTTTTTTAAAAAGCCGGAAGGCTGAATTTTCCGGCTTTTAAAGGTTTGCCTGACGGCTTATTTTTCTGCGAAGAATACAGACTGGCTGTTATGAACGCGGGCTGTTGCAAGTCCCTGCATGTCCGGAGTAACGGTCATCGGGGTACCGTCCTGCTGTTTCAGCGTGATTGTTCCGTCTTCGTTCATGGTAATCAGTTCGTAGCTTTCTCCTTCGGCTACGGCACTCCATGTGCGGTTTTCTTCGTTGTATACCAGGTCAACAGCCTTACCTTCTTCTCCTTTCTTGGTAATGGTGTAGCCGTTTTCGTTGGTACGTACCAGGTATTCACCGTTTTCGCCCTTTACGGTTTTGATGGTTCCTACTTCGGCAACAGGATTGGAACCTGACCAGAATTCGATGGAGTTCAGTACCAGGATGTCTGCCAGATATGCAACTTCATATACGGGAACGATATGGAATGCCAGAAAGACGATTTCATTGACAAATTTATTTCCAATACCCTGGTTCCAGCTTTTCAGGTTATTCCATAGTCCGAATGAACCGATGCAGGAAGAAAACAGGAGGCTTCCGCTCAGTATTGCGCAGACAGCCATCATTTTTGTTTTTTTCATAAGCGTACAGTTTTGGGTTCTTCTAATTTAGTGATTATTTTGTCTGTCTTGATGACAAACTGTTACAAAGTTAGAACTTATTTTAGATGATGAAAGAAAAAGACGGGAAAAAAATGTATCTTTGTCGAGTTTTTTACAAGTATTAATAATAACATACAAAT
Source organism: Phocaeicola coprophilus DSM 18228 = JCM 13818 (assembly GCF_000157915.1). Lineage (GTDB taxonomy): Bacteria > Bacteroidota > Bacteroidia > Bacteroidales > Bacteroidaceae > Phocaeicola > Phocaeicola coprophilus. The sequence goes on along the minus strand of NZ_EQ973643.1, from coordinate 267,983 downwards.
AAGAATAAGAAAAGATGAAAGATCAAAATCAGAAAAAGCTGAATGACTCCTGGGGGATGCGTTGGGGGGCTTTGGCTATTGTGGCCTTTACCATGATGGCTGCATATTATGTAAACGATGTGGCGGCTCCGCTGAAAACAATGCTTGAAAGTACGCTGGGATGGAACAGCAGTGAGTTCGGTTTGTTTACGGGCGCTTACAGCTTTTTGAACGTATTCCTGCTGATGCTGATCTGGGGCGGACTGATTCTTGACCGTTTCGGTATCCGGTTTACAGGTAAGCTGGCTACGATTCTGATGGTGGTGGGTACGGCTATCGAGTATTATGCCATGACACAGATGACGGATGCCACTCAGATTGTGATGGGATATAAATGGAATGTGCTGGTGGCTTCTGCCGGTTATTCTTTGTTCGGTGTGGGTGCCGAGGTAGCGGGTATTACGGTTACCAAGATTATTGCGAAGTGGTTCCAGGGCAAGGAGATGGCAACGGCAATGGGCGTGCAGGTTGCTTTGGCACGTGTCGGTTCTCAGGCTGCCTATGCTGTGGCGATTCCGGTTGCCCGTGCTTATGAGATCACGACTCCGATTCTGATCGGTCTTGTCTGTCTGGTAGGCGGACTGGTTGCTTTCTTCGCTTTCTCTGTGCTCGACAAGAAGCTTGACCGCCAGCTGGAAACAGCAGTTGATGCTTCACCTGAGGACAAATTCTCCTTTAAGGATGTGAAGCATATTGTCTGCAATCCGGGCTTCTGGCTGATTGCCGTGCTTTGCGTATTGTTCTATTCCTGTGTGTTCCCTTTCCAGAAGTTTGCTTCTGAACTGATGATCACCAAATATCAGATTGATGAAAACCTGGCAGGAACCATCGCCGGCCTTCCGGCATTGGGAGCCTTGTTCCTGACTCCGGTATTTGGCGGAATGGTGGACAAACGCGGTAAGGCAGCTTCCATTATGATGCTGGGTGCAGCCATGCTGATCGGCGTACACTGTGTCTACGCACTGCCTTTCATTACGGCTTCGTGGGTGGCTATCGTACTGATGATCGTACTGGGTATTGCGTTCTCATTGGTTCCTTCGGCTATGTGGCCTTCCGTTGCCAAGATTTTCCCGGTCAACCAGCTGGGTACAGCCTACGCCCTGATCTTTTTCATTCAGAATATCGGTCTTTGGGGAATTCCGACACTGATCGGTGCGGTACTCGACGGATTCTGTGTGGTCGGCACGACGGAAAGCGGTGCAAAACTTTATGACTATACGCTTCCGATGTGTATCTTTACAGGTATTGCGATCCTCTCACTGATTGTTGCCTTTATGCTGAAGGCAGCTGACCGCAAATATGGTTACAAGCTGGAAGAGGCTAATATCCGCAAATAATAACCGGGTTGTAATCCGGTCATAAGAATGCCGCAGCATTCAGGAGTCTTCTCCGGATGCTGCGGCATTTTATCTGGAATGTCCTGTGACAGACGGGTGTCGCAGGAACAGGATTAATCTTTGTCGATCTTGACAACTCCTCCCGTATTCGGGTTGAAGATGACGCGGGTATTGATTTTCTTGTCAAACAGTCCGTCTACCAGTGTTTCTGTATATCCGAACTGGGTAACCGGCAGTTCTCCTTTGAAAACTTCCTTACCGTTGTAGCTGACAGTGACATTTCCCTTTCCGGGGATGTTGTAGAGAATGCCGTTGCCTTTCTTTTTCTTGCCTTCTTCCGTCGGAACCGGCAGGGGAGCGCTGTTGCTTACGCTGACATAGACGGGCTCACCCGCCAGATTATCGGTGGACAGAACCCCCAGCTGGCGTGAGAAGCGGGCTGCAATCTGGTCACGCAGATTTTCTTCCGGTGTCACCAGGAAACTGAAGACTTTGTCTTCCCGGTCGGATGTTCCGGTAAACATTTCCATCAACGCTTTTTCCTGTTTGTCCAGGTTGCTCATCATCAGTTTCATGGCTGCCCCGTCTTTAGGCATGTTGTCGGCCTGTCCGCGGGTAATCAGATTCTTGCTTTCCCGGATATTATAGATTTCCTTGGCCGTAAGTTCAGCCATCTTGGCGGTAGAACCGGCCATGAGGATCTCTTCCGTCATGTATTTCCGTGCATTTTCATGTGCGGCAGGTTTCTCCAGCTGATAGCCTTCATTTTCTTCTTTGGGAGCCGTGGTGTTGATGGCTTTGACGATACCGTTTTCGGTCAGTTCCACATTCGAAGCCACGTTCTTATCCTTTAGCTTCATGATGTAAGCTTTGGTGGAGTCGGGCACACCGATGGAACGGACATCAATCTGCTTGATTTCCCAATGAACGCTGGGCTGTGATGAAACATCGTTCAAGCGCAGATAACGGTTGGCATATTGGCAGAATTCTCCCGGTTGTTGAGTTACTTTGGTTGCAATGATATTCACCTGAAGAGCGGTTTTAGGCAGGAAATATACGATTCCTTCACCTTTTCCCGGCTTGTAAATGTCCTGGGCGGCAGCAAAAGTGGACGCCATGAGCCCCAGAGCGATGATTCCTTTTTTCATAGGCGTGCTATTTGGATGTGGTTAATTTTTTCCAGGCTTCCGGAAGTGCATTGACGATGTCTCCGGCAGTCATGCTGATTTCTCCCATACGCATGCAGGCAATGTCTCCCGCCAGTCCGTGTATATAAACACCCAGGCGGCAGGCTTCTTCCTGTGTATATCCTTGTGCCAGCAGGGAAAGAAGGATTCCTGTCAATACGTCTCCGCTGCCGCCCGTAGCCATACCCGGGTTTCCGGTAGGATTGAAGTAGCAGTTGCCTTCGGGAGTGATGACAGTGGTCCAAGCACCTTTCAGGATGATGTATACTTGCAGTTCCCCTGCCAGTTCCTTAGCTTTTGAAAGGCGTTCGAAGCTGTTGCTGCAGCGTCCGACCAGCCGTTCCAGTTCCTTTACGTGCGGAGTGAGGATGGAATGCTTGGGAAGCCGGTTCAGATAGCTCCGGTAGGCACTGAATATATTAAGTGCATCTGCATCCAGCACCAGAGGAATAAAGCAGTTGCTTACCTGGTCGAGTGCAGCCTGTGCGGTGATTTCTTCCTGGCTTAATCCCGGGCCGATTGCCATGGCCTGGTAATTGTCCAGATCGGTAGGTTCTGCAAAGAAACGTTCATGCACGTCGTCCTGCACCATGGCTTCGGGCACGATTGTCTGCAGCAGCTGGTGATTGCAGATCGGAGAGTGTACGGTCAGCAGTCCGATTCCGGAACGCATGCAGGCCCGTGCAGCAAGTACGGCTGCACCTCCCATGCCGTATGATCCGGCGATCAGCAGTCCGTGACCGAAATTCCCTTTATGGGCAAATGTCCGGCGGGGACGGATCAGCTGGCGCATTTCCTGTTCTTCAGTGATGAAGTAACGGGTTTCGGCCTGTGCAATGTATTCGCGGCTGATACCGATGTCCAGCAGTTCCCAATGGCTGGTGAACTCTTCGTTCTCGGGAAAGAGGAAAGAGAGTTTGGGCATTTGGATGCTCAGTGTCAGATCGGCCTGGATGATGTTCTGACGGACATTGTATGAATTGTCTTCTCCCATCAGTCCGGAAGGAACATCAATGGAAACCACGGTAGCCGGGCTGGCATTGATGAACTTGACGACAGCGGCAAAGCCTCCGTTCAGGGGACGGTTCAGGCCGGAGCCGAACAGACCGTCTACCACGATATCATGTTCCGTAAGCTTGGGAGCCTGGAATTGTGAACTTACTTCCGTATAGTTTGGGAATCCGGATTCTTTCAGACGTCGTATGTTGGTCAGGCATTCTTCGGAGAGTTGTCCCGTAACATTGAACAGGAAAACTTCCACCTGATAATTTTTCAGGAACAGCATGCGGGCAACGGCAAGTGCGTCTCCTCCGTTATTTCCGGGTCCGGCAAAGACAACGATGCGATGTGATTTGTCCCATCGTCTGGTAATAGCTTCGGTCAGCATGCCTGCTGCTTTTTCCATCAGATTGATGGAAAGGATACCTTCGTGTTCGATGGTATATGCATCAGCTTCTTTCTGTTGTTTGCAATTTAGGATCTTCATTACTTTTTAAGTCTAACTAGCTAATTATGCGGTAAAATTACGAAAAAAGGATGTAACGGCACGCAAGTTATACGGATAATTTGTATTTTTGCCGAAAATTATAAGATTTACAGTAATGAGCGTTATTCAGATAAAAGACAAGCGTTTCAAGACGTTTATTCCCGAGGAGAAGATATTGCAGGAGGTTGCAAGGGTAGCTGGAGAAATTAATCGAGACTTGAAGGATTGCAATCCTTTGTTCTTGAGTGTGTTGAATGGCTCATTCATGTTTACGGCCGATTTGATGAAACACCTGGAGATTCCTTGTGAAATTTCGTTCGTGAAGCTTGCTTCGTATGAAGGAACTTCTTCTTCAGGAAAAGTGAAGGAACTTGTCGGTCTGAATGAAAGCATAGAGGGACGTACGGTGGTGATCGTTGAAGACATTGTGGACACGGGTTTGACGATGCAGCGCTTGCTGGAAACTTTGCGTGCCCGCAATCCCAAAGATATCCGGATTGCAACGTTGCTGGTCAAGCCGGACAAGCTGAAAGTGGATCTGGACATCCATTATGTGGCCATGAATATTCCGAATGACTTCATCGTAGGTTATGGTCTGGATTACGACGGACTGGGTCGTAATTATCGGGATATATACACTGTCATTGAATAATTTTATCAATATAATAAAAAGGTAAATAAGATGTTGAATATTGTAATTTTTGGTGCTCCGGGTTCTGGAAAAGGTACTCAGAGTGCCCGTATCGTAGAAAAATATGGTTTGAACCACATTTCTACAGGTGATGTTTTGCGTGCAGAAATCAAGAATGGCACAGAACTGGGAAAAACTGCAAAGAGTTATATTGACAATGGTCAGTTGATTCCTGATGCATTGATGATTGACATTCTGGCTAGCGTTTTCGATAGCTTCAAAGACAGCAAAGGTGTGATTTTCGACGGTTTCCCCCGTACTATTGCACAGGCAGAAGCTCTGAAGACTATGTTGGCTGAACGTGGACAGGAAGTTTCCATCATGCTGGATCTGGAAGTACCGGAAGATGAACTGATGACTCGTCTGATCAAGCGCGGACAGGAATCAGGACGTGCTGATGACAACGAAGAAACCATCAAGAAACGTCTGGTTGTTTATCATTCTCAGACAGCTCCGCTGATCGACTGGTATAAGAATGATGGCAAATACTGTCACATCAATGGTCTGGGCACTATGGAAGGTATCTTTGCTGATATCTGCTCAGCTATCGACAAACTTTAATTCATATTTTAATAATTAAGGACTGAAATCTGGAAATGAAGCTGTATGTCCGGTAACGGAATGGCTTCATTTCCTGTTTTGGTTTTTGATTTTTTCTTTTTCTTATTTTATATGGCTGAATCGAATTTTGTTGATTATGTAAAAATCTACTGCCGCTCCGGAAAGGGAGGCCGCGGCTCGGTACATCTGCGTCGTGAAAAGTATACCCCCAATGGAGGTCCCGACGGTGGCGACGGTGGTAGAGGAGGTCATGTCATTTTGCGGGGAAACCGCAATTACTGGACGTTGCTTCACCTGAAATATGAACGTCATGTGTTTGCCGAACATGGAGGTAATGGTTCGAAGAACAAGAGTTTCGGTAAGGATGGTGCGGACAAGGTCATTGAAGTTCCTTGTGGAACGGTTGTTTATAACGCTGAAACTGGCGAATATGTCTGTGACATTACGGAACACGGACAGGAAGTTATCTTGCTGAAAGGCGGTCGCGGTGGTTTGGGAAACTGGCATTTCCGTACGGCTACCCGGCAGGCTCCGCGTTTTGCGCAGCCTGGTGAACCGATGCAGGAGATGACAGTGATTTTGGAATTGAAATTATTGGCGGATGTAGGTCTGGTTGGTTTCCCCAATGCCGGAAAGTCAACTTTGTTGTCTTCCGTTTCGGCGGCTCGTCCGAAAATTGCCAATTATCCTTTTACGACACTGGAACCCAATCTAGGTATTGTATCTTATCGTGACGGAAAATCCTTTGTGATGGCTGATATTCCGGGGATTATTGAAGGTGCCAGTGAAGGGAAGGGACTGGGATTACGCTTTCTGCGTCACATTGAACGCAACTCCCTGCTGCTGTTCATGGTGCCCGGTGATACGGATGATATCCGGAAAGAATATGAAATCCTGCTGAATGAGCTGGCTACATTTAATCCGGAGATGCTGGACAAACAGCGTGTGCTGGCTATCACGAAGTGTGATATGCTGGATGACGAGCTGATAGAAATGCTGAAACCTACATTGCCCGAAGATATACCGTATGTATTTATATCCTCTGTGTCCGGCATGGGAATCCAGCAACTGAAAGATTTGTTGTGGACAGAACTGAATAAGGAAAGCAACCAGCTGGAGTCGCTTCGCAGAGATGCTATTGTACATCGCCCGAAAGATATGTCTAAACTGCAGCAGGAATTGCAGGATCTGGGTGAAGACGAAGACTTCGAGTATGAATATGAAGAAGATGAGGATGATGACTTCGAATATGAATACGAGGAGGAAGACTGGGAAGACGATAAACAATGAATAAGGATATTTGTTATTCATACGATGGAAGATTGTTGGAATATGGCTTGTTGAGGCCGTATTCCAACATCTTCGCTTTTTCCACAACCCGTCATGGAGGGTGCAGCGAAGGCAATTATGCTTCATTCAATGCGAATCCTTATTGCGGAGATCAGACTGATTGTGTCAGCCGGAACCGGGATTTGCTGGTTTCTCTTTTGCCTGTCGAACCGGAAGAACTGGTGGTTCCCCATCAGGTACATGCGTGCGAGATTCTGATGATAGATGAATCTTATCTTTCGCTTTCCGAAGCTGAACGGAGCCGGTGTCGTGAAGGAGTGGATGCTGTGATTACTTCAGAAAAGAATTGTTGTATCTGTGTGTCTACGGCAGATTGTGTTCCGATTTTATTATATGACCGGACTCATCAGGTTATAGCGGCTGTCCATGATGGATGGCGTGGAACCGTAAAAGGGCTGTTGCGTCTGGTACTTCATCGGATGAACGACCGCTTCGGTACGGAAGGAAAGGATATTGTAGCTTGTATCGGTCCGAGTATATCGAAAGAAGCATTTGAGGTGGGCGATGAGGTTTATGAAGCATTTCGGGAGGCAGGTTTTCCGATGGATCGTCTGGCAGAACGTTATTTGGAGACAGGGAAATGGCATATTGATCTTTGGGAAGCCAACCGGTGGATGCTGGAAGAATTTTCCGTACCTGCCGGACAGATACAGATCGCAGGAATTTGCACGTGGAAGAATCAGGAGAAATTTTTCTCGGCACGCCGGCTGGGCATAGCGTCCGGACGTATGTTGTCGGGTATTATGATAGTAGAAGAGCATGAGTAAGATAAGCATTGAAGTTTCAGAAGAATTGCGGCAGGCCTGGCCTCAGTTTCGGGGTGCTGCTGTTTTTGCTACGGTTCGTAATTCCGCATACAATGAAGATTTGTGGAAACGGATCGGAGAGTTTACTGATCTGTACCGGGCAAAGTATACAACCGATTCTATCAAGGAAATGCCCGCCATTCAGGCTACCCGTCAGGCTTATAAGAAGTGTGGAAAAGATCCGAGCCGTTATCGTCCTTCTTCGGAAGCATTGTGCCGACGCATTTTAAGGGGCATACCTTTGTATCAGATTGATACGTTGGTCGATTTGATCAATCTGGCATCCATTTACAGCGGACATTCCATCGGAGGCTTTGATTGTGATAAGATTCAGGGAGACCGGCTGGTATTGGGAATCGGCAAGGCTGGCGAGCCTTATGAAGGTATCGGACGGGGTGAACTGAATATTGGAGGAATGCCGGTCTACCGCGATGAAGTGGGAGGTATCGGTACGCCTACCAGTGATAATGAACGGACAAAAATAACAGAGGGA
>NZ_EQ973643.1:223593-258461 GCF_000157915.1 Phocaeicola coprophilus DSM 18228 = JCM 13818 | reverse complement strand
ACCTCGGGCCGTTTTTTCAAGTCCGGTTTTCCAAAATGGCTCAAAATGCGGCTTTCGGATTGAAACTGTAAGCAGGTATCAAAAAATATACAGTAAAGTACTTGTATTTATCATGGTTGCTTAAGGTGCTGGTGTTCACCATGTCCCATATTTTTGAAATATTCTCATTTGTGGATGCCTGTCCTTTCAATTTTCACGGGTGTACAGACTTTCTGCACGATTTCCGGGTTCCGGCTTGAAGTTGTTTTTTAGATACGCTGAAAACGCATCAAAAAATATATAGAGACACGTCGGTATATTGACTGTTCTTAACCGGATTGGACGACGGAAAAGGAGGATGTGTATTCCTGTCATTCAGTATGTTCGGATATGCTTTTCACAATCGGACAATCTTGTAATGTCTTGTTCCTTAATCATATAGAATATACAGAACGAAGCTATCCACATGGATTCCGACTTATTTGTACGGTTTTTGTGACTTTATACAGGAAACCGTGGAAATGCAGAAGAAATGGGGTTCAGTCACCTGCCTTTTTGGTGAATTATACGTATATTTGCCGTATTGTATCCACTTATGTATGAAGTATGGCATTTTGCTGTTACAGGAAATATCTGGATAAAGAATCGAAAGAATGGAATCATATCATAAGAAGAAAATCGGGAGTATTCCGAAAGACAGCACGGGTGGGTCGTCCATTCGCAAGGGAATGGTCGTCTTCAACGGTGGGACATCGGAAACCGGACTTGTGGGAGATGTCACGGGTAATTGCGTGTCGGTTCCGGTAAGGATGACTGCGGGCAGAGAACTCGTTACCGATGACGCGGTCATGTTTCTGAATGATTGCCGGGAAGCGAGCGCAGAGCAAAAGATTGCCCTCCAACGCCTGCTGAACGAAGGCCATCTTGCATGGGACAAGCGCCGGGGTGTATGTTCGGAATCTCTCTATGCTCCCAAAGACGGACAGTTGGTAAAACTCAGTATCCTGGATGAGCATGTAATACTGGGGGCTTTCAAGGAAATCGACGCAAAAGGACGTGTTGTGCTGTATTGCCTGCTGGACGAAGACGGGAGCCTGCGCTATTCCCTGCATGAAACAGTCGGGTACGCGGTGAATCTCCAGATACTGCCTATCGGAACCAGTGGCCGTAGCAGGCTTTCCGATGCTCTACGCCAGAAAGGGCTTGCATGGAACGGACGGCTGAAGGAACTCGAACGGCTGGCAACACGTGTCAGACGCGGTGACAAGTACTATTACCTGAATGACATACTGGAAATCCGTGAATGCAGGGACAACAACAGGCCGGCGGACAGGAAACGGTTGGAATGCGGGAACTATTTCATGGAGCGGAGGGATGCCGAACTGGTACGTGACTGCGTGCGCTCTGTCGTAAGGCTGAACCGCGACAAGGATGCCAGACGGTAAGAGGGTGACGGTATAAGGTATTCGTTCTGTTTCTCTCTCTTGTATCTGGGGAGGAAGTGGTCCTTTAATCCTCATCTTATCCGTTTTCAACACTTTCCGATTCAAAAAAACAAAAAAACAGACGGCGTGCCGTCTGTCATGATTTGTTTCTTTTTTGGTATCTTTTTTCTTTGCGTCAAAGAAAAAAGTACATCTTTCTTCTTTCTTCTTGTATAATACTACTTATAGTATTGTTGCTACATTTGTAACACCCCTCCTGTCAGATACACGGTACATTTGTACCACATTGAGGGGAAAGATGTGGCGAATTTCGCGTCTTTCCACCCAAATTCCACTATCGGGAGCATGAATCGCAAGCCGATGTTGCCGCTTCGGAAAATTGCAGTCGCCTTTTGCAGGGCAGCATTGCAAGAACGAAAACGGTCTGATTTTCACGTGCAGGAAAATAACCGCAAAAAGAGATCCGATAAAACATCTATATATGAAAAATATCCCCTATATTTGCATAAAATTTACATATAACTGCGATATAATATGATTATTCAGTTCACAGTCGAAAATTTCCTTTCGTTCAAGGAGCCGGCGACCTTGTCTTTGGCTGCTTCCGCGCTGAAAGAAAAACAGACCCGGTCCGATGAGATTGTTTTTGAGCTTGAAGGTACGAACCTCTCTTTGCTGAAGAGTGCGGTCATCTACGGGGCCAATGCCAGCGGGAAATCGAATCTGGTCAAAGCACTCGATTTCTTCAAATGGTTTGTCATCAATTCCTCCAAAGGCGTGCAGTCCGGCGAAAGCATACGGGTGGAAAGTTTCCGTCTCAACCGGAGGACGGAACAGGAGCCCAGTTATTTTGAGGCGGTCTTTGCCGACGAAACGGTCCAATACCGCTATGGGTTCGAAGTCGATGAAAAACGTGTACACCGGGAGTGGCTTTATCAAAAGGGCAACAAGCGCAAGGCAAAGGAGGTGGAACTGTTCCTGCGTGACGGCGATGAGTATGAACTGCATCCCAAATTTTCGGTCGGCAAAGAGGTTGTCGCCAAAAAAATGGTGCGCGACAATGCGCTGCTTCTTTCCGTGGCAGCACAGTTCAACGAAAGCGTCTCGGTGGAAATCATGGGATGGTTGGCCAACACCACGATTGTTCTTGGCAGCAGCGACGAGCGGATTTGGGAAATGGCGATAGCCCAGATCGATGATCCGTCCATGAAAAGGCGTATTGTGGAGTTTGCCCGGTTTGCAGACTTCGGAATCGACGACATACGCAAGGTTGACAATACAGTCATCAGTTCACACCAGCAATATGACGAGGAGGGCAACGCCACGAAGACGGTCACTTTCCCGTTCCGCGTAAACGAATCGGAGGGTACGATCAAATACTTCTCGCTGGCTTATCCTATAATCGACGCGTTGGATCATGGCAAAAGGCTGGTTGTCGACGAGTTCGACTCGAAAATGCACCCTCTGTTGACAAGTCGCATCATCGGGCTGTTCAATTCCAGAGTGACAAATCCCAGGAATGCACAGTTGATTTTCACGACACATGACACCAACCTGCTTAATGCAAGCCTGTTCCGCAGGGATCAGATCTGGTTTACACAGAAAGATTCGTTTGGAGCCTCGGAACTCTATTCGTTGGCGGAATACAAGGTTCGCAACAGTGCACCTTTCGAAAAGGAGTACCTGATGGGGAAATATGGCGGTATCCCTGTCATCGGCCAGTTTGAACGGTTATTTGACCTGAGGGAGGAAGAATATGGCAGCACGGACGAACAAGCGTGATCCACGCGCGGCACGGACACTCAGGCGTATCAGTTTTGTCCGTGAGGTCAAACAATCCTTCCTGATCATCTGCGAGGGGGTAAATACGGAACCGGATTATTTCAATGCATTTCGCCTGACTTCCGCCAATATTAAAGCGGTAGGCCAGGGACTCAATACGGTAGGTCTTGTCCAAAAGGCTTTACGGATGAAAGAAGAAGAGCGGAAGAAAGGACGCGAGTATGACCAGTGCTGGGTGGTATTTGACAAGGATGACTTTCCCGATCGGGACTTCAACCGGGCTATCGGTATGGCGGAAGCCGGTGGCATGAGGGTGGCATACAGCAACCAGGCTTTCGAGTATTGGTTCTTGCTGCACTATAACCTGGTACAAGGCCCGATGCACAGAAATCAATATGAAACAAAGCTATCCGGCTTGTTGGGCTTCTCCTACAACAAGGAAGCCGGTACAGGCGGTCGTGTTTTCAGGGAGCTGGGCGGTAAACAGGCTCAGGCCATCACGAACGCAAAAGCCGTATTGCGCCGAATGGAGGGAATACCGCCGGCACAGGCGGAATCTTCGACAACGGTGCATCTTCTTGTGGAAGAACTGAATAAGTATATTTAGCATATTCTGTCGTTTGCCCGGATAATATTGTACCCGGCTACCACCTCCTTCCGGTTTTATCGGATTTTATGTCGCAAAAACACAAAAACAGACGGCAAATCACAACGATGCCGTCTGTTTTTATTCATTTACGTTCCGTGGACAGATACGCTCAAACTTTTCGGTGTCTCTCTTTCCATTGGCTGACCTCTTCGTCAGAGACGGATGCCACGGTCCTTTTTTCCACATCGAACATCCGATGACAGAATGCCCTGGTAGAAAAAGGATTTCCAAGTTCCGCCAATATCCCTACAAGCCGGTTGTAGGAATCCATGTGCCACAGGTAATCGTACATCCCGCTGACCGGCACCCGTTCAAGCAATCCCATACGCGTTGTCTTTTCCACGCACTTGTCGAAAATCCGCGAACCCATCTCCATGTTCTCCATGTAGTACCGCTTGCTGCGCAAGGTGTCGTAACCTTTTTCACGCAGGCGTGTACGGTCTGCCATGTACAGCATGAAGATGACCTCTTCCGGGGTGAACGCGCCGACCAGCCCGGTGAAGCATTTCATAAACGGTATCACGTGTTGCCTTTTGTCGTCATTCCCTTTCATGTCCGTTTTCGCGTTCGTTCGTCCGTAATGTTTCCGCTTCCCCGTCATCCTTAATCGACGGATTGACATAGAACTGGCATATCCTGCCGTTTATCATCGGTTTATACACGGCGTATCCCAGTTTTTTGGCGTAACGCCCCACGGATACGCGGTTGGCGAACTTGCCGGTATGTTCCGTCAGGTGTTCCGACATCTCCCCGACGGTCATTCTGCTTTTCAGTTTCATATCATTCGCGTTTAAATGTTTTCCTGATAAAGGATAGCCGCGACTAATACGAACTGTTTGCAAATGGTATGAATTAATAAGAGGCGGTTCCATGAAATCGGCAAAGGAGGAATCAACCGGTTATACTGATACTTCATTCATGAAACCGTCCCTCATCTATTTTCCCATTATCCGGACAATCTCCCGTATCGTGTCGAAGTTCCGCTCGTCCAGCCATTCTTTGGCCACGTTCCACGAGAGCGACATTCCGAACTTCAGGTTCTCCATGGTGATGGTATGGTGCGACAACCTGCCTTCAGTGGGCTTGAGCCCTGCCGCATGCAGTTCACACAGTCCGTCCTGAAAGAATGTGCACCCGCCTGCTTCCTGTTTCGCCTGTACCATCGGCACGATATACGGGATTTTTCCTAACAGCAGGCCTACCGCCCACCGAGTGGGTGCAAGACGCTCCCTGTATCCGGCTTTCAGCAACCGGAGGATGTCTTCCGGCGTACCGAGGCACGGTATCCGGCATTGCTGCCTGCACAGACGGCAACGGCACTCTACCGGCCGTCTTCCTGTCTTGCGGATGATCCGCTGTAATGCCGTTTCCATCGCTATGCACCCGGTGGGCAGTATTCAGGGTTCCTCTTGCGCCACAGTTCTATGATACACTCCCGTCCGGCCTGTGTCCATCGTTTGGTGGATCCGAAAGTATATACCTTGCCCCGGCTGTTCTCCCACGTGTAAGGCACATCGCATTGCCAGGCCCGGCAGGAAGGAAAGACCACCCATTGCCGCTTCTCGTACTTGCAGATGCCCTCTTCGGCAAGGAACTGGTGCAACTGTCGCGGCGATATGCCGAGTTCGTCAGCGATGCGCGTGCTCTTGAACCAGTCCCTGTTCTCGATAAACTCCTCGTAGAATACGATTTTCGGCAGGGATTCACTCACCACCTTCCGCAGTTCCAGAATCAGTCTCGTCGCCGATTCCATATCCTGCGGCATGGGACAATCCATACAGGGCAGACCGGGTGCCGCCACCCTGGGGCGTTCGCGTACGATTGTCTTCCCTCGTTTCACGGAGAGTTTGCCGATAGCCTCGCCCAACCATTCCGCCAAAGACAGGTCAGGGGCGATCCATCTGGCCAACGGTATGACAAGCGGTGATTCCAACCAGGTCGCACCGTGCCCCCGCCCCCGTGTGGTGAAGACTTGCGACTCGTATTTCCCGGTATGTCCGTTGCCGGCCATTTCCCTGCGGAGCATATCCGTGGAAGCGATGCGTAGCCATTCAGACGGGATTTTCCCGAAGTGCATCGTGATCTGCGTGGCGTTGACCATCAGCTTGTCGCCGACACGCCGGAACGTGACGGGGAACCCTTCCTCGAAGTGCATGACGATGTCGTCCTGCGGGACGGCGTGCAGCTCCCCGGCTTCCAGTTCCAGAAGCTTGTTGCCCCACACTTCCAATTCATCAAGCAGGTCACGGGGTATAATAGTCTCCTTGCGTACCAGTTGTAAAAGCCGGCGCATATCGATGGGACGGAAACCCCACTGTTCCCTGCCGTTTTTCCGGAAACTGATTTTCAATGCCGTCGGGCAAACACGGGCGATGGCGCCGTTTTCAAGCAGTTCGTCCCGCTTGAGTATATCGCATATATCCACGGCGCAGATATGGAGCTGGCCGTTATGGTTCCGGGAAACCCTTATGTTCCAGTCCCGGAACGGAACATTCCTATTTTCCCTCATAGGTATTTCCTCCTTTCTTTTGGTTATCAGACTTACGTTTGTTTTCAAGCAAGGCTCTCTTATGTGCCATCTTGCGCACCGGATAGTACGTGCGTTTCTCGCCGCAAAGGGCGTCATAATCTTTCAGCATCAGTGTGCCGAGGTCGGCCAGCTCGATTTCCACATCCGGATGCAGATGCCTGAAATAGAGTCCGCCGCTGCATACATACTTGCCCGTGCAACAGAATGAGATAGCCTGCAAGTTGCCTTTTGTCAATTCCGCCGCGCTGTGCAGCGAGCGCGTGACCGCTACAAGAACCTGTGCCCCGTTGAAGATGAGCACCATCTTGGGTCGTTTAAATGTGCTGCGTCTCATGTTGTTCTAAAATTTGCGTTAATTCCTCCTTTGTAAATCTAAGACCGGCAGCCTGTACCAGCCAAGTGTCTGAAACCGTAAATCCACCGGACAGCAGTTCGTCCACGCGCTCCAGAAGGTAGACACCGAACGCGGGATCGATGTAAACGACAAATAATAGAGCCAGACATTCATCAATTAACAGGTGTCCCGACGCCTCGTCACGGATGATCATCTTTTCCCTGTCTATTCCGTAGGCGTCTGCCAACGCCGTTGCCCAGTGATGGAAAGCGACACGGAAATCACGGACATTATGCCGGCGTGCATCTCCTTTGGCCTGGATGAAGCGTGTCGCGTCGAAATAGACCGGTCCGTCTTCCCGTAACGTTCCGAAAAGCAGATCGGGGAACTCCCTGTACCGGATTATCCGGCAGGGAATCTTTTCTTCTTTCATGTTCTCTTTTTCATTGTTCTTGGATTTGTATCTAACGTGGTGCAAAGATATATCTTTTTAATATGAAATACACTATAAATATATACATAAATTACACTTTTAATAAATTGTTAATCACTGATAATAAGATATTTACAACATAAATAAAACCGAAATATCTATATATTTAAGTTGTATATTTCGGTTTGTAAATCAAGCATTAAGAGTCCCGTTCTCCATATATTCTTTTAGCCGTAAAAACCTCTCTTGAGGATTGTCTCTACTCTTTGAACAAGAAACAAAAAAATTATGGCTACATCGGACAAATCATTTAACGGGGAACTCTTGGAGAGTATTTTTAAGACCTCCAAAAAGACAATTCAGGAGTATGTCCGCGAAATCGAGCGCAACAACCGCTACCGTTCATGCCGTCAGGATACCGGCTCGGGATATATTCTCGATGACCGCGCCCGGCTCATTGACCTGTATGAAGCCTGCCTGCAACAGGACGCTCATATACGTTCCGTTGTCGAGACACTGGAAAGCCAGATTCTCGGCGACCGCTATATGCTTGCCCGTGTAAACGAAAAGGGAAAATACATCAAGGACGTGGCGAACTCCCTGAAGATACAGGGTTCGCAGTTCGACAAGATAATCAAGGGCATAGTGGAATCCAAGCTCTACGGGTACACCCTGCTTGAAATCATGCCGCATACTGACCCCAGAACGGGCAGGCTGGCGGAAGTCAACATCATCGAACGGCGTAATGTGTTGCCGGACCAGAAAACGGTACTGAAGCGGCAGGGACTGTGGGAGCCGCATTGGGATTTACATGACCCGGCATATTACCGTTGTTATGTACTGGTAAACTCCGGCGACTTGGGACTTTTTTCCGCCACGACCCCTTTGATACTGGCCAAGAAATTCACGGTGGCCAACTATGTGAACTTTTCCCATACTTACGGACAGCCGATTATCCACGGAAAGACGGTCAGCGAGAGCAACGCCGACCGCAAGAGGCTGGCTAACGAGATAGCCAACGCGGCACAGAACAAGGTGGTGGTTACCGGCATTGAGGACGAGGTCGATATCAAGACATTCACCATGTCCAACTCGGAAAAGATATATACCGGGCTTATCGAGTTTGTGAACAAGGAAGTTGCCAACCTCGTGCTCGGCTCCGAGTCGATGGCCGGAGGGATGCAGTCGTACGTGGGTTCCACGAAAGCACACCAGGACATTTTCCGCGACCGTATCGAAGTCTACCGTCGGTATATCGAAAACGTCATGAACGAGGAGATAATCCCCCGCCTGGTGGCTATCGGGTATATCCCCGGAGGATTGGAGTTCCGGTATTCGAACCGGATAGAGATGAGCAACGAGGACCGCATCAAGCTCTATTCGCTGATCACGGACAAATATGAAGTGGCGGCCGATGAGATCGAGAAAGAGTTCGGTATCAATGTGGGCCGGCAGCTCAATGTTATCCCGGGATTAGGTTTCGGAGCCGAAGGCGGCTCATCCGGTCTCAGCCACAACGACCGGGGCATCATGTCGGACGAGGAGTATTTCCGGCGTTACGGACGCCCCCGGGGGGCGAAGGTCGGAAATTTTCTGCGGGGAGCGGAATAGAAGCCCGTCTTCCGCTCCCGGACAACGCTCCGTTCAGGGCTGTCAGGGCATCTGCAACCACGGAATCCGATACGGAAAAGGAGTATCGTGTCATTTTCGATGCATTCCGCAGGCTGATCCTCTATTGGGAGAACAGCGCGGAACGTCTCGACATTATAGAGGACATCATCACCCTGCGTGCCTCTTTCCTCATAGACCGTGCGCTGACAGGTCTGCGAATCGATATGGACCGGGCATTGGAGATACTGAAAAATCACAACTCCTTTACAACAGAGAGGGAACGGCAGCAGCGTGACATCCTGATTGCAGCTATAGACAACCTGGTGGATTTTGCCGCGGCAGAGGAGTATGCCATGCTCGGGGAACTGCCCGAGACAGCGGATGAACAGGACATGGAAGCATACGAAAAGATATGCCGCAGGTATAACCTCGTCCATGCGGAGGAAGAGAACAACCAGGTATTCTTCGCGGCCTCGATGGCCGCATGGTGGATGGCGGTGGATATGGATACCGTGCTTACCTACATGACACAAGGCGATGAACGGGTACGTGCCTGGCATCTTTCATTGGAAGGGATTTCCTTCCGCAAATCCGAGTTTCCTCCGGAGCTGATACCGCCGATCGAATGGGGATGCCGCTGCTTTCTGGTCGCGGAGGGGTTCGCCGCTGTCCGGGCGGCTTTGCCGGATAAGGGAGACTATCTGGAAAAGGTGGATCCGGTCTTCCGGGAGAGCCTGGCAACCGGCGGGCGTATCTTTTCCGATGCGCACCGCTATTTCTCCGTCCCGCTTCCGGGTTACATGAATGATATTGTGAAACGCATTAAAGGAAAGTTCGCCTATGCCCAAGATAACGCTTGATGAGTTTTGCAGCCACTGGGTAAGCAGGACCAGTACGCGCGTCATGGCCAGCCGGCTGGAGTTCAACGTATTCGACTTCGCAACTGCTGCCGGTGACTATACCAGGCAGCAGTTCGTGTCCTCATTCGCTTCGGGGGGATTCAACGGTAGCAAATGGGCGCCTCGTACCTCCAAATGGGGAAAGAGGTTCACCCATCCTCTCATGAACGATACGGGGACTCTGGCCCGGAGCATACAGTCGGAAGCCGGCCGGAC
This sequence comes from Phocaeicola coprophilus DSM 18228 = JCM 13818, assembly GCF_000157915.1. Classification (GTDB taxonomy): domain Bacteria; phylum Bacteroidota; class Bacteroidia; order Bacteroidales; family Bacteroidaceae; genus Phocaeicola; species Phocaeicola coprophilus. The sequence continues at coordinate 248,583 of NZ_EQ973643.1, read as the reverse complement.
AGACATAGTGGGACGGCGTTCGGACCGTACGCGCATCTTCCGGAAAGGCGCCAGGTATTGCATGTGGACTACGGAAAAGAGCTTTCCAGTCAAGGGCAAGCGGGGACGCAGCAAGGAGCGTTACGGGCATTATGCCGCCATACACAATACCGATCCGAAGTTCGGGCTGTACACGGTAAACCAGTATTCCACGCGCCGTCCCGTACACCGGCAGTTCATCGGATTCTCACCGAAGACGGACGACTATATCGCCGCCCATTTCATAGATATGATTTTTAAAGGATTTCCACACCAGCCGTTATGATAAAAGACAAACACCCAGCACCACAGCCCGCACAACCGTCGGCACCGGCGGAGAGCCTGCCTGAAGAAGTTTCCGCGAACCCTTTCGTGGAGATATACCGGGCCGTTAAGCGGGCTGTCCTGACCCTGCGGGAGAATCCGGACGACCCGTTGTCGCCGCCCCTGTTCAAAACCGTCGCTATCGACAACGGCCAGTTCGCCCGCATTGTCCGTGACGATAACACGGAGTATGAGACTGTGTTCCCTGCCGTGTTCATCCACTTTATCAACGTGAGGTACCTGGTACAGCAACAGCGTATCGGTGAGGGACGCGCCACCATGCGCGTGCGGTTTATCCTGAATACGCTCAACAATGCGGACGAAGACAAGGAATGCGAGGCGTTTCTGGTCTTCCAGCGGCTCAATGTAGCCATACAGGATGCCAAGAACCATGAGCCGGCGCTGAGCGAGCGGTGCAACCTGACCTATTTCGACATGCCGCTTTCAACCAATATGTTGCAGGCGTACTGGATAGACTACGAGGTATGGTTCAGGGAATCTTCCGCGTGGAAATACAGGGACTGGGTAAAAAGGTATGTGGTCATGCCCCCGTTCACCCAACACAGCGATGCGCCGCAACATGACAGCGGCGGACACGGCTTCCATCCGCGTCCGGAACATGACGAAGTATCTGGTTTTTCGGATACTGGATCGGAAAATTGAAATCCATGCAGGAGATTTATCCGCACTGCGTATAAACAGACATGAATCAGCAGATAATACAAGACTCATGATACATTTTCTGTACTTGCTGAATTTAGAATGTTCAGCATGCCGGTCTTGATACAAATAGTTGCAACCGGTCTGTAATTTGAACAATCTATTATACTGTAAAGATAATCGCATTTCCATAAATGGATGGATTCTCATATTTCCACTTCCATAAATAGCAGTGCAAAACCTTTTCTTTTTCCACCGCCTACTCTTGTTCAAATAACCCTTGCATATGGATATGAACACACTTCAATATGTCGTCGGAGAGGCGAAGGCAGGCCAGCCGGCTGTTATCCGTTTCTTCGGTCGCGTGACGGAAGAGACGACCTCACGTTTCAATGACGAGTTCGACTTTTTGGAAAATATCATCCGTCCCTCCTGTATCCGCGTGTTGATCAACTCGGAGGGCGGCAGTGTCCTTTACGGCATGTCCACCTATTCCACCATCGCCAATGCCACGGTGGATACGGAATGTATCATCGAAGGGGTCGCGGCATCGATGGCCTCCATCATCTGGGCGGCGGGCAAGCGTTCTCTCATGCGTGATTATGCCATACTGATGATTCATAACCCGATGTTGCCGGACGATGACGGAGGGGAACCGTCGGACATGGTAACGGCTTTTACCAAACAGATCGAGACGATTTACCGGAAACGGTTCGGCCTGAAAGCGGAGCATGTGCGGGCCATCATGGACGGACAGGCAGGAAAGGACGGGACCTATTTCGACGCACAGGCTGCCGTCAAGGCCGGCATCATACCTGCGGAGCATGTCATCCATACCTCGAAGCAGCTTTGCCGTAAAGTGCATGACGAGATAGAAGGATTGACCGATACGGCCGCCATCCAGGAACTGATGAGCCGTGTCAGCGCGGGAAATAAACCTTTCAAAGGCATTGAACCTACTCTTACAGAAACGGAAAACGATATGGCAAACGAAAACAAGACACAAGGCTTTGAGTACGGGGCGATTGCAGCCTCGCTGGGCATGAAGGACGGTGAGGTCAAGGACGTGATGGCACGTATCTCTGAACTGGCCGCGATGGAACCCAAATACAGAGAAATACAGAAATCACTGAGCGACGCGCAGACCGTCATCGCCGGAAAAGACGCCTCCATCCGGAACTTGCAGACAGACCTGGCCGCAGCGACGGCACGCCTTTCCGCCTACGAGCAGAAAGAGAAGGACGAGCAGGCTTCCCGTATCGAGACATTGGTGGAGAATGCCATTGCAGAAGGCAAGATTGACCGTGAGGCGAAAACGCAGTGGGTGGAGATGGCCGGTTCCAACTTCGAGTTGGCGGAAAGCACGCTGGCTTCCATTCCCGCGCGGGAGAAAATCTCGAAGGAAATCGCCGATGACCCTGCCAACATCCAGGCCACGGCGGAAGCGACAAAGACCGCCGAACAGCTGATGGCCGAGAAGGTGGCGGAAGTGGTCGGTGCGGATTTCAAGTTCCGAAAGCTCTGACAGACTATCCGCGGGCGTCCGCCCGATTTTAACTGACATGCCGGAGACCGCAGTGTCTCGCGCGGAAACAGCAGGTATCCGCCAGTCGGCCGAGTTTCATTCTTCAACGGAAAACTTAAAACGACAATGGCTGATACAGTAAACTTTCTTCAAAACGGGTATAGCGGCGAAGTACTTGAGGACTTGCTGACCTATACCGTGCAGGGCAATGATACAGTCCGCGAGGGACTGATTCATATCAAGACGGGCATCCAGCACCGCTATACGCTTCCTGCCATCAAGCTGGGCAACATTATCCAGGACAACGTGCCGACCCCACAACCCATCCACGGAGCCAAGGGCGATGACGGCACGAACGAGTACCAGTTCACCGAACGCCATCTTGAGCCGTCCGATTTTATGGTCTATCTCGAGTTTAACCCGAGGGACTACGAGAAGTACTGGCGTTTCGCGCAGCCGGAAGGCAATCTCGTGTTCCGCGAGCTCGACCCGAAAATCCAGGCGACGATGCTCCGTCTCCTTATGGACAAGAAAAACGAGTATATCGGAAACGCCATCTGGACTTCCGCCCGCGGAGGAGAGACGGTGGCCAAGATTACCGCACCGGAAGGCTGCACGAAAATCGGAGCCAACAAGGAGAAATATTTTGACGGGGTCATCAAACGGATCCTCGACAATGTGAACTCCTCCGATGCCGAGGTGGTTGCCGGAGGGCAGTGCATCATTTCGGGAACGACCGAGCTGACGGACGGGGCCGCGGTGGAGGCGGCGCTCTATGCGATGTGGAGGAAATGTCCGAAGCAGATCCGAAAGAAGACATCTCTGACCTTTGTGGTCGGATGGGACGCCTGGGACGCGTATGACCAATATATCTCGGACAAGCAGGTCAAGTATTCCGAGAATACCGAGGTCAACCGCTATCGCTTCAAGGGCAAGCGCATCGTCCCGGTCGTGGGAATCCCCGAACACACGATGGTGCTCGGCGAGTTCTCCACCGGCATGGACTCCAACCTGTGGATGGGGGTGGATTACGCGAACGACACGGACATCCTGAAAATCGACCGTCTGCAGGCCAACTCCGAGCTGTTCTTTTTCCAGATGCGCATGAAAATGGACGTGAACATCGTCCGCCCGGCGGAGATCGTGGTCCATACCGCCTACAAGAAGAGCGAATAACACACCTTTCTTCATTCTCAATATCCACCCGGGGAGCGGAGGCAAGGCCCCGTTCCCCATTTTCATTCTACTGTTATGGCAAAGAAAATCAACACGGAGGAAACTCCGCAGACAGACAACAATAATATTCCTGCACCGGAGGCTCAGGCGGTGCCCGTTCCGGAAACGGCATCGGAAAACCTCGGGACAGGCGGCGAGACTGAAGACAGGCTGCCGGCCAAGACCGCGGGGAAAGGGAATGCAGGGTCGGAGGAGACGACAGAGCCTCACATCCTGTCCCTGTTGAAAAAGTTCCCGGCATATCCGTCGCTGTACATCGACACGCACGGAGGAACCTATGCGCCGGACACGGCGGCCGCCATCAGGGGCAAGGCCGTACTCTACAGGAATCCTTTCTACAACGAACTTAAAAAGAAATCATAATGGCACTCGGTAATGTATTTATCAAGGATGTGGACGGCAATATTCCTTACGATACCGGCTCGTCGGGCGAGAAGGTGACGGGACTGCTGTTCGACGTGTCCCTCCAGCCGACGCTTTTCACGGAGGGGTATGGTAAAACCAATGAGACCAGGCTCAAGCCTGGCGATGTCTGCTACATCACCTCGTTCAAGTCCGCCGTGAACGACTTCGGTATCATCGAACGTGTGGAGGCAACCGACGAGGAGGAGATGAATGTCAATTTCCTGCACGGCATCCCGGCATACCATATCCGTGAATTTTTCCGCATGTCCGGCAATCCGGGCGGTTCAGGAAAACTCTACGTGATGTTCGCGGACTGTTCGGCGAACTGGGATGCGCTGGAAATCATGCAGCGTGCTGCCGGGGGTATGATCAACCAGATAGGCATATGGACGGAACAGCCGCTGTGGAAAGCGAACGGCGCATCGGAACAATACAACCTCAATCTGGTAAAGGGGCTCAACGACGTGGCCGTGGGGCTTGCGGAGCAGAACCAGCCGCTCTCGCTCATCCTTTCCGCCAATCCTTCCAATACGGGGGCGGATACGACTGAGGGGCGTCAGATTGACCTGAATAAAATACCTTCATGCATCTGTGAATCAAGCCGTATCAGCTGTATATTCGGCCAGGCGCATCACGAAAAGATCTCCACGATGCAGATGTGCAACAGGAACCATACGCCCGTGGGATTTTTGGGAGCGGTTATGGGAGCCATAGCAAAGGCCAACGTGCACGAATCCATCGCATGGGTCAAGCAGTTCAATCTCTTCGCGGACGATTTCCAGGAAATAGAGTTGGGGTTCGGGGACATCAACCTCGACGAGGCAGAGGAGAACTTCCTCAGCCTGAACCGGTACGAGTCACTCTCCCCGTCACTGCTGGACGAACTCGACGATAAGGGGTATATTTTTCCCATCAAGTATGCCGGCCGCGAGAACGGGATCTACATCTCGAAAGACCAGACATGCTCACATGGGGATTTCCGTACCATTGCCCGGAACCGCACCATCAACAAGAGCCGCCGTGCCGTGCGTGCAGCCCTGCTGCCGTATGTGAACTCACCGCTGATGGTCAATCCTTCAACCGGGTTCCTCGCCCCGTCGAAGATTACAGCTTTCAAGACACTCATCGGGGATATACTGGCCAAGATGCAGGCGGCGCAGGAAATTTCAGGATACGCCGTCACTATCGACCCGAACCAGAACGTGTTGGTGGACGACACGCTGCGCATCTCCTATGTCCTTGTCCCGGTGGGCGTGGCCGTGAAGATTTATGTAGAGGAAGGACTGTCATTAACCGCAAATAAGACATAGCATATGGCAATAATCAACAATGTAGCATACTCGTGGTCGATGATAACCCTGTCATCGACCGCCCTGGGAATCGATGAAGGTTCCACGACCCTTGAAGGCGTGTCGGCCATCAAATGGTCGAAGAAGCGCAAGGTCGAAAGTAACTACGGCATGGGAGGACGGCCGGTGTCGAGGGGGTTCGGGAACATTACCTATACGGCGAGCATCACGATGGACTATGCCACGCAACAGCTGTTGCGTTCGGTGTACGGCTCGCTGCTCGAAATCGGCGAGTTCGACCTGATTATCAGCTTTGCCAACCCGATGGCCGGCGAGGACTGGACAACGACGACCGTAACGCTCAAAGGTTGCATCTTCACGGAGGATTGTCTCGAGTCACAGCAGGATGATACCAATATCACCCATGAATTCGATCTCAACCCGTTCGATATCCAAATCGGCTCGGGTGATACAATCTAAGCTGTCATGGATGTAACTTTCGAGGGGAAATCTTCTACCGGAAAGAACGAATGGCTCACGCCTCCCTGCCTGCTTCGGAGGCTGGGGCCGTTCGATTTGGATCCGTGTTCGCCCGTAAACCGCCCATGGGATACGGCGCGACATCACTATACCATTGAGGATGACGGCCTGCAACAACCCTGGTTCGGACGTGTGTTCTGCAATCCTCCCTATGACACTGCACTGATTGTCCGGTTTATCCGCAGGTGTGTCGAACACAGGAATGCCGTCGCGCTCACTTTTGCCCGCACGGACACGCGCCTGTTCCACGAACTGATATTCCCAAACGCCGATTCAATACTCTTTATCAAGGGACGGCTCAGTTTTTACCATGTTACGGGGGAACAGGGTGGTACGGCCGGAGCGCCGTCATGCCTGATCGCCTTCAACAAAGAAAATACCGCGGTTCTGGAAACATGCGGTATCGACGGGAAGTTGGTGAAGCCACGACTTCAATAGTCAACCATAAATTTGTTACATAATAACCCGTCTGTTTGCCGGATATTGACCTTGGCTGACAGACGGGATTTATGTATGGCAGACTTAAATCGAAATATGCGCTTCCTTATCGAATGACGTATGCTCGTTACTGAACACATAGCCCAACTGGTTGCATATGCACCGGGTGTTTCCGATGACCTTATTGATATTGCGGTGCGAGTGGCCATATATCCAGTATTCAATCGGGCTGTCTGCAATGAAACCGCCAAGCTCCACGGTAAATGCCCCATTGAGCGGACTGCCCTTGAACTCCGGCGCCATCAGTTCGAATGACGGTACATGATGAGTGGCGACAATGAGATGTCTGGCAGTACTTTGTTTTACGCTCTGTTCCAGAAAACGGAAACAGCGCGAATGTTCGTCATTGAACCTTGTCCAGTCCAGCGGTTCGCTGCCGTAACGCATCCTGCGGAAATCTGTGATGGCTGCCTCAGTTTCATAGGCATCCTGCAACAGGATATGTGACCACAGTGTGGTAGCGATCAATTCTATATCGTTACCCAATGGGATAACGGCATTATAGTGGCAGGTGATGTTTTCCCTGATTTTGAGCGACCAGCCGTTATACAGCTTGTCTATGTCGAACATCTTGTAAAACTCGTGGTTTCCGGGAACCACGATGACCCGGCTGTAATTTCCGGAAGCCCAGTCCCAGAACGGATGTCTGGAGTAGTTCTCATCTCCGATATATCCTATATCTCCGGCAAGGACAAGCACTTCTCCGGCAACAGCCAGCGGGTTGTGCTTCAAAAAACTGCTGTTCTCCCGAAACTCGAGATGCAGGTCGGATGCGTATTGGATTCTCATTGTTGTGTTATGAAATTGGCTTCAAGTTGTTCCAATAACTGTTCTCCGGAAATGCTTTTAAGTCCTGCCGATTTGAAAAAATCAGAGTTTGGCACTTCTTCTTTGACAGCCAGGCAAAACCTGTCAACATCTTGTTTAAGCGAATCAGGAACTTCGTAGGTGTCGGCAGGAGCAAGCATGGCAACCAGCCGGAATACATCTTTCTTGTGCTTGACGATATGTTTGCTGTCCACTTGTTCTCCATTGCTTTTCCGCTCGGTCATTTCTAAATAGGCCCTGCATTTCAGACAGATAAGACTTTCAATGTTCGCAATATGTACGCCCTCCTCCAACGTGCTGTGTTCAATGGTATAATAATAATAGTCATCATCCATCAAAATGGCTGACAGACTTGACAGGTCATCATCAACCGGAATGGGGGTAATGTGGGCATCGTCCGGGAATTTGACAACCCCGATATTTCGTGAAAAGAGTTCTATCTGATACGGGAAATCCGGATTTCCCGGTTCCTTGAACCTGTAATATTCATGCCTGCATTCCCCGTTCCCGGTTCCCTTATTCCTTTGTCTGTACCCTGCGGTTTTTACAAACTCCCAGAATTTTGCAGCAAAATCCGAAGACAGCGCCTCCACAATCAGTATAATGTCTATGTCCTTGGTCGCCCTTGGAGTTTGTGCATATATTTCTTCATGCATTTCACAGGCAGTACCACCTATGATGACATAGTTTCCTTCATATCCGGTGAAAAACTCCCTGAATTTATCAATTCCTCTTACCATATCATATTATTTATCATAGTTTCCAATTCTATTTGAATGCGTTCATCATCCATATCCTTCATGGCCAGAAATAAAGACAATTTGTCTACAATGCCGTTTTTTGAGAAAAAACATGGATTGTAACGCCATATCTCTATGCGGGTCTCGCCATATTCCTTGTCTGTCCGGATTTGCAACCGTCGAGCTTCTTCTTTTGCAATGGCATAAGTGTCATTTTTTTCCTTGTTCAGCATTGAATATTCCGACAAGGCATTTACTCCACTAATACAAAATACTTCATCAGGCAGACTATCGGTATATACAATCCGCTCGATGGGGTTCGCCAGGAACGGCAACATCCTGTCCCATAATTCACGCTTTTTGAACTGAAATATCATACTCTTTGTCTTGCCGCCGGATAAAGCGATAACTTCTTTATCTTTCAGCCATCTGACCGCCCGGTTTACATTGGCATACGACACGTTGAAAAGATCTGCAATATCATAAGTTCCTTTCCCTTCGAGAGACTTTACTTCAAGATGATAAAGGATTATGCATTGGGCAATTGCAGGAATCTGCGTTTCTTCACCTCCCCCGATATTATTTTTATGCGGTTTCAAATCTATCAACAAATCCGGTATGAACATTTGCTTTTGCGGTATGATGAAATTTACACGATGTCTGACAAGACGCCGTACATTATAGGCCGCCACTGTACGCAATACAAATATTACCGGGCATTGGGCTTTTCGCTCAACCAGTTCTTTTTGTTTCCGCATCTGCCCCGGAGTATATGCAGAACTGTCTGCACTATACAGAAGAACTACGTCATGCCCCAACAAGTTAGCCGTACAAAATGTATAACCGGCAGTAATATTGGCTGGGAATGTATGCAAGACATCCTTTTCGACCGGCCTGATGTCCGCCCTCAAATCAAGCAATTCAGCGATGTACCGGCTTGTCACATCTATAAAATCATCTATTTTGCACATAATCATTTATGTTTGAGAATATGCAAAATTAACGATTATATACTATATATCAAAGAAATATATGAAATATATTCAGCGAAATTTCCTTTAAAGACTGATCTGGGAATATCAGGAGCAAAGAAGTTTTTTGTATAACATATGGATTACAAGTGAATAAGAACCGTGTCTTCAACCTTTCCACGATTCTTTGTCCTACTCTTTCGGTGAATCAAAACAAATTCGATATGGACGAAAAAATGCTTTCATTGGAACAGGAGATCAAGATCAAGGAAAAAGCCCTCAAACTGAAAGAGGAGAAGAAACTCCGCAAGATTTGTCCGATGGTCGTTTTCGGAGACACCGCAAACGGCGAGAAAGAGATTTATGTGGCCTACATGTCCGAACCGAGCTTTCCGCAGTTCAGCAAATTCATGGCCGCTTCCAAAAAGGACGAGGTAATCGCCATGCGCACGTTGGCCCGCGACTGCTTCGTGGACGGAGATAAGGAACTCGTGGACGACGAGTCGCTCTTCCTGTTCGGTCTGATGGGACAGCTTTCCGAGCTGATCACCACCCGCCAGAGTGTCCTGGTAAACTTATAAGCCGGTGGGTAGTGACCGACGAGCAGCGCATCCGCCAGCGGATGATCTATGTCCGCCACTACTTTCCCGGCGTCAACCTCGACACGATTTCCGACGAGGAGTTCGCGATGCTTTCCGAAGAGGCGTTGTGGCTGCACGAGCAGATGCTCATCAGCCGTATGCCCGTTCCGATGTCATTGCCGGAGAGGACTCCTTGACCTGCCGCCGTAAGCTTCCGGTTTGCGGCGGCCTTCGTTTCATAATCTCCGCCCTTGCGGAAAGACTATTCTTTTAACGCAGTACCCATTACCATGGCTCAGGAACAGAACTATCAGGTCAACTACTCCATCAACGTGGATGCCTCTCAGGGCACCAAGCAGGTTATCGCCTTCGGTGAGGCGGTAGGCAAGCTGGTACAGGCGAAAGCGTCCCTGACTCCGGCCGTCACGAACATCAAGAATATGATGGACGAGATAGACCGCGTGTTCCGCACCAAGAACGGCAAGAAACGTAATTTCGATTACCGCCTGACCATCGATACGAAAAAAAGCGAAGAGAAGCTGGAACGTATCAAGGGGTTACTCACGGATATTTCCACGCTTTCCAAAGGCATCAGCCTGACCATCAATGCCGGTCAGGCTTTGGACAGCAAGAAAATCAAGGCCAACGCCAAAAGCCTTTACGAGAAAAAGGCTGCCGAGATGCGCAAAGCGGAGATCGAAAAGAATGCCGCCTCGTCCGTTGGCACGATGGCAGACGCGCAGAAACGCATTACCAAAGCCATCGGGAAAATCAACTCCGCCCTGGTTTCCATGGAACGTGACCGGGAACTGCAAATCAAGACCGGGACGGCGGAAAACAGGTTGCAGCAGATACTTTCCCTATTGGGTCGTATCAAAAGTGCTTCTGTCATTTCTTTCAACATGCAGGGAGGCATACCATCCGAAGGACTCACACCTTCCGTTCCGGTGCCATATGCTCCGCAGGCCTTCGTAATGCCCGAAAAGGCCCGGCAAAAACTGATGGAACGGCTTTATGCAGGACAGCAGCTGCATCGCCAGAAACTGGTCCACGCGGAGGAGCTCTTTACCGCAGACCAGCGCCGTAAGGCGGCTCTGGCAGAAACCGCCGCGGCGGAAAAGCGGCGTGCCGATGAAGCGCGGGCTAAAGAACGGGAGTGCAAGAATGCCGCCCGTGCTGCGGAGAAAATACGCCGGCAGGCAGAACAGGCACGCCGTAAGGCAGAAACGGAACGTATAAAGGCCGAGCAGGCTGCAAGACGGCAGGAACAGCGCAATGCGATGCAGTCCGTCAGGCTCATGCAGCGGGAACATACTGCAGCCGGTACGCTCTACCGCAGTAAACGCCGTGCCGCCATCAACCGTATCCAGTATTCGAAAGCGCCGTCACTCAGGAACCTCCCGTTCGCTTCGATGCTCAATGCCTATATGGGTTACAGCCTGATCCGTTCGGAACTGACGAAGGCCATCGACTATTCCAACATCATGGAATCGGCACATTCCATCCTCCGTGTGGCGGACAGCGACCTCAAGACATTCGAGACCCGTTTTGACAGTATGGCCCGTCATGTCCGTAAAATCGGCATCGACACGAAATACACAGCCGTGGAGATTGCCGGTGCCGTCAAATACCTGTCGATGGCGGGCATGAATATCGAGACAATCAACAAGTCCATCCGCCCGATCACGAACCTGGCACTTATCGGTGACAACGACGTGTCGTATATCGCCGACCTGGCCACGAACATCATGGCCGGTTATGATATCCATAACGACAGCATGGACAGCGTGGCGGACATTATCTCCTCCACCATTTCCCGCTCGAATGTGAATATCGTGGAGATGGCGGAGTCATACAAGATGGCTGCCGGTTACCTGCGTATGGCGGGCGTGGACTTCACGGAAAGCAGTGCCGCCATCGGTCTTTTGGGCAATATGGGTCTGAAGGGAACGCTGGCGGGAACCTCGTTGCGTGCTCTTTCCACACGTTTTGCCAAACCTACCAAGGAGGCACAGGAAGTTCTGGACCGCCTGGGCATCCGGTTCACGGAAATGCGCGACATCGAGGGGGTGCAGGTCGAGAAACTCCGTCCTATAGCGGACATTTTCGAGGAATTGAACAAGAAGGGCGCGTCGATGGCGGATGTCCAGGCAATCTTCGGGAAAATTGGCGGTAACGCGGCGATGATGTTCCTGAAGAACTACGACAAACTACGAGAACTGACTTCATATAACCGGGGGTCCCAGGGCGTTTCCTCAGAACTGGCATTGGTAAAGCAGAATACGACCAAGGGATTGTGGGCGCAGGTGACCTCCCAGCTGACCGAAGGGTTCATGCAGGCATACGAGGTGTTGGAACCCTCTATCCGCACTGTGCTCCGCACTTTTCTGGCAAAGTTCAAGGCTCCGGAATTTACCCGTGGCCTGGTGTCCATCGGGAATGCCTTGTTGGACATCTTCACCGTGATCGGCAATATCGGCGCATGGGTGACCCGCAATTTCCATTGGATAGAACCGCTTGTCTTTACAGGCGTTGTCGCGACCCGGCTGTTCAAGGTGGCGGGAGCCCTGACGAATATCGGCATCGCCATGGGGTTTATCGGCAAACAGTCTGCGGCCACGACATCAATCAGTGCCGTGCAGGGGCTGCTGGGGGCGGGTGGTATCGGTAAGGTTTCGTTTGCCCAGAAGCGGGCCATCGTGTCGGCCATGCAGTCCGCAGGCGTGGCGGGACGGGGAGCGATGAACCGCGCCTTGATGGCCGGGGGCGGTGTCATCGGAGCCAAAGGAGTCCTGCAGTCGCTGTTTGCCACACAGGTGGCTACCGGCAGCGGACTGACCGGTGCTGCCGCCTCGTTGAGTGCCATCAGTACAGGCGCGGTTGCCGCCACGGCAGGTATAGCCGCATTGGTCGGGACTTTGGGATGGGTGGCTTACAAGACCTGGAAGATAAAGGAGGCGAAGGATGCCGTACTGGAAGAGATCGAATCGAACCGCAAGTACCGTTATCCGTCCATAGAGGCACTTTACTCCTCCCTGAGCGAGACCTATAACATGGCTGTCAAGACAAAGCGTGCCGTGGACGAGGTCGTTGCCGGCAAAAGTATCGAAGAGGCTTCGGGACATAAAATCGGAGCCTTCACATCCAACTGGTGGGCCGGGTTCTTGGGGGAATTTGCCATCGCTTCATCTGAGGGGATGGTATCGCGAGACCATGTGTATAACATGGACAAAGCCCGTCAGGATGACATAAGGGATGCGCTTGTCACCCTTGCCAAACGCGACAGCCAGACACGTATCGATGCCGCGTACGCCGAGTTCGGGAAGATGGGTACGGTATTGGAAGTGGACGCTTTCCTCAAGACGGTAAAGGAGCGTTTCGGGCAACAGGAGAAGGATCTCGACAAGTCTTTGTGGCGTATGCAGGATGGCAAGGCCGTCTATGTGAATGATATCGGGGACAGGTCGGAAGCGGTTGCCGCCCGCACATACGACTATGCCCGGTACATGAACACGCAGACCGTTCCGGAGATTGTGCGTGCCGCCACCGCTTATCGGAATGCCATATCGAGTGCCGCCAATGCGCATGAGCTGATGCGTAAGGGAGGGTTCGACTTTGACCAGTTCAGGGCCTGGGGATTCGAGCAGGACGAAAACGGGCTATGGAAACAGCGGGCACTGGGGCAGAACGCCACCGATGCGCAGCGTATAGACAACATCGCGCATCGCAAGCTGGCACATACGACACTCGTGAAGTTCTTTTCATCGCTCCGGCAGACTTTCGGAGGTTCGGCGGAGGCAGCCGAGAACATCCTCCGCGTGGCGGGCTTCACTCCCGACCAGTACGGCAACGAACCGGATTCCAACGATACACGTCCGTTTGCTGCCAACCCGATTACCAACACGCATCTGGATGACGGAGGGGCCGGCGGCAACTATTCCGGCACGGGGCGGTTGTCCTCGGCGGCACCTAAACAGGTCATCGTGAACATAGAGAGCCTGCTCAGTGTCAGGACCATCGACCTGATGAAGTCGAAGGAGGGGCAGACGGAAGAGATACAGAACCTGAAAGAACAACTGGCACAGGCGCTCATCGATGTCGTGCATGACTTCGATGCCTCCTGGAACGCATAAAATGAAAGGATTATGGGAAGACTGATACAAATCGCGGCCTCGACTTTGTTGAGCGGAGGCATACTCAACCACGGTTCGCTTGGCGGATACATCAGCAACGCCACGCGTCTGGCGTTGGGCATGGGGCTTGCCGAATTGCAGGACGGGCAGGTACATTACTTCTCCAGGCACCATGACCTGCTCAAACGGGCAGCCATACAGGTTGCCTCGCAGACGGCTTACGGGTTGCTACGTTCCTATCCCCGATACCTCAAATACTGGGAACAGCAGGTGCGGGACAAATATCTTCAGACACAGTCGCAGTCCAGCCTTGCGAACAAGACCGGACAGTACTACCAGCTCATCAGGGAACAGCAGGCGGTGGCGCAGAAGAAAAACCATATCGATTCCATCGTCGGCCGGACAGTGGCGGATTTTCTGGAACTGTCCATATCAGAGGAGGGGAAGTATTATGACAACAGCGAGTGCAAGGTTTTGCCGAACAGCCGGTATGGACTGGTGACATTCGTGGACCTGGGACCGCAGGTACAGGTCAGCAGCCGGAACAATATCCTGCTGACCCGGGTACAGGGGCGGGACTATACCCGCAAGGAATATATATCCGGGGGTGACCTCGAGATTACCATCAACGGCAAGATCACCTCCAAATACCCGGACGTGTATCCCGAGGCGGAAGTGTCCAAGTTTATCAGGCTGGTACAATACAAGGGTGTCATCGATTGCGACAACACGGTATTGCGCCAGTTCAACATTTCACGGTTGATTATACAGGGCTATACCTTACAGCCTACGGATTGCCGGAACGTGCAGCCGTATTCGCTGAACTGTGTCGCCGTGGAGCCATCGGAAGCCGTGGAACTGAAACTGGCGGAACAGGAAAAGGTGGACACGGCCATCAAGCACACGAACAAGTGGATCAAGTATGTTAAATTCGGTACGGAGGTCATCGACCCCGCCTCGTTGCTTAAACTGACACGTTTATGGGTATAGCTGCAATGGATATCCTCTGCTGTCGCATCACCATCGGGGATGCCGACCCATCCAATCCGATGAGGATACAGAACGGCGTGGAGATTACGGAAGTCCAGTCGCTCGAAATCAACGAGAGTTACAAGAAGCTGATCGGAACGGCCAAAGTGATATTCCCGAAAGGGTCGGTATGCCGCTCCACGATTATCGGGAACGTGACATTGGAGGGCAAGGACGTGTCGAGGATAACGACGGAGGTGATGCAGGACGGTGTCATCATCGAGAAACGCAGCGCGCAGCGTCTGGTTGACGAGACGACATTCAAGGTCGGACAGCGCATCAATATCAAGCTGGGCTACAACGGCGTGCTGAAAAATATGTTCGACGGATACATTACCGGATACAATTCGGACAGCACGCTGGAAATCCAGTGTGAGAATATGGCCTACAAACTCAAACTGAAACAGGCACCTCATTTCGAGACCCCGGCGAAAGGGACGACGGTGAACGAGGTGCTGGAAGGCAAGTATAATATCCTGAAAGATACCGGCTTCAGGATACACTCGGATACGAAGCGGTTTGAGATACATATCGGCAAGGTAAAGGTCACGGACAACTTCACGGTAGCGGATATCCTTTCCGAATGGTCGAAGTACAAGGTCTACTGTTTTTTAAAATACGATGCCGATGATGACGGGGCCATACCGTCCATTGCCGTCGGGCGTCCTTATTCGTCCAGCAAGGCTCAGCCGGTATTCCCGGAGGATGAATCGACAGGACCGTACAGGATATACTTCAACGAGCATGTGGCGCAGAGCAACCTGAAAGTGGTCAAGACCGATCCGAAGTTTTTGGCGGTGACGGGCAAGGCACTCGGGACGGATGAAAAATTCTTTGAGGTGACAGTACGCATGAATCCTGAATACGACCCGGCGACGCCGGGCAGCAAGGAGTTTCAGACGGTCAATGCCACGCAGATTTCAAAAAAGACGCACAAAGTAACGGGCAACACGACGGCATCAGGAGCGAAGACCAGGACCAAGGTGGATTTATCCACATATACCATCGTACCATATATGTCACCTCATGTCGGAATCAATTCCGACCGGCTTGTAGAAGAGACGACGGAATACTTTCGGAATTACAATCTGAACGGAATCACCGGCAATGTGACAGTATTCGGGGATTTCGGACTGTCTCCTGCCGTACAGGTGGAACTGATCGACTACCGTAATCCTTCCAAGAACGGCGTATACCTCGTGGAAGAGGTAACGACTACTTTCGGGGTGGGTGGATACAGGCAACAACTGAGTATTCCGTATAAAATTAGGAAATAAGATTTACCGTTATTCAACAGGAGGAATTTCTATCAATGGTTCTTCGTTTATTACCTTGATAATATTCGGAAGTTCGCTATTGTATTTATCGTCAGTAGAGCAATCAAAACCTTTTCTTCCACTAATGAAATCCGGTGTCGAAGTTTCAAAAGACCCTTTGCGTACAACCGGTATAAATTTAGTGGTTCCCTGATTGTTATATATTTCATGTGATATTATACCCCCTTCATAAGCGGCACCTCCTTTACCGGATTCAGCTTTCTCTTTATACTTTGGAGTCAGAATGCACAGAACTTTAGTTGCCTTACGGATGCTTTCAAGCATAAATTTAGGCAAGTCAGTTCCATGAGGTTGATACTGGTCTATTTGAGCATCAATCCCTCGTCTTCGCAAATCTTTGGCGAAAGTTTGAATCCAATTCATAAAGACATTGTCTTCTACCTCCCACGCATACGAAATCAACACAAACGGCTTGTTTTTATTCACAATTGGTTCTTCCGCCACTTTATTGAGAATTTCAGGCAGAGGCGTATTATCGATTGTAGGAATGTCTACATCTGCCCAAGGATTCAAAGCTTCTTGTATCGCATCTTTTGGAGTATTCATTAGCAGCAGCCTGTTTATTTTGATAGACAAATCTTTGAGGAATTTTTGTACATCATTCTCATCAAGAGCTAAAAATAAAGTCCTATACCATTTAATTCTTGATGTAAATTCTTCCTTTTCCCGCAATTCTGCCATATATTCCCCATATGTATGAGGTAACGACAATGTTGTTAAATATGGCCTGATTGTATTATAAAACAATGGTCCATCTACATACAGCGGCGCATAATCATTTTCTTTGTTCGATCCGATAATATTCCAAAGCTGTTCATATATATCTGATCTACTGGTCTCTTTTTCATAAATTGTCCGCTCAAGGGAAATTTTAGGAATAACACACTCTCCCCCATTTATAACATCGGCACCATTCTCCGTAAGAGCTATAAAATCTCTATCTTTTAAGTAGAGATAGCCATTATCAATGAGGGTATTTACCAGGAAATACAATATACCCAATTGATTACGAGTAAATTGCTTTTCAGCTGCAAATCTAAAATTTCTGAGCATGTTACCTTGCCCGGCTTTAAAGCATCTTGATTTTTGAAAGAAATCAAATATATATGTAATATAGGATTCTAAAATTTCTTGTTTCATAAGTAATATCATTGTCTTTGCAAAAGTACAAAATAATTGGCAACCAATAAACTATGCTCCTCCTATTCTTTCAAAAAACTCATGTCTTCAGACAAATCCAACCAGTTGCTTATCCGTGAGGCTATCCGCAAGATAGCCTTGGGACGGAGTATGGAGCGTATCAATCTGGCTCCCGGAGGCATGTCCGGTATCGGTACGGCCCGCATGATACACGGCTATGTCGCCAAGATACACGACAACCCCTCGGACGAGGAGTTTTCCGACTACGGCGGTACCATTGATGTCGGCGAGTACCCGGACGAGACGGCCTCCGCCGAACCTGTTATCCATAAAGGCGTGTTGCTCTCGGCCGCCACCAACAGCGAAGGCGGCTTCCTGATCGTCCCCGCACTTTTTTCCGACGTGACCATCTTCATGGATGCCGCCACCCGTTATGCCTATGTGGTTAACTTCTCCCATGTGGATATCCTGCGGCTCAATGCCCGCACGGAAACCGTCATCGGCGTGACCGAAATGGAGGAACTGGATCCGGAAAACGACTCTTCCCCGGACTACGACGAACTGGAAACCACCGGTAACGAGACCTCCACCCACTATACGCCGACGGCCGTCACAACAACCGTTAGGAATGACAAGGACAAGGAAGCGACAACCGTTATCGATGCGGAAAGCATCACGCATACGGTGGACAAGTCTGAAGTCAGACAGACAGCAGATAAAGTGGTACAAAAGGTCAATTCCACGACCGTTGCCGTTGCCGACAACAAGGTGACGCTCGGTGACGAGAATGCCACCGAGCCGCTGGTTCTGGGTAATGAGCTTGCCCGGCTGATGCTCGACTTCCTGACGGAATGTTCGAAAATCATGACTCCCACACTGATGGGCACGATGTCGCCGATCAATATGCCGAACTTCATCTCGCTGACATCACGTATCCAGAAATTTCTTTCCAAGACCAGCTATACCAAATGAGCGTACAACTGCATCCCGATATAGAAACCCTCGACAAGGAGAGCCTGTGCTATTCCATCTATGCACAGCTGTACCATAACTTTTTCAATGCCCAGCAGAAAAAGGACGACGAGCATCCTTACGGCATCGAGGAAGGCGACGAGACCAGCCTGAGACTGAAGAATACCGCTTACGGTTTTGCATCCGCCATTGCCGGAGCCGTTACGGGAGAAGGCGGTTCCGGAAGCGGTGGCTTGCTGTTGGATTACCTGAAGAAATCGGGCGGTGACATGACCGGCAAGCTCAGTGCCAATTACGGTTTCGAAGCCGGCATTGGAAACACCCGTATCCTGGAAACCTATTCGCAGGACATTACCGATCCGGAAGGTGTGGTAACTGCCATCGAGTACGGTATCAGGATTACCGGCAACCTGAAAGTCGGGGGCGACAGCCTGCATATCGGCGGCAGGCAGTTGCTCCGTTACGACGCGGACAAGGCCACCGCTACAATCAACGCTTCCCATATAGACTTTCTGGATGCGACGGTACATTCCAAAGGGGCATGGATTATCGGGGACGAGGATACAGGAATATCCATCTCCCCGACACGGCTGGCCGTGGGCGGGCAGGATGTCTATCATCGTGGCAACGCCAATACGGACACGGTGGATTGGACGATGCGGGACGGCATGGTGAGACGGAATCTGACGGTGCGAGGGAGTACGGTCATGGATGGCGGACTGAAAGCCTTGCAAGGCGTGGAACTGGGCGACAAAGGGAAATGTCTGCTTTCGTTTTCGGAAGAGGATGTCGCGCTCGGCGGGTTCCTCTCGTTCCTGGACGGATTCGGCATCCGGATCGGAGATGTTCCCGTACTGCTCTGTACCGACAAGGACAAGATACAGTTCGGGAGTATCGGCGGTGACCTTCTTTTAGGCGGCGACCATACCCCGAAGATACGCCTGTTCTCCGGCATATCGGACGTGGACGGCGAGTGTCTGATGCTTTCCCCTTACGGAAAGGCTTGTTTTCCGGGCTCGCTGACTGTCCGCCACAACTACGGCGCCGACCTGCTCTCCTCATACCGGGTAGACACTTCCGATGAAGGTATCGTTATCCACAAGCGCTTGCGGATGGGCACAGCAGAGGGATTTATGTTCACAGGCGACAGGGAGCGCGTATCGCTTTCTTCCGAGGTAATCTACGAGGAAGAGGACGTAAGGACGGCTATCCCTCACAGCACGGATTTTTCACACCGTCCGTCCGTGAGCTGTTATGCCCCGCAGAACCGTCACAGCGAATCGTTCCATATCCGCACCGATGCCGATTTCGTTACGGTCGCTGTTCCGTTGGAAGCAGCCGGGCATATCGGAATCCATGCGTCGCCCACCCGGATTACTGACAGAATCCTATACTTGACAGAGGCGTTACGCCTGCAAGCGGTGGAGGACGGTATCCGGCATTACGGAAACAGCGTCTTTACCGGGTCGCTCTCTTCGGAGTTCTTTTCCCCGGGCCTTTCCGGAAGCGGATGGGCTGTCCGCCGGAACCGGACGACAGGAGGCGTCTCCGCCACATTCGACGAGGTGGTGGCCCGCCGTAAGTTCCGCGCCTATGAGTTCGAGGTCGAAAAGACTTCGGTAACCAACGGTTCCTTCTGGATCAGCGACAGCTGTTCGGGAGACACCGTGGAAAAACTGTCATAATCCATGTCCGTATTCCGTTATCCGACATACAAGATCCGTATTGCCCCCGACTCGCAGAAGACACAGGGACTGCAAGCCGGGGATATCATCCGCAGGCAATATGCCGAACGGGAGCGTACCGTCTATTCGCTGATGTGCGTGACAGAAACCGGAACGGAGCTTGTCGGAGACAAGGACGCCCCTTATTTCATCGGGGCATTGCTGGACGGGGACGAACCGCAGGGCGGTGAACTGCTGGACTTCGTGCGGATTACCAACCTGTTCGATACGGCACGTAGCGGCGCCTTGTACCTGACGGCTTCTGACAGCGATTCACCCTATATGGATGTCATCGACGGCATGGCGACCGAACGCTCCCTGTGCTATCCCGTCATGGACGGAGGCATGGCGGGAGTGCCGGACAAGTCCAGGTACGCCGTTTATGGCAGCATGCTGCAAACGGAATATCTGGATGCCGATTCGGAAGCGACACGCATTGTCCGCATTATCCGCAACGCGGAACCGGCAGGAAACGCTTCCTTCGGGCTGATGCTGACATTGGAAGAACCGGTCGGATACCCGGAGCGCCTGCTGGTATCGTTCAAGGTCAGGTCTTCCAAAACATCAGGTTCCGTACCGATCCGATTCGGCTATACGAACCGTGAAAAGACGGATGCGGAAGATGAAATCTCCATCGGCCGGGAATGGAAGTACAAGTTATGGGTCATCACCGTGGATTACCCGGCACAGTACAGCCGGAGCCTGTTTCTTGACCTGACATCAAGCCTGGCCTCCGAGGGGGACTGGTGCGAGGTCGCCGACCTGAACATTGTTCGTCTTGCCTCCGTATCCGCTTTCAGCGAGGCGAGCAAGGCCCGTGTGGGAAAGGTCAGCGGCATCATCGATCCGGTCTTCGGCATGTTGGATGGTTACGGGGCCTATTTCCAGAATCTCTATGCCACACGCAATGTCAATATAGCCGGCACGCTTACCGCGGGAGACGAGAACGGTTTTTCAAGCACGTTTTATGTGGGCAAAATCCACAAGAATGTCATACCTGACAGCCTGTCCTGCCGGTTCAGCCATTCGGAAGAGCTGGATGAAACATCTCCCGCCGGACTCGGGCGGTGTGTACGGATAGCCGGAGACAGTCTTCTTGGTGCGCAAAGTGCCGCCTGGCGGGAGGCTCATACAGGAGTCTGTTATTGTTTCTCAGTCTGGATAAAAGCGGAAGATACGGCAGCCATCCGGTTCTATCAGGATGAACATCTTGTCGGTGATCGGACGGTGGCTGCCGGTAAAGGATGGGTCCGTTATAATGTCCCGTTCCTCATACGCGGGTCAGATTCCCCCGTCATGTGTCTCGGCATTGCCGCTTCCGTCCCCCTGTCGTTGTCCGCCCCTCAATTGGAGGCCGGAAGGAACGTGACCCCCTATCAGGCGACCGATGAAGCCTTGTCCTACACGGACGATTACGGTGCCTGGTTCAATAAGGGAGGTATCGGGGGTACCATACAGAATCCCCTGTTGCGGCTGAACGAAGACGGCTCGATCGTTTCACGGGACGGTTCTTTCGTCATCCATCCGGACGGGACGGGCCATTTCGCCTCGGGACGGTTCAAGTGGGGCAAGGATACCATCGAACTGCGCGATGTGACCATCCGCTGGGAAGACCTCGATGAGGAGGCGCAGGAACTGCTCAAGCCCCGTTCCGTCTCCCTGACAGGCGGCACGGCGTTCCATTTCAAGGACGAGCTTTCAGGCGCATGCGAGCCGGAGAATATCCCGCTTGTGGCGACCGAATACAATTTCGAGCCGGAAAGTCGGCAGTGGGAATACCTTGCCGTTGACGGCATATGGAAAGATGCCGGATGCAATGCCGCCGTATTTGAAATGACACCCCCGTTTCATGGCTGGGAAGGGCGCGACGTGCTGACCCTCCGCTACACGGCAACATACCGTAATGAAAAAATCAGTGCGACCCATACCTTTTTCAAACTTTACGACGGATCTCCCTCCTATACTGTTTATGTGGAGTCTGAAAACGGCACGACATTCCGCAACGGAATCGTCTCGACGGTACTCCGTGCCAGGGTGTACAGGGGCGGTGAAGAGATTACATCGCTCATTCCCGACGGCAATTTCCGCTGGATACGGACGAGCCGCGATACGGAGAGTGACAGGATATGGAACGCCGCACCGCGTTACGGCAGGGAGATAGAGATAACCGGCGGGGACGTGTGGCGCAAGGCCGTTTTCGATTGCGAAGTGGAAATAACAAATAACCGATAATCTATTATGGCAGTAAAAGTAGCCCGCGGGCAGGTCACCATCATCGACCAGAACGACGCGGTATCGTTGCAGGCATTCATCGGCTCCTCGCAGCCCCTGACACAGGTGTACAACAGAGACAACAATGCCTATGCCCCTTCGTGGGCGGCTTCTCCCTATCTGGTACTTACCCCTTCGCTCTTCGTCAGCGGTCAGGCGGCGACCGACCAGATCACCTCGGTAGGCAATGCCGCGACGCTTACGGCAGGCGTGAAGAGCGGCTCGGCCAAGTGGTACAAGAACGGTACGGCGATCGTCTCCGGACAGGACAGCTGCACCATCGGCGCGGCATCGGCCAAGTATGCCCTTACCGTCAAAGCCAACCACATGACCGTTTCCGCTCCGCAAGTGCGTTATACTTTCGAGGCGGTTTACATCGACGCCAACGGGCTGGAGATTCCGTTCCGGGCGGAGATTCAGTTCACGCAGCACCTGAACGCCGGAGCGATGATCGCCGCCGTGGCGTATGCACCCGACGGCATCGTATTCAAGAACGACGAGGTGGCGACGCTCAGGGCGCATTGCGACCTGTGGCGCGGAGCCTCTATCGACACGACGAACGTCACCTACGCGTGGGGCATCAAGGATTCGGCGGTATTCGCGGGCACGACACTGACAGCTGCCGCGGCAGCCGGAGCCACGACCATAACGGTCGCTTCGGTAATGAACATGGAGGCGGGAGGCAGGATAACCATAGGATCGGCACAGTACACCATTTCGGCAGTCAACGCCTCCACGAAGGTCGTGACGCTGACCTCCGCACTGAGTGCCGCAGCCGCATCGGGAGCCGCCGTTTCGTGTCCCTACTACAACTCCATGCTGGGTGCCGGCTGGGCATGCCTTACCTCGACCAATCCTCGGGGCGTGACGGCAGGCTGGACGACAAACGAAATCACGATTACGGCAGATGCCGTTCTCAACTTCGAGACCTTCAAGTGCGCCATCAAGGATACGGACACCTCGGCGGGCAACGCCTCGGCGAACAAGGTCGTCTGCGACATCATCTCCTTCACGGATATGTCCGACCCCATCACGGTTGATCTGGTCAGCCAGAAGGGGTTCACCATCAAGAACAACGGCAATGACGTGGATGCCAAAGCCGTGTTATACAGGGGCGGTGAGGAAATCGACACGGGCGGGACAGCTTATACCTATACATGGAAACTGTGGAACTCTGCCGGGACTTCCGTCGTGAAGACCTACACGGGAAAATCCATCACGGTCTCGAAAGCCGATGTGACGGGGAAAGGCGTGCTGATGTGCGAGGTATCGAAATAAACGACATGTCTTACAACGAATACGAGGGTGCCAAATACTTTTTGGGACACCCTCATTGCGTCTGACGTGTTTCCCGACAGGAAAGTCAGTCTCTTGGCATGGATTTCACGATCCCGCTCACGGGGTCGAATTGTACGGCGGCATTGTTGAACAGCCGCTCGATATGCCCGCTGCGGATCATTTCGGAGGTCGGCAGACAGTGAAGGACGGGCGTATCGATAAGGGCTATTCTGTCACTCAGCGAGAGGGCTATATCCAGTTCGTGAGTGGAGAACAGAATGCATTTGCCCTCAGCATGCGCTAACCGTGCGAGCAGGGAACACAATTCGTAACGGTTGGGCATGTCAAGAAACGAGGTCGGCTCGTCCAACAGGATGACGGGCGTTTCCTGAGCCAGAGCACGGGCTATCATAATGCGCTGGCATTCACCGTCCGACATCTTATCCATCGTGCGGCCGGCATACGCCTCCATTCCGACCGAAGAGAGCGACCGCATGACGATTTCCCTATCTTGAGGCTGCATGCGGCCGATCCAGTTGGTGTAAGGGGCGCGGCCGATAGCCACGACATCCTCGCACCGCAGGTTGGCGATGCGTGTGCGCTCGGTCGTGACAAATGCCAGTTGCCTTGCCTTCTCCGGAGTTCTCATGTTTGCGATACAATGTCCGTCGAGCAGGATTTTACCGCAATAATTATGATTCAGTCCGGCTATGGCACGGAGAAGTGTAGATTTCCCCGTGCCGTTCCTGCCAATAAGGGCAGTCAGCTGTCCTCTTTTGAAAGAGGCATCGACCTTATCGAGAAGCCTCTTCTCTGCGTAGCCTATGGAAAAATCGCACAGTTCTATCATACCGTCATCGATTTATTGCGTAAAACCACCCATACGACTATCGGGATTCCCAGCAGTGCGGTAATGGCATTTACGGGCAAAGTGAACATTTTGGAAACGATATCGCAAAGAAGCAATACCGCCGCCCCCGAGAGAAGGGTTCCCGGCAGGAGCACGCGGTGGTCGGCCTCGCGGAAGAGCATCCGCGCGACGTGAGGCATGGCAAGACCGATGAAGCCGATCGGGCCGCAGAAAGCCGTTACCGTGCCGGCCAGCAGCGTCGTCGAGAGAAACAGCAGACCGCGCGAACGGCGGATATTCAGTCCCATCGTTACGGCATATTCCTCGCCGAAGAGCAGGAGGTTGAGCGGTTTGATCGTCCATACGGCCAGCAGCAACCCGACGATGACCGACGGAAGGAGGATGGCGAGCTGCGGCACCGTCACGTCGCCGAGCGACCCCATCGTCCAGATGACGAACGCCTTTAACGCCTCCTCTTTGCTCAGATATTGCAATATCTGCACGACAGCGCTCACGCCTGACGAGAACATCATACCCAAAATCAATATCACCATAATGTCCTTTATGCGGTGTCCGACGGTAGCGATTACGAGCAGCACGACGGCCGCACCCAGCCAAGCCGCTCCGGCGATGCCTATCGA
>NZ_EQ973643.1:201311-223323 GCF_000157915.1 Phocaeicola coprophilus DSM 18228 = JCM 13818 | reverse complement strand
CCACGCCGAGGCTTGCACCCGAGCTGATGCCCAGCACGTAGGGGCCGGCCAGCGGATTGCGGAACAATGTCTGCATCTGCAAGCCGCTGACCGATAGCGCCGCCCCGGCCAGCAGAGCCACAACCGCCTTTATCAGCCGTATGTTCAGTACGATTTTCGCCGTAGTCCGCGGGCAGTCGCCGCCCGTCAGGGCCGCCCATACGTCGCCGACGGGAATGCGAACCGCGCCCACAGCCAAATCCAACAGGAAGAGGCCGACCGTAAGCACGGACAACGCGGTGAACAGGATGACGGGGCGTGAACGCATCTATTTCAGTTGTTTGTAGTATACGAAATCTTCTTCGACCAACTCGGGGTGGAATATCTTCACGAGGTCGCGCAGAAGAAGGTCGGGATTCACGACGGCCGATTCGTAGTAGTCGTTGCCTCCGGCGGCATTGGTGCGGGCGTTGTTGTTATAGACATAGCCGTTTCGGACGCAGCGGGTATCGGCGAACTTCGGGCAGGCGGCTTTCAGTTCGTCGAGTGTGTTCGCCATGCCGACGTTCAGCCACATATCGGCCTCCGAAGCGAGCAGGTATGCCTCCTCCAAGTCGATAGGCGTCGAAGAGTTGCCCGTGTTCTTCTTGTAGATGTAGTCGCCTCCGGCGTCGGTAATCAGCCGCACGGCATAGTTTTCCGTCGAGGGCATGAACCACGAATCGCCGTAGGGCGTATTGAGCATGACCGACGGGGCATCGAGAACGGCACCGGACACTTTCTGTTTCAGCGCATTGTATCGGATCGGAATATCCGCGAATACCTTTTCGCCCTTCGCGCGTTTCCCGACGACCTCCGAAAGCGCCACCAGCCATTCGGCTTTGCCCAGCGGAGATTCTTCGAGATAATCGCCGACATACATGAACGGGATGCCGAGCTCCTTGAGTTTGCTCTCCATCGCACTGGCCCCGTTCACGCCGAAAAGCAGCACAAGGTCAGGGTCGAGCGACAACAGAAGTTCATAATTGATATTTCCCTCGTAACCCACGTCGCCGATGCTGTCGCGGCGTGCCTGAATGTCGGGATTGGAGATATAGTCGAGTCCCGAAACGCCGACCACACGTGCCGTCTCGCCGATGGCGTCGAGCATGGCGATATGGGTCGAGGACATCGCCACGATGCGCTGCGCATCCCCTTCGAGGACCTGCCCGTCGAAACCCTCGGGAACGGGTTCCCCGTTACGGGAGATGAACAACCGGGTGGTGACGCTATCCGCGCCCTGCCACGGATTCATGACGGAAACCAGCACGCTCTGTCTGCCGTCTGCTCTTTCAATCTTGAATCCCGAGGCATATTCGGGAGCGTAAAGCTGTTTGTTGAAATCGGCAAGTTGGGAACTCTTGCCACGACAGCCTGCAAATGCCAGCGCAAGCAGCACCATCAGGCTCAAATTCTTTAATACTTTCATATCATTACCTTATTTACGTTTACATTATTTTCTGCTTTTCCCGAATTTCGGGGTGATGCCGATGAAGAACTCGAAGTTGATGCCGGGCATAGGACGCGACAGCACCGAGAGATAGTCCTCGTTGAACAGGTTATTGACGGCAAGTTTCAACTGTACATCCAGCGGTTTGAACGACAGCATTTTCTCCAGTGAGATATTGCTCATGAAATACCGGGGCAGGTGGCCTGTCAGCGTGTAATCGTTGCTCGACATGGTGAAACGTTCCGAGTAGTAAGCCCACTTGTAGAGGAACGCCCACGTCCGCCATGACAGCCGTCCTGTCAGCGAGGCGGAGTGCTCCGGCACGTAAGGCAGTTGTTTTCCCACCGACTGGTCGGCGGGCGACATCTTTTCGCCCTCGTTGATGGAGGGGGTCCACGAATAGGAACCGTTCAGGTCTATCAGCCAGTCCTTTGCCGGCTGCACGGCAAGGTTGGCCTTCACTTCGACACCGTAGGCATGGACTTTCTTCACGTTGCGCGGCGAGAAGAACCCCTTGGTCGTCGGCAGCCAGATGATCCAGTCGTCGATGTAGGAGTCGAACCAGCTTGCGCTGCCGCCCAGTTTATATACCCCCTTTTTGCCGACATCGAAACTCACTCCGGCGTCATAGCTGAAGCCGTGTTCGTTTTTAAGGTCGGGGTTGCCGCCCGGCAGAAAGTAGAGGTCGTTCAAAGTCGGAAAACGATAGTTGCGCGATACGGAGGCTTTCACCATCACGTTCCCTTTGCGCGAAATCAGTCCGTCGATGAAGAATGCCGGGATGAGCGGAGCCCATTTGTCGCCCGACATCTCCTCGCGCAAGACCAGCGACAAGCCCAACGGCTCGACAGGCTGCCATTTGGCCGATACAGAACCGGAGAGCTCGACACGCCCCTTGTCATATCCGACGACGGCTTTGTTGCCATCCTGAAGGATGATGTTCTTGTCTTCGCTGCGCACGAGATGCTGGTACACGGATACGTTCGAGGTGAAGAACCATTTCCTGCCGGGCGAGTATTCCGCTTCCGCCTGTCCGTAGAACGTGTTTATCTTGCTCCGCGAACGGGTCATGGAGGCCCAGTTGTCCGGCGCCACCTCACGACGGTAGTCGTAGGCCATCCACGTATGGATATAACCGCCTTTCACGCCGACTTTCCATTTCTCTTTGATATGGTCCCATGACAGGACACCACGAAACGTCTGCTCCCGCTGGCGGTTCTCGAAGGCGGTCTCATCGCCGTAATCGGTCGTGAGCATCGGCAGTTCCCGGTTGGAGTTGATATACCATGCGTTCAACCCGAAACGGTCGCCTTTCAGGGTGTTGTAATATACCTCCTGCAACAGGTGCAGGTCCTTGAACGAACCCGATCGGTTGCGTTCCTTGGGATGATACTGTCCGATGATGTTCTTCTCCTCGTCGTAGATATTTATCTTCTTGTCGTGGTTGGTGTACTTGTAATCGTTGGGCGACGACGAATAGACCGCGCGGGTCGAGACCTGCCATCGGTCGCTGCCGTAGGTGAAGCGGGCGAACTCGTCGAACGTGCGGAACGACCCGATGCCCTGCACGTATTGGGCATGGAAGCCCTCGCCGACCTGCGGCGTAGTACCGAGTTTGACAAGTCCGCCGAGTCCGCCGCCCGTTTCATTCACCGACGACGTGCCATGAAGCAGCGAGGCCTGATCTATGAAGTAGGACGGTATGGTGGAAAAGTCGGTCATACCCAGCATGGGATTGTTGATGCGCATGCCGTTCCACGTCACCTGCGTGTGGCTGGGCGACGTGCCGCGGAAAGCAACGGTGGAGAGCGTGGCGCGTCCGTAACTCTTGACGAACACGGACGAATTGAACGTCAGAATGTCGGCCATCGATAAGGCAATGTTCTCTTTCAGTGCGAGCGAGTCGAACTTCGTCTTCTGCACGCCGATTTCTTTCATCGGGCGTTTGCCCCACACCGTGACCTCGTCTATCTGGTGGATGCGTCGTGTGATTCCCTGCGCGGACAATACGGACGGACAGACGAGCAGTAGCGAGAAAAGTATGTATTTCGTATAAATCATTTGATTCCGTTTTTAGGGTGGGTATTCGCGGAAAAATGTACCGTGGAGGATGCCGGCACGGACGTTTGATGCGGGTCGAACCCATTCTCTTCAAGCAGTTGTCCGTATTCTTCCTCGAACGAGATCTCCTGATGGATTGTATGCTGCTCCTCGATGTGCCGTCTGAGCCGGTGAAGGTCGCTGAACGACACGCTGAACGAGTCGAATCCGGCAGCCCAACCGGAGAAGTCGGCATATTCCGGGGTTTTCTGGTATACCGTTCCCGTGGCGCCTTTCACCTTGTTCACGATCTTGCTGAAATCCCCGGAATTCGGAATCTCGACAAGTACATGCACGTGGTTGAGAAAGGCATTGGCGGCATGTACGCGGCAACCTTTCCCTGTAAAAATCCGTGTCATCCGCTCGAGCATCAATCCTTTTCCCGTTGTCGGAATCGTCATCTTGCGTCCTTTGGTAACGAAGATGAGATGGTATAGGTGTCGTATCCTGCCCATCACTTCCAACAAAATGCGCCGGGGATTATCCCGACATAGAATTCATCGATCAGTTCACCTTCGGACGAGTAGCGGTAGACAATGCCCTGCTGCTGGTAGTCGATGGCATCGGCCACGTAGACATCGCCACGCACGGGGTCGACGGTCAGGCCGTAATAAATCGTACCGCTGTATTCGAGGAACGGGCGCACGGGAACACGTTCCGCATCCACGTCCATCGACCATATGTCCTTGTTGATCCAGTAGAGCTTGTCGCCCGTACCGTTGAGCTGCACCTCCGAAGGCCAGTCGCCCATCTTGAACTTGAACTGCTTCTCTACGGTGAACGTCTCGGCATCGATGCGGTAGAGAGACGGGGCTTCGTAGCCGTAGGGCGAACCCTCGTACCCACCGTCGGTGATCGTCCACATCTTGTGGTTCTTGTCCATTACCAGCGAGGTGGGCTGGATGCCGACTTTCAGTTCTTCTACCACCTGATCCGTTTCGGTATCGATCTTGATGATGCGGTTTTGGTACGACCAGCAGTTGCAATAGACATATTTGCCATACTGCACCATCTGCTCCGTGGAGCCGCTTTCCATCGTCATGTCCGGCACCTGGATGTAACCGGTGATTTCATATTTCTTGGGGTTGATGATGAAGATGCGGTTGTCCCACAATTGGGTGACATAGGCTTTCTCGTCGCTGAGGAAATGGATATAGCGCGGCGAAGTCAGGTTCGTGATACGGCCCACCTCTTTGAACGTATTGAGGTCGATGGCGAAAATCACGTGGGAATTGTTCACCACGACCCAGCCCTTATTGTCGTGGATGCACATCGATTGCGCCACGTCGCCCAGCTTCATGCCGTTGGCACGGAAGAACACTTCATTCTGCACCTGTTGGGTTTCGGGGTCGTAGTACGACAACGTGGCATTGCCGTACTGGAAGTTGCCCTCGTTGGTGATGAACAACCCGGCTCCGGTAGCGTTGAAATCTTCCACCGCATCTCCGTAGTCCCACTCCATGCAGCCCGCCAGCAACAGCGGCAACCCGCATAGAAGAATGATATGTCGTATCAGATGTTTCATTGGCTTGTTATAAACGGGAAAGAGTACCGGTCTTTCGGCCAGTACCCTGTTCCCTTGTAAAATAATGGGTGTTACTGCTGGGTATAGCGACCGGCTTGCATATCCTCGTAGGTGG
Source organism: Phocaeicola coprophilus DSM 18228 = JCM 13818 (assembly GCF_000157915.1). Classification (GTDB taxonomy): domain Bacteria; phylum Bacteroidota; class Bacteroidia; order Bacteroidales; family Bacteroidaceae; genus Phocaeicola; species Phocaeicola coprophilus. The sequence goes on along the minus strand of NZ_EQ973643.1, from coordinate 218,115 downwards.
GGTTATAACCGCAATTGGTTACAAGCCAGTCTTCTTTCTTGATTTGCTCTTCTTCTACAAAAGATTTGAAGAACGTATAATCAACAAACCGTGTCAACCGGATAAATCGAACTCCTGAGAGTTTTGTTAAAGTTGGCATATTGAAAGTCGTAAGCGATGCTGCATTTGCAGCACAAAGTGTTCCATCAATGGCCTGCAATTTGGGGCATGAAATAGTTTTTACGGTACGAACAGTCATACCAACACCCCCGACATGTTCCAATGACGGAAATGTAAAATCTTTATTTGATGCCATAAAATCTAAAGAACCATATAAAATATTATTAATCACCCCTTCTTTGATATATTGAGGATTGCTTGAACAACCGACTGACTTTAAATTCGTAAAATCATAATCATAGTTAGAAACAGCGTTCAGATTACCGATAATACATAACTGACCTCCGACAATTTCCAATTTCGGGAACGAGATATTGTTTGCCATTGTAGTTTCGATGCTTAAATATCCATCTACACTTACCAAGTTAGGGGCTGAAACGCCTTTTTTTGAACCTCTTATAATTTCCATATTCCCGTAAACTCGTTCAAATTGGAATACAGGATCTGTTGTCATATTGCTAGAATACTTAAAATTCTTAATACTCTTAAAATTCAATTCTGGATCTATTCCAACACTTGAACCGGTAATACCGCTCGGAGCTAGAAACATGCTAACTTGCGACATATCCTCTTTTGTGATAATTTTTGAGAATATAGTCCCGTCTGTAATAGAAATTAAAGGTTCGTTATCCTCAAAAGGTACAAAATTTACTTTGCTCAAATCTAAAATTCGATCAGAACACTCCAATAAACGCAGCAAGGTCAGTCCTCCGAGTTGTTCTAATTTACTCCAATCCGGCAATTTTTTCAAGACTTGGAATTTAGATATTGTCAATGTGCCTTTAACAATCGACAAGTTAGACAGTCCATCTATTTCTTGTAATTTATTATTTCCCGTAGATGTAAAAGCATCGGACGCAATATAACTGGAAACGAGATTAAGGTCGCCGTTTACTACCGATAATTCCGGCAATGAAAGGGTCTCCAACGGAATCGGTATAGAAGCAAAATCCACACTTCCAACTTCTTGTAATTTCGGAAATTCCAAAGAAATCATTTTGCCTAAATTATTAACCCCTAAGCGACCGTTTACTTTTGTCAATTCAGGAATTCTCAAAGATGTGATTTCTCCTCCTGGTTCTCCGTCACTTGTCAGACACTGGAGATCAAAATCCTTTACGACAGTGGTTAATTTAGGGAATTCAAAACTTTGTAGAGATGAAGTCCTGAATATTATATTTCCATCAATCGTTTCAAGGTTGTCGAATTGCACATATGCTACTTGATTGTTGCAGACAACGATGTCGCCAGTAATATGCTGCAAAGATCTCATACTGACCATCTGCAATTTACTGTTGGTCGCAAAGGCAGTTTCAGTTCCTATTTGCAAACCTCCAATTGAAGTGATATTATCAAGTCCCGTAAGATCTTGTCCAACATAACTTTTCCGAATGATGATGTTTCCTTCGACTTCCTTCAATATTTTTAATGCGGCGATATCCGACAATTCTTCTGCATCCTCAGCATCCGACCCGATAATCAAATCACCTTTGATAACCGTTACGTCCGTATCAATGAAAGCCGTAACATCCGCTGTTGTCTTCAATTCCACATCCCCTTCATAGCGAATCTCGTCTTTAATGACTTTATATGTATAATCATTCGCTTCTCCATTGTAAGAGGTTACACGAAACGTTCGTTCCGTATCCCAGTCAGTAATGCTTGCCGGATCGGGAATAATTGTTGCCGAGGATGTGTATTTGAATTCGACTTGAGCATTATTTAACGAAACAGTATATGGAACTGTTATGGTAATTATATTGTCAATTATTTCCGCTGTATAGGATTGACTTGCCACAGTCATCACGACTGATGTGATAAAATTGTCATCGGCATCAGCAGGACTTTCTGGAGTCTGATTATCTTCTGAACATGATAAAAAAAGAAATGGGGCAATGAATAGTAAAAGCCAAAACTGTCTCATATTATTGATTATTAGTTATTGATAAGTCTTCAAATGAAAATACTTCTGTGGATATCTCTCCAAGCCAACCACTTTTCGATAATACTCCACACTGAACTTTGATAAAGTCTATATATTGCAATTTTACTGGAGTCCCGTCATGATATATTGCATTGGCTATTTTGAATCCGTTGCGCTGACCGCTACCATCAATGACATTTCCTCCTACCAGATTATCTGAACCCATATTATCCACATACCCCCACTCATAAGCGTTATTCGCCCAATATCCTGTAACGGGATCTTGATTGTTGCGAGGAGTCAGACGCGTCCCATATAATGTATAGCTATCTTCTTTAATCCAATTGGGATAATAATATTCTTGGCCATGGTATGCATTCATATCGACAGAACCTGAATTACCTTCACTATCTACCCACGGAGTATGTGCTCTGGGTGCAGGTCTATAGTAAGTTACTTCGTAGTCTTGTATTGTACCATCGATGCCGGTTTCAGATCCTTTTAATTCATACCATTCATCGTCTGGCTGGCCATTGCCATTTATATCTTGCATTACCCAAACAATGCCCGGCTCATTTGAGCCACCGCTCGAACTGTTAAAAGCATTTCCTTGTATTGCAAAATCGTATTCTCGGCCACTCGGAGCAATACTATGGTCAAAACCGATGATGATATAACCACCGAAAGATCCCAGTGAAACATGCGCTTTTTTGTTCAATCGTTTCGTTGCATACTCTATGGCTTGTTGGGGCGTCGTTTCATTTCCTATAAATCCGGTATTTTGGGATAACTCATTAATAAACTGTCCGGGAGCAGGAATGAATTCATAAACCTTATCCCAAATACCTGAACTTGTCGCTGTCGCTTGCCGATAGCGTTCTTGTTCCGTTTTTTCTTCACAAATAACCTTAACTGTCGTTGTAATTGAAGTATTACTACGTGTTATGTTACGTGAAAGTGGCTGTGTGTTGGGCATTTTTTCTGTAACAGTAACAGCAACGAAATATTCTCCAGGAGTCGTCGGCGTGAATTTAAAAACCCTGTCGGTAGCGGCTTCCATAATTTTTCCATTGACCTGCCATTGATACTGTGGATAATCGAAATATTCCAGCAAAGGCCGCAAATATACAGGACGCCCTGCAAAAGTATAACGATCCGTAGAAGTTTGTGTATAGGATGGTGTCGGAAACCGTACGGAATAAGGCATTGTTTCCACAACTTCTACGTCGAAATCACGGATTGTTTCTCCGTCTATATTGGATGCCCGGATTGTTATCGAATATGTACCGAGTTCTTTTTCGTGAAACGTATATGCTTTTTCTGTTCCGACGATTTCTCCATCGCGTACCCATTCAATTCTAAAATTTTCAAGATCGTCATGTTGAATATCTGGAGATAAAATATAATCCGTGTTTTGAGGCACTTTTAATCCTTTAGAGGGGATTATGATTGAAATTGTAGGTGGAGTTAACTCCAATACTTCTACTTTTAACTCTTCTTCCGCATAACCCTCTGGTGTATCAACTCGCAATTTGATATATAGATGTTGTTCCTGATTCCATGTATACTTCAATATTGATTCAGATGAAAGAAGTTTTCCATCTACTGTCCATGCATAAAGTGCATTATTCGCATATTTATATGTCGGGGCAATTGTCAGTTCACGCCCAACTTTAATAGTGTAAATGCCAGTCTCACTATCGAGTTCAATTATAGGAGCTTGTTTTATTTCTTCAGTAATTACATCGTTCTTATTACAGCTTGTAATAAAAAACAAAAGTACAAGAATACTAAATATGAAAGCCTTCATAATAAAAAAGGTATAGAACTGAAATCAGTTCTATGCCAAACTATATTAAATTGTTATTCTATTGTAACGTCGTCTATACAAAGATACGCCGGAGTATTGAGTCCATATATAGGATCGACATCAGATCCTTCAAAATTGAATTTTACACTTTGCACATCCGCTACATTAATATCCCAATATGTCCATGTAGTTACGGGGGACACTGTTGGTTTATCATATCGGTAGTCGGCCAACAATTTCGATACAGTGGTGATCAAATTTCCATCTACGTCATAACATTCGATGTTGACTTGGAAATATCCTATATTGTTGCCGTCAGAATCTTTCAGATTACTCAACGGTGTTGCAACACCCGATGTTCCGAACTGATTACCATTTATAATCACACCATAGGTATATGCTGTGTTACAATACCATAAACCCTTGAATTTGCGAGGGGAGTCAAAATAGAATTCAGGTTTGGCCATCCACTCCGTATTTCCGAAATCAGAGTAGCCGTATACAACAGCAAAATTGGAACCGCTGTGACCTGCCCCTGTATTGGCCCCATCTGTGGATGCTGTATTATAGACACTACATTGATTCTCCCAAGTATACCACCAATTAGTTCCAGAAGTCTTGCCGGCAGCAGAATCAGAACGATAATTGTATTTCGACAACGCAATGGCACCACTGGAAAATTCAGTATACGCTCCATAAGAATTGGTTACAGTATTCATGTCGGAGACAAACACAAAATCGGGATCGTATATTTCCCTGATTTGGTTCTCTGCAGTATATCCATAAAGCGTGTAGTAGTTCTCTGCTTTAGGCGAAACCGCCATGAATGTTTCATCGAAGTCATCGAATGTAATGGTTGTAGTGCCATCATCATTAAAGTTGGCTCGGGTTTCGGGAGTTACTGAATCAGTTTGAGGATTCATCAAAAAGTCATCGTCTGAATTACAGCCGGTGAACAGGGCGGTTGCCGTCAACAGGAAAGCTCCCGCCAGAAAGCGTAAATTTCTTTTCATAGCTTACTTGTTTTTTAATAAAACATATTTTTAACAAACACAAAAAATCCCGTTCGCGCAGGTTTACACGAACGGGATTATGTTTGTCTTCAAATATGAGAATGACTCCTACGGCATTCCGTATCTGATCGCAACCCGATTTTCTCCCGCGGGTGTAAATCCTTTTCCGGTCATGGCAGGTCTTCTGACTCGTCCCAGTCGTCGCGCCTTCCCAGCATTACACCAGTGGCAGGTTGCGGCAACCTTGAGGGGACTTACAGCAACGGGTACTGTCCCGGATTCTCACCGGATTCCCTTTTCATCCGTGGCGGCGAACCGCCCGGAACCATTTCCAATTACAAAAATACAAATATTTTATAATAATATCATTTACACGAAAAAAAATCCGCAACCTGCCGGAATCATTCCGCACTATACTTTCAGAAAAAGGTTTCATGGCAAAGATTCTCATCGCCCGGGGACAGGCGACCATCTATGTCCAGAAGGACGGGTATACCATAACCCAGTCTTTGGGTGAATACGTGTTCCCCGCGGATGACACGGGGAAGATTCTCTCGTCCGTCACTCTCACCTCGACCGTACGGGTGATGTGCGGGGACGAGGAACTCACGGCCTTTACCATCGGTGCGGTGGGTAAGCCGGCGGGATTCTCATCCGTTACCGTCAATAACGGCACGAAGACCTTAACCTACGTTATCACCGCCGGTACGACGACCCTCGCCGACCACGGAACAATAGATATTCCCGTGACAATTTCCGGTATTGTCTATCATCTGTCGTTCGTCTGGTCGAAAGCCAAGGCGGGTATCCCGGGCAAGGACGGGGTCGATGCCGACATGCTCGACTGGGTCAAGGAGTGGAATACGGGTAAGACGCTCATCAACGGCAACACGGTCATCACCCCCAAACTCTTTGCGGGCACGAAAAACAGCGACGGCACCGTCTCCGGGATAGCCATAGGCTCGTTTACACTCAATACGAAGACCTCCTCGGGAACGATCGCCGCAGAGGCGGTAAACGGCATCTATGGATTTAGGGATGGCTACAAAACCTTCTATGTAGATAACGGCGGTAACGCCCAGTTGGGTTATGGCGACCAGTATGTCAGGTATAACGCCACGACAGGCAAGGTCGAGTTCGGCAGCGGAGTGAGTCTGAACTGGGTCGGTGCGACCTACATCGACAAGGACGGCGTCTTTACCGGAACACTCTCGGCCGATACGATTAAGACGATTTCCATCAGTGCTTCCCAGATCACATCGGGGATTATCGCTGCGGCACGCATCGACACGGCGGCGTTGAAAGCCTCCTTGATTACCGCCGGAAACATCGAAGCTCTGACCTTGAACGTTACAAAAGGGAAAATCGGCGGCTGGACGGTGGATGCCGACTCCCTTTACCGGGGTACGAAGAACAACACTGTGGGGAGCTGCACCTCTGCCGCAGGTAGCATTACGCTCGGCTCGAACGGTATCCGGGGCTATAAATGGCGGCTGGATGCCTCGGGAGCCGGAGCGGTCGCGGGCGGCAACATCGCGTGGGACGCTTCGGGCAACGTCACGTTCGCCTCGACGGTCAGTGCCTTGTGGACGGCACCTATCGGCTCCCTCACCACGGCTTTGGGCGGCAGCGGCTATCCCAAGCTGACGAAGATCACGGCCGACGGAATCTCCCTCGGTGTTGCCTGAATGGATCAGGATGCCGAGGAAATGAGGTACATCGTGCAGATATGGCATTTTTTTCTTGTACTTGGGGCTGTACTGAAGGGTAACTTTATAAGTCCCGGCAGGAATGGCGGTCTTGGAATAGACCTTTTCCTTGCAGGTACAGGAACGGCCGCGAGGAGTATCCGGACAGGTTGCCGGAAGTTCCCTCACGGCATCTTCGATGGTATTACAGAAAAATTTGCCGTCGATGGACAGGTCGCCTATGGTATAGGTCTGACCTTTGAATTTGCGGTTGAGTGTCAGCTTCATACTTCGATACTATTTGTATCGAAAGAGTAGAGACGGACGCCGGCTAATGTTTATTATATGTGTTTGTAAAAGGAGGATATTTCAGGAAATGATGTATCTTTGTGAACGGATTGACAGTATTTAATCAAGAGTTAATATGACAAAAGCGGATATCGTCAGGGAAATAGCAACGCAGACCGGTCTGGAGAAGCAGGTCGTGTTACAAGTTGTCGAAGGATTCATGGATAGCGTAAAGTCTTCCATGATAAACGGCGAGGAGGTTTATCTTCGCGGCTTCGGTTCTTTTATCATCAAACACCGTGCGGAAAAGACAGCACGCAACATAAGCAGGAATACCACGATAATAGTGCCTGCCCACAATATCCCGGCATTCAAACCGTCAAAAGCCTTTGCAGGAAGGATGAAATCAGACAAATAAGGTGATTATATGCAACAGGAGCGTTATTCAGATGCTCCTGTTACTTTATACAGGGCAACGAGGTTGGTATTGTCCGATTGGAACAGGAAACGGCCGTTGCTTAAAAGGCATTCGTGGATGGTGTTGTCATTAGGATCCGACTCCAATAAAGCCCCCGCCTTGTTTTCATCGATAAGCAGCATTTCTATGCCTTGTACGGTGGCGGCAGTTGCATCAGCAGGAATTTTCAAAAGTTCATCCATCAGATTCATGTCGTTCATAATATCTCCGTATTTGGCTTGAGTCCCGTCAAGCATTCAATGTACCAAGACCAAAAAGCGTGGGACATAACCCGTAGCACCGAGGTTCTGGTAAACCTATCCGCAAACAAGTTAAGCCCACGCAAAAGCATAGGCGAAAACTGTTTGTCCTGCGGATAAGTGAAATTTACCAGATTTCGGTGCATGACAAAAGCTAACGCTTTCCGTATTTTATTATGTCGTTCTGCCAATATGGTTTTTATGCCGCATCTGCAGAAGAACCGGCCATTATGTGATAACGACCGGACGTGTAAAGGTTATTTTTTAGACTCTTCCAAGGAAAGCTTACGAAACTCTTTCATCAGTTTTTCCAGTTCCAACGAGGTCTTACGGGCACGGGTCCCTGCGGCCTTGTTGCCTTTTTCAATCTGAAGTGCCGCATCCGTGGAGAATGTAGCATATACTTCCTGTATTTTTGAAACCAATTCTTTCATATAAATTCTATTTAAGTTATTGACCACAAAGGTAATGAAAATAATCGAGAATAAGAGCGATTTTGTCAATATTGCAAATATCACATTGGTAATCAATGACTTTTAACAGCCATTACACCGTATGATTTATCCATCAGAGAAATTGTCAAGGTGTTTACAACTTTATGGATATGTCTGGTCAGAACATTTCTTCCATCTGCCGCTTGATTTCTTCCCGCTTTGTATTCTTGTAGTAATGCTTATAGATGGTCAATGGGCTGTTACCAGCCATCTCTGCAACCACATACGGATTATTACCGGCATCTACCATCTTCGATATGAAAGAGCCACGGGCGGAATACCATGTGATGTTTTCTTTAATGCGCAGCATCTTGCATGCTTTCGTCAAGGTTTGTGAAAGGCGTGTGGAAATTTGCTTGACACGTGTAGTCTTCTTGGAAGTGGTCGTGTGTTTATGAGTAAAAACAGGAAATACATAATTTCCATAACTTTGCCCACGGTATTTATTCATGATGGCTTTTGCTTTACTGAGTAATTCCGGTTTGGCTGTTTTGGGAAACTTGATACGTTCATAGACGATGCGGTCTTCCTGGACCAAATCCCATGTCAGGTTACATACATCGACATTCGCCATACCTCCGGTATAGTAGCTGAACAGGAACAAATCAAGATGCAACTGCTCTTTTTTCGTAAACAAGGTACGGTCAACATTTGCGATTTTAGCTATGACTGTTTCCGGAACTGCTCTTGAAGTGGTTTCCGGCCAATTAATATCATCACCGAGACAGAGGAAGTTATCCATATTCACCCCGTACATCTCTTTCTTTTCTGCCTGCCTGCATACGGCACGGAGCAACCTTAGTTTGTGTGTAAGTCCGGCCTTGTTGCCATTTCTGATACCTCTTTCTTTAAGCCAAAACGCAAAGTCAAGAAGAAACTCTTCTGTAATATCCGTAAAGAAATAAGAGGAAAAGGCTTTTTCATATTTTTCCTTTGTAAACGCCTGCAGTTCACGCTTGAGATAGACATACCGTTTAGCATTGGTCGTGCTGTCGACAATCTGACCGTTCTTGATGCGTTTCTTGTTTTTGAATGTCTCTTCAAGATAATCGATCATCTGCTGGACACTCTTTACTTTGACCTCGGGTTTGGCCGCCTTGATTTCATCGAAGCAATGTGATAGCTGGACGGGCGACCAGTTCCTGCCTTCCATCTCCCAGGTATCGGCGACATGCAGATATTTGGTTCGCAAATCGAAAAGCAGTTTGTTCTTGGTAGTGGCCTCCGCACTCCCTACACGGAAACTCTGAGACTTGACATCCCAGTCTTTTAATAGCCCTGTGATGTTTATAACCTTCGGCACACGGGCGTAACCGGTCTTGAAGAAAATTATCTCCAGCTTGACCATCTTGGTGTCTTTCGGGTTCTGCTTACCCCTGATGTTAATCGTGTACATAGACTGATAACGAGTTAGTTAATGACTTATTATTAATTCGCATTAGTAGGAATCAATTGGTATTAATTAACCTACATAGAAACCTACATGAAAAGAGTAGTTTCCTTAGCGAAATAATGTTTATACGGATAAATCCGTACTTGTGTCATTTACTAACTCGTTATCAATCAACTATTTTTCCTAATCACAAAAGTTGTGTCCGAAAAAAGGGTGTGCCATAATGACATGCCCTTTTGAATTTCTTTGTTCAAAATGAGAATCAGTATCTCAATGATTACTGGATGTCATATTTAGCAAATTCACGGTCAATCTTAGCGTGAGCAGCCAGATTTGCATCTTTCTGAGCTACTTTAGCCAGGCTAGATTTAACCAGATCAGCGTTGTTAGTTCTAGCACCAACGATAGCCATCAGGTAGTCAGTGTAAGCATCCGGATTCTTAACAGCAGTCAAAGTGTTCTTTGCCTTGTTGTAATCCTTAGCCAGGATCTGAGCCAATGCAGCTGAGTTAGTCTTAGTGTCGCCGAATGCAGCAACAGCCTTGTCATACTGACCCTGTTTGATGTACAGGTTACCCAGAGCTTCGTTAGCAGTGTTAGCACCGGTAGACTTGCTCAGGTAGTTTTCAGCTTCAGCTACGTTACCTTTAACCAATTCGCACAGACCGAGGTTGGTGTTAACTTCAGCAGCGCTTGAGCTCTTGCTTGCAGCCTGTTTGAAGTAGTTTTCAGCAGCAGCCTTGTCACCAGCCATGTAAGCCATCATACCCAGGTTGTTGTAAGCACGGTAGTCGTTCGGGTATTTTTCGATTGTACGTTTGTAGATAGCTTCCTTACGAGCGTTGTCGTTAGTCAGAGTTGCAGCATACAGCAATTCGTCTACGCTGATAGAATCTTCTTTAGCATCGAATGCAGCGTTGATTTCTTCGTCGCTACGGCCGATTACTTCATAGTTTGCAGTCAGGCGAGCACGACGCAACTGCGGCAGGATTTCGTCAGCCAGAGTTTTGTAAACTGAAGAAATGTTCTTGATTTCAGATTCGCGCTGTTCCGGATCCTGATACATAGACAATACACGCAAGATCAGGTCTTTGTCCTGGATGTTAGATTTAGAAACCAGTTCCTGGAATCCTTCCCAGTCCTGAGCAGTGTACTTAGTGTCTACAGTAGTTTCGATCTTACCTTTCTTCAACTGCTGGTTCATGTACTTTTCAGTGTTGTTCTGACGGTTTTCAGCCAGAGTAGTGTTCAGTTTCACACCACCATCAGGAGAAGCGTAAGCAGAGATTTCGATGTTGTCCAGTTTGTAGTTCTTGGTGTCACCTGCAACAGCAACCACTTTCTTGTGGAAGTCTTTCAGGTTTTCAGACTTCAGTTCGCTTGCGCGGAGGTTAGCCTGCTGGATCAAGAACATGATCTGAGCTTCCTGAGCCTGTTTGATGATACGCTGGAATGCATCCGGAGCGTAAGCTGCGTTAGCAGAACCTACAGTCGGCAGTTCAGAAGTAGCGATTACACCGTCAGCGATCTTTACAGAAGGAATGGTGTATTCTTTTTTACCTTTACGGATTTTGAAATCCAGGTACAGTTCAGATTTGGCCATTTCGGGAACATAGTCGAAAGAAGCCTTCATAGTATAAGTACCACCAGTCTTGTAAGAGATAGTCTGGTCGTTACCTTCTACTTTTTCTCCCTGGAACATAGCCGGCTGACCTTTAGCTTCGCCGCCTTCCCATCTCAAAACCGGAGTTACTTCAACAGTTGCGTTTTTCTTGAAGTATTTTTCCGGGAATTTACCTGTAATGGTTACAGGAACTTTACCACCGACAGCTTCTAACACTTCAGGGTTCGTTGTGAAGTAGTCAGCAGACAATTCGCCCATCTTGCTACATGAAGAGAAAGCAAGGACCAACAATGCCACTAAGGGCAAATACAACTTCTTAATCATGATTTTAATTATTAGGTTTATAAATTAATTGTTTCTACTTCGTATTTTTGTATATTTTGTGGCAAAGATATGAAAAACTCTATTAGGTACTAGTTTTTTCTATCGTTTTTTTAGCCGTCTTTTAAAAAAAAGATTAAAAAAAGTCTTTTTCTTCTCATTTTCCGGTCATATCCTTCGTTTTCCGGGTTTGTTCCAATAAGTTACGGGGATGATGTCCGATGATCTCCTGACGCAGGCGGTTGCGGTCTATGTGGGTGTAGATTTCCGTTGTCCCGATGCTTTCATGACCCAGCATACACTGGATTGCCCGCAGGTTGGCCCCGCCTTCCAGCAGGTGTGTGGCAAAGGAATGCCGGAAGGTATGCGGACTGATTGTCTTTTTGATGCCGGCCATTCCGGCCAGTTCCTTGATGATATGGAATACCATGATGCGGGAAATGTTCTTGCCGAACCGGCTGATGAATACAAAATCTTCGTATCCGGGCTTGATCAGTCCGGCGTTCCGGTTCGGAAAGTAGTTGTTGAGTTCGCTGATTGCTTTGGGGGAAATAGGAACCAGGCGCTGTTTGCTCCCTTTCCCCTCCACCTTGATAAAGCCTTCGTTCAGATAAAGATCCGACAGCTTGAGGTTGCAGAGCTCGGAAACACGCAGTCCGCAGCTGTACAGTGTTTCCAGAATGGCCCGGTTGCGCTGTCCTTCCCGGCTGCTGCGGTCAATGCTTCCGATCAGCCGGTCAATTTCTTCCACCGTCAGAACGTCGGGCAGATGACGGCCTGTCTGCGGAGATTCCAGCAGCTCACACGGATCCTGCTGTATGTAGTCCTCCAGTAAAAGGAAACGGTAGAAAGCACGTACGCCGGACAGGATGCGGGCCTGCGACCGGGCATTGATCCCGATGTCATGCAGACCGGCAGAGAATGTTTCCAGATCGTCGAGCGTCACTTCCAGACAATCCTTCCCCTCCAGCGTAAGATAAGCCATCAGCTTGTCCAGGTCGGTCAGATAGGCATCTATCGTATTGCTTGAGAATGACTTTTCCAGCTTGAGGTATTGCTTATACTTTGTTATTATCTTTCCATTTTTCGCGTGATTTTCCATTTCTTTTTGTATATTTGTGCCCAAATCTCCAACAAAGGTACAAAAAGTTCAGAACTTACGGTTATGCGAATACTGATTATCAATGGTCCCAATATCAATCTGTTGGGTAAAAGGGAGCCTTCCATCTATGGTTCGGTTTCGTTTGAGGACTATTTAGGCACGCTGAAAGCCTTGTATCCGGACGTGGAACTTGATTATTTCCAGTCGAATGTGGAAGGGCTGCTGATTGACCGGATTCAGGAAGCAGGTTTTTCATTGGATGGAATTGTTTTGAATGCAGGTGCTTACACTCATACTTCCATTGCTTTGCAGGATGCCATCCGGGCTGTTCCGGCTCCGGTCATTGAAGTGCATATATCCAATGTGCATGCGCGTGAGGAGTTCCGTCATAAGTCGATGATTTCCTGTGCGTGTCTGGGAGTTATCTGTGGCTTTGGGCTGGATTCCTATCGTCTGGCAGTAGAAGCTCTGTTGTAGGCCAAAGGAGTGAAATAAGGCAGACTCTTTATATATCTGATTTCCTTTATATATAAGGAGAGACGCTGAAAGATTTAGAATAATATTAGTTATATATAATATGATGTTGAAAAAGACAAAGATCGTTGCGTCCATCTCGGATTTGCGTTGTGAGGTGGATTTTATCAGAGAACTTTTCGAAGCCGGTATGAATGTAGTCCGTATGAATACGGCACACGCCAACCGTGAAGGATTTGAAAAGCTGATTGCCAATGTACGCGAAGTTTCCAACCGTATTGCCATCCTGATGGATACCAAAGGACCGGAAGTCCGTACTACGGCCAGTGCGGAAGGACCGATTGACTTTAAGACTGGTGACAAGGTACGCATTGTGGGTAAACCCGATCAGGAAACCACCCGTGAATGCATTGCCGTAACTTATCCTGACTTTGTACGTGACCTTTCTGTGGGCGCTTCTGTCCTGATTGACGACGGAGAACTGGCGCTGACTGTAACAGAAAAGACCGATGATACCCTGTTCTGTGAAGTGATGAACGACGCTACCCTGGGAAGCCGCAAGAGTGTGAATGTTCCGGGTGTACGCATCAACTTGCCTTCATTGACTGATAAAGACCGCAACAACATTCTTTATGCCATCGAAAAGGATATTGACTTCATTGCACACTCTTTCGTCCGCAACCGTCAGGACGTGCTTGACATCCGTCAGATCCTGGATCAGTATGGCAGCGACATCAAGATCATTGCCAAGATTGAAAACCAGGAAGGTGTGGACAACATCGATGAAATCCTGGAAGTGGCAGACGGTGTGATGGTTGCCCGCGGTGACCTGGGTATCGAAGTGCCTCAGGAACGTATTCCGGGTATCCAGCGTCAGCTGATCAAGAAATGTATCCTGGCCAGAAAGCCGGTGATCGTTGCTACCCAGATGCTGCACACAATGATCAACAATCCGCGTCCTACCCGTGCTGAAGTAACGGATATTGCCAATGCAATCTATTACCGTACGGATGCCCTGATGCTGAGCGGTGAAACAGCTTATGGCAAGTATCCGGTGGAAGCCGTGAAGACAATGGCCAAGATTGCAGCACAGGCTGAAAAGGACAAGATGGAAGAAAACGATATTCCTATTCCTCTGACTCCGGAGAATACCGATGTAACCAGCTTCCTTGCCAAGCAGGCTGTACGTGCTACCAACCTGATGCCGATCCGTGCCATTATTACCGACAGCTTCAGCGGACTGACCGCACGCAACCTGGCTGCTTTCCGTGGAAAATATCCGGTGCTGGCAGTATGCTACAAGGAAAAGACCATGCGCCATCTGGCTTTGTCATACGGTGTAGAAGCTATCTTCATGCCGGAAAAAGCCAACGGACAGGCTTATTACTTCGCTGCCCTGCGCAAACTGCTGGACGACGGCGTGCTGAGCGAAACCGACATGGTGGCCTACCTGAGCGGCGGAAAGAGAGGTACGCAGACTTCCTTCCTGGAAATCAACGAGGTGGGAGACGTACTGAAGTATGCCATGGATTATGTACTTCCCAACCGTAACCGTTACCTGTAATTCATGAAGGAAACGGATGCTCTGGACGAGTATATTCTCCAGCATATCGATGAAGAAGGAGACTATCTGAAAGCCTTGTACCGGGCGACGCACGTCAAACTGCTGCGTCCCCGCATGGCTTCGGGACATTTGCAGGGGCGGATGCTGAAAATGTTTGTGCGGATGATCCGCCCGAAGCAGGTCCTTGAGATCGGAACATACAGCGGATATTCCGCTCTGTGTCTGGCAGAAGGGCTGGAAGACGGAGCGATGCTCCACACCTTCGAGATCAACGATGAGCAGGAAGACTTCACACGTCCGTGGCTGGAAAATTCTCCTTATGCCGACCGGATCCGGTTCTACATCGGAGACGCCCTTGAGATGGTGCCGAAGATGGACGTGATGTTCGATCTGGCTTTCATGGACGGAAACAAGCGTTTCTATGTGGAGTACTACGAGATGATTCTCCAGAAGCTGAACCCCGGAGGATATATCCTTGCCGACAATACCCTGTGGGACGGTCATGTACTGGAGGAACCACATCATACGGATACTCAGACCATCGGCATCAAGCATTTCAACGATCTGGTGGCAGCCGATACGCGGGTAGAGAAGGTCATTCTTCCGATGCGTGACGGGCTGACGATCATCCGTAAGAAATAGATAATTTAAGAACAGAGAGTAAGAATGGAAACTACCAGACAAAATAAGATTGCACGCCTGATCCAGAAGGAACTGGGCGATATATTCCTGTTGCAGACCAAGGCGATGCCGGGAGTTCTCGTATCGGTGAGTATCGTACGTATCAGTCCGGATATGAGTTATGCACGAGTTTACCTGAGCGTGTTCCCGTCGGAACGCAGCGAAGAAATCGTGAAAAACATCAATGCGAACATGAAGGCTATCCGCTTTGAACTGGGAAACCGTGTACGCCATCAGCTGCGTATCATTCCCGAACTGAAATTCTTTGTAGATGATTCGCTCGATTATGCAGCGCATATCGACGAGCTGCTCAAGAAATGAATTTTTCATTTTACATAGCCCGGAGATATCTCTTTTCGAAGAAATCACACAATGCCATTAATGTGATTTCAGGCATATCCGTGTGTGGCGTGGCTTTGGCTACGCTGGCACTGGTTTGTACCCTTTCCGTCTTCAACGGCTTCCAGAGCCTGGTTTCAGATTACTTTACGGCATTCGATCCCGAACTGAAGATTACTCCCGTCACCGGCAAGGTTTTCGACGGACAGGATCCGAAGATTCAGGCATTGCGCAGCATGCCCGAGATTGAGGTTGTATCGGAATCCCTCGAAGATAATGCGATGGTACAGTACAAGGGACGTCAGGCTATGGCTGTCATCAAGGGTGTGGAAGACAATTTCGACCGTCTGACCCCGATTGACAGCATTCTGTTTGGCCGCGGCGATCTGCTGCTACACGATGAAGTGGCCGATTATGCCATTCCCGGTATCCAGTTGCTTTCCGTTCTGGGTTCGGGAATCCGTTTTCTGGATCCTCTTGAGATCTATGCCCCCAAGCGGGGTGCCAAAGTTAACCTGGCCAATCCGGCTATGGCCTTTACCGGCGAACGTCTTTTCTCTACGGGGCTGACCTTTGCCGTCAATCAGGAAAAATACGATGCTTCCTACATTCTGACCTCCCTGTCGTTTGCCCGTCGCCTGTTCCAGTACACCACGGAAGTCAGTTCTGTCGGTCTGAAACTGAAGCCGGATGCCGATCCGGGCGTGGTCAAGCGTAAGCTGAAAGAACATCTGGGCGACCGTTTCCGGGTGGAAGACCGTTATGAACAGCAGGCAGATACCTATCGCATCATGCGGGTAGAAAAGCTGATCTCCTATCTTTTCCTGACTTTTATTCTGATCATTGCCTGTTTCAATGTCATCGGTTCGCTGATCATGCTGATCATCGACAAGCGTGAGAATGTAGAGACGCTGCGCCATCTGGGAGCAGACAACCGTCAGATAGAACGCATCTTCCTGTATGAAGGCTGTCTGATCGTTTTTCTGGGCGCCATTGCAGGCGTGGTACTGGGAGTCGGCCTCTGCTATCTCCAGCAGACCTACGGACTGCTTTCTCTGGGCGCATCCGGCAGTTTTGTGGTCGATGCCTATCCGGTACGTGTTCTGGCCAGCGATGTATTGCTGGTATTGGCTACCGTTCTGGTTGTAGGTTTTCTTTCGGTACGTTATCCGGTCCGTTACTTCAGCCGCCGTTTGCTTTGATACCCGTCCGG
>NZ_EQ973643.1:193963-201079 GCF_000157915.1 Phocaeicola coprophilus DSM 18228 = JCM 13818 | reverse complement strand
CATCGGAATGCCGGTCCGGGAAATCTGACTATCGGTAATTTTCCAGCTTCTGTTCGATCTCAAAGGGTACCCGTATTGATACTCCTTCCTTCATGAGGTTCATCAGGTTAGGATACATTCTGTTTTTGAAAGACTCCCAGTTACGGTTTTTCATTTCAGTCCAGCCGGCTTCGGAGAGGGCCAGACCTCTGGGATATGCCATATAAGTTGCTCTGTTGATGTCTTTGATGGCTTCTCCCCAGAGTGTTGCCATAATCCCCTTTATGTGCTTCTGACCGGAAAGAGGTTCTCCATAGCCGGGATCAAACTGGTAACATGTTTCCAGTGTGGTTATCGGCATTCCCCAATTATTGAATTCCGGGAAATCTCCGGTGTATTGAGGATAGTCAAGATAAGTATATTCACCGGGAGCCATGATGACCGGATTCCCATGTCTTCGGGTAAGTTCCAGGCACTTGGGTGTAAGTCCCCCACGCCAGCTTACAAGTGTGACTTCCGGATCATAGGGGAAGAGGTAATCATTAGCCGGCATATATATATTGTCAAGCTCACACCATAATATGGCTTTCTTCCCAGCCTCTTTTACACTTTTGAGAACTTTACTAAAGAATGGTATCATAAGTTGGGAAGGATCTTCGTATTTTAGTTCTGCCATCAGTTTTTGGCAGCGTGGACATTCAGCCCAGTTATATTTTATGGCAGCTTCGTCTCCACCGAGATGTATATATGGTGCAGGGAATATTTTCGAAGTTTCCTTTATAATATCATCAATAACTGTATATACTTTCCCGACTGAAGCACATAGCATCATATCTACGCTTTTCCCTAATTCAATGGGAGTGGCTGACTTGTGTTCGCACTTGAACTCAGGAAAGGCAGAAAGCATGGCACAGGTATGTCCTGGAATATCAATTTCCGGAATAACCGTAACATTGCGCATTTCTGCATATTTAATGATTTCTTTGAGTTCTTCTTTGGTATAGTGGTCTTTACTGGCTAATTGTGGATACTTCTCAATATATATTCTCCATCCCTGATCGTCTGTAAGGTGAAGTTGTAATACATTGTATTTGAATAGTGTCATTTTATCAATAAAGAATTTGATGCTTTCTACTGGCAGATAATTGCGGGCAGGATCAAGCATCATAGCCCTGTATTCGAAACGGGGTTTGTCGTAGATATAGATTTCACGGATTTTCTTTTGTGAAGTCATGCATATATCTCCCATCAGAATCTGTTCAAGAGTGATAACACCATAAAGAACTGCTCCTTTTGAAGCCCCTTTTATGGTTATTCCTTTATTGTTGATCTCCAGTGAATATTGTTCCTTGTGCTCAAGACTGTTGTCAATGATAAGTCTGATGGTGCCATTGCCTGTCGGGGATATATTGAGATTTTCGCTCATTCTTCTTTTGAATATATCCTGAAGTTTCTCAGCCGCAAACTTTAGCTCTTTGTTGTCGAAAGTGATGGCTGAATGTCTGGCATTGACAGTGAATACAGCTCCATTGCCGTTAATGATTTTGTTTGGCATTGGGATTAATGCAGACGTATTGTCCTGTCCGATCATTGTCATGCAGAACAAACTCAATACGAGGGTAAGAAAAAGGTTTTTCATATGGACTGGAAAATAAAAATAGTTATGTGTGCAAAGATAGGAAAAACTATTGTAAACGCCGCTTGATTTCATTATTATTCCGTTGAATTCCTCATTGTAGGTATTGAAGATGTATTACTGAATGACAGAAACGCAGCTATCGTTTATTTTGTTTGTTGATTATGCTCCCTGTAATGTTCTGTGCGATTGTTTCCATTCCCAAAAGGTTACAGATAAACAACCCAAGAAGTAATATGCGTTTCATAATTCAGATTATTTTAAAATTACACAAAGAAAGTGATTTTTTTTAATGTACAAATATTTCCGGATTTTACTGAAACTGTTTCCGCTTTCATAAGTTCCGCAAAGATGATTTAAAATGCGGGAAAGAATTATCTGATTGACTGATAGTGAATTCCCCTGGGGAAATATCTGTCTTCTGCCAGCTTTGCCAATCCCTTTTTAAACCTATATAGTTAGTGCGGACAGATATTCTAAATCTTTTTTAGGACTTTTGTCCGCACTTTCCCTATAAGTTTATATATAGGCTGGCAAAGCTGGCAGAGATGATGAGAAGAAGGTGCTCTTTCTCTGGGTAAATGCTTGATTCATATATCTTTAATGGTGACTATCCAAGCCTGTGCCTTTATTGCGGAGTGTGTTTTCTGTTGCGGAAGAAGTGCGGAACGGATGTTTTCTGGCATAATCTAATAACATGATTATTTTTATGGTTTTTTAGCGATAAATGTTTAACTTTCGGTGCAAATAAATACAGAATACTTATTTTAAATTAATCACTATGCGTTACATATTATTTTTATTTGTATTGTCTTGTTGCTGTTCCTGTAGCGGACATTCTGCAAAAGAGACCGCGGAAACAAGCAAAGCAGAAGTTTCGAAGGCTGATAAAACAGAAATGACCAAAGTAGATGATTCAGAGGTGGAAACCAATGCTCCGGAAACTCTTCAGGATGTATCAAAAAAAGATACCCCCAGAATCTATGAACAATCGGAAGTTGATGTAAGTGCATTTACTTCTTTGACTGGCACAAAGCTGGTAGAATTCTATACTAAATTATTCAAATATCCGCTTATTGATTCTAATGGTGAACAAATTCCTGTAAACGGAAAAGGGCAAGTAGATCTGATAATTGATGACAAAGGGAATGTAATTGATGTGGTTATCGTAAAAGGAATCCAGCCTGAGATTGATAAGGAATTCATCAGAGTATTGAAACAACTTCCACCTTTCAGGCCTGCACAAGTGAAAGGAAAAAATGTGTATTCAAAATTAAGAGCCCCTATAACAGTGGTCTTTAAATAAAAAATAAGTTCTTATGAAAAAAACATTATTCTTTAGCCTTTGCTTTTTCTCCGCTCTGTACGGATGCGGCCCCAAAGACAATACCGTTTCATATAATAAAGAAACCGGCCTGACGGTCTGCCATTATTCGAATGTCAAGGATACAGTCGATATAAAACTGAGTGATCTGGTAGAGAATTTCCGAATTGTCAGGTTTGATAACAGCCCGGAGGCAATATTTACTTACCGGACCCTTCCTACCATCACCGATCATTATATTGGTATTGGAATAACTGCAAGTCAACCTTATATGCTATTTAACAGTGATGGCAAATTTTTATGTACGGCCGGAAAGATCGGACAGGGTCCCGGTGAATATCCTATGAGTATTTATGATGCAGCCATTGATGAGCAGGAACAGAAAATCTATTTAGGTTGTTTTGCTTCTTTTGACAAGATCCTAATATATGATCTGAAAGGAAACTTTCTTGAGGACAGGAAGATAGACTACGAACTAAATAAGCCTAAATTTGAACTTGGGGAAGATAAATCACTTTCCATTGTTCATCTGCCCGTTCAGACGACTGGGGAAAGTCCGCTAGTCTCCCAATATAGTAAAGAAGGAAAATTAATAGCTCAACTGGAAGAAGCACCTTATTTTAAAGTAAATAATTACAATCAGGACATTTTTGCTTATCATAATGTTCCTGATTTAAGTTTCCATTTAACATCCGTTGATACCTTGTACCATTATATAAAATCGGAAAACAGAATTGTTCCCAAATTTACCTTAGATTTCGGAGCAATGGAAGATAAGCCCATCCACATCTATAATGAAATACCCGGATATTATATTGCGATAGTTTTCGGAAAAGGAAACATCTTTGTGGATAAGGAAAAGCAACAGGCCCGCTATGTAAGACTGGTCAATGATTACTGCGGCGGCATGAAAGTCATGCTTAATTTCAAGGACGGATGGGTGTGGCGTATTTTTGAGCCCGGTTATCTCATTGAATATATCCAGGATCGCATGAATGACAGTGACTGTACCGAAGAAGACCGGAAAAAGCTCCAATCCTTGCTGGATACCATTGATGAGGACGACAACAACATCATGTTTTTGGGTAAGCTGAAGAAATAGAAATTATTCCTAAGTAATATTGGATTTGTGAAAGTAAGGCTGTTTCAGGATTCAGAATTGTGAGACAGCCTTGTTTCTGTATGCTCGTCTTGCCGATAAATTGTTTCGCTTTTTGGTGAGATATTCTCAGTAATAAGGCTCTGTATTCTCTGCAAGATGCGGGTGTTTCGTCAGTCCGAAACAAGAGTTTCATCAAGACGAAACAAGAGTTTCACCAGCAGAAAATAAAAGTTCCACTAGGAGAAAACAAAAGTTCCACCAGCACGATACGGTAGAATTGTCTGCTCGATACCGTAAGATTCTCCGGTCGATTCCGGCCGATCGTCTGCTCGATTGGGATTGATCGTCCGCTCAATGCCGGAAGATTGTCGTTTTGTCATGGTTTATTCGGATTTTATTTGTATATTTAGCAACTCCATATGTGTTTATCCGCATGGGGTATATTAGCCAGAACTTTAGTCTGATTGTTATAAATTATAGAGATTATGAAGGCTGTTTATCTTAAGGTTAGGCTGATGGCGATAGCTTGGCTGTCGGCTTGTTTGGTTGCTTGTACTTCCAATGTGGAAGCAGATCTTGAGGTGATTGAATACCCCATTGCTTTTCAGGCTTCGCTGACGGATATATATGGTACAGTGAGCGATGCACAAGGAATGGGTGATTTCCGGTTATGGGGATGGTATCTTACTGAGGATTCTCCTGTTCCCATATTCGAGGGCGATAAGGTGACAGATGGTACCTGGGCTTATGAAGGAGGACGACGCTACTGGACAATGGAGAAAATTCACAGGTTCTATGCTGTGTCTCCGGTGTATCCATTGGAAGGGAGCGGAACGAGAGTCAGTGTAACGGCTGATGGAGTTATTTCTGTTGCTGACTTTGACTGCTCCGGAACTGGTGATGAAGCCGTGGATCTGATGACCGCTCTGGTTGGGTGGGCAAGATATGAAGCAGAAGAAAAGCCGGAGAAAGTCGGGCTGGAGTTTAGGCATGAGCTTGCCCAGTTACAGATAATCGTTAAAACTGATCAGGGAGTTACTGCTACGATTCATGATGCGTCTTTTTATGACATAGCGGTTAAAGGCACTCTGGAACAGGATTCAGGCGAATCTTCGTGGAAACCTGCTGCTGTTGTCGGTAAGGCCGATACTCCTTTCCAAAAGAAGATAGAACGAGTGCTGAAGCCTGTCAGTCAATTAAGCCTTTTTGATAAGATGCTGCTGATTCCTCAGGATTGTATGAAAATTAAATTGGCTGTTAACTACACCCGTAACGGAGAGAATCTGACGGAAACGATTGATTTTTATGATTTGATTTCGTATTTGTCTGTCGGACAGAATTATCGTATTGAGCTGACTATCGGGGCTGATACGATTACATATCGGGCTTCTATTATTAACAAGTGGTGAGAAACTTTTTGTCCTGCCGGCAGTTTTCTGCCGGCAGGACAAATGCGATAATCTAATCTATATTGATAATTGAGGTTACTGAATATCTCTGATTCTACAATAGTTTATTTAAATCTCGACGAATCAATGATTTCATGATATTTCCTCTTATTCGTATTGCCCAAATTATATTTTACTGTCAATGAATAAATCGGCTGATTCTTATTGATTATATATCTTGTATATGCCTGGTCGTTTAGATCCACACCTTTATTCATTCTGTTCAAAATGTTAGAAACGTTAAAGCCAATGTCAAATCTTTTAATTCTATATGAGACATCAAAACCCAATTTAAAATAAGGATCTCCAATAGCTTGTTGTAAATATAGTTTAGGCTGGTAATATAGATTATAACCTATGTTCAGATTATCCAATACTTCATATTGTGTCTGGTTTGTCAAATAAAAGCCTTTTAAATCCATATTATAGAATTCGCCTAAATCTATTTTAAGATTTGTATATTTGGCATATCCAAGCCATGTGCCCAAATATCCGGATAACTTGTTGTTCAATAAAACATATGGACAACTCATTTGAAAAACAAACCTATTTTCATCTGACGAGTTTAGGGGGGTGGTTACTTCCTCGAATGAATTTGCTTCATTTTTGCTTATAGGACTAATAATATCTTTCGTATGTAAATAGGTCAATTCGAGATATAAGAAGTCAAACAGCAACCCTCCTACTGTAGCGGAATAAAATCTGGATGGTTTAAGATTCGGATTTCCAATAGAATAAGCATATTTAGAAATATACCTATAATTGGGAACATAGTCCAAAAAATGTGGCCGTTCAATGCCTGAAGCTAACCGTAGGGAAATATCTGCTACTGAGCTGAATTTATGTTTAATAGAGAAGAACGGGAAATAATCCATACGATTATAAATATACTCTTGACTGTTCATTCTCGATATTGTAGAGAAGTCAGTATATTCTAATCGTAATCCTACTGACATAAAGATATTTTTATTCTTATAATCATATTCCACAAATCCTCCATACACATTTTCATGCATTTTGTATTGATCTGAATATAAGAAATCTTCATTCATTATTTCTTTTTCTATAAATTGACTTTTGGGATTTATGTTACCGATAGAAAAATGCGAACCGGCTTTTAAAGTTGATGAGGTATTGATCAAAAGTTTATAATTATATTTCATTTGATGTTGACTGCCGTAATGCCGATTAATTGTATTGTGTTGCAATTCAGAAATATCTCCGTAGTCGTCTGTTACTTCGCTATTGATACCGTTGTTATGTGCTTTACCCCATATAACCCCATAGCCAATTGTATGTTGGTGGCGAAGTGTATCATTAGATGTAAATTCCATTTCTACTGTATATAAATCATCATCATAATTTTGAGTAGCTATGCCTTGTGTATGCTCTCTTTGTTGTTCATCTATATGGAATATCATGGCATTTTTAGCATTACTTCTGCCATTATCATAGAAACCGGTTGCAGCTCCAAAAAACTTATGGCCTTGCTTGGTTTTCCATTCCAGATTAAGGCTGCCTAAGTAGTCATTTTCTCTAGAATCTGTATTATAATCAAACAAAGACGATGCTGAAGAATTGGCGTATACAGATTCTTCTCTGGTAGTTTTGCGATCATATACATTAT
>NZ_EQ973643.1:190772-192637 GCF_000157915.1 Phocaeicola coprophilus DSM 18228 = JCM 13818 | reverse complement strand
ATACATTATAATAACCCAAAGATAGATCCATATAGAAATTGTTTTTGTTGTACATTAAAAAAGCATTTCCATTCCCATATACACCACCTTTACGCATATTAAGTTCGCTACTGATCTGAGTAGCAATTAAATCTTCTCCTTTCTCCAAAATAATATTTATACTTCCATTCTCTGAAGCCAGATTACTGGCAGATGAAACAGGAGTAACAATAATTTCTTTTATCTTATCAGTTGGAATTGATTGTAAGAAAGCCTCAATACTTTTCCCGTTAAGATTTCTCTTATGTCCATTTATAAGTAATGCTGTTGGCCGTCCGTTTAAGGAAATACCTCCTGATGAAACCTGTATGCTTGGTAACGTTTGCAAAAGTCGTGTGAGATTATAAGTTATGGTATTCCCTAAAGTTCTCGGAGAAAACACGATATTCCCCTCGGTATTTATTTTCACCCCCTTTTTATAAGCAGTAATAACTACTTCATCAATGCTTTCCATACGTTCTTTCATTATAAAGAGATGTTCTTTATTAGTCGGAACAATATTTTCACGGATAGGATGAAAAGCAACATGACTAATATTAATCTGGTAAGGCTGATTTAATGGGACTTCAATGGTAAAATAGCCCAATGTATCGCTTAACCCATATCCAATTACATGAATGCTGTCTTTTTGTACTTCTATGTAAGCAGCTTCAACGGCATTTCCATTGGAATCTACTATCTTCCCATTCAATAAATAGTTGTCTGCAAAAACAGATAATCTGCAAAGAAGGAATAAATATATAAATAAATATCTAAGGCGTAGTATAAAACTTTCCATAGCTTTTTCATTTGCATCATTTAATTCTCTTTGCTTTTCCTATTTCTTTGCATTGGACATCAGATCTTGGGAAGCCTTTATATTGGAGTACTCCTGCTGCTGATATCTCTCCTTTCAGCCTTTCGGTTACATAGGCTTTTGCTTCTCCGGAGTCATCAATATGGCAATCAAGTTCTTCCATAACAAATTCGTATGCGTTGATTTTTCCTGCATCCACAACCTTATATTCCCCTGATTTTGCTTCCCCCTTCAAAAATAATTCTCCGCAATCCTTGACCTCGGCACTCAGATCGGAACAGTGTAAATCATCCACATTCAGTTTTCCTACACCAGAAACCTGTATTTTACAATTCTCTTCAACTTCTATGGCTTGTTTACTGCGTACATCTGTTGCTCCTCCTGCTGTCAGTTCAAGACTTTTTGCATTCAGTCCTGTTTGGAAGATAAAGCGATAAGTACCATCAATTTGTGCTTTATTCAATTCGACGGATTGGCTGTTTATAATCAGACGAGTTGGCAGTAAACGCTCATTATTTCGAGTATTTATAATGAGACAGCCATTTTCTACTTGTATTTTTAAATAAGGAAGTAAGTTGCTGTCAATTGTCAGTTGTACAGAGGGGTGGCTTTCTTTTTGTGAATAATTGAAAACAGATTTTTCAATGTTGCCTCCTATTTTCAGTTGGGTATATTCGGATATTGGGATTTCTTTGGTAACGATATTCCCATCTCCTTTTATAGTCTTAAAATTTTCGGCAGCAATTGTTGAAAAGGCCAAAAAGGCAATTAAACATAAAAATAGTGTTTTGCGCATAATAGTTAAGATTTGTTTTATGGTTATTTGTTTGATAATCTGCAGTTGATTGAAAGAGGCAGAAGCCATGAGCAAGAGCCTGGTCAACCTGACTGAAAACAAAGGCAAGTTATAAAAAATAGTATAAAGCAGCAAGAAAAAGAACGGATTTTATAGATTGTAGCAGCTGTTTTATAAATGGTCCGGAAGAACAGTCAGAAGAACCATACCTTATTATAATCTGGACATGATTAA
>NZ_EQ973643.1:156172-189633 GCF_000157915.1 Phocaeicola coprophilus DSM 18228 = JCM 13818 | reverse complement strand
ATGATTAACGCAGATTCACATTTGCTAGGTCATGAAAAAAGAGAAAAGCCCTTGTAAAATAGTTATTTACAGGGGCTTTAATGTAATATCTTGTACTCGAAGCGGGACTTGAACCCGCACAGCCATTACTGGCCAAGGGATTTTAAGTCCCTCGTGTCTACCGATTCCACCATTCGAGCAACCTAAAATGGAGCGGAAAACGAGACTCGAACTCGCGACCCTAACCTTGGCAAGGTTATGCTCTACCAACTGAGCTATTTCCGCGTTAACGGGTGCAAATGTAGGGAGTTTTGTAATATGTTCCAAACATTTCCCCCGTTTTCTTTTAAGAAATTTTGTTTTTAACGTCCCAAAAGTGCATTTTCCGCACGTTCGGCCACTTCAAAATGGAATCCGGAGATCACATCATCCATCAGGGCAGTGATGCGGTCGTTACACAGGTTGCCGATGCTTCCTTCGTGGGTGTGGTGCACTTCTTTGTTGTGTGTGAACTTTCCGGCTTCGATATCCAGTCCCACTTTCTTGTAGGCATCACGGAAAGGCATGCCTTCAGCTGCCAGACGGTTGACTTCTTCCACGCTGAACATGTAGAGATACTTGTCATCGTCCAAGATGTGTTCGTTGATCTTGATCTTGTCCATGATGTAGGTTGCCATGTGCAGGCAGTCTTCCAGTTCCTGAAATGCCGGAAGGAACACTTCCTTGATGATCTGCAGGTCGCGGAAATAACCGGACGGCAGGTTGTTCATAATCATCATGATCTGCTGCGGAAGAGCCTGGATCTTGTTGCATTTGGCGCGGGTCAGCTCGAATACGTCCGGGTTTTTTTTATGCGGCATGATGCTGGAGCCGGTGGTACATTCGTCAGGGAGTTTGACAAATCCGAAGTTCTGACAGCTGAACATGCAGGCGTCGAAAGCCATTTTGGAGAGGGTGCCTGCGATGGAAGCCATGGCAAATGCCACGTTGCGCTCCATTTTTCCGCGTCCCATCTGGGCATAGACAACATTGTAGTTCATGGAATCGAATCCCAGCAGGCGGGTTGTCATTTCCCGGTTCAGAGGGAATGAAGAGCCGTAGCCGGCAGCCGATCCCAGAGGGTTGCGGTTGCACATCCGGTAAGCGGCCTGAAGGAAAAGCATATCGTCCACCAGGCTTTCGGCGTATGCACCGAACCACAGGCCGAAGGAAGACGGCATGGCGATCTGCAGGTGGGTATAGCCCGGCATCAGGACATCCTTGTAGCGGTTGCTTTGTGCAATCAGCACCCGGAACAGTTCTTCTACTGATTCTGCAAGATTCTTCAGCTGTGCACGCGTGAACAGTTTCAGGTCTACCAGAACCTGGTCGTTGCGTGAGCGTCCGCTGTGGATTTTCTTGCCGACATCGCCCAGCCGGCGGGTCAGCATCAGTTCCACCTGTGAATGTACGTCCTCGATTCCGTCTTCGATGACGAACTCTCCTTTTTCAGCGGATGCATAAATGTTTTTCAGCTCGTCGAGCAGTACCTTCAGTTCATCGGAGGTCAGCAGGCCGATGCTTTCCAGCATGGTGATGTGGGCCATGGAACCCAAAATATCGTGTTTGGCCAGGTAAAGGTCCATTTCGCGGTCACGTCCTACGGTGAAACGGTCGATCTCTTCGTTTACCTGAACATTCTTTTCCCAAAGTTTCTGAGCCATTGTTGTTGGTTTATACGTTTGACGATTAATAAGGTATCTTGGTAAGCATGTCTGCCAGTTTCTCTGCACCTTCCTGCAGGGGTTTGGATACCATGGCTTTCATGAACATGTTTACATCAGCACCGATGGTTACTTTTATTTTGGCTTCCTCTTCGGTTACGGGGAGAATCTGTATCCAGAGGTTCAGGGGGATCGGGGTTTTGTCTCCTTCGAACTTGATGCATTTCATCGGTTCACGTTCCACAATGCGCAAGGTCAGGTTGATACCCTGAACCTTGATGGTCAGTGAGTCGTTGTCGAATGTAAGATCTTCTATTTTGCCGTCCAGCTGATTTTTTACTTCTGCCAGACGTTCACGGATCGGTTGCAGATTGTCCAGGTTGGACAGCTTGTTGTAAACGCGTTCCTGACTGGCAGGAATGTGCTTTACGCTGCTTTCGAATTTTAAAGCCATATACTTAGATTAAAAAAACACGGATTACGGGAACCGTCACGTTCTTTCAGCCGAGAACCGTGAAGTTCGCATAATCCGTGCGGGTACAATTATTATTAACTTACTTATTTACCAGTCCAGTGAGCAGGGTCTTTTCTCCAGGCCTGCAGAACAGGAATGTCTTCTTCTGCAATGTAGTCGGTCTTCAATGCTGCATCAAGCACTGCATTGTAGTTGGTCAGAGTTACCAGTTCAACCTTTGCATTCTTGAAGGCTTCAACGGATACATCGAAACCGTAAGTGAAGGATGCAATCATTCCGATTACTTCGCATCCGTTGTTGCGGATGGCTTCTACAGCTTTCAAGCTGCTTCCACCGGTAGAGATCAGGTCTTCGATAACAACGACTTTCATACCCGGACGCAATTCTCCTTCAATCAGGTTTTCCAGACCATGGTCTTTTGGGCTTGAACGAACATAAACAAACGGTAAGTTCAATTCTTCAGCTACCAACGCACCTTGAGCAATGGCGCCAGTTGCTACTCCTGCAATTGCATCTACATCTCCGAATTTTTCGAGGATTACGCGACAAATTTCCAACTTCACGAAATTACGGAGTGCAGGATAAGACAGGGTCTTGCGATTATCACAATAAATCGGAGACTTCCAGCCAGATGCCCAGGTGAACGGGTTTGCCGGCTGAATCTTTACAGCCTTTACCTTCAACAACTTTTCTGCGAATAATCTTTCCAAAGCTTTCATAACTTAATTAATAGTTGATAAACATTTCTGCAAAAATATGGAAATCCAACGGGAATATGAAATTTATCTGCGGATTTTTTCGGAATCATCTTGCGGTAAGCTGTATGAAGGTCCTGACAGCTCCTTCAGAGCCCTTTGGCCCAGGCCAGAGTGACCAGGCTGATTTGTATGCCGGGGATGGAGACCAGCACGTCGGCACAGGCGGTCAGGGTTGCTCCGGTGGTCAGTACGTCATCGACCAGCATGATATGCTTGTGCTGCAGGGCGGGCAAAGCTTTATCGGACAGGGCAAACAGATCTTCTGCGTTGAGCCACCGTTCATAGCCGTGCTTGTGGGTCTGGGTCGGATTATGGTGAATGCGGTGCAGGGCATCCGTGCAGACGGGGATGCCGGTAAGGGCAGAGATTCCTCGGGCCAGCAGTTCGCTCTGGTTGTAGCCGCGTGTGCGCTGACGCCTGGGGTGGAGGGGAACGGGGATCAGGCAGTCTATCCCTTCGAAGAATCCGGAAGGATGGAGTTCGGATGCCAGCAGTTCCCCCATCCGGATGCAGGCCGTCCGTGCGCCGTGGTATTTCATGTCATGCAGGAGGGAAGAGATTTTGCTTCCCCGGGCATAATAGCAGAGTGAAGAGGCACGCCGGATTGGAAACCGTCCCCAGAAGCTGCGTTCCATTTCGTTGCCGGGGCTGTTCAGAATGTGGGTATAGGGCAGTCCGGTCAGGCAGCCGGTACACAGAATCTCTTCTGTGAGGAGAAGCTTTTTCCCGCAGATCGGGCAGATGCGGGGAAAGAAGAATTCCCGGAGGTCAGTCCATAGCTTCATGGTCGCAGGGATATTCGTTGCCGTCTGTCTGCGGGAGAAGTGGAAGGATTTCTTCCATGAGGAATCCCTTGCCACAGGCAAAGCGGATCAGTTTGGCATTGCGCTCGTAATCATTGCGTGCGGAGATGCTCCTGGCTTTCTGTTGCAAGAGCTTTTGCAGGATGGCCCGGTATTCTTCTTCATCAATCTCTGCTATTCCGCCTGTGATTGCTTCAGAGGAAAGCTGTTTCATCCGGAGTGCCTGAATGATTTTCATGCGTCCCCATTGGTTGAAGCGGTATTTGTCGCGGACAAAGGCACGGCAGAAGCGTGCTGTATCGACAAAGCGTTCTTTCTGCAGATGTTCCAGTATGTGGGCGGAAGTTTCCGGGGAAGCTCCCCACTGTTGCAGTTTGGCTTCAACTTCGGACGGACAGCGCTCTGCTGCCAGACAATAGACTTCTGCTTTGTTTCTGAGTTCGTTTTCGGTATATTCTTTCATGGCTTGACAGCTTTCACCATGCGGTCGTTGCCGGAGAGGTCCTTGCGCAATTCCACGGAATGATATCCCAGTTGCTGCAACAGGGAAACCGTCTCTGCACCGTAGGCACGGTTGATTTCATAATAAAGGGTTCCGGAGGGTGACAGAAGATCGAGCCCGATCCGGGCAATATGCCGGTAAAAAAGCAACGGATCGTTGTCGGGAACAAAAAGTGCCAGCTCAGGCTCCCAGTCGAGTACGTTGCGTTCCATGTCTGTCCGTTCCTTCTCGGTAATATAGGGAGGGTTGCTGACCAGAACGTCTATATTCAGGGATGGCCAGGACTCCTGTAAGGCATCTACCTGCTGAAAATGGACAGTAACACCATTCCGGATGGCATTGCGCCGGGCTACCTCCAGTGCTTCGGGAGAAACATCCCAGGCATGAACTGTGGACAGGGGAAGCCGGTGGGCCAGGCTGACCGGTATGCAGCCGCTGCCTGTCCCGATGTCCAGAATGCGAACGGGGACGTCCGGATGATCTTCCACGATCCAGCTGACCAGTTCTTCTGTTTCCGGGCGGGGAATCAGAACCGAAGGAGTCACTTCAAAGGGGAGTCCGGAGAAACGGGTTTCACCTATTATATATTGTAGGGGTTCATAACTTTTCAGCCGGGTGAGAATATTATTTAACCGGGCCCTTTCGTCTGTCGGAAAATCAGTATCTTTGCCGGCATAAAGGTCCAGTGTGCCGAAATGGAACAGGTCGGTCAGGATCCATCTGGCCATTGCGGCGGCTTCTGTTTCCGGATAGAAGCCGGAAAGCGCTTGTTTGATTTCAGTGTAAACAGGATGCATAGGTCTGCAAAAATAATTATAAAAAACAGAAGACTATGACAAAAGACGAAAAATATATCCGGCGATGCATACAATTGGCTCGTAACGGCTTGTGTAATGCGGCTCCGAATCCGATGGTGGGAGCTGTGGTTGTTTATCGGGATCGCATTATCGGTGAAGGTTATCATGCCCGTTGCGGGGAAGGTCATGCGGAAGTGAATGCGCTTCGTTCTGTCCGGGATGAATCCTTATTGAAGGAGGCTACCCTGTATGTCAGTCTGGAACCCTGTTCGCATTATGGGAAAACACCGCCTTGTGCTGATTTGATAGTCAGCAAAGGAATCCCCAGAGTGGTGGTGGGCTGCATGGATCCGTTTCCTCTGGTAGCCGGACGGGGCATCCGGAAACTGGAAGAGGCTGGAATTGACGTGACTGTCGGAGTACTGGAAGAGGAATGCCGGGAGCTGATCCGGCGTTTTGTTACCTTGAATATACGCAAACGTCCGTATATTACCTTAAAGTGGGCCCAGTCGGCAGATGGCTTTATCGACCGCTTGCGGCAGGAAGGGAGTCCGGCCGTATTGTCCACTCCGCTTACTTCCATGTATGTACATAAGATGCGGGCTGAATATAAAGCGATACTGGTGGGAAGACGTACGGCCTTGCTGGACAATCCCTCATTGACCACCCGGAACTGGTACGGACCGAATCCGCTCCGGCTGGTGATTGACAGGAAACTGACCCTGCCCCGGGAGCTGAAACTGTTTGACGGTACGGCACCGACACTGGTCTTTACGGAAGAGGTTCCGGCAGAATGTCTCCGGCAGACAAATGTAGATTATCAGGTGCTGGATTTCAGTCAGGATATCCTGCCGCAGATCATGCAGGTTCTCTATGAACGGAAGATCCAGTCTTTGCTGGTAGAGGGGGGAAGGCTGTCTGCTTCAGTCGTTTATCGATTCCGGCCTTTGGGATGACATCCGTGTAGAACATTCCGGAGTTGTCCTGCAGGATGGAGTGAAGGCTCCGGCTGTTCCGGCGGGTTATGCTGCCACCTTTGAGGTTTGGGACCATAATTGCGTAAGCTATTATCAAAACACCCTTTAAAAGGGTTCGCTTGCAGATAAAAAAGCGGCGTTTATCCATAATTTTATATAAAACTTAGTACAAAAGTGGGTATTCGCAAAAAAACTTTCTACTTTTGCAACTTGTAACAACAGAACTCATTTGTAAATGAAAATAAAGTTTTTGCCGCTTATTGCAGGAATTTTTACGACTGCAACGATCATGACATCGTGCCTGGGTAACGATCTGGATGATATTAAACTCGGTTCGGAATCCAGTATAACCGCTTTTTCTATAGGAACTGTATGGGTCCCGGTGACAGGGGTAGATCAGAATGGAAATGACAGTGTTTATCTGGATTCCATTGACTGCTCGGGTTATCCTTTTACAATCGATCAGCTGAACAGAAGAATTGAAAACAAGGACTCTTTGCCCGTTGGAGCTGATGTATCCAGGGTTTTGACTTCTCTGACTTCTGACGGATCCGTCTGGTATACCAAACGTTCGGATGCGGGTATCGAAAATGATACGGTGTGGTCCAGTCAGGATTCCATCGATTTTACCTATCCGGTAACCTTCAAGGTTTATGCGTACAGCGGAGTTCAGGGAACTCCTTATACCGTTCGTGTCAATGTGCATAAGCAGGTTCCTGATTCCTTGCAGTGGCTGAATTATCAGCAGACTTTTGCTGATGGGGTTTCCTTACAGCGCCAGAAGGCCGTAGCCATTGACGGAAAGGTGTATGTATTTGGCGTCCGGAACGGAGAGACTGTTGCACAATATACTACCGTCAGCACGGGAAATCCTTCTGCATGGCAGACCGTAGCACTTCCTGCCGGTACAGACAGCTATTCGGCTGTGGTATGGAAGGATGCCGTATGGTTCCTGGCTTCGAACCAGCTGTATCAGCTGAATCCGGGAGATAACACTTATTCATTGGTTGCAAATGCTCCGTCATTGACCCAGCTGGTGGCTGCAACGGATGAATCCAACGGCGGACAAAAGACGATCCTGTATGCACGCAATGCGGACAACCGTTTTGTCCGCCTGGAAAATGAGACCTGGACAGAAGATGAAGAAGAAACACTGGGTGCATTTGCTGCCGGCCAGCGTCTGTCTGCTGCCAGCATGCCGCTGTCATATAATAAGACTCTGGTCCGTACCATCCTGATGGGAAACAATGAAGGTACTGCCCCGAGTGATACCACGTCTTTGCTGTTCAGCCGAATTTCCAATGAACAGTCATGGGCCAGATATGCACAGAATAACCCGCTGACATGTCCGAATCTGGAGAATATTTCCATGATTCACTATGATGATAAATTGTATGCCTTTGGCGGAAAAGCCACTACCGGAGAGGGAGAAGTCGCTCCGTTTGAGAGATTCTATTGCTCCATTGACAATGGACTGACCTGGGATCCTGTTTCCCGTTCCGTTACTTTCCCGGAAGACGGTTCTTTCCGGGCATTCTATGAAAGCAGTCACGGAAATTACTCTTGCACCGTTGATTCGGAACATTTTATCTGGATCATCTGGGAGAATGGAGCGCTGAGCAGAGGACGTATCAACCGGTTGGGCTTTGCTCCGAAGTGGTAATCTGGAATACTTGAATTTGAAGCTATGTTATACCAAGACCAAATAGATAAGACCCGTATCCCGTCGCATATAGCCATTATCATGGATGGCAACGGACGTTGGGCAAAACAGCGCGGGCAGATTCGTACTTTCGGTCATCAGGCCGGAGCAGAAACGGTTCATGTCATTGCGGAAGAGGCGGCTCGCCTGGGTGTGAAATATCTTACATTGTATACGTTCTCTACTGAAAACTGGAATCGTCCGGTGGATGAAGTGGCAGCCTTGATGAGCTTGCTGATGGATTCCATTGAGGAGGAAACTTTTATGAAAAACAATATCAGTTTTCGTATTATCGGAGATACTTCCAAACTTCCGGAGAATGTGCTGGAACGTCTGAACCGCTGTATTGAACGGACTTCGGTGAATACCGGCATGTGTCTGACACTGGCACTGAGCTATTCTTCCAAGTGGGAGATTACGGAAGCGGTCAGACAAATTGCTTCCCGGGTGTTTGCGGGTGATCTGAAAGCTGATGAAATAACAGATCAGACGGTCGACGGTTTTCTGGCGACTCATTATATGCCTGATCCGGATTTGTTGATCCGGACGGGAGGAGAAGTGCGGCTCAGCAATTTCCTGTTGTGGCAATGTGCTTATTCCGAACTTTATTTTTGCGATACTTTCTGGCCGGATTTCAAGGCAGAGGAATTATGCAAAGCTATTTGTGATTATCAACGAAGAGAACGCCGATTCGGCAAAACCAGCGAACAAATTTAAGACGAAAGATGCGACACATTTTTTCACTCATCCTATTTATTCTGGCGGTTTCGTTCTGCTATCCAGTTACGGTGCATGCCCAGGAACTTAATGACACTATTTATAACCCGACCATCCTGTATAATGGTACGCCCAAGAAATATGAGATTGCAGGAATCAAGGTGGAAGGTGTAAAGAACTACGAAGATTATGTCTTGATTGGAATTTCAGGACTGGCTGTCGGACAGACCATAACGGTTCCTGGAGATGACATTACCGGTGCGGTGAAGCGCTACTGGGATCACGGACTGTTCTCTTCTGTAAGTATTGATGCGGAAAAGATCATCGGTAATAAGATTTACCTGCATATCAAGCTGACCCAGCGTCCGCGTATTGCTGATATCGTATTCCATGGGGTCAAGAAGAGTGAAAGAGAAGACTTGCAGGCAAAGATCGGTATGGTAAAAGGACTTCAGATTACTCCGAATGCCATTGACCGTGCGAAGA
Source organism: Phocaeicola coprophilus DSM 18228 = JCM 13818 (assembly GCF_000157915.1). Taxonomy (GTDB): domain Bacteria; phylum Bacteroidota; class Bacteroidia; order Bacteroidales; family Bacteroidaceae; genus Phocaeicola; species Phocaeicola coprophilus. The sequence continues at coordinate 180,734 of NZ_EQ973643.1, read as the reverse complement.
CTTTGATCAAGAAACATTTTGATGAAAAAGGTTTTAAAAATGCCGAAGTGGATATCGTGGAACGGGAAGATCCGGAAAACGATGAGCAGGTGTATGTGGATGTAAATATCGATAAAAAGACAAAGGTAAAGGTTCATCAGATCTCGTTTGAGGGAAATAGCATCCTGAGTGATAAGAAGCTGAAACGGGTAATGAAGAAGACCAATGAGAAGGGAAAACTGATCAACCTGTTCCGTACCAAGAAATTCATTCAGGAAAAATATGAGGAAGATAAGCAGCTGATTATCGACAAATATAATGAGCTGGGTTATCGTGACGCACAGATCGTGGTGGACAGCGTGTCGGCTTATGATGAAAAGACGGTAGATGTCTACATGAAGATTCATGAAGGTGAAAAGTATTATATCCGTAACATCACGTGGGTGGGTAACACCGTTTATCCTTCTGACCTGCTGAGCCAGCAGTTGCGTATGAAAAAAGGAGATGTATATAACCAGAAGCTGATAAATGAGCGTCTGAACAGTGATGAAGATGCTATCGGTAACAACTATTACAACAGTGGTTATGTATTCTATCACCTGGATCCGGTGGAAGTCAATATTGACGGTGACTCCATTGACCTGGAAATGCGTATTGTGGAAGGTGAACCGGCTACCATCAGTCATGTGCGTATCAACGGTAATGACCGTCTGTATGAAAATATTGTACGCCGTGAGTTGCGTACCCGTCCGGGAGACCTCTTCAGCCGGGAAGCTCTGGAACGTTCTTACCGTGAAATTGCCCAGATGGGACATTTCAATCCGGAAAACATTCAGATGGACGTACAGCCGAACCAGACAGACGGAACCGTGGATATCAACTGGGGACTGGAGTCAAAGGCTAACGACCAGGTTGAGTTCTCTGCCGGTTGGGGTCAGACAGGTGTGATCGGTAAGCTGAGTCTGAAGTTCACGAACTTCTCGTTTGCCAATCTGTTCCATAAGAATGACAACTATCGCGGAATTCTGCCGCAGGGAGACGGACAGACACTGACCCTCAGCGGACAGACCAACGGACGCTACTATCAGTCTTACAGTATCTCTTTCCTGGATCCGTGGTTTGGCGGTAAACGACCGACTCAGTTCTCGGTTTCGGCCTTCTACTCCAAGCAGACAGACGTAAGCGATCAGTATTATAACTCTGCGTACATGAATAACTATTACAATACGCTTTTGTACGGAAACTATTATAATGGTTATTACAATAACTACTACGACAATTACGAATCCTATTATGACCCGTCGAAGTCCTTCCAGATGTTCGGTGTGTCAGTGGGATGGGGTAAACGTCTGCGCTGGCCGGATGACTATTTCCAGCTGTCTGCTGAGCTGTCTTATCAGCGCTTTATCCTGAGAGACTGGAGTTATCTGTATATCAGACTGAACAACGGCCAGTACATGACTACGGGTAACTGTAACAACATCAGCCTGAACCTGACCTTGTCGCGTAACTCAACGGATAACCCGATCTTCCCGCGTTACGGTTCTGAGTTTACGGCTTCCTTGCAGATCACTCCGCCGTATTCTTTGTTCAGCAACAAGGATTATTCCACTTACGGTAAGAACGATTACAATGAGGCTGCCAGCATGTACAAGTGGATTGAATACCACAAATGGAAGTTCAGAGCAAAGACTTATACGCCTTTGATGGATATCAAGAAATGTCCGGTGATCATGACCCGTACGGAGTTCGGTATCCTGGGACACTTCAACAAGTATAAACGTTCACCGTTTGAAACCTTCTACGTGGGTGGTGATGGTATGACCGGATACAGTTATAACTATGCTTCCGAAACGATTGCCCTCCGCGGATATGAAAATGGAGCTTTGACCCCGTATGGTTCGGAAGGTTATGCATACATCCGTCTGGGCGCTGAACTCCGTTACCCGCTGATGCTGGAAAACTCAACCAGTATTTATGCACTCGGATTTGTGGAAGCCGGTAATGCCTGGACCGATGTGGCCAAGTTTAATCCGTTCAGCCTGAAACGTTCGGCTGGTGTCGGTGTCCGTATCTTCCTTCCGATGGTCGGTATGATGGGTATTGACTGGGCGTATGGTTTCGACAAGATTAACGGTTCCATGAGCCAGAGCGGAAGCCAGTTCCACTTTATCATCGGACAAGAGTTCTAATAACACAGAATATAATCAGGGGTTGATAGATGATTGTTGAGCAATGACTGTAAGGTTTGTCAATAATCATCTATTGGCTTTTTTAATCAGAGATTGAATTCCTTAACAGAATACTAAAAAGAACGAATATGAAACGATTGATCCTTTCGGCAGTGTTGCTTGTTGTCGGCCTGATGGCAGTCCAGGCACAGAAGTTTGTCCTTGTTGACATGGAGTATATCATGAAGCAGATTCCGGCTGTAACGCAGGCAAACCAACAGATGGAGGCTTTGTCCAAACAGTGGCAGGAAGCAGTAGAGGCCAAGGCCAATGAAGCCAAAGCTTTGTATGAAGCCTATCAGAAAAGTGCGGCAACCTTGTCTGCAGCCCAGAAAACAGCTCAGGAGGATGCGATTGTAGCCAAGGAAAAAGAGGCTGCAGAACTGAGAAAGCAGTATTTCGGACCTGAAGGAGAACTGATGAAGAAACGTCAGGAACTGATGGGACCCGTTCAGGATGCTATTTATAATGCCGTAAAAGCCATTGCAACAGAGCGGGGATATGATGTCGTGATAGACCGTGCATCTGCACAGAGCATGATTTTTGCTTCTCCACGCATTGATATCAGCAATGAAGTTCTTGCAAAAATGGGATATTCAAATTAATTTTATACATTTGCACACAAAGAGAAAATGATTATAAACAAAACAGAAACTTTAAAGATTATGTTGAAGAAAATTGCTTTTTTACTGTTGTTCATCGCACCGATGAGCGTTTTTGCACAGAAGTTTGCACATTTCAGATCTGTAGACATTATTCAGGTTATGCCGGAGTTTGCCAAGGCACAGACAGATATTCAAACCATGTCCAAGCAGTATGAAGATGAGATCAAGCGTGCTGAAGAAGAATTCCAGAAGAAATTTGCTGATTTCCAGCAGGAACAGAAAACTTTGCCTCAGAACATTCTGGAACGTCGTCAGAAAGACCTTCAGGAAATGCAGCAGAAAGGTATCCAGTTCCAGCAGGATGCACAGCAGCAGCTGGATCAGGCTTACCGTGGCATGATGGAACCGATCTATAAGAAACTGGAAGATGCTGTGAAGGCAATCGGTCAGGCAGGTGGCTACACTTATGTATTTGACCTGGCAAGAACTGATATCCCTTACATTGATGAGGCTCAGTCAAAGGATGTAACCAATGACATCAAGACTAAACTGGGTATCAGCCTGACAGCAGCTCCTTATAATCCGGCTACTGCTGCACCGGCAGCTGCACCTGCTAACTGATTGTGGGCAGCGATATGAAAGATTGAGAACTAGTCTGCTCAGGCAGGCTAATTCTCAATTTTTTTATTTCTGTATCTATTGTTGAACTGTCTGAATTCTGATTATACATCTGTTAATCGTTGTTTGAGATGTTATCTTTTTCTTCTCTTTCTTCCGGGCCTGTCGGAGTCTTTGATTCCGGTTATGGCGGATTGACCATTCTCGCCAAAATACGTGAGCTGATGCCCCATAATGATTACATTTATCTGGGGGACAACGCTCGTACTCCTTATGGAACCCGTTCGTTTGAGGTTGTTTATGAATTTACTTTGCAGGCTGTCCGTAAGTTGTTTGAACTGGGATGTCCCTTGGTTATTCTGGCCTGCAATACGGCGTCAGCCAAAGCTTTGCGAAGCATTCAGCAGAATGATCTTCCTTATCTGGATCCGACCCGCCGGGTGCTTGGAGTGATCCGGCCTACGGTGGAGAGCATCGGTGCCCTGACTGCAACCCGTCATGTCGGTGTACTGGCGACTCCGGGTACGATCCTTTCTGAATCTTATCCGCTGGAGATACATAAATTGTTTCCGGACGTTCAGGTAACTGGCATGCCTTGTCCGATGTGGGTGCCTCTGGTTGAAAATAATGAGTTTGCTTCCGAAGGTGCTGATTATTTTGTCAGGAAGTATATCGATGGACTCCTGAGTCAGGATCCGGAAATTGATACGCTGATCCTGGGATGTACGCACTATCCGCTGTTGCTTGATAAAATACGCCGTTTTACTCCTTCTCACATTCGTCTGGTAGCTCAGGGAGAATATGTTGCCCGCAGCCTGAAAGATTATTTGTCGCGTCATACAGAGATGAACAGCCGCTGTACATGCAACGGACACTGTGAGTTCCTGACCACGGAGTCGGTCAGCAAGTTCCGTGAATCAGCATCCGTTTTTCTGCATGAACAGATCCAGGTCCGTAGCATTACTCTGGAGTAGTCCGGTTTTCCTGATCCTGGCAGGATAGCCGGTTCCGGTTAATCCACCAGAACCGGAGGAAGCGGATGCCTGTTGCACTCAGAGCAACCGATAATCCGGTGTAGAATACGGCAATGAAGCTTCCCGGTAATAAACGGAGGTTGCGGATGGTGATTCCCATCAGGATCATCAGGACCATGATGATCCATCCCCTGATGTCGAAAAAGGAAAACGGACAGTTGTTCCGTTCTTTTTTCAGACTGATTCTCCGGGTATGCTTGTTGTACAGCTTTTGGAAAATAAAGGCAAAGAAAAGCAGAAAAACCAGACTCGCCTCACACACTTTGAACAGCCAGTATTGTCCGTCTCCCAGCCAGCAGATGATCCCAATGCGCAGGATATTCAGTCCGGCAACCAGCCAGACCACACCTGCAGTAATGAGTAAAGTGCTTCTTGAAACTCCGTATTTCATATCAGAACCATTTTATTTTCCGGAAAATGAAGAATGCCAGTGAAGAAAGGAGTACTGACAGGCAGATTATCAGAGCAAAGGCATGTGGAATCGCTTCGATGTGAATATCCACATTCATCCCATAGAAGCTGGCAATTAATGTCGGGATCATCAGCGTGATGGATAAGCTGGTCATGCGTTTCATGATCGTATTGACATTGTTTGAAATGATGGAAGCAAAGGCATCCATGGTTCCTGTCAGAATGTCGCTGTAGATGTTTACCTGATTATGTGCCTGTTTAAGCTCAATCAGTACGTCTTCTGTCAGTTCCGGATTCTGGTAATCCTGTTCGTAAAAGATATTCTGTAATTTCCCGATCATGACTTCGTTTCCCCTGATGGAGGTATTGAAGTAGACCAGGCTTTTCTGCAGGTTCATCAGTCGCAGCAAGTCTTCGTTACGGATGCTTCGCTCCAGCTCTTTCTCGGCGGAGTTGACTTCATTATTGATCTGTTTCAGATACTTCAGGAACCATACGGCAGAAGAATAGATCAGTCTGAGGATCAGTTCATACTTGTTGGGGACGTTGATGTCCTTCCGGCGTGTATGCTGGATGAAGTCAGGAAGCATTTCAGTCGGATGGTAACATACGGAAATAATGATTTCCTCATTGGTAATGATTCCGATGGGAACTGTCGCATAAGGGATTTTCTGATTATTGGTCTGGACCGGTATTCTCAGAATGGTCAGCAGCCAGTTTCCTTCCGTATCTGTACGCGGACGCTCGTCGGTATCTGCAATGTCATTGAGGAAAGATTCCGGGACATGCAGTTCTTCCTGCAGGAATCGGAAGTCATCTGCAGTCGGGCATTCGACGTTCACCCAACAATTAGGAATCCAGTTCTCTTTTTCAACAAAGCCGTTTTCGCAATAAAGATACTTTCTCATAATGCTGTCCTCCTTAAATGTAAATTCAAACTATCGGGATAAAAAAAAGAGGCTATTCAAATTGTTTTTGAAATAGCCTCTTTTCAGCTCTTCAGGTTGGACTTGAACCAACGACCCTCTGATTAACAGTCAGATGCTCTAACCGACTGAGCTACTGAAGAATATTAATTCTTTATTTTATGTTTGCTCTTCAGGTTGGACTTGAACCAACGACCCTCTGATTAACAGTCAGATGCTCTAACCGACTGAGCTACTGAAGAATTTTGCAATCGAGAGGAAATTTCAGCTCTTCAGGTTGGACTTGAACCAACGACCCTCTGATTAACAGTCAGATGCTCTAACCGACTGAGCTACTGAAGAAGGTTTTTTTCTCAATTGCGTCGCAAAGGTAGTAGGATATTTTGAAATATGCAATATCTTTGCAAAAAAAATATCGAAGAATGGATAAAATTATAGGAATTGGCAATGCTTTAGTGGATATTTTGGCCGTAATTGAGGATGATGCGTTGCTGGAAAGCATGAATTTGCCCAAAGGAAGCATGCAACTGATCGGAAAAGATACCCTTCTGAAAATACAGGATTTGTTTTCCCGGATGAAGACACACTGTGCAACGGGAGGTTCTGCCGGAAACACGATCAGTGCTTTGGCTCATCTGGGAGCAGCTCCGGGATTTATAGGTAAGATCGGAACGGATGAATATGGAATGTTTTTCCGGAAACATCTGCAGCAGATGAAGGTTGAAACCCGTTTGCTGGAGTGTGCCTTGCCTTCAGGGATTGCCTCTACCTTTATTTCACCGGACGGAGAGCGGACTTTTGGCACATATTTGGGAGCTGCCTCTACTTTGCAGACCGAAGAGCTGATGCCCGAAATGTTTGCCGGATATTCTTATTTATATGTGGAAGGATATCTGCTGCAGAATCACGAACTGATTGAACGCGCCATGCGTCTGGCGAAGGAGGCGGGACTTCAGGTTTGCCTGGATATGGCCAGCTATAATATCGTAGAAGCAGGAAGAGATTTCTTCGATCATCTGATTACGCAGTATGTAGATGTGGTTTTTGCGAATGAAAGCGAAGCAAGAGCCTATACCGGAAAAGAGCCTCATGAGGCATTGGAGGAAATTGCTTCGCAATGCAGCATTGCGATTGTGAAAATAGGGAAAGAGGGTTCCTTGATCCGCAAGGGCACTCAATGTCTGCAGGCAGCTCCGGTGACAGTGACAAATGTGGTGGATACGACGGGGGCAGGCGATTTCTATGCCGCCGGTTTTCTGTATGGACTTACCAATGGATATTCACTGGAAAAGTGTGCCCGGATAGCTACGATTCTTTCCAGCCATGTCATTCAGGTGGTTGGAACCGAGCTGAGTGAAACGAAGTGGGACGAAATAAAGTTAAATATTGATACAGTTCTGCAGGCATAAGCAGAATAATGTGTTTATTTGCATCCGATTAAAATGAATTTTGCATGAATACGAAGAAATCGCTGATAGCAGCACTTGTCATTTTCCTGGGATTGGGAATGTCTTCTTTTAAAGGTGATGACCGGAACTTTCAGATTGCCAAGAATCTGGACCTGTTCAATGCCATCTTTAAAGAACTGGATATGTTTTATGTAGACACGGTTGATGTAGAGAAAATGATCCAGGAAGGTGTGCAGGGAATGTTGTCTCTGACAGACCCCTATACGGAATACTATCCGGAGGAAGAGGTCAGCAGTCTGAAGGAAATGATTACGGGTAAATATGGCGGTATCGGTGCCGCTATCCGTTATTATGAGGCCAAAGACCGCATTGCGGTTGTTGAACCTACGGAAGGCATGCCGGCTGCAGAGGCTGGTGTGAAAGCCGGAGATATTATTCTTTCGGTAGGCGGAAAGGAAATGGTGCGTGGCGACATGAAACCTCAGGAATTTTCAGGAAAGGTCAGCGAGGCGCTGCGCGGTGAACCGGGGACTTCCTTTGTTCTGCGGGTACTGCGTCCGTTGAAAAATGACAGTACTGTTCTTGAGTTCAAACTGACCCGGAAGAATATCCGTACCAACCCGGTTCCATATTATGGTCTGGTCCGTGACAGCGTGGGATATATTGCTCTGACTGGTTTTACCGACAATTGTTCGAAAGATTTCAAGAAGGCTTTTATCGAACTGAAGCAGCAGGGAGCACGCTCTTTGATCATTGACCTGCGCGACAACGGAGGAGGTTCTGTTGGAGAAGCGGTTGATATCATTAACTACTTTGTACCGAAAGGACAGGAAATTGTGTCGATGAAAGGAAAGCTGAAACAGGCGCAGGGATCTTATAAGACACAGAACGAACCGATTGATACCCAGATTCCGCTGGCCGTACTGGTAAACGGAGCGAGTGCGTCGGCTTCTGAGATTGTAAGCGGATCGTTGCAGGATCTGGACCGTGCAGTGATTATCGGTTCACGTACTTATGGAAAAGGTCTGGTGCAGACTACCCGTAATTTGCCGTACAATGGAACCCTGAAAGTGACGACCTCCAAATATTACATCCCCAGCGGACGCTGCATCCAGGCCATTGATTACGCCAAGAAGAATGCGGACGGTTCTGTTGCCCGTACTCCTGACAGCCTGACCAATGTCTTTCATACCGTTGCCGGACGTGAAGTCCGTGACGGGGGAGGTATTCGTCCGGATATAGAGATCAAGGAAGATAAGTTTCCGAACATCATCTTCTATCTGATGAACGAGGATATCATTTTTGATTACGCAACCCAGTATTGCTGGGATCATCCGACTTTGGCTTCGGTAGATGCTTTTCAGCTGACAGACGCGGATTATGAAGACTTCAAGAAGTTGGTTAAGTCGCGTAACTTCAAGTACGACCGGCAGAGTGAGAAACTCCTGAAGACATTAAAGGAAATGGCTGAATTTGAAGGCTACATGGAAGGAGCATCCGAAGAATTCAAGGCATTGGAGAAGAAACTGAACCATAATCTGGACCGCGATCTGGATCATTTTGCGAAGCCTATCAGGGAATATATTTCACAGGAGATCATCACCCGTTATTTCTATCAGCGCGGGGCGGTCATGGAACGTCTGAAAGATGACAAGGATCTGGAAAAGGCTGTTGAAGTGCTCGGTAACTCTGCAGAGTATACCCGGATCTTGTCGGTTCCTGTAGCAGCATCGGCTGCGAAATGACCTTGAACCGGCCAAAATGCTCTCATGAGGCGGTGCCGGAAAGGCCTCGAGCTTTTTAAAAAAGACTTCGGCCTTTGAAGTGAAACGTTTCGACGTTTTCCTTCAAAGGCCGAAGTCTTTTTTTATAGCGGGACCGGGCCTCCTTTTTCAGACGGAGCGGTCTGCGGAGTGATAGTCACCGTTTGCTTTGATCAGTTCAATAAGTTTCTCTACGGCATGTTCTTCCGGAATATTCTTCTCGATACATTCTTTCTTCTTGTACAGGCTGATTTTGCCGCGTCCGGCACCGACATAGCCATAGTCAGCATCTGCCATTTCACCCGGACCGTTTACGATACATCCCATGATACCGATCTTGAGACCTTTCAGATGAGAGGTTGCCGCCTTGATGCGTGCGATGGTACTTTCCAGGTTATACAGTGTACGTCCGCAACCCGGACAAGAAATATATTCAGTCTTTGAGGTACGGATGCGTCCTGCCTGTAAGATTCCGAAGGCTGTTTCATCGATCTTGGTATCCATGATGCTTTCCCCGTGGTTGTAGATCAGAATACCGTCGCAGAAACCGTCGAAGATGAGGGCGCCCATGTCGGCTGCTGCTTTGATCTGCAGATCTTCCAGGTTGTTTTCCTGATAGAACTGGAAGAAGACAACAGGATTTTCCAGACCCTGAACCATCATCTGATGTACCAGTCCCCGGAGCTCGCCCAGACGATTTGGATGTACGCTCTGTGCAATCACCACCACTTCCGGATGCTGCCGCAGACAGGCTGTGGCTTCTTCGGTAAGTGCCATGTAAGGGATGAAGAGGAATTTGACCGGAGCCTGACTCTGATGCAGTTCCATGAACTGCTGGTAGTTGAATGCCGGATAGGTGTTTTCTTCGCCTTTCCAGGCTGTTGCATCTACGATGTAACCGATGTCAGCACGCCGTTCCTGCGGTAACGCCTGGCCGCAATAGAAGTAATCGGGCTTGAACTGTTCCTGAACATCAAAATTCTCTTCCAGACGGGCTGAAATGACAACCGGCAGATTATCCCCTCCGATGTTGCCGACAGCTTTGGTACGGCGGCGGGATGGGTGGAGATAATCAAATTCAGGAGCTGCGGCTCCCGGGATATAAGGATGTCCTTCCCGTCCGATGATATAGTCCACCAATTTGCGGGCTACGGGAATTTCTGCTTCCGGAGCTTCGCTCAATGAAACACGGATCGTGTCACCCAGTCCGTCGGACAACAGGGCACCGATACCTAATGCCGATTTGATACGGCCGTCCTCGCCGTCTCCGGCTTCCGTTACTCCCAAATGCAGGGGAAAGGCCATACCTTCCTTTTCCATCTGTTCGGCAAGCAATCGTACGGTCTTGACCATAACAACCGTGTTTGAGGCCTTGATGGAGATTACAACATCCGAGAACTGTTCGTCGACACAGATACGCAGAAACTCCATGCAGGATTCTACCATACCTTCCGGAGTATCTCCATACCGGGACATGATACGGTCTGACAGAGAACCGTGGTTCACTCCGATGCGGATTGCCGTATGATTCTCCTTGCAGATCTGCAGGAAAGGAACGAAGCGGGCACGTATCTTCTGGATTTCCTGAGCATATTCTTCGTCCGTATATTCCAGTTTCTTGAAGGTGCGTGCGGCATCCACATAATTACCCGGATTGATGCGTACCTTCTCGGCATACAGGGCAGCTACATCCGCCACTTTGGGATTGAAGTGAACATCTGCAACCAGGGGAGCCATGTATCCCTGTTCGCGCAGACCGGCGTTGATGTTCTTCAGGTTTTCGGCTTCTCTGACTCCCTGAGTCGTCAGACGGACATATTCTCCACCGGCATCGATAATGCGTTTGGCCTGTTCAATGCAGGCTTCGGTATCCATAGTGACCGTATTGGTCATACTTTGGATGCGTATAGGGTTAGCGCCACCCATAGGAGTGGCGCCAACATATACTTCATTAGACTGTCTTCGTGAATAGTTGAAGTAATCCATTAATTGGTCTTATAAGTATATTTAACTTCCTTCAGTTCTTCATTAGCCTTCACAATCTTGTTTTTCAGGCTTTCTTTATAGGCTGCAAACTTGGTAGCCAGTGTTTCGTCAGCAAGGGCCAGCATCTGTACTGCCAGGATCGCAGCATTCATGGCACCGTTGATCGCTACGGTGGCTACCGGTATTCCGGGAGGCATCTGGATGATGGAATAAAGAGCATCCACACCGTCCAGCACAGAACCTTTAACCGGTACTCCGATCACGGGAAGTGTTGTATTGGCAGCAATGACTCCGGGCAATGCAGCAGCCATTCCGGCAGCAGCAATGATGACCTTGATGCCCCGTCCTGCAGCTTCCTTGGCGAATTTCTCAACTTCAGCCGGTGTACGGTGGGCTGAAAGAGCATTCATTTCAAAAGGTACTTGCATTTCGTCAAGCAGTTTGGCCGCTTTTTCCATCACGGGAAGGTCGGAGGTACTGCCCATAATAATACTTACAATTGGTTTCATTCGTTTTTATTAGTTTTTGAGTTATTCATTGATAATCTGCTTGTATGCTTCAGCGTCCATCAGCTTATCCATTTCGGAAACATCTGTCGGACGGATACGTACCAGCCAGCCTTTTCCGTAAGGATCCTGGTTGACCAGTTCCGGGTGTTCTTCCAGTTCAGGATTTACTTCCAGAATTTCACCACCGACAGGAAGGAACAGATCGGAAACGGTCTTTACTACTTCAATAGTTCCGAAAACCTCTCCTGCTTCCAGGGTTTCGCCTTCTGTTGTAACATCTACAAAGACGATGTCACCCAGCTGATCCTGTGCATAATCTGTAATACCTACGTAGGCTTCTTCGCCTTCCAGGCGTATCCATTCATGTTCGCTTGTGTACTTTACATTTGTTGGGAAATTCATAATTCTATTATTTAAGGGTTAATATTAGATGTTTCAAATAAACAAAATTCCGATGACACCACAAAACAATCCGACTAAAAAACCTCCGCCCACTTCATTTAAAGTATGTTGTCGCAGGATGATGCGTGCGGAACCCAGCATTCCGGAAAGCAGGATAAAGAAGCAGAGCCAGCCTACGGGATTAAACTGGAAAATGAAACTGTAGGACAGCAGACCGCCGACCATCATGCCGCTGCTGGCCATGTGTGTACTGATTTTCAGTCGGAAATTGATCAGGCTGCAGATGATCATGCAGATCATGGTGGCCAGAATGATTCCGCACATGTAGCGGGGGAGGTGGATCCGGTACATCGTGAGATAGCAGCCAAGATAACTTAATAAGGTCAGTCCGTAAGGGACAAAGCGTTGCTTGCGGTTGCTGAGTCCATGAATGCCCCATCCGTTGATTTTCTGAAAAAGATAGATGCCCAGCATCGGGAGCAGAATGGTAAAACAGTAAACCAGCGCCAGAACCGTCAGTTTGTATTGCAGGGGCATGATGCGCAGGTAAGTGAAAAAGAAGAGCAGGAAAAACGCAATAAAGGGAACCATGAACGGCGTGAAGATTGTTGAAACGACACGTGCCGTCATGAATAAGGTTCCTCTCCGTTCCGTATTACTGCGTGGAGACGGTTCGTGGTAGGTCAGTTCATCAGGGATATTGGTTCCTTCCATAAGCATTTCATCTTCTAAGTCTTGCTACGGGAATATTCAGCTGCTGGCGATACTTGGCCACGGTGCGCCGGGCAATCGGATATCCTTTGGCTTTCAGCATGTCTGCCAGTTCATCGTCAGTATAGGGTTTCTCTTTGTTCTCGTTGTCCACGCATTCCTTCAGGATGCGCTTGATTTCCCGCACGGAGAGTTCTTCTCCGCTTTCGGTCGTATAACCGTCACTGAAGAAGAACTTCAGCGGATATATTCCGAAATTGGTCTGCACGTATTTGCTGTTGCTGACGCGGGACACTGTTGAGATATCCAGTTTGGCACGTTCGGCCACATCCTTCAGAATCATGGGGCGGAGACGGGATTCATCTCCGTCCTGAAAGAACGGAAGCTGCAGGTCTATGATGGCCTGCATGGTGCTGAGCAAGGTCTGCTGACGCTGTTTGACAGCATTGATAAATCCTTGTGCCGCATCCACTTTCTGTTTCAGGAACATCAGTGCATCCTTCGACTCCTTGCTCTGGTTTGCTTTGTTGCGCGTATGTTCGTCCAGCATTTCCGTAAACTCCCGGCTCAGGCGAAGCTCCGGTACGTTCCGGTTGTTGAGCGTCAGGGTTACGGTACCGTCATCTTCGGTGTCAACGATAAAGTCCGGAATGATTTGCTGGAGGTTCTTGCCGATCGTTTCTCCCAGAGAACTTCCCGGACGCGGGTTCAGCTTGGTCAGTTCAGCCGTAGCTGCATTGTACTGTTCTTCGGTGATACCCAGTTTCTGGATGATTTTATCTTTGTTTTTTCTGGTAAACTCGTCGCAGCACTTGCCAATGATATCCAGTTCAATCTGTTTCAGCGGCGAGTTCTCCTTGCGCTGAATTTGCAGCAGCAGACATTCCTGCAGGCTGCGTGCTCCGATTCCGGCAGGATCAAAGTCCTGAATGATGGACAATACGTGTTCCAGTTGTTCCGGTGAAGTATAGATGCCCTGATAAATAGCCAGTTCATCCATCAGTGATTCGGTACTTTTGCGCAACAGACCGTCATCGTCCAGTGATCCGATAAGATATTCTCCCAGCTGTTTCTCTTCCGGGGTAAGATCCTGCATGTCAAGCTGCTCCTTCAGGGTTTCATAAAACGAAACATTGTCCGAAAAAGGAATCTCTTCCGGCGTTTCTCCTTTGGAACGGTTGTTTTCCTGAAGTTTATAGTCTGGAATGTCATCTTCCGTCCGGTAATCCCCTAGCGACAGGTCTTCGCCGTAATCGCTGTTGGGTTCCCCGTCTTCGTCCGTTGCAAAATTATCTTCATGGTCTTCGTGATCTTCAGACGGTTCCTTGCCTTCTTCCAATGCCGGATTGTCCAGCAATTCCGAATGAATCCGTTCTTCCAGTTCAAGTGTGGGAAGCTCCAGAAGTTTTACAACCAGAATTTGTTGTGGTGACAGGGTCTGCACTTGTTGCTGTGCCTGTGTCTGTACCTGACGAGAGTATTGTGTCATATAACCAGTATATCTATTGATTCCAGTTGCAAAAATAGTAAATTAATGAAGAAAGAAGAATGATGCAGACAGAAATTACAGGATAAAGCCTGCATGGAACCCCTTGTCAGGTAGCAGGGGATCTTCCATGCAGGCTTGTACGGTCAGTATTGGAAACTGCTTCCTCCCAGGAATTCACGCAGGAGGGAAGTCGGGGGAATTTCTTTGTCAGGAACGGAAACGAAGTAAGCCAGAAAGCGTAACAGGCGGTGAGCTTCCGAATATTCCGGACAGTTGTTGGGAACTTTTCTCAGAATAGGCTCCACATAATCCTTCAGCACAGCCAGTTCAAACAGCAGGGCCGAGTTGAACATGGCATCCGCATTTTCCTGATACGGGAAGATCCATTTGTCTTCTCCGGCCCGTACGCTTGGCCAGCGTGCGATGGTCTGGGTGGCCGAATAATTCCGGTACTTGGCATCGCGTATGATTCTTCTCAGCAGGCGGTTGTCGGTGGTCGGAATATAGTTGTGGCGGTCCAGCAGGATTGTTGTCAGCGCTGAAACATAGATCTTGTATTTGTTTTCGGCCGGAATATTGGGAGTCAGTGCCGGATTCAGGGCATGGATTCCTTCCAGAATCAAAATGGTATGTTCGTCAATGCGCAGCTTCTTTCCGCTGAATTCCCGCTTTCCGGTTGTAAAATTAAACCGGGGAAGTTCAATTTCCTTTCCGGCAATCAGCTCTTTCAGCTGGTTTTCGAAGAAGGGCAGATCCAGGGCATACAGAGATTCGAAATCATGCTGTCCGTTTTCATCCAGCGGGGTATCTTCGCGGTTCACGAAATAATCATCCAGTGAAATCGGATAAGGCTTCAGCCCGTTAGTCATCAGCTGAATGCTGAGGCGTTTGCTGAAGGTAGTCTTTCCTGAAGAAGAAGGTCCCGAGATCAGTACCAGCTTCACGCGTTCTCCGTTTTCTCCCCGGTTGGTGATTTCATCGGCAATGCGGGCTATTTTCTTTTCCTGCAGAGCTTCCGACAGGTTGATGAGATCGGTGGCATGCCCGTCATTGCAGGCCGTATTGAAATCGCCTACCGTGCTTAATCCCATGATCTGGTTCCAGCGGTGATATTCCTGAAATACTTCCAGCATTTTCTCCTGTTTGACCACATCTTCCAGATGGTCCGGATTCTGCCGGTTGGGAATGCGCAGGAGCAGTCCGTCATAATATTTCACGATGTCAAACAGACGGATATACCCTGTGCTGGGCACCAGACTGCCGTAATAATAGTCGACGGTGTCTCCCAGACGGTTGTAATAAGAGTAGAGTTGTCCTGAAGTCTCCAGTAACTGAGCCTTGTCTGTCATGCCCCGTTCACGGAACAGATGCACCACCTTTTCTGTGTGGCATTCGATACGCTGGAACGGTATGTCTTCGGCTATTAGTTCCTGCATCCGTTGTTTGATGGCACTGACGTCTTCCAGTTTGACCGGCCGTCCGATATGCAGGTCACAGAAGTAACCTTTGGATACCGGATGTTCCAGAGAGATGCTTCCGGTGGGATAAAGCTCTTCTACAGCCTTTACCAGAATGAAGCAGAGTGAGCGGACATAGGTACGCATACCTGACGGGCTGGTGATGTCCAGAAACTCAATATCTTTATTGTAATAAACCCGGAAATCAAGGCTTTCCACTTTGTTGTTGACTTTTGCACTGACCGGTCCGTACGGCATTTGCAGATTAAAACCTTTATAAATATCCAAAAGTGAGCTGCCTTCGGCAAAATCTTTTGTGGAATTGTTATTTTTGCAATATATTTGTAGCATAATTGTAACATATATTACTAACGCGAGTGAATCGGCGGTTAATTTACTCAATTAAATAATTAAAAGCCTGTTCCCGATTAATTAAATTCAAATGGAATATTCTTTTTATGATTTTTTAAAGCTGCTAGGATCTTTGGCACTTTTCCTTTACGGAATGAAAATCATGAGTGAAGGACTTCAAAAATTTGCGGGCGACAGGCTTCGCAGTATTCTAACCGCTATGACGACCAATCGGGTGACCGGAGTGCTGACCGGTATGCTGATTACTGCCCTGATCCAGTCTTCTTCTGCGACAACGGTCATGGTTGTCAGCTTCGTCAACGCCGGTCTTCTGACACTGTCCCAATCCATAGGTGTCATTATGGGAGCGAACATCGGTACTACGGTGACTGCCTGGATCATTTCCGCTCTCGGATTTAAGGTCGATATCTCGGCCATGTCTCTTCCTCTTCTTGCCGTCGGCATTCCTCTTCTTTTCTCTCAAAAAAGCTCCCGCAAGTCTGTCGGGGAATTTATCTTCGGTTTTGCTTTCTTATTCATGGGTCTGAATCTGTTGAAGACCAATGCACCCGACCTGAGTGCAAATCCTGACATGCTGGCTTTTGTCCAGAACTATACGGATATGGGATATTTCTCCGTCCTGCTTTTCGTCCTGATCGGTACCGTTCTGACCATGATTGTACAGGCTTCGGCCGCTACGATGGCTATTACGCTGATCATGTGTGCCAATGGCTGGATCAGTTTTGAACTGGGTGCGGCACTGGTACTGGGAGAGAATATCGGAACAACCATTACGGCCAATTTGGCAGCGCTTACGGCCAACACACAGGCCCGCCGGGCAGCGATGGCTCACCTGATGTTCAATGTCTTCGGTGTGATCTGGGTATTGTTTCTGTTTGAACCTTTCCTGAGCATGGTTGACTGGATTATTTCCGACTTTATGAATATCAATGAGGCCGGCGGTGTAGCCGTATCCTTTAAACTGTCTGCTTTCCATACCTGTTTCAATGTCTGCAATGTGCTGATTCTTATCTGGTTTGTCAAACCCATTGAAAAGACAGTCTGCAAGCTGCTTCCTCAGAAAGAACAGGAAGAAGAATACCGTTTGCAGTTCATTACAGGCGGTATGCTTTCTACTGCAGAACTTTCCATCCTGCAGGCACGGAAAGAAATCAATCTTTTTGCGGAGCGTATCCGCCGTATGTTCCGGATGGTAACTGATTTGCTGCATACCGATGATGAAACGGCTTTCAACAAGCTGTTCAGCCGCATTGAGAAGTATGAGAATATCAGCGACAATATGGAAGTGGAGATCGCCAATTACCTGAATCAGGTTTCCGAGGGACGTCTGAGTTCGGAAAGTAAGTTACAGATTCGGGGAATGCTCCGGGAAGTAACGGAGATCGAAAGCATTGGTGACAGCTGCTACAATCTGGCCCGTACCATCAACCGTAAGCGCCGGGGCAGCGAAGACTTTACCCAGGGGCAGTATGAGCATATCCATGAAATGTTCCATCTGACCGATGAGGCGCTGAAACAGATGATTGCACTGGTTGAAGATGTACACCACAGTGAGGATGTTAATAAGTCATTCAACATTGAAACGGAAATCAACAATTACCGGAACCGTCTCAAGAACCAGAATGTAATTGACGTAAACGATAAGAAATACGATTACCAGATGGGCGTACACTACATGGATCTGATTACCGAGTGTGAAAAGCTGGGTGATTATGTAGTGAATGTGGTAGAAGCCCATTGTGACGTAAAAGAAAAGAAAGCCTGATCCGGCAGCCGGACAGAGCCGGAACTGTTTTCCGGAAAAACAAGCAGGCGGGCGACAAAGAAGATGTCGCCCGCCTGTTCTGTTTTTATGAAAAGTAAGAAATCAGCTTATTTTTCGATTTCCAGCAATTCAATTTCGAAGATCAGGGTAGAGAACGGTTTGATCTTTCCGGTAGCGCTGCTTCCGTAAGCCAGTTCCTGCGGAACATAGAGTTCCCATTTTGATCCTACCGGCATCATGGTCAGAGCTTCTGTCCATCCTTTGATGACATGTCCGGCAGAGAATGTCATACCTTCTCTGGCATCGAATTCAGTACCGTCGATGAGTGTACCTTTGTAGTTTACTTTTACGCGTGATTCAGCTGTCGGAACTTCTCCCTTTCCTTCAGTGATCACTTTGTATTGCAATCCGCTGGCAGTAGTCTTCACACCTTCCTTGCTCTTGTTTTCAGCGAGGAATGCTTCATTTTCTTTCTTATAGTCAGCGTACTGAGCCTCGATAGCTTTGGTACGGATTTCTTCAGCCTTTGTATTTACATACATGCTTGCAGAGTCGACGCTTGCCAGAGCCTTGTCATCCAGTGCAGCAAAGAATCCGGCGAGGAAGTTTTCCTTGCTCAGAGACTGAGTAGAGTCGTTGCCGAACAGCTGACGGTTGATCATTTTGATCATGTCGCCTCCAACGCGCTGTCCGATCTGCATACCGGCAGTGTAAGCTACGTTTTTCGGATCAGTTGATTTAGTACCCTGTTCGATGCCTTTTACGAAATCTGCAAAGTGTGCAGAATCGATACCCAGCTGATTCATGGCATATTCCTTCAGACCCTGAGTGTTGCTGATACCCATCATGTATGAAAGAGTATCCACATCGTTTTTCATATTAGCTTTCGGACTTTGAGCCGTACATGATGCCAGACCGGTTGCGGCAGCCAGCATCAGGATTGTTGTTGCTTTTTTCATCTGCTTTCGTTATTTATTTTGTTATTATAATACTTCGATCAGTTCCACTTCAAAGATCAGTGTGCTGTGAGGCGGAATCATTTCTCCGGCACCCTGTGCGCCGTAAGCCAGTTCAGAAGGAATATACAGTTTCCATTTGGCTCCTTCAGACATCAGCTGGAGAGCTTCTACCCATCCTTTGATTACCTGGTTGACACCGAATACGGCCGGTTCTCCACGTTTGATAGAACTGTCGAACAGGGTTCCGTCGATCAGCGTACCTTCGTAGTGGCAGCGTACGCGGTCGGTAGCCTTCGGTTTCTTGCCGTTTCCTTCGGTGATGACTTCATATTGCAGTCCGCTCGGCAAAGTCACGATATTCGGATTCTTTTTGTTTTCTTCGAGGAAAGCTTTTCCCTTTTCAATGTTTTCAGCATTGATCTTTGCTTCCAGTTCTGTGAAATACTTGTTGACGATTTCGCGTGCTTCAGTATGGCTGATTGCCGTTTGGTTCCCCTCTAATACGTCTTTGATAGCCTGTGCAAAGTCGTTCACTTCAATGTTGCGAGCTCCCATGCTCAGCAGGTTCTGGCCTATTCCCAGACCAATGGCGTAACTGAATTTGTCCATAAAATATGTGATTAATAGATTAGTTTCAAACAGGGGGCAAAGGTATCTTTTTTTCTTTGAAAATGAGGCTTTGAAAGAGATAAAATTTCTTATTTTTGCAAAGGTGATTAGAAAAAGAAGGAGTTTCAACGATGAAAAATCTGGTAGTATTGACAGGTGCCGGAATGAGTGCAGAGAGCGGCATCAGTACGTTTCGGGATTCAGGCGGCCTGTGGGACCGTTATCCCGTGGAACAGGTGGCAACGCCTGAAGGATATGCAGCCAATCCCCGGCTGGTTATTGATTTCTATAATGAACGCCGGAAACAGTTGCTGGAAGTAAAGCCGAACCGGGGACATGAACTGCTAGCTGAACTGGAACAGGAGTTTCAGGTGACGGTCATCACGCAGAATGTAGACAACCTGCACGAAAGGGCAGGCAGTTCACATGTCATTCACCTGCACGGGGAACTGACCAAGGTAACATCCAGCTGGCAGCCGAATAATCCGGAATATATCAGGGAACTGAAGCCGGAGGAGTACGAAGTCCACATCGGTGATCTGGCTCCCGACGGTTCTCAGCTGCGTCCTTTCATCGTGTGGTTCGGCGAGGCGGTCCCGATGATTGAGACAGCTGTGGAGTATGCGGAAAAGGCAGATATCTTTGTTATTATCGGGACTTCGCTGAATGTTTATCCGGCCGCCGGACTGCTGAACTATGTACCGGCTGGTGTTCCGGTTTATCTGATTGACCCCAAGCAGGTTGCCATTGCATCGGGAAGAAAAGTACATGTCATACAGAAAGGGGCATCCGAAGGAATGGCCGAATTGAAAAAAATGTTATTGGAGAAAGGAGAATAAACAAATTCTTTCTATATTTGTTTCAACATTAGAAACCATTTAAAATTAACGTAAAGCAAGACAATTATGAAAAAGTACATTTGCACAGTTTGCGATTGGGTTTACGATCCTGAAGTAGGTGATCCTGAAGGTGGTATCGCTCCTGGAACTGCATTCGAAGATATTCCGGAAGATTGGGTTTGCCCGGTTTGCGGTGTAGGAAAAGAAGATTTTCAGCCTGTAGAAGATTAATATACAGCTGTAATTCGCATAGAAAGCGACCTGTCTCATCAGAGCAGGTCGCTTTTTTTTGTTTTAAATCTGGTTCATGGCCTGTTCCAGGTCAGCAATGATGTCGTTGGCATTCTCGATACCCACCGACAGGCGGATCAGGTCGGGAGCAACTCCGGCTTCGATCAGCTGTTCGTCTGTCAACTGGCGGTGTGTGTGGCTGGCCGGGTGAAGCACGCAGGTACGTGCATCGGCTACGTGTGTCACGATGCAGGCAAGTTTCAGGCTGTCCATGAACTTGATAGCTTCGTCGCGGCTGCCTTTCAGACCGAAGGCGATGACACCGCATGAACCGTTCGGCATATATTTTTGAGCCAGTTCGTAGTATTTGCTGCTCTTCAGTCCGCAATAGTTTACCCATTTCACTTTCGGATTAGCTTCCAGCCATTCGGCAACCTTCTGTGCATTTTCGCAATGGCGTGGTACACGCAAGTGCAGTGTCTCCAGACCCAGATTCAGCAAAAAGGCATTTTCGGGCGACTGGATTGAGCCAAGGTCACGCATGAGCTGGGCTGTTGCTTTGGTCATATAAGCCATTTTTCCGAAAGCCTTTGTGTAGGTCAGTCCGTGATAAGACTCGTCGGGCTGGGTCAGTCCCGGGAATTTGTCAGCATGTGCATCCCAGTCAAAGTTTCCGCTGTCTACGATGGCTCCTCCCACGCAGGTGGCATGTCCGTCCATGTACTTGGTGGTGGAGTGAGTCACGATGTCAGCTCCCCATTCAAAGGGACGGCAGTTAATCGGTGTAGCAAAGGTATTGTCTACGATGAGAGGCACACCATGTTTGTGGGCAATGCGTGCAAACTTCTCAATGTCGAGCACATTGATGCTCGGATTGGAGATTGTTTCGCCGAACAGACATTTCGTATTGGGGCGGAAAGCCTTGCTGATTTCTTCCTCCGGTGCATCTGCATCCACGAATGTACATTCAATGCCCAGTTTTTTCATGGTTACGGCAAACAGATTGAATGTACCTCCGTAAATGGTAGACGAGCAGACAAAATGGTCGCCGGCTTCACAGATGTTGAACACTGCATAGAAGTTGGCAGCCTGACCGGAAGAAGTCAGCATGGCACCTACTCCTCCTTCGAGGGCTGCAATCTTGGATGCTACGGCATCATTGGTCGGATTTTGCAGGCGGGTATAGAAATAGCCGCTGTTTTCCAGATCGAACAGGCGGGCCATCTGTTCGCTGGTGTCATATTTAAAGGTTGTACTCTGATAAATGGGCAGGACGCGCGGTTCGCCTTTCTTCGGAGTCCATCCTGCCTGTACGCAGAGTGTCTCTTTGCTAAATTTATTATTCATAATGCGATAATGTTTTAAAGTCTGAATCTTAAGTTGTGGACAAAAGTAAGAAATTATTGCCATTTGATAGCCGCCTTCTGAAAAAAAAGATATATATTTGAAGATTTAATAAGAGATACTATTATGGCAGATGAAATGACATTCAAGCACGTTTTGCCGGTACAGATCCGGTTCAACGATGTCGACCAGTACGGTCACATGAACAATTCTTCCTATTTTTCACTTTACGATCTGGCGAAGACTTCTTACCTGCGCGATGTATTCGGACAAAAGGAATGGAACCGCATCGGCATCGTAGTGGCAAACATCAATGCAGATTTTCTGGCTCCGGTCTTTTTCTCTGATGAACTGGTTATTGAGACTTCTGTTGTTCATCTGGGACACAAAAGCTTTACCCTGCTTCAGCGTGCAGTGGATAAGGTCAGCGGTATTCGCAAATGCCAGTGCCGTACGGTAATGGTGGGCTACAGCATTGCCACGAAAGAACCTGTGGAACTTCCTCTGGAGTTTAAACAGGCCATCTGCAATTATGAGGGAAAATCACTTGAGGAACTGTCTCAAAAGTAATATTGAGTGGATAAAAGAAAAGGCAGCCTTAGGATCCAGAATCCTGAGGTTGCCTTGCTCTTCTGAATAAAGTTATACAGTATTGATTTGCCTATTGAATATTACTCATAATGCTGTCGTTTTCATGAAGCTCCTCTTCAGTGGACAAAATATTTGCTTTTTGCCCTAAGGGGTATTCACCAGTATTAATTATGTATGGTGTCTTATATTGACCAGTTATAAAAATACGTTTGTCTGCGGCATCAGAATAAACAAACTCAGGCTTGTATGTTCTGGAAAAAGAGACTTTTTTCTCTTTTCCATTGTAATTGTAAGTGAGATTCAATGTAATGACCACCAGTTCATTTACATCATATTTCCCCCAGTCGAAATAATAGTCATATCCACTGGGTGGAAGAGCCCACATACTGCCAACTTCAATCGAATTATCCATCGACATATATGACTCATTAAGGGTCATATAGTCATCCTCATAAATTAAAGGTGTCGGAAATCCATATTGTATGTATTCATTCGGCAGATTGTTCCCATTTTGTTTAGCCAGTGAAATAATTTCATAAGATGAACTTTGGCTGGTAATGTAAGGCTGCAATTCCGGATTTATCAGGATTTCATAAGAGCATGTGCCATATTCCAGAACAGGAGTAATGTATCCTCCACCGTATGGTTTGGGCTTATAAGGAGAATAACGCATTGGATAGAGTTTCGGTGCAGAAGCCAACGTCCAGACTCCGGGAAATACTTTCTCTCCACTTCTTGTCATGGATCCGTCTTCAGGCAAGACCATATTTTCGGCAGATAATTCTAAATTGTTACTTGAGATACTGGGATTCATGATATCAAACAATGGGATCCTAATTCCAGGAATAGAACTACTTTTGGGTGTATATCCATTTCCTGTGTATGTGATATTTCCTGTAGAACTGAGGTTAACCGTATAAGTATCTTGTACGGTAGAGGTTCCGAAGATAAGATTAAGACCGCCCAGAATAGCAGACTTGATATCGCCTTGTTTCACTTTGGACAAAGCATTGATAATTTTCGTACCAAACTTTGCCTTAATGGTTCCTGTATTATCAGATGCCATGCCCTGATCAGACTTTTCCTTCATTTTGTCAATCAATGCTTTGGCTTTGTTACTTCCGACATTGGCTATACCGTTCTGAATTTTTTGATCGTTAGGATTCTCATACGTTTTGATAATACTGCCTTCTGTTTCAATATTGAGCTGTCCCTGAAAATTATATGAAGTAACTTCATTACAATAACTAGATAGATAAAACGACTGATTTTCAATATCTGTGATATAAGGGATCTCTATCTGGAATCCATTCCATCCCGTATTGAATCCATACTCTTTCGATTGTGCAATATTAGATAACTCAATCCCATCATACGGCTGGGATGTATTGTCGGGCAATGCAATATATTGATTCAGATTGAAGAAATCTGTTGTTCCTAACTGGCTTTTCAGGGTCCAGATGCCATGATTACTATTAACTCCACTTTCTACATAGTAAAAAATTTTCATCCACCCGGTCAGTCGGTTATAAAGAAAGATATAATTATCATGTGGTGAATTACCGACTTCCTTGAAGGTGTGAAAAAGCATAGTCCAACCATCTTCTTTCTTTATATCTTGGGCAAATTCATAATCCCCCATGCTGGAAAATAGATTCCATGGACTCTTAATACTCCATCCTCTATAATCGGTGATTTCTTCCAGGTTTTCCCAATCAGTAGCCAGCGTTGGGTTGGAAGTGGATTCTGAATATGGGTTCATACTTCTGGAAATAATGTCATTTCCTATGTTTTCCATTGGTTCAATGGATTGGTCTGCACATCCTACGGATAGCACAGCCATACCTATAGTGATTATAAACTGTTTCATACTATTTCGGTAATTGGTTCTCATCTAACGGATAATTTGTAAAGCCATACCCTTCGTTGAAGGGATAGAAAGAGTGATAACTATTGTTCCATTGTTCTGAATCTAAAACCTCTTGAGGTATTTCGCCTATAAAATTATTATAGGCAGCGGTTATACCTGTATTACCATATTTTTCAGTGTAAATACTCCAGTCTATACCAGTAAATTCATTATGGTTCAGATGGATGGGAAAACATGGTATTTTACCAATCTCCGCCGGAATGGTTCCTGAGAATTTATTCCAGGTTAGATCTACATATTTTACTAATTGACACTCTCCAATTTCCTTAGGAATCTCTCCATAAAAAGACGTTCTGCTTATAGACAGTTCTTCCAGTGTATTTTTCCATTGGGTAATTTTAGGAGATATCTTATCTATAAGTCTGGGACAATTAATAATACTCATTATGCGC
>NZ_EQ973643.1:83077-154712 GCF_000157915.1 Phocaeicola coprophilus DSM 18228 = JCM 13818 | reverse complement strand
TTAATACGGTCAGTTGTTTTAGTGTTTTCATGTCATGAAAAATTTAAGAATGGTTGTTGAAACATAGGTTCAATACCCGGCATCCTCCTTTCTTTGGGTATTGTTTTTGCTAAATATACAAATAATATTCGGATAAAGTACTCTTTTCTATGAAATATTTTTAGTTCCACCAGCACGATACGGTAGAATCGTCTGTTCGATGCTGGAAGATTCTCCGTTCGATTTCGGTCAATCGTCTGCTCGATGTCGGCTGATTGACTGCTCGATTCGGGTAATCCGGCAAAAAAGAACGCAGGAAAGAAGTCGGAACTTCTTTCCTGCGTACCTGAAGGATATCCGTCGTCAGTTAGCGATAGGATTTCTTGTAAATGTTCAGGATCTCTTCATCTGTCAGCGGGCGTGGATCGAACAGGAAAAGGCCGCCCATGGTGTCGCGTGCATTCTGTACCATTTTCGGCAGGTCTTCTTCTTTCAGTCCCCAGTCGCTGAGCCGGATGTCGCGTACGTTGCAGGCTGTCTGCATGCGTACCAGTGCGTCAATGAAGTCGCTCGGGCGGTTGCTCTTCTGCTGTGTCATTACCTCAGCCATCTTCATGTAACGTTTCATGCTGTCGTTGCGGAAAGTTTCAAAATAGGCTTCACTCAGCGCTATCAGTCCGGCACCGTGGGGCAGTTCGGGATAGAATGCACTCATGGCATGTTCCATGGAATGTTCAGAAGTACAGCTGGAAGTGGATTCCACGAGGCCGGCCAGTGTGCTTCCCCAGGCCACTTTGGCGCGTGCTTTCAGGTTTTTCCCGTCACTGACAGCAATTGGCAGATATTTGGCCAGCAGGCGGATGGCCTCCAGGGCATACAGGTCGCTGATCGGAGTCGAGCAGTTGGCGATGAATCCTTCGGCTGCATGGAAGAAAGCATCGAAGCCCTGATAGGCGGTCAGGTGTGGCGGGATGGAAACCATCAGTTCCGGATCAATGATGGAAAGGGCTGGGAAAGTGCCCGGGCATCCGAAGCCAATTTTTTCCTGACGTTCTTCATTGGTAATTACCGTCCACGGGTCGGCTTCCGTTCCGGTTCCGGCTGTTGTCGGTATGGCTACGACGGGAAGTACTTTCTTGACCGGGCGTCCCTTGCCGGTTCCTCCCTGGATATAGTCCCAGTAGTCACCGTCGTTGCACGCCATTACGGCGATGGCTTTGGCTGAGTCGATGGAACTTCCGCCACCCAGACCGACAATGAAATCGCATCCTCTCTCACGGCAGATGGCAGCAGCCTCCATGACGTGGCTCTTGATGGGGTTGGGAAGTATCTTGTCGTACACGATGGAAGCCGTGTCGTTTTCTGTAAGCAGGTTGATGACTTTGTCCAGATAACCGTATTTCTTCATGGAAGTACCGGAAGAAATGACAATCATCGCTTTCTTACCCGGCAGCTTTTCTGTTGCCAGCTTTTTAATTTCTCCACATCCGAAAACCAGTTTGGTGGGGATGTGCATGTTGAAAATCGGATTTGAGTTCATATTCTCTACGTTTAAGGTTCGTATTTTCAAATATAGCGATTTCTGAACAAGATATACTCCCTTGAATGTTAAAATACGTTTTCTCCAGGCCTTTCCTTCCCGTAGAGTCAGTTATTTCTCTTCTTGTAGCTGAAGATGGCTCCTGCATAGAGCAGGGCGGCAAAACCATTTTTTCCGACGCATGACGGGAAAAACTCCGTATGGATACCGGAAAGAACAGTGAACTTATTCATTTGTTAATTGTTTTCTATATAAAACTGATCGATATGAAATTGAAGAAGATGTTTGTAGTGCCCCTGATGGCGGCTGGTTTGTTGTCCCCCTCAGTGGCTGATGCCTGTACAGGCATTACGCTGAAAAGTAAAGACGGAGCTACGGTTGTGGCACGTACGATTGAATGGGGCGGAAGTGATCTGAACAGTCAGTATGTGATTGTTCCGCGCAACTACAAGGAACAGTCCTATACTCCGGAAGGACAGAACGGCATGGTGTTTACCTCTCGTTACGGTTATGTGGGCCTGGCTGTCCAGCAGAAAGAATTTGTAGCCGAAGGCCTGAATGAAGCCGGGCTTTCAGCCGGTTTGTTCTATTTTCCCCGTTATGGAAAGTATGAAACCTATAATCCTTCGCTGAAGGCTCAGAGTATATCTGATTTGCAGCTGGTGTCATGGATTCTGGGAAGCTGTAAGAATGTCGATGAGGTGAAGGAAGCAGTCCGGCAGGTTCACGTGGTAAACGTTGATCCCCGGGCATCGACCGTACACTGGCGTTTTACGGATCTTTCCGGACGGCAGATCGTGCTGGAGATTATGGATGGAACGCCACGGTTCTATGAGAATCCTCTCGGTGTGCTGACCAATTCTCCGGATCTGGAATGGCATCTGACCAACTTGAATAATTATGTCAATCTCTTTCCGGGTACGGCTCCCGAAAACCAGCTGGGAGAAACAAACCTGACTTCGTTTGGAGCCGGAAGCGGTTTCCTGGGAATACCGGGAGATGTAACTCCGCCTTCACGGTTTGTGAGAGCAGCTTTCTATCAGGCTACGGCTCCCGTGCTGGCTACTTCTCAGGAAACAGTCCTGCAGGGTTTCCAGATTCTGAATAACTTTGACATTCCCATCGGTATTGAATTCGCAAAGGGACAGACTCCTGTTGACATTCCCAGTGCTACGCAATGGACTTCCGCAACGGATATGACCAGCCGCACGATTTATTACCGGACGATGTACAACAGTCAGATTCGCAGCATAGATTTGCGGAAAATCGATTTCTCAAAAATTGCATATCGGGCTGTTCCGCTGGATACGGTGAAACAACAGCCGGTGAAAGCTGTGATCGAATGAGTTCGTTTCCTGTAAAAACAAGAACCGCAGAAATTACGGATGCAGAAGTTGTCTGCTCATAATTTCTGCGGCTCTTCTTGTGAAAAAGAACTTCTCATTCCGGAGTATCGGTCGGGGGCACTTCGTATTCATGTTTCCTTTGAGGATTCATCGGAAACCATCCTTTCAGAACCCGTTCGCGCTGTTCGAACAGCTCTTTGATGGTCCAGAAAGAGGAGAAAGAGAATACGCCCAATAAGGAAGCTATCAGAAGATTGTCGACAAGGACAGAACCGGCCAGGGCAAGAATTCCCAGCAGCAGGAAGATCCACCAGCACCGGGTTCCCCAGTAATACTCGGCCTTAACGACAACCGGATGAAAGAATCCGATAATCAGGAATGTGCATATTCCGATGACAATTCCTCCGACGTGGTAAGTCAGTAACCACTCCATCATTTCTTTTCGTTGCGGATGGGGACTTCTTTCTTGATGCTCTGTTCCAGGGAAATCAGTGTTTCAGTAGCCACAACTCCCGGGATTTCCTGAATTCTGGAGTTCAGCAGTTCCATCAGATGCTCGTTGTCTGTAGAGTACAGTTTGGTCAGCATGGTGTAAGGACCGGTAGTGAAATGGCATTCTACGATTTCGGGAATCTTTTCAAGTTCGGCAACAACGCTTTTGTACATGGATCCTTTTTCCAGTTTGATACCCACGTATGTGCAGGTGCTGTAACCTAAACTCTTGGGATTGACATGATATCCGGATCCGATGATCACACCAAGATCAATCAGTCTCTGTACACGCTGATGGATGGCTGCACGTGAGACACCGCATTCTGCGGCAACATCCTTGAAAGGAATACGGGCATTCTGGGAGATTATTTCCAGAATTTGTTTGTCTAAGTTATCAATTTTTTCCATAACTATGGTTCTTATTATATCATATTGTAAGCAAATGTAGAAAAACTTTTTTATTTATCTATGCTTTTGTCCCTAAAAACAATGCAGGATATATTAAAAAGAATGTGAAACTTGTGGATAAGCTTTCTTTTTCTTGACTTTATTCCTTCATTTCTGTTATCTTTGTGAAGTTTTATAAATTGTGGAGTTATGCATCCATTAGAATTATTTAAGTATTGTCCGAAATGTGGTTCTTCTCATTTTGAGATTCATAATGAGAAATCAAAGCATTGTGCCGACTGTGGTTTTACTTACTATTTTAATTCCAGTGCGGCAACAGTAGCTTTCATTCTGAACCGGAATCATGAACTGTTGGTTTGCCGTCGGGGAAAGGAACCTGCTAAAGGTACACTTGATTTGTCCGGCGGTTTCATTGATATGTATGAGACGGGCGAAGAAGGGGTAAAGCGGGAAGTAAAGGAAGAAACCGGACTGGAGGTCATTCAGACAACCTATCTGTTTTCCTTGCCTAACACTTATTTGTATTCAGGTTTTCTGGTTCATACCCTTGATCTGTTTTTCCTCTGTCAGGTGGCCGATGATACCCGTCTGAAGGCCATGGATGATGTTGCTGATTCGTTCTGGCTGCCGCTGGATCAGATTGATCCGGAGAAGTTCGGTCTTGATTCTGTCCGGGAAGGAGTGAAACGCTTCTTGTCGATGCCTCAGTTTCGGAAAGACTGATCGTTGAGAAAACTTATTTCTGTAGTAAATCGTTTATATCTCTAAATATGAAAAATAAAAGATACATGCTGATAGCCGGTTGGCTATGCGCGCTTCCACTTGCTGCTTCCGGGCAGCAGACGGAACCGTTGACCGATTCGCGCCGTTTGTTTGATGACGGCAAACAGCTCTTTTTGCGCCAGGATTATGCTGCGGCGCGGCAGACACTGGATCGATATGTCCGGCAGAATGGAGAAACTGATCTGCTGGATGAGGCAGCCTATATGCTGGCCTGCACTTCCTATGAACTGAAAATGCCGGATTGTATTGAAGCTTTGAGTGCTTATCTGGAGGCATATCCCGAATCACGTTATGCCAATCGGATGCAATCCTTAATAGCTTCGGCCTGGTTCTTTAAAGGAAAATACCTGGAGTCTATCGCTACTTTTAAAGGTTGTGATATTGACATGTTGAGTGAAGAAGAACGGGATGAATGTACCATGCGCCTGGGTACAGCTTATATGAAGATCGGCAATCTGGAAGAGGCTGGAATCTGGTTCTCTGTCCTGAAGGCTGCAAGTTCCCGTTATCATGACGATGCGGTATATAATCTTGCCTATATTGATTATGTGAACCGTCGCTATGACCATGCGTTGAACGGCTTCCGTGAAGTGGAAACAAACGAAGCCTATCGGGTTCTCGCACCTTATTATATAGCTGATATTTATCTGATCAAGGGAGATAACCGTCAGGCAAAGAACCTGGCTGATACCTGGCTTGCTTCGTATGAAGGTCAGGAACATGCTTCGGAAATGCATCGGATCTCCGGTGAGGCAGCTTATGGGTTGAATGATTATACCGGGGCTGTCAAGCAGTTGGAGCAGTATCGTCAGTCTACGGAGAACAGAGACCGGAAAGCCATGTATAAGCTGGGTATGAGCTATTATAATATGGGTGTCTATTCTCAGGCTGCTGCTTGTCTGGGCGAGGCTACGGGACCCAAGGATGCTCTGACTCAGAATGCTTACCTTCACATGGGTCTGGCTTATCTGCAACTGAAGGAACGTAATCAGGCCCGTATGGCTTTTGAGCAGGCTTCTACGATGGATTTTGATCGGAGTATACGGGAACAGGCACTTTATAATTACGCTCTGTGCATCCATGAAACTTCTTATTCTCCGTTTGCCGAATCAGTGACTGTTTTCGAACGTTTCCTGAATGAATATCCCAATTCTCCTTATACCGATAAGGTGAATGACTATCTGATTGAGGTATATATGAATACCAAAAGTTACCTGGCGGCTTTGAAGTCCATCGCAAAGATCAGTCATCCGGGAAACCGTATTCTGGAAGCTAAGCAGAAACTGCTTTTCCGCCTGGGTACACAGGCCTTTGCGCAAGCAGCTTTTGAAAATGCGATTGAGTATTTCAGCCAGTCTTTGCAACTGGGACAGTATAATCAGCAGACGAAGGCTGACGCTTATTACTGGCGGGGAGAATCGAAGTATCGTATGGAGAAATATGAAGCTGCGGCAACTGACCTGCGCCAGTATCTGGAGTTTGCTACCAATAAGAATTCTCAGGAATATGGCCTGGCCTTGTATAATCTCGGTTACTGTGCCTTTAAGCAGAAGCAGTATAACAAGGCTTTGAACTGGTTTGAACGTTGTGTGCCACTGGTTGCTTCCCGGGAACGTACCGTTGCAGCGGATGCCAGCAACCGTATAGGTGACTGTTACTTCTACGCCCGCCGTTTCGATGAGGCCCGCAGTCTGTATGCACAGGCTGTAGCTTATGATCCTTCATTCGGTGATTATTCGTTGTTCCAGGAAGCCTTTGTGAAAGGCTTGCAGCGGGATTATGCCGGAAAGATCGGAACATTGAACCAGCTGCTTACAGCTTATCCTTCTTCACAGTATCTGGATGATGCCCTTTATGAGCAGGGACGTGCTTTCGTGCTGATGGAAGATCATTCGAATGCCATTAACCGCTATTCTTTGCTGGTTCAGCGTTATCCGGAGAGTCCGCTTTCCCGTAAGGCAGCCAATGAAATAGGTCTGCTTTATTATCAGACTGACCAGTATGACAAGGCGATTGCTGCTTATAAGAAGGTGATAACAGCTTATCCCGGAAGTGAAGAGGCCCGTCTGGCTCAGCGCGACCTGAAGTCAATCTATATTGATTTGAACAAGGTTGATGATTATATGGCTTTTGCTTCCCAGATTCCTGGTGGAGCGAACTTTGATGTGAATGAACGTGATTCGCTGACTTATGTTGCTGCCGAACGTGTTTATATGCGTGGAGAGATTGCTGAGGCAAAAAACAGTTTTGTCCGTTATCTGCAATCATTCCCTCAGGGAGCATTTAGTGTGAATGCTTCTTATTATCTGGGAGTCATTGCCTATAACCAGCAGGATTACGCTTCGGCCTCTTCCTGGCTGGATAAGGTTCTTGAATATCCCGACAGCAAATTCTCAACGGAAGCGATGGGTATGAGCGCAGACATCGCTTACAAGGGAAAAGATTATCCGAAAGCTCTGGGACTCTACAAGCGTATGGCGGACCGTGCTTTGTCACAGGAAGAACGCCTGCAGGCAGAAACGGGAGCATTGCGCAGTGCATGGATGGCCAATGACCAGACTGAGATCGTGACAACTGCTTCAGCCCTGCTGGCCCAAAGCAAGTTGGCTCCGGAGCTTGAAAATGAAGCCCGTTATTATCGTGCCAAAGCATTGCTGGCTACAGGAAAGGCGACAGAAGCACTGGCTGATCTGACTGTTCTGGCAAAAGATACGCGTAATGTTTATGGTGCAGAAGCAAAATATCTTGTAGCACAGATTTATTTTGATGCAGGTGAAACAGAAAAAGCAGAAAAAGAAGTGCTGGCATATATTGAGGTAAGTACACCACATGCTTATTGGCTTGCACGCAGCTTTGTCTTATTGTCGGATGTATATGTGAAACTGGACCGTAAGCTGGATGCTAAACAGTATTTGCTGTCTTTGCAACAGAACTATCATGCTGATGATGACATTGAGCAGATGATTGAAACCCGATTGGCCAAACTTAATAGTGTGAATTAAACGTATGAAACAGATAAAAATAGCTTTAGTATGTGCCGGATTGCTTCCCGGAGCGGTTATCTCAGCCCAGGAGCAGAAGAAAGATTCAACCTTGAACCGTACGGTTGTGGTGGAGAATCAGTATAATCCGGAGGTAATGGATGCGTTTAAGGTGAATGTACTTCCCAAAGTGGAGGAACCGGCTGTAGCGAAAAAGAATATTGATTATGCCACTTCCCTTCGTCCGCTTACATCCTGGACAGTTCGTCCGATGGATTCCTTTACCCGTGATCTGGAGTGGAAAAAAGCTCCTCGGGGATATATTCGCGGAGCTTATGGAAGCCGGAACAATGCAGATCTGAAGGCGTCCTATTTATGGGATATGACGGATCGTGACCGTTTGGACGTGATGGCTTCACTGTATGGATTCAGCGGTGATGTTCACGTAGATGGTATTTCATCAGACTGGAAGGCCCGTTTCTACCGGACAGATCTTTCAGCTGTCTATACGCATGCTTTCCGTAAAGTAGATTTCCGTCTGGGAGGTAGTTTCGCCTCTCAGGTCTTCAACCATTATTCTATGCCTTTGGAAGTAAGTTCTGCAACTCAGGAAGGAGCGGATTTTGCCGGACATCAGCATTATACCCTGGGTGAAGGATTCCTTGGTTTCCGCTCGAATACGGAGGACTTACCGGTACAGTTTGATGTACAGACGGGTTATCGCCGGTTTAACCGGAAGTATGCCGTGCCTAACCTGACAGACGGAGCGGAGAATGAAATCCATACGGCTGCTCATGTCTGGGGGCATCTGAATGAAGAACAGCAGGTCGGTGTCGGAATCACCATGGATAATCTGTCTTATGACAGTCAGAATATGAAGAACTATACTTCCCTGGAGGCAAATCCGTATTATGCCTATGACGGAGATAACTGGAAGCTTCGTCTGGGTGTTCATGTTGACTGGCAGAGTGCAAACGGAAGTGGGGTAGATGTCGCTCCGGACGTAAAGGTTGATTATGTGTTTTCGGACAGCTATGTGATTTATGTACAGGCTCTGGGCGGACGTGAACTGAATGATTTCCGTCGTTTGAATGAACTCTCACCATATTGGGGACAGAAAGAGCAGTTACGTTCTACTTATACACTGGCCGATATGCAGTTAGGTTTTAAGGCTTCTCCCGTAACCGGACTGGGACTCAAGGTGTTTGGAGGTTATCGCATTACGGATGATGAAGTCTTGACCTGCTATCCTCTTCCGGATTTTGCATGTGCTTTGCCCTGGATGATGCAGGATAAGGCCAAAGTGGGATATGGAGGTGCCAGACTGGAATACGGATATAAAGACTGGGCTGATTTTTCATTGGAAGGAATTTATTACAGTTGGGATACAGAATCCGGCAGCGAATATCCTCTGCTGATGTATAAACCTGAGCTGGCACTGAATTTCCATGTCCGTGCCCGTGTCTTTGCAGGCTTGCATGTCGGACTTGACTATCAGTATGAAGGACGTAAAGAAGCCATGAAAGGTTATAAGGCTGATCCGGTAAATAATCTTTGCTTAAATGCTGAATATGGATGGAAGAAAGGCGTGAATGTCTTTGTCCGCTTCAATAACCTGTTGAATAAGAACTATATTACTCAAACCGGATATCCGGAACAGGGCTTCTATGCCATGGGAGGAATCAGTTGGAGCTTTTAAGTAGCAAGTTTTGACTCCGGAAAGCACCTTTTCTGATTTTTTGGAAATATAAAAGAGACTTCCGGGGGTAAAAAAGCAGGTTACACATAAAAAAAACAGAAAAAAAGCAGAAACCAACCTTATTATATAGGTCGGGTTCTGCTTTTTTTTTTACATTTGCCAGCAAAACATTAATGGAATACACGAAATTATGCAGAACAATCTAGTGATAGTTGAGTCTCCGGCTAAGGCTAAAACGATAGAGAAGTTTCTGGGAAGCGGTTATAAAGTGCTTTCCAGCTATGGCCATATCCGGGATTTGAAACAGAAGGCTTTTAGTATAGATATTGAAAATAATTTTAAGCCCATTTATGAGATTCCGGAAGATAAAAAGAGTGTTGTAAGCACATTAAAGGCAGAAGCGAAAAAGGCCGATATGGTTTGGCTGGCATCCGATGAGGACCGGGAAGGAGAAGCTATATCCTGGCATTTGTTTGAAGTGTTGGATCTGGATCCTGCGAAGACGAAGCGTATTGTATTCCATGAAATTACCAAATCGGCTATTTTAAAGGCAATTGAGAATCCGCGCGACATTAACATTGATCTGGTCAACGCTCAGCAGGCTCGCCGGGTATTGGACCGTATTGTCGGTTTTGAACTTTCGCCTGTATTATGGCGTAAGATCAAACCTTCTCTTTCTGCAGGACGTGTACAGTCGGTTGCTGTCCGTCTGATCGTGGAACGTGAGCGCGAAATCCATGCTTTTGTCAGTGAAACTTTCTATCGTGTATCCGCAGTTTTTAGTGACGGAAAGGGATCTGAAGTAAAGGCTGAACTGGGACGCCGTTTCGCAACGAAGGAAGAGGCCCGGGCTTTCTTGGAAAGTTGTGCACAGGCTGAGTTCACTATTGAGGACATTACAACCCGTCCGCTGCGTAAATCTCCTGCGGCTCCGTTTACGACTTCTACTTTGCAACAGGAAGCAGCCCGGAAGCTGGGATATACGGTTGCCCAAACCATGATGATTGCCCAGCGTTTGTATGAAGAAGGTTTGATCACCTATATGCGTACCGACTCTGTAAACTTGTCGGAACTGGCATTGTCTTCCAGCCGGGAGGTCATTACTTCCATGATGGGAGACAAATATGTAAAGACACGGCAGTTCGCAACCAAAACCAAAGGTGCGCAGGAAGCTCACGAAGCAATCCGTCCTACCTATATGACCAATGAAACGATTGAAGGTACTTCACAGGAACAGCGTCTGTATGAACTGATCTGGAAACGTACACTGGCTTCTCAGA
Source organism: Phocaeicola coprophilus DSM 18228 = JCM 13818 (assembly GCF_000157915.1). Taxonomy (GTDB): domain Bacteria; phylum Bacteroidota; class Bacteroidia; order Bacteroidales; family Bacteroidaceae; genus Phocaeicola; species Phocaeicola coprophilus. The sequence continues at coordinate 144,204 of NZ_EQ973643.1, read as the reverse complement.
TGGCAGATGCAGAACTGGAAAAGACGACGGCTACCATTTCAGTCAGTGGTACAGATGATAAGTTCACGGCTGTAGGTGAAGTTGTCACGTTCGACGGTTTCTTGCGGGTTTATAAAGAATCCTATGACGATGAATCGGAACAGGAAGATGAAAGCCGCCTGTTGCCTGCACTGGAAAAGGGACAGCAGCTGGAACGGAAGGAGATAATGGCAGTACAGCGCTTCACTCAGGCTCCTCCCAGATACACTGAAGCCAGCCTGGTCCGTAAACTGGAAGAACTGGGAATCGGACGTCCTTCTACTTATGCTCCTACTATTTCCACGATTCAGCAGCGCGGTTATGTGGAAAAAGGTAACCGTGAAGGAACGAAACGTGAGTACGATGTGTTGAAGCTGAAAGGAAATCAGGTAACGGTAACTGTCCGTTCTGAAATGACGGGAAGTGAAAAATCCAAGTTGCTTCCAACAGATGTAGGCTCAGTTGTCAACGATTTCCTGATGGAATATTTCCCTCAGATCATGGACTACAATTTCACAGCAAGTGTAGAAAAAGAGTTTGATGAGGTTGCTGAAGGAAAAGAAGCCTGGACGGGAATGATGAAAGAATTCTATCAGGGCTTCCATCCGTTAGTTGAAACCTCTTTGGCTGTGAAGAGCGAACATAAAGTCGGTGAACGAATGTTGGGTACAGACCCGGCTACGGGAAAACCCGTATCCGTTAAGATTGGACGCTTTGGACCGGTTGTACAGATCGGATCGGCCGAAGATGAGGAGAAACCCCGTTTTGCCCAGCTTAAGAAAGAATATTCTCTGGAAACCGTGACACTTGAACAGGCTTTGGATTTGTTCAAACTGCCCCGTACATTGGGAGAACTGGATAATAAGACCGTGACGGTCGGGACCGGACGCTTCGGACCTTATGTCCGTTATGACAATACGTTCGTTTCCATACCGAAGACAATGGATCCGATGACAATTACATTGGAAGAAGCTGAAGAAATGTTGCGTGCCAAACGGGAAGTTGAAGCCCAGAAGGTAATCAAGACATTTGCTGAAGAACCAGATTTGCAGATATTGAACGGACGTTATGGCCCCTATATCGCTTATCAGAAGAAGAATTATAAAATACCGTCTACCGTAGAACCGGCAGACTTGAATCTGGAAACTTGTTTCAAGGTGATTGAGCTGCAAAAGGCTAAAGGAGAAAACCGTAAAGCACGTTCTGTTGTAAAGAAAAAGAAATGAGACGCATCTTTTTAATCGGATATATGGGCTCTGGAAAGACGACGTTAGGTAAAGCCTTTGCCAAAGCTGCCGGTCTGGAGTTTATTGATCTGGACTGGTATATTGAAGAGCGTTTGCATAAGACCATATCCAAAATTTTTGCGGAACAAGGAGAAAGCGGTTTTAGGGAAGTAGAGCGGAAGTTACTTCATGAGGCTGGAGATTTTGAGGATGTACTGATCGCTTGTGGAGGAGGTACTCCATGTTTCTTTGATAATATGGATTACATGAATCAGGCAGGTGACACCGTTTTTCTGGATGTCTCTCCGGAAGTGTTGTTCCGCCGTCTGAAGATTGCCAAGACCAAACGTCCTTTGCTGGCCGGAAAGTCGGATCAGGAACTGATGGCGTTCATCATCGGTGGACTGGAAAAACGGCTTCCCTTTTATAGCCGGGCACGGTATTGTCTGTCCGGGGAACGCCTGGAAAGCCGAAGTCAGATCGATGAATCCGTAAGGCTGTTAAGCGCTCTGTTGTCTGGAGACAAACAGATTGAAAATGAAATACATTAATGAATAAATAAACATAAACAACCAACTATCAACTATTGACTAATGAGAAAATGGCGTATTGAAGATTCAGAAGAACTCTACAACATTACGGGGTGGGGTGTTTCGTACTTTAGTATCAATGAAAAGGGGCATGTAACAGTAACTCCCCGTAAAGACGGAGTGGCTGTTGACCTGAAAGAATTAGTTGACGAACTTCAGCTTAGGGATGTAACGGCTCCGATGTTGGTGCGTTTCCCTGATATCTTGGATAACCGCATTGAAAAGATTTCCAATTGTTTTCAACAGGCGGCAGATGAGTATGGCTATAAGGCTCAGAACTTCATCATTTATCCGATTAAAGTAAATCAGATGCGTCCGGTCGTAGAGGAAATTATCAGTCATGGAAAGAAATTTAATCTGGGACTGGAGGCCGGATCCAAACCGGAACTGCATGCCGTGATAGCCATTAACACGGATTCTGATTCGTTGATTGTGTGCAACGGGTATAAAGATGAAAGTTATATCGAACTGGCATTATTGGCCCAGAAAATGGGTAAACGCATATTTCTGGTTGTCGAAAAGCTGAATGAACTGCGTCTGATTTCTCGCATAGCCAAACAGTTGAATGTACGTCCCAATATTGGAATACGCATTAAGTTGGCTTCTTCCGGAAGCGGAAAATGGGAAGAAAGTGGAGGCGATGCCAGCAAGTTTGGATTAACTTCCAGTGAATTGCTTGAGGCACTTGACTTTATCGAAAAGAAGGACATGAAGGATTGCCTGAAACTGATCCATTTCCATATCGGTAGTCAGGTAACTAAAATACGCCGTATCAAGACTGCCTTGCGTGAGGCTTCCCAGTTCTATGTTCAGTTGCATCAGTTAGGTTTCCCGGTTGAATTTGTTGATATAGGCGGCGGTTTAGGAGTGGACTATGATGGAACCCGTTCTTCCTATAGCGAGAGCAGTGTGAACTATTCCATTCAGGAATACGTAAACGACTCCATTTCAATTCTTGTCGATGCCAGCAACAAGAATGGTATTCCTCATCCCAATATCATTACGGAGAGCGGACGTTCGTTGACCGCCCATCATTCCGTACTGATTTTTGAAGTGCTTGAAACAGCTTCATTGCCTTCAATGGACGAAGAATTTGAGGTAGGGCCTAACGATCATGAACTGGTTCAGGAGCTTTACCAGATCTGGGATAATCTGAACCAGAGCCGGATGCTGGAGGCCTGGCATGATGCCCAGCAGATCCGTGAAGAGAGTCTGGATCTGTTCAGCCATGGAATCGTAGACCTGAAAACGAGAGCCCAGATCGAACGTATGTACTGGTCTGTAACACGTGAAATCTGTCAGATTGCTTCAGGCCTGAAGCATGCTCCTGATGAATTCCGTAACCTGGACAAACTGCTGGCAGATAAATATTTCTGCAACTTCTCTCTGTTCCAGTCCCTGCCGGATTCCTGGGCTATCGATCAGATATTCCCGATTATGCCGATCCAGCGTCTGGATGAACGTCCTGACCGTACGGCTACCTTGCAGGATATCACTTGTGACTCAGACGGAAAGATTGCCAATTTTGTTTCTACCCGTAATGTGTCTCATGATTTGCCTGTACATACGATCAAGTCAAAGGAATCCTATTATATCGGAGTATTCCTGGTAGGAGCCTATCAGGAAATCCTGGGAGATATGCATAACCTCTTCGGTGATACCAATGCCGTGCATGTGAGTGTGAACGATAAGGGATACACGATCGATCAGGTGATTGATGGAGAAACGGTTGCTGAGGTATTGGATTATGTGCAGTATAATCCCAAGAAACTGGTACGCACATTGGAAACCTGGGTAACCAAGTCAGTTAAAGAAGGACGGATCTCAGTGGAAGAGGGCAAGGAATTCCTGTCCAACTACCGTTCGGGATTGTACGGATATACTTACCTGGAATAAGCAAAGAGGTCTGGGGATAAGAAATTGTTTCCGGAGCTAAAGATTTAGTTCCGGAAACAATGTGTTTTAATAGATAGGACAATTAAAAAGCAAAAATAAACGAAGATGGAAAAACTGACAATCATAAAAGTCGGGGGAAAGATTGTGGAAGAATCGGATACACTGAACCAGTTGCTGGCCGATTTTTCAAAGATTCCCGGTTATAAGCTGTTGGTACATGGCGGCGGACGTTCTGCTACACGCATAGCCGAGTCATTGGGCATTGAAAGTCGCATGGTGAACGGAAGACGTATTACGGATGCTGAAACATTGAAAGTCGTAACCATGGTTTATGGAGGTCTGGTGAATAAAAATATTGTAGCAGGACTTCAGGCTAAAGGAGTGAATGCCATTGGACTCACGGGTGCAGACATGAATGTAATCCGTTCTGTGAAACGCCCCGTGAAAGAGGTTGACTATGGTTTTGTCGGTGACGTGAAACAGGTGGACGCCGAAGTTCTGGTGTCATTGATCTGCCGTGGAGCTGTTCCGGTGATGGCTCCTCTGACTCACGATGGAGAAGGACATATCCTGAATACCAATGCTGATACGATTGCCGGAGAAACAGCCAAGGCACTGGCCGATGCATTCGATGTGACACTGGTTTATTGCTTTGAGAAAAAAGGAGTCTTGAAGGATGAAAACGATGACAACAGCGTGATTCCGGTCATTACTCCCGATTTGTTCCGTCAGTATGTAGCCGAAGGGGTGATTCAGGGCGGTATGATTCCGAAGCTGGAGAATGCTTTCTCTGCAGTGGAAGCAGGTGTACGCCAGGTAATTATCACGCAGGCATCAGCTATTGATGGCCTTTCCGGTACTGTAATTCGGATTGAAAAATAATTTTTTTTCGAAAAAAATCAAGTAATCGTGTAACTTTTTGAACCCTTATCCGTCATTAATATAGAAAGCAATGCGAAAGATCAGTTTTCGAGACGATATTCTGCCTTTGAAAGATAAGCTTTACAGGTTGGCGCTGCGAATAACGTTCAACCGGACAGAAGCAGAGGATATTGTACAGGATACACTGATCAAGATTTGGAATAAACGGGACGAGTGGTCACAATTAGATTCTATTGAAGCTTATTGTACGACAATTGCCCGTAATCTGGCCATAGACCGGAGCGAGAAACTGGAAACACAGAATATTCCGCTCATGGAGGAGGCAACTGAACTTCCTGATGCATTGACTCCTGACAGACAGATTGAGCAGGATGAACAACTTAAGCTGATTCACCGTTTGGTGAACGAACTTCCGGAGAAGCAGCGTACAGTTATGCAACTGAGGGATGTAGAAGGTAAAAGTTATAAGGAAATTGCTGAGATCATGCATCTGACCGAGGAACAGGTAAAAGTAAACCTCTTCCGGGCCCGAAGGCAGATCCGGTCAAAATATGATGAAATAGACACTTATGGATTATAAGTACATTGAACAATTGTTGGAGCGTTACTGGAATTGTGAAACCTCGGTAGAGGAAGAGCAGATTCTTCGGACTTTCTTCCGTCAGAAAGAAGTTCCTGCACATCTGCTTCGCTATAAGCCTTTGTTCGCCTATCAGGAAGTTGCCCGGCACATCAGCCTGGACAAAGATTTTGACGAGCGGGTATTGGCAAAGGTTGAACATCCGGTAGTAAAAGCAAGACATATAGCCTTGCATACGCGATTTATGCCATTGTTCAAGGCTGCCGCAATGATGACTTTGCTGTTTACGGTAGGCGGTGTGGTACAGCACACGATGGGTGATGGCAAGGCAGGGGTTGTGTATGTGTATGATCAGTACTCCCCGGGCAGACATGATGCAGAAGTGGCTTATGAAACCGATACGGTGAAAGTGATGTTGAAGTCACAGGAAAAGCCGCAGGTTGAAAAAGAGTAAAAAGAACATTTTCATTTGCTTTTATATAAATAATAGTTAGTGCTTATTAGTACAAGAACAACGAGGCTGTGAAGTTTCAATTCTCTCAAATTTATTGACTAACTAAAGATAAGAAAAGAGGATTACTGCGTGAGCAGTAATCCTTTTGCTTATGTTCCCGGATTAAGTTTTTAATTTCAGCAGGAGTATGGCAACTCGAAGAATCATCAAGGACAAAGATTTTGGACAGATTGTGATCGGTACCCGCAGGACGGCGCGTAACATAACCATGCGTGTCAGACCTGACGGTCTCCATGTAACGGTTCCACCATATAGCAAAACGGAGAAAGTGATGGCAACACTGGAAACCTTCCGTGAACGTTTGCTGGAGCAGTACCGTAAGGTGGAGATCCGGCCGATTGATTTTTCTTATGCCATCCGTACAGCATGTTTCCGGCTTTGGCTGGAGCCCAGTCCCCTGAAATGCTTTACACTGAAACAGACCGGAGAAGGGATCTGTATCTGCTGTCCTGCAGATGTTGATTTCTCATGTGAGCAGGTGCAGAAACTGGTACGTGCTGCCATTCTTCGTGCATTGAAGAAATCAGCCGGAAGTTATTTGCCTCCGTTGCTGGAAGCTCTGGCTGAACGTTACGGTTTTTCCTACCGGAAAGTAAAGATTACAGGAGCCCGTTCACGTTGGGGAAGTTGTTCTGCTGCCGGAACCATCAGCCTGTCATGTTATCTGATGCTGCTTCCTCCTCATTTGATGGATTACGTATTGTTGCATGAATTGTCACATACGAAAGAGATGAATCATGGTCCTCGTTTCTGGGAATTGCTGGACAGTCTGACTGAAGGAAAGGCGTTGTCACTTCGGGCTGAACTGCGGAACTATCGCCCTGCATTCTGATGATTTCTTCAGATTCCACCTTTGTCTGAACGTGTGGTCCCGGAAAATACATTCATTTACTCTTCCGGACAGATTGTTTTTCTCAGGAAAAATCCGAACTTTGCACAGACAGAAAATACGAATTCAATGATTAAGCAAGATTATTTGATACGGATGATCCAGGAGATTGTGGCCTTGCTGGTGAATGCCTTGTTGCGTCGCAAGCGCATCCGTCAGGAGGACTGGAGTGAATATGATGCGATGGCCTCCCAGCTGTTGGGCTTGCCCCTTAGTCAGTTGCAGACTGTAGATGTGGATGAACTGGCGGACCGCTATGCAGGCGAAGAGTCAGGAATTGAGAAAATGGAACTGGCTTCTCTGTATCTGTTGCGCCTTTCAGAAGAGACAGAAGGTAGTATCGTGTTCAAAAGCAAGTTGCGGCAGGACGGCCTCCGGCTGTTGAAGCGGGTACATGCGTCCAGCAATACTTACTCTTTGCAACGGGAAATGCTGATCCGCATGCTGGATCATGGAGAATAAAAAATCCGGCTTGTTGAGCCGGAAGAATGAACGGACGGAGCAGGAAGATCATTTGGACTTGCCGTCTCCTTCGGTTTCCAGAATAAAGATTTTCCCGTTTTTCTTTTCCACAGAAACCTCGCTTCCTTTCGGATTAAGATTGAACGGGGTTATTTCTTCGGTATGATTATCCACAACCATCAGCATACTTTCTTCAGCAAAACGGTTGATCAGCAGCCGGACTGAAGACTCTTTCATGGTCTGGTTCAGCAACAGGCTGTCGTTGATATAGACAGACAGGCTGTCTCCGGCCAGGCTGTTGTCGAGGGTCAGAATATATTTGTCGGAAAAGGCTTCGGCCTGTCCCTCCTTGCGCTGGGAACGGAATCCTAAATAGAGAAACAGAAATACGATGAAAAATACGCCGAATGCCAAAAGGCCGTTACCAATCATAAATTGCTTGTTGCTGTCGATACTTTTGCTCATAGATAAGGGTATATTGTTTTATTTGTTGCAAAGAAAATGAATTTTTGCTTATTTTGTGCATAAATTCGTGGGGTGAATTTTGTATTAACGTGGATTAACTCATAAGCATCAAATTATATAGATTAAATAACCATGAAAAAAAGAAAGTCTTTACTTAAGAAAACATTACTTTCCTGTCTGATGGCTTGCAGCCTGTCTTCAGCCCTGGCAGAAGGTATAAACATCATTCCCCAGCCTGTTCGTCTGGAGCAGCAGGCTGGCAGTTTCCGGTTGACGTCTTCTGCCGTAATCGGTTATCAGGCTGGTCTGAAGGAACATGCCGAGTATTTACAGCAGGTTTTGAGCCAGTCCACAGGATGGGACTTCCGTCTGGTGGAAGGAAAGAATCAGGGCGATATCCGTCTGGCTTTGTCTCCCGACAAGGCACAAGGCAAGGCCGAAGGCTATCAGCTGGATGTAAAGCCCGGTCGCATTGTATTGTACGGAACCGACAAGGGCGGAGTCTTTTATGGCATACAGACCCTGCTTCAGCTGTTCCCTGCTGAGATTTATAGCAGCCAGCGTCAGAAAGGAGTAGACTGGACTGCTCCTGCTGTGTCTGTCTTTGATGCGCCGGAACGTCCCTGGCGAGGAATGATGCTCGATGTGGCACGCTATTTCTTTGATAAGGAGTTTGTGAAGAAATACATTGACATGATGGCCATGTATAAGCTGAACAAACTGCAGTTTCATTTGATTGATGACTCCGGATGGCGTCTGGAGATCAAGAAATATCCCCGCCTGACGGAGATTGGTGCCTGGGCCGGACCGGATACTCATCGTTTGGGAGGATATTATACACAGGAAGATATTAAGGAACTGATTGCTTATGGCCAGTTGCGTAATGTGGAAATTATTCCTGAAATCGAGTTCCCGGCCCACATGCTTTCAGCAGTGGCTGCTTATCCCTGGCTTTCATGTACCGGTCTGCAGCATGAAGTGCCGGTGCAGCATTTCATCAGCCGCGATTTGCTTTGTGTCGGAAAAGAAAGTTCTTATCAGTTCCTGAGTGATGTATTGGACGAAACAGTCAGCCTGTTCCCTTCTCATTATATCAATATCGGTGGAGATGAAGCCGTGTATGACCGTTGGAAGGAATGTCCGAAATGTCAGGAAGTCATGAAGCGGGAAGGACTGACCAAGGCTTCTGATCTGCAGGGATATCTGACAAATGTCGTAGCCGATATGATGAAGAAGAAAGACCGCACCGTAGTCGGCTGGGAAGAGATTATTCAGCGTGGAAAGGTCAACCACCCGGTAGTGGCTCTGATGTGGCACAATGTTGGAGATACGATTCAGGCCACCAAGACCGGTCACAAGGCAATCCTGACACCGGCCACTCACATGTATCTTGACTTCCCTGAAAGCGGAACTCCCGGTGAAATAAAGGCTGCCGGCTGGATGCCGCCTATTTCTGTGGAGAAATGTTATTCCATGGAGGTTAATGACTATTCACCGGAATCTACGGTTCTGGGTGTACAGGGATGCTTCTGGAGTGACCAGTTTATTCATGGAACTGTATTGCAGGAATTGCCCCTGCTGAATGAAAACCGTTCTGAAAACTATGCCGAATATCTGACCTTCCCTCGTTTGCTGGCTGTTTCTGAAGTGGCATGGAGCAAGATGTCCCGGCGTGACTACAAGGACTTCTCCAACCGTCTGAGCCATCATTATGCCCGTCTGGACTATAAAGGATGCAATTACCGGGTTCCTGAACCTCAGATTGTTTCCATGAAGGAACAGGCAGACGGAAAGCTGGAATTCACACTGGCTCCCAGCGTAGCCGGAGCCGAAATTGTGTACACCACAGACGGACGTTATCCGAACATTCATTCTCCACGTTATACCGGACCGGTAACGGTGGATAACAAGAGTGATTTTCATGCCATGACGCTGGTGACTGACCGTCATTATTCGCTTCCGATTTATTTCGCACCTGACTATTCTGCCTACAAGCAATATGGAACCTTCACGGCTGAATGGAAACCTTTGCAGATACAGACGGTGATGACTCCGTGGCGTTTTGAATGTACCGGAAAGATCTCCGGAAACGGAACCTACGAAGTGACTTTCATCCGTACCAAAGGACAGAATAACCTGAAGCTGGGTACTCTGCAGCTGTTGAAGCGAGAAGAAAAACTGGCAGAAGTCGTACAGAGCGGAACAGCCAGTGAAGCTGCTCCTGCTGTAACCTATCGCTTCAAGGTAGATGCTTTCGAAGCCGGAACTCCTTTCTTTGTAGAAGTACAGGCTTGTGGAGAAGGAGGAAATGAGACTTCCGGTCTGGTATTTATCAAGAAAGTTGAAGATTGAATCAAACTGAAATAATTATGAAAAACAGAATGTTGAAAAGCGTCTGTTTACTTTCAGTGCTGGCTTGTGCGCCTTGCGCACAGGCCGGAGAACTGACGGAGACAGCGCATGTATGTCCCGCTGATGCCATCCGGAAAGACTGCCGTCCGGCAGAGAAAGACCGCCTGTTCCATTCAAAGGCAGTGGAAGCACAGATCCGGCGGGTACAGAGTCTGCTGACCAATTCGCGTCTGGTCTGGATGTTTACGAACTGTTTTCCCAATACGCTGGATACAACGGTTCACTTCCGGCATTTTGAAGACGGACGTCCGGATACCTTTGTGTATACGGGAGATATTCATGCCATGTGGCTGCGTGACTCCGGAGCACAGGTATGGCCTTATGTACAGCTGGCCAATGAAGACCCGGCACTGAAAGAAATGCTGGCAGGTGTTATCAACCGTCAGTGGATGTGCATTAATATTGATCCCTATGCCAACGCCTTCAATGACGGTCCGACAGGCAGCGAATGGAAGTCGGATCTGACAGACATGAAGCCGGAACTCCATGAGCGTAAATGGGAGATTGATTCTCTTTGCTATCCGCTTCGCCTGGCTTATCATTACTGGCAGGTGACGGGAGATACGTCCGTATTTGGAGACGATTGGCTGGCGGCCATTACCAACATTCTGAAAACTTTCCGTGAACAGCAGCGCAAAGACGGAAACGGCCCCTATAAATTTCAGCGCAGGACGGAACGTGCAACCGATACGTTGCCGTGTGACGGACTGGGCAATCCCGTGAAACCGGTGGGCCTGATAGCCTCCAGTTTCCGTCCGTCAGATGACGCAACGACTCTTTCCTTCCTGATTCCGTCTAATTTCTTTGCCGTTTCTTCCTTGCGGAAAGCAGCCGAGATTCTGAAAAAAGTCAACCATGATGAGGAGTTGTCTTCTCAGTGCATCCGTCTGGCTGATGAAGTTGAAAAGGCTTTGAAGGAACATGCCGTCTATACCCATCCCAAGTATGGACCGATTTATGCATTCGAGGTGGACGGATTCGGCAACCACATCCTGATGGATGATGCCAATGTACCCAGTCTGCTGGCTATGCCTTATCTGGGAGATGTAGATGTCAATGACCCGGTTTATCAGAACACCCGCCGTTTTGTGTGGAGCGAAGACAATCCTTATTTCTTTCGCGGAACAGCCGGAGAAGGAATCGGCGGACCGCATATCGGCTACGATATGGTATGGCCGATGAGTATCATGATGAAGGCTTTCACCAGCCGGGACGATCAGGAAATCAAGTCGTGCATTGAGATGCTGATGCGTACGGATGCCGGTACCGGATTCATGCATGAATCCTTTCATAAGGACAATCCCCAGAAGTTTACCCGTGCATGGTTTGCCTGGCAGAATACCCTGTTCGGCGAACTGATCCTGAAACTGGTGAACGAAGGAAAGACAGAACTTCTGAACAGTATTACCATTCAATAACCGTTTCCGGGCTTCAGACTGGCTGAGGCCCGGAAACCGATTGACTCTTGTATTCTGCTTTGTTTCAATAATCTAATACTTTTTCAATTATGCTCAAGAATTTTGAATATTCAATGCTGCCGTTCGGATTTGTACATTGCTTTTGCAACAACTGCCGGAAGGCCGACCAGTGTCTGCGTAATCTTACCTTGTCGTATGTTCCGGATACGGAGGTGACGGTCAAGATGATCAATCCCCATCTGGTAGTTCCTGATGGAAAATGCCCGTATTACCTGTCGTCCAAGACCAAGAAGTTTGCCTATGGCATATCGCATCTGTTTGATGAACTGCCATTCGGAAAGGTAAAGAGTGTGAGGGAAGAACTGATAAATCATTACGGACGTACGAATTATTATCGTCTGAAACGGAAGGAACGCAGTTTCCCGCCGGCTGAACAGGACTACGTGAAATCAGTATTGCAGCGTTATGGAGTGAAAGGCACTCCGGCATTCGATGAATATCGGGAGGAATACGACTGGGAAGGGCGCTGAGACCTGCCCGTGTCTGACCTGTTGATCAGCAGGAACCGCCTGTTTGAAGGAGCAGTTTTGTCAGTCCGAAACAGTTGTTTTGCCTTGTCAAAACAAGAGTTTCTTCAGCCCGTAAAAAAAGTTCCACTAGGTGAAACAACAATTTTCACCCGGTGGAACAAAAAATTCCACTGGCTGGAACAAAAAGTTTCACTAAGTGGAACTGCTTTTTCTTCCGGTAAAAACAGATAAACCGACTGGAAAAACCGGGGAAACCGGCTGCTCGTTTCTGATGAATTGCGGGCAGAATCCGGAGAAATTTTATAGAACTTATTATCGAATAAAATATACGTAACTATGAAACATCATTTTGGTAAATCCCGCAGCCGGCTGGTCAACCGGCTCTTCGGGTGTTGCCTGGGGGGAGTAATGGCCTTGTTTGCCCAGACTGGCTATGCCGATACGTTTGTGATAGGGAATAACCGCATTACATTTATTACGGAGAATCTGGTTCGCCTCGAATATGCCCGTCATCAGCAATTCTTGAATGATTCCACGCTGTTTGCCGTTGTCCGGACAGACCGTCAGCTTGGAGTCCGCCACGAACAGAAAGGAAGGAAGCACGTTTTCTCCACGAAAGCGATGCGCCTGGAATTTGATCATGACGGTTTTCCTTTCGGACAGAATAATCTTCGGGTAACGTTCTCGATGCATGGAAAGGAGAAAGGCTGGTGCCTGACGGATGGTCAGAGCGGCAATCTGAAAGGAGCTTTGTGTACGGTCGACGGGATTGGTGGCCCGGTGGAACGGGAAGAAGGTCTGCTGAGCCGTGACGGATGGTTCCTGATCAATGACACAGGAAAGGATGTCTATAAGAACGGAAAACTGTCATTCAGAGACCGGAATCATGTACAGGACTTTTATCTGTTCGTTTATGGAACGGACTATAAGGCGGCATTGAAATCACTGGCAGCAGTCAGCGGTCCGGCTCCGATGACCCGGAAGTATGTGCATGGAGCCTGGTATTGTCGCTGGTGGCCATACACGGCTGATGATTACAGGGAGCTGGTAGCCGGGTATCATGAACATAATTTCCCGCTGGATATCATGGTATTTGACATGGACTGGCATAAAAAAGTGTATGATCAGGGAACGGGGCATGCCTTTACCCGCGGATGGAGCGGCTACAGCTGGAATCGTGAACTGATCCCGGATCCGGCCGGACTGATCCGGGAATTTAAGGATAAGGATGTCTATGTGGTATTGAATGAACATCCGCATGACGGACTTCGTCCCGAAGATGATGCTTATCCTGCCTTTGCCCGTGCACTGGGTGCATCCTATACCAGCGAGGGAGTTCCTGTATTTGATGCCGGAGATCCTTTCTACATGAAGCATTTCATGAAGTATGCCCATCAGGAAGCAGACTCAATGGGAATTGCTTTCTGGTGGCTGGACTGGCAACAGGACTATGCTTATCCGCTGGTACGTGGTACAAGCACGAAGCATCTTCCCTGGTTGAATGAAATCTATTATAATTATTCGATGCGTCCTCTGTCTGACGACGGGGTAGGAAAGCGGGTGCTCCGCGGAGCCGGATTCAGCCGTTGGGGAGGATGGGGTGACCACCGTCATCCGATTCAGTTCTCCGGTGATGCCGTGGGAAACTGGGAAATGCTGCGTTTTGAAGTTGATCTGACCACGACGAGCGGAAATGCCGGATGCTTCTTCTGGGCTCACGATATCGGCGGGTTCTATGACGGGCTTGATCCGGAACTTTATACACGCTGGACTCAGTTCGGCCTGTTGAACTCTTCGCTTCGTATACATTCCGTCGTAGGTGAGAAGAGCGACCGGCGGCCATGGTTGTGGGGAGAACGTGAAGAAGCGGCCATGCGGGAGGTTTATCATTTGCGTTCCCGTCTGATGCCTTACATTTATTCTTCTGTCAGACAGTGCTATGACGACATGCTTCCTCTGAACCGGGGACTTTACATTGAACACCCTGAAACTGAAGAAGCTTACAAACATCCCGGTGAATTCTATTTCGGTGATCTGATTCTGGGAGCTCCGGTTACGGAACCCGGAAAGGGCGAAGACAAGACGGTTGTACAGAAGGTCTGGTTCCCGGAAGGTGCGAACTGGTATAGTCTGTTTGACGGGAAAAAGTATGAGGGCGGCCAGACTCTGGAAGTTGTCAGCACGCTTGAAACATCTCCGGTTTTCGTGAAGGGCGGATATCCTCTGCCTATGCAGCCTTATCGGGAACGGATGGCTTCGGCTCCGCTTGATACACTGGTCGTAAGATGTTATCCGGGCGAGAAAGGTATTGAGAATCATTATACGTTGTATGAAGACGACGGACAGACGCTGGATTATCAGGCAGGCCGGTTTGCAACGACGGATCTTTCATACGAGAATCAGGGAGACAAGTTGGTTATCCGTATGGCCGGTTCAAAAGGTTCTTACGAAGGCCAGCCGCGGAAACGCGCTTACGTTGTTGAATTGCCGGGCGTAAAAGCCGGGAGAGAGGTGCGTGTGAACGGAAAACGTGTCCGTGCTTCTTTTGACGGATCTTTGCAGGGACTGGTGATTTCTACACGCACCTTTGCAGTTGACAAGGAAGTTGTCGTAGAGCTGACCGGCATTCAGTAAGGAAGGCCGGCAGCTCCCGGTATAAATCATCCGATGAGCCGGAGAATGATGAGAGAAAAATTAAGTTTGAACCATAATTTATGATACAACAGGTTGAGATCACTTTACGGCCACATGCACGTGGCTTTCATCTGGTAACGGAGGAAATTGTACGTCAGCTTCCTCCCTTGCCTCAGACGGGTTTGCTGAACCTTTTTATCCAGCATACCAGTGCCGCCTTGTCCATTAATGAAAATTGTGATCCGGACGTACGGGATGACATGGAACAGATTTTTAACCGTCTGATCCGCGAGCGCGAATCGTGGTACACCCATACGCTGGAAGGATGGGATGACATGCCGGCTCATGCAAAGTCAACAATGATCGGGGTAAGCCTGTCAGTTCCGGTTACTCGCGGGCAGCTGAATCTGGGGACCTGGCAGGGCATTTATCTTTGCGAGTTCCGCAATCATGGAGGTCCCAGACGCATTGTCGCGACAATTATTGGGGAGTAAGAGGGTTTTCCCGTGGAACGGAAAGGCTGTCGGTGAAGTAACCGGCGGCCTTTCCTTTTAGCTGTACCCGGGAAATATCCACATTTTTTGCCGCTTCTTCGGAGATGACACCTTTGGCTGCAATTCTTCCGGCAACAATGCGGAAGTGATTTTCCTGGCTTTCCCTGAGCTGTCCGCTGTTTGTGAAGGAAGTCATGAAATGCTTGGGCTTGGGGATGATGGAAGCCAGATAGATGCATTCTTCCAGCGTAAGCTGTGAAGGGCGCTTGCTGAAATAGAAGTCTGCGGCTTCCCGGATTCCGTAGACCATAGGTCCCCATTCGGCAATGTTCAGGTAAACCTCAAACATACGTGCTTTCGAAGTCAGCCGGTTGGTTTCGATCAGCCAGACAATCAGGGCTTCTTCCAGTTTGCGGGCTATATTCTTGTTGCGGTTCAGAAAGACATTCTTGACCAGCTGCATGGAGATGGTACTTCCTCCGCGGGCAAAGCGCCGCTTCTTCAGATCGTAGGCCATTGCCTCCTGAATGGCATCGGGCAGAAATCCCTGATGGTAGAAGAATCCTCCGTCTTCACTTTGCAGTACAGCCGTCTGCATGACAAGGGGAATGCTGTCGAGCGGAAGAAAATGCTCCCACGACGGGCCGACCGGGAAAGTCCGGACCGGGATTCCGTCTTCGTAGGCCGTATATTTAAATTCGGAAGACATTTTGCTGAGATTGGTATTCCCGTATTGGATGATCCGGAAATTTCGGGCGAGCAGGTCGGAATGAAACTTCAGACTGTCCGGAAGGGCAAGGTCTGCATCCAGCAGAAAATCGTATGCCAGCTGGCCGTCTACCCGGATACCTTCCAGATGTTCGAACAGTCCCTGAGGCAGAGAGCTGAACAGTTCTGATGCAGGAAACCATGATTTGTGAAGTTTCGCAATGAGATGGCCGGGACTTTCGAGTTTAAGGTAAGGATTCAGCTGAAGCTGGTTGAAGCGCACCGTACTGCAACTGTCCAGTTCGATGCTTTGTGAACCGATGTTCAGATGGAAGTCAACTTCTCCATGATTCAGGTTGATCACTTCCGGAGAAAGCCGGTGATGGAAAAGGCTCAATCCTCTGACTTCGGCTTTCCCCTGCAATTGCATGGGGCTTCCGTCTTTTTGTATGAAGGAAAGCATCAGTTCATCGAAATGAATTTTAGCTCCCAGTCTCCGTTTGAGATAGGGGACAGCCACATCTGGTGCCTGTATGTGCAGGGACAGCAGATGTTCGGACGGATCAATTTCTCCGCTTGTCTGCCAGTGTTGTTCCTTTCCGTCCTCAACGAATTGAATATGACTTTGAAAATGCCGGTCTTTGATACGGAATTCCGGGATGTACAGGCTGACGGAATTATTGTCTTTCTTTTCACTGATCCGCAGGCGGGTCAGCTTTCCTTCAGAAGGCAACAGGCGGAATATCGTTTTCAGCAGGAGACCTGCCCGTCTGTCGTATTCGGCTGAAGATTTATCGGGCCGGGAAGTTTCTGGCCGGGAAGTGCGGTCGCCCAGGAACATAAAATCATAGTTGGCCTGCGTGCCTTTCTTGACAAAACGCAATTCCGGCTGTTCCATACTGATCCGGCGGATTTCAAGATTGCCTCTGAGCAGTTGCCACAGGCCCGGAGTTATTTCCGCCGAATGGATGGTAAGCAGCGTATCTCTTTGTTCGGGAACCACAGACAGGCCTCCGAACAGGATCCGTCCGGTTTTCGTGAACTCCAGATAGTCGTAGTGAATATCCAGTCCGTATCGTTCCTTCATGGCAAGGATTTTCCGCTCGGCCATGCTGTTGATGACAGGGTTGCGGAACCCCCATAAAAGGAACAGGCTTAAGCCGAGCACCACCAGTAATCCGCCTCCTGCTCCGATAAGTTTCCGTTTCATATTGTTCCTTTTTTCCGTTGCAAAGTTAAAAAAATAATCTTTGAACTGGCACAAACTCTTTCGGACTGGTTAAAGATTTGCCCGAATTTATTCGGCATACTCTTAATAACATAAAAAAAACTACAATATTTTGTAGTACATTATATTATTTGTATCTTTGCAAGCGAGATGGATGAATGGTGGAGGGGCAATAAAGCTCCTTTTTTTGTTGTAAACTCATAACAATGATAGAAAAACAGGAAATAACGGATGTTGTGAATAAGTGGCTGGAAGATAAAGAATATTTTCTGGTTGATGTTCAAATTAGTGCAGATTCACGTATCGTGGTGGAAATCGATCACCGCGATGGTGTCTGGATCGATGACTGTGTAAACTTGAGTCGTTATCTGGAAGAGACTCTGGGAGAACGTTTGGGAGATTATGAATTGGAAGTCGGTTCTGCCGGTCTTGGTCAGCCATTCAAAGTCCTGCGTCAGTATGAAGCCCATGTCGGAAGTTCAGTCGAAGTTTGCACGAAAGACGGACGAAAACTGCATGGAGTACTGCAGTCTGCCTCGGAAGAAGGTTTTACATTGCTCACGGAAGTACGTGAACGCCCGGAAGGAGCCAAACGTCCCCGTTGGGTTGAACATGAGTTACATTTCACTTATGATGAGATAAAATACACCAAATATTTAATAAGTTTTAAATAAGTTATGGCCAAAAAAGAGGAAACAGTCAGCCTGATTGACACATTTTCGGAGTTTAAGGAATTGAAAAATATCGACCGCACTACGTTAGTGAGCGTGTTGGAAGAGTCTTTTCGCAGTGTAATTGCGAAAATGTTTGGCACTGACGAAAATTACGATGTGATCGTGAATCCCGATAAAGGCGATTTTGAAATATGGCGCAATCGTGAGGTAGTGGCAGATGAAGATTTGACGAATCCCAACAGTCAGATCTCGCTTTCTCAGGCACGTCAGATCGATGCTTCGTATGAGATTGGTGAAGAGGTAACGGATGAAGTGATCTTCGAAAAGTTCGGACGTCGGGCCATCCTGAACCTGAGACAGACACTGGCATCCAAGATTCTGGAGCTGGAAAAGGACAGTCTGTATAACAAGTATATTGACAAAGTCGGTACAGTGATCAGTGCTGAGGTTTATCAGATCTGGAAGAAAGAAATCCTGTTGCTGGATGATGAAGGTAATGAACTTCTTCTTCCGAAGACCGAACAGATCCCCGGAGATTTCTACCGTAAGGGAGAAACAGCGCGTGCCGTAGTTGCTCGTGTAGACAATCCGGGTAACAATCCGAAGATTATCCTGAGCCGTACGTCTCCGATGTTCCTGCAGCGTTTGTTTGAACAGGAAGTTCCGGAAATTGCAGACGGACTGATTACCATCCGCCGCATTGCCCGTATCCCCGGTGAACGTGCCAAGATTGCAGTAGAGTCGTATGATGACCGTATTGATCCGGTAGGAGCATGTGTGGGTGTGAAAGGCTCTCGTATTCATGGTATCGTACGCGAACTTCGCAACGAGAATATTGATGTGATCAACTATACATCCAATATCCAGTTGTTTATCCAGCGTGCATTGAGCCCTGCAAAGATCTCTTCTATCGTGATGCACGAAGATGAGAAGAAAGCAGAGGTTTATCTCAAACCGGAAGAAGTGTCTTTGGCTATCGGTAAGGGCGGTATGAATATCAAGCTTGCCAGTATGCTGACAGAATATACCATTGATGTCTATCGTGAACTGGATGAAAGCGCCACTGACGAAGATATCTATCTCGATGAATTTAAAGATGAAATTGACGAGTGGGTCATTAATGCAATCAAAGGCATCGGCATCGATACTGCCAAGGGTGTACTCAACGCTCCGCGTGAGATGCTGATAGAGAAGGCTGACTTGGAAGAAAATACGGTAGATGACGTATTGAGAATCCTGAAAGCCGAGTTCGAAGCCTAAGTATAAAGTCAAGAAAGGGGAAGATTGCTTCTCCCTTTCTTTGCCGTATGGATGATCGGCCCCGAGTTTTCAATTCTCAATTATCAATTTTTTTAAAAGCGTATGACGATTAGACTGAATAAAGTAACAAGAGATTTAAATGTAGGGATCACAACCGTAGTGGATTTTTTGCAGAAAAAGGGTTATTCGATTGAAGCAAGTCCGAACGCGAAGATCACCGAAGAACAGTATGCTGCGCTCGTGAAGGAGTTCAGTAAGGATAAAGATTTGAAAATGAAGTCGGAAAAGATAATCCAACAACGGCAGGGAAAGGACCGGAACCGAAATGCCCGTTTGTCAGAAGAGTCGCAGGCTAAGGACTCGTCTGCGGAACAGACTACCCAGACTTTGGTGCCCGAAGATGTGCGTCCGAAGTTTAAGCCTGTCGGGAAAATTGACCTGGATGCATTGAACCGAAAGAGTGGAAAGGCAACAGCTGTTCCTGCACCGGAACAGACCTTGTCCGCAGAAGAAACCAAACAGACTTTCAGTTCTCCGAAAGAAGAAGTAGAGAAAGTTGTTTCTGAACCGACAACAACCGAGGAGCCGAAGGTAAATGCTGCTGAAAGCATTGCAGACTCCCCGATTACAGCAGATAAAGAACCAAAAGAGAAAAACGAAAATAAGGCTGAAGAATTGAAACCAGAGCGGATGGAAGAAGAAAAGAAAGATAACCTGAAAGCAGAGCAGACCGCTCAGCAGGACAATGGAGACGAAGTGTTTAAAATTCGTCCTACTGAATTTAAGTCAAAGATTAATGTAGTAGGCCAAATTGATTTGGCGGCTTTGAACCAGTCCACCCGACCGAAGAAAAAGTCGAAAGAAGAAAAGAGAAAGGAACGGGAGGAGAAAGACAAACAACGTCAGGAACAGCGTAAGCAAATGAAGGATGCCATCATTCGCGAAATCCGGAAAACAGATGAAAAGACGGGTAAGATGATGGCTGATGACGGAACCAAAAAGAAAAAAAGAAACCGGATCAACAAGGAACGGGTAGATATAAATGCTACTGGTAATATGGGAGCGTCTCCGGTTTCACGTGCAGATAAAAATGCTGCAGGTAAGTCGGACGCAAAACAAGGCAGTGGCAAACATGCTAAGGATCGCTTCAGAAAACCGGTGGTTAAGACTGAAGTGAGTGATGAGGATGTAGCTCGCCAGGTAAAAGAAACTTTGGCACGTCTTACCGGTAAGACGAAGAGCAAGGCTTCTAAGTATAGAAAAGAAAAGCGCGAAAACATACAGAACCGTCAGCTCGAACAGGAAGAACTGGAACTGGAAGAAAGCAAAGTTCTGAAGCTGACAGAGTTTGTGACAGCAAATGAGCTCGCAAACATGATGGATGTCCCTGTTACTCAGATTATCTCTACGTGTATGAGTGTGGGTATCATGGTTTCAATCAACCAGCGTCTGGATGCCGAGACTATTAATCTGGTGGCTGAGGAATTTGGCTATAAGACAGAATATGTCAGTGCAGAAGTTGCACAGGCTATTGAAGAAGAGGCTGATGCGGAAGAAGATCTGCAGCCGCGTGCTCCGATTGTAACAGTGATGGGACATGTCGACCACGGAAAGACTTCTTTGCTGGACTATATCCGTAAAGCCAACGTAATTGCCGGAGAGGCCGGAGGTATTACTCAGCATATCGGTGCATATAATGTGAAGCTGGAGGATGGCCGCCGTATTACTTTCCTGGATACTCCGGGACACGAAGCATTTACTGCCATGCGTGCACGTGGTGCGAAAGTAACTGACGTGGTAATTATTATTGTTGCTGCCGATGACAATGTGATGCCGCAGACCAAAGAAGCGATCAACCATGCAATGGCTGCTGGTGTACCTATTGTTTTTGCAATCAATAAGGTGGATAAACCGAATGCCAATCCGGATAAGATCAAGGAAGAACTGGCTGCCATGAACTTCCTGGTGGAAGAATGGGGTGGTAAATACCAGTCTCAGGATATTTCAGCCAAGAAAGGTACCGGTGTCAAGGAATTGCTGGAAAAGGTATTGCTGGAAGCTGAAATGCTTGACCTCAAGGCAAACCCGAACCGTAAGGCTACCGGTTCCATTATCGAATCATCTCTGGACAAGGGACGTGGTTATGTGGCAACTGTATTGATCTCCAACGGTACACTGCATGTCGGTGATATCGTACTGGCCGGAACTTCGTACGGAAAGGTTAAGGCGATGTTTAACGAACGTAACCAGCGTTTGAAAGAAGCAGGACCTTCAGAACCGGTTCTGATCCTGGGATTGAACGGTGCTCCTGCGGCTGGTGATACTTTCCATGTATTTGATACAGATCAGGAAGCTCGTGAAATTGCAAATAAGCGTGAGCAGTTGCAGCGTGAACAGGGCTTGCGTACGCAGAAGATGCTTACGCTGGATGAAGTGGGCCGCCGTCTGGCTCTGGGTGATTTCCATGAACTGAATGTAATTGTGAAAGGTGACGTGGATGGTTCAGTTGAGGCTTTGAGCGACTCTCTGATCAAGTTGTCAACAGAACAGATTCAGGTAAATGTAATCCACAAGGGTGTTGGACAGATTTCAGAGTCTGATGTATCTCTGGCTGCTGCATCTGATGCAATTATCGTCGGTTTCCAGGTACGTCCTTCTTCCAATGCAGCGAAACTGGCTGAACAGGAAGGTGTAGATATCCGTAAATATTCTATCATTTACGATGCGATAGAGGAAGTGAAGTCTGCAATGGAAGGTATGTTGGCTCCGACATTGAAGGAACAGGTGACTGCTACTATCGAAGTGCGTGAAGTATTTAACATCAGCAAGGTCGGAATGGTTGCCGGTGCGATGGTTAAGACCGGTAAGGTGAAACGTACGGATAAGGCTCGTCTGATTCGTGATGGTATTGTAGTCTTTACAGGAAATATCAATGCATTGAAACGCTTTAAGGATGACGTGAAAGAAGTTGGAACGAACTTCGAATGCGGTATCAGCCTGGCAGGATGTAACGATCTGAAAGTGGGAGACGTGATCGAAACCTACGAAGAAGTTGAAGTTAAGCAGACGCTCTAAGCGGTTGCTATAATATATAAGGTGGGAACTGGAACTTGAATGGAAGGGTCTGGCGGAATGCCTGTCCGGTCTTCAGTTTCCGGTTCCCATTTTTTCATGTGGAGGGATATGCAAACCATCGATTGGATTATGATAGCCATTGTAGGCCTGGGGGCCGTTGTCGGATTTTCCAAAGGGTTTATCCGTCAGCTGGCTTCGGTAGTTGGACTGGTGGCAGGCTTGTTGGTTGCACGGGCACTGTATGCTTCAGTGGGAGAGAAACTCGCTATGGAAACGGGAACTTCATTGACTTTTGCCCGTGGACTGGCTTTCCTGCTTATCTGGCTGGTTGTGCCTGTCGGATTATCTCTGGCTGCAACTTTGCTGACAAAGGCTGTTGATTCAATTCATCTGGGATTTGTAAACCGATGGTTGGGAGCCGGACTGGGAGCCTTGAAATACATTCTGTTGATCAGTCTGGTGATTGCTCTGATTGAATACATAGATTCGGAAGACAGCCTGATTCAGTCAACAAAAAAGAAGGAATCCGTGTTATATTATTCGATGGAGAGTCTCTCCGGAGTTTTTATTCCTGTAATCAAGGATGCGACTAAACAATTAATAGATACTGATATATGCAACAAGAACCCAATAAATATGTAAAAGAACTGACGCAAGAGAAGTATAAATACGGCTTTACGACGGATGTTCATACTGATATTATCGAGAAAGGGTTGAATGAAGATGTGGTACGGCTGATCTCTGCCAAGAAGGGAGAACCGGAATGGCTGTTGGAGTTCCGTCTGAAGGCATACCGTCACTGGCTGACGATGGAAATGCCTACATGGGCACATCTGAATATCCCCGAAATTGATTATCAAGCTATCTCATATTATGCAGATCCTACCCAGAAGAAGGAAGGTCCCAAGAGTCTGGATGAGGTGGATCCTGAACTTTTGAAGACGTTTAATAAGTTGGGTATTCCTTTGGAAGAACAGATGGCTTTGAGCGGAATGGCTGTAGATGCGGTCATGGACTCGGTTTCTGTCAAGACAACTTTCAAGGAAACTTTGATGGAGAAAGGAATTATCTTTTGTTCCATGAGTGAGGCTGTACGCGAACACCCGGATCTGGTACGGAAATATCTGGGATCAGTGGTAGGCTATCGGGACAATTTCTTTGCTGCCCTGAACTCGGCTGTGTTTAGTGACGGATCTTTTGTGTACATACCTAAAGGCGTACGTTGCCCGATGGAGTTGTCCACGTATTTCCGAATCAATGCTGCTAATACTGGTCAGTTTGAACGTACCCTGATCGTTGCAGATGATGACAGCTATGTTTCTTATCTGGAAGGATGTACGGCTCCGATGCGTGATGAGAACCAGTTGCATGCGGCCATTGTAGAGATCGTGGTGCTGGATCGTGCGGAAGTGAAATATTCGACTGTGCAGAACTGGTATCCGGGAGATGCAGAAGGAAAGGGAGGTGTCTATAACTTTGTGACGAAACGAGGAAATTGCAAGGGTGTGGACAGCAAGCTGTCATGGACACAGGTAGAGACCGGATCTGCAATTACCTGGAAATATCCCAGCTGTATCTTGAGTGGAGATAACTCAACGGCTGAATTCTATTCCGTTGCTGTTACGAATAATTTCCAGCAGGCTGATACAGGTACCAAGATGATTCATTTAGGTAAGAATACGCGTTCGACTATTGTCAGCAAGGGTATCAGTGCAGGAAAAAGCCAGAATTCCTACCGGGGTCTGGTAAGAGTGTCTGAACGCGCAGATAATGCACGTAACTATAGCCAGTGTGATTCTTTGCTGTTGGGCAGCCAGTGTGGTGCACATACTTTCCCGTATATGGATATCCATAACGAGACAGCTATTGTTGAACATGAAGCTACGACGTCCAAGATTTCAGAGGATCAGCTGTTCTATTGTAATCAGCGTGGAATTAACACAGAAGATGCAATCGGGCTGATTGTAAACGGATATGCCAAGGAAGTGCTCAACAAATTGCCTATGGAGTTTGCTGTTGAGGCACAGAAATTGTTGTCTGTTTCTCTGGAAGGAAGTGTGGGTTAGGAAAAGAAGAAGATATTCTTAATTAGATAGATTAGTATATGTTAGAGATAAAAGATTTGCATGCCAGCATCAACGGCAAAGAAATATTGAAAGGTATCAACCTGACAGTCAAGGAAGGTGAAGTACATGCAATCATGGGACCCAACGGTTCCGGAAAGAGTACATTGAGCAATGTGCTGGTAGGACATCCTGCTTACGAAGTAACAAAAGGTTCTGTAACTTTTGGTGGAAAGGATTTGTTGGCCTTGTCGCCTGAAGACCGCAGCCATGAAGGTTTGTTCCTTTCTTTCCAGTATCCGGTGGAAATTCCGGGAGTAAGCATGGTGAACTTTATGCGTGCTGCTGTGAATGAACAGCGTAAATATAAAGGCCTTCCCGCACTGACAGCCAGTGAGTTTCTGAAACTGATGCGCCAGAAACGGGAAATTGTGGAACTGGACAGCAAACTGGCAAACCGTTCCGTCAATGAAGGTTTCTCAGGTGGAGAGAAGAAACGTAACGAGATTTTCCAGATGGCCATGCTGGAACCGAAACTGAGTATTCTGGATGAAACAGACTCTGGTCTGGATATTGACGCTTTGCGTATTGTGGCCGAAGGAGTCAATAAACTGAAAACTCCTCAAACCAGTTGTATCGTTATTACTCACTACCAGCGCCTGCTGGATTATATCAAACCGGATATTGTTCATGTGCTTTACAAAGGACGCATTGTGAAGACTGCCGGTCCTGAACTGGCTCTGGAACTGGAAGAAAGAGGTTATGACTGGATCAAGAAAGAATTAGGAGAATGATTATGGAAAGACCCGAACAGCAATACATAGACCTTTTTACTCAGTATGAGGCCATGATTTGCCGTCATAGTGCCGAGGTACTGAATGCTCCGCGTTCGAAAGCTTTTGCTGATTTTGAGCGTCTGGGTTTCCCGACCCGTAAGCAGGAGGATTACAAGTATACGGATGTAGGACGGTATTTTGCTCCCGATTATGGGTTGAACCTGAATCGTCTGGAGATTCCGGTTAATCCGTATGAGGTGTTCAAGTGTGATGTACCGAACATGAGTACTTCACTTTATTTTGTTGTGAATGATGCATTCGACCGCCATGACTCTCCGACAGCTTCTCTTCCGGAAGGTGTGGAATTCGGCAGTCTGTGCGAAATAGCCACTCGTCGTCCGGAGCTGATAAAAAAATATTATGCACATCTGGCAGATACTTCGGAAGATGCACTGGCAGCTTTCAATACTTTATTTGCTCAGGATGGTGTTGTGATGTATGTCCCCAAAGGCGTGGTTGTAGAACGGCCGATCCAGCTGGTGAATATCTTGCGTGCGGATGTGGCTACTTTGGTCAACCGCCGCTTGCTGATAATTTTGGAGGAAGGAGCTCAGGCCAAACTGCTGATCTGTGATCACGCAATGGATGAAGTGAATTTCCTTTCTACCCAGGTGGCAGAAGTCTTTGTCGGTGAAAATGCATCACTGGATCTTTACGAGCTGGAGGAAACGCATTACAGTACCGTTCGTTTCAGTAACCTGTATGTACATCAGTCTGCTGGAAGCCGGGTATTGCTGAATGGCGTTACCTTGCATAACGGAACGACACGTAACAGAGTACATGTAGTTCTGGATGGTCCGGGAGCAGAAGTTGATCTTTGTGGTATGGCAATTGCTGACCGTGACGAGCAGGTAGATAATCATACCTTTATTGATCATCGTGCACCGGCTTGTACCAGCAATGAGTTATTCAAGTATGTACTTGATGAACGTGCCGTTGGAGCATTTGCCGGTAAGGTATTGGTTCGTCCGGGCGCAGAACGTACTTCTTCGCTTCAGACCAACCGGAATTTGTGCGTGACCCGTGAAGCACGTATGTACACACAGCCTCAGCTGGAAATTTATGCAGACGATGTAAAATGTTCTCATGGTGCTACGGTAGGACAGCTGGATGAGAATGCACTGTTCTATATGCAGCAGCGTGGTGTAAGCCTGCGTGAAGCTCGTCTCTTGCTGATGTTTGCCTTTGTCAACGAAGTGACCGACCGCATCCGGATGGAAGCTTTGCGTGACCGTTTGCACCAGCTGGTGGAAAAACGTTTCCGGGGTGAGCTGAGCAAGTGCCGCGGATGTGCATTATGTAAGTAATTTTGAAATAGATAGATCATGACTCAGGAAAAATCCATTTCCATGCAATATGATGTAGCCCGTATCCGGGAAGACTTTCCGATCCTTTCCCGGGATGTATACGGCAAGCCCCTGGTGTATTTGGACAACGGGGCTACGACCCAGAAGCCACGTTGTGTGGTGGATGCCATTGTGAATGAATATTATTCCGTGAATGCCAATGTACATCGCGGAGTGCATTTCTTGTCTCAGCAGGCTACAGAGTTGCATGAAGCTGCACGCGAGACGGTACGTCGTTTCATCAATGCTCGTTCTACCCGTGAAATTGTTTTCACCCGTGGAACGACAGAGAGTATCAATCTGGTGGCTTCCAGTTTTGTGGCCGGCCAGATGAAACCGGGTGACGAGGTCATTGTTTCGCAGATGGAACATCACAGCAATATTGTTCCCTGGCAATTGCAGGCAGAGCGCTCCGGCATTGTGATTCGGGTGATTCCGATCGATGATCGTGGAGAACTGATGGAAGATGCGCTGGAACAGCTGTTTACTCCGCGTACCAAACTGGTTTCGGTAGCACATGTTTCGAATGTGTTGGGAACGGTTAATCCGGTAGAACGGATTGTAGCCCGCGCACATGCCCATGGTGTTCCGGTACTAGTGGACGGAGCCCAGGCGGTCCCTCATCAGCCGGTGGACGTTCAGAAACTGGATGCTGACTTTTATGTGTTCAGCGGACACAAGGTATATGGTCCGACAGGAATCGGTGTACTCTATGGGAAAGAAGAATGGCTTGACCGTCTGCCGCCCTATCAGGGTGGAGGAGAAATGATCCATACGGTCAGCTTCTCCGGTACAACCTTTGCGGAACTTCCTCTGAAGTTTGAAGCCGGTACTCCCGATTATGTAGGAACAACCGCTTTGGCACGTGCTCTTGATTATGTAAGTACCATCGGAATGGATCGTATTGCTGCTTATGAGCATGAACTGACACAGTATGCCCTCCAGCGTTTAAGCGAAATTCCGGATATGCATATCTTCGGAAATCCGTCGCATCGGGAAGGTGTCATTTCTTTCCAGGTCGGTAATATTCACCCGTTGGATCTGGGTACTTTACTCGACCGGCTGGGCATTGCCATCCGTACAGGACACCATTGTGCCGAGCCGCTGATGCACCGCCTGGGAGTAGAAGGAACAGCCCGTGCTTCCTTTGGCCTGTATAATACGAAAGCGGAAATTGATTACCTGGTTGAAGGTATTCAGCGGGTTGCGAAGATGTTCTGAGCCTGATTCGCTGTTAAAGAGAGGGATTATGTTATTACCTTATTTACATCAGGAACTGACAGAGGCCGGCTGTGATGAGGCCGGAAGAGGATGTCTGGCGGGGGCTGTTTATGCGGCTGCCGTCATTCTTCCCCATGATTTCAGGAACGAACTGCTGAATGATTCCAAAAAGCTGACCGAAAAACAGCGTTATGCCTTGCGTGAAGTGATTGAGCGTGAGGCTTTGGCCTGGGCTGTCGGTGTGGTGACTCCGGAGGAGATAGACCGGATTAATATTCTGAATGCTTCGTTTCTGGCCATGCACCGGGCCATTGATCAGTTGAAGATCCGTCCGCAGCATCTGCTGATTGACGGCAACCGTTTCAACAAGTATGCGGATATTCCCCATACGACCATTGTCAAAGGAGACGGAAAGTATCTTTCAATTGCAGCGGCATCTATTCTGGCCAAGACTTATCGTGACGACTATATGAACCGTCTGGCTGAGGAATATCCTGCATACGACTGGAAGAGCAATAAAGGATATCCGACCGTCAAGCATCGGGAGGCGATCAAAAAATGGGGTGTAACGCCCTATCACCGCATGAGTTTCAATCTGACTGGTGACGGACAGCTTTCCTTTGATTTCTGAATTCGGTAAATGCTATATTACCCAATAAACAAGCCCCTGTTAATAGCCGCAAAGTTATTAACAGGGGCTGTTCATATCTTGTAAATGCTTACTCGTCCAGACAAGCGTCCAGATCGCGTGTCAGTTGTTCTTTATCCAGATTTTGTCCGATGAAAACCAGTTTTTCCATGCGGTCTCCGTAATGTTCATCCCAGTCACGCATCAGTCCGGGTTCCTGCTGCATAAGTGCAATCAGGTCTTCCTCAGGCGCTGTGGCATACCACAAGCCTGCTTCCGTCAGCTTTTTCTGTCTTCCGGCCTGTTCAAACAGGAAAGACATGTCAGGATTGTGCTTGAAGTAGCACACGCCTTTGGTACGGATTACATTCTTGGGCCAGCGGGTGGCAATGAAATGGTCGAACTTGTGGATATCGAAGGCGGGACGCCGGTAGTACACAAATGTGCTGATACCGTATTCCTCCACTTCTCCTCCCTCGTGGTGGTGTTCATGGTGGTGCCCTTCTTCGTGATGATGACCTTCCTCATGGTGATGATGTTCCTCTTCATGATGGTGATGTCCCGGATAAGCCTGCAGTTCTTCTTCTTCCGTTGCAGGACGTTCGATGCCCCGGATCCATCCGGCAGAAGTTGCGACCTGTTCAAAATTGAACAGATGCGTATGAAGAATCTTTTCCAGTTCCACATTCGAGTAATCACATTCGATGATCTCTGCGCGAGGTTGCAGCGTACGGATGATCTGACAAATCCGTTTCAATTCTTCCGGACTGATTTCCGAAGCTTTGTTCAGCAAAATGATGTTACAGAATTCTATTTGCTGGACAATCAGATTCTCGATGTCTTCCTCTCCGATGTTCGGGCGGGTAAGGTTATCGCCGCAGGCAAATTCATCCTGCAGACGCAAGGCATCCACGACAGTTACGATGCTGTCGAGACGGCAGATGCCGTATTTGGTATAAGCCCCTCCCAGTCGGGGAATGGAACAGATTGTATTGGCAATAGGTTCCGGCTCACAGATACCGCTGGCTTCGATGACGATATAGTCGAAACACTGCTGCTTCATGAGTTCCAGAATTTGCTCGATCAGGTCAGCCTTCAGCGTACAGCAGATACAGCCGTTCTGCAGGGAGACTAGACTTTCGTCTTTTTTGCCTACGACGCCCCCTTTTTGAATCAGGTCGGCATCAATGTTTACTTCACCGATATCGTTGACAATAACCGCAAAGCGGATTCCCTTTTGGTTGGAAAGGATATGGTTTACCAGAGTTGTTTTTCCACTGCCCAGATAACCGGTCAGGAGCAGTACGGGTATTTCTTTTGTATTCATTGTAGTTGGATAATAAACGCTGCAAAATTACGATTTATTTTTCAATGTGTTCACTTTCGGGTTCTTCTCGTTCGGGAAGCTGGCCGGAAAATGATAATAATGGTAAAAAGTTTCGCAGGTGCTTCGGATTTTTGTACCTTTGCACGTTGTAAACAAAGGAACATTATCAACTTAAAAACATAAGATTATGGCTAAGAAAGCTCTTTTAATGATTCTGGATGGTTGGGGTTGTGGCGACCATCAGAAGGACGATGTGATTTTCAATACTCCCACTCCTTACTGGGACAGTCTGCTGGCCAACTATCCTCACTCACAGCTTCAGGCAAGCGGTGAAAATGTTGGTTTGCCTGACGGACAGATGGGTAACTCAGAAGTGGGTCACTTGAATATCGGTGCCGGACGTATTGTTTATCAGGACCTGGTAAAGATCAATCGTGCCTGCGCTGACGGCAGCATCCTGCAGAACAAGGAAATCGTTTCAGCCTTCTCATACGCTAAAGAAAACGGAAAGAACATCCACTTCATGGGATTGACTTCTAATGGAGGTGTTCACTCTTCATTTGATCATCTGTTCAAACTTTGCGACATTGCTAAGGAATACGGTTTGCAGGACACTACTTTCATCCACTGTTTCATGGACGGACGTGATACAGACCCGAAGAGCGGAAAAGGCTTCATCGAACAGCTGACTGCTCACTGTGCACAGTCTGCCGGACGTATCGCTTCTATCGTAGGACGTTTCTATGCAATGGACCGCGACAAACGTTGGGAACGTGTGAAGGAAGCTTACGATCTGCTGGTTAACGGTCAGGGTAAGGTTGCTACCGACATGGTACAGGCCATGCAGGAATCTTACGATGAAGGTGTAACCGACGAATTCATCAAGCCGATTGTAAACGGCGGTTTCGACGGAACCATCAAGGAAGGCGATGTAGTGATCTTCTTCAACTATCGTAACGACCGTGCGAAAGAGCTGACTATCGTTCTGACTCAGCAGGATATGCCGGAACAGGGCATGCATACAATTCCGGGTTTGCAGTACTATTGCATGACTCCGTATGATGCTTCTTTCAAGGGCGTACATATCTTGTTCGACAAGGAAAACGTTCAGAATACTCTGGGAGAATATCTGGCAAATAACGGAAAGACTCAGCTGCATATTGCAGAAACTGAAAAATACGCACACGTAACCTTCTTCTTCAATGGTGGACGTGAAACTCCGTATGATCAGGAAGACCGTATCCTGGTTCCTTCTCCGAAAGTAGCTACTTATGACCTGAAACCTGAAATGAGTGCTTACGAAGTGAAGGATAAACTGGTTGAAGCTATCGGAACCCAGAAATATGACTTCATCGTTGTGAACTATGCAAATGGTGACATGGTGGGTCATACCGGTATTTATGAAGCTATCGAAAAGGCTGTGGTTGCAATCGACAACTGTGTGAAAGATACAGTAGAAGCAGCAAAAGCTAACGGTTACGAAGTGATCATCATCGCTGACCACGGTAACGCTGATCATGCACTGAATGCAGACGGAACTCCGAACACTGCTCACTCTCTGAATCCTGTGCCTTTTGTTTATGTAACAGACAACAAGGATGCAAAAGTTGAGAATGGTGTACTGGCTGACGTTGCACCGTCTATCCTGCACATCCTCGGCATGCCTCAGCCTGCTGAAATGACAGGTAAGGATCTGATTAAGTAAACCGCCTCTGACGGTTCTACATAATTTATCGCAAGCCCTCCGGCCCGGAATTTACTTTCTGCCGGAGGGCTTGTTGTCTCTTGGATTTTTTGTACTTTTGCAAGGTGTTTCAATCTAACCGATAACGAACAGAATATGATACAGATAGATGATGTAGTGGTGAGTCTTGACGTCCTGCGTGAGAAATTTCTCTGCGATCTGGATGCCTGTAAGGGAGAATGTTGCATAGAAGGTGATGCCGGAGCACCGGTAGAACTGGAAGAAGTGGAAAAGCTTGAGGAAGTCCTTCCCGTAATCTGGGAGGAACTGAGTCCCGAAGCGCGGGAAGTTATTGACCGTCAGGGAGTGGTTTATACGGATAGCGAAGGTGATCTGGTTACGTCGATTGTCGGCGGTAAGGATTGTGTCTTTACCTGTTACGATGAACGTGGTTACTGTTATTGCGCCATAGAGAAAGCTTTCCGGGCCGGAAAGACGGATTTCTACAAACCTGTTTCCTGTCATCTTTATCCGGTTCGTGTGGGAGATTATGGTCCCTATAAGGCTGTGAACTATCATCGCTGGGATGTCTGTAAGGCTGCTGTCCTGTTGGGCGAAAAGGAAAATGTTCCTGTCTATAAGTTCCTTCGCGAACCTCTGATCCGTAAATTTGGTGAAGACTGGTATCGTGAACTGGAGATTGCAGTAGATGAGCTGAAAAAGCAAGGTATGCTTTGAGAAACCGGGAAAAAGGCTTCGGCCTTTTAAAAAAACGTTTCGGCGTTTGAAACAAAAGAATTCGTTCTTTTACTTCAAACGCCGAAACGTTTTTAATGTATCCCTAACCTGTTGATTTAATGCGCTGTAAGGAGCCTTTTATTTTAGCTTGATGCAAACGGTTTTTACTGGGCGGAGATAGTAGTTTGTTTTAGTTCCGATGTTGGTACAGGTCTTGGTTTTAAGGCAAAATGATTTGTTTCCTTCGGCACATAGATAACGTTCTTCTTTGGTATAAAGGATTTGATCCATACTAGCCTGACTTAACAGTTCATTTAAGCTTTCAATGGTAGCTCCTTGCAGAAATTGAATTAATTCTCTAGCCTCTGTCTCCGTAAACACACGCCAGTCGGTCAGTCCGTTGATTTCATACGTTTCGAGTCGCTCCATTCCGTCAATAGCCAGTTCATACCATTGCTCGGGTGCTATCAGAATGGCATTGACCGCATTGTTTCCTGCCGGCTCTGTTTTCCATACATAGTAGTCCTCCCAGATCGAGTTGGCTTCCGGCAGTGAAGAAGCATAAAGTACTCCGTCACCAGACAGAGGAGGATTTTCTCCTTCTTCCGGTTCCTCCGGCTGTTCCGTATCACTGTCGTCCCCTGTACTGAAATCAAATTCTATATCGACAGCCGGTTTCCATCCTTCTATCTCGAAGTTTCCTTCCAGACTGACTCCTTCGGAATAACTGCCACTGAAGTTGTAAGGTTGGCCGGGGCTGAGCGATTCAGCATAGGTATAGCTGTAGGTTTCGTTCTTGCCGGGACGGGTTACGGTGATGGACAGGTGGGCTTTTGACCAGGTGGAAGGAAGTACGTAGACAGGACCTGCTGTCCATACATTTTCTTTCAATGAGCAACTTACGGAACAGGCATCTGTATCTTCTTTGTAATTGCCATCGAAGGAATATCCTGTACTTACGGGAGAGACCTGAAGACTGACTTCCGTAGCATCGGCCGGAATACCTGTGAAAGAGAATTGCAGGGCTGACACGACATAACTTAGAGTGAGTGTGACTTCCGTAGGCTGTTTCAGCTGGATCCGGCTTTGTCCGCTCATCAGTGGGAGCCGGCTGTTCATGGGTTCCTTAATGGAGAGATAGCTGGTGGATAACGGTTCCAGCGGCAGCGTGAAGTCATCTTCGCTCAGGCCGGAAAAGGCTGAGAGGATGTATTCTCCTTTATTGAGACTGTGAGTGAAAGGAGTTTCTGCATCAGATACTTCGGTCTGAAGCACCAGTTCGCCCGTGTCATCAAACAGGAATACGGAAAGCGGATAGTTGATTTTTACTTCGTCAGTACTTCTGACGGCCAGTTGCAGGTGACATTCCGAGGTTTCGGTTGCAGATGTTTCCTCATCTTCGTCCGGCATATAGCCGCTGCACGCAGCAGACAACAGGATGAGGAAGACAGAGAATAAGCAGGGTAACGCTAGTCTTTTCATGTGTATCTGTAATGATAAAGGTTTTATCACATAAACGCACTGCTGCCGGAATGTGTACCTGCTTCTTGGGGGAATGTACCATGAGAGAGAAAGAAATCTCCCCGGCTGTCTTTGTTTTTTCAAAGCCGGGGAGATTTGTCCTGAATAGGAAATATACCTGAGAAAAATTCTAATACCCTTCGTTCTGGGTCAAATTGGGATTATTGTTGAGGTCGGTATCCGGAATCGGGAAGCGGTTATAGATTTCACTGACGGCCTTGCCTTCGCGAGTACCTCCTTTCCAGTCCCAGAGATAAGTGCCGGAGGTGAATCGCCCGAATCGTACAAGATCACTGCGACGGCGGCCTTCCAGATAAAATTCACGTGCCCATTCGTCAATGAGATAGTCTTCCGTAATCTCTCCGGGAGCTGGCATGACGCTACATTGGCGGCTGTTTCTCAGTGTGCAGATGTCTTGCCAGGCACTTTCGGTGTCATTCAGCCGATAAGATGCTTCGGCTCTGGTCAGATAGGCTTCGGCCAGACGGAGAAGTGGAATGTCGGTATCCGGATATTCTGTATGACTGGTAGCAGCCCCGTCAGAGCGAATGTTTTGCCATTTCACAATGGAAAGTCCGCTTTGAAATCCTGTGATGGCTTCCGGAAACAGGGTTCTTCTTCCACCTCCGGCTCCCGAGTAGAACATGGCTCTGTCATCGCCGGCTGCGGCAATAAGGTCAATGGTACGTACGCCGTACTGTTCATCCCATGCATCGATTGCTTCGTCATCTGCAAATTCTTCCTGTCCGGGAATCTGGACATTCTCTGGAATCATGGGCACGTTTCCTTCCGGGAAAAATTTATCGATCAGAGCTTTGCGGGCCACCAGACAAGACCATCCGTTGGTCGTTCCCATGTGGGGCATGCCTCCTGTACGTGTTCCGCATATCAGATAGGTTGCTCCACCATAATTGCGGGTTTTCATACCATCCTGGCGAATAGGGAAGATGATTTCTTTCATGGCATCCGGATTCTGGTCGTTGTCGGCCATAAACATCAGCCGGTAGTCGTTACAAAGTTCGTAGGCTCCTGACTGAATGACCTTATTGGCATAAGCTCTGGCATTCTCCCAGTCAGGAGTTCCTGTATAGACTTCTGCATTCAGGCACAGACGGGCATGAAGAAGCCAGTTGGCTGCTTTGTCGGCACGTCCGAAGGGAGCCTGTCCCGGTTCATAAAGATCATCTTCAGAAGCTTCGAGCTCTTGAGCAATATAATTGTAAAGTTCCTGTCCGTTTTTCTCCGTCGGGAGTTCGTTGTCAAAGTGTTCCTTAAACGGTGCTTTTCCGAAAAGATCCAGGAAATACCAGTAGTGAAGAGCACGCAGGAATCTTACTTCGGCCCGTTGGCGGAGGCTTTCTTCATCTGTCTTGTCGGCTATCTGATCAAGAAAGAAGTTCATCTGGGTTATGTTGTAGCCCAGGCGGACATAAGCCCATTCAGTTCGCTGGCTGGATGAGTTCCATGCGATGCTGGTAAACTGAGGGATATCTACATTGTCTTGCCATACCCATACGCATTCGTCAGTAGGAAGTTCGTTACAGTTGAAGACCGTTCGGTAGAAACCGGATTCTCCTTCATCCTGTCCGTCCAGGTCCGGAGTCCCGGCCAGTCCTTTCTGTCCGGTCAGGCCGAGAAGGGCATATTGTTTTACGAAAGTTCCCTGTTGGTCAAAGCTTGAAGAGCTTTGCGGATCAATGGAGCTGATGTCTAAGTCATTGATACAGGAGGGAGCTGTAATTGCCGTTGCCGTAAGCAGAACAGCGGACAAGATGGGTGTCAGATATGTCTTTTTCATATTGAAATGCTGTTTTTGAGGTTTGTTTGAATCAGAATTGCAGGGAGACTCCCAGCAGGAAGGTTACGGCACGCGGGTAAGGATTACTGTCAATACCGCTTTTCACTTCAGGATCCAGTCCCTCATAGCCGGATATGATGAACGGGTTCTGGCAGGTCGCGTAGATACGTCCGTTGAATCCGTTGTAGGTCTGACCCTTCAATACATTCTTGAAAGAATATCCCAAAGTAATGTTGTCGCAGCGTAAGAATGAAGCATTGCGTACAAAGTAATCACTCATGTAGTAATCTCCTTTTCCGGTAAAGCCCAGTTCAATGGCTTCCGGAGTTGTGTTCGTATAAGCCATGTTTGAGAACAGGCCTGAAGTGCTGGAGTTTGCTTTTCCGGCCAGGAAGTCATAGTAGACATAGTTGTTCAGACTGCTGCGAAGTGAGAAGCTGAAGTCCCATGCTTTCCAGGTCATTTTGGAGGTAAGTCCCATCAGAAAATCTGCGGCAGGTTTCTGGTAGATGTATTTGTCGGAACTGTTGATGATTCCGTCACCGTTACGGTCTACAAATTCGTTTTCAATGGGTTTGCCGTTTTCATCGTATACCTGTTGGTAGACATAGAATGAGTTGGCAGGGTATCCCACTTTGTTCACTTGCACTTTTGTGTTGTTACCTCGTGAGATCTTATCTCCTGTTTCTACATAATAATCTGTATCATTGCCTCCTGTCAACTTGGTGATCTCATTGTGATTCCATGTGAAGTTGTAGGTCAGTTCCCAGGAAAAGTCACGGGTAACAACAGGAGTTGCATTGATGGAAAATTCCACTCCGTAGTTCTTCAGTGAACCGATATTCTGAAGCATCTGTGCATTGAAGTTGGTTCCTACAGGAATTTTGACACTGTTCAGCAAGTCGTCCGTGTTCCGGTAGTATCCGTCGAAGCTTCCACTGATCCGGCCGTTCAGAAATCCGAAGTCCAGACCGGCATTATAAGTCGTTGTTTCCTCCCACTTCAGGTTCGTATTGAAAGCGTTCGGACGCGAGGTATGGTAATATTCATCGCCAAATGGATATTGTGCATAGTCATCGCTGACAATGTAGAGCGGCATATAAGCGAAGTCGGAAGAGATGTCCTGTTGTCCGGTGATACCCCAGCCCAGACGCAGTTTCAGATCGGAAAGGGCATGAACGTCTTTCAGGAATTTTTCTTCTTTGAGTTTCCACCCCAAAGCCAGTGAAGGGAAAGTACCCCATCGGTTGCCGTCAGCAAAGCGTGAAGATCCGTCCCAACGCATGGTGAATGTCAGCAGATAGCGGTCAAGCAAAGAGTAATTGAGACGTCCGAAATAGGAAACAAGTGTATTGCGTGTTGCATAAGCTGTCTGTTCTTTTAGTACGGCATCATGGATCTCTCCGGTATAGCTGTCTACTCCGTTTCCTACAGTGAAACCGTTTCTGTGGAAGTGCTGTTCTTCTCCACCGGCCATGATATCAATCGTATGGT
Organism: Phocaeicola coprophilus DSM 18228 = JCM 13818; assembly: GCF_000157915.1. Classification (GTDB taxonomy): domain Bacteria; phylum Bacteroidota; class Bacteroidia; order Bacteroidales; family Bacteroidaceae; genus Phocaeicola; species Phocaeicola coprophilus. Next base: position 107,593 of record NZ_EQ973643.1, on the reverse strand, counting down.
CACCCAGTGTTTTGATATACTGGCCATATACATTATAGGAAAGGTTATACTTGTATTCTGAGGTTGCAGATGTATTGCCATAGTAATTGTATGCAAAGGAATAAGGCGAGAATAGGGTAGTCTGGGTTCCTTCTGCATATTCTCCGCCGATGCTGGCGTGCAGTCGGAGATCCGGCAGGAAATGGAATTTATAGTCCACTTCCAGGTTACCCGTAAAGTCGTTGCTGTTGGCACGGTCATCTTTCTGATAAAGAGCGGCTACAGGGTTCTGTGCCGTATTTTTGTTCGAAGTATATCTCCAGTCCGGATCGGCAAAGTCTGAAGTAGCCTGTGCATTCTGGTAATATCCGCCGAAGGAATTATACATATCTCCTTCTCCGTATACCGGTCGGGTCGGATCCATAGAAAGGGTAGCGCCTAAAGCATCGCCGTTGGCATAACGGTTTTTCCCGTTCATATATTTGGCCGTCAGGTTGACTTTCAAATGATCATCAAAGAAAGACGGAGCCAGGTTGAGAGACGTAGTGAATCGCTGGAAATTGGATGTCTGGATGATACCGTTATTGTTGCTGTATCCCAGTGACAGACGGTAGGGCAGATTCTTGAAGCCACCGTTGATGGACACATGATGGTCGGTGCTGACTGCTGTACGGAAAATTTCGTCCTGCCAGTCTGTGTCGGCGGTTCCTAAAGTTGCAGGCAGGGAGTTGCCCCATAACTGACTGGCGTACTCACGATAAGCATCACCTCCAAGTACGTCATAACGCTTCTGGGTGGTTGATACGGAGACAGAACCGCTATAGCTTACTTTCGGTGCCTGTCCGCTCTTTCCTTTTTTGGTAGTGATGATGATGACACCGTTGGAGGCACGTGATCCGTAGATGGCTGTAGCCGATGCATCTTTCAGCACCGTAAAGGTTTCAATGTCTTCCGGGTTGACCATGGAAAGTCCGTTGGACATCCCTTTGATTCCGCTATTGTCGATGGCCAGTCCGTCGATGACGATCAGCGGGTCATTGCTGGCATTTAATGAAGATCCGCCGCGGATACGGATCTGAGCACCTCCGCCCGGAGTTCCGTCGTTGCTGATTACACTGACACCCGCAATCTTTCCTGCAAGCATATCCTGGGCATTGGTCGTGATTCCTTTGCTGAGTTCATCCGGTTTCAAGGCTGTAACGGAACCGGTGGCATCGTTCTTTTTTACGGAACCATAACCGATGACTACCACTTCATTTAAAAGTTCGGAGTCCTCTTTAAGCAGGATCTGAAGAGTCGGGGCTGCTGGTATTTCCTGAGGCTGATAACCGACAAAAGAGATGACAAGGGTATCGCCCGGGTTTACACCGGGAAGTATAAAGTTTCCGTCAAGATCGGAAATGGTACCTTCGGTTGTTCCTTTTATCAGGATGTTGGCACCAATGACGGGTTCTCCGGTTTCATCTTTTACATGGCCCTTCACGGTCAGGTCTTGTGCAAAGACCTGAGCGGAAAGAAGCATTCCGGCCATCCAGACCATTGTTCGTTTTCCGGATGTGTATTTTGTTCTTTTATTCATGGCATGTTGATTTTAAAATTGATACAGGTTACCCTGTCTTTTACTGTTTTTATTGGATAGCTTTGATAGAAATTGCATATCCTCCTCCAGGAACCACATTCAGTTTCAGCCGACTCTTGGAAGTGACGGTCTTTTTGGTGATGGTATAGGCTTGCGGATTCTTGTCCCAGCTGGCATCGGAAGCATCGGCGTAGATCGTAGCCTCATATCGTTGGCCGGGGGTCAGGAAGTCCAGATTTAATTCAGACTTGTGATTGTTGTAGCCATTAGTGCAGCCTACATACCAGTCTTTACCTCCTTTTTCACGACGGGCAATCGTGATATATTCTCCCGGTTCTGCTTCCAGATAGACACTTTCACTCCAGTCTACGGGTACATCCTTAATGAACTGGAAAGCATCCATGAAACGTTCATAGTTCTCAGGAATGTCGGCTGCCATTTGCAGAGGACTGTACATCGTGACATAAAGAGCCAGTTGGCGTGCCAGTGTAGAGCGTACCCGGGAATGATTATCCGGATTCATTTTACTGCAGTCTGTTTCAAAGATTCCGGGAGTGTAGTCCATCGGACCGCCTATCAGTCTGGTAAAAGGCAGGATTGTAGTATGGTTCAGGTTGTTTCCACCAAAAGCTTCATATTCGGTACCTCTGGCTGATTCGTTGCCGATCAGGTTCGGCCAGGTACGGCACAGACCGGTGGGACGTACAGCCTCGTGAGCGTTGACCATAATCTTGTAGTCGGCAGCTTTCTTGACAGCATGCAGATAATGATCCACCATCCATTGTCCGTAGTGATGTTCACCGCGGGGAATAATATTGCCTACATATCCGCTCTTTACGGCATTGTAACCGTTGTCGACCATAAACTGATAAGCCTGATCCATGTGGCGTTCATAATTACGGACAGAAGAAGAGGTTTCATGATGCATGATGATCTTCACTCCTTTACCGGCTGCGTAACGGTGAATTTCCTGTACATCGAAATCCGGATATGGGGTTACAAAGTCGAATACGTGGTCTTTGCTTTTGCCGAACCAGTCTTCCCATCCTTCGTTCCATCCTTCCACGAGGACTGCATCGAATCCATTCTGGGCGGCAAAGTCAATGTAACGTTTCACGTTCTGGGTGTTGGCCGAATGTTTGCCGTTCGGTTGAGTGGCAGCATAATTGGTCTTTCCTAATTTTACACTGGGAAGTTCATCTGTATAGGCCCAGGTTCCTTTCCCGGTAATCATATCCCACCATACACCGATGTATTTGGTCGGCTTGATCCAGGAAGTATCTTCAATGTAGCAGGGATCGTTCAGATTAAGTGTAAGGCGTGAGGCAAGAATGTCGCGTGCGTCATCGCTGACCATGATGGTTCTCCAGGGAGACTGGCAGGGAGTCTGCATGTATCCTTTATCTCCCTGAGCATCGGGAGTCAGCCATGATTCGAAAATCATGTTTTTGTCATCCAGGTTCAGGCTCATGCAAGAGTAGTCGATCAGTGCAGCCTCATGAAGGTTGATGTAGAGTCCGTCGTCAGTTTTCATCATCAGGGCAGTCTGGACACCGGTCGGTGAGAATACAGTCTGTGAAGAGTTGGGGGTGACTGCTTTTTTCATAAGTCCTCTGATTTCTGACAGCCGGGAAGTTGTATAATCATATTCCTGAGTATCGTAATCACCGGGAATCCAGAATGCCGTATGGTCTCCGGTCATTGCAAACTGAGTATGCTCTTCCTTGATGATGAAGTAGTTCAGATTGTTTTGTTGAGGGAATTCATAGCGGAATCCCAGACCGTCGTTGAAAAGCCGGAAGCGGATCACGATGTGACGTTGGTTGTCGGGTTGTTCAAGGGTTACGGCCAGTTCGTTGTAATGGTTCCTGATTTTGTCTTCTTCTCCCCATACGGGTGTCCAGGTTTCGTCGAAAGAAGCTGTCTGAGTATTGCGGACAACAAATCCGGTCATCAGATCTGTCTTGCGGTCGAGCTGGTCTTTATCAGTACGTTCTGTCCATTCAAAGTCCGTTTTCTGCTCCGGATCTTCTTTTTTCAGTTCAAGTCCCAGTGTACTGGGTTTGATGACAGTTTTCCCTTGGAACAGGAGTGAGTAGACAGGTGTTCCCTTGGAGTTCAGATTGAAGTCCATCACAAGTTTACCGTCTGGCGAAGTCAGTTTTTCAGCCTGTGCGGCGATGGCAAAGCAACATAAAGCTGCAGCCAGCAGTTGATTCTTGATTTTCATAAGTTTTTCAGATATTTATGCAGCGGCAGATACTCTTTCTTCTGGGAGTTACAGAATGAAAGAGATGTCTGTATCGTTGCTGGGTTAATGAATAAAGTGATTGTTCCTGTTTATGGGTTCTGTAAAGTTTTGTCTTCCCGAAATTCGAGAATAAGTATCTCTCTGGGAGAAAGATGCAGGCTGTCGTCCAGTCTGATCTTTTTTCCGCTGAGAATATCCGTTGCTTCTGGAACTCTGAGGACTTCCTGGTAGGGAGCAAGGGCAAGTTCTTGTATACTGCCTGTTCCATTCATGATAATTACTGCAGAACGCTCTCCATAACGCCGTTCATAGACGTAGCATCCATTACGGATGATAAAATGTTTGAGTGATCCTTTTCCGATAGCCTCGTTTCCTTTTCGCCAGTTAAGCAGTTTTCGGATAAAATGGAAGGCTTCTGCCTGGGTTGCATTCAGGTTCTCCGGAGAGAAACAGTTGAGGCTGTCTTCAGACCATCCTCCCGGGAAATCTTTCCTCACGTATCCGTCTCCTTTGGATTTGTCACCGTTCATAAGGATTTCCGTTCCATAATAGAGTTGTGGAATCCCACGCGTCGTAAGCAGGAATGTGACAGCCTGTTTATATCGGGACAGGTTTTTGGTTTGTTCCTCATTCTGAAAGAAACGTGATGTATCGTGGTTATCGGCAAATATCAGCAGATTCATGGGATTGGCATATACGGCATCCTGTGACAAATAATCGTATAGCCGGAAGAGACCTCCTTCCCATTCGCCGGTTTCTTCGTCGAAGGCATGACCGATCAGTGACTGCAGGGGAAAATCCATGACAGTTGGAAGTTCCGGATTGCCGGAGCGGGCTAAAGGGCTGCCTTTCTGCCAGCGCGATACGGCTACATTGTTATTGAGCCATGTTTCGCCTACTATGTTGAAGTTCGGATATTCCTCAAGAATTTCTTTACACCATGTATTCATGAAGCCGGCATCGGCATAAGGCCATGTATCCTGGCGGATGCCACCAAGCCCGACTGTTTCAATCCACCAGATGCTGGATTGTATGAGGAAACGTGCTACATGCGGATTGCGCTGATTGAAATCGGGCATGACACGGGTAAACCACCCGTCTGTGGCGAGAGTACGGTCAGCCTGTGTGCTGTGAGGATCTGTGAGACAAGCGATCTTGAACGATGTCTGCACATATTGTGAACGGTTGTTGAACCAGTCGTCAGAGGGCTTGTCTGCGAAAAGGAAACACTGGTCTCCGCAATGGTTGAACACCATGTCCATAATCAGTTTGATTCCTTTGGACCGGGCATGGTCGGCCAGCCGGATCAGATCTTCCGTTGATCCCAACCGTGGATCAGTCTGAAAATAATCGGTGATGGCATATCCGTGATAGGAACCTTGGAGCATATTGTTTTCCTGTACGGGGGTGAGCCACAGGGCAGTTATTCCCAGATTAGCCAGATAGTCCAGATGACTGTCTATTCCGCAAAGGTCTCCGCCGTGACGTGCGTCAGGACGGTTGCGGTCAACCTGTTTTTCTTTCATGCCGGGAATAATATCGTTGTCTGTTTTTCCATTGGCAAAACGGTCGGGCATAGCCAGGTAGATTACATCAGAGGCATTGAACCCCTGTGTCTGTTTCCGTTCGGGAATCCGCTGCTTCAGTTCATAAGGAATACAGGCAGATCGGCCTTTTCCCTTCAAACGGATCTGGAAGGTCTGGGCCTGAGCCTGCGAGATATCGAGATAAACCAGCAGATAGTTCGGATTGTCCGGGCGGAAGGTTTCTTTCAGGTGTATTCCTTTTCCTTCAAGTGTGACTTCAGAAGAGGAGATATCTTCACTATATAAAAGAATCTGCAGCTCCGGATGGTTCATGCCGGCCCACCAGCTGGGGGGAGTAATTTTCTCCACGTTCCATGTCCGGGCAGATGCTCCGGCAAAGAAAAACAGAGCCATAAAGAAGAGAAAAATATGTTTCATAAGTCTGTGGATTTGGGTTGATAAATCTTTGCTGCAAATGTAGAGGTTTACAGAATCGTTTTTGGGCGTTTGAATAAAAATATAAATTTATAAATTTGTTAACATGTTGTTTAATAAATGATTACCACTTTTTATAGCATGCGATTATATAAATGAAATCTAAAGTTTTTGAAGATCTGAAAAGAGCCTTTTGGATTTATTCTTTATATTTGTAAAGAAAATCTTAAAGATAATGGAAGGTAGAAAACACTTATATATTCTGATATTGGCAGTTTTGTCTTTTTGTCCGTCTTTTCTTCCGGCTATGTCGGAACGGAATCTTCGTATTCTGTCAGAGCTGGATCAGACGATTTCACAGAAGGCTGTCTGGCAGGGAGAGAGGGAAACTCGCATCCGGATGCTGAAAAACCGGTTGCACAAAACGATGGATCCTGGCCGGAAATATCTTTTGTGTGATTCCTTGTTTATAGAATATCTGCATTATCAGGCTGATTCATCCTTGCATTATTTGAATGAAAAGGCGGCTTGTCTGGCTGCCGATCCGGCTCTTGGATCAAAAGCAGGAATCCTGATCAACCGTTCAGAAGTTCTTGGAGTGATGGGAATGTATTTTGAAGCTTTACAGGAACTGCATAATGTGAATGTACAGGAACTGGAAGAACCAGTACTGGCATATTATTATGGTGTGTGTAAGCGGATTGAAGGCTGGATGGCCGATTATACCCCCGAAGCAGAAGGCAAGAAGAAGTATCTGGACCGGACAGATTTATATCGTGACTCTGTATTGAAGATGATGGATTCAGAGATTGATCAGACTATCATGAAGGCTGAACGGCTTATTCTTCATCATCAGGCAGACAGTGCAGTCCGTCTGTTGACCGGATGCCTGGAAAAATCGCCGGCTAAACAGCAGAAGATTTATGTATATTATACCTTATCGGATGCTTATGATGCTTTGGGAGATGTAGAGAACCGGATATATTGGCTGGCTCAGACTGCTATTCTGGATTTGAAAACTGCAGTCCGTGAATATGCAGCCTTGCAACGTCTGGCTCGTCTGCTTTATGAACAGGGAGACCTGGAAAGGGCTTATCGTTATCTGAACTGTTCGATGGAAGATGCCGTGGCCTGTAATGCACGCCTTCGTTTCCTGGAGGTTACCGAATTTTATCCGATTATAGACCGGGCTTATGTGGCCAAGGAAAACCGTGAGCGACTGATGATGCACCGGATGTTATTGCTGGTGAGTGTGCTTGCCGTTATGCTGATCGTGCTGTTGAGTTGGCTATGGATCTGGATGAGAAAGCTTTCTGCCATGCGAAAGGAACTTTATACAGCTAACCGGGAACTGCAGGTAGTCAATGATCAGTTGGAACAGACCGGCAAGATTAAAGAAGTGTATATCGTGCGTTATCTGGAACGTTGCGTCAGCTATCTGGAGAAGCTGGAACACTATCGTCGTTTGCTGGAAAAGCTGGCAATGGCTTCCAAAATTGATGAATTGTTTAAGATGATCCGTTCGGAACAGTTCTTACGCGATGAACGGAAAAAATTCTATGGGGAATTTGATAAATCATTCTTGGACTTGTTTCCTAATTTTGTGGAGGATTTCAATCTCTTGCTGGTAGAAGACGGAAGAATCTATCCAAAACCTCATGAGTTGTTGAATACCGAACTTCGTATATTTGCATTGATTAGACTGGGAGTAACTGATACGACACAGATCGCTCATTTTCTGGGATATTCCCTGGCAACCGTTTACAGTTACCGGAGTAAAATGCGGAATCGGGCTAAAGGCGACAAAGATCATTTTGAACAGGATGTGATGAAGCTTTAATTCAAGGGAGGAAGGAGGGAACTATCCTCCGCCTCAGTCTGTATCTGTTCTTTTTCATCATATTATCCGTTGCGGTTTTATTGACCGTACATTGCGGCTTCATCGACCGCACGTTTCCGCCTCATCGTACTACTCGCTGCGACTCCATCGACCGCACGTTTCTGCCCCATCATACTACTCGTTGTGGCGTGCTTCTCCATGCGATAAAAAGTCCGCCGGCAGCCTGTTCAGCCAGGGGCTTTGCAGTCTGTCGGCGGATGTTTCTTTTGAATGAGCCGGAAGAAAAGTCGGCTGGCGGTTATTCTCTTCCTGCTTCCTGAATCAATGTTCGGATTTCTGAAGAAAGATCTTTATGCTCTGCCAGTTCTTCCAAAGTAAGATGCATTCTCCAGCGCCAGTAATGGTGTGGGTTGGCAGGAATATTGATCCGTTCGGCGGCAGCGTCCAGATTGCGCAGCTTTTCGTCGATAGCCATCCAGTCCTGCCATGGAAGAATGCACAGCAGGGAAGGACTGTTCAGATGCCGGCGTATAATCTCTTTGCAGATCCATCCCGAAGCCTGTCGGGGAACTTCACCCCAGCATCCCAGTTCCTGACGGTAAAAGCGTTCGGTAACTGCCGGATCTTCTTCCCACCATCCCCGGAGTGTGGACATGTCGTGTGTTCCGGTAGAGCATACGGAATGGAAGGGGTAATCGCAGAGACGGCCGAACTCCTGCCCGAAAGCCTTAGGCATGCGTTGAATCTCGAGTGAAAGGATCTGGAGACGTTCCATGACCCATGCGACACATTCCGGAACCATGCCGAGGTCTTCTCCGCAGACCAGCATAGGAGTGGACTGGGTAAGAACCGGCAGTTTCTTCATTGCTTCCTGATACCAGAACTCATTGTGGCGCTGATAATAATAGTGATTGTACAGATGATTGAAAGCTTCTTGTTCTTTTCCGCTCAGTTGTTTGAAGATAAAATCATTCTGCACACAGATACGGGGATGATATAGTTCGGGATGATCCCGGTCTGATACAAACAGAACATCACTGATGAGGCTGTACAGTCCTTCTTTCATTTTCAGACTTTCTTCGTCATTCTTGCCGGCAAAATAAGCTTCTACCTTTCGTTGGGTATCGAATTCCGGACGCATGGCATAAAGGTCATGATGCAGATGGCGGACAAAAGTCTGGCGAACTTCATCGCTCCGGTCGCCGAACATGGTATTCAGCATGTAGTCACAGATGAAGGGCCGGGTCATGAAGTCTTTCCGGAAATTAAGCCCGAAACTTCGGATTTCTTCTTCGCTCATGGGCAGGGCAGGGACGAAATGTCCCAGCAGACCATGTACGGAGTGAGTCGGGATTTCCCAGATACGGAAGAATCCCAGAATGTGGTCAATGCGGTAAGCCGTGAAGTATTCTGCCATCTTGGCAAAGCGTTTCCGCCACCACAGGTAGTTGTCTTTCTCCATAACTTCCCAGTTGTAAGTAGGGAATCCCCAGTTTTGTCCGTTTGTGGAGAATGCATCGGGCGGTGCTCCCGCCTGTCCGTTCATGTTGAAATAATAGGGTTCCGTCCATGCTTCCACACTGCACCGGCTGATGCCGATGGGAATGTCGCCCTTGAGAATGACTCCCCGTTGGCGGGCATGGCTGGCAGCGTCCAGCAATTGCTTGTGGAGTTGGTATTGTATATAATAATGGAATGCAATCTTTGGATAGACTTCGTTTTCCGGATTGCATAGTTTGGCAATCTCAGCAGCATCGTAGGTCTGATACTTGCTCCATTGGTGGAAGTCGGGTGTATGGTTCAGATCACGCAGGTAGCAGAAAGCAGCATAAGGTTGCAGCCATGATTCATTGTGCGCGAAGAAACTCAGGAATTCTTCAGATGACAGAACTTCGTCTCCTTCCTGCCGAAAGGCTGTTCTCAGATAAGCCAGTTTCAGTTTGTTCACAGCTTCGTAGTCCAGTAAAGGCTGGGCATTCAGTTTGCGCCTTTCTGTTTCAAAAAGCTGTGCTTCCTCTTTATCTTCCGGTTCGGGAAGTTGCCGGAGGTCAATGTACATGGGATGGAAGGCATAAATGGAAATAGCACTGTACGGATAAGAATCCATCCATCCTCCGTTACCGGAGGTATCATTGATCGGCAATAATTGCACGGCTTGTTGTCCGGTGTCGGCAGCCCAGTCGATAAATGATTTCAAGTCTCCGAAGTCTCCGGTGCCACAGCTTCCTTCCGAACGGATGGAGAACAATGGAATTGCACATCCGGCAATCTTCCGGGGAGGAAGGTTGAAGAATACTTCCGTTTCCATCGGCAGATATGTTTCTCCCCTCATCAGAGGCTGGATGTGGAAGGTCCGGTTCGGGCGGCCTTCCCATTCTTCAACGGCTCCGGTTTCGGCATTGACAGCTACGAATTTGTATTCAAAGGATGGAGGAAGGCTTGAAGCATCCAGTGTCAGATGCCATACATTCGGGGCGACTTCCTGCATACGGATAGGCCGGAACCAGTCCCAGTTACCCAAAGCATTGCAACTTCCGCTGATGGCCAGGGCCTGTTTCTTATGCGACAGGCCCGGACAAAGAGCCCGGAAAGTGACACAGCTTCCTACTCCGTCCGGCAGTTTGTTGGGACGGGAAAGAGGATGAGGAAGGTTGAATGCAGAGCTGTAACGGTGAAAGTCTGCAGGAAGTTCCCGCCAGCAATCATCCAGAATATAGTGCGTTTGCTGGGCATTGCCTAAATAGAATGAATGAGGAATGGCTCCGAACTCTTTCCGGACACAAGTTTCTCCACGGAAAACGCCATATCGGTAGGTGATTACTTTTTCTATATCTGTGGTAAAATATTCATAACTGTTTTGCCAGATCACACCGTCCCGTGTCGTCAGAGGAATGCTGTTGTTTTCCTCTTCGTTCAGGATAATTCGGAGATTTTCTCCCCAGACGGTACGATAACGAATACGAAAAGTCAGTTTCATGGTTTTCTTAGGTATTAGTTTTGTGATTTGTTCTTGCTCCAAAAATAATGAAATAAAATGGAAACTGGAACGTCTGTGTTCTTCTTTTCTGTAAAAAAGAGAAGAGTAAAGAAGAACGGTTATCTTCTTCTTTTTTGTATAAAAATGAAAAATCTTCTTCTAAAAACTGTTATTATAGTTAATAGATATTAATGAACCGACCTTTTTTGAGCAAAAGGTGGGTCTTCTTGTTTAAAGAATGTGATTTTTTCAGAGAGGTAAAAAGAAAATATGAATAAGAGAGAGATGTGAATGAAATACTCTGGAGGAGTATTTACAGGTTGGGTTTAGTTCCAAAGAATGTTTGTGTAAGTGTATTGTTTAGTTAAAAATGAAGAAACCGATATTTATGTCGAAAATCCATGTTTTTGTATTTTTATTGATTCTTGTTCTTTCTGGCTGTAAAGAAGAAACTGCAATGTCTTCCATGACAGGCTACGGGGGAGTGAAACTTCAGTTGCGTTCAATGAATTATGAAGGTTTGTCCGAAGATGTGGAAAATGCTTCTCGTGCCGGAGGTGGTTATGATACTCTTTTTGTTTCTGTTTGTGATGAAAGTGGTCTGGTGCTTTCTTCGGTAAAATGGAATTACGACTGCAATACTTCATCACTCCGTCTGGAAGGTCTTCATGAAGGAAGCTATCGTCTGTCGGTAATGGGAGTTCGTGGTGATATTTCCCGTGATGGTGTACGGGTGAATTCTTTGTCACGGGCAGATGAAGAATGGTTTTCTTTCCCTGCAAAAGTAGCTCCGCTGGAAGCTGAATATTATTATTCATCAACCCCGCTGGAAGTAACGGTCAGTGGAGGACAGGAACAAGTGACTACAAGTGAAGAAATCGTTCAGTATCCGATTTGTAGCAGATTGTCTTTCGGATTTGCTTTTGCTTCGACTGATGTGGAACGGATGGCAGTGGCCCGTAAGGTTCAGTTGCAAGGATTAAGTCTGGCATCGTCTTTGTCTGCTTCCGGAGAATGGAGTGGATATGGAGAAGCTTCGGATCTGGAACTGTCACTTGATAGTGTAGCGGCTTTTCGACTTCCTCCTTTGAATCCGGCTGTTCATGCTGAAGGTACGGTGGATGTGGAAACCCGTCATTTTTTAGGAGTACGTACCTGTCTGGAATATCCTTTTGTCCTTGAGTCATTGAAAGCCGGAGTAAGTGTGCCGGTAATGACAAAGGTGGTGCATCCGGATGACCGTCAGGCTGCAGTTTATATTGCTTCAGCGGATTTCAGTGAAGTACATACTTCCCGGATTCTGGCAGACGATGAGCCTTGGCAGGTATATACAGATCGTTCCCAAAGAAGTTTTAATACTTCAAATCCTTTGCAGACACAGATTACTTCGGAAGGAAAACTGCATATGCGTTTCTATTCACCCCGTGGTTTGGGAAAGGTAACGGTGCGTGCTCTTTTCCCCGGAAAGGAGGAAGCTGTTGATGTAGCATATCTTGATACTGTTCCTCCTTTTGTAGATCTGGAGCGTGAATTGCCGTTGGCTGAACGTTCTGCTCTGTGCCGTACAGCCAGTGGCAGATTGGTTGAGTGGGAACGTATGAATCCGGAAGAAATGGCACAGGCTCAGATCAGCCTGCACAGTGATGATCCTTATTGGGAAAAGCTGGGAGCCATTCGTCACGGCTGGACCATTTATTGGGGACTTTATGGCGGTGATCCTACCCGTCCGGATGGAGGACCTGTAGGAAACTGGATGGGAATTCGACCTGTCCATTGCAGGGAGTCAATTGCATTGTTCCTCAATTTTACTTATATGATTGATACGCCGGAACATGAACAGATTTTGCGTGAAAATGAAGATATCCTTTATGGAAACGGAGGACCTACAGACCGGGTAACGGCTGACAAAGTACTTGCACAGATGCGTCAGAGCCGTACACTCTGTGTAGGACTGGTATATTCAGGAAATGGAGTGCTCGGTTTGGGAGGAGGATCTACTTTCGGTGCATACCAGCAGGCATGGCTGCAGCATTATTGGAATACTTATTCCTGCGAAATTATGTTTCATGAACTGGGCCATGTGATGGGATATTCACATAGCAGTTCGTTCACTTACGGACCATGGGCGCAGCAATTGATGAATAATTTTTATGTGACTCATCTGAAAGATTTTCCGATAGACTCACCTCGATATCTGGAAAGTAGCTCAAATGCGACCCTCTATCGTTAAAGTGATGTCTGTATGGATCTGATATGGATGGTGTATTATATGAATAAGAATGTAAGGTATATGAGAAGACTGGTTGAAGAGATAAAACTGATAATAATAGCAATGGTTACTCTGCTTGGAGTAAGTTGTACAGATGAGGCAGGAGATATGAATGCTGTGCCGGATGGTACAGTACGGCTGGCACTGATTACACGTACTCCTGACGGAAGTTCGGATGCAGGAGAAAACATACAACTGAAGGAACTGACAGCTTATCGGTTTGAAGATGGAACTCTGCGTGAAGTACTGAATCTTTCGTTGCCGGATGGTGAGGGTATGACTTCTTTGTCTCCAAGACAGATGCGAGGAATGCTTTACCTGTTGGCCAATGGGGAAGAGACACTTGCCGGACGGAATCCCGTAGAAGATGTAACTACACTGGAGGAGTTCCTGAGTCTGCCTTTGGGAGAGAAAGGGCTGACCTCCGAAGCTTTTGTGATGGGAGGACAGGTGGATCTGAAAGATGCCGGACATGGGGAAACCTTGAACATGGAACTTCGACGCAGTGTGGCGAGAGTGGATCTCATGATGCCTGTTGAGGGTGTGGAAGTGATGAGTGTGACGATGCGGGGAATACCGGCAGACGGTTTGCTTTTCCCTTCAGACGGAGTACCTGTGGGAACTCCTGGTGAAACAATGACATGGACACGTCAGCTGACGGATGAGCCATTACCTGAAGGAGGTGGTGTACTTCGCTATCTTCCTGTAGCTCCCTTGGAGGCTCCTGTAGAGATCGAAGCACTTTTGCTGGTCAATGGTAACCGTCATTGGGTACGGACACAAGTCCCGGCTCTGAAAAGTAATACGGTGTATACCTTACGGGTACTTGGTATGGGAGCTCAGGCTTTTCTTGATGTCGTAGCCAGTGACTGGATTGAAACGGATCCGGTAACTCCGGAAGTATCCCAGAAAGTATACGTTGATGCAAGTGGCTCGGTTTTGCCTGAAGGAGCACGCCTTAGTCTGCATGCAGATACGGTGTTTGTACCCTTCCAAAATAATGTCATACGTCTAGCCATTGCCGGAACATCCGGATTGCAAGCTTCGATAGATGGTTATGTAGATGGAGTCCGGGTTGAACTGGATACTGAAGCAGATCAACGTCAAAAAGGAATGGAGCGCATCGCGATGGCTGAAATTGAATCGGTGAAATGTATGCCGGGGGAGAAACGCGGATTTATTCACCTGAATTTCTCGGCAGATGAGGTACAGGAAGGACGCATTGTCGTGGCTTTTGATCGTAATCCTTTGCAGGTGACAGAGGGGCGTGTATCATTCGGTGCTGATGGAATATGTGACCTGGGTACTTATGCAGATGGTACACTGGCTCATCTGGAGCTGGATGGTGATTATGAACTTCGTTTACGTTTACCTGAAGGAGAAGATCCTTGGGCAAAGTTATTCCCGGGTGAAACCGATAGTGAATTTGTTCTGGAAGGAGGATGGAAGCCCAATGATCCATTGGCTGACGGTCGTGCACAACAGGTAGAACTGGTCATTTATGGCTCGGATGGTTCAGAACTGGATTCGTATGTAGTGAAACGGCGTAACTGGGGATTGCCTGTCGTCTGTGTAAATGGTACATGGTGGTGCAAGTATAATCTGCGTGGAAATGTTCGGAGTTTTGAGGATCAGGTAACAATTGCTGATGATCCGGTTTCGGCAGACCAGCTAGGAGAATATCTGTTGACTTGTAGCAATGAACGTTTCCTGGAGTTATTGGGCGATCAGTATCAAGGTGGAAATTTGCAGGGATTGAAATTGCAGTCAGGTGATAATGGATTCTGGTATGAAGGATTCTCTGTCTCTGCTCAGGATTTTGGTGCAATGGATGCAAGTGCGATGGCACCTGCAGGCTATGAAATCCCGGATTATGATGATTTCCGTTTCTTTGCCTGGGGTAATGACTGTGCGTTGGGATATGGTTCTGATGCATTTGATAATGGCTTGGGACAGCGTTTGTCGTATACGATCACTGAACGGATATTAACTGTAAACGGAAAAGAATATGGACCGGTAAATGTTTATGACTTTTATCATGAAGCGGATGGTTCCCATTGGGTGATGGCTTCTTTGGGGCATCAGTGGGATGCTTCAGAAGGATCTGTATCTCGTATGGTAGCCTTGTTTGCAACCAGTGGACGAAAAGGCATGACATGGGGTATTGAAGGTTATCCGGCTAATTCTTCAGGAGGAAGAAGGTCCTGGATTAAATATGCTGCAAATAATTCGTCCAAGACTCGTACGATTCGTTGCATTAAGACTCCAGTGCGGTATATGTATGAATAAAAAGCATGATAGACTTAGATAAGTATGATTGCTTATAAATAATGATAAACAAAAAGGGTTATAAGATTTTTATATTGTAGAAAATAAGCAGATTTAGTTGTAAGGTTAAATTAAGTAAGAGAAATGGAATTGAAGGGATTTGTTTTTAAGAAAGGTTTAATGATTGGTTCTGTGGCTTTATTGTCACAAATGTTTATGGCTTGCTCCAGCGATTCAAATGGACCTCAGTCGCCTGGTGAAGAGATAGCTTCCCGGGTTGTAACAGCTCGTTGGGTTGCATTTGATGGAGGGGGACAAGCGGTAGAAAGTGATTCGGAGATCTTTGACATGCAGGCATGTCTGTTTGAAGATGGAGTTCTGACAAAGGTCTATAGGGGCTTGTCTGTATCAGGCGATGAGTGTACGTTACAAGTAGACCGGACTGAAGGTAACTTGTATATGTTGGCAAATACGTCTGCATTGGTAGACTGGGATCATTTGCAGGATTCTGGAATGACCGAGGAAGAGTGGCTGAAGACTGTCGTAGCATTGCCTGATTCAAAGTCTGCCGGATATGCTGTCGGATCAGTAGCTTTAGAGACCTATGCAGATAATGGCGGAGCACTTCCATTAAATCTGAAACGAGGAATGACTCGTCTGGACTTGAAATTTAATGTGGCAGGTACAGCATCTTTAAGTAGTTTAACACTGTCAGGTATTGCCCGTTCTGCATATCTTTTCCCGCAATCAGAGGGAGTAAAGACTCCAGAAGGTGCCTTGCGTGCAGATACAACTTTGGTATTCGATGAGCCTTTGAGCCAGGATGCTTCCGGTGTCCTTTATTTAGGTGAGCAGGAAAATCAGGGAATACAGGTAGAAGTTGTTGTCAGTTTCGATGGTGAATCTCCCCGTCGTTTGCGTAAATTGATAGAAGGAGACTTGAAACGTAATACGATTTATACTGTTACTATCCGTAAAGATGACATTGATATCGTAACCCGTCCTGTTCTGGATGAATGGGAGCAGGGATCTGATACGGAACTTGTTCCGCTATAAATAGTATATATCGATTGACTTTGGGGGAGAATTGACCGGTAAAATGACTTTTCTCCCTTGAATAAGGTAAAATTATTGTATGATTCTCAGATAATATGTATAGATACTTTTCTGTTAAAATAGGACTTTTATTGATACTTTTGGGGATGGTTTCCTGTGCTGAACATTTAGAAGACATGTCACAGGGTGATACTTCCTTACTGAAGGTGCGTGGCGTTTTTTCTGATTTTGCTTCAGCTGGATCAGCTGCCGGTGCGGGAGAAGGTGTTTCAGAGATGAAAGCCTGTTTGTTTCAAAACGGTTTGTTGACGAAGGTTTACAAAGATTTGAAGACAACGGACAATCTGGAATATTCTCTTGGGGTAAATCGTTTGTCGGGGACTCTATATATGCTGGCTGATACAGAACAGTTAATTGACTGGAATAATCTGCAGCCACAGTCGGTAACAGAAGAAGAGTGGCTGCAGATGACAGCTTCCTCAGAAAACGGACAGCCACATCCTTTCTGGACGGGAAAAGTTTCACTCGATTCTTTGACATCGGGAAAACAGACTCTTTCGGTGAACATGAAACGCGGCGTTGCCCGTTTTGACCTATTGGTTCGGGGAACTGCAATTTCAGTGCATCGCCTGACTCTGAAGAATGTCAGACAACAGGGATATCTTTTTGAGCAGAATGCAGTTTCTTCTCCGGAAGATGTTACTTCGGACGACCGGGTTTGTGAGTTTGCCGCTCCTCTTCAAAAAGACTCCGTGGGAGTTGCTTATGTCTATGAACAGAAGAATCCCGAACTGATGGTAAGTGTAGATGTTTCCATTGCGGGACGTTCCTATACATTGGAAGAATATCTGATGGAAGACGTGAAGCGCAACACGGTTTATACGCTGACTGTCAGAAAGGAACTGCTGACAGAAGAACTTCGTCTGGAAATTGAGGAATGGAACAAAGAAGGGATATCGCGCTGACACCTGATCTGAATAGTGCTATTCATTTTGATGTAGAATCACTGGTTTTGCCTGAGGGTGTATCTGTAAATGGTGGACGGGATGTAATGACACTTCCGGCTTCAGCCCTGGATTTTGAGTTGCAGATTGATTGTGACAACGAACTGGAATGGATAAATGACCCTTCATTGCCTTTTGTCGTAGAACCTGTAGAAACTACCTGGCAGGATGCCAACCGTTTCCGTCTGCGTAAGCCCTTGCTGCCTCCGGGATATCCCGAAGAAGAAGCGCTTGTCCGCTTCCGTCGGAAAGGACTTCAGGGTGTATACGATGAGGATAGCCTGAAAATCGTGTTACTTGCCAATCCGATTCAGCTGGAAGGTGAACTTGTATTTGGAAAGGATGATTATTTGTGTGACTTTGCCCGGTATGTAGATAACGAACTGGGGCGTATGACACTTCCTGAGGGTTATGAATTGCTTGCACGTTTTCAGAATGAAGATGCCTGGATAAAGGTTGAACAAGTATCGGCCCGTTCGAATACTTATCGTGTTGTCGGCGGATGGCGTCCCAATGACCCGAAAGCTGACGGCCGGGAACAGATGGCTACACTGGTTGTACGCCGTATTTCTGACGGTAACGAAACGGAATCCTATCAGATTAAGCGCAGAAACTATGGCTTGCCTGTTACAAAAATGAATGGGGTGTGGTGGTGCAAATACAATGCAATCGGAAACTCCCGCAGCTTTGATGATCAGATCTTGGTTCCTCAAGATCCTGCAGCGAAAGCCGGAAAGACCGTTCTGGAATATCTGAACACATGTACTCCCGATGAATATATGCGTTTATGGAACCGGTCGGCCTACATTGGAGATACAGGTATCGGTATGGAGGCTGTGGCAGAAGGCGGGACGGTGAAACTGAGTGGCTGGAAGAATCCCTCGGTAAATATGGGCCAGCTCGACGCTAAAGCTCTGGCTCCTGATGGGTATGAAATGCCTGCCATTGAATATTATGACCGTATCTTTAATGGAGGATGGGGAATGCGCTTTGACCGGACGGATGGTTATTATACGGTACAGTCGCCCTGGGAAGGACGCGCTCATGTATATACCCTTTCGGGAAGCCGTACAGATTTGTTTGTTGGGGACGTACAACTTCCGGAACTGTTCCATGCAGAGGTGTATAATAAAACAAATGGAGTAAAGGATGAATGTGTTACTTTCTATGGTCCTGGCGCACAATGGGGATCAGGAGGTGTGAACCATAACAAGATTGTGATAGCCTGTTATTCACCTGAAAATAACGGCTGGTTCCATGCTCCCGGATTGAGACGTCAGTCTATTGGAAAGGAAAACAGCCGCATTATACGTTTTATTAAATCTCCGGTGGAATACATATACTAAATATAGATAACACTGAATTCTCTGGCGTATAGCAGGTCTTGCCGTCGGATGTTCAGTAGATAATCCTTCTGCCTTTGTCCAACTTGAAACAAGCTGGACGGGGCAGGAGGATTGTTTTTCAACGACACTGCCTGTTCAGAAACGGGAAGACAGCAGATAGCCTTTGCCGTCAGTCCGTATTGTATGGATTGGCTGGAGTGAGAACTCTGTAATGAAGGACAGCACTTGCGGGATTTCTCAAAGCAGGGAAGCGGAGAATCCTGTGGAGATTATGTAAGGATATAAAGGAACGGCACGAAACCCTATTGGCAAGTCTTCCGGGTAATCGGGAAGATCTTAAGGGTTTCGTGCCGCTATAAATGGTTATTCGTGTGAATCGGATTGATTAGAGTTTTCCGTTCAGGATATCCATGGTGTCAGTTGCAATCATCAGCTCTTCGTCGGTAGGAATAACAACGACTTTTACTTTAGAATCGTCAGTTGAAATGATAGCTTCTTTGCTACGAACCTTGTTGCGTTCCGGATCAAGTTTAACACCTAAGAATCCCAGTGTTTCGCAAGCTCCCCAACGGGCTGTAGCCTGGTTTTCACCAACACCTCCGGTGAAGAGGATTACGTCTACTCCGCCCATAGCTGCTGCGTAGGCTCCGATATATTTGGTGATGCGGTAGAAATACATCGCTTCAGTACGTTTAGCCAGTTCTTCACCGCGTGCAGATGCATCTTCCAGTTCGCGCATGTCGCTGGAGCGTTTGAAGATACCGAGTACACCACTCTTCTTGTTGAGGATGTCAGACATCTGGTCGGGAGTCAGACCTTCTTTTTTCATCAGGTACAGAATCGCTCCACCGTCGATATCACCACAACGGGTACCCATCATCAGACCTTCCAGCGGAGTCAATCCCATGGTTGTATCGATACATTTTCCGTCTTTTACGGCTGCGATAGATCCACCGTTACCGATGTGGCAGGTAATGATGCGTGAACCTTCTACAGGAATTCCCAGGAATTCGCAGACACGTTTGGAAACGTAGCGGTGAGAAGTTCCGTGGAAACCATAGCGGCGGATACCATATTTCTCGTAGTATTCGTACGGAATCGGGTAAAGATATGCATGTTCCGGCATTGTCTGGTGGAAAGCTGTATCAAATACGGCTACCTGAGGAACATTAGGCAGAAGCTGCTGTACGGCATAGATACCCTTCAGGTTGGCAGGATTGTGAAGCGGGCCGAGGTCACAACATTCTTCAACGGCACGGATTACATCATCGTTGATAAGTACAGATCCGCTGAATTTAGTTCCTCCGTGAAGTACGCGGTGTCCTACTGCATTGATTTCATCGAGTGATTTTACTGCTCCGTATTCCGGATGAGTAAGGGTTTCGAAAATGAACTGTACGCCGGCAGTGTGTTCCTTAATCTCACGCTCCAGGATTTTCTTTTCTCCGTTGGGCAAAGTAATCTTAAGGAATGAACCGGGCAAGTTGATTTTCTCCAGGCCTCCCTGTGCGAGTACCTGACGTGATTCCATTTCAAACAATTTATATTTGATGGACGAGCTTCCGCAGTTGAGTACTAATATTTTCATACGTAAGTGTATTCTGATAAATAAGAATTTTATTTGTTTTCTTGTTCCTTAGCTGCAATAGCCTGGTTAGCTGTGATGGCGATCATCTTGTAAACATCGTCTACGCTGCATCCTCTGGACAGGTCGTTTACAGGACGTGCGATACCCTGCAGGATCGGACCGATGGCAGTTGCGTGTCCCAGACGTTCAACGAGTTTGTAAGAGATGTTACCAACTTCCAGACAAGGAACGACCAATACGTTGGCGCGTCCGGCAATTTCTGATCCGGGAGCCTTACTTTGACCTACGCGCGGAACGAGTGCAGCATCAGCCTGCATTTCGCCGTCGATCTTCATTTCAGGATCAAGTTCACGAGCCAGTTTCAGTGCTTCTACCACTTTGTCTACGACTTCATGCTTGGCAGATCCCTTGGTTGAGAAGCTAAGCATAGCGACACGGGGATCGATACCGGCAACAGCTTTTGCTGTGCGGGCTGTACATACAGCGATCTGTGCCAATTGTCCGGCATCAGGTACAGGAGTTACGGCTACGTCACCCATGACGATTACACCGTTGTCTCCGCATTCAGGAGCGTGAGTAAGCATCAGCATGGCTCCGGAAACGCAGGTGATTCCCGGTTCAGTCTTGATGATTTGCAGTGCAGGACGCAACACATCTCCGGTAGTATTGCGGGCACCTGCCAACTGTCCGTCAGCATCACCAGCCTTGATGATCAAACAACCCAGATAAAGAGGGTTGCGTACCAGTTTACGTGCTTCTTCAATTGTCATGCCTTTTTTCTGGCGGAGCTGGCAAAGCAACTGAGCATATTCCTCTTGCTTGGGGTGGTTCTCCGGATCGATGATGGTTGCGCGGGAAATGTTTCCAAGTCCCCATTCGCGGGCCAGATCCATGATTTCTGAAGGGTTACCCAAAAGGATAAGGTCTGCCACACCGTCTGTCAACACCTGGTTGGCAGCTTTCAAAGTACGTTCCTCCGTTCCTTCCGGAAGGACAATGCGCTGTTTGTTTGACTTAGCGCGCTCAACGATTTGAGAAATTAAATCCATGTTGATTTCTTGTTAGGTTGTTTTCTTTCTGCAAAAGTAGGGAATTTTGTAATATGTAGTTTGCAAAACTTCTTTTTTTTCTAATTAAACTATGTAAAAAGTATCTGTTTTAGAATCTCTAACTCAAAAATCCCTCATTTTGCATCCGTGTTGTTCGTGAATGTGTAATTTTGCACCGATTTTCAATAAATAAAATAATAGGTATGATACGTCAATGTTCCATCCTTTTCGGATGTCTGGCATTGGGTGAATTGATTGTTTTTCTGACAGAGATAAAACTTCCGTCCAGCATCATCGGGATGCTGCTGCTCACCCTTTTTCTGAAATTGGGTTGGATTAAGCTGGAATGGGTACAAGGCTTGTCCAATTTCCTGGTTGCTAACTTAGGCTTTTTCTTTGTACCGCCTGGTGTGGCACTGATGCTGTATTTTGATATTATCGCAGCAGAGTTCTGGCCGATTGTCATCGCCACACTCATCAGTACGATTCTGGTATTAGTTACTACAGGTTGGGTTCATCAATTAGTTCGCAAGTATGGAGTTTTTCGAAAATAAGTTTTTTCTGCTGGCCATTACGTTTGGCTTCTTTTTCTTTTCCAAGCTGTTGCAGAAAAAGACAGGATGGGTAGTCTTGAATCCGATCCTTCTGGCAATAGCTTTGCTGATTTGTTTCCTGAAGTTTACAGGAGTTTCGTATGAAACCTATAACGAAGCCGGTTCGCTGGTGGAGTTCTGGCTGAAGCCGGCTGTCGTGGCTTTGGGAGTACCTTTGTATCTGCAATTGCGAATGATTAAAAAACAATTGATGCCGATACTTGTTTCTCAATTAGTAGGATGCATTGTCGGTCTGGTGTCTGTGACCATCATTGCCAAGCTGATGGGGGCTTCTCCGGCCGTAATCATGTCACTGGCTCCTAAGTCGGTAACTACTCCGATTGCGATGGAAGTATCAAAAGCTGCAGGCGGTATTCCTTCTCTGACGGCTGCCGTTGTGGTTGTTGTCGGACTGTTTGGAGCGATCTGCGGTTTCAAGATTCTGCAGGTAGGACACGTCGGAAGTCCGATTGCACAAGGCCTTTCCATGGGAACTGCCAGCCATGCGGTGGGAACATCACGGGCCATGGAAGTGAGTGGAAAGTATGGAGCTTATGCCAGTCTGGGACTGACGTTGAACGGTATTCTGACCGCTTTGCTGACTCCGACCATTCTGCATTTACTGGGATTATATTAAATAAGGTATATATATGATTACGTTTAGACCGATTGAGCTGGAAGATAAGGCGCGGGTGCAAAGGTATACTTTGGACAGTGCGCGGAGAAACTGTGACCTGTCGTTTGTCAATTTGTATAGCTGGCGCTTTTTGTATCTCACTCAACTGGCCGAGAAAGACGGCTTTCTGCTGGTACGTTTTTATGTGGACAACGAGCTGGCTTACCTGATGCCGGTGGGTCAGGGAGACATGAAGGCCATTGTGGAAGACCTGATGGCCGATGCCGACCGTCAGGGGGCTCCGTTCCGGCTGCTCGGAGTCTGTGCAGATATGTACGACGAACTGGAACAGGCTTTCCCGGGACGCTTCACGTTTGTTTCCGACCGGGATTATTCCGATTACATCTACCTCCGCTCTGACCTGGCTACCTTGCGCGGCAAGAAATTCCAGGCTAAACGTAATCATATCAACCGTTTCCGCAGTCTGTATCCGGATTACGAGTATCAGCCGCTTACCCCGGAACTGATTCCGGAATGTCTGCGGCTGGAGAGTCAGTGGTGCAAGGCCAATGACTGTGCCGAGAATGAAGCCTTGCAGAATGAACGCCGGTCTATGAATGCCGCGTTGAAGTCTATGGACGAACTGGATGTGACAGGTGGTATTCTGCGTGTAGGCGGGAAGATTGTAGCCTTTACGTTCGGGGCTCCTGTCAACCATGAAACTTTTGATACCTGTGTGGAAAAGGCCGATACGGAAATCGAGGGAGCTTATGCCATGATCAATTATGAGTTTGCCAACCATATTCCGGAGCAGTATGTCTATATCAACCGGGAAGAAGATCTGGGCCTTGAAGGACTCCGTAAGGCGAAACTTTCTTATCAGCCGCACACGCTTCTGGAGAAGTTCATTGTCGGACTGAAGGATGAACCGGCAGGAACCGCCTGCTCCTCTCACGAAGGTTAAAACGGAAGGAGACGAAACGTATGATCGGGCAGGAGGAAATGAAAGCACAGGTCAGGGACTTGTGGAGGTTGTGTTTTTCGGCAGACTCGGAGGAATTCGTGGATTTGTATTTCCGTATGCGCTATACGGAGCAGATCAATTCGGCGGTTGTTGAAGACGGAAAGGTGATAGCTGCTTTGCAGCGGATTCCCTATCCGATGACCTTCGCCGGTGATGTTGTACCGACAGCCTATATTTCCGGAGCCTGTACGCATCCGGATTTCCGGGGAAAGGGAGTGATGCGAAGTTTGCTGGCTGAGGCACATCGGCAGATGTATCGTGAAGGTGTCGTTCTCAGTACCCTGATTCCTGCGGAAGAAAGCCTGCGGCTGTATTATGACCGCTCCGGCTATGCACTCTGTTTTCAACAGGATGAAAAGTTATTAACAGGTAAATGTCTGTTTGTTGATAAGTATTCTTCTTTCTTGAGATTCAGTGAAATAGATTCAGATAAGTTCCTTTCTGATGAGGTGTGGAACTTCTTTTATGAACAGCAGAGGAAGCGTCCCTGTGCATTATTGCATACACGTGAAGACATGCAGGCGGTTCTGGCCGACTGGATCATGAGCGGCGGACAGGTGTGGGCTGCCTTTTCGGTAGAAACTCCGGTGGGAGTAGCTTTCTGCCTGGGGACGGGTGAAGATTTGCAAGTCCGTGAACTGCTGGCTTCGGATCCGCAGACAGAAAATCAGCTGGAAGTCTTTTTGCTGAGGCATTATGGGGCAGACCGCCTTTTGCGGAGATTTCCTTCCGGAGGAAATGGGGAATTCCGGGGGATGGCTCGCGTCATTCATGTCCAGTCTTTACTTGCCTTATGGTCACGCCTGCATCCGCAGCCGCTGAATATCCGGGTGACCGGCGACGATACTTTCCCGGAAAACAATGGAGATTTCAGGGTAGAAGAAGGTTCCTGTTGCCGGATTCAGGCTGTTACCCCGAATGTTGACAGGGTATATGACATCCGTCAATTGCCGGCATTCCTGTTTGCCGGACTGCATCCGTTTATGAATCTGATGATGGATTGATCCACAGGTTTTTAGCTCTATTTCTTTCTTTTATTAAGGACCTTCCGGGAGGTGTTCTGCCAGCCCGGATCATCTTTTTTCTCCGTCTTCCGGCATCGTGCGGTCGTCGGGG
>NZ_EQ973643.1:80489-82846 GCF_000157915.1 Phocaeicola coprophilus DSM 18228 = JCM 13818 | reverse complement strand
CCGAATCGTGCGGCCGTTGCAGCCCGATTGTGCGGTCGTTTCCGGCCCGTCGTGAGGCCGCCCGGAAAGGACTTTGCAAAGCCTTCGGGCTTTTAAAAAAACGCTTCGGGCTTTTCATTAAAACGCCGAAACATTTTGATCAAAAGCCCGAGACGTTTTTCCGTGCATTATACGGCAGGGAGACTGTTGCCGTTGATCTTCCTGTACAAGTCGAGCGCATAGACGTCCGTCATGCCTGAGATGTAATCGAGTACGGCAAGAATCTTTCCGTAAAGGCTGGGAGCCTGCACCTCGTACTGACTGGAAATCCGGTTGATCAGTAATTGTGAATAAGCTTTTTCCGGAAACCGGACAGCTTCTGTCAGGAGATTGATCAGGGTTGTGATTACCTGATAACCGGCCAGTTCAATGTCCAGTACATCCTTGGAACAGTAGATTTTGGCAAAGGCAGTGCGGGAACAGTTCTCATAGGCCTGTTTGCTCCGTTCCGGAAGATGCCGGATGAGCGGTCCTTCGAACCTGCCTGCCAGAATGGCTTCTTCGTTGTCGATGAACACTTGCGTACACTCTTTGATGAGAATGCCGATAACCGATGAGCGCAGATAGGCGATCTGTTCGTTGGTATCGCTTACCAGCCGGCAGATTTCCTGGGCCCGTTTCAGCCGTTCGGGGCTGAGGAAATGGCAGTAGAGTTCCTTCGTTTCATCGGTGGTGAGGATTTTCAGTTTGTGGGCATCCTCGATGTCCATCATCTGATAACAGATGTCATCGGCTGCTTCCACCAGATATACCAGTGGATGGCGGGCATATCGCAGCGGTTCTCCTTCGCGGCTGATCCGGATGATTCCCAGTTCGTCAGCGATGCGGCAGTACGCTTCTTTCTCGCTCTTGAAGAATCCGAACTTCTGTTTCTTGCCTGCCAGTTCCGAGGAATACGGGTATTTGACGATGGAAGCCAGCGTGGAGTAAGTCAGCACGAATCCGCCCGGCCGTCTCCCTCTGAACTGATGAGTCAGCAGACGGAAAGCGTTGGCATTTCCTTCGAAGTGTGTCAGGTCTTCCCATTCGTCAGCTTCCAGCATGTCCTTCAGCTTCAGGCCCTCACCTTCGGAAAAGTATGTTCCGATGGCTTTCTCGCCGGAATGGCCGAACGGCGGGTTGCCGAGATCGTGTGCCAGACAGGCTGCCGAAACGATGGATCCTATTTCGGTGACATGGGTGTTCTGCAGTTCCGGATGCTTCTGTAAAAGCAGGGCTGCGGTCTCATTTCCCAAAGAACGGCCCACGCACGACACTTCCAGACTGTGGGTCAGACGGTTGTGTACGAAGATACTTCCCGGAAGAGGAAACACCTGTGTCTTGTTTTGCAGCCGCCGGAAAGGAGCCGAGAAAATCAGCCGGTCATAGTCACGCTGGAATTCCGTGCGGTCGTCTTTACGGGTTTCGTGCAGAAATTCCAGTCCGAAACGCTTGTTGGATATCAGTTGTTGCCAGTTCATGTTGTCTGCTTTTTCTGTTGAATGTATTCTTGTCTGCGCTTCCGTTGCATGTCTTTCCGGCAGCAGCAGGAACGGCAGCAGGATTCGGAAGTGCCTCTGATGTGCAAAGCTAGGCATAAATCTTGATACGGCTTTGTCTTTTGAAAGAAATAATTTGTGCCGGAAGCGGGTGCCGGAAACCGCAGGAGGAAAACTTCGTGGGCGGACGGAGGCTGGCCGGGGACGGACGAAACTTTTAAAAAATGGTAAACAGGTGTATAAGTCCCATGAAATGTGTAAATTCGCAAGCTTAAACAACAAACTTGAAATTATTGCATGAAAGTACAGATCATAAACAAGTCAAAACATCCCCTGCCTCAGTATGCAACCCCGCTTTCTGCCGGAATGGATGTGCGTGCCAACCTGGATGAACCGCTGGTTCTGAAACCTTTGCAACGTTGTCTGGTTCCGACTGGGCTGTATATGGCTATCCCGGCCGGTTACGAAGTACAGGTACGTCCCCGAAGCGGACTGGCCATCAAGAAAGGAATCACCGTACTTAATTCACCGGGAACGATTGATGCCGACTACCGCGGAGAGGTATGTGTCATTCTGGTAAACTTGTCTTCCGAGGAGTTTGTCATCGAAGACGGAGAACGCATTGCTCAGATGGTGATTGCACGTCACGAACAGGCTGAATGGGTGGAAGTGGAAAATCTGGACGAAACACAGCGTGGAGCCGGTGGTTTCGGACATACAGGAACTATTTAACGGATGAAAAGTATGAAGAAATGGGCTTATCTTTTCCTGTTCGGTCTGCTGGTGCTGGTATCCGCATGCGGAACAACGGGCAGACATGCAGCCAGAAAGCTGCTGCGG
>NZ_EQ973643.1:54202-80242 GCF_000157915.1 Phocaeicola coprophilus DSM 18228 = JCM 13818 | reverse complement strand
CTGCTGCGGTCAGTGAGAAGGATCCGCTGACTTATGAACAGCGCCGGAAGTATGATTATATTTTCTGGAGGCACTCCGGATGAAGCATAAGGGCGATTATGATGCGGCCTTTGAACTTTACAAGCATTGTCTGGACATTTATCCTCAGTCGGCAGCGGCCCGTTATGAAATAGCGCAGTTTTATCTCTTCCTCGGACAAGAGGAAAAGAGCGAGGAGGCACTGAAACAGGCAGTGAAAGCTGATGAGTCTAATTTCTGGTACAAGCAGACGCTGGCTTCCTATTATGAGCGCAAGCGTGAATGGGAAAAGGCGATTACCGTATATGAAGACATGACGCGTCAGTATCCTTCCCGGCTGGAGCCGCTGATGTCGCTGGTCGATCTGTACGGACAGACCAAGGATTATGAAGCACAAATTCGGGTGCTGAACCGTCTGGAAGAACTCGATGGCAAGTCGGAACAGATCAGTATGATGAAATTCCGTATTTATCTGTTGATGAACGACAGCGAGAAGGCTTTCCTGGAAATCGAGAGTCTTTCGAAAGAATACCCGTATGACCTGCGTTATCAGACGATCCTGGGAGATCTTTACCTGGACAACGGAAAGTCAACGGAAGCATATAATGTCTATCAGCGCATTTTGAAAGATGATCCGGGATACGCGCCGGCCCTGCTTTCGATGGCTTCTTACTACCAGAAGATGGGGCAGGACAGCATGTATCATGTGCAGCTGGATACGATTCTCCTGAATGACAATGTGGAATCAGATACGAAGATGGAGATCATGCGTCAGTTGATCGTACAGTCGGAGCATACCAACCGTGACAGCGCGCAAATCGTCTCTCTGTTCCAGAATATATTGAAGCGTCCGCAACAGAATGCCGATCTGGCCATGCTTTGTGCCCAGTATCTGATTACAAAGCGGATGGAGAAGGAATCGGTTCCCGTTTTGCATCAGGTGCTATCCCTGGATCCGGAGAACAAACCGGCCCGTCTGCAGCTGCTGGCTTATGCCATCCGTGACAATGATCTGGATGAAGTGGTCAAGGTGGCGACTCCGGCTTTACAGTATAATCCCGATGCGATGGAGTTCTATTATTACCTGGGACTGGCCCATTATCAGAAGGATGAGACAGACAAGGCGCTGGAAGTTTTCCAGAAAGGAGTGAAGCAGGTGAATGAAAAGAGCGACAAGAATATCGTGTCCGACTTCTATGCGATTCTGGGAGATATCTATCATTCCAAGGATATGAAGGCGGAGGCTTATGCAGCTTATGATTCATCGCTGGTCTACAATCCTGACAATATCGGAACCTTGAACAATTATGCATACTTCCTGTCCGTGGAACGCCGTCAGCTTGACAAGGCTGAAGAGATGAGCTACCGCACGGTGAAGGCTGAGCCTGAGAATGCAACTTATCTGGATACGTATGCCTGGATCTTGTTCGAAAAGGAGAAATATACGGAAGCCCGTCTGTATATCGAGCAGGCCATGAAATGTGGCGGCGACAGCAGCCAGGTCATTGTGGAGCATTGCGGAGACATATATTTTATGCTGGGTGACAAGGAGAAGGCACTGTCTTATTGGAAACAGGCAGATGCTATGAAGAGTACACCGGAGGACGGGTCGACTCCCCGGACTGAAGCGGAATTACGCAGACTGAAGAAGAAAATTGCATTGAAAAAATACATTGCGGAATGAAACATCGTGTCTTATCTTATCTGACTGTCGTGGCGGCCATCTTGCTGATGGCTTCCTGTGCTTCCCGGCGTTCCCTGGAACGTTCGCCGATGGTGGGCGGTCTGACTGGTGAAGCTTATGTGGAGAAGGTCATTGCTGCTGCCCCGGAATGGAAGAGTGTCACCGGAAAGGTTGCCTTGAATCTGGATATGGGAGACAAGGGAAAGGCCAAGGTGAACGCTACGGTACGCATCCGCAAGGGGGAAGTGATTCAGTTTTCCGTCGCTCCTCTGCTGGGCATCGAAGTGGCACGTATGGAGATTACTCCGGAGGGATTGCTGCTGATCGACCGGATGAACAAGCGGTATGTGGAGGTTTCCTATGCCATGTTGAGCGGTCTGGCCAATATGGAACTGAGTTTCGGTGTGTTGCAGTCGTTGTTTCTTAACGAGCTTTTCCTCCCGGGAAAGAACGTCCTGGATGCAGACGACGTGAAGCGTTTCCGGATCGTACAGGACGAAGCAGGAGTACGGTTGCAGGTGCGTTCCGGCAAAGAATTTGATTATACATTCCATACGAGCGCCGATCAGGGCTTGCTGGAGAAGACCGAGATCGGACTGCGTGGAACGGATTATGTGCTGGACTGGAACTATGATGATTTTGGTGTACTCGACCGGAAACCTTTCCCGCAGCACATGCTGCTGACGGTCGGAGGAGTTCGGAGTGACCTTTCGCTGGAGATGAAATTTTCGCGTCTGTCGGTCGATGATCATTGGGAAGGACGTACCAAAGTCTCTTCCAGGTACCGCAAGGTAGAACTGGTGGAACTGTTGAAAATGCTGAAAGGTGTATGAAAAGGTGCTGGATAATCTTAGTGTTTTGCCTGTGTGTGTCGGGCCTTGGAGCGCAGACCACCCGGAAGATCCGCGAACTGGAACAGCAGCGCAAGGAATTGCGTCAGCAGATTTCCGAGTCTGAAACGCTGCTTCAGTCTACGGAGAAAGACGTGAAGAGCCAGCTGGACAACCTGGCTTTGCTGACCGGACAGATCGATGAACGCAAGAAATACATTGCGATGATTGAGCATGATGTGCAGGCAATTCAGCTGGAGGTGGATCGGCTGGGCGTAGAACTGAAGCGCCTGCAGGCAGACCTGAAAGACAAACAGAAGAAATACGAAGAGTCAGTGAAGTATATGTATCGCAACAAGTCGGTGCAGGAAAAGCTGATGTTCATCTTTTCTGCTGATAACCTGAGCCAGATGTATCGCCGCCTGCGTTACGTGAGAGAATACGCCGATTACCAGCGTTTGCAGGGATTGCAGCTTCAACGCAAGCAGAAGCAAGTAATCGACAAGAAGGTTACATTAGTGGCCAGCCGCCAGGCGAAGGAAGACTTGCTGAAGCAGGGAGAAGAAGAAAAGCTGAAACTGGAGAAGCAGGAAGGCGAAAAGAAAACGCTGTTGACGGCACTTCAGAAGAAACAGCGCAGCATTCAGGCTGAGATTAACCGGAAACGTCGTTCGGCAGACAAGCTGAATGCCCAGATTGATCGTCTGATCGAGCAGGAGATTGAAGCAGCCCGTAAGCGTGCTGAGGCGGAAAAGAAGCGGAAGGCAGAGGAAGCACGCCGGAAAGCTGCAGCCGATGCTGCCCGTAAGAAAGCTGAAACCGGAGAGAAAGCAGGCGAAACGACCGCTGCTTCAACCGGAAAGGAAAAGGCCGAACAGATGGATATATATAAGGTGGACTTGGACGAAAGACGTTTGTCGGGTTCCTTCGAACGGAACAAGGGCGCACTTCCTGTTCCTATTACAGGTCCTTATGTAGTGGTAGGACATTACGGTCAGTATCAGGTAATGAAGAATGTCCGGCTGGATAATAAGGGCATGGATATAAAAGGAAAGCCCGGAGCTTATGCAAGGGCCGTTTTCGACGGAGAAGTTTCTGCCGTATTCCAGTATAATGGCCTGACTAACGTTCTGGTTCGTCATGGAAGTTATATTTCCGTTTACTGCAATTTGTCTTCTGTCCGTGTTAAGAAAGGATCTCTGGTGCGGACCCGTGATATAATCGGCGAGGTAAGCACCGATAAATCAGGCAATGCTGTTTTGCATTTTCAGTTGCGTAAGGAAACTGTAAAACTGAATCCCGAACAGTGGATTCGCTTGTGAGACTGTATATAAACAATGCGGGGCGGTGAAAAGTGGAATGCTTTTTACCGCCCCGTGTGGTTTATGTCATCTTAAGGATTTTCTTAAATGGTCAGCCCGTCCAGAATCTGGATATAAGTACCGATTGCTTCTTCTATCTCACTGATCAGGATGTATTCGTCTGCGGTGTGTGAGCGGGAAGATTTTCCCGGACCGATCTTGACAGACGGGAAAGGCATCAGTGCCTGATCGGATAATGTCGGTGATCCGTAGGGAGTCTTGCCTAACTGGATGGCCCGCTGTACGAACGGGTGATTGATATCGATGCTGGAAGAATTCAGTCGGAATGAACGTGCTTTAGCTTCGCTTTGAATATGTTTGCAGATTTCGTCAAACAGTTCCTGGTTGGAATAGCATTCATTGCTCCGGATATCGACCACAATACTGCAGGTGTCAGGAATCACGTTGTGCTGTGTGCCTGCATTGATTTGAGTGACGCTCATTTTGACAGGACCCAGCAAGGTTGATTCTTTGGGGAAGCGGTAAGTCCGGAACCATTCTACATCCGGAAGGATTTTATAGATGGCATTGTCTCCTTCGTTCCGTGCCGCATGTCCCGACCGGCCGTGGGCGGTAACGTCAATAACCATCAGTCCTTTTTCTGCGATAGCCGGATGCATCTCTGTCGGTTCGCCTACAATACCTAAGGTAATGGGAGGAAGCTGCGGCAGGACGCTTTCGATTCCGTTCTTTCCGGATACCTCTTCTTCGCATGAGGCAAGGAAAATCAGATTGTAACTTTGTTCCGTACTGCTCAGATGACGGTACACTTGAAGCAGGGAAACCACGCTTCCACCGGCATCGTTACTGCCTAATCCGTAAATCTTTCCGTTTTCAGTTTTCGAAGTGAACGGATGTTTGCGCCAGCCGTTTACCGGTTTCACCGTGTCGATATGCGAATTAAGCAGAATGGTGGGCTTGTTGATGTCGAACATGGGACTGATGCACCAGATGTTGTTTCCGGAACGTCCTGTCATGATACCGTTTTCTTCAATGTAATTTTGCAGAAAGTCAGCGGCGGCCTCTTCTTCACGGCTTATAGAAGGAATGCCGATCAGAGAGTGAAGTAATGTAAGCGCTTCTGATGTATAATAACTGATGTCTACCATATAAGTATCCTGTTTTTTTAGCCATGCAAAGATAACTTTTTTACTTGAAAATTCATCTTCTCCGGTTCATTTAAATCAGTTGTATATGCAATTAGGGTTAAGTCTCATATCTTCTAACTGGCTGATGGGTTGGACAGATTAATGTCCTGATATGATGATTAATTCCAAATAAAACAATATCTTTGCAAAAGTATATTTAAATAAACAGTCAATGAATACTTCTTATTTGTCGCTTTTGATACAGCGTCAAGCTCAAAAATACGGCGAGAGAGTTGCGTTGAAATACCGGGATTATGCGACTTCTACGTGGATCCCTGTCAGCTGGAACCAGTTCTCCGAGAAAGTAAGCAAAGTATCCAGAGCACTTGTAGCTTTAGGTGTGCAGGCTCAGGAGAATATTGGTGTGTTCTCACAGAACAAGCCTGAATGTCTGTATACGGATTTCGGAGCTTTCGGTGTTCGTGCGGTAACCGTTCCATTGTATGCAACCAGTTCCGAAGCACAAGTTCATTATATATTGCAGGATGCTGCCATCCGTTTTCTGTTCGTAGGCGAACAGTATCAGTATGATGTCGCTTCACGGGTGCAGAACCTGTGTCATACGTTGAAACGGATCATCGTTTTTGATTCTTCCGTGAAACTGGCACCGGGCGATACAAATTCATTGTATTATGAAGATTTCCTGGCTTTGGGGGATAATATGGAGTTACAGCAGCAGGTAGATAAGCTGACGGCTGAATCATCTCCTCAGGATCTGGCCAATATCCTTTATACATCGGGTACAACCGGTGAGTCAAAGGGGGTTATGTTGCATCATTCTTGTTACGAAGCAGCATTCAAGGCTCATCACGGACGCTTGACAACATTGGGTGAACAGGATGTCGTGATGAACTTCCTTCCCTTTACCCATATCTTTGAACGGGCCTGGTCATACTATTGTCTGGACCGGGGATGTGTATTATGCATTAACCTGCGTCCTCAGGATATTCAGAAAACCATCAAGGAAGTACGTCCTACGGCGATGTGCAGTGTACCTCGCTTTTGGGAGAAAGTATATGCGGGTGTGCTGGAAAAGATCAATGAGACAACAGGGCTGAAGAAAATGCTGATGCTGGATGCGCTGAAGGTCGGCAAGGCTCATAACATTGATTATCTGATGAACGGTAAGACTCCGCCGGCAATGTTGCGCGCCAAATATAAGTTTTACGACAAGACCATTTACAGTCTGTTGAAGAAAACGATCGGTATTGAGAACGGAAACTTTTTCCCGACAGCAGGAGCTGCGATTCCCGAAAAGGTGGAAGAGTTTGTACATTCGGTCGGAATTAATATGGTTGCCGGATATGGACTGACAGAAACAACAGCCACCGTATCATGCGGATGGATTGGTGACTACCGTATCGGTTCCGTGGGTCGTCTGATGCCTGGACTGGAACTGAAGTTTGGTGAGGACAATGAGATTCTGTTGCGTGGCGAGACGATAACGAAAGGATATTATAAAAAAGAAGCGATCACCCGTAATGCCTTGACTGAAGACGGATGGTTCCATACAGGTGATGCCGGATATATGAAAGATGGTTTCCTTTATCTGACAGAGCGAATCAAGGACCTGTTCAAAACGTCGAACGGCAAGTATATTGCTCCGCAAGCCATTGAAACGAAGATGGTAGTGGACCGCTATATCGATCAGATTTCCATCATTGCAGATCAGAGAAAGTTTGTTTCTGCCTTGATTGTCCCCGAGTATCAACAGGTTGAAAACTATGCGAAGGATCATCATATTGCCTATACGGATATGAAAGACCTGTTGCAGAAAACGGAAATACAGGAACTGTTCCGCATGCGCATCGAAACTCTCCAGCAGGAATTTGCCCATTATGAACAGATCAAGCGCTTTACTTTGCTGCCTGAACCTTTCAGCATGGAGCGTGGAGAACTGACGAATACATTGAAGATCAAACGGCCTGTATTGCTGAAAAATTATGCCGCTGAGATCGAAAAGATGTACGAAGAATGATGCCTGTGCCGGCAAGGTTTCGATAATTCGCTGAAATATATTATTTTTGCACTTTCAAAGCTAGAAACAAGTGTCAACATGATTACAATAGAACAATTGAAAGATGTAAAAGAGCGTACGGAAGCGCTTCACCGTTACCTGGACATTGACAACAAGAAGGTACAGGTGGAGGAAGAACAGCTCCGTACACAGGCTCCCGGATTCTGGGATGACGCCAAGAAGGCGGAAGCTCAGATGAAAAAAGTAAAGACCCTGCAGAACTGGATTGAAGGTTACAACGAAGTAAAAACTTTGGCGGACGAACTGGAACTGTCTTTTGATTTCTACAAGGACGAACTGGTGACGGAAGCAGAGGTCGATGATGCCTATAACAAAGCGATGCAGGCCATTGAGGAGCTGGAATTGAAGAATATGCTGCGTTCTGAAGCTGACCAGATGGACTGCGTTCTCAAGATCAATTCAGGTGCGGGTGGTACAGAAAGTCAGGACTGGGCTTCCATGCTGATGCGTATGTATATGCGATGGGCAGAAAGCAATGGATATAAATTGTCGGTGGCCAACCTCCAGGAAGGCGATGAAGCCGGCATCAAAACCGTTACAATGAACATTGAAGGAAGCTATGCCTATGGCTATCTGAAAGGCGAAAACGGTGTGCATCGACTGGTGCGTGTGTCTCCTTACAATGCACAGGGTAAACGAATGACTTCCTTTGCTTCCGTGTTTGTAACTCCGCTGGTTGACGATTCAATCGAAGTAACGGTAGAACCGGCTCGTCTGTCATGGGATACTTTCCGAAGCGGTGGTGCCGGTGGACAGAACGTAAACAAGGTGGAATCCGGTGTTCGTCTGCGTTATCAGTATAAGGATCCTTATACCGGTGAGGAAGAAGAAATCCTGATTGAAAACACTGAAACACGTGACCAGCCGAAAAATAAGGAAAATGCGATGCGTCAGTTGCGTTCTATCCTTTACGACAAGGAACTTCAGCACCGCATGGAAGAGCAGGCTAAGGTGGAAGCCGGAAAGAAGAAGATCGAGTGGGGATCACAGATCCGAAGCTATGTATTCGACGACCGCCGCGTAAAAGATCATCGTACCAACTACCAGACTTCAGATGTCAATGGAGTCATGGACGGAAAGATCGACGGTTTCATCAAGGCCTATCTGATGGAATTTTCGGATTCGGAAATTTAATTTCCGGCTGAATATTTGCTTTCTGATAAAAAAGTTGTACTTTTAGAGGGTAATCTAAAAGTTCATACTATGGGAAAGAATAATAAAAACAGCAAAAGACAACGTTATAGCAAGCGCGAAGAGGAGAAGGCCAACCGCCTGTTCAAAGGGATATGTATAGGCCTGATCCTACTGGCACTGCTGATTTTTGCAGGCTATGTTCTGGCATAGCACGCAGGGCGTTGGGAATTGAGAAACGGGTGGACAATGGTTCCGCCGAAAGGTTTTTCAGTTCCTAACGCTTGTTTTTGCAGATTGGATGAAAGGATAAAACGATGCAGGAAATAGAACGTAAGTTTTTGGTTACCGACTCGTCTTACCGGACGCAGGCGGAAAGTAGCAGCCGGATCAGGCAGGGATATATTTGCAGTGCGAGAGGACGTACGGTGAGAGTCCGCATCCGCGACGAAAAAGGTTTTCTCACCATCAAGGGACCTTCGGACGAAGCCGGACTGAGCCGTTATGAATGGGAGCGTGAACTTCCGTTGAATGAAGCGGAAGAGCTGTTCCGTTTGTGTGAACCCGGTATGATTGATAAGGTCCGTTACCTGGTTCCTTGCGGCAATCACGTCTTCGAAGTGGATGAGTTTCATGGAGAGAATGAAGGACTGGTTGTGGCAGAAGTGGAACTTCGGGATGTTTCAGAGCCTTTCGAAACTCCTTCTTTTCTGGGTGAAGAAGTGACGGGACAGGTGAAATACTATAATTCTTTTCTGATGAAAGAGCCTTATTCCCGCTGGAAATAATAAAAATACCCCCTGTGAACTATCAGAACAGGGGGTAAAATCCGTTTTTTTGATAGATTCTCTACGGTGTTTTGTTCGTTTTTACCCCAATGCTTGTGGGATTTGTCGTTAATATTGCAATCGAATTAAAGCAGATATTATTATCAGAACGACAAAAATGAAAACAATGAACTTTGCTCAAAACTTGGTGAATCTTCAGAATGAACTTTTGCTCTTCGCTTATAAATTGACTGCAGATCATGAAGAGGCAAATGACTTGTTGCAGGAAACATCGCTCAAAGTATTGGATAATGAAGAAAAGTATATGCCGGATACCAACTTCAAAGGTTGGGTATATACGATCATGCGGAATATATTTATCAATAATTATCGGAAGTCTTTGCGTGATCAGACTTATGTAGACCAGACCGACAACCAGTTTTATCTGAATCAGGGTGCGGGACTGGAAGCTGATTCCATGGAAGGTGCTTACGATTTAAAGGAAATGCGCCGTGTCGTAAACGCTTTGCCGAAGGACTACCGCATTCCGTTTGCCATGTATGTTTCGGGATTCAAGTATCGGGAGATTGCCGATAAGCTTGGATTGCCTCTGGGTACAGTAAAGAGTCGGATTTATTTCACTCGCCAGCGTTTGCAGGAAGAACTGAAAGATTTCCGTTAGTTTATTTATATTAGGTTAGCAATGGATTGCCATGTTGGAGTCTTCCTTGTCAAAGGATGACTTCGGCATGGTAGTATTTTTTCCTGACAAAACAGTTCTTTTCGAAACAGTGCACAAAAGGTCCCGGGCTTTTAAAAAACGTTTCGGCGTTTAAAGGAAAAGACTTCGGGCTTTTGATGAAAACGTTTCGGCGTTTTTTTAAGCTCCTTGAAGCTTTGGCAAGACGGGACGAAATCTCTTTCCATTATGGACTGACCGGATGGCTGAAGGACTTTGGAGAACTTTTGGCTGAAGGCCTTCCGGCGAGTCTCCGATGGATTAGCGGTGCAGGTGTTTCCAGATCAGCGGACGCCAGACATAATATGCCAGGAGAGTGGCCAGCAGGACACCGGTACAATTGGCGGCAAAATCCATCCAGTCGCCGCTGCGTGTTTCGGTACAGTTGGCCTGAAGGATCTCGATACATCCGCTCATCAGAGCCGGACAGATGATGGCTCCTGTGCCCAGATGCTTCCAGTTGATGGAGCGATGGCGGAAAAGATATTCCACCCACAAGAGGGTTGACAACCCGCCATACATGCAGATGTGGACTATTTTATCGATATAAGGAAGCTCTTCCATATCGGTTTTGGGCGGAGTGAAAAAGGAAAGATAACAGATAATTATGACTGTCAGCAGGGAAAGTGGATAATTCCAAATGTAATGTTTCATATTCAAATTCTTAATTTTTTCTGCAAAAATACGATATTTTTTGTACTTTTGCGACCTGTTAAAATGCTATTTATAATTTAAAGACGTTTTTTTATGCAACATAATCACGAACGGGTTGGGTTTGGAAGTAAGATCGGAGCCATTCTGGCGGCGGCAGGTTCAGCAGTAGGATTGGGTAACATCTGGCGTTTCCCTTTTGAAACGGGAAACCATGGCGGTGCAGCTTTTATCCTGATTTACCTGGGATGCGTGTTTATTTTCGGGCTTCCTATCATGATTGCTGAGTTTACTATCGGCCGTCGTTCCAAGGCAAGTACCGGTGGAGCCTATCAGGCACTGGCACCCGGAACGAAATGGAAGTGGGTCGGCTATTTGGGCGTACTCACCGGATTTCTTATTCTGGGTTATTACTCGGTGGTTGCCGGATGGACACTTGAGTATGTCTGGCAGGCAGCGACCGGAGGTTTCGCCGGAAAGAGTTCCACGGAATTTATTACCATGTTCCAGGAGTTCTCACAGGATCCCTTGCGTCCTTTGCTGTGGCTCTTCATCTTTATGCTGCTGACTCATTTCATCATCGTGAAAGGGGTGGAGAAAGGTATCGAACGCTCTTCGAAAGTGATGATGCCTATTCTGTTCATACTCGTTGTATTGCTTGCCATTTGCTCGGTAACATTGCCGGGAGCCGAGAAGGGTGTGGAATTCCTGTTGAAACCTGATTTCAGCAAGGTGACTCCCGATGTCTTTCTGGGAGCAATGGGGCAGGCATTCTTCTCATTAAGTCTGGGAATGGGATGTTTGTCTACCTACGCATCTTACTTTGGAAAAGACACCCGTCTGGGCCGGACAGCGATGAGTGTAGGGCTGATTGATACCTTCGTTGCCATTCTGGCCGGACTGATCATGTTCCCCGCGGCGTTTGCGGTCGGCATTCAGCCCGATGCAGGTCCTTCCCTGGTATTCATCACGCTGCCTAACGTATTCCAGCAGGCATTCGGCGGTGTTCCGGTATTGGCCTGGATCTGTTCGGTTGCTTTCTATATTCTGCTGGCACTGGCTGCCCTGACTTCCACGATCTCCCTGCATGAAGTTTCCACGGCTTTCCTGCACGAGAAGTTTCATTTTACCCGCGGCCGTGCGGCATGTATCATCACATGCGGCTGTCTGCTTATCGGCGTAGCTTCGTCCCTGGCACTGGGTGAATGGAGCAGCTATACGATCGGAGGAATGAATTTCTTTGATGCACTGGATTTCCTTACGGCGAAGATCATGTTGCCCGTAGCAGGAGTATTTGCCGCGATCTTTGTGGGATGGGTACTCGACCGCAGCATTGTCCGGGGTGAAGTGACCAACTACGGGGCACTCCGTTCCGCTTATTATCCGCTGTATATCTTTATTCTCCGTTTCATTGCGCCCGTCGGCATTGTCCTGATCTTCATGAACGAGCTGGGCCTGCTGGGTTAAGCCGAATGCCATGTGGAAGGATTTCTTTTATTATACCCGTTCCGAACGAAGAGCAATTCTGTGCCTGTTGGGAGTGACGGTTTTGTTTCTTGCCGTGTGCCTGACGTTACGCTGGCAGGAAACGGCCGGTCTGCCGCCCGAAACTACGCAGGAGGTTGCGGTGGATTCCTTCCTGACTGAAGTCCGGAAGCAGGAGCTGTCACGAAGCCGGAGAACAGCTGCCTACCGGCGCCCGAAGAAAGAACGGGCAGAGATCGTGCTTCAGCCGTTTGATCCGAATGTGGCCGATTCCGCCTTGTTGTGCCGTGTCGGTTTCCCTTCCTTTATGGTCCGTAATCTGATCCGTTACCGTTCAAAAGGCGGAGTTTTCCGTACTCCGGAATCCTTGAAACGCATCTATGGCATGACAGACAGTCTGTATCAGACGCTGGAACCTTATATCACCATCGGTCCGGACTTTCAACACCGCGATACCCTTCCCTGGAAAACGGCTCCGGTGGATTCTCTGGAAATGAAGTATGCTGAAGGAACCGTCGTCGAACTGAACCATGCAGATACGGTGCAGCTGAAGCGTATTCCCGGTATCGGACGCGGACTGGCACGCATGATTGTGGCCTATCGTCAGCGGCTGGGAGGGTTCGTTTCGGTGGACCAGTTGCAGGAAATTCCCCATCTGGAAGCTTCGGTCAACAAGTGGTTCCGGCTGGACACTACGGGCGTTCGCCGCTTACTGGTGAACCGTTACGGGCTTGACCGCCTGCGCTCGCATCCTTATATGGATTTCTACAAGGCAAAGGCCATTCTGGAATACCGCCGCAAATATGGCAAAATAAAAGGTCTTTCCCAACTGTCCCTATGGAAGGAATTCAGTGAGAAAGACCTGAAGCGTCTGGCGCCTTATCTCTCTTTCGAGTAAAGATTATTCGTGGTTGAATCCGGCTGCTTTCGCAATTTTTTCCGGAATTTCCGTATTGTCAATGCGTCCCTGGAAGAGTTCTGCACCTGCACCGATGGCAAATACCGGAACGTAGCCGGCTGAATGGTCTCCGCTGGTCCATCCGATCAGTGCAATTTCATCCAGAATGCGTTTGGCTTCTCCGGCAATCGGTTCGTCCTGTGTATATTCGCTCTTTTCAAGCTGTACGCCTTCACCCTTGAAACTCTTTTCATACACCGCTTTCAGACGGGCTTCCTGTTTGTCGTTCAACTGTACCTGATCCCAGAAGCCGAAGTTTTCTTTCAGTGCCTGTCGAATGGCTTCCCAGGATACCTGATTCTTGGTCTTCTGACGCAGTTTGTTGACGATGGCTGTGAATCCGCTTTCACTTACTTTCTGGTTCTTCAGTACCTGGAGGTTCAGTTTGTACGGACCTGTACCCAGAACGAAACCACCTGTTTCGTGGTCAGCCGTAATGACGATCAGTGTTTCGTCCGGATGCTGGGAATAGAACTCATAAGCCACTTTGACAGCTTCATCCATGTCCATCACTTCGTGGAAAGTAGTAGCTGCATCGTTTGCATGGCAAGCCCAGTCGATTTTTCCGCCTTCCACCATGAGGAAGAACCCTTTGTCCTGATCTTTTGTGAGGAAGTTGATGGCCGAGCGGGTGATGTCCTGCAGGCTGAGATCCGTTTTCTTGCGGTCAATGGCATAAGGAATACTGCTGCGGTCAATCTGAGATGCAGCTTCCGGCTGGAACAGAATCATCTTTTCAGCTTTCTTGCATTTCTTCATATAGTCCTTGTAACCGCGGGCAATGGTATAGCCGTTCTTTTCGGCCATGTCGTACAGACTTTCTGATTTTCCCTTGTCTGTCGGGTCAAGGAAGTCGGAGCCGGCGTAGAAGTCAAAGCCAGCCTCATAAAGATCTTTTCCAATGTTATAGTAGCTGCTTCTGCTTCCTGCATGGGCATAAAAGGCTGCAGGTGTTGCATGGTCTACACTGACGCTGGTAGCTACTCCCACGCGGTAGCCTGCATTTTTGGCCCAGACAGCGATGCTGTTCACCGGTGTTTCCAGATCCTTCAGTACACCGATGGCACCATTTTTTGTCTTGTTGCCTGTGGCAAGGGCTGTTCCTGCAGCGGCAGAGTCAGTCACTCCGTTGGTGGCAGAAAAGGTTGTTGCGACAGTTGCATAAGGGAACTGGGTAAACAGGATGGGCGTAATGCCGATTTTTCCTTCCAGCTCTCCGCGGTACAGCTCTGTTCCCTGCACCTGATTCACTCCCATTCCGTCTCCGATAAAGTAGAAGACGTACTTGGCTTGTTGCGCGTATGCTCCGATGATGGAGAAAGCAACGGCGGCCAATAACAAGGTTATTTTTCTCATGATTTCAATTTGGTTTATGGTTTTCTGCACAAAAATAGGAAAAGAAATAGAATGTCTTTTCCCATTATCCGGGAAATCTGGGCGAAAGAAAGGTGTACGAATGAAAGTTTCAGCGTTTTTAGGATGTATTAATAAAATATGTCACGTATATGAAACATTTAACATTGCTTGGGGCAGCGGTATGGATGTCCTTGTTGGCAGGATGTCAGCAGAATGAATTGACAGGAAAAATGGATGAAAGTCTGGACGTACGTTTGCAGGCTTCGGTGGCCGGTACGGATGCTTCGTCCAGAACCTTGCTGGAAGAGAACGGTAAAACGGTGTTTGCTGAAGGAGATGAAATCGGACTCTTTATGCCGCAGGAGGACACTTCGGTGAAATGGAGCCTTTCAACCAGTCTCTGGACATCTGACAGTAAACCGGTCTGGAAGAATAAGGTAGACAAGTTTGAATTCTGTGCTTACTATCCGTATGTGGACGGTGACTCCCGTACGCAGATTCCGATGCCCGACCTTACGACACAGACCGGTGAAGCGAGTCTGATCGGTGATTATGACTTTCTGGCTGCCCGGTGTAGTGCCAGTTATACAGACAACAACGGTACGGTGTCGTTTACGAAAGATGCGGCCTTCAAGCATGTTTTCAGTCTTATTTCCGTGACGGTACAGAAAAACGGAAATGATGAAAGCATGACTCTGAACCAGATCTCTTTCGAAGGAAAAGATATTGTGAGCCGTCATACCTATCAGTTTGGCGGAATGGCGGAAGAAGATGCGCTGGTTCCGGTGGCTGAATCGGAAGGAAGTTCCCTGATCCTGACTCCTGAAACTGCCGTTGAAGAGCAGGGACACACCACGATGGTGGTTATTAATCCGGGCACACTGGCTTCGCCGCTGAAGTTTTCGATAGCCTATGTTTGCGACGGACATTCCTATACGGCTTCCACGACTCAGATGGGGCAGAACTTTGAGGCAGGCAAGTATTACCGGTATACAGTGCGGCTGAACAAGGAAGAACTGCTGCTGTCCGGCAATGAAGTGGCCGACTGGAATCAGGAAGATCTGAGTGACCTGGTGGTCACTGAAGAGCCGGCTGAATAATGGCTGACAGATAATTCCGGAATCCTGTTCCGCCCGGAAGAGTTCGGACAGGATGGGATTCCGGGATCCGGAGCCGTAAGTTTTCTCTTATTTATTAAGGTATAGGTGCGTTATACCTTCTATTTTCAGGCCGTATTTCATTTTTCAAATTTCAAGTTGTTGGAAATTGAAATTTTGCATGTAACTTTGCTGAATTTAAAGCTCATAAACATTCTAACAATATTTTTTAGGAAATGAAAGCACTCAAGGAACGTATCTTGCGCGATGGAAAATGCTTTGAAGGAGGCATCCTGAAAGTGGACAACTTTATCAATCATCAGATGGATCCCATTCTGATGAAGTCGATGGCGGTGGAATTCGTACGCCGTTTTGCCAGTACCC
The DNA here is from genome assembly GCF_000157915.1 of Phocaeicola coprophilus DSM 18228 = JCM 13818. Taxonomy (GTDB): domain Bacteria; phylum Bacteroidota; class Bacteroidia; order Bacteroidales; family Bacteroidaceae; genus Phocaeicola; species Phocaeicola coprophilus. The sequence goes on along the minus strand of NZ_EQ973643.1, from coordinate 64,595 downwards.
GAATCAATAAGGTGATGACCATTGAGGCCAGCGGTATCGCACCGGCCATTATGGTGGGCTATTTGCTGGAATTACCGGTGGTTTTTGCGAAGAAAAAGAAACCCAGCACGATGGAAAATATGCTGACAACAACGGTTTACTCTTTTACAAAAGACCGCACGTACGACGTTTGCGTGAGCCGCGATTATCTGTGTCCCGGCGATAAAGTGCTGTTTATTGACGACTTCCTGGCCAACGGAAATGCAGCCAAGGGAATCATTGACCTGGTTCAGCAGGCTGATGCCGAACTGGTGGGCATGGGATTCCTGATTGAAAAGGCTTTCCAGCACGGAGGAGATTACCTGCGCGGACAAGGCATTCACGTGGAATCACTGGCCATCATTGAGAGTCTGGAAAATTGTCAGATCAAAATCAAGGAATAATCACGAAAAAGATAATTGATGGAAAAAGAACAGACTGCTGCCCAGAGTGCTGGGCTTATTTATGGATTGAACGACCGTCCGCCTTTGAAGGATACGGTTTTTGCGGCTTTACAACATTTGCTGGCTATCTTTGTGGCGATCATTACTCCGCCGCTGATCATTGCTGGAGCATTGAAACTTGATCTGGAAACTACGGGTTTTCTGGTTTCGATGGCACTCTTTGCTTCGGGAGTATCAACCTTTATCCAATGCCGCAGAGTAGGACCCGTGGGATGCGGACTGCTTTGTATTCAGGGAACAAGTTTCTCTTTCATCGGACCGATCATCTCGGCAGGACTGACCGGAGGTCTGAGCAGTATTTTCGGAGCATGTATGGTGGCTTCGTCCGTAGAAATGTTGATCAGCCGTGTATTGAAGTACACCCGTAAGGTAATTACTCCGCTGGTGTCAGGTATCGTTGTGACACTGATCGGAATGAGTCTGATCAAGGTCGGAATTTCGGCCTGCGGTGGAGGAGCGGCAGCACAGGCTGACGGCACTTTCGGAGCCCTTCATCATGTGGGACTGGCGGCTCTCGTACTGGTGCTGATCATTTTCTTCAACCGTAGTTCCAACCGTTATCTCCGCATGAGTTCCATTGTCATCGGACTGATTATCGGTTACATTGTAGCCTGGGCGATGGGAATGGTAGATTTCTCGGCCGTACAGAGTTATGGCGGTTTCAATATTCCGATTCCTTTCCGTTACGGACTTTCTTTTGATATTTCAGCCATCATCGCACTGGCACTGGTTTATCTGATCACTGCGATCGAGGCCTATGGAGATATCACTGCCAATTCACTGATCTCGGGTGAACCGGTGGAAGGAGAAACGTTCGTGAAACGTGCATCGGGAGGTATTCTGGCAGACGGATTTAATTCGATGCTGGCCGGTATCTTCAATTCTTTCCCCAACTCCATCTTTGCACAGAACAACGGAATGATTCAGCTGACCGGTGTGGCCAGCCGCTATGTAGGTTATTTCATCGCCGGTTTCCTGATTCTGCTGGGACTTTTCCCTGCTGTCGGACTGGTGTTCTCACTGATGCCCGAACCTGTATTGGGAGGTGCTACGCTTCTGATGTTCGGTACGGTGGCTGCTGCCGGTATCCGGATCATTGCTTCTCAGCGGATTGACCGCAAGGCAACGCTGGTGATGGCCTTGAGTTTCTCGTTCGGACTGAGCGTTGAACTGGTTCCCGACATTCTCTGTCAGCTTCCGGAAACCGTGAAGAATATTTTCTCTTCCGGTATCACGACAGGCGGACTGACCGCTATCCTGGCTAATCTGCTGATTCGTATCAAGGAATAAGCCGGACTGCATATAAAAGAAACATCCCGGATGAACCGCATGTGTCCATGCATTCATCCGGGATGTTTTTGTTTGCTCCGTCGGGAGTGTCGGATCACCAGAACTTGTTTTGTTCCGGATTGTATTCAAAACCGGCTTCTTTCAGACGGTTGACAATGTCTTCCTTGTTTACATTCAGATCGCTGCAAAGAGCGTCGAGCGACGGATAAAAGTCGCGTAATTTCATGTTGATGAGGCTGAAAAGCATCATCGGGTCTTTTGGCAATTCCATGTTCTTATTCCTTTTTCTTTAGCGGGTGCAAAGGTACGCATTTTTCGCATACGTTGTGCCGGCTCTTCCTTTTATTCACATCATTTTAACCGGAATACACTTTTGCTGCGAAGAAATCTTTTCCCGCGGAGAAAGGAGCTTCCATGCTTTGCCGGAAAGGTATCAGTCCGTCCGGAGTGAAACTTCTGCCGGTCCGGAAAAAAACGTCTGTACTTTGCGGGAGTTTTTACCTGACGAAACAACTGTTTCGTCAAGAGAAAACAACAGTTTCATCAAGTGGAAAAAATAGTTTCATGCCGGTGAAACTGGAGTTTCATGCTACTGGAACTTTTGTTTCATGCTGGTGGAACTTTTATTTCCTCCTACTGGAACAAAAGTTTTGACCGGTTGAAACTGACATATTCTCCAGTCTTTGCAGCCCGGATGACCGCTCAATGACTGACCGGTTTCGGTTCAGTATCGTTATCGGAACAGGTAGACTGCCGATATACCGAGCGTTCTGTTTTTCGGACTTCCATACGTGGAATGAATCTTACTCAGTCCCAGTTCATAGGAAACTTTCAGCCGAATTTTTCGGTATTGCAGGCTGGCAGCGAAAAGCAGGCCTGCATCCATTCGGCTGAAAGGGCGGTAATATAGATTGTTGCGGGAAGAAAATATTTCGATTGCGTTTGTGTAGGGCTGGTTGTACGGGTCATGTCCGGAACAGAGTCCACTGCCTCCGATGCCCGTATTCAGATATCCGCCGGCCTGCGGAAGAAGGGCGAACTGCTTGCCCAGATGAAAAGCATATCCCATCAGGAAAGGCAGGTGCAGATAGTCCATGTTGTTCGCTTCAACCTGGTTGATACGCTGCCCTGCGATGGATGAGCCGGACAGGGTTCCTCCCTTTCTTTCAAAGGCAAGCCCGCTTTCCAGCAGGAAGTTGCTCTTGAACGTGTAATTTACAACACCTCCTGCCTTGAATCCGCTTCGGGAGGAAGTGTGAAGCGTCGGGGCATGAAAGCTGTTGAGGGTGTATCCGCCTTCCACGCCGAAGTGCCATTGCTGGGCATAGGCGCTTCGGGTGCAGGCAAGCAGACAAAGTAGAATGTAGAGAAAATGTTTCATTTTTTGTTGAAATGGAATTTTAGTAAAGAAATGTATTTACTCCCGATTGATTGCTGTTACCTTGTTTTGCGTGGAAGAATCAGAACACTAGACCGAAGCCAAAGGAAACCGAATGGCGGACGGCACTTTTCTTTCCCAAAAAGGTAGTCTGTCCGGTGGAAGGATCGTAAGCATAGGACTCAATTCCTGCAAACTCTTTCAGATTATAACCCAGTTGGAAATTCAGTCCGAAATGCTTGCGGAGCATATACTGATAGCCGATACCCAGGTCGCCCACCCATCCGGCGTAAATGTTGACAGATTTGAACAGACCGTATCCTGCATTGGTGTAAACATAAGCAGCCGGAATGCGGGAAAGCGGACGGTAGCGGAAGGCGGCATAGACCGGGAACGTATTGAAATCTGTATTTGTATACCGGTCGGCTCCGATGCCGGCACCGGCCGAGAACTTCTCCGTGAAATCGTACAGTGCTGTCAGATGCAGCGAGTTTCCACCCATCCGGTAGGTTTCGTTTCTTCCCTGTGTCTGTGAGCCGATACGTTGGGACAATCCCAGATTATAATGATAATCCAGTACTATATGGAAGCGTGAATTTTTCAGTTGGGAAGTTGATACCTGAAGTGCCGGAGTGTCTGAAGACTTTGGATTCACTGCCTGGCTGGCCAGGCTTGTGCAGCCGGCCAGAAGCAGGAATGACATTAATCTTGTCATCATGTTTGTTGAAGTGTTTAATTAGATAAAAACGGGGTTTGTTTGAGTGCAAAGATAGGTTGAATCCCCGAAAAGACCATTTGTAAGGCCGGTTCTTTTCTTGTAATCTGTCTAATTAAACGATTGATAATCAGATGTGTGACAAATGTAATTCTTGTAAATCTCCCAAAGTGACTTGTAAGCCCGGAAAACCTCAGTTTTCAGCCAGTGTTTTGTCCAGAAAAACCAGAATGTCGGCTGCCTCGGGCGCTTCGGTTTTCTTGCGGATACTGGTTTTGTATTTATGTACGGTAAAGACACTCTGCATCCATACAGCAGCAATTTCTTCCGTGCGGAATCCGGCTTTCATCAGGCAACAGAGCTGCACTTCCTTTTCGTTGAGTGCCGGATAACGCCTGGTCAGCCGTTCATGAAAGTGATTGAAGGAAATATCAATGTGGTGGTAGAAGTCGTTCCACCGTGTAGACAAGAGCTTGTTTCCCTTCAGGAGATTCAGCTTGTCGAGTTCTTTCAGCAACTTTTCACTTTTCTCCTTCTGGGTATGTTTCAGCATGGCGATCTGCTTGGCTATTTCCAGTTCCTGAAGGATCAGCGCTTTGGTTTCGTCCTGTATGTTTTCCAGTTTCTCCAGTGCTTCGATGCGATGCTGGAGATTGAAGTATTTCATCATCTGTTTCCGGCGGCGGTTGAGGTAATAGATGACCATACATGCCAGTAACAGCAGCATGCAGCCCAGGATCAGCTGATAAGTGCGGATATGTGCATTGTATTCGTTTTGGTCCTGAATGCGCATATATCCTTCAATGGCTTCGTCCAGTGTCTGTTCGTTCAGTTCCTTGACCATCCGCTCATACTGATCTGTCATTTTCTGCGTGAAGAAGGTTTCTTCTTCGCGGTTTCCGTTGCGGCGGGCCAGATCGATACATAGTTTATAGAATTCAAGCGCCTTATATCCGCCTCTTCGTGCCGTGTCGAACCGGAGGGCCTGTTCTTTGTAGTATTGGGTTTCTTCTTCATTGCCCAGCTGATCCTGACAGAAGGCCAGCATGGAGGAACAGGTGAAACAGTGTGACGAATCCTTTTCGGAGGCCAGTGCTGCTTTCAGTTCTGTTGCGGCGTTTTCCCATCTCTTCTGCTTGAAGTAAGTAATTCCCAGCAGCCGGCATATATCCGTGTAACAGATGTGTTGCTGGCTGACCGATGTCTTGAGCCGGGTCAGTAAAGTTTCGGCTTTGGCAAGCTGGTCTGTATACAGATAGCTTTTTCCCAGCAGCGTCAGGGTAAACGGGTCCAGTTCGTCCGTATTCATTTCCTTGATGCTTTGATTGGCCAGTGCCTGGTTTTTGATAAACTTCAGCATGTCGTATTTACGGAGATACATGTCGCTCAGGTAATTGTAGAGATGGAATTTCCAGACCGGATCGTCAGCCAGCTCTGCCAGCTTCATTCCCTGTTCGATGGCGGCTATCTCTTCGGCCGTATTGTTTTCCTTCTTGCAGGTTTCAGCCAGGAGGAAAAGAGCTTCCAGTTCCTGTTGTACCTTGTTCCGGGAACGGAAGATCCGGATGCATTCCTGCAGCTTTTCTTTCTCAGGATAGAAGTCACGTGAAGTATAATGACGGGCCAGTGAACGGAGCAGAAAGGCAGTAGCCTCCTTTTCTGTCGTGATGCGTGAAAAGTCGGTTGAATCCGGTTGGGCAAGGATTGCTTCGGGATGATTTTCCAACAAGGTGATTTTATCATTGAATGCAGTGTCATCCTGATAAGTCTTTCCGCAGGCATACAATGCAAAAAGCAGGAGGATCAGTCCGGTATGCAGGAGAGCGAAGGGCTTTCTTGTCCGTATCATGGGCTTATTTTTGGGTCGTTAAGAAATGTGTTTAGCTTGTTGCCGGTACCCGGGCGGCAGGCTGTTGTCAATAAGCCTGTATCCTGACGAAGCCGGCTGTTTCGCAAAGATACAATCTTTTTTGTCAGAAACAACCTCCGGCTGGTGTTTTACTGACTTTTATCCTCTTCTTTCTTCGCGTGAATGTTCCTTTATTTCAAATAATTCCGTATATTTGCTAGACACGAATGTGTGCCGGAGCCTTTGTAGTGACAAGTCTGATATTAAAACGATAGCTTATGAACAGGACTGTGAAGAAGACCTTGAAAATTGCCGGAATCACCCTTGGTGTGATCCTGCTGTTGCTCCTGATTCTTCCTTTTGCTTTTCAGGGTAAACTGGCAAAGCTGGTAAAGGAAGAAGGAAACAAGATGCTGAATGCTCAGTTTGATTTCCGTACACTGAACATCAGTCTGCTCCGCAACTTTCCTTCAGCCTCGGTTTCACTGGAGGATTTCTGGTTGAAAGGAACCGGACCTTTTGAGAACGATACGCTGATTCAGGCTGGCGAACTGACGGCGGCAGTCAATCTTTTTTCGTTTTTCGGTGACGGCGGATACGATATCTCCCGGATCATTGTGAAGGATACCCGCGTGCATGCAATTGTGCTGGAAGACGGACGTCCCAACTGGGATGTCATGAAACCATCGCCGGATGCGGAAACTCCGGAAGACGAAACTGCACAAGAGACGTTCCGAATCAAGCTACAGAAACTCTCAGTGGATAATCTGTCGGTAGTTTATGACGATCGGCAGGGAGGAGTATTTGCCGATCTTAGCCGTCTGGAAGCAGACTGCTCCGGTGACTTCGGCAGCGACCGGACGGTTGTTGATCTGAAGATGGAAACTCCGTCGCTGACTTGTCGGACTGGTGGAATTCCTCTATTAAATAAGGTGTCGCTGGAAGCCGATATGGATGTGGATGCTGATCTGGCCGGAGGTAAGTTTACCTTGCGGGAAAACATGTTGCGGCTGAATGCTATTCAGCTCAATCTGGACGGCTGGCTGGCACAAACGAAGCAAGGGATGGATATGGATCTTCGACTGAACACCAATGAAGTGGGATTCAAGGAACTTCTTTCACTGATTCCGGCCATTTACGCCAAAGACTTTCAAGACCTGAAGACAGACGGAAAGGTGACTTTAAACGCTTTTGCCAGGGGAAGCATGGAAGGAAATACCAAGGTTCCTCAGTTTGAGGTGAATCTTGACGTGAAAGACGCGATGTTCCGTTATCCTTCTTTACCCGCCGGGGTGGAAAAGATCAATATTTCTGCTCTGGTCCGCAATGCGGGAGGCCCGTTGGATGCTACTGAAATATCCGTAGCTCCTTTTGATTTTGTACTGGCAGGCAATCCTTTCAGTCTGAATGCAACGGTGAAAACGCCGGTCAGCGATCCGGATTTCCATCTGACCGCCCGCGGCAAGCTGGATTTGGGTAAGGTGAAGGAGGTCTATCCTTTGGACGACATGCAACTGAACGGACTCGTGCAGGCAGACCTGGAACTCGGGGGCAGGCTCTCGATGGTTGAAAAAGAACAGTTCGAACAAATGCAGGCCAAGGGAAGTCTCCGGTTGAATCAGATGAAACTGGTTCTGAAAGACATGCCTCCGGTAGATATTCAGCAGTCTGTATTTACTTTCTCTCCGCGTTATCTGCAATTGAGTGAAACGACTGTGAATATCGGGAAGAATGATCTGACACTCGACAGCCGCTTTGAAAATTATCTGGGATATGCCTTGAAAGGCTCCACACTCAAGGGAACCCTGAACGTCAGCAGCAATCATCTTAACCTGAATGATTTTATGAGTGCTGATACGACTGCTGCGGTAGCGGAAGTTCCCGCAGATACGGCTGCCATGGGAGTGATCCGTGTTCCTGAGAATATTGACTTCCAGATGCAGGCAGCCTTCCGTGAATTGCTGTTTGACAAGATGACGCTTACAGACGGCAAAGGAACTCTGCTTGTCAGAAACGGGACGGTAGATATGCGTAACCTGTCGTTCAATACCATGGGCGGAAGCGTAACCATGAACGGTGCTTATGCTGCTCCTCAAAATAAACAGCCGGAACTGAATGCAGCCTTTAACATGAGAAACATCAGTTTTGCACAGGCCTATCAGGACTTGGGACTGGTACAGCAACTGGCTCCGATCTTTGCAGGTCTAAAAGGAAACTTCTCCGGAAATCTGCAGATTGATACGCCGCTGGATGCAACCATGAGTCCGGTCATGTCGGCTGTGCAGGGAAAGGGAGCCTTGTCAACGAAAGATCTGAGTCTGAGTGGAGTTAAGTTTATTGATCAGGTGGCAGATATCGTAAAGAAACCTTCGCTGAAAGAAATCAAGGTCAAGGATCTGAATATTGACTTTGAAATCAAGGACGGACGGGTGACAACCAAGCCCTTTGACCTGAAGCTTGGAGATTATAATATGAATCTGTCCGGCTCAACCGGCCTTGACCAGACGATTGATTACACCGGAAAGATTACGATGCCGGCAGACGGTATTGCTTCCAAACTGGGTACAGTAGACATGACGATCGGCGGAACTTTCACTTCTCCAAAGGTTGGTATTGATATGGCAAGCCTTGCCAGGAATGCAGCCGAACAGGCACTGAAGGGGCTGGGTGAAAAGCTGGGCAACGATTCTAAGGGTTCGGAAAAGAAGAAGTCGGTGATCAATAAAGCTTTGGATCTGTTCAAAAAGAAGAAATAGAATCCGGTCCCAGTAACCTGAAGCTGGTTGTATCCGGAACATACTGGAGGCATCTCCGGGCTGTTGACAGAAATCTGTCGCGAGACATTTTCTTTGGCAGCCTGGTGATGCCTCTTTTTTTTAGGGCTGGAATGCAGTTGTAAATATCGGATATTTCTGTTAATTTTGCTCCGACCTTAATGAGCAAGATACATGGTCGTGAAAGATATACTACGTAAAATGCGGATTATGGAAAACGAAAATGAAATACTGAAATCTCTGGCATCCGGTGATCAGCAGGTGTTTAGCTGGTTGTTTCGCCGGTATTATCTGAAAGTCAGGTCTTTTGCTTATGGATTTGTGAAAGATGCTGATGAGGCTGATGATTTGGCACAAACTGTATTTATCAAAATCTGGGATAAGCACGAAATCTTTTCGTGTGTCAAGAATTTCGATGCGTATTTATATACATTGACCAAGTATACCATATTCAATTACATCAAGTCAAAGGATGTGGGGGCAGTAGTGCATGATGAATTTCCTGAGATTTTAGATTCAGATACTCCTTATGAAGAATTACTGGCATCAGATTTGAAACTGTTGATTGATATGGTGGTTGATTCGATGTCTCCGCAACGTAAGATGGTTTATATATTGAGTCGTGTACGGGGACTTTCTAATGATGAGATAGCTGTGAAACTGGGAATACATAAGAAAACGGTTGAGAATCATCTGAATCTGGCATTGAGGGAATTAAAGAATGTAATATCGACAGCTATAGTTACTTATTTTTTGTTAATGAATTGGTGGAAATGACTCTGAGAACTGTCATCTTGTTGAATACATAATATTAGAATATGAGTTATATCAAAGAAATTGTCAACTTCTTCTTTCACCACAATGTGTCGGGGAATATAAAAAGGAGAGTGTATGACAGAATGCTGCATCCTTCACAGGATCAGGAACGTGATAATGCATTAAGGCAAATCTGGAATGGACTGGAGGCATCTGAATGTAATAATGATGAGATAGAAAAGAATTTGGCTGTTGTTGAAAATATCCTGTTTAAGGGGAAGAAAGAAGAAAAAACAATTGTAAGTTCTCAGAGTTTCTGGCATGGATGGGGGAAGATTGTAGCTGTATGGACTATTCCCTTTATCATGCTCTGTGCTTCTGCTTATTTTTATTTCTCTACTCCTGCAGTTGAGCAGATAAAGATGGCTGAAGTTTCCTATATTCAACATTATGCATCTGAAGGAACCCATGAAGAAGTAACGCTTCCTGATGGAAGTGAAATCTGCCTGAATGGAGGTAGTATGCTGATGTATCCCTCTACTTTTCCTTCGTCTGGACGCTGGGTATACTTAATAGGAGAAGCTCATTTTGATGTGGCGAAGGATAAAAAACATCCCTTTACGGTCAGTACCGGTTTTATGCAGTTGCATGTTCTGGGTACTCAGTTTAATGTTTCGGCCTATCCGGAAGATTCCCAGATCAAGGCTACTCTGGAGACGGGACGGATTATGATTAATGTAAGAGGAGATTCTGTAGATTACTATCTGGATCCGAATAATCAGCTTGTATATACTCCCCGGACAGGTAAGGTTGAAACACATCCTGTGCTCGCTTCTGATTTCTCAGATTGGCGCAAGGGAGAGCTTTGTTTTAATGATATCGCCTTTGCAGATGCGATGAGTATGCTGGAACGGACATATGGTGTAAAGATCCATATACAAAATTCTTCGTATGATAAGCAAAGACTGAGAGCTCATTTCAATAAAAATGAATCTTTGGGAACAGTGCTACAGATTATCAAGATGATGATACCTTACTTTGAGTATCAGATTGTGGGAAAAGATGTATATATTGAGTAAAATATTATATTTTCATATTTATTAACTAAATGGGGTTGGGTGTTGCTATAATACAGGTTGTCATACCTGC
>NZ_EQ973643.1:50765-52732 GCF_000157915.1 Phocaeicola coprophilus DSM 18228 = JCM 13818 | reverse complement strand
ATACCTGTGTACGTACAACCAATAAATATTATAGTTATTTAGTAAATCTAATATGGAATGAACAAGAAATTTTATCGGGCAATGACCTTAGGGGTCGGCTTATTGTTGGCTGGTAACCTTGCAGTCAATGCACAGAAGGTTACTTTTAATGGGGAACAGGTATCCTTAAAGCAAGCTTTTGAACAAATTGAATCTGTTTCCAAATATAAGATTGCTTATAATACAGCTCAGCTGGATGTAAACCGCAAGGTAACACTTAATCAGAAAGACACAGACGTACTTCAGGTTCTGGATCAGCTTCTGGCTGGAACAGGATGCACGTATAAAGTAAATGAAAACTATATTGTAATCACCTCTCAGCAGACAGGAGCAGTTAAGAAAGTTCATGGAGTAGTGAAGGATGTAAACGGTGAACCTATCATCGGAGCCAATGTAGTTGTGAAAGGAAATCCTTCTAACGGAACCATTACGGACTTGAATGGTAATTTTGATCTGTCGGTGACTTCCAATACAACTTTGCAGGTCTCTTATATTGGATATAATACTCAGGAACTTTTTGTAGGCAAGAAGACAGACTTCAATATTGTATTGAAAGAAGATACAGAACTGTTGGATGAGGTTGTTGTTGTCGGATATGGTACAATGAAGAAGAAAGACCTGACAGGTGCTGTTGCTTCCGTCAAGATGGATGATGCACCGGTTGGTACGGTTTCAACCATCAGTCATGCACTTGCCGGTAAGGCAGCCGGATTGCAGGTGAATACAATCAGTGCGCAGCCGGGTAGTGGCTCTACTTTCCGTATACGTGGTGCAGCTTCTGTCAATGCAGGAAATGACCCTTTGATTATTATTGATGGTTTTCCGGTAAACCCTACGGATGACAGTAAGATTCAGACCGGTAAATATGATTCCGGTAGCTCTGACAATATTCTGGCCTCTATTAATCCGAACGAATTGAATCTATTGAGGTTCTTAAAGATGCAAGTTCTACGGCTATTTATGGTGCCCGTGCCGGTAATGGTGTGATCATTATTACCACTAAAAAAGGAAAGACAGGAGCTCCGAAAGTTACGTACTCCGGAACAGCGAGCGTGCAGACTATGGCTGCGAAATATGAAATGCTCAGTGCCAAAGATTTTATGATTCAGTCTAATCGCTATGCTTTGGAAGAATGGAGACGTTCCAATGGAATCGGGGTATATGGTGGAAAAAGTGAAGCTGAGGCAGCAACTCCTTATACACCTTATTATACAGATGCTGAAATTGCCAATCCGGCCTACGATACAGACTGGTTTAAGGAGATTACAAGAACCGGCTTCCAGACTCAGCACAATTTGTCTGTAAACGGAGGAACAGAGATGACGAAGTACCTTATTTCAGGAAACTTCTTCAAACAGAACGGTGTCGTGAAAAATAACGATATGGACCGTTATACAGCCAGAGTAAATGTAGAACAGAAGGTCAGCAAATATGTAAACCTGGGTGTGAATATGACTTTGTCCAGAAATACAACTAATAATGTTCCGTTGGGAGCCGGACAAAATGAGAATGCAAGTATTATGGTTGCTGCAGCTCAGTTCAGTCCGATATTGCCGGTTCGCGATGAGGAGGGAGAATATGTGTTGAACTCTCAGGCAGCTTTCCTTCCGAACCCGGTTTCTTTATTGGAGATTACGGACAAGACTGTTAAAGAAAGAATGCTGGGTACTGCTTATGTTGAGATTAAACCGATCGAAGAACTGACTTTGAAAGGTAATTTCGGTATTGACCGGAACTATCAGAAACATAGTGTCTATATGCCGAAGACAACTCTTTATGGACAGAAGACAGGCGGACAGGCTAATATTGCCCAGTATGACAAATCGGATTATCTGATGGAATTGACTGCGAACTATTCAAAACGTTTCGGAGATCATAATCTGAATGCACTGGTCGGATATTCTTTCCAGAGATTTACGGATGAATCC
>NZ_EQ973643.1:34392-50567 GCF_000157915.1 Phocaeicola coprophilus DSM 18228 = JCM 13818 | reverse complement strand
AGAGATTTACGGATGAATCCTTGTCGGCTGGTAATAGTCAGTTCCTGATTGATGGATTCCTTTACAATAATCTGGGAGCAGGTGCATATCCGAAACCCAGTGTAGGTTCTTCTGCTTCCAAGAGTGAGATGGCTTCTTTCTTTGGCCGTATCAATTACTCTTATAAGGATCGTTATTTGCTGACTGCAACGATGCGTGCGGATGGTGCTTCCAACTTCGCAAAGAATAACCGTTGGGGATATTTCCCTTCAGTTGCTTTGGGATGGAGATTTACGGAAGAAGAATTCATGCAGCCTTTGACATCGGTTCTGTCTAATGGTAAGTTACGTGTAAGTTTCGGTCAGACCGGTAACTCCAACATTGGAAACAGGGTGATAAGCTATTATTCAACTGGTAATAATAATGAATTTGGAGGAACGGAACAGGTAGGTGTCTATCTGAGTCAGATGGGAAATGTTGATCTGAAGTGGGAAACAACTACAGAATGGAATGTCGGAGTGGATCTTGGTTTCTTTAAAAACCGTTTGAACGTAACGGCTGAATATTTCCATAAAGTAGTATCTGACCTGTTAAGTGAACGTTCACTTTTGGGATTCCAGGAAGTAAGTACCATTGCAGCCAATATTGGTGAAACTCAGAGCCAGGGTTTTGAACTGACGATTAATTCGACCAATTTCAATACGAAGAATTTTGGCTGGAATACAGACTTTACATTCTCTCTCTACCGGGATAAATGGAAAACACGTGATGAAAGCTGGAAACCTTCTGCTTATTCAGTTTATGATTCTCCGATCCGTTACCAGTATGGTTACCTTTCCGATGGTTTGATTCAGCCGGGAGAAACCGTAGACTGGATGCCGGGAGCTATTCCTGGTCAGGTGAAGATCAAAGATATTAACGGATATGTGTACAATGAGGACGGTTCTGTAAAAGTTGACCAGCACGGAATTCCTTTGAAGTCGGGAAAGCCTGATGGCAAACTAGATGATGCTGATAAGGTGATTTATGGAAGTTCGGATCCTGGTTATCTGCTTGGTTTGAACAATACATTCCGTTGGAAGAACTTCGACCTGAATATTTATTTTTATGGTCAGTTTGATTTGTTGAACAGTGGATCTTATAAAGATCTTTGGTTGACCGGAGCTTCTGGTATGACAGGTATCGTAAATATGTATCGTGGATACAATATGCCTGTAAGTGCAAAAGATGTATGGACCTCAGACAATCAGTCTGCCGTACGTCCGGGATATTTCCAGGATAAGAGTACATGGGGCATTGGTGACTATTATTTGCAGAAGAGTTGGTTTGTTCGTTGCCGGAATATTACGTTGGGTTATACTATTCCTGTTAATCAGGGCCGGAATATTCTGTCGAATGTACGTGTTTACTTTGATGTGAATAATCCGTTTACGATTACTCCGTATGACGGTCTGGATCTGGAAACAGATAATTCTGTATGGGCTTATCCGAATGTGAGAAGCTTTAGCTTGGGTGTAGACATAACCTTTTAATTAAACCTTTAAACGTGATACTGAAATGAAAAGAATCTTTTCGATATTTTCTGTTGTTCTGGCTACGGTTGCGATGACTCCTTCCTGTACCAACCTGGAGTCAGAAATGTATGATGTGATTAATCCCGGAATCTTTCCGGTGAATGGAGACGATGCCAATGCCTTGGTTACTTCGGCAGCTTATTCTCCTTTCCGTTCGAACTGGTATAGTGGACTTTGGGCCTCTTCTTACGGAGGTATTCATGTAACAACTGATATGACAACCGATATAGGCTATTGTCAGTGGAATGATGTCGTATGGCCGGACCTTCTGCAAGTGAACTTTACTGCCAATTCTACGGCTCCGACGGCGATCTATAAAAACTATATCCGGGATATCAGTAAGATGACTCTGACAATGGAGCGGATTGCTTCCATTTCTATGGATGAAACACTTAAGAATCGTCTTGATGCTGAATTGCATTGTGGCCGTGGTTGGCTGGCTTATATTTTATATGATTTGTATGGACCGATCCAGGTTGCTTCACTCGATCTGTTGAACAATCCGCTTTCGGATGAGGTTGCTCCCCGGCTTTCACAGGAAGATATGGTGAAGTTTATTGAGGATGATATGAATGCAGCCATTGCTGTTTTGCCTGCAACTTATAAAGTATCGGATACAAATTATGGCCGGTTTACAAAAGGTTTGGCTTATACAGTTCTGATGAAATTATATATGCATGAGAAGAACTGGGCTAAAGCGATAGAATGTGGCCGTGAACTGATGAAACCGGAATATGGTTATGGCCTGATGAATGATTATAAGGAAATCTTCACGTTGGAAAATGAAGGAAACAAAGAGACTATCTGGGCCTGCGTATGTAGCCGGAGTGTCAATCAGCAGTTATGGCTTGCTCATGTTCTTTCCAGTGAATGTCCGACCAATAATCCGAATATTCAGAAATGGGGAGGATATCGTGTCCCGTGGGAATTCTATCATACATTTGATCCGTCAGATAAACGTCTGGAAGTATTAGTCGGAGACTTTGTCGGAACAGATGGTGTCCGTTACAATGAACAGAATCCGGGATCTGTTCTTATGTCAGGAGCATTACCTATTAAATATGGTGAGGATCCTGATGCAACCGGTGCAGAAAGTCAGATTGACTGGATTGTATATCGGTATGCAGATGTACTGACCTTGATGGCTGAAGCTTTGGCAAGAAATGAAAATGCAGTAACTCAGGAGGCTGTTGATCTTCTGAATATGGTACATACTCGTGCCGGTCTTCAGGCCTATGCAACAAGTGATTTTGCAAGTGTTGATACGTTCCTGGATGCTGTGCTTCTGGAACGTGGCCATGAGTTGTGGTTTGAAGGCGTTCGCCGTTCTGACTTGATCCGGTATGGTAAGTACATTGAATATGCACGTCTTTACAAACATTCTGTAACAGCTCAGGATTACATGAACTTAATGCCGTTACCTCAGTCTGTTATTGATGAAAGTAAAGGTAAGATTGTTCAGAATCCGGGATATTAATACCTTGTAAGGTCAAACGGCCATTTTGACAGTTTACTGATCTGAAAGATCAAGATCTGATTTTGAAACTTATGAGAAAAGGAACTTTTGAGATGGCCGTTTTTTTATCTTCCACAAGGTAATCATTGCGTAGGGTTATAAGGAAATACTATTTGATAAATACAATTATTCAACATTTATGAAAAGATCTTCATTAATATTTGGTGCATTGCTGTGGGGTATGGGTGCAATGGCTCAGACGGCTCAGTGGAATGATAAAGATTGGGAGTGTAGAATCTCGGAGAACGGCTGCCTTGAGCAAATTGTTTTTAAAGGGCAGCACGGGAATGATACGGTTCCGTTTTTCCGGAAAGGAGAACACAGGGGACCTTCGTTTTATGTAGTAACTGGCGGGAAAAGTACGACGGCTGACTGGACTCCAGACGGGAAGTTTGCTTATCGGGCAGAAATTGAAGGTGTGGAATGCTCGCTGAAGTATGAAAAATGGAATGGTGCTCCGGCTATGCGGATTACACTTACCAATAAAGGGCATGTTCCTTTCCAGCCGGAAAAAGCCGGAATCAGAATGGGAATCGATACTTATATGGATAAATATCCTGAATGGTTCGGCAAGTATTTCCCGACTTTGATGCGCAATGAAAAAACTCATTTCTTCGGTTATCTTCAGACGCCTTCGGGACATACATTGGGGGTAGTGTCTCCTCAAGCCGTTGCTTCCTGGAGTGTGGAATATAATTTAGGTTATCAGGATCCGGCTCCTCACTGGTTTATGGGCCATCGGATTGAATCCTTGAACCTTGATCTGATTAATGCATTGCCACTTCCTTCCAGAAATCCTCAGCATTTGTGGAAGCTGGACCAGGGAGAAACAAAGTCCTGGATCATAGCACTGGTCGATATTGAAGAGCCGGGAGTGTTTGAAGAAAAACTGCATAAGTTGGCAGATATCCCTATGCTGAGAATACACAAGACTGCTTATGTTCCGGGAGAACTGGTCGAATTTGATGTGATTTCGTCTGGCGGACAGGTGTGTGTTGTGGATGACAATGGCAAAGAAATACCGGTGCAGGTGGAAAACAGAGCTGAAGATGTGAAACACATAAGCTGTTGTTTGCCGAAAGTCGGTATGTACACCATCCGTGTGAAGGACGGAGAAAATCAGGCCGAAGGTATTTTGTCTGTTCACTCATCCTGGCAGTGGACACTGGAGCAGGCCAGAAAGGGAGCGCTGAAATATCATCAGAAAGCGACTTCACATATTGAGAGCTGGTACGGATTCCATTCGGCATTCCTTGCAGCACGATATTTCCCGGATAAAGCTCTGGACGAACAGTTGTGCAAACGTTTTGATTATTTGTTTGATCTGCTTCATGACAAGGATAAGATGGAGCCTAAATATTATGCTTCCCGCATTCAGAACACATCGGGTACGATCGGAATGCTGGTCGACAAATATCAGGCTTATCATGATGTGAATGATCTGAAAAAGGCTTCGCGTCTGGCAGACTGGCTGATGAATACCTGGCAAAGAAAAGACGGGGCTTATGTGAATCATAACACCGTATATACAAGCGTAATTTATGTTGCGAAGAGTATGCTGGAACTGACTTTGGAGGAACGTAAGCTTGGCCGGTCGGACAAGACCTGGGCTGCTGCAGCCAAACGGCATTATCAGTCAGCCAAGCGTGCGATTGACCAGCTGGTGGCTTCGCAGGGAGATTTTGAAACAGAAGGAGAACTTACTTTTGAAGATGGTATGATTTCCTGTTCGGCCTTGCAGATCGGTATGCTTGCCTTGATGCAGGAGGATGCAAAGAAACGCCAGTATTATACGGATGCCATGCTCCGGATCTTGCACAGCCATGATTGTCTGGCTCAACTTCGTGTTCCGGATGCCAGAAGAAGAGGAGGAACCATGCGTTACTGGGAAGCTCAGTATGATGTACAGATGCTTCCGAATATGTTTAACTCTCCGCACGGATGGAGCGGATGGAGAGGTTATGCTACATATTATGCATATCTGCTGACAGGAGATGAACGCTGGCTGATTGAAACTTATAATGCGATGGGAGCTTTCTCTAATCTGATTGATTATAAGACCGGAGATTTGCGCTGGGCATTTGTGGTTGATCCTTATCTGAAGGTGAAACAGGCATGCAGCGCGGATACACGTGTGACGGAAGATTCCCTGAGCTTTGGTAATCCGCATCCGGAACTTTATGATACCCGCTCTTTCGTGATCGGTGAACAGTATGTCAATATGATCAGTGACTGGCAGACGGTTAATACGCAGGATAATGATGTGCATGAATTGTTCAAGTGTATCGGAGAATCCATGCTGGTGAATGCATTCATTGTTGAGCGTGAGGATGGAAGCGTGGTTGGATATAATTGTAAGGTAAAACGTGAAGGTGATACGCTGGAAGTCGTTGTAGATGAGAAACAAATTGTAAATTTGCATTGTAACCTGAAGTCTCCCTGCAAAGTCTTGTTTGGCGGACAGAGCCGCAGCCTGAAGAAGAATTATTTAGGATGGGCGTTTGGGGAAGATTTGTATAAATGAAACGTTTAACATTGAAATAGTCTGAAGGATGAAAAAAATTTTATGTTTGATCAGTCTTTTCCTTTTGGGAGTTACCCTCTACGCTTCTCCCATTACCGGCTTGCTGGAACGTATTGACAAAGGGGCGTCCCGTAAATTTGTCATTGAGCGCCTGAAGGGGGAAAAGGATTTCTTTGAATTGGATCAGAAGGGGAATAAAGTCGTGGTACGCGGTAACAACTATGTCAGCATTGCCACGGGTATCAACTGGTATCTGAAGTATTATGCCGGAATCAACCTGTCGTGGAATGGCATGCAGGCTGATCTTCCTGAGGTGTTGCCTCCGGTGCTGAAGAAGGAAAGACATGAAACGGATCTGAAGCTCCGTTATGATTTCAATTATTGTACGTTCTCCTACAGTATGGCTTTCTGGGACTGGAAACGATGGGAACAGGAAATCGACTGGATGGCACTTCATGGCATTAATCTGCCGCTTGCAATGGTTGGAACCGATGTGGTGTGGAAGAATGTGCTGGAGGAACTGGGTTACACACGCGAAGAAATCAATGCTTTCATTGCGGGCCCCGGTTTTCAGGCCTGGTGGCTGATGAATAATCTGGAAGGATGGGGTGGCCCCAATCCGGACAGCTGGTATGAACGTCAGGAAGAACTTCAGAAACGTATTCTGAAGCGTATGCGTGAATACGGCATTGAGCCGGTATTGCCCGGATATTCCGGAATGGTTCCTCACAATGCAAAGGACCGGTTGGGGCTGAATGTGGCAGATCCCGGCCGATGGAACGGTTATCCGCGTCCGGCTTTCCTGCAGCCTACTGATCCTCAGTTTGAACGGATTGCTGCTTTGTATTATCGGGAAATGACCCGTTTGTATGGTAAGGTTTCTTATTATAGCATGGATCCTTTCCATGAAGGTGGAAACACGTCGGGGGTGGATCTGGAAGCTGCGGGAAAGGCGATCTGGAAAGCGATGAAACAGGCCAATCCGCGTGCTGCATGGGTGGTGCAGGCCTGGGGAGCCAATCCGCGTCCGCAGATGATCCGGAACTTGCCTGCTGGTGATATGGTGGTATTGGATTTGTTTTCGGAAAGCCGTCCTCAGTGGGGAGATCCGGCTTCTTCCTGGTACCGGAAAGAGGGCTTTGGACAACACGACTGGCTGTTTTGCATGTTGCTGAACTATGGAGGCAATGTAGGTCTGCACGGGAAAATGGCTCATCTGATAGAGGAATTCTATAAAGCAAAGGACAGTTCGTTCGGAAAGACCTTGAAAGGTGTCGGCATGACCATGGAAGGTATAGAAAACAACCCGGTGATGTATGAACTGTTGTGTGAACTTCCCTGGAGAGAACAGCGTTTCTCAAAAGATGAATGGCTGGAAGGATATCTGAAAGCACGCTATGGAAAATCAGACAGTCAGGTATCACAGGCATGGATGCTGTTAAGTAACACCATTTATAATTGTCCGGCTGCTTCCACTCAGCAGGGAACACATGAATCCATTCTTTGCGCGCGGCCATCTTGGAAGGCTTATCAGGTATCCAGCTGGTCGGAAATGTCCGACTATTATGATCCGGCGGATGTGATCCGTGCTGCCGGTATGATGGTGGATGCTGCGGAACGTTTCCGGGGTAACAATAATTTTGAATACGATCTGGTGGACATTGTTCGGCAGGCTGTTGCTGAAAAAGGCCGTCTGATGTATCGGGTGCTGGTTGACGCTTATAAGGCTGGTGACCGGGAACTCTTTAAACTTTCATCCGACCGGTTCTTGCGTTTGATTTTAATGCAGGATCGTTTGCTGGCTACACGTTCGGAATTTAAGGTGGGACGCTGGCTGGAAAGTGCCCGTAACCTGGGTAGCACGGAGGAAGAAAAGGACTGGTATGAATGGAATGCCCGTGTACAGATAACGACTTGGGGAAACCGGGTTGCTGCAGATGATGGCGGTTTGCATGATTATGCTCACAGAGAATGGAACGGACTGTTGCGCGACTTCTATTATTTGCGCTGGAAGACTTGGCTGGATGAACAGCTGAAGAGTTTTGAAGGCGGACAGCCCAAGGCAATTGACTTTTATGCACTGGAAGAACCGTGGACATTGAAACATAACTCGTATGCATCAGAAGCTGAAGGAAATCCGGTAGATATCGCTTGTGAAATTTACCGTGAAATCAAGCTTCCCTAACTTCTTTTTCTGAGGCCCTCGAGCTTTTTAAAAAACGTTTCGACGTTTGAAGGAAAAGGCCGAATTCTTTTCCCTTAAACGTCGAAGCGTTTTTTTTATGCCCTTGAAGTCTGTTTACAATGTTTCGGCAGGACTTTTGAAGAGAACCGGGGAAAGGTGAAAAAGAGTTTCTGACAGTTTTCCGGGAATGATGGGCGTTTTCAGAAAAGGGAAGACTGAAAAGAAAAATCCGCGCTTGGGGAGCCTGTCACAGGTTCCAAGCGCGGATACTTTTTAGATAGTTGGTCTCTCAAATAGTGTGTGTCTTGTAGCCAACGATAATAGATTTTAGGAAAATCAACGATTGGTTGAAGAATGTTGCCCCTTGGGGCATCCTTTCTTTTAGGCAGGTCAAAAGTAGTGCATTTTTTCGAATGTACAAAAGTTATGAACCATAATGTTGTGAATAAAATACGAGGCTTTCGGTAAAATACTGGTGTATAGCCTGCTGGAACGTGTGTCAACAACCTGTGAAAAACTGTCAGGTTATGAACAGGCTGTTGATAACTTTGGGAAGCCGTGTCTTCCGCATGCCGGTAAAATGTAAAATAAATACTAAAGTTTTCCACTTAACTCCGGTAAACTCAGGAAAAAGCATTACTTTTGCGAAGATTAATGATCATTATTTAGATATCAAAAAAATAAAAGAATGATGGAGCTTGATTTACTCACGGCTATATCACCTATTGACGGTCGATACAGGAGCAAAGCGGGAGCTTTGGCTGCCTATTTTTCAGAATACGCATTGATCAAATATCGTGTGCGTGTGGAAATTGAATATTTCATTACGTTGTGTGAACTGCCTTTGCCCCAGTTGAAAGGACTGGATGCATCACGCTTTGATTCACTTCGTGATATTTACCGGAACTTCTCAGAAGCTGATGCGGGACGTATCAAGGAAATTGAGAGTGTAACCAATCACGACGTGAAGGCTGTTGAGTATTTCATCAAGGAACAGTTTGACAAGTTGGGTGGCCTGGAGGAATACAAGGAGTTCATTCACTTCGGCCTGACTTCACAGGATATCAACAATACTTCTGTTCCCTTGTCAATCAAGGATGCACTGGATGAAGTGTATTATCCACAGATCCAGAAGCTGGTCGATCAGCTGAATGCGTATGCAGAAGAATGGAAGAATATTCCGATGCTGGCAAAGACTCACGGTCAGCCGGCTTCTCCTACCCGCCTGGGAAAAGAAATCAAGGTGTTTGCCTATCGTCTGGAACGTCAGCTGGCTGTATTGAAGGCTTGTCCGATCACTGCTAAGTTTGGTGGTGCAACCGGTAACTACAATGCCCACCATGTGGCTTATCCGGAATATGACTGGAAGGCATTCGGTAATCGTTTTGTCG
Source organism: Phocaeicola coprophilus DSM 18228 = JCM 13818 (assembly GCF_000157915.1). Taxonomy (GTDB): domain Bacteria; phylum Bacteroidota; class Bacteroidia; order Bacteroidales; family Bacteroidaceae; genus Phocaeicola; species Phocaeicola coprophilus. The sequence continues at coordinate 41,398 of NZ_EQ973643.1, read as the reverse complement.
CAGAAAAACTGGGACTGGAACGTGAAGAATACACTACTCAGATTTCAAATTATGACAATCTGGGCGCTATCTTTGATGCCATGAAGCGTATCAATACGATTATGATTGATATGAACCGTGACTTCTGGCAGTATATCTCTATGGAATACTTCAAGCAAAAGATCAAAGCGGGTGAGGTTGGATCAAGTGCAATGCCTCATAAGGTAAACCCCATTGACTTTGAAAATGCTGAAGGAAATTTGGGCATGGCGAATGCCGTGTTGGAACATTTGTCAACCAAGCTTCCGGTTTCACGTCTGCAGCGTGACCTGACTGACTCTACAGTTCTGCGTAATATCGGTGTTCCGTTCGGACATACGGTTATTGCTATTCAGAGCTCTCTGAAAGGACTGGGCAAGCTGTTGCTGAACGAATCCAAGATCTATCAGGATCTGGATAACTGCTGGAGTGTTGTGGCTGAGGCTATTCAGACTATTTTGCGTCGTGAAGCCTATCCGCATCCGTATGAAGCATTGAAAGCTTTGACACGTACCAACCAGGCTATCAATGAAGCTTCCATCAAAGATTTTATCGAAACATTGAACGTAAGCGAAGAAATAAAGAAAGAACTGCGGGCAATCACTCCGCACAACTATACAGGTTTATAAGAAGATCACCCGAGAGGGTAATTATTAATTTATAGCATTTTTAAGAACATGACTACAGACAAAGAAAACAGACTGGACGGAGAAAACACCCAGTCAGGCCGTGATGGTTACAAGTCCTATAACAAGGAAGGGTATAACAGATACAATCGAAACGAAGGCAGAAGCTATGGACGTCGTCCGTATGGCAGCAACCGGGAAGGTGGCGAACGCCCGTACCGTTCCTCTTACAATCCCCGTTTTAACGGAAATAATGGAGAGGATCGTCCACAGCGCAGTTATGGAAATCATTCTCAGCAGCGCAGTTATGGAAACAGACAGGGATACAACAGCAATACGAATCGTCCCTCGCGTCCTTCCTATGCGCCGCGCTATAACAATAATGAAGGAGGTGAGCAGCGTCCGTATCGTCCGCGTTACAATAATAACGAGGGAGGTGAACAGCGCTCGTTCCGTCCGCGTTACAACAACGGTCAGCAGCAGGGCGGCGGTTATAATCGTCCGCAAGGTGGAGGATTCCGCCCGCGTACCGCAGGATACAATCCGAATGCGAAGTATAGCATGAAGAAGCAGATCGAGTACAAGGATATCCTGACCGATCCGAATGAACCGATCCGTCTGAACAAGTTCCTGGCCAACGCAGGTGTTTGTTCTCGTCGTGAGGCTGATGAATTTATCACAGCAGGCGTAGTTTCCGTTAATGGTGAGGTGGTTACCGAACTGGGAACAAAGGTGAAACGTACGGATGAAGTCAAGTTCCACGATCAGCCGGTAAATATCGAACGTAAAGTTTACGTATTGCTGAATAAGCCGAAAGATTGTGTGACTACTTCTGATGATCCTCAGGAACGTAAGACCGTGATGGACTTTGTGAAAGGTGCCTGCAAGGAACGTATTTATCCGGTAGGTCGTCTGGACCGGAACACAACTGGTGTGCTGTTGCTTACCAATGACGGTGATCTGGCTTCTAAGCTGACTCATCCGAAGTTCCTGAAGAAGAAGATTTACCATGTATATTGTGATAAAAATGTAACGAAGGCTGATTTGGATCAGATCGTACAGGGCATTACTCTGGATGACGGAGAAATTCATGCAGATGCAGTCAGCTATGCTTCAGATACAGACAAGTCGCAGGTAGGTATTGAGATCCATTCTGGTAAAAACCGAATTGTCCGTCGTATTTTTGAGTCACTGGGCTATCGGGTAATTAAGCTGGATCGTGTTTATTTTGCCGGACTGACCAAGAAAGGTCTGCGTCGTGGAGACTGGCGTTATCTGACAGAAATGGAAGTAAACATGCTTCGCATGGGTTCTTTTGAATAAGATAATATATAATAAGGTGTGCCGAAGGTTGGAAAAGCTTGAAAAAAGCAGAGGCTGAAGGCCGCCTTTTTAAATTTGAATAAAACAAGATAAAAATGGAAACAATTCGTAGAACAAAGATCGTAGACCTGCTGAAGCGTCGTGACTTCGGTGTGATGGTCAATGTAAAGGGATGGGTACGTACCCGTCGCGGTAGTAAGCAGGTAAGTTTTATCGCCTTGAATGACGGTTCTACTATAAATAATGTGCAAGTGGTGGTTGATCTGGCAAACTTCGATGAAGAAATGTTGAAACAGATCACGACAGGAGCTTGTATCAGCGTCAATGGAGAGCTGGTTGAGTCGGTTGGTGCCGGACAGGCATGCGAAATCCAGGCTCGTGAAATTGAAGTACTGGGAACATGCGATAATACTTATCCTTTGCAGAAGAAAGGACACTCTATGGAATTCTTGCGCGAGATTGCTCACCTGCGTCCGCGTACGAATACTTTCGGAGCTGTGTTCCGTATTCGTCACAATATGGCCATTGCTATCCACAAGTTCTTCCATGAACGTGGCTTCTTCTATTTCCATACTCCGCTGATCACGGCTTCTGACTGTGAAGGTGCCGGACAGATGTTCCAGGTTACTACTATGAACCTGTATGATCTGAAGAAGGACGAAAATGGTTCTATTATTTATGACAATGACTTCTTCGGCAAGCAGGCCAGCCTGACAGTTTCCGGTCAGTTGGAAGGTGAGTTGGCTGCAACAGCATTGGGCGCCATTTATACATTTGGTCCTACGTTCCGTGCAGAAAACTCCAATACACCGCGTCACCTGGCTGAGTTCTGGATGATTGAACCGGAAGTAGCTTTCAATGATATCAATGACAACATGGATCTGGCAGAAGAGTTCATCAAGTACTGTGTACAGTGGGCTTTGGATAACTGCTACGATGATGTGAAGTTCCTGAACGATATGTTCGACAAGGGATTGATCGAACGTTTGCAGGGAGTATTGAAGGAAGAATTTGTACGTTTGCCTTATACGGAAGGTATCAAGATCCTGGAAGATGCCGTTGCTCATGGCCACAAGTTTGAATTCCCTGTATATTGGGGTGTGGACCTTGCTTCAGAGCATGAACGCTATCTGGTGGAAGAACATTTCAAACGTCCTGTAATTCTGACTGATTATCCGAAAGAAATCAAGGCATTCTATATGAAGCAGAATGAGGACGGAAAGACCGTTCGTGCAATGGATGTCCTGTTCCCGAAGATTGGAGAGATTATCGGAGGTTCGGAACGTGAAGCTGATTATGACAAACTGCTTACCCGTATTCAGGAATTGCATATACCGATGAAGGATATGTGGTGGTATCTGGATACCCGTAAATATGGTTCTTGTCCTCATTCCGGTTTCGGATTGGGCTTTGAACGTCTGCTGTTGTTCGTAACAGGTATGGCAAACATCCGTGATGTTATTCCGTTCCCGCGTACACCGCATAACGCAGAATTCTAATATTCGTAAATAAAAGATCCGGAAAGCTGGAGCAGGCAGTTTACTGCTACTTGAGCTTTCCGGATTTCTTTTTGTACATCTGTAAGTCAAACGAAAAAAACTTTTAAAAAAAGAGAGAAAAGACTATGCATTTTTAAATAATTTTTCTATTTTTGTAGAAAACATATTACAATAACTTTAATCGATAATGTTATGGGAATGCGCAGAATTTTCTTTTTAGTTGTAATGTCATTAGTGGCTTTCGGCAGTTCGATAGCCCAGTCTGCAAAAGAAAAAGCTCCGGTGGATCTCCGGGGAGTATGGCAAATGTGTTTTTATCGTTCTGATGCCCCAGGCGTAGCTGGTCAGCTTAAAACCAGCAATTCCTTGAAGATCCTTTCTGATGACGGGAAATTTACCAATCTGGTCATGATGCCTCAAGGTGCCATTATCATAGGTGAAGGTACGTATGAGCAGACTTCAGGAGATTCTTACACGGAAATGGTTGAAAAGAACTTGCATCTTCCTCAATTGGCCGGACAGAAGAATGTGCTGAAGTTTGAATTGAAAGGAGGAGATGTCATGATCCTGAAATATTTCCTGAAAGAAGATATTAACGGTAACCGTATCGATTCCTGGGTTACGGAAACCTGGAAACGTGTAACGATGCCTTCTAAATATCCGGAAAATATCATTCGATAGATTCATATAAAAACAGAAAGCGTTGGCTTTTCTGTAGTGAACTGAACTGATTTGTGGCGGATGCTGTTTCATGAATTCCTTTCTTTGCCCGTTGCGGGGAGAAGGAATACAGTTGGAACAGCATCCGTTCTTTATGGTTGCTTGTTTGAGCTATCTGTTAGCTGGTTAGGAGATATTTTGCTAATAAAAAAACACTTAAAACTTTTGCTGGTTTAAAGAAAAGCCGTACCTTTGCAAGCCGATTATTATCAAATAGTGATAAATTTAAATTCCGAGTGCTTTATTCTTCTTTGTCCGGGAAGGTGAGGCATGAAGAAAATTGTTTTTAGTAGTAACATTTAAAAAGATTTTAAGAGTGGATACTTTAAGTTACAAGACCATTTCTGCAAACAAGGAAACTGCGACAAAAGAATGGGTCGTAGTTGATGCTACCGATCAGGTTGTAGGCCGTCTCGGTGCGAAAGTTGCGAAACTGTTGAGAGGTAAGTACAAACCGAACTTTACTCCTCACGTAGATTGCGGTGATAATGTAATTATTATCAATGCTGACAAAGTTAAGTTCACTGGTAACAAGTGGAACGATAAGGTTTATCTGAGCTATACGGGTTATCCGGGTGGACAGCGTGAAATCACTCCGGCTCGTTTGATGGCTAAACCTAACGGAGCTGAAAAGCTGATGAAGAAAGTAGTAAAAGGTATGCTTCCGAAAAACCGTCTGGGAGCTAAATTGCTGGGCAATCTGTATGTTTACGCAGGAAGCGAACACAAACATGAAGCTCAGACTCCGAAAGTAATTGATATTAACACACTTAAATAATAAAGAATGGAAGTAGTAAATGCATTAGGCAGACGTAAACGCGCGATTGCACGTGTGTTCGTAAGCGAAGGTACAGGAAAGATTACTATTAACAAGAGAGACCTTGCACAGTACTTTCCATCAACTATTCTGCAGTATGTTGTTAAGCAGCCTCTGACTAAGTTGGAAGTGGCAGAAAAATATGATATCCAAGTAAATTTGTGCGGTGGTGGCTTTACTGGTCAGTCTCAGGCTCTGCGCTTGGCTATTGCTCGTGCACTGGTTAAGATCAATCCGGAAGACAAGAAGGCACTGCGTTCTGAAGGCTTCATGACTCGTGATTCTCGTTCTGTTGAACGTAAGAAACCGGGACGTCCGAAAGCTCGTCGTAGATTCCAGTTCAGTAAGCGTTAAGAGTTGGTGGAATGTTGGATCGGACAAGTTGCTTAAATTCTTTCAACTTTTCACTGTTCAACTCTCAACTGAAAAAGCGTTTAGTATCTAAACTTTCGGGATTTTCCCCCTCTGTAGAATTTACGGAGAAACTACTCGATTGTTGGTTCAATTAAACAAAAAAGAAAGTAAACGATTTAAAGATTAAAACAATGTCAAGAGTAAATTTTGATACATTATTGGAGGCTGGTTGCCACTTCGGACACCTTAAAAGAAAGTGGAACCCTGCAATGGCTCCTTATATTTTCATGGAACGCAACGGTATTCATATCATCGATTTGAATAAGACTGTTGTAAAAGTAGACGAAGCTGCTGAAGCTTTGAAGCAAATTGCAAAATCAGGTAAGAAAGTCCTGTTCGTTGCTACTAAGAAACAAGCTAAACAGGTTGTAGCTGAGAAAGCTGCTTCTGTAAATATGCCTTATGTAATCGAGCGTTGGCCGGGTGGTATGTTGACTAACTTCCCGACTATCCGTAAGGCTGTGAAGAAAATGGCTACTATCGATAAACTGACTAACGATGGTACTTATTCTAACTTGTCTAAGAGAGAAATCCTGCAGATCTCTCGTCAGCGTGCTAAATTGGAAAAGAACCTGGGTTCTATCGCTGAGCTGACTCGTCTTCCGTCTGCACTGTTCGTAGTAGACGTTTTGAAGGAAAACATCGCAGTTCGTGAAGCTAACCGTCTGGGTATTCCTGTATTTGCTATCGTAGATACAAACTCTGATCCTACAAACGTTGACTTCGTAATCCCGGCAAACGATGATGCTACTAAGTCTGTAGAAGTAATTCTGGATGCTTGCTGCGCTGCTATGGCTGAAGGTCTGGAAGAAAGAAAAGCAGAAAAGGTAGATATGGAAGCTGCTGGTGAAAACGCTCCGAAGGCTGGCAAGAAGAAAGCTACCAAGGCTCGCATGGATAAGGCTGAAGAAGATGCCATCAATGCTGCTAAGGCTGCCGCTTTCATGGGTAAAGACGACGAAGAAGCTTAATATACTTTAAGTTGAGAGTTGAGAGTTGAAAGTTGAGAGTTACTATAAAAGCAATTCTCAACTCTCTGTTCTCAGCTCTCATTTGCTTTAAATAGACTTATTTATTAACTCAAATAAAAAAGAGATTACTATGGCTGTAAGTATGGCTGATATCACCAAGCTTCGTAAAATGACTGGAGCTGGTATGATGGACTGTAAAAACGCTTTGACTGAATCAGAAGGCGATTTCGACAAAGCAGTAGAAATTATCCGTAAAAAAGGACAGGCAGTAGCTGCAAAACGTTCTGACCGTGAAACTTCAGAAGGTTGTGTATTGGCTAAGTCTACTGGTGACTATGCTGCAATGATCGCTTTGAAGTGTGAAACTGACTTCGTTGCAAAGAATGCAGATTTCGTAGCACTGACTCAGGCTATTCTGGATGCTGCTATCGCAAATAAGTGCCAGACTATCGACGAAATCAAGGCTTTGCCGATGGGTAGCGGTACGATTGCTGATGCAATTGTTGAACGTAGTGGTATCACCGGTGAAAAGACTGAACTGGATGGTTTCAACTTCGTTTCTGGTCCTTGCACTGCTGTATATAACCACATGAACAAGAATCAGCTTTGTACAATCGT
>NZ_EQ973643.1:27342-34194 GCF_000157915.1 Phocaeicola coprophilus DSM 18228 = JCM 13818 | reverse complement strand
CTGCTGGCGATCATGAACGGATATAGCGGAAGTGATGGACTGGAAGATTCGGTGAATTATATGATTGATTTGCTGAAAGAGTTTGCCTGTGCATGCGATGTGGAACTGGTGTATTTTAAATAAAGAAATAAAAGAATATGGATATAGAAAAGATTTTGACAGAAGGTATTATCTTCAAGGGAAGCAAGCCGGCTGCCGGAAAGAAAGAAGGGAAGGTGAAAACCAAAGCCAAGAAAAAGACTTATATTACGGGATTGCATGGATCGGGATCAGCCAAGATGAAGGCTGAGTACCGTCGCAAGAGAGCAAACCGTCATAAAAACGGGTAAAAAACAGATAGGACATTAATTTGTTATCGATATAAATTAAAGGCAGGGTAGTCGCTTTCCTTGCCTTTAATTGTGTTATATAACATATTATTCATAATTTTGCGCCGTCAAAAGAACAAGACACATAAATTAAACGAACAGATTTTATTATTAAAAAGAAGAAATCATGAAAAAAATGCTTGTATTGCTGGTCGTTGTGATGGCCGCATTGTCTGCTCATGCACAGGAAATGTATTTGGGCGGAGGTATCAGTCTGTGGAGAAATACCGATTTGGATAAAACCTCTTTTTCCATTACGCCTGATGTAGGTTATGAGTTGAGTGAACAGTGGGCACTGGGTATCGAACTGGCTTATGCGCATAAAGGAGAGGAGATTTCCACCAATGCATTTGCGCTGGCTCCTTATGCCCGCTACTCTTTCTATGAAAACAAGATCGTACGTCTCTTTTTGGATATGGGATTCGGATTCTCTACACAGAAAGCCAAACATCAGGATGCTGTCAATGGTTTCGAAATCGGAGTGAAACCGGGTATGGCAATTAAATTGAACCATCAGTTCAGCCTGATCACGAAAGTGGGATTTGCCGGATATCGTGATGATTACTTCCGTGGTGAAGGAAGCGGATTCGGTGTCAGTGTAGAAGGTGAGAACATTTCGATCGGTATTGATTACGAATTCTAATCTGACGGCTTCTGATTAGCCGTTGGGTAGCAGAAAATCCTTTTAGTTTGATTTGTAGGTCAGACTAAGAGGATTTTTATTTTGTTTTTGTTGTGCAATACCGGTAATGTTTTTATATTTGCTTATCTGGTTTAATAATAAATTTGATGCTTATGAGAAAATTGATTCTTTGCATAGTATGCATATTTTCTGCTTTGTGTGCTTCGGCACAGACTAAAGTGACCTGGAGTATGGAACTGGGACTGGGTATGAGCACCTGGATGGGAAATGGCTCGGACGGAAGTAATCCGATGTTTAATCCCAAAGTAGGGGTGGGTATTGATGTTCCTTTAAGTGGACTGGTATCTTTTCAGACCGGATTGACCTGGGCTTCCAAAGGAGCCAGTTATAAAATGGAAGGTTATAAGACGAAAGTAAACCAGAATTATCTGGAAATGCCTTTGCTGGCTGCTTTTCATGTCGGAACTGCTGCAAATTTTGATATGGTATTTACTGCCGGACCTTATCTGGCTTATGGAGTAAATGGAAAAACGGATTGGGAAATTGATGACCTGACTATGTCATGGGATTCGTTTGGAGATTCCAAGATTGAAGGTAAGGAAATAGATGGATTAAACCGTTTTGATGCCGGAATTCAGGCGGGAGTCGGTCTGGACTTTAAACGTTGGACAGTAGGCCTGGACGGTGAATTTGGCTTGTGCCGGATCTCAGGCAGTGACACACCGCGTAATCTGGCTTTCTTCTTTACCGTAGGATATAAGTTTTAAGAAAGAATAGAAGTGAAAAAGAAAGAATTGAAATCCTCCTGATGCAGGACGGATTTCAATTCTTTCTTTTTTATATTAATGATGGAACAGGCGGATACCGGTAAATGCCATGGCAATGCCGTATTTATCGCAGGTTTCGATAACATGGTCATCACGTACGGAACCTCCGGCCTGTGCAATGTATTCAACACCGCTTTTGTGAGCACGTTCAATATTGTCGCCGAAGGGGAAGAATGCATCTGATCCTAATGATACGCCTTTCAGAGTATCCAGCCAGGCGCGTTTTTCTTCACGGGTCAGTACTTCCGGCTTTTCGGTAAAGAATTGCTGCCATACACCGTCAGCCAGCACATCATCATGATCATCACTGATATAGATGTCAATGGTATTGTCACGGTCTGCGCGGCGGATCTTTTCTATCCATGGCAGATTCAATACCTTTGGATGCTGACGAAGATACCAGATGTCGGCCTTATTGCCTGCCAGTCGTGTACAGTGGATACGGCTTTGTTGACCGGCACCGATACCGATGGCTTGTCCGTCCTTGACGTAGCAGACAGAATTTGATTGTGTATATTTCAATGTGATCAGGGCAATCATCAGGTCACGGCGGGCTGCCTCCGGGAATTCCTTGTTCTGGGTGGGGATGTTTTCGAAGAGCTCCGGACCATTCAGTTTGATTTCGTTACGTCCCTGTTCGAATGTGATGCCGAATACATCTTTACGTTCAATTGGAGCAGGACGGTAATTGGGATCGATCTGGATAACGTTGTAGGTTCCTTTACGTTTGTTTTTCAGGATAGCAAGTGCTTCTTCTGTATATCCCGGAGCGATGACTCCGTCAGAAACTTCGCGATTGATGAAGCGGGCAGTAGCTTCATCGCAAATATCGCTGAGGGCAATAAAGTCTCCGTAGGAAGACATGCGGTCTGCGCCACGGGCACGTACATAGGCATTAGCTAGCGGAGAAAGAGGCAGACCATCTACGAAATAAATTTTTTTCATGGTTTCATCCAACTCAAGTCCGATGGCTGCGCCGGCAGGACTTACGTGTTTGAATGAGGTAGCAGCAGGCATATCGGTAGCTTCTTTCAGTTCCTTTACCAATTGCCAGCCATTCAAGGCATCCAGAAAATTAATGTATCCGGGGCGTCCGTTTAAGACCGTGATAGGCAGTTCTCCTTCCTGCATGAAGATGCGGGCTGGTTTTTGATTGGGGTTACAGCCATACTTCAATTCTAGTTCTTTTGCCATAGTTTTTCAGTTTTAAGTTTGTTCTTCAGTTAATGAAACAAATTTACGGATTATTTTCGGCTTGTAGAAAAACATTTGTGTAATTTTGTAGTTGTTGAACTTTGAACAGATAAGAGTATGATAGACGAATTATTGGATTTCAACCGCTCTTTTGTGGAGCAGAAAGGATATGAGCCTTATTTGACAACAAAATATCCGGACAAAAGGATTGCAATTGTAACCTGTATGGATACCCGTTTGGTGGAACTGTTGCTGGCTGCTTTGGGTTTGAAGAACGGTGATGTGAAAATGATCAAGAATGCGGGAGGAGTGATCACCCATCCTTTTGGCAGTGCCATGCGGAGTCTGATGGTTGCCATTTATGAATTGGGAGTAGAAGAGATTATGATCATCGGACATACGGATTGCGGGGCTCAGCATCTGAATTATGAGGATATGTTGGAACACATGCGTGAACGGGGAATTTCACAGGATCATCTGGACATGATTGAGTACTGCAATGTTGATTTGCGGACCTGGTTGAGCGGATTTGACAACGGAGAGGATGCTGTGCGAAGAAGTGTACATCTGGTGAAACATCACCCGTTGGTTCCGCAAGAGGGAATAACCGTACGAGGATTTATTATTAACTCTGTGACGGGTGAAGTTTCTGAAGTGAAAGATTGTGATTAAGCAATCTGTTTTTTTACGTAAGGAAGTTCTGAAGCGCTTTCTTTGTGTCTGCCCAAAGCGAGGCTGCCTGTGGGTGACAGAGATAGCGCTCTTTTAGTTTCCGGGGTTTGCTGCTTGCATACATCTCTCCTGTAACTCCTTCCAGAGATTCATCGAAAAGCAGTCGGATAGCTGTATCGGCTCCCTGACGGGGAGTGCGGATGCAGGGGCGGAACAGAATATCAGTCAGAGGATCAAACCATAAGTCCATATGAATAATACCTGTTGAAACAATTCCCGGATCGGCGGCATTGACTGAAATATGCCGTTGCTTGAGACGTTCGGAAAGTTCACGGGTAAAGAGCCATAAGGCCAGCTTGGTATTGCTATATACCGGAATGCGCCAGTAGCTGTCTGATTCGCGTCCGTTGGTGAAGAAATGCGGACCGATATGTCCGATTTGATAGGTACATGAAACCATGGATACAATTCTTGATCCGGCGTGCATGTTCGGAAGCAATTTCCGGGTCAGCAGGTAAGGAGCAAGGTAGTTGACAGCTGTGGTCTGTTCAAATCCGTCTTCTGTTTGGATGAAGTGGGGAGACATGGTTCCGGCATTGTTCATCAGCAGGTCAATGGAAGGGTTTCTGGCCAGTAACTTGTCGGCGGTATCAGCTACTGCTTTCATGGAGGAAAGTTCAACAGGAAAGACTTCCAGATCTGTATTTCCTGTTTCTTGAATGAGCTGTGATTTTCGTACCTCTCCGCCTTCCCGGGTGCGGCAAAGCATGACGACGTGGTAGCCCTTCCGAGCTGCTTCGCGGGAGATTTCAGTACCCATACCTCCGTCTGCTCCTGTTATGATAATTGTTTTTTTCATGTTCATTTTGCTTTTTCCAACTTCTCAATTTCTTTTTTCAGGCAGGGAGGGAGTTCCTCTTTCAGATGTTGATGGCAAGCCATGTCAAGAGTATACATACGGGCTATGCAATAGTTGCTATGTCCGCAGTTGCATCGGGCTTGTTCTTCGGCTTTCATCCGGTTGACGAAACCGGGCTCATTGAGCAGGGCGCGTCCCATTTGAACAAACTCGAATCCGTGTCCTAATACTTCCTCGATCTTTTGACGTGATACGAGCCCTCCTACGTAAACCAGTGGAATTTCTCGGATTGCTTTTCGGAAATCGAGCGCATCTTCCAGAAAATAAGCTTCACGGAACGGAACAGTTGGGATCATCAGATGACCGGCCAGACGTACACCATATTTCAGCCAGAGACTTTTCATGTAGTAAGTCATACTGTGTATGGGCATGGCACCGCGCATAACATACATTGGAGCTTTGCTCACAAAGCCACCACTCAAAACAAGTGCTTGTGCACCATCGTCAACCAGACGGCGGGCAACTTGCAGGCATTCATCTTTTTCCATACCTCCTTTGAAACCGTCACTCATATTCATTTTGACCAGTACAGCGGTGTGATTACCGGCAGCTTTAGTAACTTCATTCATAACTTGATCCATGAAGCGCATCCGATTGTTCAGGCTGCCGCCATATTCATCTTTGCGGTGGTTAGTGTAGGGAGAAAGAAACTGGCTGATCAGATAGCCGTGTCCGGCATGAATCTCAACAGCATCGAATCCGGCTTCTTGGGCTAACCTTACTGCATTTCCATATTCGCGGGCCAGTGAGGGAAGTTCATCTTTTCGCAGTCCACGGACAAAAGTGGGAGAATAAAGGTTGAACCCACTGCTTGCACCGACGGGCATGCAACCGCAAATGCTGCGATGAGACATGTTGCCACAATGTCCAAGCTGGATACTGGCAGCTGCTCCTTCGTGATGGATAGCGTCCGTAAGTCGGCGAAGTTCGGGAACGATTTCCGGTCGCATCCATAATTGCCGTTCGAAGGAAAGTCCGCTCTGAGTTACAGCAGCATAAGCTATGGTAGTCATTCCGACTCCTCCGGCTGCTACGGAGAGATGATAATCAAAGAGTTCCTGTGAAGGACGGTTCCCGGGACACATGCTTTCGAATGCGGCAGAACGTATGGTGCGGTTCCGTAATGTGAGGGGACCGATTTTTCCTTCTGTAAAGAGTATAGAGTTCATAGGTCAGAGAGTTTAATAGATAAAAGGAATCAGGCATTTGCGCTGGCCGACGGCCTCTTTCCCAAATTCTTCACAATAATGTTTGTGGATGGAATAAGCACGTGGAGCCAGGTTGGCAAAGGTCCATAATACGAAAATCCATGCTGTAGTTGATTGGGTAAGTATGGCGAATCCGATCCATTCAATAAGTTCCCCAAAATAATTAGCGGAAGTGATAAAGCGATACATTCCTTTTTGGGGGAGATAGTGGCGTGTATCTCCGGGTTTTCGGAGATGTCTGATCACATGATCTGAATGAAGATTGATTCCCATTCCGGAGATGAAGAGCAGTAGCCCTCCGATGAAGGTCGGGCTGCTCATCCACGAAGTGGAATATCGTTCGGCAGAAGCCAAATGGAATAAATCTTCACCGATCATGAATCCGTTGATAAGATTAAAAAGGATTCCCATCAGCATGATGGCAATCGGCATACGGCTTTTTCCTCTCATCAGGAGAGGGAAAATAAAGGAACGTTGCAGATAGTGCGTTTCGAACAGGATGAAAAAGGTGAGTAGTGTGGGCTGGAGTCTGCTTGGACTGCTAATCCATAAGTATAGCATGAAGAAAAAAGCCGGGCATTCCATTAGTACCCATCCCCATCGATTGGGTATGCTTATTCCCCAGTGTTTATTTTGGAATATTCCGTACCCAGCCTGTATATAGAAAAGAGCAATGAATACTACAATTGCAAGGATGGGCATGATATAGCATAAAACTTGATAAAGAGATTCTTCCATAATTCAATCGTTTGCTTTCAAAGATAGTGAGAATATTTAAAGAGTGTAACTATCTGTTGAGAAAAATATTTGATATAAAAATGGCGTAGGTCAGTTCTTCTTATTTAGTGGTCTGATTGGTATATATTGTGAAGGAACTTGTTGGGGGGTAGTATGAATTTGGTTTTGAAGTTCATTATCTGATATAATTATAATGTCTTTTATTGGGCTTTTCTTGTGTTCGTTTTTTCTGTTTCGTCTTTATATAAAATATAATAAGGTGTAGCATGAAGGAGTATTCGAT
>NZ_EQ973643.1:0-27051 GCF_000157915.1 Phocaeicola coprophilus DSM 18228 = JCM 13818 | reverse complement strand
ATCTGTATGCAGATTGCAGCTATGAACCCGATCGCTATTGATGAAGCTGGTGTTCCTGAAGCTGTAAAGCAGGAAGAAATCAATGTTGCTATTGAAAAGACTAAAGCTGAACAGGTACAGAAAGCTGTTGAAGCTGCTTTGAAGAAAGCTGGTATCAATCCTGCTCACGTAGATAGCGAAGAGCACATGGAAAGCAACATGGCTAAGGGATGGATTACAGCTGAAGACGTAGCTAAAGCAAAAGAAATCAAGACTACCGTTGCTGCTGAAAAGGCTGCAAACTTGCCTCAGGCTATGATCGAAAACATCGCTAAAGGCCGTCTGGGTAAATTCTTGAAAGAAGTTTGTCTGTTGAATCAGGAAAGCATCATGGATCCGAAGAAGACCGTTGCTGAAGTACTGAAAGCTGCTGATGCAGAACTGACAGTTGCTGACTTCAAACGTTTCACACTGCGTGCTGAATAATTTATTCTTCACATAAAAGAAAGCCGGACAGAGAGCTGATCTCTAGTCCGGCTTTTTAATTGATATATTATCTTCTTTAATCCAGTGCTGCCCTGTACTGCTTGGGAGAGACTCCCAGATAGCGTTTTACATATTTCCCAAAGAAAGATATGTTGGGAAAATCCAGCTCATTCGCAATTTCCTTGATACTCTTTCTGCTTCTTTTTAACTGATACTCGATATCCTTTACTACATATTGATTGATAAGTTCCGAGGCTGTCTTCTCACTTATTTCTTTGCAGATGGCAGACAGATATTTGGGACTTACGGCTAATTTGTCCGCGTAGTAAGTGACAGAACGTTTTTTGGGATAAGAAGAGGAGAGCTGTGCAATGAATGAATTGAACAGCTTTTCCCCTGAAGTATAGGACGGAGACGTTACCTTTATATATCTTTCCATCGTGTCATGGAATTCATACATAAAAGCCTGTAGCAGGGAATTGATCAGTTCCTTCTGATGTTTGCAAGGAGGAGCTGTCAGTTTGGAGCGTAACAGATCATAGTATTGTTGAAAGAGAATGGCTTCCCGGGGTACCAGAGGAATGATGGGATGTTTCTCTATAAATAGTTTTGCATCCCAGCTTTCTGCGCTGAGAACTCCGATTTGTCTGACGTATTCAGGCGAAAGACAGAATCCGCAACATTTAAAATCTACACTGATCATTCCCCGCTCCAGAATGATGTTGGGGTGGCAGATCAGCAAATCATTTTCTTTGACTTCATATTGCTGGTCGTCAATATAGACAGAACCCTTTCCTTGCTGACAAAGCAAAGCAATGAAAGCCTCAATGCGTGCTGTATAATCCTGATTCAGGTTATGGATATCTTCCACGATTGCCAGGCGGTCATCCTGGTAGAGGGTGATTTGTTCCATGATTTCCGGACATTCTTGATTCCCAAAAAATACGGCTTTTTCTTCTTCTGTTGTAGATCTTTGGTTCTTTTTCATCATATAAAGTCTGTTTGGAATAGGGATATTCCCGTGTTTTGACATTGCAAATTAACGGAATATCTTTCAATCTGCGGTGATGGATATTTCCCAATAAGTGTTCTAATTGTTCGATTCGCTGCTGCTTTAGAAAAATGGAACACTTCCTTGGCCGAATGGAGTGCTGATAATTTCCTGGAAAAGATTTCCTTTGCCGCGAAAAAAAAGGATTTTGTATGAAAAAGACTGGAAATGTTGTTGTATTGCCACTTACATTGTGCTTATTGGGATGCAGTGGTGAGAAAAATCAGGAAAAACCGGTAGAGCCGGTTAGGGTAAAAGTGGTGGAAGTGAATTCTTCTGAAGCGGAGGTTGTCCACCGTTTCTCGGGAACAATAGAAGAAGGAACAGGTTCATCGCTCAGTTTTGCCGTCATGGGTACTGTCAAAAGGTTACACGTGGGACTGGGGGATCGTGTAACTTCCGGTCAATTAATTGCAGAACTTGATCCTTTGTCCATGCAAAGTTCCTATGAAGCAGCGAAAGCTTCGCTGGAACAGGCCGAAGATGCTTATTCCCGTATGAAAGAACTGCATGACAAAGGAAGTCTGCCAGAAATTCAATGGGTAGAGGTACAAAGTAAGTTGCGTCAGGCCCGTTCAATGGAGGAAATTGCCAGCAAGAACCTGAAAGATACCCGTCTGTATGCTCCGTTTTCCGGAGTGATTGCAGAAAAGAATGTAGAAGCTGGTCAGAATGTAGCTCCGGGTGTTCCGGTTGTCAAGCTGGTTTCTCTCAGTGGACTGAAGGTACGGATCTCTGTACCTGAAACAGAAGTCGGTCATGTTTCTTTGGGACAAGAGGTGGAAATCATTGTTCCGGCCTTGAACGGAAAACGCTATACAGGACGGATTGCAGAGAAAGGTATTGTGGCCAATGCTCTGTCACGTGCATATGATGTCAAGATACAACTCTTTGAAGCCGATAAAGAACTTATGCCCGGGATGGTTACAGAAGTGAGACTGGACAGTCAGAAAGCCGGAATTTTGTGTGTCATTCCGGCGCATATTGTCCAGATTGATGAAAAGAACCGCTCGTTTGTATGGGTAGATGACAACGGCAAGGCAAAGAAGCGTGTGATTACCTGTGGTGACTTTACGGCCGAAGGCGTAACGGTGGTGGAAGGGCTGCATCAGGGTGACCGGATCATTGTGGAAGGCCAGCAGAAGGTATGTAATGATACAAAATTGTCAGACATTTCATTGTAAAAGGTTTGGATTATGGAAAAGAAAAAACGAAGTGCAGTGGAGTGGGCCATGCATTACCGGCAGATTGTGATTCTGGTGGTGTGCTGTCTGGTCGCTTTTGGTATTTACAGTCTTCCGCAGATGCGTAAAAATGAGTTCCCGGGTTTTACGATCCGTCAGGGAGTCGTAGTGGCAGTGGCACCGGGAAATACGGCGGAAGAGATGGTAGAACAGGTTACCAAGCCCCTGGAAAACTATATATTCAGTTACAAAGAGGTCAAGAAAGGAAAAACGTTCTCGAAAAGCCGTGACGGAATTGTCTATATTCAGGTGGAGCTGAATGACGATCTGAACAATAAAGATGAGTTCTGGAGCAAGTTCAAGCACGGAGTACAGACGTTCAAGACTCAGTTGCCTTCGAATGTACTGGCCGTTCAGGTCATGGATGATTTCGGGGATACCTCCGCTCTTCTGATTACCATGGAGAGCGAAGACAAAACCTATCGGGAACTGAATGACTATATGGATGATTTGCAGGACCGTTTGCGCCGTATTCCGAGTGTAGGCCGTATGACGGTCAGTGGCGTACAGAAAGAACAGATTTCCGTATATTTGGATAATGCTCGCCTGTCCCGGTATGGTTTGAATGACCAGACGCTGGCGGCATCTCTGTTTGCTAAAGGCTTTACGACTACCGGTGGCCGGGTCCGTACAGATGCATATATGCAGCCGGTCTATGTAGCCAGATCGCTCAATACGGTATATGATGTACAGCAGCTGATTGTCTATACTGATCCGCAAGGGCGCAATGTCCGGTTGAAAGATGTAGCACGGGTAGTTCGTGAATATCCGGAACCGGAAAGCTATATTTCCAATAATGGCAAGAAGTGTATCATGCTCAGTGTCGAGATGAAGAAAGGTCAGAACATTGTGAAGATGGGAGAGGATATCAATGAGGTTTTGACCGATTTTCAGCAGACTTTGCCTTCGGAAGTAAGCATTTTCCGGATAACCGACCAAAGCAAGGTCGTTGATGACAGTGTAACCAACTTCCTGCATGAGCTGGTAATTGCCATTGTCGCGGTAATTATTGTCGTGATGCTGTTGTTGCCCATGCGGGTTGCTTTGGTGGCAGCTTCCGCGATTCCGATTACCATATTCATTTCACTGGGCCTGTTCCATGCTTTCGGGCTGGAACTGAATACCGTAACCCTGGCTGCATTGATTGTGACACTGGGAATGATTGTTGATAACTCTATCGTGATCATCGACTGCTATCTGGAGAAGATCGGAGAAGGAGTATCGCGCTGGCATGCTTCCATTGAGAGTACACAGCATTTCTTCAAATCCATCTTCTCGGCTACGATGGCCATCAGTATTACCTTCTTCCCCTTCCTGATCACTACTTCGGGTATGATCCATGACTTCCTGTTGAGTTTCCCATGGGCCATTACACTGATTCTGGCTATTTCGCTGGTTGTAGCCACTCTGCTGGTTCCTTTCATGCAGTTCTACTTTATCCGCAAGCCGATTCGCCAGAAGATGCGTCCCGACGGAAAGCCGGCATTTTCTTTCCTGAATATGCTGCAAGTCTATTATGACCGCTTGCTGGCCTTTTGTTTCCGCTGGCCGAAGGCTACACTGGCAACAGGGATTCTGTCGATTGTATTGGGAGCCTTTCTGCTGGGTAAATTGCCGCAACAGCTGATGCCGTATGCCGACCGGAATCAGTTTGCCGTAGAAATTTACCTGCCTACCGGTGCTTCTGTCAACCGGACTGCTGAGGTTGCCGACAGCCTGGAGCATATTCTTCGCCGGGATCCGAGAGTCGTATCCGTAGCTTCCTTCAAGGGATGTGCTTCACCGCGTTTCCAGACTACATATGCTCCTCAGATTGCAGGAACCAATTATGCACAGTTCATTGTCAATACGACGGGAATCAAGGAAACGGTGGAATTGCTGGAAGAGTATGCTCCCCGGTACAATGATTATTTCCCGGATGCCAGAGTACGGTTCAAGCAGCTGAGTTACAGTGAGGCCGTTTATCCGGTGGAAGTCCGGTTGAGCGGCGAGAGTCTGGATTCCATTCGGGTAGCAGTAGATACGATTGAATCAATTCTTCGCGGAATGCCGGAACTGGTTACGGTTCAGAGTGATCTGAGTGATCCGTTGCAGGCTGCGGAAATCCGCCTGAAGGAAGACGAAGCAAGCCGGTTGGGCATCAGCAACATACAGGTTGAAACAGCCCTTGCTCTCCGTTATGGCAGCGGAATACCGGTCGCCAGTGTGTGGGAAGGCGATGACAATATTCCGGTATCCATCAAGAGCGAAACTTCTGATCATGCCACTAATGAAGACCTGATGAATGAACTGATTCCGGTTGCCGGAGGACTTTCATGCGTTCCTTTGCGGCAAGTTGCTGAGATTGTTCCGGTATGGAAGGTAGGACAGATTGTTCGTCGCAACGGTATTCTGACAGCTACCGTGCAGGCTGACCTGCAGCGTGGAGAGAATGGAATGGCGGTTGTTGGAAAGGTTCAGCAGCAGCTGGATGGACTTTCTTTGCCTCAGGGCGTACAGCTGGCCTATGGAGGAGATCTGGAAGACAGTGCGGATAAGATGCCGCCGGTGATGAACGGACTGATGGTGGCAGCCCTTATGATTTTCTTTATTCTGGTGCTTCATTTCCATCGGGTCAATATCGCAACGCTGATCTTCCTGAGCATGGCTCTTTGCCTGTTCGGTACGGCTGCGGGTATTCTGATTCAGGGAGTGGAATTCAGTATTACCTGTGTACTGGGTATTGTCAGTCTGATGGGAATCATTGTCCGTAACGGAATTATCATGATCAATTATGCAGAGGAACTGCGTGAAACGGAAAGAATGCATGTACGTGAGGCCATCTGGCATTCGGCCAGCCGGCGTATGCGGCCTATCTTCCTGACTTCGGCTGCTGCTTCCATGGGGGTAATCCCGATGATTCTGGGCAAGAGCGGACTCTGGATGCCGATGGGAACGGTGATCTGTTACGGTACGCTGATCACGATGATTTTCCTGCTGACCGTACTTCCGGTTGCTTATCTGCTGCTTTTCAGCGGCTCCACCGAAAAGCGCAAGCGTGTGAATGCTTTGGAGAAACAATGATTGTATACCTGTATGTTCAACTAACAACAACGATTATGAAACTCAAATCGAAATATACATTTCTGCTGGTTCTTGCCGGAATGTGTCAGATGCCTTTACAGGCCCAGCAGACGTACTCACTG
Organism: Phocaeicola coprophilus DSM 18228 = JCM 13818; assembly: GCF_000157915.1. GTDB lineage: Bacteria > Bacteroidota > Bacteroidia > Bacteroidales > Bacteroidaceae > Phocaeicola > Phocaeicola coprophilus. Next base: position 21,106 of record NZ_EQ973643.1, on the reverse strand, counting down.
GAAGATTGTATCCGGGAAGCCTTGATAAATAATGTCCGGATGAAGAATGCAGCCAATGACCTGAAGGCTGCCCAAGAAACCCGGAGCGAGGCTTTTACCCGCTATTTCCCTTCGGTAAGTGCCGCAGGAAGCGGATTTATTGCTGACAAAGGTTTGCTGCAGATGTCACTTTCACCCGAGATGGAGATGTCGATGATGAAGAATGGAGTCATCGGAGGTGTATCGGCTACCCTGCCTTTGTTTACCGGCGGTCAGCTGGTAAACGGTAATAAACTGGCGAAAACCGGAATAGAAGCCGGCCGTCTCCAGCTTCGCCGTTCGGAAAATGAGGTAACGCTTACGGTGGAGAATTATTTCTGGCAGGTAGTCATGCTGGAAGAAAAGCTGCATACTTTGCAGACGGTGGAAGAACAGTTGGCCGGTATAGCCAAGGATGCCGAGGCTGCCGTGAAGGCAGGTGTCAGCAACCGGAATGACTTGCTTCAGGTGCAGCTGCGCCGTAACGAAACGAAGAGTGGCCGTATCAATCTGGAAAATAGCCTGGCTCTTGCCCGGAATCTGCTGGCCCAGTATATCGGTCATCCTGCCGACAGCATCCGTTTGTCGGTCAGTCTGGATGGTTCTGTTCCGGAGAATCCGGAGGCACTCCGGACTGATCACCAGGCTTCCCTGCCGTTGACTCCGGAATACGGCCTGCTTCAGCAACAGGTAAAGTCCGGCCGTCTTCAGTACAAGATGGCGGTCGGCAAGAATCTTCCTACGATAGCAATCGGAGGCGGTTATTTCTATGAAAATCTGATGGATAAGGATCATTCATTCTGGATGGGCTTTGCCACGGTATCTGTCCCTCTTTCGGGATGGTGGGGCGGTTCGCACAATATGAAGAAACAGAAGCTGCAATGGCAGAATGCCGAAAATCAGCTGACGGACCAGAGTGAACGCCTGATTATCCGGATGGAACAGGCCTGGAATGATTTGAATAACGCTTACCAACAGGTGAAGATTGCCTGCGAATCCATAGAACAGGCTACGGAAAACCTGCGTCTGAATACTGATTATTACACGGCAGGGACTTGTACGATGAGCGATTTGTTGGAAGCCCAGACTCTTTATCGCCAGAGTCGTGACCAGTATGTGGATGCTTATTCCCAGTATGAAGTCAAGAAGCGTGAATATCTTCAGGCTACAGGACGATAAAATGTGTTTGTTCTTCCTGCATGAAACAACAGTTTCGTCAGCAGAAAACTTTAGTTTCATCAGGAAGAACTTTTTGTTCCACCTACTGGAACTTTTTGTTTCACTAGGAAGAAACTTTAGTTTCACCAGCAGAAAACTTTTGGTTCGTCTAGGGAAAACTGTTGTTTTCATAGGCCGAAACAAAAGTTTTGTCCTGTTAAACACCTTACATTGTCCGGATGATTCTTTCCGGATGTCCGTTTATTTGGTCTGTGAATATCCGTCAGCCTTCAGCAGTTCGATGATTCTTTCTCTGAATTCTCCCTGAATGAGGATTTCCCCTTCCTTGACAGAACCTCCCACACCGCATTTGGTTTTCAGCATACGGCCCAGTTCCTTCAAGTCATCTTCCCGGCCTGTGAATCCGCTGACTACGGTGACCGTCTTTCCGCCTCGTCCTTTTTTCTCTATTTTTACGCGCAGCTTCTGGGCCCGTTTCTCGGGTGTTTCGGCTTCTCCTTCCGTTTCTGTTTCATAACGGAAGTCGGGGTTGGTCGAATAAACTATATTCAGTCGGTCTTTCCAGTCATTTTGTTTCATAAGCATTGTTTTTTGTCAGGAGGCAAAGGTACGTTTTTTTTCTTCATTCTTTCCCGCATTCCAAATAAATACCGTAATTTTGCAACCGAGTGAATAGACAAAGCTGAGAAAGATGACTACCCGTTCAGGTAAAAATATAGAGAAAATACCGGAACCGACACTTCGCCGGCTACCCTGGTATTTGTCCGGTGCCAAGCTGATGCGTGAGCGCGGGGAACGCTATATTTCGTCTACCCGGTTGTCTGAACAGATCAATATAGATGCTTCACAGATTGCCAAGGATCTTTCGTTCGTGAATATTTCCGGACGTACGCGTGTCGGATATGAAATCGACTCCCTGATCCGTGTACTCGAAGACTTTCTGGGATTTACCCGTCTGCATAAAGCTTACCTTTTCGGAGTGGGAAGCCTTGGAGGAGCCCTGCTTCGTGACTCGGGACTGGCACAGTTCGGTCTGGAGATTGTGGGAGCGTTTGATGTCAATCCCGAACTGGTAGGTACCAGTATAAACGGGATTCCCATTTATCACACCGATGAGTTTACCGAACGTATCCGTCAGGATGGGGTCTGTATCGGCGTACTGACCGTACCTATCAGCATTGCCCAGGAGGTGACCGACCGGATGGTGGACGGCGGAATCCGTGCAGTCTGGAACTTTACTCCCTTCCGTATCCGGGTGCCTGAGCATATTGTGGTGCAAAACACTTCGCTGTATGCCCATCTGGCTGTGATGTTCAATCGTTTGAATGAAACCCTAAAGAAATAATAAATACTTATGAAGATTATAGCGATCGGCATGAATTATTCCCTGCATTGTCAGGAATTGCATGCAGATGAGGCCTTGCCTCAGGAACCGGTCATTTTCATGAAGCCGGATTCTGCCTTGCTGAAGGACAGCAAGCCCTTTTTTATTCCCGATTTTTGTGAGCAGGTTGATTATGAAACGGAGCTGGTGGTCCGCATCAGCCGGTTGGGAAAGAACATTGCCGAGCGCTTTGCTTCCCGCTATTATGATGCCGTAACCGTAGGAATTGACTTCACGGCCCGCGACTTGCAGCGTAAGTTCCGTGCGGAAGGCAAGCCCTGGGAACTCTGCAAGGGCTTCGACAATTCGGCTGCCATCGGTGACTGGGTGCCTGTGGAACGCTTTTCCGATATTCAGCAGATCGGTTTCCATCTGGATATCGACGGAAATACGGTACAACGGGGAAATACGGCAGACATGCTGTTCGGGGTTGACCGCATCATTGCTTATGTCAGCCGTTTCTGTACGCTGAAAATCGGTGACTTGCTTTTCACCGGAACTCCGGTCGGAGTCGGTCCGGTCCGCATCGGAAACCATCTGGAAGGTTATTTGGAGAACGATAAAGTATTGGATTTTTATATACGATGAAAATAAGAGTAGGATTCGGCTTTGACGTCCACCGGCTGGTGGAGGGCCGTGAATTGTGGCTGGGAGGTATTCGTCTGGAACATGAACTGGGCCTGTTGGGCCATTCAGATGCAGATGTCCTGATCCATGCCATTTGTGATGCCCTGCTGGGAGCTGCGAATATGCGTGATATCGGTTATCATTTCCCCGATACGGCAGGCGAGTTCAAGAATATTGACAGCAAGATTCTGCTGGCCCGTACCGTCGATCTGATTGCGGAAAAAGGCTGGCGGGTAGGCAATATTGATGCGACGGTTTGTGCCGAACGTCCCAAGCTGAAGGCCCGTATTCCCGAAATGCAGGAAGTACTGGCTCACGTAATGGGAGTTGAGGCGGACGATGTTTCCATTAAGGCAACCACTACCGAGAAGCTGGGTTTCACCGGACGGGAGGAAGGAATCTCAGCATACGCTACGGTATTGATTGAAAAAGACTGATTTGCCGGAGGAGTTCAGAGAATCAGTCCCAGAGCAAGGAGCAGACCGAAAAGCAACATGTTGCGTGAGGTCTCTCCCAGAATGCGGTTCAGGGCTTTTCCCTTTCCGATACGTGCCATTTTCTGTGTTGTAAGAATATGGGGTATCAGATAGAGCTGGGGAAGCAGGACCGCATAAATTTTTCCCAGCCAGATAAAGTAGAAGCAGAGCCAGCATGCGGCCATTCCGAGCAGAAAATACAGCAGCAGCCCCGTGCGTGCCCCGAAGCGGACCACGAGTGTTCGCTTTCCGCTGACTGCATCCTGCTCCCGGTCGCGGAAGTTGTTGACCATCAGCAAGGTGTCAATAATGAGTCCGCAGGCAAGAGAAACCACAAAGACTGCCGTGTTCCAGCTGTGAGCCATGACATAGAAGGTACATCCTACGGGGACAAAGCCGAAGAAAATGAGCACCAGTACATCTCCCCATCCGTGATAGGCCAGCGGATAAGGACCGGCCGTATAGAGAAAGGCGAATACGACACAGGCCAGACCTACGGGAATCATTTCCCATCCTCCGTAGCTTAATAAACCCAGACCGACGCAGCAGGCCAGTAGCGTGGTGACTGCAATGCCCCGTTTCATTCCGGCAGGTGTGATCCAGCCTTGCGCACAGGCACGTTCCGGTCCCAGACGGTCTTCCCGGTCAGTTCCCTTCAGATAGTCGTACAAGTCGTTGATGAAATTGGCATCCGTCTGCATCAGAAAGGCAAACAGGAAGCAAAGCAAGGCCGGAACAGGCTGGAATTTTCCGAAGATATAAGCCAGTGCGCAGCCTAGCAGAACCGGAATTGCGGCTCCGGTCAGTGTCTTGGGACGCATGGCCAGCAGCCATGCCTGAAAGGAATTGGGTTTTATCGAATTGTTCATACTTTCAGTGATTATTGTATTAAAAAGTCCACAAAGGTACGGAGTTTTTTCATCTTTTCCTTCATTTAGATGGCGGTATATTGCTTTTTTATCCATACATTTGCAGTATACTATGACTTGATAACAAGAATTTTATAACGGAGTGGTTATGTTGCGTAAAATCAGACTGACGTTGGCTGTCTGCTTCTTCCTATGTATCACCGGGCTGTTTCTGGATTTTACAGGAACACTTCATACCTGGCTGGGGTGGATGGCAAAAATTCAGTTCTTGCCGGCCGTGCTGGCACTGAACGTGGGGATTGTAATAGCACTGGTTGTGCTGACACTGGTCTTCGGACGGGTGTATTGTTCGGTAATCTGTCCTTTGGGCGTCATGCAGGATCTCTTTGCATGGTTCGGTAAACGGGGTAAAAAGAGGAAGTATCATTATTCCTATTCTCCGGAAAAGAAAGGATGGCGTTACGGCTTTCTGGCTCTGTTCCTGTTGATGCTGGTGGCCGGTATCGGTTCCGGAGCAGCTTTACTGGCTCCTTACAGCTCTTTCGGACGGATTGTTTCCAATTTGCTGGCTCCTTTATACGGATGGGGAAACAACCTGCTGGCTTATTGGGCAGAACGGGCAGACAGTTATGCCTTTTATGAAACGGATGTGTGGTTGAAAAGTCTGCCTACTTTCCTGATTGCTGTCATTACGGTGGTTGTCTTGTTTGTGCTGGCATGGCGTAACGGACGTACCTATTGTAATACGGTTTGTCCGGTGGGGACGGGATTGGGCTTCTTCTCCCGCTTTTCATTGTTCCGCCCGGAACTGGATGCCGGGAAGTGCAGGAACTGCGGACTTTGTGCCCGTCAGTGCAAGGCTGCCTGTATCGACTATAAAAATCATCAGATAGATTACAGCCGGTGTGTGGCTTGTATGGATTGTCTGGATTCCTGCCGTCATGATGCTCTTCATTTCCGTTTGCGGACGGCGAAGGCTGCCCGTCCGGCCGTGGAGAAAACAGAACCGGCCGGACCGGCAGATGATTCCCGCCGCAGTTTCCTGGCATCGACAGCTCTGTTGGCTGCCGCAACGACACTGAAGGCTCAGGAAAAGAAGGTCGACGGCGGTCTGGCCGTCATTGAAGACAAGCAGATTCCTCACCGGAACACACCGATTGTTCCGCCGGGAGCGTGGAGTGCCCGTCATTTTGCCCAGCACTGTACGGCCTGTCAGTTGTGTGTGTCTGCCTGCCCTAACGGAGTTCTCCGTCCTTCCACCGATCTGATGAAACTGATGCAGCCGGAGATGTCTTATGAACGTGGATATTGCCGGCCGGAGTGTACCCGCTGCTCGGATGTATGTCCGACCGGAGCAATCCGTCCGATCATGGTGGAAGACAAGTCGTCTACACAGATCGGTCATGCCGTATGGGTGAAGAAGAACTGTGTGGTATTGACAGATGGGGTAGCATGTGGAAATTGTGCCCGTCATTGTCCGGTGGGAGCGATTCAGATGATTCCTTCCGAGCCGGGAAATCCGGATTCTTTGAAAATTCCGGCTGTCAATGTGGAACGGTGTATCGGATGCGGAGCTTGTGAAAACCTTTGTCCGTCACGTCCGTTCAGTGCCATTTATGTGGAAGGGCATGAGATGCACCGGATGGTGTAAGGTGGTTGCAGAAAACTGTTCATTGTTTTAACGGATTTAAGAAAGACAGATATGACAAATAACAAAGAAATATCCCGCCGCAGCTTTCTGAAGCTGATGGGAGCTGCCGGAGCAACGGCGGTAGGAGTGGCTTCCTGTGATGGTAAGAAGGACGGGACGAATGCGGTGGAAGAGATACCGACCGGTCAGATGACTTACCGTACCAATCCTTCAACCGGAGACAAGGTTTCTCTGCTGGGATTCGGCATGATGCGTCTGCCGTCTGTAGGAGGACGGAGTGCCCGGGAGGGAAAGGAAGAAATTGATCAGGAAATGGTGAACCAGATGGTGGATTATGCCATTGCCCATGGAGTGAACTATTTTGATACGTCTCCGGCTTATTGCCAGGGTAAATCAGAACAGGCAACGGGTATTGCCCTCAGCCGTTATCCGCGTGACAAGTATTTTATTGCTACCAAGCTTTCGAATTTCTCGCCCGCTACATGGAGCAGGGAAGCCTCGCTGGCCATGTATCACAACTCGTTTAAGGAGTTGAAGGTGGATTATATAGACTACATGCTGTTGCATGCAATCGGTATGGGAAATGGTATGGAAGAATTCGAATCGCGTTATGTGAAGAACGGAGTCCTCGATTTCCTGCTGGAAGAACGGAAGGCCGGGCGTATCCGTAACCTCGGATTTTCTTATCATGGAGACATCCGTGTATTCGACTATCTGCTTTCCCGTCATGATGAGTACAAATGGGATTTCGTTCAGATTCAGCTGAACTATCTGGACTGGAAGTATGCCAAGCAGATCAATCCGACCAATACCGATGCCGAATACCTGTATGCAGAACTGGCCAAGCGAAACATTCCGGCAATTATTATGGAACCGTTGCTGGGAGGACGTCTTTCCAATGTGCCCGATAATATCATGGCCCGGCTGAAAGAACGGGAGCCGGAACGCAGTGTGGCTTCATGGGCATTCCGTTATGCGGGAACTTATCCGGACGTACTGACAGTGCTGAGCGGCATGACGCGGATGGAACATCTTCAGGATAACCTGCGTACCTATGCGCCGTTGCAGCCGCTGACGGAAGAGGAAATCCGCTTCCTGCATGATACGGCAACGCTGATGATGGAATTCGATACCATTCCGTGTAATGACTGCAAATACTGTATGCCTTGTCCTTATGGACTGGATATACCGGGTATTCTGCTGCACTATAACAAGTGCCTGAACGAAGGAAATATTCCTCAGAGTTCGCAGGATGCCAATTATCGGGAAGCACGTCGTGCCTATCTGATCGGTTACGACCGCAGTGTCCCGAAACTTCGCCAGGCCAGTCATTGCATCGGGTGTAACCAGTGCACTCCGCATTGTCCTCAGAGTATTAATATACCGAAGGAACTGCATCGGATTGATGCTTATGTGGAACGTCTGAAGCAGGAAACCTTATGATGGGTGAACTGGTAAGCCTTCTTCACGAAGGTGGTTACTCTCTGGTATTGCAGAAGGACGGAAAGATACATACCTTTTCGGAACGCGGTGTGGCTGATTTGTATCGGCTCCGTTCCGAAAATCCGGAACTCCTGCAGGGAGCTTTTCTGGCAGATAAGGTTGTCGGTAAAGGAGTTGCAGCCCTGATGATTCTGGGAGGAGTGGCGGAACTGCATGCAGATGTGATCAGTGAGCCTGCTCTTTCCTTGCTGGCTGAAAGTCCGGTGCGTGTGTCGTACGGGGAAAAGGTACCTTCGATCCGCAATCGGGCCCGTACCGGTTTCTGTCCGCTGGAAACCTTGTGCAAGGATGCGAAGACGGCAGCCCAGTGTCTGCCGCTGATTGATGAATTTGTAAACTCAATGAAGAAATAAGAATGGAAGCAACTGTAAAATTGTATACGTATGGCTATCGTGAGGTCAGAACCTATGTGATGGCATGTTTGTTTGTATTGGGCAATGTGGCATTGCCACAGCTTTTTCATCTGATTCCGCAAGGAGGAATCATCTGGCTGCCGATTTATTTTTTTACGCTGGTAGGAGCCTATAAGTATGGATGGAAGGTTGGTTTGCTGACCGCCATCGCTTCTCCGCTGGTCAATTCCTGGTTCTTCGGGATGCCTGCACCGGCTGTTTTGCCGGCTATTCTGACCAAGTCTCTGCTGCTGGCTGTTGCGGCTGGCTTTGTTGCTGCCCGGTTCAAGAATGTATCCTGGAAAGGATTACTGGCCGTTGTTCTGTTTTATCAGGTTGTCGGAACTTTAGCTGAATGGGCTTATGTGGGTGACTTGCGCCTGGCTTTGCAGGACTTCCGGATCGGTCTGCCGGGTATGCTGCTGCAGGTTGTCGGTGGTTACTGGGTACTTCGTCGTATCATGCAAAAATAAAATGCTTGTGTGGCAAAGAAAGATATGGCTGTTTGCACTGGTGGCCACCATGCTGCTGACTTCTTGTGCAACAGCCTCTCTGACTCCCTCGAAAGGAGTGGGGAGGGTCCGTCAATATGATTTCTACAGTGCACAACTACCCGATTCTTTTGACGGTTTCCGGGTAGCATTTGCTACGGATTTCCATTATGAAAGCCGTTTTACGGCCCGGCGGCTTCCCCATCTGATTCATACGCTTCAGTTGCTGGATACAGATGTGCTCCTGCTGGGAGGAGATTATTGTGGAAGGGCAGGCGGAAACATGGATTCTTTATTTAACGCTTTATCCCGGATACAGACGCCCTATGGAACTTATGCAGTGATGGGAAACCATGAACGCGGTGAGGTGGACCGTCAGGTACGTCTGGCGATGCAGCGTACAGGTGTCCGTCTGTTGGAACATCAGACAGATACACTTTGGAAAGGAACGGAGTTCATTTTGCTGGCCGGAGTACGGAATCCGTTTGATCTGAAACAGAACGGGGTGTCTCCTACGCTATCTCTGCAACCGGAAGATTTCGTTCTTCTGCTGACGCATACACCGGACTATGTGGAGGATGTGGACGTTTCCAATACCGACCTGGCACTGGCCGGACATACGCATGGCGGGCAGGTCAGTCTGTTCAAGCGCTGGACACCGGCCCGTTTCTCTAAATACGGGAATCGTTTTTTGACCGGTCTGAAGAAAAACAGCCGGGGAATTCCTGTTATCATCAGCAATGGTATCGGAACTTCCCGTAAAGATGTACGGTTATTTACTCCCAGTGAAGTGGTTCTGATCGTTCTTCATAAGGAATAGAACGGGGCAATTCGATCAGAATTGCTGGTAAAGTTTCCGTTCCTGAATGATCCGGTGAACTTCCGGATGCAGGAAATAGCGGATATCTTTTCCTTGTGCCAGACTCTCCCGGATGAAAGTTGAACTGATTTCCAGCAGGGGACTGTGTACGGCTTTGACACGTGACGGGAGGCTGGATTCATCAAGGGTATATCCCTGTCGCGGATAAATCAGCAAATGATATTGTTCAAGAATGACTTCCGGTGATTTCCATTTCTGGAATGCCTGCCAGTTGTCCGCACCGATAATCAGGTAGAATTCACGTTCCGGATAAGCTGCAGACAGTGCCTGAAGTGTGTGGATGGTATACGAAGGGCGTGGCAAAGAAAATTCGAAGTCGGAAGCGCGGAAACGGGAATATCCGGCTACAGCCTTCTGAACCAGTTCCAGACGGGTGTGGTCATCAAGCAGTTCGCTTTGTTGCTTGAACGGGTTTTGGGGAGAAACCAGAAGCCAAACCTCGTCCACTTCGCCATATTCGCACAGGTAGTTGGCCAGTGCCAGATGGCCGATGTGGACGGGATTGAACGAACCTCCGAATATCCCTGTTCTCAAAGGTTCTTTTTCCATTTACGGTAATTGACAATTTGCCATGCTCCAACCAGTAGCATAGCAGTTGTGATGATATATTCTTCTTTCGCTACGGCAACGATGGCAACCGCTAAGGCTGCCAGTCCGATGAAGATACAGAGTATCATCATTATCCGGATTGTTTTTTTAGGGTCTTTGGGCATGGCTTATTGATTGATGAAATTCCGGATTACTTGTAATGCTTCAGCTTCAGCTGTTTCCAGATTGTCATTGACAATCACTACATCGAACTGCTTGGCAAATCCCAGTTCGAATTCAGCTTTTGCCACGCGGCTTTCGATAACTTCGGGTGCATCCGTACCGCGTCCGTTCAGACGTTTGCGGAGTTCTTCTACTGAAGGGGGTTGGATAAATACGGAAAGAGCCCGTTCTCCATAGAATTTTTTGATGTTGCATCCGCCTACTACGTCTACGTCGAAAATAACATTCTGACCTGCAGCCAGCTGTTTTTCAACCTGACTTTTCAGTGTTCCATAGAAGCGGTTCGGGTAAACTTCTTCGTATTCCAGGAATTCACCCTGTGCAATTCGCTGTTTGAATTCTTCAGGGGTCAGGAAGAAATATTCTACTCCGTTTTGTTCGTTGCCGCGAGGCGCTCTGCTGGTTGCCGATATGGAAAAGGCCAGGTTCAGATTCTGTTGCAGCAAATAATTGATAATGGTTGATTTGCCGGAACCGGACGGGGCTGAAAAAATAATAAGCTTTCCGTTCATACTTACATTACATTTAAGACTTGTTCCTTAATTTGTTCCAGTTCGTCCTTCATCTGAACTACGATATTTTGCATTTCGGCATGATTGGACTTACTGCCGGTGGTGTTGATTTCACGTCCCATTTCCTGAGCAATGAACCCCAGTTTCTTACCTTGTCCGTGTCCTCCGGCCATGGTTTCTCTGAAATATTTTAAATGATTGCTGAGACGCTGTTTCTCTTCGTTGATATCCAGTTTCTCGATATAGTAGATCAGTTCCTGCTCCAGACGGTTCTTGTCGTAATCGATGCTGAGCGATTTTTCCAGAGCTTCAGTGATTCGCTCTCTGATTTTGGTTACGCGCTCTTTTTCATAAGTTTCGATGGATTTCAGCAATCGTTCGATGTTGTCAATCTTTTCGGCGAATTTCTTTTCCAGAGCTGCTCCTTCCTGCTTGCGGAAGTCAACCACATGCTGCAAGGCTTCCTCTACAGCCTTTCTGACCGTATTCCATTCTTCCTCTGTCAGTTCTTGAATATCTACACGAGTAAGGACATCCGGCATACGAAGCAGGGTAGCAAACCAGTCTTCCGGTAACGGAATATTGCATGTTTCGGAAATAGTCTTGATTTGTTGATAGTAATTCTGCAGGAGTGCAGTGTTAATGGGAGTTGCAGCTTCTGCCGCTTCTTTTTCAATCCAAAGATTGACATCTACTTTCCCGCGTTCCAGTGTTTTGGAAATCAGGTTGCGGATCTCCATTTCTTTTTCGCGGTATAACGGGGCAATGCGGGTGGACAAATCCATCGCCTTGCTGTTTAACGATTTGATTTCTACGTAAATTTTTTTGTCTCCGAAAGTGGCAGTCGCCTTGCCATATCCGGTCATTGATTGTATCATAACTAATGTATTTTTTTGCAAAAGTAACCATTTTATGGAAATTAAGTGCAAATAAAAGTGTATATTTGCACCCTACATAATATAAAAAAGAATCAAGCTATGTCCTGCATATTGCATATAGAAACATCTACGGAAACATGCTCCGTTGCATTGAGCCATGATGGGGCTTCAGTGTTTAGTAAAGAAAACTTTGACGGTCCGTCACATGCCTCACTGTTAGGAGTGTACGTTGACGAGGCTATGTCTTTTGCCGATAGTCATGCTTTACCTGTTGATGCTGTAGCAGTGAGCTGCGGTCCGGGGTCTTATACAGGATTGCGAATCGGCGTTTCGATGGCTAAAGGTTTGGCTTTCGGACTGAATGTTCCGTTGGTGGGACTTCCTACTCTTGAGGTGATGTGTGTACCGGTATTGCTGGGAAAAGATCTGGAAGATGACGCGATGCTTTGCCCGATGATCGATGCCCGACGTGCAGAAGTATATGCAGCTGTATACGACCGTGCATTACATCCTTTACGCCCTGCCGGTGCTGATATCGTTGAACCGGGTGCGAATCCTTATCTGGAGTTTCTGGAACGGGGACCGGTATACTTCTTCGGGAACGGAGCTGGTAAATGCCGTGAAGCCTTGACACATCCGAATGCTCATTTCGTAGATGATATCCGTCCGCTGGCTCGCTGGATGTTTCCTCTGGCTGAAAAAGCGATAGCCCGTGAGGAATTTCGGGATGTAGCTTACTTTGAGCCATTTTATCTCAAAGAATTCGTGGCTTCAAAACCTAAGAAGCTGATTTAATGAATATGAACAACAACGGATCAAGACATTATGGAATATAATACACAACAACGCAAGCTTCCGTTGCCTGAATATGGCAGAAGTGTACAGCACATGGTAGATCATGCGCTGACCATTGAAGATCGTGAAGAGCGCCAACGGTGTGCACGCACGATAGTGAATATTATGGGAGGGATGTTTCCTGCGCTGAGAGATTCGGCTGATTTTAATCGAAGATTATGGGATCATCTGGCTATTATGTCGGATTTTCAACTGGATATCGACTATCCTGTGGAAGTCGTAAAGCGAGAAAGCCTGGAAGTGAAACCTGACCGTTTGTCGTATCCTCAAAAGAATATCCGGTTCCGTCATTACGGCCGTTTTATTGAAGATCTGGCAAAGACCGCAGCAGACATGCCCGATGGTGAAGAGAAGCAGCGCTTGCTGTTCCTTGTAGCCAGTCATATGAAAAGAGATTACCTGAACTGGAATAAGGACAGTGTGGAAGATCAGAAGATTTTTGATGATCTTTCCTTGCTTGCTGACGGTAAGGTACAGCTCTCGACTGCTGATTTCCGGTTGGCAGAACAGCGTCCTTTCATCCCGCGTAAAAAGCAGATGGGAGGTTCACAGAAAAAGAAATATTAATTGAATAATCAAATCTTGGTTTGGTATGGCATCATTTGTGATTGAAGGAGGACATCGGCTTCAGGGCGAGATCGTCCCTCAGGGAGCTAAGAATGAGGTACTACAGGTGGTGTGTGCGACTCTGCTCACCAGTGAGGAAGTGACTATTGAGAACATTCCTGATATTCTCGACGTGAACAATCTGATTCAGCTTTTGCGGGATATGGGAGTCAAAGTTTCCCGTACGGGAGTAGACACTTATACCTTCCGTGCAGATGAAGTGGATACGGCCTATCTGGAGAGTCAGGAATTTTTGCAGCGTTGCTCAAAGCTGAGAGGTTCCGTCATGCTGGTTGGTCCGTTGCTGGCCCGCTTCGGACGTGCACTGATCTCCAAGCCAGGAGGAGACAAAATTGGCCGTCGCCGTCTCGATACACATTTCCTGGGTATCAGTAAACTGGGAGCAGAATTCACTTATGATTCAACCAGAGGTATTTTCCGTATTCAGGCAGATCATCTGAAAGGAGCTTATATGCTGCTTGATGAGGCTTCCGTAACAGGTACGGCCAACATTATCATGACAGCTGTTCTGGCTGAAGGTACCACTACAATTTATAATGCAGCGTGTGAACCTTATGTTCAGCAACTTTGCCGAATGTTAAACAGTATGGGTGCACGTATCTCGGGTATCGCCTCTAATTTGCTGACAATTGAAGGTGTAACTTCCCTGAAAGGCTGTGTACATCGTGTATTGCCCGATATGATTGAAGTAGGTAGTTTCATCGGTATGGCAGCAATGACAGCCAGTGAGATAACTATCCGTAATGTGTCGTATGAGAATCTGGGGATTATTCCTGACAGCTTCCGTCGTCTGGGTATTCAGCTGGAACAGCGGGGAGATGATATTTTTGTTCCCAGACAGGAACATTATCAGATTGAATCTTTCATTGATGGATCTATCATGACCATTGCTGATGCTCCATGGCCGGGACTTACACCTGACTTGCTGAGTGTCATTCTCGTAGTGGCCACTCAGGCGAAGGGAAGTGTGCTGATTCATCAGAAGATGTTTGAAAGCCGTCTGTTCTTTGTTGATAAACTTATAGATATGGGAGCACAGATCATCCTGTGTGATCCTCACAGAGCTGTTGTGATCGGTCATGACCGTAATTTCTGCCTCAGAGGCGGAAACATGACTTCTCCGGATATCCGTGCAGGAATTGCTTTGCTTATTGCAGCATTGAGTGCTGACGGAGTAAGCCGGATACACAACATCGAACAGATTGACCGTGGCTATCAGAATATAGAACAGCGACTCACTGCATTGGGTGCGCGAATCACTCGTTTGCCTTAATTCATTTAGGTATGATTAAGAAAGAGGAAGTTTTTAAGATCGGTATTATCAATAAACCGCATGGGGTGAAAGGAGAAGTATCCTTTACCTTTACTGACGATATTTTTGACCGGGTGGAGGATTGCGATTATCTGGTTCTTCTGCTTGATGGAATTTTGGTTCCTTTCTTTATCGAAGAATATCGTTTCCGTTCGGATAATGTCGCTTTGGTAAAGTTTGAAGGGATTGATTCAACTGAAAAAGCACGGACCCTGACCAATGTGGAGGTTTATTATCCCGTGAAGTTTATGGATGATCAGGAGGAAATCTCGTCGTGGAACTATTTTATAGGCTTTCGGGTAGAGGATATTCATCACGGATGTCTGGGTACAGTCGTTGATGTGGATGATGCTACCATGAATGTGCTTTTTGTCATCGAAAACGGAGATGAGGAAGTTCTGTTGCCGGCTCATGAAGAGTTTATTCTTGATATTGACCGCAAGAAGAAGATTCTCAAGGTGGACATTCCCGACGGGTTGTTGGACTGACGGATTGTGAATGAACTAATAAGGTACTGATATGAAAAGGAAAGGTCGTAAAGCATTCTGGCATAATATCAAGTTTAAATATAAACTGACTATTATCAATGAGAATACCTTGGAAGAGGTAGTGGGTATTCATGTGTCGAAGCTTAACGGGCTTTCAGTCTTGCTTGCTGCATCGACCGTCATATTTCTGATTGCCGCATCCATTATTGCTTTTACTCCCTTGCGCAACTATCTGCCCGGATATATGAACAGCGAGTTGCGTACTCAAGTCGTGACCAATGCGCTCCGTGCGGATTCTCTGGAGGAAGCTCTGGCTCGTCAAAACCATTATATTATGAACATTCGTGATATTCTGAGCGGAGAGGTAAAGGCTGACACAGTCAAGTCCATAGACTCGCTGGCTAACCAGCGTGCCGAGGAACTGATGGAACGGACTGCGGAAGAAGATGCTTTTCGTAAAAAGTATGAAGAGCGTGAGCGTTATAATCTGACGGCTGTCAACGATGCCCATAGCGCCATCGGATTGAATTTCAGACGTCCTACTCGTGGAGTAATGGCGACAAACTTTAATCCGGAGGGGAAACATTTTGGGGTGGATCTGACAGCCAGTCCCAATGAAAGTATAGTAGCTGCATTGGATGGTACAGTTATTCTGGCTACTTATACGGCAGATGCCGGTTATGTAGTCCAGATTCAACATACACAAAACTTTGTGACTGTTTACAAACATTGTGGTTCATTGATGAAAACAGAAGGTGACAAGGTGAAAGGAGGAGAGGTCATTGCACTGGTAGGTAAAAGTGGCAATGAAAAGGATACTCCTCATCTGCATTTTGAAGTGTGGCATAAGGGAAACCCTGTCAATCCGGCTAAATATGTAGTATTTTAAAGGTTATGAAGAAACAAATAGCAATATTAGGTTCTACAGGATCAATCGGGACACAGGCGCTGGAAGTGATTGCCGAACATCCCGACTTGTATGAAGTGTATGTTCTGACAGCTAATAACCAGGTGGATTTGCTGGCTGAGCAGGCCCGTAAGTTTCATCCGGAAGCTGTTGTAATCGCTAATAAGGATAAATATGCCAGACTGAAAGAAGCTCTTTCCGATCTGCCGATTAAGGTTTATGCCGGAGAGGATGCCCTTTGTCAGGTTGTCGAATCAGGTCCAATTGACATTGTATTGACCGCAATGGTAGGATATGCGGGGCTTCGACCGACTATCAATGCTATTAAGGCAGGTAAGGCCATTGCTTTGGCAAACAAGGAAACACTGGTGGTTGCCGGAGAACTGATCAATGCTCTGGCAGCAGAATATCATACACCGATCTTGCCGGTTGATTCGGAGCATTCTGCAATATTCCAATGTCTGGAACCCGGAAATCCGGTTAGTAAAGTGATTCTGACGGCTTCTGGAGGTCCCTTCCGTACCTTTACCAGGGAGCAGCTTCAAACTGTGACCAAAGAACAAGCCTTGAAACATCCCAACTGGAGTATGGGAGCCAAAATTACCATTGACTCTGCTTCTATGATGAACAAGGGTTTTGAAGTGATCGAGGCACGTTGGCTATTTGGCATGCGCCCTGAGCAGATAGAGGTTGTCGTTCATCCGCAGTCTGTCATTCATTCAATGGTAGAATTTGCTGACGGTGCCGTGAAGGCCCAACTGGGAGTTCCGGACATGCGTTTGCCTATTCAATATGCATTCTCCTATCCGGTCCGCGAGAGTCTCTCCGGAGAAAGACTGGATTTCGTGAAGTGTCATACGCTGACTTTTGAAGCTCCGGATACAGAACGTTTCCGTAATCTGGCTTTGGCTTATGAAGCTCTTCATCAGGGAGGAAATATGCCTTGTATAATTAATGCGGCCAATGAAGTAGTTGTGGCTTCTTTCCTGCAGGACCGTATCTCGTTCCTGGGAATGAGTGATGTCATAGAGCAGGCAATGAGCAAAGTTCCGTTTATTAAGGAACCTACATACGCAGATTATGTGGCCACTGATGCAGAAACCCGTCGAATAGCAGCTGAACTGGTTATCAATGCACCTTCTTTTTCTAAAAGTAAATAGTCCTTAAAAGTAAAATATCAGAAATTAGTAATAGAAAAGTAAAACAAGAGTAGAATGGAAACATTTTTGATTCGTGCCCTTCAACTGGTACTTAGCCTTTCGTTGCTGGTTATCATTCACGAAGGAGGACACTTTTTCTTTGCCCGTCTTTTTAAGATTCGTGTAGAGAAGTTTTATATCTTTTTTGATCCCTGGTTCTCGCTTTTCAAGTTCAAGCCTAAAAATAGCGAGACTGAATATGGAATCGGCTGGCTTCCCTTGGGAGGTTATTGCAAGATTTCAGGAATGATTGATGAATCAATGGATACCGAGCAGATGAAGCAACCGCCTCAGCCGTGGGAGTTTCGTTCGAAGCCAGCATGGCAACGCCTTCTGGTCATGATCGGAGGAGTATTGATGAATTTTTTGCTGGCTTTGTTTATTTATTCTATGATTCTGTTCACCTGGGGAGATCAGTATATCGCCTTGAAAGACATGAGTTATGGAATGAAGTTTAATGAAACGGCGCGCGAAATCGGTTTCCGTGACGGAGATATTCTGGTCAGTGCGGATGGAAAGGAGCTGACACGTTATAATGTTGATATGCTCCGTAGCCTGGCTGAAGCACGTGAAGTCGTTGTATTGCGTGATGGAAAGGAAGAGCAGATTCTCATGCCGGAAATCAGTTTGCTGGAGATTGCAAAGGAAGATCCTCCATTTGTGGATATGTTGATCCCTAATGTTGTCGATTCTGTTTTGGCCGATGGAGGATTTGCGAAAGCCGGCTTGCAGAAGGGAGACTCCTTGATTGCCTTTAACGGAACACCGTTGCATTCCTGGAATGAATTTACGGAACAGCTCGGTGAACTTCGTTTGCGGTCGGAGGTAGAACAGAAATCATCAGCATCTTTCTCGCTCGTATATTCACGGGCAGGAGTACGTGATACAGTAAATGTTACAACGGATGACCAGTTTAAGGTACTGGCCTATTCCATGAATCCGGGTTATCAGCCGACTCGTCTGACTTATGGTTTCTTTGAATCATTCCCTGCCGGTGTCGCTTTGGGCATCAATACCCTCAAGGGGTATGTGAATGATATGAAATATGTATTCACAAAAGAAGGAGCCAAGAGCGTGGGAGGCTTTGGAACAATCGGAAGTATTTTCCCGAAAGTCTGGGATTGGCAGCGCTTCTGGTCAATGACGGCTTTCCTTTCCATTATTCTGGCTTTCATGAATATTCTGCCGATTCCGGCATTGGATGGAGGACATGTTCTGTTTTTATTGTATGAACTTGTAGCCCGTCGTAAGCCAAGTGACAAGTTCCTTGAGTATGCTCAGATGGTAGGAATGTTCTTGCTCTTTGGCCTGTTGATCTGGGCCAATTTTAATGACATTCTCCGTTTTGTGTTTTAGGAGTAAATAAAATGGCAGTTTTATGGATCAGAGCAAATCCTTAAAAGTAGCTTGATATATTGCTGATGAAGCCTGTTCCTTTTGTCTGGAGACAGAAAAGGAGCAGGCTTTGTTTATATATGCGTAGGAAGAGGAATTCTTTGTAATTTTGTTCGGTCAGAGGGAGCAAGGAAGCTGCCTGTCTGGAGATTGCGGGGATTCTGTGCCTGACAATAATTTGTAAACCAAGATAAGTGAAAATGAGAAAATTAATGTTGACCATTCTGCTTGCGGGAGGTATGGCAGCTTTTATGCCGGTAGCTGCTCAGGAACGCCATCCCGAATATTTACAGGCAGAGAAATTTACCGGTTCCAAACTGAAGAACATGTTGTTTTCTACCAAGGTGGATCCTCACTGGTTTCAAAAAGGAAACTGTTTCTGGTTTGAGTATAAAACGAGTGAAGGAACTTTCTGGTATGTCGTTGATCCTGTTGCACGTACAAAGAAACTACTTTTTGACCGTGAGAAACTGGCAGCTCAACTGACGGAAATTGTGCAGGATCCTTTCGAAGCCCGTCAGATCCCTGTCCGTAACTTGAAGGCTGGAGAAGACGGACGTACATTTACTTTTGAGATTGTTTCTTCTCAGGACAAGAAGTCAGATGATAAGAGCAAGAAGGATAAGAAAGAAAAGCAGGTCTTCTATTTCTCTTATGACTATCCGACACAGAAGCTGACTCATTTGACGGATAAGGAAAAGGAAGCTGACCGGAAAGGATGGGCTTCCGTATCACCCGACGGACAAACGGTTGTATATGCCAAGGATTGTAACCTTTATAAGATGAGCATTGCTGACTATCGCAAGGCACAGAAGGATGAAAAGGACAGTACAATTGTGGAAGTTCAGCTGACAACAGACGGAACACCGGATTTTGGCTATGGAATACCTTATAGCTTGTTGAATACAGATACACTTTGCAATGGCAAACGCCGTTATGCCTGGGGTGCATGGTCTCCAGACTCCAAACACTTTGTAACGGTTGTTTCTGATGACCGTGCTGTAAAACCGTTGTGGGTGATTAATGCAGTGGCTAGTCCCCGTCCTACACTGGAAACCTACAAATATCAAATGCCGGGAGAAATGGAAGCTCCGGTAGAACATCTTTATTTGTTTGATATGACTACGAACTCACGTAAGGAGATTCGTACGGCAGCCTGGAAGAATCAGTCACTTGGACTGGAGTTCCGTCCGTTAGAACAGAAACAACGTGACAGTGAGTTCCGTCCTTTGGTATGGCAGGGAGATGACCGCCGTTTCTTCCTTACACGCAGCAGCCGTGATTTGCACCGTATAGATGTTTGCACGTATACTTTAGGTGAGGACTCCATTGTTCCTATTGTAAAGGAGCGGATGAATACCTATCAGGAAACGCGTCCGATCCATGTCTTTGCGGGAGGTAAGGAATTTGTTCAGTGGAGTGAACGGGACGGATGGGCTCACTTGTATCTTTATGATGAGCAAGGTAATCTGAAGAACCGGATTACGGAAGGTCCCTGGCACGTGGAACGCGTTGTGAAAGTCGATGAGTCAACCCGTACGATTTACTTTGTGGCTTGCGGACGTGAGGCCGGTGAAAATCCGTATTATGAGCATTTGTATCGTGTAAAGGCAGACGGAAGCGGACTGAAACTGTTGACCCGTGGTGATTATTTCCATGAAGTAGAAATGGATGACGAAGCCCGTTTTGTTGTAGATAACTATTCACGGGTAAATACGATCCCCTGCGCAGAGTTGACAGACTCGGAAGGACGTCGTATTATGACCATTCAGGAGAGTGATTTCTCACAATTGAAAGCAGCAGGTTATCAGTTCCCGGAACCTTTTACCGTGAAGGCTGCAGATGGAGTAACTGATCTTTATGGAGTGATGTATAAGCCTTTTGACTTTGATTCAACAAAGGTTTATCCAATTATTGATTACGTGTATCCTGGTCCGCAGGTAGAGGCTGTGAACTATCCGTTTACCCGTATGAGTGTCCGTACGGACCGTCTGGCTCAGGCTGGTTTTATTGTGATAACAGTGGGACAGCGCGGAGGACATCCGTCCCGTTCAAAATGGTATCATAATTATGGTTACGGCAATATGCGTGATTATCCGTTGGCAGATCATGTAGCTGCGGTTGAACAGTTGGCTGCACGTTATGGATATATCGATTTGACACGCGTTGGTATTCATGGACATTCTGGAGGAGGTTTCATGTCTACAGCAGCGATCCTGCAATATCCTGATTTCTATAAAGCAGCCGTATCTTGTGCCGGAAATCATGATAATCGTATCTATAATCGCTGGTGGAGTGAAACTCATCATGGAGTCCGTGAGGAAATGACAGAACAGGGAGATACCATATTTGCCTATAAGATTGCAACAAACCCGGAAATAGCCGGACAGTTGAAGGGACATTTGATGCTGGTTCATGGAGATATTGACAACAATGTACATCCGGCCAATACATTGCGTGTAGTGGATGCTCTGATCCGTGCAGGCAAGCGTTTCGACTTGTTGATGTTGCCCGGACAGCGTCATGGTTTTGGTGATATGGATGAATACTTCTACTGGAGAATGGTTGATTTCTTCACCGATCATTTGAAAGGCTGGCATGAAAAGCCGGTTGATATTCCACGTCGCTAATGGGAAAAAGCATTTTATCCTTTCCGCTCGCAGCTTCGCGATGCGGGAAGGATAAACCTGTT
>NZ_EQ973644.1:64910-74015 GCF_000157915.1 Phocaeicola coprophilus DSM 18228 = JCM 13818 | reverse complement strand
TAAAAAATGAGGATGCACAAATGTGCATCCTCATTAATATGGAAGGTTTATTTATTAATAACCTAATTCTTTTTCCAAAGCATCGTATTCAGCTTTGTTCAGTTTCCAGTAGATTCTCAACAGATACTGTCCCCACAACTGTTTGTTGTCCGGCTGCAGTTCTCTTGCTTTTTCGTAATAAGGCTGTGCTTTAGCGAACAATTCTTTTACTTTAGCTTCGCCTTCTGCATACTTAGGATCATCCATAGAAATCTTAGAGTTTTCTTCTTCTACAACCTGACCCGGGAAGAAATAGCAGTCACCGATCTTAGCATTAGCTTCAGCTACGAGTTCACCGTTCTTGGCAATGATGTCGTTGCAGGCAGCGATAGTTCCGTCATAATCTTTCTTTTCATACAACAGAACAGCCTTTACATAGGTGAAGTAAGTTGAAGAAGGATCTTTAGCCAACAGACTGTTGATCTGAGTCAGAGCTTCATCGATTTTACCTTTCTGGATGTAATAATCCATCAGATTTCCAACGAAATAGTTCTGAGAAGGGAATTTTTCTGCACCTTCTTTGATTGTTTCCATCCATTTGGTTGAATCAGGAGTTTCACCCTTGCTGTATGCATCAGCCAGGCACATCAGTGATCTCCAGCCTTCTTCCTTGTGGTTTTTACCCAGAGGAGCATATTTGATTACAGAATTGTTGTCATTCAGAGAATTGGCTGCCATTACAGCATAGTTGGCAATCAGAGGAACCAATGTATCATTCTTAACTTCAGCAACTTCTTCGAACATCGGATTCTGCGGAGTTTCAACGAACAATCCGAAATACTTCAAAGCATCTGCATAGTTTCCTTTGTTGAAAGCATCAGTGCCAGCGTTTGTCAATTGAGGACGTACGGTTGCCAGAGACTTAGCCAATTTCTTTCTCAGTTTAGGCTTTTTCAATTCTCCGCTTTTTACTTTAGCCTGTTCGACTTCATCACATTTTATGTAATATTCGAACATCTTAGCCAAACTGTTGTATAATTTAGTTGTATCAGCCTGTCCTCCAGGTAAATACAATTTCATGTTTTCATCGTCGTAAATAGACTTCTGAAGATCTCCGGCCAACTTCCATGTTTCAGGATCGTTTGCTGTAGAAGGATCAACTAAGGCAGGTTCCAGAATGGTTGCTGCTTTGGCAGGATCACTTTTTGCAGATTTTGCTTCTTTCACTACGCTTTCCTGAGCTGATACAGCACATGCGGTGAAGAACAACGCAGCAGTAAATAAAACTTTTTTCATAATCATTTAAAATTTAGTAATACACAAATATTCATTTAGTTTTTGTCTGTCTCGTCTGTTTCCTGAATCATATCATCAGATGGAACTATATCCGGAGTGATGTCTGATGCTGGAGCTGTTTCTTCTCCTTCTGCTACACTTCCCTCCTCTTCTGTTTCTGAAGTAACCTTACATACAGAACCAATCTGATCATTTCGTTTTTCCAAGTCTATCAGACGGACTCCCTGAGTAGCTCGTCCCATGATGCGGACATCTGCTACCTTCAGACGGATGGTGATACCGGACTTGTTGATGATCATCAAATCATTCTCATCCGTAACCGACTTAATAGCTACCAGTTTACCTGTTTTGTCCGTGATGTTCAAAGTCTTGACACCTTTACCTCCACGGTTGGTCTTGCGGTAGTCTTCAATATCGGAACGTTTTCCGTAACCGTTTTCAGAAACAACCATGATGGTTTCTTTCAACGGATCTTTAATGCAGATCATTCCGATAACTTCGTCCTGTCCGTCTTCATCCAGGGTGATTCCGCGCACACCGGTTGCGGTACGTCCCATTTCGCGTACAGCACTTTCATGGAAACGAATGGCACGTCCGTTGCGGTTGGCAATGACGATCTCATTATTTCCATTGGTCATACGTACCTCAATGACGCGGTCATCCTCACGAATTGTAATAGCATTTACACCATTCTGTCTTGGTCTTGAATATTGTTCAAGCAAGGTTTTCTTGATTACACCATTCTTGGTACAGAACAAGACATAGTGGCTATTGATAAATTCAGTATCATTTAAGTTCTTGACGCGCAGATAAGCAGTTACCACATCATCAGCGTCAATATTCAGCAAGTTCTGGATCGCACGTCCTTTGGAAGTTTTGTTTCCTTCAGGAATTTCATAAACCTTGAGCCAGTAGCATTTACCCTTCTGTGTGAAGAAGAGCATTGTGTTATGCATGGTGGCAGGATAAATATGTTCAATAAAGTCTTCGTCGCGTGTCTCACTACCCTTTGAGCCTACGCCGCCACGGTTCTGGGCACGGAACTCTGACAACGGAGTACGCTTGATATATCCCAGATGTGAGATTGTGATGACCATCTCATCATCGGCATAGAAATCTTCCGGATTGAATTCTTCAGAAGCATAGACGATTTCAGAACGGCGCTTGTCGCCATATTTTTCTTTTACCTCGATCAGCTCGTCCTTGATAACCTTCTTACAAAGCTCTTCGTTAACCAGAATTTCTTCGAAATAAGCGATCTGCTTCATCAGATCCTCATATTCAGCATGCAGCTGATCCTGCATCAGACCAGTCAACTGACGCAAACGCATTTCTACGATTGCACGTGCCTGCACTTCCGACAACTGGAAGCGTTCCATCAGGTTCGTGATAGCTTCATTCGGAGTCTTGGCAGCCCGGATGATCCGGATTACTTCATCGATATTGTCGGAAGCAATGATCAGACCTTCCAGAATGTGTGCGCGTTCTTTTGCTTTGCGCAGGTCATACTGAGTACGGCGGATGATTACTTCGTGACGGTGTTCTACGAACAGCTGGATCAAATCTTTCAGATTCAGCAATTTCGGGCGTCCGTGAACCAGGGCAATGTTGTTTACGCCAAAAGAAGTCTGCAGCGCTGTCATCTTGAACAGTTTGTTCAATACAACGCTGGCATTTGCATCGCGTTTCACATCGATGACGATACGCATACCTTCACGGTCTGATTCATCGTTGACGTATGAAATACCATCAATCTTCTTTTCGTTGACCAGAGAAGCGATGCTTTCAATCAATTCTTTCTTGTTGACGTTATAAGGAATCTCGTTAACAACAATCTTGTCATGTGTCGGATGCGATTCGATTTCAGCCTTGGCACGCATGATCACACGTCCCCTACCAGTTTCGTATGCATCACGTACACCGCTGATACCGTATATATAGCCTCCGGTCGGGAAATCGGGAGCCTTGATGTACTGCATCAGGCCGTCAATATCGATTTCGTTATTGTCAATGTAAGCTACACAGGCATCTATTACTTCTGATAAATTGTGAGTCGGCATATTGGTAGCCATACCTACGGCAATACCCGAAGCACCGTTTACAAGCAAATTCGGGATGCGGGTCGGCATGACAACCGGTTCCTGCAGAGTATCATCGAAGTTGTTCTGGAAATCAACCGTTTCCTTATACAAATCCTGCATCATGTCCTCTCCGATTTTCTTCAGTCGGGCTTCGGTGTATCGCATGGCAGCAGGGCTGTCACCATCAACGGAACCGAAGTTTCCCTGGCCGTCTACCAGCGGATAACGCATAGCCCAGTCCTGAGCCATACGGACCAGTGCTCCGTATACGGATGAATCTCCATGAGGATGGTATTTACCCAATACTTCACCGACGATTCTTGCAGATTTTTTGTAAGGTTTGTCAGACGTATTACCCAGTTCCATCATTCCATAAAGGATTCGGCGATGTACAGGCTTGAAACCGTCTCTGACATCCGGGAGGGCGCGTGCAACAATTACTGACATGGAGTAATCGATGTACGACGACTTCATTTCCTCTTCGATGTTGATTTTTATAATTCTGTCTTGTTCTTGCATTTAAAAAACTATTAATTATACATCTCTCTCTGGTTTGCTAAAAACCATGCTAAAGTACGACTTTTACCCGAGATACGAAACATTTCTATCAAAAAAGTGTTCCTGTTTAAGTTTTTTCTTCATTCTTCGTCTTTTTGGGGGCAGAAACAGACTGATGTGGCATACATTTTGTTAAATAGAATGAGAGATTCGTTATATGTTAATTATATAATGTATATTTGCAGTGATATAAGGAGAAAAGATTATATATGGACAATCAGTTTACACAACGAGTATCCGAAATTTTATTGTTCAGCAAAGAAGAATCCGACCGGCTGGGAAACAACTATGTCGGTACAGGACATTTGTTGCTGGGTATTATCCGGGAAGGAGACAATAAAGCTGTAAGCATCCTGCAGAGTCTTTATGTAGATCTTAAAAAGTTGAAACTCATACTGGAAGACGAGTTGAGAGGACAAGTTGCCTCTCCGGTGAGGGAAAACTTTTTCGGAAGCGACAAGGATCTGGACAAGAAAGCCTCCAAGGTGATGAAGCTGAGCATTCTGGAAGCGAAATTGCTGAAGAGCCCGGAAGTGGATACTGAACATGTATTATTGGCGATTATGAAAGATAATGAAAATAAAGCAGCAGAGATACTGGAAAGTCAGGAAGTGACATACCGGAAGGTGATGGACCGGCTGGTACCCCACAAGGAGGAGCCGAAGGACGGTCTGGATTTCGGAGAGGAAGATGAGGATGAAGATGATGGCATCCGCCGCCGCAGGCCGGATGAAGGCAACATGTCTTACCGTTCGGAAGGACAGCCGGTTGCCGGTACCAAGCAGCAGAAGTCCAGTAAGGATACACCTGTCCTGGATTCATTCAGTACAGACATGACGAAGGCGGCCGAGGAAGGCAAGCTGGATCCGGTAGTCGGACGTGAAAAGGAAATCGAACGTCTGGCACAGATTCTGAGCCGCCGTAAGAAGAACAATCCGATTCTGATCGGTGAACCGGGTGTCGGAAAGTCTGCCATTGTAGAAGGTCTGGCCATGCGGATTGTTGAAAGAAAGGTGTCACGCATCTTGTTCGACAAGCGTGTTGTTGCTCTGGATATGACAGCTGTGGTTGCCGGAACAAAGTATCGCGGCCAGTTTGAAGAACGGATCCGTTCCATTCTGAACGAACTGAAGAAGAATCCGGATATCATTCTTTTTATCGATGAGATTCATAATATTGTGGGAGCCGGATCAGCAGCAGGCTCTATGGATGCTGCCAATATTCTGAAGCCCTCTCTGGCCCGTGGTGAGATTCAATGTATCGGAGCTACGACTCTGGACGAATACCGTCAGAATATAGAAAAGGACGGAGCACTGGAACGTCGTTTCCAGAAAGTGATGGTCGAGCCGACCACACCGGAAGAAACATTGCAGATCCTGAAGAATATCAAGGAAAAGTATGAAGAGCATCATTGCGTGAATTATACGGATGAAGCACTGGAAGCATGTGTCAAATTGACAGACCGGTATATTTCAGACCGTAATTTCCCTGACAAGGCGATTGATGCCCTGGATGAAGCCGGTTCACGGGTTCATCTGACCAATGTTTCCGTTCCGAAGGAAATCGAAGAACAGGAAAAGCTGATCGAAGAAGCCCGCAAGCATAAGAACGAGGCAGTCAACTTGCAGAACTTTGAGCTGGCAGCCAGTTTCCGTGATCAGGAAAAGAATTACATGAATCAGCTGGAGGTCATGAAACGCGAATGGGAGGAAAATCTGAAGCAACAGCGTGAGACTGTAGATGCTCCTCAGATAGAGAATGTTGTATCCATGATGTCAGGAGTTCCTGTCCAGCGTATGGCTCAGGCCGAAGGAATAAGACTGAAAGGCATGAAAGAAGAACTGAAGTCCAGAGTCATCGCTCAGGATAAGGCCGTGGATACTTTGGTAAAAGCCATTCAGCGCAGCCGGGTTGGTCTGAAAGATCCGAACAAGCCGATTGGTACGTTCTTGTTTCTGGGACCGACCGGTGTCGGAAAAACCCATCTGGCAAAGGAACTGGCCCGTCAGCTTTTTGGAACGACCGATGCCATGATCCGTATTGACATGAGCGAGTATATGGAGAAATACTCCGTCTCCCGTCTGGTCGGAGCGCCTCCGGGATATGTCGGTTATGAAGAAGGCGGACAGCTGACAGAGAAAGTGCGCCGTCGTCCCTACTCCATCGTGTTGCTGGACGAAATAGAGAAAGCCCACTCTGATGTGTTCAATCTGTTGCTTCAGGTAATGGATGAAGGACGGCTGACGGACAGCAACGGACGGACTGTGGACTTCAAGAATACGGTGATCATTCTGACTTCCAATATCGGTACGCGCCAGTTGAAGGAGTTTGGCAAGGGAATCGGGTTTGCAGCCCAGTTGCGGACCGATGACAGTGAATATTCCCGGAGCGTCATTACAAAGGCTCTGAACAAGTCGTTTGCTCCGGAATTTATCAATCGTCTGGACGAGATCATTACGTTTGATCAGTTGGATGTAGAAGCCTTGTCGAAGATTATAGATATAGAACTGAAGAGATTGTATCAGCGTATGGAATCAATCGGTTACAAGCTCCGGATTGATGATGATGCCAAGCGGTATGTAGCAGAGAAAGGCTATGACGTTCAGTTTGGTGCCCGTCCGTTGAAACGTTCCATTCAGAGTAATCTGGAAGACGGACTGGCAGAACTGATCCTGAATGAAGAGCCGCAGAATGGTGATGTCATTCATGTCAGCCTTAAGCCTTCCGGAGACGGATTGCAGATGAAGATTGAACGATGATTCGACTTGTTTTTGTCAGATCATCAGATTTATAAAATAAAAACTCGGTCGCTGGATAACGGTGACCGAGTTTTTTTTCAACGGAGTTTATGCGACTGACAAAATGGCGGAATACCCCTTATGGCATTTCTTTTGCATGTGTACGCTGTGAAAAAAATATCAATGTATCATCATTAAAACGTATAAATATATGCAGAAAGGTAATATTGGGGTAACTACAGAAAACATATTCCCCATCATCAAGAAATTCTTGTATAGTGATCATGAAATCTTCCTTCGTGAATTGGTTTCAAATGCGGTAGACGCTACCCAGAAACTGAAGACGCTGGCTTCCAAAGGAGAGTTTAAAGGCGAACTCGGTGACCTGACCATCCAGGTGAAGGTAGACAAGGAAACCATTACCATTTCCGACCGTGGTCTGGGACTGACTGCCGAAGAAATCGACAAATACATCAATCAGATCGCTTTCTCCGGCGCCAACGATTTTCTGGCTAAATATAAAGATGATGCCAATGCGATCATCGGACATTTCGGACTGGGATTCTATTCTGCCTTTATGGTAGCAAAGAAAGTGGAAATTGTCACCAAGTCTTATCGTGAGGATGCAAAGGCCGTGAAATGGACTTGTGACGGAAGTCCTGAGTTTACGCTGGAAGATGCTGAAAGAGCAGATCGCGGTACCGATATTATTCTGTATGTGGACGATGACTGCAAAGAATTCCTGGAAGAATCACGTATTCAGGCCTTGTTGAACAAATACTGCCGCTTCCTGGCTGTGCCGGTAGCGTTTGGAAAGAAGAAAGAATGGAAAGACGGCAAGCAGGTGGAGACAGATGAATGGAATGTCGTTAACGATACTTGCCCGATCTGGACCAAGAAACCGAGCGAACTGAAGGATGAGGATTACAAGAAGTTCTACCGTGATTTGTATCCGATGTCTGATGAGCCGCTGTTCTGGATTCATCTGAATGTGGACTATCCGTTCAATCTGACCGGTGTGCTCTACTTCCCGAAGATCAAGAGCAACATCGACTTGCAGAAAAACAAGATCCAGCTCTATTGCAATCAGGTTTATGTAACTGATTCAGTGGAAGGTATTGTGCCTGACTTCCTGACTTTGCTTCACGGTGTGATCGACTCACCGGATATTCCGTTGAATGTATCCCGTTCATATCTGCAGAGTGATTCAAATGTGAAGAAGATCTCGACTTATATCACCAAGAAGGTAGCCGACCGTCTGCAGTCGATCTTCAAGAACGACCGTCAGGAGTTCGAATCCAAATGGGATGACCTGAAGATCTTCATCAATTACGGTATGCTGACGCAGGAAGACTTCTATGAAAAAGCCAATAAATTCGCTTTGTTCAAGGATACGGACAGCAAGTATTATACTTTTGAGGAATATCAGACTCTGATCAAGGATAACCAGACTGACAAGGACGGCAATCTGATCTATCTGTATGCAAACAATGCAGATGAGCAGTACACTTATATTGATGCAGCCAAGAACAAGGGCTATAATGTCCTGCTGATGGACGGACAACTGGATGTCCCGATGATCAACATGCTGGAACAGAAACTGGAAAAGAGCCGTTTCACCCGTGTGGACAGTGATATCATTGACCGTCTGATCGTGAAGGAAGATGCTCATGGTGAAGAACTGGCTGAAGACAAGCGTCAGACCTTGTCTACCCTGTTTAGCGGACAGCTGCCGAAAGTTCAGAAAGTAGAATTCCATGTAGAAACCCGTGCCATGGGTGAAACTTCTGCTCCGATCGTGATCACACAGGCTGAATATATGCGTCGTATGAAGGATATGGCCAGCATCCAGCCGGGCATGAGCTTCTATGGTGAAATGCCGGATATGTACAGTCTTGTGCTGAACAGCGACCACAAGCTGGTTAAGCAGGTACTGGAAGATGCCGAATCTGCCTGTGCAGAACAGCTGGTTCCCGTTGAATCAGAAATTGCCATGCTGACACTTCGTCAGAAAGAACTGCAGAAAGCTCACGAAGGCAAGAAGGATGAAGAAATCCCTGTTGCAGAGAAAGACGAACTGAAGGATGTGGAAAAGAAACTGGACGACCAGAAGCAGCAGAAGAACAATATTCTCAACACATATGCTGCCGGCAATAAGGTAGTTCATCAGCTGATCGACCTGGCTCTGTTGCAGAACAACATGCTGAAGGGTGAAGCTTTGACGAACTTCGTAAAACGCAGCATTGACCTGATCGGATAAGCGAAAGTACTTAATCACATAAAATAAAGAAAGCGCATCCCGGGAGTACCGCCGTAAGGCAGTCTCCTGGAGATGCGCTTCTTTTTTTCAGGGGAAGAAGTTTTTAATGCAATATGATTTTATAAAGTGCTTTTTTGTGTTTACATTTGCAAATAAATACAAATGTTATACGGAAATGTTGTTCAACTCTATC
>NZ_EQ973644.1:57811-63440 GCF_000157915.1 Phocaeicola coprophilus DSM 18228 = JCM 13818 | reverse complement strand
ACTCTATAGAATTTTTAATTTATCTTCCTGTCGTATTTTTGCTTTACTGGTTTGTATTCAAACCTTTACGCTGGCAGAATCTGTTTGTAGTAATAGCAAGTTATGTTTTTTACGGTTGGTGGGACTGGCGTTTCCTGTTACTCATTGCCTTAACGACCTTTTGCAGCTATATGAGTGGCATACTTTTGGACCGCAATGAAGGAAATAGAAAAAAGCAGAAATGGATTAGTGCCGGTAACATAATATTGAATCTGGCAATTCTCTGTGTTTTTAAGTACTGCAATTTCTTTGGTGAGAATCTGGCAATCCTGTTAAGTGCTTTAGGATGGGAGGCAGACTGGGTAACTCTGGATATTTTGCTTCCTGTGGGTATCAGTTTCTATACATTTCAAGCATTGAGTTATACGATAGACGTTTATCAACATAAGATAAAGCCTACTTATGATATTGTTGCATTCTTTGCTTTTATCAGTTTTTTCCCGCAACTTGTGGCCGGACCTATTGAACGGGCCACAAACTTGCTTCCGCAGTTCTTGAAAGTACGCAGTTTCTCATATGAGCAAGCGGTTGATGGAATGCGTCAGATTTTATGGGGATTATTTAAAAAAATGGTTGTAGCTGATAACTGTGCCATAGCAGTAAACTCCATTTTTGCTGACTACCAAAGTTTGGACGGTTCTCATTTGCTTTTAGGGGCGATATTTTTTACTTTTCAAATTTATGGAGACTTTTCCGGTTATTCTGACATTGCAATCGGTACAGCCAGACTTTTCGGGATTAATTTGATGCGCAACTTTAATTATCCGTATTTTTCTAGAGATATTGCAGAGTTCTGGCGCCGTTGGCATATTTCTCTGACCACATGGTTTCGTGATTATATCTATTTCCCGCTTGGGGGAAGCAGATGCAGCAAATGGAAAACCATGCGCAATACAGCCATTATTTTTCTTGTCAGTGGATTCTGGCATGGAGCTAACTGGACGTTTGTATGCTGGGGGGCCTATCATGCTTTTCTTTTTTTTCCTCTGTTACTTTTAGGGAAAAACCGGAAATACACGGATGTTGTAGCGAAAGATCGTTTACTACCTTCTGTCAAGGAAGTTTTTCAGATGCTTATAACTTTTATGCTTGTTGTGATCGGTTGGATAATATTTAGGGCAGAAACCATTCATCAGGCATGGGATTACATTGTCTGTATGGTTACAAAATTTCATTTTTCCATGCCTGCACATGGAAAAGATCCTCTGATATATATTGCGATCCTTCTAATAATAGAATGGTTGCAGCGCCAAAAGCAATTTGGGTTACAGCTTGAAGAGAAAGGTATTTTCCGGCATCGGGCTGTTCGTTGGACTATTTATTACATTGTCTTTATTGCTACATTTCTACTAGCCGGGAAACAAGAAGAATTTATTTATTTCCAATTTTAACCAGAAAATAAAATGAAGAAATTTCTTTCTTATGTAGGAATCTTTTCTTTGTCGCTGATTCTATTAGCCGGAGGAATAGAATATATGTTGCGTCAGGTACCTAATCCCCTGGCCTATAAGCGGTGTTTACTGGAAAAGAATACACTTAACCTCAAAACTCTGATTATTGGAAGTTCTGTGGTTAATTGTAGTATTAATCCTGTTTTCCTGTCGGATAGCACATATAATCTGGCAATTTCAGGAGAATGGTTCCGCTTTAATCAAGCTTTGTTAGAAAAGCATATTGATAAAATGCCGAGTTTGAAGTTTGTGATTTGGGGAATTTGCTTTCATTCATTATGGACTGATGATTGTGAGGAGGTGGATGAAAGTAGTCTTATAAATCACAAGATTTATATGGATATAACTCGTGAAGAGGATTATTTTCATAATGTGGAGTTACCCTATCTTGGCTCGTTAGCTTTACGTAAATGGTCAAAATATTATATTCAGAGAAAGCCGACAGTGTTTTGTGATTCTCTTGGACTAGATCATAGTTACGATCATATTTACAAAAGTGCCAGATGGCTGGAAGATATTCCGCGTATGGTGAGAAACCAGCATAAACCTATACTGGCAGATAAAGATAGTAAACTTTATCAGAGCAATATCTGCCGTATGCATAAAGTTGCCGAGTTGTGCCATAAACGTGGGATACATCTTTATCTCGTAATGCCGCCTGTTCATCCGGAATACTACCGGCTGGCAGACAAAAAGCAATTGGAGTTAATCCGTAAAGCTGTTGCTGAGGTAGTTTCCTGTTGGGATAATGTCAGTTCCCATGAGTATTTTGACGACTGTCGCTTTACGGATGACGATTTTTATGATGGAAACCATCTGAATTCTGATATTGGGGCAAAAAAGTTCAGTACAATATTAAAAAACGACTTATCTGTCGCAGGATATAATTGAGAGACGTGCATGTACAGGCTTTAAACGAGCAGAGACCATGAAAATCATGGTCTCTATTATATCCGGGATTCTGTTTTACGGCAATATGCTTCCGTCTTCTCCGATTTTCAGGTAACGGTCGTTGGGTTCCTGATCGATTTCCACCAGGTAATAATCCGTGTCCGGGGTGTCGATGAAGTCCACATCGTCCACTTTGGCCGTTCCTGCTTCCCGGCTGATTGTTGTTTTCACTGCTTCAGGCAGTTTTCCGGAATGATACAGACCGATCACTTCGAACTCTGTCCGCAGCCATTGTGCGCTCTGGCTGAAGTAGGCTGTAGCTTCAATGCCTGTATAAGTCGCATCGCTGTAGTAGAAATCTGCTTTGTATTCTCCGCGGTCCAGCTCCCATTCCGTGACGCGGGTGTCCGGATACTTGGCGTCAAAAGCCTTCTGGATATCCGTTGGGGCCTGTGCCAGGTCTTTATCGTCGTTGTCACAGCTCTGTAAGCCAATCATAGCGGTTGCCATGCATGCAATCCATGCAAAGTGTTTCATTTGTTTCTTCATATCTTCTTCTGTTAAGTTTACAGTGCAAAGGTAGACGTGAAATCTGAAAAGATTCTGAACTCTGGCAAAATTTGCTCAAACTTTTGCCAGAAACCATTTTTTCACCTATCTTTGGTAAACTTCTTGGCTTTGTGACTTTTTCTGACAGGAAGCAGGAAGGAAGAAACGCAAATGAACGGCAATAATGTGATTTTGGACGTATGAAGAAACTATATTTCATCATCAGCTTGTTTTTGATAACCTTGTTGAACCTGCTTCCTGTGCAGGCCCAGAAAGTAGGGCTTGTGCTGAGTGGCGGAGGAGCGAAAGGACTGACTCATATCGGGATCATCCGTGCCCTGGAAGAAAACAATATTCCGATTGACTATATTACGGGTACCTCCATGGGAGCCATTATCGGTTCTCTCTATGCCATGGGATATTCGCCTGACGATATGGAGAAACTGATCAAGTCGGAAGACTTCAAACGCTGGTATACCGGAAACATCGAAGAGCGCTACATTTATTATTTCAAGCGGAATCCGCCTACCCCGGAATTTCTGAACATCCGGGTGTCCCTGCGTAATCCGCTTCATAAGGTCAAAACCCAGTTTCTGCCTTCGAGTGTGGTCAATCCGGTCCAGATGAACATTGCCTTTGTGGAACTGTTCGGACAGGCCACGGCGGTGTGTCATGGAGATTTCGACAAGCTTTTTGTACCTTTCCGCTGTGTCGGATCGGATGTACACAACAAGCGTCCGTTGATCTTCAACGAGGGAGATCTGGGTGATGCAGTACGGGCTTCCATGAGTTTTCCTGCCATGTTCAAGCCTATTGAAATAGATTCCGTACTGGTGTATGACGGTGGTATCTACAACAATTTCCCCGTGAATATCATGACGGAGGACTTCCATCCGGATATAATTATCGGAAGCGTGGTCAGTTCCAATCCCGGCAAGCCTAAGGAAGGTGACATCATGGGGCAGCTGGAAAACATGATCATGCAGAAAACGGACTATACGGTTCCTGATTCTCTCGGCATTCTGATGACTTTCAAGTATGATGACGTCAGCCTGATGGACTTTGACCGTTTCGACGAACTTCACGATAATGGCTATAAGCGGACTATTGAACTGATGGATTCGATCAAGAGCCGCATTTCCCGGCGCATCAATCTTCGTCAGCTGGAACGGAAGCGGGTGGCATTCCGGAATGCCATGCCGGAACTTCGTTTCCGCAAGATTGTGATTCATGGGGCAAACGACCAGCAGAAACGTTACATCCGCAGGGAGTTTCATTCCCACGACCAGGAAATCTTTACGCTGGAGGATTTCCGGCGGGGCTATTTCCGGCTGATTTCCGATAACATGATCTCTGAAATCATTCCGCATGCTGTCTATAATCCGATGGACCGTACGTACGATCTCGATCTGAAAGTGAAGCTTGAGGATGATCTGTCGCTCCGTGTGGGAGGTAACGTGGGATCCAACGGCTCCAATCAGATTTATGTCGGGGCAACTTATCATAACCTGAATAATTTTTCGAAGGAAGTGGCGCTTGATGCGCAGTTCGGGCAGATCTACAATAATCTGCAGGTGTCCGGCCGTATAGATATCCCGACAGGAATTCCCACGTCATACCGGATAGTAGGCTCTCTTTCATCGTTCGACTATCTGACGAACGGCAAGTTCTTCAATGCAGGGAATGACCCGATTTTCAACAAAAAAGACGAACAGTTTGTCAAGCTGATGGTATCCCTTCCCTTTCTGAGCCGCCAGAAGGCAGAATTCAGTGTGGGAGTAGCAGGGATGGAAGATCAGTATTTCCAGACCAAGGTCATTGATTTTACCAATGCGAAGCGGGATGCCAGTAATTATACAATTTTCGGAGGCTCGGTGGCTCTTGACGGCAATACGCTGAACAGCCGGCAATATGCTACCTCCGGACGCAGGGAACGGCTCGCTGCCCATTTTTATACGGGTACGGAGCATTACAGGGCCGGTATGGGAGAAGATCCGCATCAGGGAGGATATGAATATATCCAGTCATGGCTGCAACTGTCGTACGAGATGGAGCGGTATTTCAACTTCCGGCATAATTTCACGCTGGGTACTTATATCAAGGGATATTATTCTTCGCGGAACTTCAGTCATAATTACCGGGCTACCATGATGCAGGCCGGTGAGTTTACCCCTACCTATCACAGCAAGACAACCTATAATGAGGCTTTCCGGGCCAATCAGTTCATCGGAGGAGGGATTATGCCCATTTATCAGTTGAACACGGTGTTTCATGCACGACTTGGTCTGTATGGCTTTGTACCGATTTTCCCGATCATTCCGGATGAAAGCAACAAGGCAAGCTATGGAAAGCTCTTTCATGGCTTTGAATATATGGGAGAACTGGCCTTGGTTGTAAAACTGCCGTTCGGGGTGGTAAGTGCCTACCTAAATCATTATAGTTCACCGGAAAAGAACTGGAATTTCGGCCTCACACTGGGTTGGCAGATATTCGGAGCGAAGTTCACGGATTAATTTTTTTGAAAAAAAGTTCCAGGAATATTTGGAAGTTTCACAAGAAGTCCATACCTTTGCACCCGTCAAACAAAAAGACATGGCCGCGTAGCTCAACTGAATAGAGTAGCTGACTACGGATCAGCCGGTTACAGGTTTGAATCCTGTCGCGGTCACTCTTTTTTCTTTGAAATGTTTGGAAGTTTT
>NZ_EQ973644.1:39951-56701 GCF_000157915.1 Phocaeicola coprophilus DSM 18228 = JCM 13818 | reverse complement strand
GAATTGTGCGGTCGATTGAGCCGAATCGTGCGGTCGTTGTGGGGTGATCGTGCGGTCGATAAAGCTGCATCGTCTGCACGATTCTGGCGAAATGTCTGCACGTTTGCAACGAAGGGTTTTTATAAAAGAATTCGGGCTTTTCTGCAAAACGTTTCGGCGTTTTAAGTAAAAGGCTTCGGCGTTTTTATTCAATCAGCAGAATAGGTGTAAAAGAGAATCTTTCTGACGCTTTTTACGGACGGATACTTAGTCCGGAATTCTTCGGTCAGATCCATTTCCCATGCGCCATGCACAGGTCCCAGTGCACGGCTTTTCCGGATATTTTCCGGAAGCAGGAAGTCTTCGGAACGGGACAGGTATAATTCGTTGCCTTCCGGAGAAATAACGGTAACTCCTTCCGGGGTCCAGGTGAATCTCGTACCTTCATCAGTAAGGGCTGAATTACCGGAATAAATCTGGCAGGATCCTCCCTCTGAAGTGTCAAAAAGCAACTGAAGACGGGCATCACGCCATGTTTCGGAGACAGCGAGTTCTTCTTCGATGCAGGTGCGCAGTTCTTCATTGTCAGCCGTCACCTGATAGCCCACCTCATAAAGCCAGATATTGCGCAGATAGGGTTCGACACTGATGCGGATCTCAGATGCATTGTGCGCGTCATCCATGACTGTAAGTGTAGCCTGTCCGCTTTTGAGAGCATAGAAACGCATGTAACGGTTTTCTACCATTTCTACCTGAACGGTTTCTTCATCGCTGGAGAAAACGTCATACTTCCCCACTCCTCCGTATACATTGATGGTGCCTCCGTGAAGAACAGTGCATCTCAGGCTGCCTTCCTGAATGGGAACTTCGCCTACGATATCAAGGTTTTGGAACAATTCGATACCTGCTTCCTCTTTGCATGAGAAAGTGAGCACGGAAAGAACAACCGGGAAAAGGATGGACAGGATGTATTTATAGAGATTCATAAGTATCAGGTTATTAGTATTAATTTACTTATGCGAAGTAAACAAAAAATAAGGACATTTCATAATAAAAATAAAAGGATTAAGAGATTATTTTGCATTTATTAACTTCTTCTGAAAACTTTGTTGATTCATATAGGAACTGGAGAAACAGATTTCCGGAGGGTATAAATTAGGACCAATTATTATACATGCTCAGTGTCATATTGACATTTATAAGAGTCCATTGAGGGATCTATACCAAGTCTTTCATTTTTGAGGTATCAAAGGCTTTTCTGAAAATAATTTTAAAGCGGTAGAAATAAACTGAAGAAAATGGAGATTCAGGCAGGATGAAATAAAGGAGAAAGGGAGAAGATGGTATGTCGGCATCTTCTCCCTTTCTCCTTGCGGCTTTGCAGGAATTTCTAGTATTTGATTTTCAATTCGTCCAGAATCTTGCGCATCTCTTCGTAGGTAGTGATGCGGGTGGGCACCAGCGGCAGACGCAGGCGGTTCTTGATCATGCCCATCATGTTCAGCATGGCTTTCACTCCTGCCGGGTTACCGTCAACGAAAAGCAGCTTGAACAGCTCGGTAAACTTGTGGTGGATGGTCAGGGCGCTTGCGTAATCTCCGGCCAGAGCCAGACGTGTCATGCGACTGAATTCACGCGGAAAGGCATTCCCGATTACAGAGATGACTCCCACAGCTCCCAGAGTGATCAGGGGGAATGTGATTCCGTCGTCACCGGAAATGACATCAAAGTTTTCAGGCTTGTTTTTGATGATGTCATCCATCTGGGTGATGTTTCCGGAAGCTTCCTTGATGGCAACGATGTTGTCGAAGTCACGTGCCAGGCGAAGGGTGGTTTCGGCCGTCATGTTCACTCCCGTACGTCCGGGAACGTTGTAGAGCACAACAGGAAGGTCTGTAGCCTTGGCAATGGCCTTGTAGTGCTGATAAATTCCTTCCTGGGAAGGTTTATTGTAGTAAGGAACGGCTACCAGTACGGCATCCACTCCCGTAAAATCATCGTTCTTCAGCGTGTCGACTACGGTTTGCGTGCAGTTACTGCTGATTCCCAGCAGGATGGGAATTCGTCCGTTGACACGTTCGACAACCGTTTCCTTGATTTTTTTCTTTCTTCGGCAGTCAGGGTCGGTGTTTCGGCTGTCGTTCCCAGTACGCACAGAAAGTCTGTCCCGTTCTGTACCTGGTATTCGACCAGTCTCATCAGCGACTCATAATCTACGCTTCCGTCTTCATTGAAGGGAGTGATCAGTGCGACTCCCATTCCTCTTAGCTTTCTTTGTATCATAAATGAATTATAAACGCATTCTAACAATGCACAAAAATACGAATATTTTCTATTAAAATGAAATGTCCGGCATTTTTTTCCGTGCAATCCGTAAGGCTTGTGCCTGATTAGTCAATCATTTTCAAAAATTCTTCTTCGTTCACGATGCGGATGCCCAGTTTCTCTGCTTTTTCCAGTTTGCTGGGACCCATGTTTTCTCCGGCCAGAATGAAGCTGGTTTTCCTGGAGATGCTGCCCACATTTTTGCCTCCGTGTTTCTCGATCAGTTCTTTGTATTCGTCGCGGGAATGGCGGGCAAAGACGCCGCTGATGACGATGGACTGGCCCTGCAGTTTGTCAGTGTGGTCGGACAGATCCTTTTCTCCGGCAGCCAGTTGCAGGCCGGCCTGTTGCAGGCGTTCGATCAGGGAACGGTTTTTCTCGTCGGAGAAATACAGCCGGATGCTTTGGGCTATCTTCTCTCCGATTTCGTCCACATGGATCAGATCATCAAGTGTGGCCTGTGCGAGGGCATCAATGGAAGTAAAGGCTTTGGCAACTTTCTTGGCGACGGTTTCTCCCACAAAACGGATGCCCAGGGCGAAGAGTACTCTTTCGTAGGGTACTTCCGTTGACTTCCGGATTCCCTGAATGATATTTTCAGCCGATTTGTCTCCCATCCGTTCCAGGCGGCAGATGTCTTCCTTGCGCAAGGTGTAAAGATCGGCTACATCGTGAATCAGGCCTTCCTGATAGAACTGGTCGACGGTTTCAGGGCCCAGTCCTTCGATGTTCATGGCACGCCGGCTGATAAAGTGTTCGATCTTTCCTTTGATCTGCGGAGGACATCCTGTTTCATTGGGACAGTAGTGGGCTGCTTCGTCTTCATAGCGTACCAGCTTGCTTCCGCATTCTGGACAATGAGTGATGAAGGTCACTTTCTCACTTCCGGCCGGACGTGAAGCCAGATCCACCCCGGTGATTTTCGGAATGATCTCCCCGCCTTTTTCTACATAGACGTTGTCGCCCAGATGCAGGTCGAGCGAGGCAATGATATCCGCGTTATGGAGTGAAGCCCGGCGTACGACGGTTCCTGACAGTTGTACCGGTTCCAGATTGGCTACGGGGGTGACAGCTCCGGTGCGTCCCACCTGATAGGTGACCTTCAGCAGACGGGTCAGTGCCTGTTCAGCCTGAAACTTATAGGCGATGGCCCAGCGTGGAGACTTGGCCGTGTAGCCCAGATTACGCTGCTGGCGGAGGGAGTTTACTTTCAGGACAATCCCGTCGGTGGCTACAGGCAGGTTCTTGCGTTCCACATCCCAGTACTTGATGAAATCGAAAATTTCTTGCAGGGAATGTACCTTACGGGTGATTTTTGAAATCTTGAATCCCCATTTTTCGGCCTCCTGCAGATTTTCGTAGTGTCCGTCGCAAGGCAGGTTGTCTCCCAGCAGGTAATAGAGATACGCATCCAGTCTGCGTGCGGCTACAACAGCCGAGTTCTGTGACTTCAGGGTTCCAGAAGCGGCATTTCTCGGGTTGGCAAAGAGAGGTTCCTCGCGCAGCTCCCGTTCCCGGTTCAGTTCTTCAAAGACGGTCCAGGGCATCAGGATCTCTCCGCGGATCTCGAAACTTTTCGGATAACCGGTTCCATGAAGCACCAGCGGAATGCTGCGGATGGTCTTTACATTGTCTGTTACGTCGTCACCGCGCACTCCGTCGCCCCGGGTTACGGCACGGATCAGCCGGCCGTCTTCGTAGGTCAGCGAAATGGAGGTCCCGTCGAATTTCATTTCACAGCAGATCTCGAAGTCTTCATTCAGCGACTTGCGGACACGTTCGTAGAATTCGGTCACTTCGTCTTCGGAATAGGTATTGCCCAGCGAAAGCATCGGATATTTGTGCTCCACCTGGACAAAGTCCTTGTTGATGTCGCTGCCCACGCGCATGCTCGGCGAAGTGGGATCGAAATGTTCCGGATGCCGGGCTTCCAGATCCTGCAGTTCCCGCATCAGCTTGTCGAACTCCTGATCGGAGATGACGGGCGCATTCAGTATATAGTAGTTGTGGTTATGGCGATGTAATTCTTCTCGCAGCTGGTCTATTCTTTCTGTTTCGGTCATGATATTCAAAAATGAGTTTCCTGCAAAAATAGCAAAAATGTGCGGGAGGGCGATGTGGGTAAGGCAGAATATTCGTACTTTTGCAAAAAATAACAAGCCAGTATGAGAATAGATATTATAACCGTTTTGCCGGAAATGATCGAGGGATTTTTCAATTATTCCATCATGAGCCGTGCACAGAAAAAAGGGATTGCAGAGTTTCACATTCATAACCTGCGCGACTATGCTTACGACCGTTATCGGAAGGTGGATGATTACCCCTTCGGAGGATGTGCGGGAATGGTAATGAAAATTGAACCCATTGACCGCTGTATCTCGGCACTGAAAGCCGAACGGCACTATGACGAGGTGATCTTTACGACTCCCGACGGGGAGCAGTTTAACCAGAAGATGGCGAATACGCTTTCCATGAGTCAGAACCTGATTATCCTCTGCGGTCATTTCAAGGGGATCGACTATCGTATCCGGGAACATTTCATCACGAAAGAGATCAGTATCGGTGACTATGTACTGACCGGCGGAGAGCTGGCAGCTGCTGTGATTGCTGACTCGATCGTCCGTATCATTCCGGGAGTGATCTCTGATGAGCAGTCGGCTTTGTCAGATTCTTTCCAGGATAATCTGCTGGCTCCTCCGGTTTATACGCGCCCGGCAGAATACAACGGATGGAAGGTGCCTGATGTGCTTTTGTCCGGCCATGAAGCGAAGATCCGGGAGTGGGAATTCCAGCAGTCTCTGGAACGGACGCAGCGTCTCCGCCCCGATTTGCTGGAAGGAAAATAATTGACAATACGGATTCCCGGAGGTTCCGGAAAGATCGGATGACTCTTTCTCCCTCCGGAAAAAAGTTCACCGGCATACCGGTTGTCCTGAAAAAGGAGCAACGGTATGCCGGTGATTTTATACTCGGTCTGATGTAAAGATAATTCTTAATGGATTACACTTCCAGTGCACCGATAATGTCGCGTACGGAATTGTATCCGTGACGGTCCAGATAGTCGTTGATACCTTCTGCCACTTTCACGGTAACAGCCGGATCGATGAAGTTGGCCGTTCCGATCTGGATGGCACTGGCGCCGGCCAGCAGGAACTCTACGGCATCTTTCCAGTTCATGATTCCTCCCAGTCCGATTACCGGAATCTGTACGGCTTTGGCTACCTGCCATACCATGCGCAGGGCAATCGGTTTTACAGCAGCACCGCTCATTCCGCCGGTGACGGTGGAGAGGATGGGCTTGCGTTTTTCGGCATCAATGGCCATACCCAGCAAGGTGTTGATCAGTGAAACGCTGTCAGCTCCGGCTCCTTCAGCCGCCCGTGCGATTTCCGTGATGTCGGTTACGTTGGGTGACAGTTTTACGATCAGAGTCTTGTGGTACACCTTACGCACGGCACTGACTACTTCGGCTGCTCCCTTGGCTGTGACTCCGAATGCCATACCTCCCTGTTTTACATTCGGACATGAGATATTCAGTTCAATGGCAGGAATATGGTCCAGCTCGTTGATGATGCTGGCAGTTTCGGCATAGTCTTCCACTTGTGAACCGGATACGTTTACAATCATATTGGTCCGGATATCTTTGATTTGCGGGTAAATGTGGTCTACAAAGTAGTGTACACCCTTATTCTGCAATCCTACGGCGTTCAGCATTCCCATAGGAGTTTCTGCCATACGGGGATAAGGATTTCCCTCGCGGTGATGCAGGGTTGTGCCTTTTACAATGATGCCGCCGATCTTTTCCAGATCTACAAAGTCCTGGAATTCCAGTCCGTATCCGAATGTACCTGATGCGGTCATCACCGGATTTGACATTTCCAATTTACCGATGTTTATACTTAAATCTGCCATAATAATTTCTTGATATTAAAAACCGGACCTTCTTTACATACACACACATGACCTTCGTCTGTCTTTTCCACGCAGCAGAGGCAAGCTCCTACACCACAGGCCATTGTATTCTCCAGAGAGACTTCGCATTCAATGTTGTGTGCCTTGGCATATTTGGCCACAGCCATCATCATCGGCTTGGGACCGCAGGTATAAATCATGTCAAACTGGTTGTTGGCCAGTACGCTGTGCATGGTTACATAACCTTTTTCGCCCATGCTTCCGTCTTCTGTTGTGGTGTGAACCTCTCCGAAAGCAGCAAACTGGTCTAACTGCAACAGATCGTTCTTGGAGCGTGCACCCAGCAGGAATGTAGGCTTGCAGCCTGCCTTGAGCAAGGCTTCGCCCAGATAAAGCATCGGTGCTGTACCTACGCCACCTCCGATAAGCAGTACTTTCTTCTCCGGTGATTCCGGCATGGAGAAACCGTTGCCCAAAGGCAGTACGACATTGACCGTATCGCCTTTTTGTACGGTAGCCAGTTTCCGGGTTCCGTCGCCGACCAGCTGTACAAGGAACCATACTTCATTGGTCTTTCTGTCTACATAGTTAATAGAAATGGGACGTCTCAGGAAGGTTGTAGGCGAGCCGTCCACGCGGATCTCCGCAAATTGTCCCGGAAGCATTTCGGGAAGCGGATCTGATTGAGTTAACTTGATCAGAACATAGTTCGCATGCAAGCGAATGTTCTCTGTGACCGTTAAATCTAATACGTATTTTTTCATAAAAGTTAGGGTAAATTCATTCTCCTTGCAAAGATAACGAATTTACCCTAAAATACCGGCAAAAGCTGGCCGAGGTTTATGACACCGGATTATTTTTCCGGTTTGAACACTTCATATGTTCCATTATCGAAGAAAATTCTTATTTCAGTAATTTTCGGATGAGGCTTTTCGATGTACTTAACTTCCTCTCTTACAATTTCTTTAGGCACATAAACCGGACTTCCTGATGGGTTTTCCTTGCGAAAATCTGCGCCGGCCGGCTCTTCGGCCGGAATTTCTCGATTCTCAGGCGTCTGAGTAAACAGATCGACATGACTGATTGAGGAAGTAGTCTCTTCCATTTCTCCGTCACCATACAAAAGCCAGTTTAAGTTTATATATGGACATGCTTTATGGATACGCATAACTACCTCAAGGCTAGGTTTGTTGCGTCCGCTGAATATGTGGGACAAGGATGAGGTGGAAATGCCCAGTTTCTCGGCAAACTCTACATTGGAGAGGCCTTCTTTCTGCATGATTTGAAGAATTCGATCTTTCATTTACAAATGGATTTATGTGTTACAAAGGTAAGAATTACTTTTCACAAAAGCAAATTTACATATCTATTTGTCTATAATTACAAATGGAATAAATCTTATACATCTGTATTTATGTAGGATGGATACAATTGTAAAAGGTTTCTTGTATGCTTCTCTAATAACTTTAATTATTAGATATAAAATATTGGTTTATAGCGGTGTCTGTCTAGATATGTTGTTATTTCCATCTGTATATGACGCAATAGGTGCTTGTAAAGTGTTTTAGTTAAAGTTGACTTTCGGTATATTTTACTTAATTGTACTGGTTATCTGTTGTTTATAAGTTAAAAATGTCAGTCTATAAATATACATATACAATTATATTTGTAACGTTTAGACTTGTAAGTATGATCTTTCTGTCTGTAATACAGTGCTTTTACTTTTGTAATATCAATTAGAAAAATAAACATTTCCACCCTATTACATTTGTAATATTCCATTTGTAATAACCGATATTTTACAATTGGATATAATTCTCTATAAAAGGACTGAGATGGTTTTTACTCATGTGATTTATGCAGGTTCTCTTCTGCTCTTGCGTACATCTGTTTATCCTGATGACTCTTCACCTTATCGGGAGAAAAAGACAAATCACTGAGATTTTAAAATTTGCAGCCAACCGAAGAGTCGTGCACGATTTTTAAAATCTCAGTGATTTTGGGAAGTATTCTGTTTTCCGGAGGAACAGACGGGGCCTGGAGGATTTAATGAAGGATAAAGTAGACCAGTTCACGCAGGAGTTCCCCGTCCGGAATGGACGGATTGTCTATGCCTTTAGACTTCGCATCACAGGTGCGGATGGCTCCGATAATCTGCATAACTTTGACCCCTGTATATTTGCGCATGCCTGCCATGTAGTCTTTGGCCTGCCAGGGTGAGCGAAGTCCCAGCTGACTGGCAATTCCCTGGTCGGATTTGTCGGGTGCATAGTAAGCCAGCATCAGGTTGGAAAAGAAATTAAAGAGTACGGCCAGCGTGACCTGCAAAGGGTTATTCTTGGGATTATCTTCAAAATATTTTACTATCTGATTTGCCTTGAACACATCCTTTTCAATCAGGGCATTCCTTAATTCGAAATTGTTATAATCTTT
Organism: Phocaeicola coprophilus DSM 18228 = JCM 13818; assembly: GCF_000157915.1. GTDB lineage: Bacteria > Bacteroidota > Bacteroidia > Bacteroidales > Bacteroidaceae > Phocaeicola > Phocaeicola coprophilus. The sequence continues at coordinate 48,052 of NZ_EQ973644.1, read as the reverse complement.
ACTGATGCCGATGTTCCGTTCAATCTGTTCGGCTGTAATCCGTTTTTGTCCGGCCGGAAGAGTGATAATTAATTTTTCCAATTCACCTGCCATCCGGTTCAAATCTGTTCCGACAAATTCGGCCATCATCTCTGATGCCTTCGGTTCAATTTCCACCTGTTTGCGCTTCAGATAGGATGAAATGAATCCGGGCAGCTGGGTATCTTTCAGCTTCTTGGATTCAAATAATACTCCGGCCTTTTCCAGTTCGGCTGTAATCTTTTTTCGCCGGTCCAGAGTTCCGTGCTTGTAGCACATTACTAAGATGGTTGAGCTCATCGGCTTCTGCAGATAGTGAATCAGCTCATCCAGATTCTTAAGATTCTGGGCTTCCCTGACGATGACAACCTGGTATTTCGACATCATCGGATAGCGTCTGGCAGCATTGATAATCGATACGATATCGGTATCTGATCCGTACAGAAGCGTCAGATTAAACTCTTTTTCTGTTTCTGTCAGGACGGTATCCATGATGTAATCAGAGATCCGGTCGATGTAATAATCTTCTTCTCCCATCAGGAAATAGACGGGAGAATAGATCTTGTTTTTCAGGTTGCGGGCTATCTCTTCGTATGTAGTTTCTTTCGCCATAATGGTAAAATTACCAGTCAAATTTCAAGTGTTTAACGGTCTTCTTTTCATCAATGATCATACGCAGGGCATCGATACCGATCTCTACGTGTTCGTGTACAAAACGCTGGGTGACCATGGTATCACTCTGCTCTGTCTTTACACCTTCCGGAATCATGGGCTGGTCGGAAACCAGCAGTAAGGCTCCTGTCGGGATATGGTTGGCAAAGCCGGTAGTAAATAAGGTAGCGGTTTCCATATCGACTGCCATGGCTCTTGTCTTTAGCAGGTATTTCTTGAACTCCTCGTCGTGTTCCCAGATGCGCCGGTTGGTTGTATAGACGGTTCCTGTCCAGTAGTCGCGGGAGTGGTCACGGATGGATGACGACACGGCTCTCTGCAACATAAAAGCCGGCAAGGCAGGAACCTCAGGCGGATAGTAATCATTGGAAGTTCCTTCTCCACGGATGGCTGCAATGGGCAGGATCAGATCACCGATCTGGTTTTTTCTGTCAATTCCCCCGCATTTGCCCAGGAACAGGCATGCCTTGGGATGTATGGCACTCAGCAGGTCCATGATGATGGCTGCATTGGGGCTTCCCATACCGAAATTGATGATGGTGATTCCTTCTGCGTGTGCAGAAGTCATGTTGGCGTCACGTCCCAGAATAGGCACATTGAACCGTTCTGCAAAAATCTCGACATATTTGTTGAAGTTCGTCAGCAGGATATATTCGCCGAAGTCTTCCAGTTTCCGTTTGGTGTAACGAGGCAGCCAGTTGGCTACGATTTCTTCTTTTGTTTTCATAAGATTCCAGAATTTGTGTTGCTAAATAGGAATATATCAGAAATGCTTCCGGGAAGAAACAACTTTCTGTAAACGCAAATGTACAATAATAATGCAGACAGCAAAAGGAAAGTTGACATTTTCTCATGCAGGAAGTCTCCGGATTGTGGAAAGTATTCAGGCTTTTATGCACTTTTGAGAAAATGAAGTATCTTTGCGTTGTGATAGAAAAACGCCTATGTTTGCATTGAACCTGCCTGCTTTTGATGCCAGAATTACCCAGCGGAACGGTAAAAACGTGATATTTGATGTGATCCGCCGCCGTTATGTTGCCCTGACCCCGGAGGAATGGGTACGCCAGCACTTTACCCATTTTCTGCTGAAAGAAAAAGGATATCCTCAGGGGTTGCTGGCCAATGAAGTGCAGATTAACCTGAACGGTACCCGCAAACGTTGTGATACGGTGTTGTATAACCGTGATCTGACGGCCCGGATGATTGTGGAATACAAGGCTCCTACCGTAGAGATTACTCAGGCTGTATTTGATCAGATTACCCGCTATAACATGGTGCTTAAGGTGGATTATCTGATTGTCAGCAACGGACTGAATCATTACTGTTGCCGGATGGACTATGCGAACCAGACCTATGTTTTTCTTCCGGGAATCCCTCATTATACAGAACTGTGAACCTCTTGTCTGATATGGACAGAGGTATGTAATTCGTAACCAGGATATGAAAAAGGAAGTTACCATAAAAGATATAGCAAAGGAATTGGGAATACACCATGCTACGGTTTCGCGTGCATTGCAGGGAAGCACAAAGGTCAATGAGAATACCAGGAACATGATCCTGCAGGCAGCCAGGGAAATGGGATATACTCCCAATATTTTAGCCCAGAACTTCCGGAACGGAAAAACGAAAGTCATATCTTTCATCATACCTGATCTGAAGCATCATTTCTTTTCCAGAATCATTTCGATGATTACTGAAATGGCACGGGAAAAAGGGTTCATGATCATGATCTTCCAGTCGAATGACGATCCCAACGTCGAGAAAGATATCATAAATTCCCTGATCAGCCTGCGTGTTGCAGGAGTGGCTGCCTCCGTTGGTCTGAGGACATCCTCTACCGAGCATTTTGACAGGTTGACCGAAGAGAACATTCCGCTGGTTTATTTCGACCGTGTTCCGAAGGAGACTGTCTGCTCTACGATTGTGCTGGATAACGGAAAGGCAATGAAGCAGGTGGTAGACAGACTGGTAGAACTGGGGAAAAAGAAAATTGCATATATATCGTATGACGGATATACTCAGATATTCGAAGACCGGTTGAAGGCTTACTTTCAGTCTGTCCGTGAGGCAGGACTTTCTTATGAGAAATGTGTTCCTGCCGGACAGATATTTATAGCTGACGGTTATAAATCGGCTTCTATTCTATTCAGTTCCTCCGAAAGACCGGATGCGATTGTCTGCATAAATGATGAGGTTGCCATTGGGGTTATCAAATATCTGAAAGAGCATGGCGTTTCTGTTCCGGATGAGGTTGCTGTCGTGGGATTTGATGACAATCCCATGGGACTTGTATGCGATCCGGAACTGACAACCTTATCCCCTTCAATAGATCTTCTGTCGGAATCGTTGCTAAATCTGTTGCTGCGTGAAATCGAATCCGGAGAAAATATCAAGGAAGATATCGTATTGCCTCTGGAATTGCAGGAAAGAGGAAGTATATAATCCAAAGCGCTTAATTCTTATTTTATATTTTGCAAATATGAAAAATATGTCTACTTTTGCAATGCACACGTGTGCACAACTAAGAGAAAAAGGATAGAATAAATTCTTTGTAACTTATAATCAACTAATTAAATAAAACACCATGAAAAAAACGATTTTAACAGGTGCCATGCTTGCCTTATCAAGCTTTTGCTGGGGAACGGACATTCATTCCGATAATTTTAAGGAGTTATGTAACATTTATGCTGCTGCAACTCGTGCACTCAATGAGATGCATTCAGCTGCCGACTGGGAACAAACCCAGAAAGTGCTGGCTGAATTGCAGAAGAAATGTCAGAATGATCCTTCCCTGCAAGCTGTATTGCAATTAACCTATCCTACTTGTCCGAAAGAACTGAAAGACAGCTATGAAGGTGCCCTGAAGGAGCAACTCGAAATGAAGGATGCTGTCAAGCGCCTGTCTATGGCAGGAACTTTACAGGCTGAAAACATATCTACTACTATCAATGGTTTTGTAAAGGCTGTCTATCTGCAGGAACTGGTATACGATGAGCGCAGAGGCAATGAAGGAGCTCCGTATGAGACAAAGGAGCAGCGGGATGCCCGAATGAAATGGTGGAGAGACGGCAAGTTCGGTATGTTTATCCATTATGGTCTTTATTCAGGACTTGCAGGAGAATTCCAGGGGAAAAAATATGAAGGATGTGTGGAATGGATTCAGATGCAGTCTGGCGCCGATTTTGATACTTATAAGAAAGAAGCTCTTCCCCGCTTCAATCCACAGAGCGGTATGGCTGAACAATGGGTCAAACTGGCCAAGGAAGCAGGCTGTACCTACACTGTACTGACAAGCAGACATCACGAGGGATTCAATATGTTCAATACTCCCGAATATGATTTTAATGTGGTGAATCTGAAAGGAATTGATATCGCCAGGGAGTATTCCGAGGCATGTAAGAAGTATGACATGAAGGCCGGTTATTATGTGTCTCTGCTGGACTGGAATCATCCGGATTATGATCCCAGCGGATCGGGTATCTCCTATCCTGCCGGAAACTATGAAGCTGAGAAACAGGGAAAACGTCATTTCGGTAACCACGAAAAATACAAAGAATACTTGTTCACGATCTTCAACGAATTGATCAACCAGTATAAGGTAGATCTGGTATGGTGGGATTTCAGCCAGCCTAAATTTCAGGGAGACTATGCGTGGGGAGCTACCCGTCTGATGAAAGCCTTGTTTGACAAATACCCCAAAGCTATTCAGAATAACCGTCTTTATCATTCGGACAATCACCTGAGTGAAGGAGGTATCAAGGTGACTCCAACCTGGAAAGGGGACTACTCTACTGCAGAACATCATATCCCTGCTAATGGAATTGATGGAGACTGGGAAGCATGTCAGACGCTGAACGGTACATGGGGATATTCCGCGGATAACCAGAAATGGAAAACCTCTGAGGAGCTGATACATGAATTGGTTGATGTGGTCAGCCGGGGAGGAAACTTCCTGTTGAATATCGGCCCCAAGAGTGACGGATCAATACCTGAAGAGAGCATCAGACTCTTTAAGGAAATCGGTAAATGGATGAAAACCAATGGAGAAGCCATCTATGGAACTCGCGCAAATCCTTTTGATAAAGAATTTGAATGGGGCCGGATTACCCGCAAAGGAGATGACAGACTGTACCTTATTATGTATGGCAAACCGGAAAGTGGAAAAATTGAACTGCCCTGTACCTTTGACAAAGGCAAGGTTAAGGCAAGTATGCTTCATGGCAACAAAGCAGTAAAGGTGGAACAGGATGCCGAACGTAATATGTGCGTCATAGATGTCAGTTCAGTCCAGTTCAACGAACCTGCTACGGTCGTGGAATTACAGGGTAAATGGAGCCTGTAATCCTTCGTTAATCGTTGAAAAGTTTCCGTTAGTCTATTCTATTTTTCAGTTTGAAGTGGAGATTCTACTTTTGTTGTGTATTAATAAAAGAAGATTTGCACATGAAACGAAAAATGAAGTATGCCTTGCTCTGCATGGGTATGATGTTATTCTCCATGCAGGGTATGGCTCAGTCTGAAGGAAGTGCCGGATCCGAACCGAAGAAAGAGCACTTCCGTGAAATTCCCAATCCGGAAAAGACGGCCAGAAAAGAAGCAGAACATCTTAAAAAAGAACTGGATCTGACGGAAAAACAGTACAAAAAAGTCTATAAGTTGCTCTTGAAAGAGCAGCGGGAATTGTTTGAGAAGCGTTTCCAACGTCCTGAAATGCCGGGAGGAATGCCGGGAAGAGGTCCTCGTCCTCACGATGGAGGAATGCCGCCTATGGGAGGTCCGTGTCCTGAAGGAGAAGGAATGAGAGGCATGCCAATGGGTGCAGGCCCGAAGGAAAAACAGGAAGATCTTCAGAAACGTATCGAGAAAAAGAACAAGAAAATGAAGAAGATTCTGACGGAAGCCCAGTATGATCAGTGGTTGGGAATGAAGCAGAAACCACTCCCCGAGCCTCCTAAACCTGAAGAGGTTCCTTCAGAGGAAAAATGATTTCCCAGATAGCGTCCGGGAGATAAAAAATTCCCCGTGCAGTCCGGAATATCCGGAAGACACGGGGAATTTCTTTCTAAAGGATCGAGCTTGAGAACAAGCAATGATTATTTAGTTTTGATCTTTGTTTCCAGTTGCTTTTCAGCGACTACGCCTGCCAGTTCCGGGTCGATCATGATTCGTCCGCAATATTCGCATACGATAATTTTCTTGCGCATACGGATATCCAGCTGTTTCTGAGGCGGAATCTTGTTGAAGCAACCACCACAGGCATCACGCTGTACATAAGTGATACCCAGACCATTTCTGGAATTCTTACGGATACGCTTGAAAGCCTGCAACAGACGCGGTTCGATCATTGTTTCCAGGTTTTTGGCTTTTTCTCTCAGCTTTTCTTCTTCCTGTTTGGTCTCAGAGATGATTTCGTCCAGTTCGTTTTTCTTGATTTCCAGGTCTTTCTGGCGTTCTTCCAGAGTCTGGTTGCTCTTTTCGATTTCTTCTTCCTTAGCTTTGATAGAAGCTGTGTATTCGCGGATACGTTTTTCGCACAGTTCTACTTCCAGGCTTTGGAATTCAATTTCTTTGGTCAGCACGTCGTATTCGCGGTTGTTGCGTACGTTATCCTGCTGGTTCTTATATTTTTCGATAGAAGCTTTGGCAGTTTCGATTTCGATCTTTTTGCTGGCTACTGAGGACTTCAGTTCTTCAATTTCGCCTTTGATTTTTTCGATACGGGTACTCAAACCGGTAACTTCGTCTTCCAAATCCTGCACTTCCAGAGGCAACTCCCCTCTCAGTGTCTTGATTTTGTCGATTTCAGACAACATGGTCTGCAATTGATACAAAGTTTTCAGCTTCTGTTCTACGCTCATTTCCGTAGGATCTTTCTTTGCTTCTTTTGCCATAATCTTACAAATATTTAATGGGATTTGTATTGACACGGGTCATCTGTACTTCCAGTGCCGGAAACATTTCCCTTAGGATTGAATAAAATATTTCTTTTGTATATTGTTCACTTTCATAATGTCCTATCTCCGCAATCAGGATGCTGTGTTCATAACTGAAATAATCGTGGTATTTCACTTCACCGGTGATGAACACATCTGCCCGTTGGCTGACCGCTTTCGGCAGGAGAAAAGCGCCGGCTCCTCCACATAGGGCCACCGTCTGGATCAGTCGTCCGTTGAGGCGGGAATGTTTCACACATCCTACTTCGAATGTCTTCTTGATCCGTTTCAGGAAATCGGTTTCTGTTTCCGGCTCTTTCAGTTCTCCGATGATTCCGGACCCTACCTGATTCCACGTATTGGCCAAAGGATAAAAGTCATAGGCCGGTTCTTCGTAAGGATGAACAGCCAGCAGGGCTTTCGTGACAGCACTTCGCAGATAGGCAGGCAGGATTGTTTCAATCCGGGTTTCAGGTTCCTTGTGAAGTTCACCGATCTTGCCGCAATAGGGATGTGTTCCCTCCTGTGCTCTGAAAGTCCCTTCCCCTTCCACATTGTAGCTGCATGCATCATAGTTGCCGATACATCCGCAACCGGCTTCGAAAAGAGCCTGACGGACAATGCCGGCCATTTTTGCCGGTACGAAAGTGACCAGCTTGAGCAATGCATTTTCTTTTGGGTCAAGGATACGGATGTTCTGCAGTCCGATCTTTTCGGCTATCTTGTAGTTTACTCCCTGAGGAGCGTTGTCCAGATTGGTATGCATGGAGAAGATCGTGATGTCATTCTTGATGGCTTTCATGATACAGCGTTCCACGTAATCCTTTCCGGTAATGGATTTATACCCTTTAAAGATCAGCGGATGATGTGACACGATGAGGTTATATCCCAGTGTGACAGCTTCATCCACAACAGCTTCCGTTACGTCCAGACACAACAAAGCCCCTGTAGCTTCCGCGTCTGTCAATCCGATTTGCAGTCCGGCATTGTCGAATCCGTCCTGCAAAGGCAGAGGCGCGAACATCTCAAGGGCATTTACAATTTCCTTAATTTTCATGATTCGCGAAAATAACTTGTGCAAAGATAAGCAAAAGTTGGGAAATAATCGAAATTTTACACTGATTTCCGTGTTTTTATCTTGAGTTTCCGTTTACCAGCAGCCGTGTACCAGAGGTTTGATTTCCTCGTCGTATACTTTCCGGACGATATTCATCTCTTCTTCTGTAAATGGAGGCAGGCCGGATGCTTGTGCGTTGGCTGTGATCTGCTCGGGTGAACTGGCTCCCGGAATTACGGTGCTGACAGCAGGGTACATCAGAATGTAACGGAGGGCTGCTTGTGCCAACCGGTCTGTGTGAAGCAGTTCTTTCAGCCGTGCAGCGGCATGAAGTCCTTTCTGATAGTCTACTCCGGAGAATGTTTCCCCTTTGTCAAAATAAGCACCGTCGCGATTATAGGAGCGGTGGTCATGAGCACCG
>NZ_EQ973644.1:10679-39553 GCF_000157915.1 Phocaeicola coprophilus DSM 18228 = JCM 13818 | reverse complement strand
CTCCGTAAATTTCCCTGTCAGTAATCCGCTGGCAAGCGGGACTCTGGTTATAATTCCTACCTGTTTCTGCTGTGCCTGGTCGAACAGCTCTTCCGCGGGGCGGAGACGGAACATATTGAAGATAATTTCAATGGCTGATATATCCTGTTTCAAAGCTTCCAGTGCTTCAGAAATCCGTTCTACACTTACACCGTAGTGGGCGATGAGGCCTTCCTGTTTCAGGCGGTTCAGTTCATCAAAAACTTCTTGTTTCTGGTAAACTTCGGATGGCGGGCAATGCAACAGCACCAAATCCAGTTGTTCCCTTTGCAGGTTCTGGAGTGAATCATGGATGAACTGGCGGATGTTTCGGGCATTATATCCGGAGGCGACATGCGGGTTCAGTTTTCTGCCGCATTTGGTCACAACGTAAATCTTTTCCTTTTTGTTTTTCAGGAATTCTCCGATTGTTTTTTCACTATTGCCATCCTGATAGATGTCGGCGGTGTCAAACAGATTGATACCTTGTTCACAGGCTGCTTCCAGGGTTTTCCAGGCCTTGTCTGCATCGAAGGGTTCTCCCCATTTTGATCCTAACTGCCAGGTTCCAAGTGAGATTTCGCTGACCTTGAACCCGGTTTTTCCTAATATTCTGTAATTCATGATCGGATAATTTTTATTCAGTAATTAATTCTTCTGCAAAGTTACGGCAGGGATCTGTATCCGGCAATACCCGTAAAAAGAATCAGATACTGATAAATTTATGGGTATGTGTGTCTGTTTGAAGTTTCTGATTTCTGGTTAAATTTGCAAATAAAAAATCAATGTATCAGCGAAAACTGCCTTTAGATTTGTCGTGTGGGATCCGGATCACAATGGGGATTATCGGAGCCAAGTGGAAACCTTGTCTGATTGATGCTGTGAGGGAACGCCCCAAACGGCCTAGTGAGTTACACAGAGAGATACCGGAAGCAATTCCCCGGGTGTTGGACCAGCAGTTAAAAGAACTGGAAGAACATGGAATAGTAGAGAAGAAAGTGTATGCCGAAATTCCGTTGCGCAGTGAATATAGTCTGACAGAGCTGGGCCGCAGTCTCTTGCCATGATTGATGCGCTGGATGACTGGGGAGAAGAGCATCGGGCCTGGTATGAAGCTCGTCAGTGAGTTTCATGCCAGGCCGGGAAAACTATAGTTCGATCAGTTCCAGATCATCCGGGACGAAGATGCTTCCTTTGAAGTGTTTGCCCGCTTCTTCGGTATATTTCATTTTACGCGTTTCCAGGGTTTTGTCTTCCGTGTGGTAAAGCAGCAGGTGTTTCACATTCAGTTGGGCGGCCAGTCTTCCGGTATCGAGAGCTGTGCTGTGATGTTTCTCATAAGGTTTGAAACGTTCCCGGTCTTCATAGAGACAGAAGGCTTCACATAATAACCAGTCCGCTCCTTCCACATAGTTTCGGTTGGTTTCATTGTAGGGTTCGTCTCCCAGACAGGTCAGAATCTGATGGTCCGGTAAAATAGCCCGGAAGCCGAATTGCTTTTCTTTAGTAGACAGGATGTCAAAGCATTGCAGTTTCATGCCGGCAGCTTCCAGTGCATCCCCGTCTTTTACTTCACAAAGCAGAATGCGTTCTCCCAGGCAAGCTACGATTTTTCCGGGTAAAGTCATCCGGCATATCCAGTCAATGACCTGTATGGCTTTATCATGGGCATATACCCGAAAGATACCTTCGTATTTACCCTGCTGCATGTGTTGGGCAATCGTGCGGATTATCCAGATGACTCCAAGTATATGGTCGGTATGTGCGTGAGTAACAAACAGGTTGTGAATGTCAGAAATGGCAATCCCTGCTTTTTCCAGCTGAATCAGGATGCCATTGCCCCCTCCGGCATCAACCAGCAGAGTTCCCTGAGAGGTGCGTAATGCAAAACATGTGTTATAACAACGGGTGACGGCGGCATTTCCCGTACCCAGCATGATCAGTTCATTTTTCTTATTTTTCATTTTCAAGAAGCTGTGGATTTGTTTTATTTTGCAAAGGTAGCAAAGATTTGCGACAGTCTTCTTTCCTGCGGATGAAGCCGGTGAAAAATATTCAGGTAAAAAGGAAGGAGAAAAACGTATACCTGTTATCTTTGCGCGGAATTTAAAAAATGTATCTGGACTTTATGTATTTGAGTGCGAGGAATAAGGAGACCTGGTTTCACCTGATTGCCATTCTGACGGTCAGTATCTGGGGATCTACTTTTATTGCGACAAAATCATTGATTAATCACGGACTGACTCCCGTTGAAATCTTTACTTACCGTTTTTCACTGGCCTATGTATGCTTGCTTGCCGTCTGCCATCGGAAAATGCTGGCTAACAGCTGGCGTGACGAAGGTTTCTTTTTGCTGGCAGGACTGACCGGCGGATCACTCTATTTTATATCAGAGAATTCTGCTTTGGAGATTACCATGGCCTCCAATGTATCTCTGATTGTCTGTACCACTCCGGTGCTGACTGTACTGTTGTCCAGTCTCTTTTTCCGGGAGAAACTGCGGAAAGGATTTGTCATAGGCTCGCTGGTCGCTTTGTCCGGTGTTGCCCTGGTTGTATTCAATGGAAGCGTACTTCTGAAATTGAATCCTTTGGGCGATTGTCTGACTTTGGTTGCAGCTCTTTCCTGGGCCTTTTATAGTTTGATACTCCGTCGGATGGGCAACCGCTACTCTACCCTGTTCATTACCCGTAAAGTTTTCTTTTATGGTCTGCTTACTCTGTTCCTTTATTTGCCCTTTGTTTCTTCTTCTTTCCATCCTGACCGTTTGGGGCTTCCGGCAGTTTATATCAATCTGTTGTTTTTGGGCATTGTGGCTTCCATGCTTTGTTATATCTCCTGGAACGCCTGTGTACGGATAATCGGAGCTTCAAGGGCTTCCAACTACCTGTATATAAATCCGCTTGTGGCAGTTTGGGCTTCCCATGTATTTCTTTCCGAACCGATTACATCAACAGCTTTATTGGGAGCGGTGTTGATTCTGGGCGGAGTCTATATGGTGGAGCGGTTGTAGATAAACAATATACAGATTTGATATACCCTCTGTACCAAAACATTCTAGCTGATTTTTTTGCTTTTAATTGTTTATTATTTGTCTATCTGACTTTCTGTGAATGGGTCTGCACGATGTCCCATCAGATCAATTCTGGCGTAAGCGTCATCAAATTCTTCCATTTCATAGGGCGTCAGCCGGACAGAGGCTGCACCAAGGAAATCGTCCAGATGGTCGGGATTAGTCGTTCCTGGTATGGGCACTATCCATGGCTTGCGTGAGAGCATCCATATTAAGGCAAACTGTGCAGGGGTGACACCTTTGTGCTTTGCCCATTCCTCTACAAGATAGACCAACGGCATGTTGTGCTTGAGGGCTTCCGGCTGGAATTGTGGAAGGTTGTACCGCCTGTCCCCCTTTTGAAAACGACTGTTCTCGTTGATAATGCCTGTGAGGAATGCACGGCCCAACGGACAATATGGAACAAAACCGATGCCTAATTCCTGAAGTGTGGAAAATATTTTTGTTTCCGGTTCTCGCCACCAAATGGCGTATTCACTCTGTACTGCGGAAAGCGGGCATACGCTGTGCGCCCTGCGTATGGAGCGGGCACTCGCCTCGGACAGACCCCAATGCAGCACTTCTTTCTTATCGTATTTGCCACCGTAATAACCTACCATTGGCAGGCATCCCAAGCCTATGGCAGAAACTTCCATTCCACCTAAATTGCGATGCTCCATACTCTTGCCTGGTTCTCTTGTTTCATTTCTTTTTGCAGGTGGTGTTGCGGCAAATATCTGCTCAAGGTTTGTCATTGTCCAGGTTGTCGCCAATGCGTAAGCGGATGCCTGTTTCAGAAAGCTTCTTCGGTCCATTTTGTTGCTTTTTAAAGTTCGTTTTTTAAAAAATCTTTTGTCAGTCCTCTTAATATTTCCATCTCATTTTCTTCCAGAATGAATGAGTTCGTTTTTTCATTCGTATTCTGTGTCATACCATTCTGTGCGAGAAAGCATTGCATGATTTCTTTCGGGGTGCAATGGTAACGTTCTGCCAGAAAATCAATGATTTCGTCCTCATATATATTTGTAGGAATATCAGGTAATCTGTTCATCATTCTCTTTTTTATTTGACAGAACAAAGTTACCGGCTCTGCCGAAGGTGCATGTAACGATAAGTGGGAGGTTTGTGCCTTTTTTACTGATTTTGCATGATGCTATTCATTGATATGGCGGAAAAACACTATTTTTGTTCCTGTTGAAACTCAAAGAGAAGAACTATGGCAAAGATTATGAAAATCAGGAATGTAGGAGATTACAGCCATTACGTCGGATACGAGAACCGGCATCCGCTGGTCTGTGTTATCGATTATGCGGAAGTATCTCCTGTGCGCCATTGCCTGAATAATTACAGTATCTATGGAATTTTCTTTCATGATGAGGCAGAAATAGACTTGTCTTACGGTTGCGGCAAGTATGATTATAAGAAAGGTACGGTTATCTGTGTGGCTCCCGGACAGATAGGTGGCAAGGAAGACAATGGCGAGGAGGTGATGCTGACGGGCTAGGCACTACTTTTCCATCCTGACTTGTTGCACGGCACTCGGCTTGAAAAGTCCATCAAAAATTATTCTTTCTTTGATTATCGCATAAACGAAGCCATTCATATGACTGATGAGGAACACGATATTCTATCTTCATTGATGCGGCAGATACGTGAGGAACTGCAAAAGAAACGTGATGAATTGCAGGATTCTATTGTAGTGGGATATATCGAACTGGTACTGAACTTCTGTCAGCGCTTCTACAACCGGCAGTTCGTTACCCGAAAATTGGAGAACTCAGATGTACTGACAAGGTTCAACGACCTGTTGCAGCACTATTTTGATGAAAAGCAGCAACTGGCACTCGGCTTGCCTACCGTGCAGTATTGCGCTGACAAGCTTTGTATGTCGGCCAATTATTTCGGTGATATGTTCAGGAAGATGACGGGTAGTACGGCAAGCGAACACATACGCAAATATGTCATTCAGCTTGCTAAAAATGAACTTGCTTCCGGTACGCCCATTGCGCAAGTGGCTTATGAGTTGGGATTCGAGTATTCCCAGCACTTTAGCCGGATGTTTAAGAAACAGACAGGCATGACTCCCTCTCAATATTGCGAGAGTTTACGCAAGTAATAGCTGCACAGTATTTCATTAATGAAATCCCCGTCACTGACAGGCAGTCAATGACGGGGATTTTTTCTTCATATCATGTTGATTAATAAGCGCGGGCGAACAATACGCGGCGGGCAGACGGTTTTCCTGTAACCATATCCACACCCGGAGTCAGGCTTTCTTCATCAGCTTCGAAAGGCAGACAGCGGATTGTAGCTTTGGTTTCTTCCTTGATACGGTCTTCTGTTTCCGGAGTTCCGTCCCAGTGAGCAAGGATAAAGCCACCCTTTTCGATCTGTTCCTTGAACTCATCGTATGTATCCACTTTGTAAATATGAGCATTCCGATAGTTCAGAGCCTTCTGGTAGATATTGTTCTGAATGTCTTCCAACAGGTTCTTTACATATTCTTCAATGCCTTCGCAGGTACGGGTTTCTTTTTCCAGCGTGTCGCGGCGCATGATTTCCATCGTGTTGTTTTCCAGATCGCGGCCACCCATCACCAGACGTACAGGTACACCCTTCAATTCATAGTCAGCAAACTTGAATCCCGGACGTTTGTTGTCTGCATTGTCGTATTTCACTGAAATGCCCAGTTCACGCAGTTTGGCAACAATACCTTCAACCTTGGCATCGATTTGCTTCAGCTGTTCGTCGTTCTTGTAGATCGGAACTATAACTACCTGGATCGGAGCCAGATGCGGAGGCAATACCAGACCATTGTCATCAGAATGAGTCATGATAAGAGCACCCATCAGACGGGTAGATACACCCCATGAAGTAGCCCATACATAATCAAGCTTGTTGTTCTTGTCTACGAACTGTACATTGAATGCCTTAGCGAAGTTCTGTCCCAGGAAATGAGAAGTACCACATTGCAGTGCCTTTCCGTCCTGCATCAGACCTTCGATCGTATAAGTATCAAGTGCACCGGCGAAACGTTCGTTGGCAGATTTTACACCTTTGATAACCGGAACGGCCATATATTTTTCAGCGAAGTCACCATATACGTGCAGCATCTTCTGAGCTTCAGTTTCAGCTTCTTCACGGGTAGCATGGGCTGTATGTCCTTCCTGCCACAGGAATTCAGCTGTACGGAGGAACAGACGGGTACGCATTTCCCACCGCATGACGTTGGCCCACTGGTTGCACAGGATGGGGAGATCACGGTATGAGTTGATCCAGTTCTTGTAAGTACTCCAGATAATGGTTTCTGAAGTCGGACGGATGATCAGTTCTTCTTCCAGTTTGGCAGCTGGATCGACAATTACTCCTGAACCATCTTCTGCATTTTTCAGACGATAGTGGGTGACTACGGCACATTCCTTGGCAAAACCTTCTACATGTTCTGCTTCGCGGCTCAAATATGATTTTGGAATCAGCAACGGGAAATAAGCGTTCACGTGTCCGGTTGCCTTGAACATATCGTCCAATATGCGTTGCATCTTCTCCCAGATAGCATATCCGTAAGGCTTGATGACCATGCATCCGCGTACGGGAGACTGCTCGGCCAGATCAGCTTTTACAACCAGGTCATTATACCATTGTGAATAGTTTTCACTTCTTTTGGTAAGGTCTTTTAATTCTTTTGCCATAACTATTATGCGGTTATATTTTATATAGACTTTGTTTTGAGACTGCAAAAATACACAAAAACCTACGATTTCCATCTTTGTACAGGATAAAAATCGAAAGAAAAACGTTTCGGCGTGTTCATTCAAACATCTAATTGTTTTAGTGAACACGCCGAAACGTTTTTAAAAAAGACCGGGCCTTCTGCAATATTGCTCATTTTGCAGTTGATTATTGGATGCCATTATTTGTCTTAACCCGGTACAGATATAAGGAAAAGCCTTCTGAAGGAGAAAATGTCAGAGCATACAGCTCGGATGGATTGCCTGGATAGCAAGATAATTTGAAGATTTGCTTGTCTGTCTTATATCGTATCAGACCTTTTCCGTTCCAGTCGAATACGGAAATATTGTTCAGTTTGTTGGGGTCTGAGTCACCGATCAAAACACTATAGATTACATCATCGGTAGCACTCATAGCTGAAAAGCCATATTTCATGTCTTTTTCCGGAATCAGGTCGCCGGAACTGAAAGAAACCGAAGGCTCGTAAAACCGGTATACATCCGACAGTGATATGGATGAATCAGACAAGTGGAATATCTCAAGGATACCACCATATAATGTACCTGTTGCCATTTTATCTTTGGACGGAGAAAAACAGATTTAAGGAAAAAGGAATACTTTCTCCAGGTCCTTACCTTGCACAGGAAAATCATCATATGAATATATCACGGAATGTCCATCATGCAGCTGAAAACGCTTTTGCTTTTTATTTTCGGCTCCTAGCTGGCCGTCAGACAGATACAGACTGTCTGCAAAAAGCCATGCCCGGCGGACAATGCCTTTGTTGGAAGAAAAACTGACATCATCCATAAAAGAAATCTGCAAACTGTCGCTTGCTTTTTTTAGGGAATAGGTAAGCAACTTCATTTGAGACTGGTCGTATATCTGCAATTTGTCTTTATCAACCGTTAAAGATGAGGCCGTATGGACTTCACCCGGACCTTGTCCTGTCAGAACATGGCTTCCTCTGTATTGCCCGTCGCTCTTGTCGTATACATGCACCCATTTCCCTTGTGATGATGCCAGGATGTAGATATACTGGTCATCAACAGCCATGTCGCAGGCGTAGCTAATCATCAAGTCATCAGAAAGACATTCTCCTCTTATCTCTTCTTTCTCAACAAACTGCGGTTCATTATACTCCTTACCCGATGAACATGAACATAATATGATCAGTATTCCCAATAGTTTTTTCATAAGCAAATATAGATTTGTGGTTTTCCCGTATCAGTGAGGAGGTTTTTAATCTGATAGGATTAATGCTGATAATCGAAGTACCACCAATAAGTATCACCGTATTCCCGGCGCATGCGATTACGTTCTTCCGTAGGTGAAGTGAACTGTTTTTTCTTTTCTTTGTAATCCTGATAACGGGTTATCAGGAGACTGTCTACTTTCCCTGCCAGATCATCAGTCTGATAGCGGTCGGCATAAATGGCCAGGGCTTCCTTATAATAACGGGGCAAAGTGTC
Source organism: Phocaeicola coprophilus DSM 18228 = JCM 13818 (assembly GCF_000157915.1). GTDB lineage: Bacteria > Bacteroidota > Bacteroidia > Bacteroidales > Bacteroidaceae > Phocaeicola > Phocaeicola coprophilus. Next base: position 31,282 of record NZ_EQ973644.1, on the reverse strand, counting down.
GGCCGGTTCGTACAGATCTTTCAGAGTGGCTGCAAATTCATTTACGTCTTTTTCCAGCAGCAAGGCTGAAAGATAATAGTCCAAAGCTGTAAACTTCCCGCTTTCCTTATAACAGATCCGCCGCAGAAAACTCAAATGATCTTCTCCGTTATACGGACGGCTTCCCAGATGCTGGTATACGGAGTCGTTTGTATAGCGAAGAACGCTTAGTGAGTCATCATCGAAAAACAGTCCTTCGGAATGATAATACTGTGGATATTCAAACAGCTTGTCTCCCATTTGGCCGGTATGTGACAGGGCAAGGGCACGGAGTGCGGTCAATGTACGGGTTGCTTCCAGTGAACGGTATCCCACTTTGACAGCCTGATTATAGTTGCGTGTCAGAAGAGCGTGTTCTGCCGATAGTTCATGATGGAATGAACGGTTGGTGTTACCTATGAAGACGGTCAGCAGACATAGGAGAAACAGGATGCCTACATTGCTGTTGACAAGACCGATCAGACTTCCTTCAACGTTTAATTCGGCGCGGAAAGTCTTGCGGAGCCAGAAAGCCGGGAGTACAAAAAGCAGGATCAGCAACGGAAGCAGCCAGTGCCATGGAGATACCGATGAGGACAGGTATACATCATGGCTGATATCCGTCAGCGCCCACAGAATGAAGAAAGAAGGCAGGTAAGACAAGGTGCGTACCTTTCCTTTCAGTCCCAGCAGACTGTTGATTCCCCATCTTAACAGGATCAGGATCAGTGTGATGACCAGTGCGCTGGCCATCGGAGCGAAATGTGTCCGTCCCTGGGCAAGCGAGTAATGAAGTGCTTCCAGAGAATCGCGTTGGAACACATAAAGATAGACAAAGCTGAAAATAGCAAACAGAAGACCGCACCCCACGGTCAGGATGCGGGCGGTCTTCTGATAGATTATATGTGCATATTCATTCATGAATCAGGATTTCACTCTTTTCAATACCACGGCAGAGCGGGCCGGGATATATAGTTTCAACCATTCCTTCTTATCTTTGGCATAGAGCGGATCGGCACAGGTGAAATGGCGTATGGTGTCGTCCGTATTACCAAATCCTCCGAAGGCTTTGTTGTCGGTATTCAGTACCACGTCGTATGCTCCCCGCGGTACCAGGAAACCGTAATCGGTAAATGACTGGGTTGGATGGAAATTGAAGACAAAGATCAAGTCTTTGCGGCGGTATGCCAGGATCTGGTCACCGTCGTTATGCCAGATTTCCACCACGTCACTTTTCTGGATATTTTTGACGCTTTCCAGCAGATGAACCATTGCTGAATCGAAGTCGCCCAGCCAGTGATAACATAATTCTTTGTTGTCCACCAGGTTCCACTGACGGCGTGCGTATTTGTAAGACCATCCGTTTCCTTCGCGCGGGAAGTCAATCCATTCCGGATGACCGAATTCGTTACCCATAAAGTTCAGATAACCGCCATTGATGGTAGAAGCAGTCAGCAGTCTGATCATCTTGTGAAGGGCAATACCGCGGTGAACGACATCATTTTCATCTCCCTTCTTGAAGTGCCAGTACATGTCGGCGTCAATCAGACGGAAGATAATGGTTTTGTCTCCCACAAGTGCCTGGTCATGGCTTTCGCAGTAGGAAATAGTCTTTTCATCCTTGCGGCGGTTGGTTACTTCCCAGAACAGGCTTGACGGTTTCCAGTCTTCATCCCGTCTTTCTTTGATGATCTTGATCCAATAGTCCGGAATATTCATGGCCATACGGTAATCGAATCCGTAACCTCCGTCAAGGAACGGAGCTGCCAGTCCCGGCATACCGGAAACTTCTTCTGCGATGGTGATGGCACGCGGATTAACTGCATGAATCAGCTTGTTGGCCAGAGTCAGGTAGCAGATTGCATTGTCGTCCTGATGACCATTGAAATAATCACCATAGTTGCAGAATGCCTCTCCCAGTCCGTGGCTGTAATAAAGCATGGAAGTTACACCGTCAAAACGGAAGCCGTCGAAATGGAATTCTTCCAGCCAGTATTTGCAGTTGGACAACAGGAAGTGTATGACTTCATTCTTTCCGTAGTCGAAACAGAGAGAATCCCATGCCGGATGTTCGCGGCGGTCACCCTGATAGAAGTACTGGCAGGGATCGCCGGCAAAGTTGCCCAGACCTTCCACTTCGTTCTTTACAGCGTGTGAATGAACGATATCCATGATCACGGCAATACCCATCTGGTGAGCAGTGTCAATCAGTTGTTTCAGTTCGTCGGGGGTACCGAAGCGGGATGAGGGTGCGAAAAAGCTGGAGACATGGTAACCGAAACTTCCGTAATAGGGATGTTCCTGGATAGCCATGATCTGAATGCAGTTATATCCGTCCTGAGCGATACGGGGAAGGATATTTTCGCGGAATTCATTGTAGGTACCCACTTTTTCTGCATCCTGCGACATGCCGATGTGGCATTCGTAAATCATCAGCGGAGCGACATTGGGTACAAATACTTTTTTCTTGAATTTATAGGGTTTGGCCGGTTCCCATACCTGAGCACTGAAAATCTTAGTCTGCTCGTCCTGTACGACACGGTTTGCCCATGCAGGGATACGTTCTCCCTCTCCTCCTTTCCAGTAAACTTTCAGTTTGTAGAGTTGCAGGTGCTTTATGGCTTTGGCGGGAAGGGTAATTTCCCAGTTTCCGCTGTTGCGCAGACGTTTCAGCTTGAATGCCGGTTCTTCTTTCCAGTCGTTGAAGTCACCGATCAGGTAAATAGCTGTAGCGTTGGGCGCCCATTCGCGGAAAACCCATCCTTTGTCCGTACGATGCAGACCATAGTATAGATGGCCTGTTGCAAAGTCAGACAAGGTCTTTTTCCCGGTCAGTTCTTTTTCTTTTTCAATAGCATGTTGGTGGCGGCCGTTTATGGCATCAGCGTACGGCTCCAGCCAAGGATCGTTTTTGATAATCTTCAATACTTCATCCATAGTATCAGTAAATTTTAGAGAATGTACACAAACATACAAAATAAATCGGATAAATTGGTATAAAAACGTGAAGTTTTTACTTCCCTTCAATAATATCTAACAAAAACGGATGAATTTTACCATTGCTTGCCAGTACTTCCCTGCCCGAATAGAAAGAATCTCCTCCGTGGAAATCTGTTACTGTTCCTCCGGCATTTTGCAGGATAATCGTGCCAGCAGCAATATCCCACGGCCCGATCAATGCTTCAATGCGGGCTTCAAAACGTCCGGCAGCGACGTAACAAAGTTCGGCCGCGGCTGCTCCGAGCAAACGCAGGCCTGTTACATTTCCGTAACATTTTTCAACTAAACGCCGGGCTGTCGGCTTATAGGTCTCAGCATCGTATGGGAATCCGAGGGCAATGAAAGCATCGTCGAGATTGTCTACCTGCGATACATAGATTTCCTTTCCGTTCAAGTAGGAAGGAGCTCCTTTGTAAGTCCAGAAACATTCGTCACGGCAAATTTCGTATACGACTCCCAGCAGCAATTCTTCATGGTTGCGCAAGGCAATGCTGACACAATAGGGAGCATTGTTGTGGATGAAGTTGGTTGTCCCGTCCAACGGATCTACCAGCCAGCAATAAGGCTGGTCGGTAAACTGGTTTCCATGTCCTTCTTCCGCAATAAAACCTGCCTGTGGAAGCAATTCCTTCAGGCAGGTTACAATTCTTTTTTCAGATTCCTTATCTACATACGATACGTAATCGTGTGCATGTTTTTTTTCAACCGCATTACGGTTAAAGCGATTGCGTTCTTCACGGATAAATCCACCGGCCTCTATAGCCAGTGCCTTTACCTTTTCTGTCAGTTGCAATAAATCAAGTGTCATTTCTTTTCCTCCAGCAAACGTCCGTTCTTGAAAGTACCTTTGCGGATAACATTTCCGTTGCTGTCCATCTCCACAAAAGGTCCGTCTTTTTTACCCTGTTTGAAAAATCCTTCGAACCGGGTACCGTCTTTGGTCAGCAGGGTACCCTCTCCGTCTTCTCTTCCACGGGAGAAATGTCCGGTATAAACAGATCCGTCCGTAGTGCGCAATGTGCCTTCGCCTTCGGCCATGTTGTTTTTCCACTGGCCTTCATATTCATCTCCGTTGGCCCATTTGTAATGTCCCTGTCCGGAACGCTGGTTGTCTTTCCATTCTCCTTCATATACGGCTCCTTTAGCCCATGTGAAGGTTCCGGTTCCCTCCTGACGTCCGTTTTTGAACTGTCCTACGTATTTATCCCCGTTGGGGTAAGTATAGATTCCTTCACCGGTCCGTTCTCCTTCGGCATAGTCACCTTCGTAACATTCTCCGTTCTGGAAATGATAGATTCCTTTGCCGTGCTGTACGTCGTGCGACCAGTCACCTACGTATTTATCGCCGTTGGTGTAGTGGAAGGTACCTTTTCCGTGGCGTGCGCCGTCTTTCCATTCTCCTTCATATTTGGAGCCGTCTTCCCAGGTCATCACTCCTTTGCCGTTTTTCAGGTCGTTTTTCCATTCACCTTCATAGCGTGCTCCTCCTTTCCAGGTATAAGTACCTTTTCCGTTTCGTTTGTCCCGGTGCCAGGTTCCCACATAAAGGTCACCATTATAATAATACATGGTTCCTTCTCCCTCCTGAAAATCAGCATACCACATACCTTCGTAACGGTTGTTATTCATGAAGTAATATGTGCCTTGTCCGTGTTGCTGGTCCTGATACCACTCTCCCACGTACTTTTCTCCGTCGCTGAAAAGGTAGGTTCCCTGTCCCTGCCGTTTTCCTTTGACGTATTCTCCTTCATAGGAGTCTCCGTTGAGAAAGACGGTTCTTCCTTTTCCGTTAGGACGGCGTCCTTTTAATTCTCCAGTATATTCGGAGCCGTCTTTAAACTTGTAATACCCGATGGACAACTGGGCCGAAGCCGAAGCACTTCCCAATGTCATCAGTGCCAATAATAGATAAGTATATTTTTTCATTCTGTTTGTCTGTATTTCGATTTTTGACATTTCTGTTCAAAAATACTTCTTTTACCGGTTCCCCCTTGTTTTCAATTACATTTTTTTACCGGCTATGACCTCTATTAAGTTTTCTTTGCAGAAATGCTTACAGGCAAGGGTGCGTATTTCTTCTTCGTTTATATCGCGTATGGCTTCCACTGCACGGTCAAAGAACTGCTCGTCCAGCCCCGCCGTCTCGATAAAGATCCAGGCATCAGCCAGCGAAAATGCACTCTCATACGAGCGGCACATGTCACCCAGCATATAGTTGCGTACCATCTCCAGTTCCTCTTTCGGTACCCGTTCTTCACACAGGCGGTCCATTTCATGGTATACTTCCTTGATCAGCGGTTCGATGTATTCATTGGCGGCTTCAGTGCTGATCACAAAGATTCCTGTGTCCGGATAAGAAACCACTCCTGCTCCGATTCCATAGGTATATCCTTTGTCTTCACGGATGTTTGACATCAGCCGGCTGCCGAAATAACCGCCGAACAGTGTGACTAGTATGCGGAATTTCAGATAATCCGGATGATTCCGGTCCAGAGAAAATGCTCCCATCTTAAGCGAACTCTGCAAGGCGTCTTCTTTCTCAATGAATACCCGTTTGCGTTTGTCGGTAGCAGGGAGATGACTGGCAGCAGTCGTGACGGAAGCGGTGTTGCCCCAGGCCTGGTTTCCGAAATGCTCCTCAATGCAGCGCAAGACTTCATCCGTAACTTTTCCTGAGACGTAAGCGGAGCAATTGTCCGAGTGATAATATGTCTGGTAGAAATCCTGAAGATCCTGGCTTGTAATCCGGTCATAATCTTCCTTCTCCGCATATTTCCCCAAAGGATGTGCTGTACCGAAAAGTGAACGGTTGAGTTGCTTGCGTGCCAGAACTTCGACCCGCTGGCAATTCACCAGATACTGCTGCCGGTTTACGTCAGTTACGATATTCAGTTCTTTTTCGGGGAAAGTCGGTTCCTTGATCATGGATGCCAGGATTTCTATTGTCTGAGGAAAGTATTTCCCTAGTGAATAGAGTGTTACAAATCCGTAATTCACAGACGACGACAAATCCAGCCATGCACCGTAATAGTCCAGCTTTTCTGCGATAGTTGCTGATGTCAGCGTACGGGTTCCTTCGCGGAGCATCCGGTTGGTAAACATGGCCTGAAGCGGCATCCGCTGGTTCCATTGTCCTCCATGGATCAGCAGATCGAAACGTATGACATCCTCATCTCCTACCCGAATGATACGGAGCGGCATGCCGTTACGCATCATTCTTACTTCCGGATGATCAATGGAGAAGTGTTCGATGGGGCGGATTATTGGAGGAACCGTTCTGTCCAGCATACTCATTCCTCCGTACCATGTTCCCGCAGAAAGGCTTCTGCCCGTTCCAGATCCTGCGGAGTATCGATACCAATTGTTTCTACCTCACTGATTCCGACTTTGATCGTATATCCGTTTTCCAGCCATCGCAATTGTTCCAGCGATTCTGCCAGTTCCAGAGAAGACTGGGGTAAAGCGGTAATTTCTTTCAAGACGGCGGCACGGTAAGCATACAGGCCGATGTGCTTGTAATAGGTATGTCCTGCAAGCCATTCCTTTTTGTCGCGGTTGCGCTGGTAAGGAATGATGGAGCGGCTGAAGTACAAAGCCTGCATCTGGCGGTTAACTACAACCTTCGGTGAGTTGACATTTTCCAGAGCTTCAAATCCGTCACCAGGAACAAATGGTTTTACCAGCGTAGCGATTTGTGTAGCGTCGTCATCAAAGCAGGCTTTGATAGCTTCCAGTTGTGAGCGGTGGATAAAAGGTTCATCACCCTGGATGTTGACAATGACATCACAGGAGCTGTTGACTTTACAATAAGCTTCGTAGCAACGGTCTGTTCCGCTCTTGTGATGCACGGAGGTCATAACCACTTGTCCGCCGAAATCCTTGACAACAGCTTCAATCCGTTCGTCATCGGTTGCCACCCAGACTTCGTCCAATACGCCGGCTACTTGTTCGTATACCCGTTGAATGACGGGCTTGCCTCCCAATAAAGCCAAAGGCTTGGCCGGAAAACGTGTGGAGGCATATCTTGCAGGAATAATTCCAATAAATTTCATAAATTCGCGTTTTTAATGAAACGCAAATTTACGAATAAATTTATATTTCCGTAGTAAAAGTTTCAAAAAAGGTTGGTTTGTATTCCGATAGCTTCCGGCCCGGATGGGGATCTCGCTTTTTATTCGTACCTTTGCAGAAGTAAATGACAGAACCATGAATTGCAGTCACGAATGCCTGATCTGTCTGGGCTCAAATAAAGACGGAGTTTTGCGGTTGAAGACAGCAGAATATATGCTTGAAGAGTTGTTTCCCGGTATTCACTGGGGAAGAATCCTGACAACCATACCTGAAGGGACAGATTTTCCTGCCCTTTATATGAATCGGGCTGCCCGTCTGTATACGGCAATGTCTCCTGAAGTTTTACAGGATTGCCTGAAAGACATAGAACGGCGGAATGGCCGTACCCCGGATGACAAGCAACGGGGAATTGTAGCATTGGATATTGATCTGCTGACATACGATGGACGCATTCTGCGCCCAAAGGACTGGGATAAACATTATGTACAGCAGGCTTTAGAGGCTTTATAACAGTTTTACATATCCCAGGCGGGTATACCTTACCCCTCTTCCTTCATAATGGGACATGACCCGGGCCGTTTTCAGGTGAAGTGTCTCCTGTGCTTCAATTTTTCGGCTGTGGCAACTCAGAATATTAGGACTCAGGCTTCTGCCTGCTGCTTTTATCAGGAAGGTAAAGCGGTTACCGTCGCGGTCTGCAGCCAGGACATTCTGGTCTACATAGAAATCTGCTTTATAGGAATCTGTCTGGAGCCGTACATTGAGTACGGTCAGATATAAGTCTTTTAACTGTTCTCCTGTTTTGCCGACAAATTTACTTACCGAAGAAATATGCCGTTTCTGGACGGTCAGCTCAAAATGGACAATGGCAAAGTCCTTGGCCAAAGCAATCAGTTTGTCATACCGGTGGTTATTGGGAGTAAACTTGTTAGCCAGCCAGAGTACATAAGATGGTTCTACATAATAAATTTCAGCCAGGTGTTTTCCCCGGTATTTACCGAAAGCAATAATGTCATCCGTTTGTCCGTAATTTGCTTCAAAAAGAGCATTGTCTGCCAGATCAAGCATAACATTACAGTTCTGAAGCATTCGGAAGGCCCGTTCAAGTGCAGCATCCAGTGTAACGGCCAGCGTCCGGACCAGCAGAGGACGGTGATCATTGGCAAAGATACGCCACAATGCGTAATACGGCCGGTAAGTTGTGGCTATGCTGATGGTATAAGTACCTTCGGCCGAGGTTCGTCCCTGATTGAAAGTCTCTACTTGCCGGATCAGGTTTTCCGCAGGTGCGGGATTCAGCTGATACATTTTCAGAACCGTTTCCATGATTCCCTCCTTTTTCAAGGCAAGATAAGTAAAAAAAAGGAAATATCCAAATTGACGGCTTTCTGTTTGCCGGCAAAAAGAAAGTCCGTCCAGATCACGTCTCCTTTTCAGAAGATCGTGTCCAGACGGACCATCTTGTTTATCAGCTGATTATCTTTATTGGAAGAATATATCATCCAGCTTGCTGGAATTCTCTTCTTCTATTTCGGTCAGTTTGTCTTTACAGGGATCGAAGTCCTCCGGTATTTCAAAGACATCCTGTTCTGAATACCCCAGAGTTTTGTCTGCAAAGACTTTCTGCATGTAAAGTCCCCAGATCGGCAGAGCTATGGCTGCACCTTGTCCGTCCCTCATCCGGTCGAAGTGGATATCACGTTCTTCACCACCTACCCAGCATCCGGAAACCAGTGTCGGAGTGAATCCCATGAACCATCCGTCAGAGTTTCGGTTGGTTGTACCGGTCTTTCCACCCATATCGGCCTTGATGCCATAGAGTCGGCGGACACGGTTACCGGTACCTTCGTTGATGACAGCTCTCAGCATAACCAGCATCTTGTAGGCACTTGTTTCGCTGATTACTTCTTCCACCTGCGGAGTGAATGTTGCCAGAACATTGCCTTCGTTGTCTTCAATTCGTGAGACAAAGAGAGGAGCTGTACGGATACCCCGGTTGGCAAATACCGTATAGGCACTGACCATTTCACCTACAGAGATTTCACAGGGACCCAGACACAGGGAGATGGTAGGCTGGATATCTTTGTTCAGTACCCCAAAGGAGTGGATCAGACGTACCAGTGCGTATGGATTCAGCTTGCTCATCAAATAGGCAGAGATCCAGTTGTTGGAGTTTGCCAGACCCCATTTCAGGGTTACGATCTCACCGTAGTGTGATTTGGAGCTGTTACGCGGTGACCAGGGAATTCCGTTTTCATCAAAATAGGTTCCTTCTACGTTTCTTACTTCATCGCAGGGAGAGAATCCGTTCTCCATGGCCAGTGAATAGAGGAATGGCTTGATTGTAGATCCAATCTGGCGCCGTCCCACCATGGCCATGTCATACTGGAAGTAGTTGTAGTTCGGACCACCTACGTATGCTTTCACATAGCCGGTCACAGGATCCATGGACATAAATCCGGTACGCAGGAAGTGCTTGTAGTATTTGATGGAATCCAGTGGAGTCATGATCGTATCCTTCTCTCCTGCCCACGAGAATACAGACATTTCGTGTGGAGTATTGAAAGCCTTCATGATTTCAGATTCTGAACAGCCGGCTTCTTTCATGGTCCGGTAACGGTCACTTTGATGGACAGAACGGTTCAGAATAGTCTGTACTTCTTCCGGAGTCAGTTCACTTGTGTAAGGAGCAGTTTTCCGTCCTTTCTTTTCCTTAAAGAAACGGGGCTGCAGATACTGGGCAATATGCTGGTAAACCGCTTCTTCCGCATATTTCTGCATGCGTGAATTGATGGTTGTGTAAATCTTCAGTCCGTCTGTGTAAAGATTATAGTTCGTGCCGTCCTTTTTCTTATTCTTCGCACACCATCCGTACAGAGGATCAGTTTCCCAGGCCAATGAATCTTCATAATACTTCTGCATCTGCCATCCGCGATAACTTTTGCGATTAGGTTTGCGGGCACTCATCCGGGTACGCAGATATTCACGGAAGTAGGTTGCCAGACCATCCTTATGATCTACGGGCTGAAACTTCAGGACCAGTGGCAATGCCTGTAAGGAATCGCATTCTGCCTGTGTCAGGAATCCGGCTTTCCGCATCTGATCCAATACTGTATTTCTACGTCCGCGGGATCTTTCATTGAATCGGCGCGGGTTGTAGAGTGACGGATTCTTACACATACCGATCAGTGTAGCAGCTTCTTCGATCGACAGATTTTTCGGGTCTTTTGAGAAATAAGTCTTGGCAGCTGTCTTGATACCGACCGCATTGTTGAGGAAATCAAACTTGTTGAGGTACATAGTAAGGATTTCTTCTTTTGTATAGTACCGTTCCAGTTTGACAGCGATCACCCATTCGATAGGCTTTTGCAATAAGCGTTCCATGACGTTATCGGCCGTCGGTGAATAGAACTGCTTAGCCAGCTGCTGTGTGATGGTACTACCTCCACCTGCATGTTTCTGCATCAGGATTCCACGTTTGACTACGGCTCGCATGAAAGCACGGGCATCAATACCGGAATGTTCGCTGAAACGGACGTCCTCTGTAGCTACCAGGGCATGTACCAGATGGGGTGAGAGATCCTCATATCCTACATATACTCGATTTTCTTTACTTAATGACCAGGTTCCCAGCAATTGTCCGTCATCGGAAATAATTTGCGTGGCAAATTTCAGATTAGGGTTTTCCAGTTCTTCTACTGGAGGCACATAGCCGATTTTACCTTTTGCAATGGCTGTAAATACGGCCGCTACTCCTGCCATGGACAAGAGTAGCAAGGCCCATAATACATATATAAATGTCTTTCTCATAATGAAAAATAAGTTCTGTTCTGTGTTTAAGTTGCAAAAGTAGAGAAATTTTCCGGATTTACATCGAAAAAGAACACAGATTGATGCTGACAGACTTATTTATTCATGTTCAGACATGTGAGAATCTGCATATTATTGTATCTTGAGGGGGCAGTAGCAAAGCCGTGTTGAGTAAAATCAACCCACGATCTGGCGCTCAATTTCCTCAAAACGGGGGAAAAGCAGATTGTTTTCCAGGTGGATATGTTCAAACAGTGCATCTACAAACGCTTCCAGTTCCTGCATCAGCAGCCGGTAGCTGGCACATCCATCCTGCGGAACAGAAAAATGATCTGTCAGCTGGATGATGTGAAGGTAGCGGTTGCCCTCTCCTTCATGTTCCATTCTCATCACCCGGATCGGATTGGCAATGGTTCCGCAATGCATGGGTTCCATACGTTGTCCCTGTTCCTGTGCTGAGTACAGATCGTATAAATAAGGGAAAAGCACGTTCTCTTCCTTTTGCAGGTGCATCTCCAGATCATTGAGCGATTCGCTGACCAGCAGTTTCAGTTCGTGCAGTTCCGGATGTGCTTCTCCATGTACCCGTTCTACCTTTTCCAGCAGGGTCAGCAGTTCCGGGCCATTTTTGCGAATACCCCGGTGATGGATCTTCAGAATGTAGTCCATCAGCAGGTCCAGCGGCCACGATGAGAATGGAATCCGTCCTTCCCCATTTTCTTTCTGCTGCTTCAGGGCCTGCATCACTTCTTCCGGAGCCAGCTTCAGGCTGGCACAGGCTGTTTCAAGTGTCACTTCTCCATGGCAGCAGAAGTCAATGCCATATTTTTTGAACACCTTGGCTGCAGCAAAATCCTCAGCTACAATTTCTCCTACACTCGTATCTTTCCAGTCAGTCGTTTTCATATCTTTCTATTATTTTGATTACGCTGCAAAGTTACTGCCCAGCCTTTGCAAAGTTTGTCACATAGGTTACATCAGAAATTAATGAAAGTTAAAAGCCGGTTTTGCCGCAGAAATCTTACTTCCCCATTTCCAATACAAGTTTTCCACCCTTCAGCACGTCTTTCTGGTGAATTTTGAATCCCTTTACCTTTTTCCCGTTCAGATACATGGAACGGATGTACTTGTTTTCCTTTGAGGCATTCCGTGCTTCAATGACGAACCTTTTGCCCCTTCCGTATTTGTTACCCAGATTCAGGGTGATCTTTGGATAACGGGGAGATCCCAGTTCATAGACAGGTGTCTGACTGCATCCGCCGTCCATCTGGAAAAGTCCGATAGCACTCATGACAAACCAGCTGCTCATCTGTCCCAGATCTTCATCACCCGGGTATGCATCGTAAGGAGTTGTCCCATAATATTGTTCCTGAATAGCACGAACCCATTTTTGAGTCAGATGAGGAGCTCCTGCCCAATTGAAGAGATAAGCTACCTCCATGGAAGTTTCATTGCCATGATTGATGGGATAGTTCGCAAAATCATCGCCTGACGCATTGAAATTCGCGAAAGAGGATTTTTGCATGGCACTGTCCAGGCGTGAAACGAAGCGGTTCCGTCCCATCAGTGCAATCAGCTTTTCGGGAGTATGCGGTACAAACCACGTATAGTTAAAGGCATTCCCTTCTGTAAATCCCGGCGTATGATAAGGGTCAAAAGGAGAAATCCAATTGCCATCCTTATCTTTAGGGCGGATAAACCCAGTTTCTGTGTCGAACAGATTAGTCCAGTTTGCCGAGCGTTTCAGGAAATAATTATAGTCATCGGTATGTCCCAGATGGTTCGCCATCTGAGCCAGGCACCAGTCATCATAAGCATATTCCATGGTATTGGAAGGACGTCCCATACCTTGGGGTATATATCCGTATTTCATGTAAGGAACAAGCTCTTCAACACCTACGGTACCTCCTCCGTCATATTGTTGCGGAGGGGTTAAAAGCATTTTCTTCAATCCTTCATAGGCTGTGTTCAGATCAAAATCACGGACGCCACTTTGCCAGGCTCCCCAGATTTGAGAGGCAACATGCATGGCTACCATGACACCGGTATGTTCGATGCCTGCCGGATCTGTATTAAACCATCCGCTGTTCTTATACAGAGTGATTGCCGAGCGTGCCCATTTGCTGGAGATTTCAGGAGCCAACAGATTGAATAATTGCTGGTTGTCCCAAAACGTGTTCCAGTATTCACCGCTGATAATACGGTCACCAGGCGATTCCAGCTGACAGATCTGTTCCCGTTCGTCACGGAAACGGCCGTCCCAGTCACTCCAGGAGGCCTTTGCTGCATACGCACGGTAAAGATTGGAGTAAAATTTCTTTTGCTGCAGATAGTCATCTGTTTCGATTTCCACGCGCTGCAGGTAGTCGTTCCATTGGGTGCGGGCATTGCGGGCCACCTCGTCCAGATCCCATCCGAAAGGCTCTGCTAATTCTTTCTGAAGATTATTGCGTGCACCGGCAATATCTACGAGTGAAACACCTGTACGTACTTTCACTGTCGATTCTCCGGATTCCTCAGGAAAACTCAGGAAGAAACCTACATCTCCTTTCCCGTGAATTTCGTGAATGTCCTGCATGATTTTAGGGGCAGTCTCAAATTCATGGGTAGAATACCAGGCTCCCTGATATTCCTGAGCAGCTTTTATCTGATCGTTTACCCATCCTCCCATTGAAGTGAAAGGCTTGTCGAACTGCATCACAAAATGAATGGTGTAATACTGTTCTGCCGAATATCCGGTATATGCTCCGAAATAAGTTGCATATCCTTCAATCTCTGTATCACTGACTTTCACTACATGAGCATCCTGCAGGTTGTGGAGATATTCACTGGGAGCATACAGGTCAACCAGTATCCGGCCGTCTTTGCAATTAGAAGGGAACGTATAAGCTTGTATGGAAGCACGGTCTGTGGCTGATAGTTCTGCTTTTATCTGGGTGTCAGTCATGAATACCGAATATTTCCCTACTTCTGCTTTTTCCGTTGATTTGTCGATTCTGGAACGATAGCCTGCGTCCGGATTGTCTGCTGGTCCCGGGTTGACTTGCAGCTTGCCGCAGGTGGGCTGCATCAGGAATCCGTCAATGGTCCAGTCGCAGAAGTGATTGAATCCGGAAATATTTTCAATGGTATATTCATAGCCGGCTTTCCAGGTTTCGTCTTCATTGTCCGGAGCTATTTGTACCATCCCCAGCGGAAGTGATATGCTGGGCTTGTACATCCATCGGGAGTTGCCGGTTCCCATCAACAAGTCTACATCGTCGGCATAAGTATGTAGAGGTTGGGGAGCCAACCGGACAGTACCTCGATAAACCAGCTGATTTCCGTCGTGTATCGTAAACACTTCCTCTGTTGCTTTCCGGACGGAAGGTAGCAAAATTTGCTGAATGCTGCTGCCTGTCTCTATCAGCCGCTTTTCTTTGACCGTTCCACATGTAAAGGTCAGGGTTCGGGGATGGTCATATTGCACCATGTCTACCATAACGGGTTGAAAACGGGTACCATCTTCCTGCTTGTATTCAAAACCGGCTGCTTCTACGGAAGTGATCAGCGATGAAGATATCGGCTGTACTGCTTCGTCACCAGTTCCGGTCAGCCGGATGCAGTCAAACATACACCATTTTCCTTTGACTAATCCCAGCTGAATCTGATTCATACCTTTTTTCAACCATGCTGCCGGAAAATCTATTATCCATTCTGAAGGTATGGCAGATTCCTTGCCTGTCAGGAGCTGGTCGGTAGAAGTTCCTTTCAATTTTTTCTCCAGGCGATGACCATTTATCTCCACACGTAAGACTGGAGATTCTTTGGCACTGATACCGGCAAAATAGAAAGCCAGCTGACAATTACCTTCTGCTTTCGCATGAGCCAACTGAAAATTGATAATCGGGAAATGGCGTGGGTGATATCCGGCCCAGTATCCTCCTCCACCCCAATTGTCCTTAGGACCGGGGAGTACATAAGGCCAGTTGCTTGACGGCCGGGAATAACCGACTGCAAAATGTTTGACTCCGGAAAATCCCATTAAGAAATTCTTATATTTACCTGGATACAGGGCAAATTCGGCTGCACTGTTGTCCTTGGTTCCTATTTCGAACAAAACATTGCCGGCCTGAGAGTGAGTTGTACTCAGCAGGGCAGCCATGGCTAAAAGCTTACAGATATTACCTGCCATTTCTGATTATTTTAGATTGACGTATATACTTCGTTTATTCTTTTCCCCAATTTTCATTCGGTTGGTTTCCCATCTCATAAACCAGTTCTCCACCTTTTATAACATCAGACCATTTTAGTTTGGGGGTGTTTAAAGGTTTGCCATTGAGAGTTGCCGATTGAATGTATATATTTTCTTTTGAATTATTTTTGGCTATGATCGTAAAGGTCTTGCCTTCGCCATACATCGGGTCCAGATGGATGGTAGCCTTTGGAAACAAAGGAGAAGAGAGATCGAACTCCGGATCACTGGTCACACCTCCATTCATTTCAAACAGGCCTAATGAACTCATGACAAACCAGCCTGCCATTTGTCCTTCATCTTCATCGCCTTGCCAGCCGTCGTAAGGTTCATCACCATAGTAAATATCCAATATGGCTCTTGAGTATTTCTGAGTCAGCCAGGGCTTGCCGGAGTAATTAAACAAGTATGCTGCCTGCATATTTCCTTCGTTGCCATGATTGATGTAGTATTCGAAAGCTGTTTCCTGATGACGGTCAAAAGCATGGGCTGCGAATCTGTGTTTTACAGACTTTTCAAAACCTTCTTCCAGACGTTTGTTGAATAAATCCGCTCCCATCGTTTCTACCAGCCCCTTGATGTTATGAGGAACATACCAGGTGTATTGCCATCCGTTGCCCTCTATCCATTTATATCCGCTGAAGATGTCATAATCAGCAATCCAGTTTCCGGCTGAATCTTTCGGAGTCTGCCATTTGGTTTCCTGATTAAACTGATTACGCCAGTTTTCCGAGCGTTCTATGAAATAGGCATATTCCTTGTCCTTACCCAGGGCCTTTGCCAGCTGGGCAGTACAGAAATCCGTATATGCGTAATCCAGGGTCTGACAAGCTGCGCCAGTTTCTATGGGAACATATCCTTTCTTCCTATAAGCATTCAGATTACGCTGGCCTGCATAGCCGGATCCTTCAATCCGACGGCCCTCTTCTGTGGCATTATGATATACTGCCTCCCACAGTTTGTTTACGTCATATTTCCGGATTCCTTTTTGATATGCACCGACCATCAGGGCAATTTCATGCGTTACTTCCATAATACCTGTATGTTCCAGCCCGGTGGGGCCGTTGTTGGTCCAGCCGGTCTTGTCAAAGAGTTCCAGTTGTGTCAGTACCCAGTTATTCAGGATATCGGGAGATATGAGAGCCAATAAAGGATTGAAATTCCAGAATGTATTCCAGAAAGCATCCCCTCCATACATGGGTTGTTTGTTCTGGGTCTGTTGAATATTTTCTAACGGATCACGGTATCTGCCGTCTGCATCACTCCAGGTTTGTTTGGCATAAGCCCTATAAAGATTTGTATAGAATTTTTTCTTGTCTGCTTCATCTCCTTCTACCTCGATCTTTGACAGTAATGTGTTCCATTCCTGTTTGGCTGCCTGATGTACGGCATCAAAATCCCAGCCATAGGGTTTTAATTCTGCTTCGTAGTTATTTTTGCATCCTTGCTGGTCAACCAGCGACAGGGACACCTGAACCAGAACCGATTCGTCTTTCTTGACGTCAAATTCTACAAATCCGCCGCAATCGCCATTTGATTTCCATTCTCTGATGTTTTTTTCCACCTTATCGTCTTTCCATCCGTTGAAAGTCTTGAAAGGCTTGTTGAACTTGATGTTATAATGCAGGATATAGTCTCCTGCTACACGTGTATCGGCATATCCTTCAATCTCCTGATCTGAAATCACTTTAAAATATCCTTCATGGATATCAGTGCCATACTCTGCGGGATAATTCAGGTCAAGCATGATCCGGGCATTGTCATAGTCATTGGCAAAAGTGTATTTATGGAAACCGCAGTGGTTGGTTGCGGTCAGCTCTGCCTGACAGTCTGTATCATACAGAAAGACAGAGTAATAGCCTGGTTCTCCTTTTTCTGTTTCTTTTAGAATCCTTGAATGATAACCGGCATTGGCTCCTCTGTAAGGTGACGAAGAAGAACCTTCCCAGGTAACAAGATCCTGTACGGCAGGCATGATCATCAAACCGTTCATCATCCACGCATGAATATGTGTGAAACCTTTTACGTTATTAATGGAATATTCGTATCCACCCATCCAGTGAGCGTCCTGATTGTCTGCTCCCAACTGTACCATTCCGTATGGAACAGCTGCGTATGGTCCCAGCATGGCACGTGAATTGGAAGTTCCGACAAAGATATCTACATAATCCACCGGGTCTTTCACCGGAGAGCAGCCGAACAGGGCGCTCAGGCATATCATGGAAAATAGCTTGTTCATAGAACTGTAAAAAGATTAGTGGTAACAACATTTTATTTGATAGAGAACTCGGTCAGGACAAAACCATGATCAGATCCATAGAAGAACGGTTCTCCTTCAAACTGGAACTGTTTACCCAGATAGTTGTCATAACATTGGGAGGCGGTAGCTTTGATCGTTTTTCCCTGGTAATAGATATAGTCTATCCGGTCTTGTCTGTTGGGAGTTTCCAGTGAATCGGCTGCTGTCAGCCAGGTTGTTCCGATATTTTTCACCGGATCCGGATTCACTTCTCTGAAGCTGTCAATAAATCCTGCTTCTTCCATGGATTTTGATACCGTCCAGTTGACCACTGCTCCTCCATGATTGTACAGATTTTTGGTAGCTTCCGTCCAGTCCAGATGAGAATGAATATTGAAATCTCCTCCCATGATCATAGGGATGCTGTCTGATTCTGCGATGAATGGTTTCAGGATACTGATAATTGTACGGATCTCGTCATCTCGGGTGCCGGCATCATCCCAAGCCAGTATTTCAGCCTCACTTTTTTCGGTTGGGACACATCGTGCATCGGGAAGATAATGTAGCCAGGTATCGAAAATGCGTACTTTCTTTCCATGCATCAGGATTTCAACTCCGCCGAAATTGAACGTTGAGATCTGATCGGGGAAAGTATAAGTCTTGACAATGGGATAACGGCTGTAAATGGACAGATTGCTGGAAAGCAGGCGGTGGTAATATCCCAGGGAATCTGCAACTTTATCCGAAGCTCCGTAGGTCTCGATCATCAGAATGACGTCTGCTTCACTTTTTTTCAGAACACCGATAACTCCGTCACATGCTTGTTTCCCATACTTGTTAGAGTGACCTTCATGCCAGATATTCCAGGAAAGCACTTTTAAAGTATTGTCTTTTTGAACTTCTTTTGTACAAGATGTGCCCATGAATGTAAGGGCAAAAAGGCCTAAGGTTAAAATGCATTTTTTCATCGTATTAATTTTTAGTCTGATAAATATTTAAGTTCAGGATTGTTTCCCCAGTTTTCCTGTTGTCCATAGCAAATAGACCATGCAAAGCAATAATGGCAATAATCCTGCGATTTGTCCGTACCCATCGGATAAGACTCCCATAAACGGCATGATCAGAGCTCCTCCAGAAACGCCCATAATCATCAGTGCCGAGATTTCATTGGCATGCTCCGGTTTATGTTTTAATGCGTAGGAAAACAGAATCGAAAAAACATTGGAACATGCAAGCCCGATGATTACAATCCATAGCAACAGAAGCCATAACTGGTCGCTGACCAGTAATGCAGCAAAGGCTGCAATGGCTATTATCATTCCTGACTGCATGAAAATCTTACTGTCAATCCGTGTCAGCAGCAGGGCTCCGAAAAAGGTTCCTGCCGTTCTTGATATGAAATACAGACTTGTACCCAGACCGGCTTCATTCAATGACAAACCGGTTTGTGCCATCAGTAATTTAGGTATATGAGTATTGAGACCTACATCAATTCCAACTACTGCCAGAATACCGATAAAAAGCCACAAAATGATCTTGTCTGAGAACAAGGCCAGTGCAGAACGGAAACTGGTGGTTGTTTTGACATTCTGGGGACTATCTGTGTCAATCGACAGAAGCAGCCAGATTCCTGCCAGCAGAGTGGTTCCTGCGTAGACAACAAAAATCAGTTTCCAGTTTCCCCAGTACGAAGCGGCAATACCTGCAATAACGGGACCGAGGAATGAAGATATGGCTTTGACAAATTGTCCCAAAGTCAGGATGCTGGCCATCTTTTTTTCGCTTACAACCTGAGCAATCATCGGATTCAGCGAAACCTGGAGAATGGTGTTTCCGATGCCCAACAGTGCAAATGTCAGCAAGGTAAGGTTGAAATTATAATCAATCAATGGGAGAAGCATGACTACAGCCGTTACTCCCATTGACAGCAGAACCGTATTCTTTCTTCCTAGCTTGTTCATGATCATTCCTGTGGGAATGGAACACAGGGCAAACCATAAGAAGACAAGCATAGGAATCAGATTGGCTAATGTATCCGACAGGAAGAAGTCTTTCTTGACATAGTTTGTGGCTATCCCTACTACGTCCACAAAACCCATGACAAAAAAGCCGAATAGAATCGGAAAAAGTTTCATCCATGTGATCGTGCTTTTCATATTTCCCTGATATTTAGTTAGTATGCATTTGAACTTCCAGTTTTCCTCCTTTCACGATTTCCGTAAAGGGTAAGTGTACTCCCTGAATGGGTTTGCCGTTCAGCAGATATTGGTTCACATACGCATCACTTCCCGTATTGCCGGTAGTGGTAATAACAAACTGGTCTCCGGGGTAATATTCCTTGTTTAAATGAATGGTAATCTTGTCGAACAAGGGAGCACCCAGACTGAAAGAAGGATGAATGTCTGTCAGACCTTTCACATCAAAGAGTCCCATGGATGAAATGACATACCATGCTCCAAGCTGTCCCTGATCTTCATCCTGACCATATCCGTATCCGTGTACACCATCTGTTCCATAGAATTCATTCAGGATGGCGCGTACCCATTTCTGGGTAAGCTCCGGACGGCCGGCTTCGTTAAACAGCCATGAAATATGCAGGCAGGGCTGATTGCCGTGATTGTATAAGGTTTCCAGGCCGGCAAAAGCACCTACTTCTGTTCCGCCGCTGAAAATCTTTTTCTGTGATTGGGTAAAAATACTGTCCAGACGTGCATTGAACTCTTCGGTTCCTACCTTGGCAACCAGTCCTTTTACATCATGCGGTACATAGAACGTATATTGCCAGGCATTTCCTTCCTGAAAACCACGCCATACTTCCATCGGGTTAAAGTTGTCAACAAACTTTCCGTCCGCCTTCTTCGGACGGATAAAGTTGCAGGATGTGTCATACAGACGTTCCCATCCTTTTGACAGGTTCATCAGCTTGTCATAATTCTCCGTATCTCCCAGTGATTTGGCCCATTGAGCTACGGCCCATGCACTGTAAGAATATTCCAGAGTGTGTGAAGCTGAGAACATGAAGGTTTCATGGTAACCTTCTCCCTGGTCCTGATGAGGAACGTAACCATATTTTACAAATTCTGCGGTGTTGACCTTCCCGGCACCAAACGGGCGGTCTTTTCCGTCCAGCTCATTTTTCAGGCAAGCTTCGTATGCCAGTTTCGTATCGAAATCCCGGATCCCACACTGATAGGCTCCGGCAATAATCGTGCTTAGCAAGTTGGTTCCGAC
>NZ_EQ973644.1:4904-10389 GCF_000157915.1 Phocaeicola coprophilus DSM 18228 = JCM 13818 | reverse complement strand
CAGCCATCCGGCATCCTTGTAAGCCTGGATGTGAGAGCTGACATATTCTGACATGTATTCAGGATAAGCAAGAGTCCACAGCTGAGACAGGTTCCACTGAGCTCCCCATGCAGCATCGGTGTTGTACACATTATATTGAGGTTTACCCTCCTTCATTGGCAACTGTCCTACTGAACCGTCATTGCGCGGGTAAGCACCGTTTACATCGTTTGCCAGTCCGCGTCCCAATAAAGCATGATACAGCCCCGTATAGAACTTTACCTTGTCTTCTCTTTTGGATGTTTCTACCTCAATACGTCCCAGATACTCCTGCCAGATCTGATGGGCCTGTTCTTTGGCATCCTCAAAGGTTTTGCCCTCTGCTTCAGCCTGCAGATTGATTCTGGCGTTTTCTACCGAGGTATAAGAAAGGCCGATTTTGGCCGTCACTGCCTCCTGCTGTTCATTGGAAAACGTAAAGTACATACCCGCTCCGGTCCCCTTGCTTTCCTTTGCATCTGCCAGTTGAGTATTGCCATGGAAACTGCCGTAACTTTCCGGTTCCCGGTCAAGAACTGCAGAGAAATAAAGCGGGACAGCAGCTCCCGGCTGATATTTCTTTACATATTCCGGTATGGTAATTACCCACCCTTCGATATGTCCGTCAGCTGTATAAGTTACATACGCATCTTTTACGGTTCCACTTTCTCCCTGACGGTTTCCGATATTAAACAGAATATGGTTGTCTGTTCCTTTGGGAAAGGTAAAACGCTGGAATGCCACACGGGGAGTAGCGGTCAGTTCAGCCTGAATCTGATAGTCATCCAGCAATACTGAATAATATCCGGCTGTGGCAATTTCATTCTCGCGTGAAAAGTGTGAACGGTATCCCGTTTTTACCGAGTCAGTAGGTAAGCCGGGAACTGTAACCAGTTTACCGCTGGTCGGCATCAGCACGATACCTCCAACCTGAAACTCATGTAAACAGGGAAATCCTTCAATGGTGTTCTCACGATAGTCATACCCCGTGGCTTCCCATCCCCATTTATTTCCCAGACTTCCGTTGGTGGAAGGAGCCGGTTTGGCCAGACCGAAAGGCAATGCTCCCGGTGTGAAATGAAACCATCGGCAGTGTGCCGTTCCGATTCTTGGCTCCACATATTGTGTCCAGTCTTCAACGTTCCGTATCTTTTCCTGATTGTTTTCGCAGGAACTGCACAAGGTTCCCAGTATGCATATAGCTAGTATATATTTTTTCATGGTCTGATTTTTATGTTAATTGTTTTTCTTTCTTAATTCACTTACAGCCAGCCAGTAAGCTCCCAGCGCAATAGCCCGGCTGGCTCCTAGTCTGGATAATATCACTCCTGTCCGGCGTTCTGTCTGATAGGCAACTTCCTTTTGTGATTCCGGTACCTTGACATAGCGGTCTGCCGTTTTCAGAAAGGCTTCTGATTCTTCCGGATTTTCCAGGTTATAAGCTTTCATCTGAAGTCGGGGAAAACGTGTCCCGTCTGTCATTCCGGTATCTTCCCTCAGCTCTTTCATCAGGGCTGGCAGGATATATTTGGAAGCTCCGGCTATTCCTCCTCCGATAACCACTACACCGTCTATCAGTGTAAGGGCTGTGGCTATGGCATGTCCGGCCACTTCTCCCAGTTCTGCAAAGGCTCTTTTTGCAGCTTCTTGGTTTCCTTCTTTCAGACCTTCGGCAATTTCATAGATCTCTTTCGGCGTGTAGCTGGCGGTATCTCCCGATAATTTCGTATAGATACGCTGAATTCCCCGGATGCTGACACTTTCTTCGGCAATCAGTTCTCCGTGTTTTTTATGAGGCAGACACCACAGATAGCCGCCGGTCTGATTGTCTCCTTTCAGCAGATTGCCGTGAATGACCACTCCCCCGCCAAAGCCTGTTCCCAGGGTAACTCCCAGCAGATTGTGATAGCGCTTTGGATTTCCGGCAGCTTCCAGTCGGGAATTAATCTCCGGCAATGCACCGGCCAGTGCTTCCCCATATGCAAACAGGTTTCCGTCGTTATTGATGAATACAGGAATTCCGAAACAATCCTCCAGATAAGGGCCAAGGGCTACCCCGTTCCGGAATGCGGGGAAATTAGGCAAGTCGCCTATGATTCCGGCTTCATAGTCTGCCGGTCCTGGAAAGGCAAAGCTGATGGCTTCAGGATGGGCAGGAAGAAGGGACTGTATGGTTTCAAATCCTTTTCTGATTGTATGTAAACAGAGCTCCAGGTCATGGGGTGCTGTCGGTAAGGTAACCGGAGAGACTATTTCCTCTCCGTTACAGATGGCAGAGAATACCAGATTTGTACCACCTGCATCCAGTGTCATAACAATAGGATTCGCTGTATTCATAGTCTTTATTTTTTTATTGTCTGAATCTTACATATGCCTTGATCGTTCCGCACTGTTTACCCTCGGATGCTCCATATGGGCGAATCGTGTATTCTCCGACAGAAGCCGGAATGATGAATGTCTCTGCATAATGTACGATAAAAGGTTCAAAAGCGTGAGTCGGGCTTTCAATGATGGCTTCTTCTCCTTCTACGAGATTAAATACCTGTACTCCCCCGTCTGTATGATGAGTGACGGGAGCTGTAAACCAATGGCGTCGGGTTTCTATGAATTCATTTTCGTGCAGACCCGTACGTTCTTCACGCCACCCTTCTCCCTCTGCAATCTGTTCAATATGGTTGACCAGATGTTCACGGGTGAAATCGGTCTGGCGTTCCCACTGGATAACCTTCGACCCGTGTCCGATATTGATCGGACGAGGCAGTCCGTCCAGTCCCAGGCGTCCCCAGTCCCACAACTTAAATGTAAAGATGCTGGGGGTTGCACTGATTTCCAGCACCATGGCTCCTGCTCCTGAACAGTGAATGGTTCCGTTCGGAATCAGGAAATGATCATGCTTCCTGGCCGGCCACTGATTGATATATTTTTGTGTATCAAATGACTTCCCTGTTTCCTGTGATTCGTTCAGGGAAGCAATCATTTCATCCGGATTCACTCCTGTTTTCAGTCCCAGGAATACGGTTGCACCTTCTTCCGCATCAAGCAGATAATAACTTTCATCCTGTGTGTAATAGATGCCGAAAGTATCACGGATATACTGGGTTGTCGGATGTACCTGCAAACTCAGGTTCCCGCCTCCGATAGTGTCCAGAAAATCAAAACGGATCGGGAAATCCTGTCCAAAACGTGATTCAACCGGTCCTCCCAGCAAATCACGTGTCTTATAGAATACCAGGTTATTGGAAGGCATCTCAAAACGTTCTCCATTTATATTGAAATACAGACTGTTTTCTTCCGGTACACAGTCAAAGCACCACCCATAGTTGGGCTGGTCGGGATTCAGGTCACATACTCTTTTCATCCACTGGCCTCCCCATGGAGCCGGATCGAAGAACGGAACGACGCGGAACGGCTGATGGGCTGTCTTGTCCAGTCCTTTCCGTAACAGGTCTCCGGTAATCATTTTAGGCTCGCCGGCAATGTGGGTATCCATCCAGTAGTCCGCTTTGCTTAATAACTGCTTTTTCAGCTGGTCACAAACAACCCAGTCTACAAAATATCCTCGCTTGTAATGATATGAGGCACCTTCCGCTTTATTCTCAACGCCCAGTCCGTTGATTTCGTGACGGCGTGAACGCATCTGGATTTCCCAGCGGGCCATGTCCACGTATACAATGCAGTCAGCTTCGGGAGCTACCCAGGCGGCTCCGTGACCATATACTACGGTCAGGCCTTGAGCCGACCGGATCTTTTCCCGGGCTGAAGCCAATTTGTCCGTATTGAAAAAGTCTTTGTATGATAAATGCGTACGGAACCCGAACAGCCGGTCATCTGTGACATACGGATAAGTCATCTGTTCGATCTCGTTCACCGGTTTGAATAAACTTTGTGTATCGATCCAGCAATCGGCATGCAAGCCTGCAAACCCGTCGCGCAGCTCGTCGTGAAGGACTCCCTGATAGCATTCTATTACCAATACACAAGATTCGGCAGACAGGCTGCTTTTCAGTTGGTTACAGATATTCTCCCAGCCTTTCCATACAATCCCCTCCATCGGTGTGGCAGGGTATTTATCGTAATTACTTTTATACATACGGTTTTTTTGATTTATTTAATTATGCCTATTGAAAAATTTCATTTTCTACTTTCGCAAAAGTAGGGTTTAAAATTGGGAAAAAGTTGTATATTTGTATCGATTTACTTGTACTTTCTTATTATTTTTATCCTATGGTTAAAATGAAAGAAGGGTTCAAGGGAGAACGGTTTGCCTCTCTCCCGGACAACCTGCTGGAGACATATAGTAAAGATCCCCTGATCGGAGACTTGTTTTTGCGGAAGATAGGATATTTCCCTCGGGTAAAATACCATTATATCCAGAAGGAACACGGTTGTGACTATACCATACTTATCTATTGTACGGATGGTGAGGGATGGTATGAGATCTATGGCGAAAAATATATTCTGCGAAAGAATGAATACATCATACTTCCGCAGAATACTCCTTATGCTTTTGGGGCCAACAATGAAAATCCCTGGACTATCTATTGGTTGCATTTTAAAGGCAAGAACTGTAAATACTACCAGCCGGGAAGTTGTGTTCCGCGCAGCATTACCCCCGACAATCATTCACGCCTTCAAGACCGCCTGCTGTTGTTTGAGGAAATCTACCATTGTTTTTCTCTGGCATATATCCCGGAATACATGCGGTACACTTCGGCCTGCCTGCATCTGTTCCTGTCCTCTTTCATTTATCTGGAACAGTACCGTTCCATACAGACCTTTATCAATAAGGATCTGAGCTTTTCAGGAAAAGTCATCCATTTCATGCAGGAAAACTTACAATATAATATAACCCTGGAAGAACTGGCTGCTCACTTTAAATATTCAGCATCACACTTTTCCATGCTGTTTCAGAAGGAAACCGGTTCTTCACCGATAAATTATTTTCTCAGATTGAAAATACAGAAGGCCTGTCAATATATTGAACTTACGGATTTGAAGTTACAGGATATTGCAACTGCCATCGGCTTTGAAGAACCGGCTTATTTTTCCCGTTTGTTTACGAAAATCATGGGAATGACTCCGTCAGCTTACCGGAAACAGGAAAAGGGTTAAAAGCAATTCTTTTTAATCGCTTTCAGCCATCCTGCGGCGTGGGTTTCCTGACCTTTTTCAGAGAAATGAACACCGTCTCCGCGTTGAAATGCTTTGTTCAGCTTGTCGGTGTCCGGTCCCTCAAAGATATCATCATATTTTTTCGCCAGTTTCTTTTGAGCGTTGCGTATGGCCGGATCATTTCCTTCATTTTCATTGACACAATAAGGATGATACGAGGCTACTGCGACACCTATCGGGCTGTTTATTCCTCTGCTTCTGAATACTTCGCGTATGGTTTCAAACATGCGTATGTAGTTTTCTTCAGAAGTGTTGCTGATGTTGTCCGATTCGCCCTGGTGCCATAAAATGCAAT
>NZ_EQ973644.1:0-4686 GCF_000157915.1 Phocaeicola coprophilus DSM 18228 = JCM 13818 | reverse complement strand
CCATAAAATGCAATCAGGAGTGATATGTTGTTCTTTCAGCTGTTCAACCGTTTCAATCAGTCTGTTATGAAGAGGACCTCCTTTAGCCCAGGCAGAGATTTCTACACCTCCTACACCGATGGGAATGATTGTCACCTGACCGGTACATCCGTCTTCAATGAGCTTGTCGGCGAGTCTGTTCCAGACACTGCCTCCGTTGCCTGTTGCACCGATCAGAGGATCTGCCGACGGATAAAGTTTTCCTTCAAAATAATTATACACTTTATGCTTGGGAGTATAATTCCCCCATCCATGATTGGCTGAATTGGATTGTCCAAAGGTAAATATTACCATTCCTTTCCGGGCTTCTTCCAGAGGAACTTCCTGATAGTTCTCAGCCCAGCTGCGAAGCTGTTCGATGGCTCTGACAAGCACCCCGGCTTCACCACGGAATGTTCCGGAACCTTTGGGCTCGCCCGACTGGGTATACCATTCATTAAATCCTTTATTTCTGACCACTCTGGCTAGCATCGGACGAAGTTCCTCATAAGCCTCTTTGATAAATCCGTTTTCTGCCAGTCCCCATATCATGCGCGCTCCGAACCAGGTCCAGTCACCGCCGTTCTGATATCCGTACGGATACATGCCTACTCCCTTGAAGAAACCGGCCGGATAGGTCGGATACATGGTCAGTCCGATGGTCTGGGCTCCGGCTTTTCTCACATTCTCAAGCATGCGGCTGTTGTTGCTCCTGTGATCAGGCCGTATTCCTGGTTATACTTATGTTCCATCAGGTATCTTAATGCCCATTCCATTCTTTCTTCCACAGTCTTGCCGGCTACCACCGATTTCAGATAATCCGTATTTCCGCTTTTCCGGATATACTGGTATACGGCCTGAATGAGTGAAGTCTCATGGTCTGTTTCCACGGTATTTTTGTGTGCGGCAAACTGGGGACATGTTTTTGACAGTCTGTATTTATATCCTCCGACATTATTTAAATCGGCTTTCCTGATATCAATATATCCGTCAACGATGTCTCCTTCGGCCCCCTGGAAATGGAAGAAGGTATTCAGACAGTCCTGTACGTTCTTGTCTGGCATCACATCCATAGCCACTTGAATGAAGGTATTGAAATCTCTGATCCATACTTCTCCATATCCGTCACCTGCATTCAGTCCTGTGGACACGGTTTTGTATGCCATGCGATGTACCTGATCCATTAAAGGATCTTCCAGAATGTTTTTTTTGTACGATTCTGAGCTCTGCCTCTTTTTCATTACCGGCGTTTGCCTGAAGAGAAACCATGGAGCATAGCACTCCAAAACCCAGTATTGAAATCTTTCTGTTCATTTTCATATAAAAGGTTTAACAAGTTAATGAATAATAATCCAATTTACAACTTACAGAATAATCTGAATGATGTATGCAAAAGTAGGGCTTTTTATGCTGGAAAAATTGTATATAACTTCCAATTTGCTTGCATTATCTTACGATTTTGCGGAATGCCCTTGCATAATAAGAAGTATTTGGCTATTTTTGGCTGACTTGAAAATTTAATTTATTCGTGGGGTATCTTATACATCTATTATTATTAAATACAGGAAGTAATGAATTCAAGAAATTGATTATCTTCAGATTCAACATGGAATGAATTAATAGAGGCGTATAACCCGCTGATAACTTACAGATTAAAACAACTATATGGCAAGTAATATTGAATTTATAGAATTTATCTGTTCCCAGCTTGAGGACTTAGGATGTGTACGTTACCGGAAGATGTTTGGTGATTATATGGTTTATCTCAATGAAAAGCCGATAATCTTAGTATGTGATGATATAGCATATATAAAGAAACATCCCGGTATTTCCGATATGATGCAAGATGCAGAAAATGGAACTCCTTATGAGGGAGCGAAGGAACATTACATCTTGGATGTAGAGCATAAGACGGCTTTACAGGAGGTAGTAAGTAGATTATGGAAATATTTGCCATATCCCAAAGAAAAACAATCTTCAATTGCATCAAAGAAAACAATACATCCTTTTCGTAAACTTCCTAATGTAGGAGTGCAGACTGAGCAGGATTTGCTGGCCATGGGATATACTTCTATCGACTCTCTTAAAGGAGTGAAGGCTGATGAATTATATCAGAAAGAGTGTGATTTACGGGGGTGTTCTATAGATCGTTGTCAGCTCTATCTGTACCGTGCACTGGAATATTATATTAACTCTGAGAATCCGGATATGGATAAGTGTAAATGGTGGTACTGGAAAGATGATTATTTTTATCCTTCGCCATGTGGAGCCAGATGTGTAATTTGTCCGTCTTTTCCAAAAGAATGTAAAGGATGCAGAAATATTAAAGGCAGGGTGTTTTGGACTCAGTACACAGGTGATACGGTATGCCCTATCTGGAAATGCTGTAGTGAACATAATCGGGAAAACTGCGGAAGTTGTCCGGATTTACCATGTGCCCGCTTCATGAAAGACCCTACTATATCAGATGAGGAAAATGAAGCCAATCTGAAACAGATGATTGATAACCTTTCGGAATTTGTCAAATAACTTATCCCGAATTAAAAATGAGTTGATAGCGAATTTTTAATTTCTGTGCCAAAAGATGAAATCATCTTTTGAAGTAATCATTTTTTATTTCTGCATTTCAATATCTGGGGAAATTGAAAACAATGCTTTTTTAAAGTAAAGCATATCTTTTAATATTTTACCTTCTTCTATGATAAGATGGTCATAGCTGTGAGTAAAAAAATCAGGAATGGAATGTGAATAGCTGAAGCCACAAGACTCATAGAAAGAAACAGTCTTTACACTATCTCCTGTGCCTACAGTCATATATCTAAATTTATCTGCATAGTGATTGCATAAATAATTTATCATTCTTTTCCCATAACCTCTCCTTTGATATTGCGGTGTTACTGCCAGATTTTTAAGTTCGCATATGTCACAACCTTCATCTGTAACAACTGCCGAACAGACAGCCTCGTTTACAGCGTTGAACATCACAAACATCTCACCTTTTTCCAAATACTTGTCAATCATTGATTCCTGTTCATCTGCCAGCAACAGCATATCCAAATATTCTTTTTTATTTGTCTGTATCTTATCTATCCTCATATTATTACAATTCATAAAACAAAGATAATCGTCAGAATAATAAAAGGATATGAAAATAGAGATTTTTTCTTGAGAATTGTCTATTTCATAATATAATATTAAATTAGAGCCGAACATTTATTCTAAAGAAACTAAATGAGTGATTTATGAAAACCGAAAGACTTATACTTCGTCCGTGGACGGAAGAAGATGCTGCATCACTCTACAAATATGCACAAAATCCGAACATAGGACCGATAGCAGGATGGCCGCCACATACATCCATTGAAAATAGCAGAGAAGTAATAAGGGATATACTTTCTGCCCCGGAGACTTATGCCGTGGTTTTAAAGGAAACCAATGAACCTATTGGTAGTGTAGGCATTATGTTCGGTGACGGTGTACATAGTGCAGACATGCAGGAGGGTGATGCCGAAATTGGTTATTGGATTGGTATGCCTTACTGGGGACAGGGACTTATACCGGAAGCAGTTGGATGCCTTCTCTTACGTTGTTTTAATGAACTGAACATCAAAAGAGTGTGGTGCGGATATTATGACGGAAATATTAAATCCCGCAGAGTGATGGACAAATGTGGTTTTCGGTTTCATCATACAGAAAGAGGAAAGACTTCTCCGTTAGGAGATATCCGTACGGAACATTTTACTTTGCTTACCAAAGAGGATTGGGAAAAAATGGTAAAATATAAAGGTGTTCCATGATAAGAACAAGGATAAAATCATTTATTCAGTCTGATTTAGTATCTGTTTGGTATTCAGTTACTTCTGGCTGTTATGATGGCGAAGTGATATAAATTTCTGATGAGTGTCATGTTAAGAGGGATAACAGAAACGGCATATAGTAGATCTGAAAAGAAAATGTGAACAAAAATGAATGAATTAACTAATTATATAATACGCCCTTTGCAAGCTAGGGAGAATCATTTGTTAAGAGATTTTCTTTATGAAGCAATCTATATTCCAGAAGGCATAGAGCCACCATCGAAGGATGTTGTTGATTTGCCGGAATTGAAAGTCTATATTGAGCATTTCGGTAAGGAAAAAGATGATTATTGTCTGGTTGCCGAAACAGATGGTAAGGTTATAGGAGCTGTGTGGGTACGCATCATGAATGATTACGGTCATGTAGATGATGAAACTCCTTCTCTTTCCATCTCCTTATATAAGGAATACAGGAGCAGAGGTATTGGTAGCCGTTTAATGCAGGAGATAATGAAATTACTTGGCAGTAAAGGCTATAAATATGTTTCGCTTTCTGTACAGAAGGCAAACTATGCAGTCAATATGTACCTTAAACAGGGTTTTAAAACAATAATGGAGACAGACGAAGAATTTATTATGGTAAAAGAACTTATTGAAGAAAAGGCTATTATGAGCGTTCCCTGTCCGGAGAATACTGTAACCGGATAAAATAGCCGTTGCATGGTGAACATCAGCCTCCTTCTTTCTTTGCCGGCCTCTGATTATGGAATATATTGATATTGTCTGATTTTGCCTTTTTCGATCTGGAATACCATCTCTGCTGTACCCAGCCCGTCGCTTTCCACTGAGAAATGCAATTCTCCTTTCGCTT
>NZ_EQ973645.1:137352-141214 GCF_000157915.1 Phocaeicola coprophilus DSM 18228 = JCM 13818 | reverse complement strand
TAAAGAACATAAGCTGGTGCTTAGTTTTGTTAGATGTATGGGGGAGAACCTTTTTATTGTTCTTTGTAAAAGGCCTGGCTTAGGCAGTTGAAATGGTGATATAAGAAATGGAGACATGTCATTGTAAATTTCTTTACGCTGACACGTCTCCATGATTGATATAATAAGACTCAAATGAAAAATCTTAATGTATCATAGTGTTTGTATCTTCTACTATTACTCCATTAGAGAAGACGCAACGTACGTTAATCTGATTATCAAGAATAACGATATCTGCATCTTTACCTTTCTGTAAGCTACCCTTCTTGTCATTGATACCAATGATTGTTGCAGGAGTTTCAGAAGCCATACGTACTGCATCAGCCAGTGGAATACCTGCTTTTTTCACTATTGTCTGAATCAAAGTGTCCATGCTGGCCAAACTTCCTGCTAATGAAGAATGATCAGCCAGTTTGCAAACACCGTTTTCAATAACATAACGCGGATCTACGATAGGTTCTCCTTGGTATGCAGCATATTTAAGAGCATCTGTTACCAGACAAGTTTTCTCTACACCTTTCAGCTTGTAAACGAGCTTCAGAATAGTTGCAGGAAGATGACTTCCGTCTGCAATTACTTCTACGGTCATACCATCTGTCAGGTAAACGCTTTCTACCGTTCCTTCGTATTTGTATTCACGGCGTTTGTGGAATCCCGGCATTGCATTGTAGAAGTGAGCTGCATGAGTGAAACCTGCTGCATAAGCAGCTTTGATCTCATCATATTCAGCTTCAGTATGAGTTACAGCAGTTAAAATACCCCGTGAAGTTGCATATTGAGCAAATTCATGTGCTCCTGGAAGTTCAGGACTGATGTCCCAGCGTTTGATGCACTGAGTACTTTCCAAAAGAGGTTTGTATTCTTCCGGATCCGGATCTTTCAGGAGGCCTTCCCATTGTGCACCGGCCATCTTTGGATTCAGGTACGGACCTTCAATGTGTAATCCCTGAATTACGCTGCCCGGTTGTTGCATCAATTCTTCACAGGTAGTGACAGCCTGTCGGATTGTGTCGAAGGTACTTGATGACAGTGTAGGGAATATAGAGGTCGCACCATGTTTCAGGTGAGCAGAAACAGCTTTTGTAAAGGCTTCTTTGCTTCCTTCTGTAAAATCATGTCCACCACCTCCATGTACGTGCATACTGATGAATCCCGGTACGATGTACATACCTTTGGCATCGATAACGGTTGCTCCGATTACAGCCAGATCGCTGTTTGTAACTTCCAATATCTTTCCGTCACTAATCAGGACGGAGCCATCTTTCAGCCATCCCTGAGGAGTCAGAATATGGCCGTTTATGATTTGCGTTAACATATCAATCAGATTTTACGTTGTTAAAAGAGTTTGTTAGTGCCTTCTACGAGTTTACCCATAGACCATACGGCTCTAACGTTAAGGTCTCTGTCGAGTGCCAGGATATCGGCATCTTTTCCTTTTTCCAAAGTACCTTTACGATCCAATACTCCCATAATTCTTGCCGGAGTCTCAGAAGCCATACGGACTGCATCTTCCAATGGAATTTCAGCTTTCTGTACCATTGTACGGATCAGACGGTCCATAGTTGCGATACTTCCAGCCAGAGCCGATCTGTCGGCCAGTTTACATACGCCATCTTCGATGATTACACGGGGGTCAAAAGCTTCTTTACTGTCGCTGGCTGCACAAGCCAAAGCATCAGTGATAAGAGCTGTTTTTTCCACACCTTTAATCTTATGAACAAGTCGGAGAATTGTCGGTGGAACATGGATACCGTCAGCAACCACTTCAACAGTCATGTCATCCATCAGATAAATACTTTCTACGGTTCCTTCGTATTTATATTCACGACGCTTGTGGAATCCCGGCATTGCATTGTAGAAATGGGTTGCATGAGTATAGCCTGCATAATATCCAGTATAGATATCTTCATATTCAGCCTGCGTGTGTCCGACAGAAGCCAAAACTCCTTTTGAAGTGATATATTTGGCAAACTGCATGGCGCCTGGAAGTTCAGGAGCAGCATCCCAACGTTTGATGCAGTGTGTTTCTTCCAACAAGGGAATATATTCTTCCGGATCAGGATTCTTGATATTCTCCGGCATCTGTCCTCCTGCCATCTTCATATTGAAATAATGGCCTTCCAGATGCAGACCGAGAATCGGGCTGTCCGGTTCGCTCATCAGCTTTTCAGTGGTAGCTGCAGCTGCGCGGATCATAGGAATAGTAGATGATGACAAAGTCGGGAAGATACTGGTTGTTCCGTGTTGCATGTGTGCCTGGATAGCGGCGCGGAATGCATCTTCAGAGCCTTCCATAAAGTCGCGTCCTCCACCTCCATGTACATGGATTTCCACACCTCCCGGAACGATATACATTCCTTTGGCATCAATCAGTTTGGCACCTACAATTGCTAAGTCGCAATTGGTTACTTCTAAAATTTTGTTATCTCTTATCAGCACAGAGCCGTCTTTCAACCAGCCCTGCGGGGTAAGGATTTGAGCGTTAATTATTTGGGTTAACATGGAAATATAGATTAGTTTGTTGTTCCTTTTTTAATCTCCGTTATACTAAATAAGGTGATCGGCCGATTGGATGCGTAAAATTAATACATTTATTTTAAACAGGTATTTTATCTGTCATCTTTTTGAGTAAATATCTTCAAACTCATTCGTTTCGGGAAGAATAGGGAAGGCATTGAATAGGGCTATATGATATTTTAATAAATAAAAAAGGAAAAATCCTAGATAAAATAAATATTTGTTTGTATCTTTGTCGCCCGATTTATATAGTATTGCGAATTGGGAAAGCTTAGCAAATATAAGGTAGAGTTGAAGAACATGCGTGAAGATTCATGTCAGTATGAATACACGCTCGATAATCAGTTCTTCGCAGATATTGATGCTCCGGAGATTCAGCGAGGCAAACTGAAGGTTGTGCTGAATGTCAAAAAGAGCATGGGTGTCTTTATATTGAACTTTCATACGGAAGGCTTTGTTATTGTTCCGTGTGACCGATGCCTGGATGATCTGGAATTACCTGTGAATACAGATGATACACTGAAGGTGAAAATGGGCTTGTCTTTCTCTGAAGAAGGTGATGTCCTGGTGGTTCCGGAAGAAGACGGTTATGTCAATGTAGCATGGTTCATCTACGAATTTATTGAGTTGAGTCTGCCTATGAAGCATGTACACGCTCCCGGAAAATGCAATAAGGCAATGATGGGAACATTGAACAAGCATCTGTGTACGTCTGCAGAAGAAGAAAGTCTGGACGATGCAGATCTGGAAGAAGAACCAGAGGATGAAAGTCGCGAGACAGATCCGCGCTGGGATGATTTGAAGAAAATATTAGATAATAATTAAATAAAGTTTTAGAAAAATGGCACATCCTAAAAGAAGACAGTCAAAAACGAGAACTGCTAAGAGAAGAACTCATGACAAAGCAGTTGCTCCTACTTTAGCTATTTGCCCGAACTGCGGTGAATGGCATGTTTATCACACAGTATGTGGAGCTTGCGGTTATTACAGAGGCAAGTTGGCAATTGAAAAAGAAGCCGCTCTTTAATAAAACGCTAGGTTAAACACTTTTGTGTGGTTCGTCGAAAAGATTAAAGCCGGAGAGCTTTCGGCTCTTCCGGCTTCTCTTTTATTAGGACGCGCACAAATTAAATTCTGAAATGATGGAAAAGATTAATGCTGTAATTACAGGAGTCGGTGGATATGTACCTGATTATGTTCTGACCAATGAAGAATTGTCCAGAATGGTTGATACCAACGATGAGTGGATTATGACCCGTATCGGAGTGAAAGAAAGACGTATTCTTAACGAAGAAGGTTTGGGTAC
>NZ_EQ973645.1:107544-137043 GCF_000157915.1 Phocaeicola coprophilus DSM 18228 = JCM 13818 | reverse complement strand
CTTAACGAAGAAGGTTTGGGTACTTCTTATTTGGCTCGTAAGGCTGCGAAGCAGTTGATGCAGAAAACGGATTCTGATCCTGATTCCATTGATTGTGTAATTGTTGCCACGACTACTCCAGACTTCCATTTCCCTTCGACAGCTTCAATCTTGTGTGACAAGCTGGGCTTGAAGAATGCTTATGCATTCGATTTGCAGGCAGCCTGCAGTGGCTTCCTTTATGCAATGGAGACAGCTGCAAGCATGATCCAGTCTGGCCGACATAAAAAAATTATTATTGTGGGTGCCGACAAGATGTCGTCGATGGTTAATTATTCTGATCGTGCAACTTGCCCGATCTTCGGAGACGGTGCTGCTGCTTGTATGGTAGAGGCAACGACTGAAGATTATGGTATCATGGATTCTATTTTAAGAACTGATGGAAAAGGTCTTCCTTTCCTTCACATGAAAGCAGGTGGATCTGTATGTCCTCCGTCTTATTTTACGGTTGACAACAAGATGCACTATTTGTATCAGGAAGGAAGAACCGTATTTAAATATGCCGTTTCAAACATGTCGGATGTGACAGCACAGATTGCTGAACGCAACGGACTGACCAAGGATAATATTGCATGGATTGTTCCTCATCAGGCCAATATGCGTATCATTGATGCTGTTGCTTCTCGTCTGGAAGTGCCTTTGGATCGGGTAATGATTAATATTCAGCGCTATGGTAATACCAGCGCAGGTACACTTCCGTTGTGTCTGTGGGATTATGAGAAGCAGCTGAAAAAAGGCGATAATATTATCTTCACTGCATTTGGCGCAGGATTTACCTGGGGAGCCTCTTATGTGAAGTGGGGATATGACGGTAATAAATAATTTTCAGAATTAATGAAAATAGACAAGAAAACGCATCCCAATCCGATGCGTTTTTTTGTCTGTAAACAAATAAGTTGATTATGCATAAAGCTGGCTTTGTTAATATTGTGGGCAATCCGAATGTCGGAAAGTCTACTTTGATGAATTTGCTGGTGGGAGAACGTATTTCCATCGCAACATTCAAGGCGCAGACAACTCGTCATCGTATCATGGGTATTCTGAACACGGACGATATGCAGATTGTCTTCTCTGATACTCCGGGAGTTTTAAAACCGAATTACAAGCTTCAGGAGTCTATGCTGAACTTTTCAGAATCGGCGCTGGTGGATGCGGATGTACTGTTGTACGTTACGGATACGATTGAACAGCCCGATAAAAACCAGGAGTTTATGGAGAAGGTGCGTCGCTTGGATGTACCAGTCTTGTTGCTGATCAACAAGATTGACCTGAGCAATCAGAAAGATCTGGTAAAACTTGTGGATCAGTGGCATGAAATGCTGCCTAAAGCTGAAATTATACCCGTCTCAGCGAAGGCTCGTTTCAATGTGGATGCGGTCATGAAGCGCATCAGGGAACTGATTCCGGATTCTCCTCCTTATTTCGGAAAAGATCAGCTGACCGATAAGCCGGCCCGTTTCTTTGTGACGGAAATCATCCGCGAGAAGATTTTGCTGTACTATGACAAAGAGATCCCTTATGCAGTGGAAGTTGTCGTAGAGCAGTTTAAGGAAGAGGCCAAGAGCATTCACATCAATGCTGTTATTTATGTGGAACGCGATTCCCAGAAGGGAATTATTATCGGAAAGCAGGGCAAGGCGCTCAAGAAGGTAGCGACCGAAGCCCGCAAGACGTTGGAACATTTCTTCCAGAAAACCATTTATCTGGAAACTTTTGTGAAAGTGGATAAGGACTGGAGAAGTTCAGACAAAGAACTGAAAAATTTTGGTTACCAATTAGATTAATGATTCGGCTGTGACAGCCGTTAGACTGAAATAAAAGTATATGGGAAATTTAGTAGCAATCGTAGGACGTCCCAATGTGGGAAAGTCGACACTGTTTAATCGTCTGACCAAAACGCGTCAGGCTATTGTGAATGAACAGGCCGGTACAACCCGCGACCGCCAGTACGGAAAGTCGGAATGGCTGGGAAAGGAGTTTTCCGTAGTGGATACCGGAGGATGGGTGGTCAACTCGGATGATGTATTCGAAGAAGAAATCCGCAAGCAGGTATTGCTGGCTGTAGAAGAAGCCGATGTGATTCTGTTTGTCGTGGATGTAATGAATGGAGTGACAGACCTGGATGCACAGGTTGCCGGCATCCTGCGTCGTTCAAAGACACCGGTGATCCTGGTAGCCAACAAGACCGACAGCAATGAGCTCCAGTATAATGCTGCAGAGTTCTATTCACTGGGCTTGGGAGATCCGTTCTGTATTTCTGCCATGAGCGGAAGCGGCACGGGAGATCTGCTGGATCTCGTTTTGAGTAAATTCCGCAAGAATGTGGAAGAAACCGTCGAAGAGGATATTCCCCGCTTTGCCGTGGTAGGCCGTCCGAATGCCGGAAAATCTTCCATTATCAATGCTTTCATCGGAGAAGAGCGCAACATCGTGACCGATATTGCAGGAACTACCCGCGACTCTATTTATACGCGCTATGACAAGTTCGGCTTTGATTTCTATCTGGTAGATACGGCAGGTATCCGTAAGAAGAACAAAGTCAGCGAAGACCTGGAGTACTATTCCGTTATCCGTTCCATCCGTGCCATTGAAGGTTCTGATGTATGTATCCTGATGCTGGACGCTACCCGTGGAGTGGAAGGACAGGACTTGAATATCTTCTCGCTGATACAGCGCAACCAGAAAGGACTTGTAGTTGTTGTCAACAAGTGGGATTTGGTGGAAGACAAATCTGCCAAGGTGATGAAGACCTTTGAGGAAGCTATCCGCAACCGTCTTGCTCCGTTTACGGATTTCCCCATCATTTTTGCTTCAGCACTGACCAAGCAGCGTATTTTCAAGGTGCTTGAAACGGCTAAGGAAGTTTATCTGGCCAAAACAAAACGCATACCGACTGCCCGTCTGAATGAAGAAATGCTGCCGCTGATCGAGGCTTATCCGCCTCCTTCAAACAAGGGTAAGTATATCAAGATCAAATATGTGACTCAGTTGCCGAATACGCAGATTCCGTCGTTTGTATTCTTTGCGAACCTTCCTCAGTATGTGAAGGAGCCTTACAAACGTTTCCTGGAGAACAAGATCCGCGAACGCTGGGATTTGTGTGGAACACCGATCAACATCTTTATCCGACAGAAATAAGCCTTCCTGAGGCTGATACATAAAACTGAAGCCAACAGCTTTGCCGGTTGAATCTTCTGAATGCAGAAGGTCGCCTGCAAGGCTGTTGGCTTTTATTCTGAGCGGAAATCTGCCCCCGGGAAAATCGTCTGGAACTATACGAAAAATCGACCGCACGTTTCCGTCTCATCGAGTAGTACGATTCGGGCTCATCGTGCGGTCGATTCCGCTCCAACGACCGCACGTTTCCAGCCCCTCTTCCAGACACCTTCTGAGGCTTCTCTGAAAGGCTTCGGGCTTTTCAAAAAACGTTTCGGCGTTTATGGAAAAAGAATTCGGGCTTTTCGTGAAAACGTCTCGGCGTTTTTGAAGCTTTGTCAGCGCTCGGCTTTTGTTTCTTCTTTTTTGACTTTCTTGAGCAGGTCTGAAGCAAAAATGAAATTGTTCAGCTTTTCATTGGTTGCGGAGAACACTTCATCTTTGTTGCCTTCCCATTCTTTGTGTCCCTGATAGATGTAGAGAATGCTGTCGCCTATGCCCAATACGGAGTTCATGTCGTGAGTGTTGATGACAGTGGTCATGTTATACTCAGTCGTGATGTCATGTATCAGTTCGTCAATCACCAGTGAGGTCTTCGGATCCAGACCCGAGTTGGGCTCGTCGCAGAACAGATACTGAGGCTGGAGCGCAATGGCTCTGGCAATGGCAACACGTTTCTGCATACCCCCGCTGATTTCTCCGGGATATTTCTTTTGTGCGTCAATCAGGTTTACGCGATCCAGGCAGAACTGTGCCCGTTTGACACGTTCGCGGTAAGTCTGGTTGGAAAACATGTCAAGCGGAAACATGACATTCTCCAGAACGGAGAGAGAGTCGAACAAGGCCGCGCTCTGAAAGATCATTCCCATTTCGCGTCTCAAGGCTTTCTTTTCCTTCTTGCCCATGTTGATGAGGTTACGTCCGTCGTAGAGGACTTCTCCTTTTTCGGGGGTAAGCAGGCCCACCAGACATTTCATGAGGACGGTTTTTCCCGAACCGCTCTGTCCGATAATCAGGTTCGTCTTTCCGTTTTCGAACGTAAAACTGATGTCATTCAGCACCGTACGTTCTTCGAATGATTTATAAATAGAATTAATCTGTATCATCCCATTAACAATTGAGTAAGTATTAAGTCGGAAAACAGGATCAGTACGCTGCTTGATACAACCGAGTCGGTACTGGCTTTTCCTACGGCAATGGATCCTCCTTCCACCGTGTAGCCGAAATAAGCCGACACACTGGCAATGATGAAGGCAAAGAACAGTGACTTGATGAAACTGCACCAGATGTACCATTCAATAAAGCAGTACTGGAGTCCGTATTCCAGATCCGTTGCATTCATAATCCCGGCGAACCAGGCGGTACAGAAGGCGCCGATGATCCCGGCGAATATACTGAATATCACCAGCAACGGAATGATGGTCATCAGTCCGAGAATCTTGGGCAGAATCAGATAAGAAGCAGAGTTGATACCCATGATCTCAAGAGCATCGATCTGTTGGGTGACACGCATCGTTCCGATTTCTGAAGCAATGTTGGATCCCACTTTTCCGGCCAGGATCAGACACATGATGGACGATGAAAATTCCAGAAGCAGGATCTCACGGGTTGTATAACCTACAACGAAGCGCGGCATCCAGGGACTTTCGATGTTCAGCTTGATCTGGATACAGATGACTGCTCCGATGAAGAAAGAGATCAGAAGTACGATACCAATGGAATTGATACCCAGCTGCACCATTTCATTGATGTATTGCTTGAAATACATTCGGATGCGCTCCGGGCGGGCAAAGACGCGTCCCATCAGCATCAAGTATTTCCCTAGAGTAGAGATTGGTCTTACCATATTTTTTCAGAATAATTTCTCGCAAAAATACTGCTTTTTGGCTATATTATAATAAAAGATGAGATGAAAATCCGCAGGATGACCACATTCCCCAAGTTTTTTACTACTTTTGCGATAGCTAAGAAGAAAAAGTTATGGCAGAAAATATTCAACAGCATCAGGAAGAGACTTTTCAGCTTCCAGCCGACGGACGTATGGTGCTTCGTACGGAGAATCTGGTCAAGAAATATGGCAAGCGAACGGTTGTGAGTCATGTTTCCATCAACGTGAAGCAGGGTGAAATCGTGGGACTTCTCGGTCCGAACGGAGCGGGAAAGACGACTTCGTTTTACATGACGACCGGACTGATCGTTCCCAACGAAGGACATATCTATCTGAATGATATGGATATTACGTCCTACCCCGTATATAAGCGTGCGCAGAATGGTATCGGCTATCTGGCGCAGGAAGCTTCTGTGTTCCGCAAGATGAGTGTGGAAGACAATATCGCTTCGGTGCTTGAACTGACAAATACCACTCCCGAATATCAGAAAGAAAAACTGGAAAGCCTGATCGCAGAGTTCCGTCTGCAGAAGGTGCGCAAGAATCTGGGTGACCAGCTTTCCGGAGGAGAACGCCGGCGTACGGAAATAGCGCGTTGCCTGGCTATTGACCCGAAATTCATCATGCTCGACGAACCTTTTGCCGGAGTCGACCCGATTGCCGTAGAAGATATCCAGCATATTGTATGGAAACTGAAGGACAAAAACATCGGAATTCTGATTACTGACCATAACGTACAGGAAACATTGAGCATTACAGACCGTGCCTATCTGCTGTTCGAAGGAAAAATCCTTTTCCAGGGAACACCCGAAGAACTGGCCGAAAACAAGATTGTGCGTGAGAAATATTTGAGTAACAGTTTTGTGCTCCGCCGCAAGGATTTCCAGTTGAAGGATATCAGGGAATAAACGATATCCGGAACTCACCGTCGGAAAGGGGTGAGGAATTGGAAAGGCTGTATTTTAGCAAGATGTTAGCTTTTTTTAGCATAACAGTTTGGTATTTGAGAGATTAAACACTAATTTTGCAACCTCTTTGGATAAAAAGAATAATATAGTAATAATTAAATAAACCAGAAATGAATATTTCATTGCAAAACGTAGACAGCGTAAGCGCAGTGCTTACTGTCCAGATCGAAAAAGCTGATTATCAGGAAAAAGTAGAAAAGGCTCTGAAGACTCTTCGTCAGAAAGTGAATATGCCGGGATTCCGTAAGGGAATGGTACCTGCAGGTCTGATCAAAAAACAGTACGGTGTGTCTGTACTGGCAGAAGAAATCGACAAGCTCCTGCAGGAAAAGGTATTTGAATATATCCGTGAAAATAAAGTAAACATGCTGGGTACTCCGCTGCCGAAAGAAAATCAGGTGAACTTCGAAACCGAAGAAAACTTTGAATTCTCTTTCGATATCGCACTGGCTCCGGAATTCAACGTAGAATTGTCTGCTAACGATAGCGTAGATTACTATGATATCAACGTAACCGACGAAATGGTTGACCAGCAAGTGAAGATGTACACTCAGCGTACTGCAAAATATGAAAAAGTAGAAGACTATCAGGACAACGACATGCTGAAAGGTCTGCTGGCTGAGCTGGATGAAAACGGAAATACCAAAGAAGGTGGCGTTCAGGTAGAAGGCGCTGTAATGATGCCGGTTTACATGAAGAACGACGAACAGAAAGCTATCTTCAACGGTGCCAAGACAAATACCGTACTGGTATTCAATCCTTCTGTAGCATTCGACAACAATGAAGCAGAACTGGCTTCTCTGTTGAAACTGAAGAAAGAAGAAGTTGCTGACCACAAAGGTAACTTCAGCTTCCAGATTGAAGAAATCACTCGTATGATCCCGGGTGAACTGACTCAGGAACTGTTTGACCAGGTTCTGGGCGAAGGCAAGGCACACAGCGAAGAAGAATTCCGTGCTCAGATCAAGGAAACTATCGCTAAACAGTTTGAAGCTGACAGCGACTACAAGTTCCTGATCGACGTTCGTACTTACCTGACCAACAAGATCGGTAAGCTGGAATTCCCGGATGCACTGCTGAAACGCATCATGCTGGACAACAACAAGGAAAAAGGTGAAGAATTCGTTGCTGAAAACTACGAAAAGAGCCTGGAAGAACTGACCTGGCACCTGATCAAGGAAAAACTGGTTGCAGCTAACGACATCAAGGTTGAACAGGGTGATCTGACCAACATGGCAAAAGAAGCTACTCGCGCTCAGTTCGCTCAGTACGGTATGATCAATGTTCCTGAAGAACTGCTTGAAAACTACTCTAAGGAAATGTTGAAGAAACAGGAAAGCGTAGAAGCTTTGCTGAACCGTGTGGTAGAATCCAAGCTGTCAGAAACTTTGAAAGGCCAGGTTACTTTGAACCACAAGGCTGTTTCTGCTGAAGAATTCAATCAGATGTTTCAATAATTGACAGATAAGACAAGTTTTGGCAAGTGCTAAAACTTATTAAAAAAGGAGGGGCTTTTGACCCGGGTTTCTCTGTAAAACGGAAGTGTTTTGTACATTTGTTCTTGCAGAAAAACGGGAGGTCGGAAGCCTCTCTTCATTATTCACAATAAACATACTGGACATGAAAGATGATTTTAGAAAATATGCTACCAAGCATTTGGGTATGAGCAGTATGGTACTCGACGA
Organism: Phocaeicola coprophilus DSM 18228 = JCM 13818; assembly: GCF_000157915.1. Classification (GTDB taxonomy): domain Bacteria; phylum Bacteroidota; class Bacteroidia; order Bacteroidales; family Bacteroidaceae; genus Phocaeicola; species Phocaeicola coprophilus. Next base: position 129,307 of record NZ_EQ973645.1, on the reverse strand, counting down.
TGTGATCAAGTCACAGGCCGGTTACCTGAATCCTTATATCCTGGAAGAACGCCAGCTGAACGTAACCCAGCTTGACGTGTTTTCCCGTTTGATGATGGATCGCATTATCTTTCTTGGCACACAGATTGACGACTATACGGCAAATACCTTGCAGGCACAGCTGCTGTATCTGGATTCTGTAGATGCTGGAAAGGATATTTCTATTTATATTAACTCACCGGGCGGATCTGTTTATGCCGGACTGGGTATCTATGACACGATGCAGTTTATCAGCAGCGACGTGGCTACCATCTGTACCGGAATGGCTGCTTCCATGGCTGCAGTCCTGCTGGTTGCCGGAAAAGAAGGCAAACGCTCTGCGCTGACACATTCGCGTGTGATGATCCATCAGCCGATGGGTGGAGCTCAGGGACAGGCTTCAGACATTGAGATTACGGCACGTGAAATCCAGAAGTTGAAGAAAGAACTCTATACCATCATTGCCGATCATTCACATACGGATTTTGATAAGGTGTGGGCTGATTCAGACCGTGATTACTGGATGACTGCTCAGGAAGCAAAAGAGTATGGTATGATTGACGAAGTGCTTTCACGCAAACCGGGAGTGTAAAGAGTCGGATTATAATTAAAAACATTTTGTAACATTGGAAGATAAATCATCAAAATCCAGAGCCAAAAGACGCTGCAGCTTTTGCGGCCGTTCGGAAGATGAAGTCGGATTTCTGATCACGGGAATGAACGGATGTATCTGCGATTCCTGCTCGGAACAGGCTTATGACATTGTGCAGGAAGCAATGAAGCAGAAATCAGGGAAAGCCGGTGATCTGGATATGAACGAACTGCCAAAGCCGAAAGACATCAAGGAATTTCTGGATCAGTATGTCATCGGACAGGATGATGCAAAGCGATATCTTTCTGTGGCGGTGTACAATCACTACAAGCGCTTGCTCCAGCCTGTGACAAAAGATGACGTAGAAATCGAAAAATCAAATATTATCATGGTGGGAAGCACCGGTACCGGTAAGACGTTGCTGGCGCGTACCATAGCGAAATTGCTCCATGTTCCATTTACGATCGTAGATGCAACGGTTCTTACCGAGGCCGGATATGTGGGGGAAGATATCGAAAGCATCTTGACACGTCTGCTTCAGGCTGCGGACTATAATGTGGAAGAAGCAGAACGGGGAATTGTCTTCATTGATGAAATCGACAAAATTGCCCGCAAAGGAGACAATCCGTCCATTACCCGTGACGTCAGCGGGGAAGGTGTACAGCAAGGTTTGCTGAAGCTGCTGGAAGGTTCCATCGTCAATGTTCCTCCCCAGGGAGGCCGCAAGCATCCGGAGCAGAAGCTTATTCCGGTCAATACCAAAAATATCCTGTTTATTTGCGGAGGTGCTTTTGACGGCATCGAACGGAAGATCGCCCAGCGTCTGAATACGAACGTGGTAGGTTATAGTGCAGCCAAGGAAACGGTAAAGGTGGACCGCAACAATCTGATGCAGTATATTGCTCCTCAGGACTTGAAGTCATTCGGACTTATTCCGGAAATTATCGGACGTCTTCCGATCCTGACCTATCTGAATCCGTTGGACCGTCAGGCTTTGCGCAATATTCTTACCGAACCGAAGAACTCAATCATCAAGCAGTATGTGAAACTGTTTGAGATGGATGGCGTGAAACTTGAATTCCAGCCGGAGGTGTTTGAGTATATCGTAGATAAGGCGGTTGAGTATAAACTCGGTGCCCGTGGTCTGCGAGCCATTGTGGAGACTATTATGATGGATGTCATGTTTGACCTTCCTTCGCGTAAGGTGGATAGTTTTGTCGTGACACTCGAATATGCAAAGTCACAAATGGAAAAGGCTAACTTGTCTCGTCTGCAAATGGCCTGACAGGTAAAAATGAAATGAAATATAGACTCCGGTAAAAATATCTCCCGAAAAAGTTGTGAAAAATGAAAAGTTGTTTATAACTTTGTTAGACTAAGTGAGATGATTTTTACTAAGATGAACCATTAAAATAAGGGAACAATGACGGGAAATATCAATTTGACGGAACAATTGAAGAAGTATTTTGGTTTTGATACGTTCAAGGGAAACCAAGAAGCTATTATCCGTAACCTGTTGGAAGGGAAAGATACCTTCGTTCTGATGCCGACAGGAGGCGGAAAGTCGTTATGCTATCAGCTTCCTTCGCTCTTGATGGAAGGAACGGCAATTGTTATTTCCCCTTTGATAGCCCTTATGAAAAATCAGGTTGACGCAATGCGTAACTTCAGTGAAGAAGACGGAGTGGCGCATTTCATCAACTCTTCATTGACGAAGTCGGCCATTGATCAGGTTAAGTCGGATATCCTTAGCGGAAAGACCAAGCTGCTTTATGTGGCTCCGGAATCGTTGACGAAGGAAGAGAATGTGGGATTCTTGAAACATGTGAAGATTTCTTTTTATGCGGTGGACGAGGCTCATTGTATTTCTGAGTGGGGGCACGATTTCCGTCCTGAATATCGCCGCATCCGTCCGATCATCAATGAAATCGGAAAGGCTCCGGTTATTGCTTTGACCGCTACTGCCACTCCGAAGGTAAAGATGGATATCCAGAAGAACCTGGGTATGACGGATGCTGTTGAGTTTAAATCTTCTTTCAATCGTCCCAATCTGTATTACGAGGTACGTGCCAAGACGGCCAATGTAGACCGTGATATTATCAAGTTTATCCGGCAGAATGAAGAAAAGTCGGGTATTATTTACTGTCTGAGCCGGAAGAAAGTGGAAGAACTGGCTGAAGTGCTTCAGGCAAATGGTATCAAGGCCCGTCCTTATCATGCGGGGATGGATTCAGCCACACGTAGTGCCAATCAGGACGCATTCCTGAAAGAAGATATTGATGTCATTGTGGCTACGATCGCTTTCGGTATGGGTATTGATAAGCCGGATGTACGTTTTGTAATCCATTATGATGTGCCTAAGAGCCTGGAAGGCTATTATCAGGAAACAGGACGTGCGGGACGTGACGGAGGAGAAGGACAATGCATTACTTTCTACTCGAATAAAGACTTGCAGAAACTTGAAAAATTCATGCAGGGAAAGCCTGTGTCAGAACAGGAAATCGGAAAGCAGTTGTTGCTGGAAACAGCAGCTTATGCTGAGTCATCAGTTTGTCGCAGAAAGATTTTGTTGCATTATTTTGGAGAGGAATATACAGAAGATAATTGTGGTAATTGTGATAACTGTTTAAACCCGAAAAAACAAGTGGAGGCTCAGGATTCGTTGTGTGCAGTGATTGAAACAATCATTGCTGTGAAAGAAAACTTTAAACAAGATTATATAATTGATGTGCTTCTGGGACGCGAGACCAGTGAGGTTTTGGCTCATAAGCATGAAGAGTTGGAGGTGTTCGGTTCTGGAATGGGAGAAGAGGAGCGCTTATGGAATGCTGTTATCCGTCAGGCTCTGATCGCAGGCTACTTGACCAAAGATGTTGAGAACTATGGCTTGCTGAAGGTGACTCCCGAAGGACATAAGTTCTTGAAGAAGCCCAAATCCTTTAAGATTGTAGAGGATAATGACTTTGACGAAGAAGAAGTTGAAGAAGTTCCGTTGCGGAGTGGCGCTTCTTGTGCAGTTGACCCGGCATTGTTCTCTATGCTGAAAGACTTGCGTAAGAAAATGTCCAAGAAGCTGGATGTTCCGCCCTATGTTATTTTCCAGGATCCGTCATTGGAGGCGATGGCTACTATTTATCCGGTAACTCTGGAAGAACTTCAGAACATTCCGGGCGTAGGAGCTGGAAAAGCAAAGCGCTATGGACAGGAATTCTGTGAGCTGATCAAGAAACATTGTGAGGAAAATGAAATTGATCGTCCGGAAGATCTTCGTGTCCGTACGGTAGCCAATAAGTCAAAACTGAAAGTTTCCATTATTCAAAGCATTGACCGGAAAGTGGCATTGGATGATATTGCCGTTGCCAAGGGTATTGACTTCAATGAATTGCTGGATGAAGTGGAAGCGATTGTTTATTCCGGAACGAAACTGAATATTGACTATTTCCTGGATGAAATCATGGATGAAGATCATCTGGAAGATATCTACGACTATTTCAAGGAATCAACTACTGATGGAATAGAAGAAGCAATGGATGAACTGGGAGACGATTATACCGAAGAAGAAATTCGTCTGGTAAGGATCAAGTTCATTTCTGAAATGGCTAACTGATAAAAACGATATGGAGAGAGAGGTCAACAGCAGGCTGGTTTGCTGTTGACCTTTTTTATCGCCCTTCTGATCGGTGAAAATATGTTAACCCAACTGGCATTTTGAAAGAAAATGCTTATATTTGCACGCAATAAATTCTAAAGCATAAAGCCCTATGTCATTTATTGCAGATAAAGTTGTAATGGACGGATTAACTTATGATGATGTATTGTTGATCCCGGCCTATTCTGAGGTATTACCTAAAGCAGTCGAACTCTCGACCAGATTCTCACGTAACATTACTTTGAACATTCCGTTTGTGACAGCCGCTATGGATACAGTCACTGAAGCGCAGATGGCTATTGCTATTGCACGTGAAGGTGGTATTGGTGTTATTCATAAGAATATGTCCATCGAAGAGCAGGCACGTCAGGTTGCTATTGTAAAGCGTGCTGAGAACGGTATGATTTATGATCCGGTAACCATTAAGCGTGGCTCTACGGTGAAGGATGCTCTGGATATTATGTCCGAATATAAAATTGGCGGTATTCCTGTGGTAGACGATGAAAACTATCTGGTAGGTATCGTTACGAATCGTGACTTGCGTTTTGAAAAGGATATGAACAAGCGCATTGATGAGGTAATGACCAAAGAGAACATTGTGACTACAGAGCAGGGTACGGATATGGAAACAGCTTCCAAGATTCTGCAAGAAAATAAAATCGAAAAGTTACCTGTAGTAGACAAAGACGGTAAATTGATCGGTCTGATCACTTATAAAGATATTACAAAGGCTAAAGATAAACCGATGGCTTGTAAGGACTCTAAAGGTCGTTTGCGTGTAGCGGCAGGTGTTGGTGTTACAGCAGATACTTTACAGAGAATGGAAGCCCTGGTGAATGCCGGAGCAGATGCCATTGTTATTGATACAGCTCATGGACATTCTTTGTCTGTTATCGAAAAGTTGAAGGAAGCAAAACAGAAATTCCCGGGTATTGATATTGTTGTAGGTAATATTGCTACAGGCGAAGCTGCCAAGATGCTGGTTGAAGCCGGTGCAGATGCTGTCAAGGTAGGTATCGGTCCGGGTTCTATTTGTACAACACGTGTCGTTGCCGGTGTGGGTGTTCCCCAGCTGACAGCAGTGTATGATGTTGCTAAGGCATTGGAAGGTACAGGTATTCCTTTGATTGCTGATGGTGGCTTGCGTTATTCTGGTGATGTCGTTAAGGCTTTGGCTGCTGGTGGATACAGCGTAATGATTGGTTCTTTGGTTGCCGGAACAGAAGAATCTCCGGGTGATACAATTATCTTCAACGGACGTAAGTTTAAATCATATCGTGGTATGGGTTCTCTGGAAGCTATGGAAAATGGTTCTAAAGACCGTTATTTCCAGAGTGGAACAACTGATGTCAAGAAGTTGGTTCCGGAAGGTATTGCAGCCCGCGTACCATATAAAGGCAGCTTGTATGAAGTAATCTATCAGCTGGTAGGTGGTCTTCGTGCTGGTATGGGATATTGTGGTGCTCATAATATCGAGGAACTTCATAATGCGAAGTTTACACGTATTACCAATGCCGGTGTGTTGGAAAGCCATCCGCATGATGTAGCTATTACGAGCGAAGCCCCTAACTATAGCCGTCCGCAATAAACGGATTTCAATGGCACACAATTGTTCCGCAACAGATTCGGGGCATTTGTGTGCCGTTATTTTTTTAGATATATGTTTGTATTGAGAAAAATAGGACTTTCCTTGTTGGCCTTGCTGGCCGTAGTTCCCTCATTGGCTGAAACCGGAAAGGTTTTGATGCGCATTGACGGAAAAGAAGTGACAGATACTGAATTGGAGGCCTATTATAGCCGTTCTCCGGTTCGGTCGCGGGAGACTCCGCAACGCTATTTCAATCATTTTTTATTTTTTAAGCTGAAAGTTGCCGATGCTTTGAGCATGGGATGGGATACCTTGCCGGAATTCAAGCAGCAATACCATGTGCTGAGCGGAGAAATGCTGAAACCCGTTCTGGTGAAGCGTCAGGAAATGAAAGCATTCTTTCAGCATCAGTATCAAGAAGAAAAATCTCGTTTGCTTACCAATACATGGGTGAGAACGGAGTTTCTCACTTTGCCTTTGTCACAACATCCGGCTAAAGCAGAAGAGGATCAGGCTCAGTCTCTGATGGATTCCGCGTATGTGGCACTGCAGAATGGAATGACTTTTTCTGAATTGACTTCACGTTATGTCTCACAAAAGCCTCAATTGAAGAGTGGAACGATGTGGATGCCTCTTGTTGGATTGGTTCCCGAGTTGGCAGAACGTCTGCAAAATTTGGATGAAGGTGTTGTTTCACGTCCTTTCTATTCTCCTGTGGGAATGCATATTGTCCGTTTGCTGGATCGGAAAGATGGACGGGATTTCAGAGATACATATCCGATGTTGCAGGCTTATTGCGATCGGCGTCTGGATGGAGTTCCGGTGTTGAATGAGGATTTGTACCAGGCCTGGAAGGATGGAAGTTCAGATTATCCGGCTTCGGTTGAGTCCACCTTGCAATGGGTGCGTGACGGACTGCTGGCTGCCTGGTGGGATGCTCGTTTGGGAACAGACAAACATATTCAGCCCAAACCCGGTGAACTGGAAAACTATTTTAAGGAGCACAAGGAGGAATATGCATGGGATTTGCCTCACTTCAAAGGGGCTGTGATCCATTGCCAGAATCGTAAGGCTGCCTCAAAAATTAAAAAGAAACTGAAAAAACTTCCTTTGTCTGAATGGGAAAAAGTCCTGTCTCAGGAGGCAATACGGGATTCTGTTTATCACGCAGAGCTGGAAACAGGTTTGTTTCAGATAGGGAAAAATCCGTATGTAGATAAGCTGGCATTTAAGTGTGGAAGTTATCTTCCGCATGCAGAGTTGCCTTATACTTTCGTATTGGGAAAGCGATTAAAAAAAGGACCGGAGGAATATCAGGATGTTCTGGATGCAGTAATGACTGATTATTGTGAGGCTCAAAAAGAAAGCGAAATGTTGGCTTTGAAGCGTAAATTCAAGGTAGAAATTAATCAAGACGTTTTAAAAACCGTTAATTGTGATGGAAGTAACTAATTAATAGTGTATCTTCGTTCACTAATTCATTGTTTATGGAACAAAAGAATAAAATCTTCTTGATCATTTTGACTGCGCTCTTGTTGGGAGGATGCGGTCAGACTGTAGATCATAAAGGGAAGACACCTCTGGTACAAGTGGGGAATGAATTCCTTTATAAGGAAGATCTGCGGGCCGCTATGCCGGTAGGAATCAAGGGACAAGATAGCATTCAGTTTGCGGAGCGCTATATCCGCACATGGGTGGAAGATGCCCTTTTGTTTCATAAAGCAGAAGGAAATGTTCCGGATAATCTGAAACTGGAGGAGCTGGTTGCTTCTTATCGGAAAGCGCTGATTGTGCATGCTTATCAGGAAGAACTGGTCAACCAGCAATTGGGAGACAGTATTGATGAAGCTGAGATAAAGCAATACTATCAACAGAATCCGACCTTGTTTCGTGCTACCCAGCCTTACGTGCAGGGATTGTTTATAAAGGTTCCTGTCAAGGCTCCGCATTTGGGCAATGTCCGGACATGGTATAAACAGAACACGCAGGATGCTGTTGACCGTTTGCTGAAATACAGTATCGGAAATGCAGTGAGTTATGATTATTTCTATGATCGCTGGCTTCCTGTGTCAGATCTGGCTGCCAAGATACCTTTGAAAGAATTGGATACGGATTTTGGCTATCTGGAGAAAAAGAAAAATGTAGAAGTGCGTGATACTGCCTTTTGCTATTTCTTGCATGTTGAGCATTTCCTGCCTGAAGGGGAACAGTTACCTTTGGAATATGCTCGGACCGAGATAAAAGAAATATTAATAAATCTGAAGCGCGTCGAATTTATCAATCGGGTGAAGCAAGACTTGTATAACGAGGCTTCAGAAGATAAAGACATAATTTATTATAATTGAGTTGAATGAATAAACTGGATTTTGCAAGAGTTTGCGTGTGTCTGCTTTTATTGCTGGTTGGTACCGTTTCGCATGCGCAGAATAATGTTATCGATGAAGTAGTCTGGGTCGTAGGAGATGAGGCTATCTTGAAGTCGGATGTTGAAGATGAGCGTTTGCAGGCTCAGTATGAAGGACGTCGTTTTGATGGAGATCCTTATTGTGTGATACCGGAAGAACTGGCAATTCAGAAGTTGTATTTGCATCAGGCTGAGATTGATAGTGTGACGGTTTCAGAACAGGCTGTTCTTCAGGAGGTGGAAACTTATACTGCCTGGCTGATTGAACAGATTGGTACAAAGGAAAAAATGGAGGAATACTATAATAAAACCTCTACGCAGATTCGCGAAATGCTGCGTGAAAACATGCGTAACAAGCAGATCGTTCAGGAAATGCAGCGTAAAATAGTAGGTGATATTAAATTGACTCCGGCCGAGGTCCGTAATTATTTCAGCAAGTTGCCGGCTGACAGTATTCCCTATATCCTTCCGCAGGTAGAAGTGCAGATCATTACACTTGAACCGAAAGTGACGGAAGAAGAAAAGGAACGTATCAAATCAGAGTTACGTGAGTTTACAGACCGTATCAATAAAGGAGAAACTACCTTCTCTACATTGGCCCGTATGTATTCTGAAGATCCGGGATCTGCACGTCAGGGCGGTGAATATGGATTCATGGGACGTGGTCAGTTGGTTCCTGAATTTGCGAATGTTGTCTTCAACCTGACCGATACCAAGAAGATCTCTAAAGTTTTTGAAACAGAATTCGGTTTTCATATTGCCCAGTTGATTGAAAAGCGCGGAGACCGTGTCAGCTATCGCCACATTTTGTTGAAACCGAGAATTGACCAGAAAGAAATAGATGAGGCTTTGGCCAAACTTGATACCTTGGCTAATGATATCCGTAAAGGCAAGGTAAATTTTGACGATGCTGCCACTTGGGTATCACAGGATAAGGAGACTCGTAATAACCACGGCTTGCTGGCTAACCCGCAGACCGGAACTGCCCGCTTTGAAATGGGACAGCTTTCCAGCCTGATTTCTCAGGATGTTGCGAAGGTGGTAGATGGTTTGCAGATCGGTGAAGTTTCACAGCCTTTCACAATGACTACCAGCAAGGGTAAAGAGGTGTGTGCCATTGTTAAATTGAAGAATCGTATTGACGGACATAAAGCAACCATTACGGAAGACTATCAGCGGCTGAAGAGCATTGTGACCGCTAAACGTAGTGAGGAAAAGCTGCAAAAGTGGATTGTTGAAAAACAAAAGAAAACGTATGTCCGTATCAATCCGGAATGGGTGAAATGTGATTTCAAGTATCCGGGATGGATTAAGAATTAAGATATATGTCGGAAAAGAATCAAAGAAATAAATCCCTGAGCAGGCATAGGGTACTTGTTGTAAGTATCCTGTGCCTGTTCGCCTTTTGCCTGTTAGCACAGAAACCGCAGACAGGAACTTCTGCCAAACAGGATGGTCAAAAGAGTAAAGTTTATCTTTTGCATGCAGATCTTTTAAGAAAGGATGCACGTGTGCCCGATGCACAGGTTGTTGTAGGAAATGTAGTTTTCCGTCACGACAGTACATACATGTATTGTGACAGTGCATATTTTTACAATCAGATGAATTCATTTGAGGCATTCAGTCATGTTCGCATGGAGCAGGGAGATACGCTCTTTCTGTATGGTGACCGTTTGTTTTATGACGGAATGAGCCAGATTGCACAGATGAGAATGAATGTCCGTATGGAAAATCGTACGACGACTTTGCTGACAGATAGCTTGAACTATGACCGTGTATATAATCTGGGCTACTTTTTTGACGGCGGAACTTTGATGGACGAGCAGAATGTACTTACCTCAGAGTGGGGAGAGTATAGTCCGGCTACCAAACAGTCTGTATTCAACTACAACGTGAAGCTGGTCAATCCGAAATTTACCTTGACATCAGATACGTTAGGATACAATACTGCTACCAAGATTGCGAATATTGTCGGTCCTTCTGATATCTGGAGCGACAATAATCACATTTATTCGGAACGGGGAATCTATAACACACAGACGGGACAGGCCGATTTGTATGACCGCTCCGTTTTGATCAATGAAGGTAAGCAGTTGACGGGCGATACGTTGTTTTATGATCGTAATCTGGGGATCGGCAAAGCCTTTCATAACATGGTGATGACCGATACGGTCAATCGGAACATGATGACGGGAGATTATGGGTATTATGATGAAAAGAACGATTATGCATTTGCTACCCGGCGGGCAGTTGCCATTGATTATTCACAGGGAGACAGCTTGTTTCTTCATGCCGATACTCTGATGATGCAGACTTTTTATCAGAATACGGATTCCATGTATCGGGAAATGAAAGCTTTTCATAAAGTACGTTTCTATCGTCAGGATGTACAGGGAGTGGCAGACTCTTTGGTATTTTCAACGGTTGATACTTGTCTGACCATGTATAAGGATCCTGTTTTGTGGCAGAAGAACCAGCAGTTGCTGGGCGAGCAGATTAATATTTATATGAATGACAGTACCATTGACTGGGCTCATGTGATTAATCAGGCTTTATCCGTGGAACAGATTGATTCGACCTTATACAATCAGGTGAGTGGCAAGGAAATGAAAGCTTACTTTAAGGATAAGCAGATGCGGAAGGTGGAAGTAATCGGATCTGTAAGAGTGGTCTATTATCCGATGGATTCAGACAGTACACTGATCGGTATGAACGTTTCCGAAACGAGTAATCTGGATTTGTATCTGAAGGATCAGAAACTGGAGCGGATGGTGATGAAACCTAAATCGACAGGAACTCTTTATCCGATGACACAAATACCGGCAGATAAGAAAAAACTTGCAAATTTCGTCTGGTTCGACTATCTTCGTCCAATAAATAAGGAAGATATATTCAACTGGAGAAGTAAGAAAGCCGAGGATCAGCTGAAGAAGAATGTCCGAGGTCCTGTTGAGTTGCCGAATCAGCATTTGTTTAATAAAAAGGAGGAGTAGTTATGGGAATGTTTACAATGAGAAAGCCGCGTTCGTATCATCACGAGTATATCTATGTGGATGAGCGGAAGGAGAAATTGCAGAAGATTGAAGAAACTGCCAAACGTGAACTGGGAATGCTTCCTCCGAAGGATTTTTCTCCAGAAGATATCCGTGGCAAGTTTGTAGAAAGTACGACTTATCTGAAACGCCGGAAGGAAAGCGGCCGGAAGCCGTTGACCTATGCAACCTTGTTTGTGGCCATAGCTGTACTGGCTTATATTCTGCATTATCTGGTAACAGGAGAATTTACGTTTTAAATAAAGGGGAAATGAGTGATATAATCCGTTTATTGCCCGATTCTGTAGCTAATCAGATTGCGGCGGGCGAAGTCATACAGCGTCCTGCTTCCGTGATAAAAGAGCTTGTGGAGAATGCAATAGATGCGGGAGCAAAGCATATTGATGTATCTGTGACAGATGCGGGCAAAACCAGCATTCAAGTAATAGATGACGGAAAAGGAATGTCTGAAACAGATGCCCGGCTGGCTTTTGAACGTCATGCGACTTCGAAAATCCGGGAAGCTTCTGACTTGTTTGCTTTGCATACAATGGGCTTTCGGGGAGAGGCGCTTGCGTCCATTGCTGCCGTAGCCCAGGTAGAACTGCGGACTTGTCAGGCTGGAGAACAGTTGGGAACTTCTATCATTATCTCCGGATCGAAAGTTGAAAGCCAGGAGGCCGTAGCCTGCCCTCAGGGAAGTAACTTTATAGTTCGCAATTTGTTTTTTAATGTTCCTGCCCGCCGGAAATTCTTGAAATCCAACCAGACGGAACTGAGTAATATTCTGGCCGAATTCGAACGGATTGCATTGGTTAATCCGGAAGTCACCTTTACGTTGCATCACAATGATACGGAGATCCTGAATCTTCCGGCCATTCAGCTCAGACAACGTATCATGGGAGTATTTGGCAAGAAACTGAATCAGGAACTTCTGTCACTGGATATTGATACGACGATGGTCAAGATTCATGGATTTATCGGCAAACCGGAAACTGCCCGGAAGAAGGGTGCACGTCAATTTTTCTTCGTGAACGGACGTTATATGCGTCATCCTTATTTCCATAAAGCGGTTGCTGATGCTTACGAGAATCTGATTCCGGCAGGCGAACAGGTTTCTTATTTTATCTATTTTGATGTCGATCCGGCTAATATTGATGTAAATATTCATCCGACGAAAACGGAAATAAAGTTTGAGAACGAGCAGGCCATCTGGCAGATTCTTTCTGCGGCAGTGAAAGAAACGCTCGGACGTTTCAATGCAGTTCCCTCTATAGACTTTGATACGGAAGGAATGCCGGACATACCGGCTTTTGAGGCTTCACCTTATTCGTTGGTACAACCGCCCAAGACTTCGTATGATCCTTCCTATAATCCGTTTGATATGTCTCCACTGCCTCCTTCGTCTTATTCGTCGGCTTCTTACACGCCTTCTTCTGCTTATGCTCCTAAAAAGCCGGCAACGAGCTGGGAACCTCTTTTTCATGGACTGGAGAAGGGACGTGAACCGGAAGGACAGGAAGGAACACTGGCGCCCGAAGAAGGATATGTGGAAGATGCTTCCGCATCAATGCCCGGGGAACCGACGCTTTATGATGCGTTGCCCAAGGAAAGTGTGGTGGAAAAAGTTGCCCAGCATTATCAGTATAAGGGAAGTTATATTCTGACGTCCGTGAAGTCCGGCCTGATGATCATTGACCAGCAGCGGGCACACATTCGTATCCTTTACGATCAGTATATGGCACAGATAGAGAAACGTCAGAGTATTTCCCAGCGCATGCTGTTCCCGGATATGGTGCATTTTTCTCCGGCGGAAGTACCCGTTCTTGAAGAGATTATGGAGGATCTGAAAGCCCTGGGTTTTGATTTGAGCAGCCTGGGAGGTGGTACTTATGCAATTAATGGCATTCCTTCCGGCATTGAGGGACTGAATCCTGAAACGCTGGTGACTAATATGGTGCAGACCGCCCTTGAGAAAGGATGTAAGGTGAAAGAGGAAGTGCAAAGTCTGCTGGCTTTGTCGTTGGCTAAGGCTGCGGCAATTGTTCCGGGACAGGTTCTTACCAATGAAGAAATGAACAATCTGGTAGACGGCCTTTTTGCAGTTGCAACTCCTAATTATACACCGGATGGTAAGACGGTTCTTTCCGTATTGAAAGAAGAAGATTTGGAAAAGTTGTTTAAATAATCAGGAAAAAAAGGCTTCGGCGTTTTGCATAAAAGAACGAAACATTTTATGTAAAACGCCGAAGCCTTTTTTTAAAAGCCCGCGGGCTTTTTTCAGACTGTTTCCTTCACGCCTTTGCCTTTAAAGCATCGGGCAAGAGTGACAATATTATTCCATTGTAAAGACCATCTGAGTATCTGTGCTTAGCCGGGGATTGTAATTGAAGCCTTCCCAGGAGAAACTTTTAAGACTTTCGGCATCTTCCAGGCGGTTCTTCAGGATAAAGCGGGTCATTTCTCCCCGGCACATCTTGGTATAGATGACGACAGTTGCCGGCTTTCCGTTTTTGTATACCTGGAACTCCGGCGTGATCACTTTTACTTCCCGAGTCACTTTCCCCCAGTCAACGAGATCTTTCATTTCGCTGCTGGCCAGGTTTATGAGGAGCCCACCCTGCTGTTTGATCTGCGCGATGAAATAATCGGTCAGTCTCGGCTTCCAGAAATTGAACATGGTTTCGTTATTGTTTTCGCTGAGGCGGACATCACCTTCCAGCCGGTAATTCTTGATGAGATCTAGCGGGCGCAGCAATCCATACAGGAAAGAGCTGATAAGCAAATGCTGCTGTGCATATTCCAGATCATCCTTTGTGAAATCTTTTGGGGCAATCCGTTTGAAGACAATACCGGTATATGAGAGCAGGGCAGGCAAGGCCTGATTGTCGGGCGACAGGAAGTCCTGGTATCTCAGACGATTCTCTGCGGCCAGTCTGGAATTGATCCGTAACATTCGGGCAAGTTCTTCGGCACTGAACTGGGCCATGTGCATGGCATTCTGTCGGGCATCGGCCTCGAAAGCTGGGGTCGTGGTAAAGGGAACCTGCTGCTTGCTTCGTGCGGTCATGGTCTTGGCACATGAAATATAAATCATCATAGTCGGTAGTTGTTTTTGTTAAAACTCTCTACAAAGATACATTCCTGGAAGGATTTTTGTTTAGAAAACACGTATATTTGTTCTCAAGAGTATTACATGTTTCATTTTGATTTTTGATTCCGATGAAGAAGATTATGAGAATTGTTGGCCTGATGATGGCCGTATTGTGGATGGGAATGAATGTGAATGCCCAGACCAGTGAAAGCAAGCTGAAGCTCGGAGATCCGCTGCCTCAGTTTACGTTGAATTCAGAAGTGTATGGAAAAGTAACGCCTGCTGACCTGAAAGGAAAGGTTGTTCTGGTCAGTCTGTTTGCAACCTGGTGCGGCCCTTGCCAGAAAGAACTGGCCGAGGTGGAGAAAACGCTTTATCCGAGTTATAAGGGAAATAAGGATTTTCGCCTGCTGGTGATCGGTCGTGAGCACACGGATGCTGATCTGAAAAAGTATAATGAGCGGAAGAAGTTTACGTTCCCGCTGTATCCGGATCCCAAGCGGGAAGTCTTTTCTCTTTTTGCAGACCAGAGTATTCCCCGTGCTTATTTGTTTGACAAGGAAGGCAAGCTGGTTTATAGTGCTTCCGGATATTCCCCGGAAGAGTTCCAGCAATTGCTGAAAGCCATCGAGAAGGCTCTGAAATAAAGCTGAATGGAGAGTGAGCGTATGAATGAGATCGAGAAAATGCGGAACGGGCTGCTGGCTGATTTCACTGCCCCCGAAGTGCAGGAAAGCTTCCGGTATTGCAAGACTCTTCTGGCCAGGTTCCGTACAATGTCCACCTACGATGCCGACTATCGTTCCGTTCTGGAACAGCTGATTCCCGGTATTCCTTCAACAACGGTTGTGGTTCCTCCTTTTCATTGTGACCACGGACATGGGATCCGGCTGGGGGAACATGTCTATATCAACGCCGGATGCACCTTTCTGGACGGTGCCTGCATTACAATAGGCGATTATACGTTGATTGCTCCCAATGTGCAGATTTATACGCCGCATCATCCGCTTGATTATCGGGAACGGCGGGAGTCGAAAGAATATTCTTATCCGGTAACGATTGGAAAGGACTGCTGGATTGGGGGAGGAGCGATCATTCTTCCCGGAGTGACGATCGGTGACCGCTGCATTATCGGGGCGGGCAGTGTCGTGACAAGAGATGTTCCTTCCGATTCGCTGGCTGTCGGCAATCCGGCGGTAGTGAAGCGCAGACTGAATACGCCGGAAGAATAAGGGAACCGGAGGTATAAAAAGAAAAAGGATATTCGGTGGTATATGAAGTACCGGAACCGAATATCCTTATTTATGCTGGGACTGACAGATTATTTATATTCCTGCCAGCTCTTGATCTGAATGTCTTCCTGATCCATCTGGCAGAAAGCTTCGATGAAGGCTTTGGCCAGACGGGCATTGGTCATCAGCGGAATGTTATGATCGATTGCTCCACGACGGATGCGGTAACCGTTCGTCAATTCACGTTTGCTGTGGTTCTTCGGAATGTTGACGATCAGGTCGAATTTATGTTCTGCAATCATTTTCATGACATTGTTTTCTGCATTGGGACGTTCATCGGGCCAGAAGACCGGTGTTGTCGGGATTCCATGTGCATTGAGGAAGGTAGCTGTTCCTGCCGTTGCATAGATGGTGTATCCTTTCCGGCTCAGTTCCTGGCTGGCGTCCAGCAAGTCAACTTTAGATTTAGTTGCTCCGGAAGAGAACATGACAGCTTTCTTCGGAATCTTGTAACCGGTAGCAATCAATGCATTCAGCAAAGCTTCGTTGAAGTCGTCGCCCAGACATCCGACTTCTCCGGTAGAGGACATGTCTACGCCCAATACAGGGTCAGCGTTCTGCAGACGTGCAAAAGAGAACTGCGAAGCCTTTACACCGATCCAGTCGACATCAAAGGCTGATTTGTCCGGTTTGGTGTAAGGAGCATCCAGCATGATGCGGGTTGCCGTTTCGATGAAGTTGCGTTTCAATACTTTTGATACGAACGGGAAGCTGCGGGATGCACGCAGGTTACATTCGATAACCTTCACTTCGTTCTTGCGTGCCAGATACTGGATATTGAACGGTCCGGAGATGTTCAGCTCTTTGGCGATCTGACGGCTGATTTTCTTGATCTGCCGTGCTGTAGAGAAGTAGATCTGCTGAGCCGGGAATACCAGAGTAGCATCACCGGAATGTACGCCGGCATATTCGATATGTTCGGAGATGGCATATTCAACGATTTCACCGTTTTGTGCCACTGCGTCGAATTCTATTTCCTTGGTGTTCTGCATGAACTGAGATACGACTACCGGATATTCCTTAGATACTTCGCTGGCCATTTGCAGGAAGCGTTCCAGTTCTTCTTCATCGTAGCAGACATTCATGGCTGCGCCGGACAATACATATGACGGGCGTACCAGTACGGGATAACCGACTTTCTTGACAAAGTCCTTGACATCATCCAGACTTGTCAGTTCCTGCCAGGCCGGTTGGTCGATACCCAGCTGGTCGAGCATCGCAGAGAACTTGTTGCGGTTTTCGGCACGGTCGATGGAGATGGGTGATGTACCCAGGATAGGTACGGACTGACGGTGCAGTTTCATGGCCAGGTTGTTCGGAATCTGTCCGCCGACGGATACGATTACACCGCGCGGCTGTTCCAGATCAATGACATCCAGTACGCGTTCGAATGACAGCTCGTCGAAGTAGAGGCGGTCACACATGTCGTAGTCAGTAGAAACTGTTTCCGGATTGTAGTTGATCATGATGGACTTGTATCCCAGCTTGCGGGCAGTCTGGATTGCATTGACAGAACACCAGTCGAATTCTACGGAAGAACCGATACGGTATGCACCGGAACCCAGTACAATAACGGATTTTTCGTTCTTGTAATAGTTTACGTCGTAGCCTTCAATGGCATAGGTCATGTAAAGATAGTTGGTCAGTTCCGGGTGTTCGGATGCAACGGTATTGATGCGTTTTACAGCCGGCAGGATTCCCAGTTTCTTACGGTATTCGCGTACCTTCAGATTTTCTTTTTCCATGTTTCCGCCTTCAGGTTTCAGTACGAAGCGGGCAATCTGGAAGTCAGAGAATCCAAGTTCCTTGGCTTTGCGTAAAGTCTCGGCAGGAACGTCCTCCAGAGTATTGAATGTCAGCAATAAGGCCTTGAAGTCAACAATATTTTTTAATTTTCCGATAAACCACGGGTCGATCTTGGTCAGTTCATAGATCCGTTCGATGGTATATCCTTCTTCCAGTGCCTGTGCAATTGCAAAGATGCGGAGATCTGTCGGGTTGGCCAGTTCGTCATCAAGGTTTTCAAAGCGTGTATGATCGTTTCCGACAAAGCCGTGCATACCCTGACCGATCATGCGGAGGCCTTTCTGGATAATTTCTTCGAAGCTTCGTCCGATGGACATGATTTCTCCAACAGATTTCATGCTGGAACCGATACGGCGGGAAACTCCGGCAAATTTTGTCAGGTCCCAGCGGGGAATCTTACAGATCATATAATCCAGCTGAGGAGCGACGTATGCAGAGTTGGGTGTGCCCATTTCGCCGATTTCATCGAGGGTATAGCCCAGTGCGATCTTGGCTGCCACGAAAGCCAGCGGATATCCGGTTGCTTTTGATGCCAGTGCCGAAGAACGGCTCAGACGGGCATTGACTTCAATGATACGGTAGTCGTTGGTTTCTGCATTGAATGCATACTGAATGTTACATTCGCCTACGATGCCCAGGTGACGGATGCACTGGATAGACAATTGCTGAAGCATGGTGACTTGCTCTTCGGTCAGTGAGCAGGTAGGAGCAACAACGATGGATTCTCCTGTATGAATACCCAGCGGGTCGAAGTTTTCCATGCTGGCAACGGTGAAGCAATGATCGTTTGCATCACGGATAACCTCAAATTCGATTTCCTTCCATCCTTTGAGTGATTCTTCCACAAGGATCTGCGGAGAGAAGGTGAATGCGCTTTCTGCCAGTTCGATGAACTTCTCTTCATTCGGGCAAATACCGCTTCCCAGTCCGCCCAGGGCATAAGCAGAACGTATCATTACGGGATAGCCGATTCGTCTTGCAGCGGCCAGGGCATCCTGCATATTTTCTACAGCCTGGCTGACGGGAGTCTTCAGTTGGATTTCGTCCAGTTTCTTGACGAAAAGGTCACGGTCTTCCGTGTACATGATCGCTTCTACGGAAGTTCCCAGTACCTGTACGCCATATTCTTGAAGGATGCCTTTCTGATAGAGTTCCGTACCACAGTTCAGCGCCGTCTGTCCGCCAAAAGCCAGCAGGATTCCGTCGGGGCGTTCTTTCTTGATGATTTCCGTCACGAAGTAAGGAGTGACAGGCTGGAAGTAGACTTGATCGGCTATTCCTTCTGAAGTCTGAATAGTCGCGATGTTAGGATTGACCAGCACAGAGCGTATGCCTTCTTCACGCAGGGCTTTCAGCGCTTGTGAGCCTGAATAGTCAAATTCTCCGGCTTGTCCGATTTTTAATGCGCCTGAACCTAAGACCAGGACTTTCTTTAACTCTTTTTTCATATCTGTCGGGTTGATTTATAACAGTCGTTCAAAGGTTATCTTTACATACTATGCAAAGAAACGATTTATTTTTGAAGAAAACAAAGGATTTATTTATCTTTGCCACAATTTCAAAGAAAACATTTTTAACTATGAAGAAAGAAAAGATTATCCTTACCGGTGATCGTCCCACCGGAAAACTGCATATCGGACATTATGTAGGTTCTTTGCGCCGTCGTGTGGAGCTTCAGAACTCTGGCCTTTATGATCGTATTTTTGTATTTGAGGCAGACGGACAGGCGTTGACGGACAATATTGAAAACCCTGAAAAGGTGCGTCAGAACGTGATCGAAGTTGCTCTTGACTATCTGGCTGCCGGACTGGATCCGACAAAGTCCACTATTTTCATCCAGTCTCAGATTCCGGAACTCTATGAACTGAGCTTCTATTTTATGGACCTGGTTACAGTATCCCGCCTGCAGCGTAATCCGACGGTGAAGACTGAAATACAGATGCGTAATTTCGAAACAAGTATTCCGGTCGGTTTCTTTACTTATCCGATCAGCCAGGCTGCTGACATTGCTGCTTTTAAGGCTACGACAGTTCCGGCCGGTGAAGATCAGGAACCGATGATTGAACAGGCCCGTGAGATCGTACGCCGCTTCAACTATATTTACGGTGAAACATTGGTGGAACCCGAAATTCTGTTGCCTGACAATGCAGCCTGCCTGCGTCTGCCGGGTACTGACGGCAAGGCCAAGATGAGCAAGTCGCTGGGTAACTGTATTTATTTGTCAGATCCGGCAGATGAAGTGGAAAAGAAAGTACGCAGCATGTATACGGATCCGACCCATATCAAGGTTTCCGATCCGGGTAAACTGGAAGGCAACTGTGTATTCTCTTACCTGGATGCATTCTGCCGTCCGGAACACTTCGAACGTTATTTGCCGGAGTATCCGAACCTGGACGAACTGAAAGCTCATTATACCCGCGGCGGTCTGGGCGATATGAAAGTCAAGAAATTCCTGGCAGCTATCATGCAGGAAGAACTGACTCCGATCCGCGAACGTCGCCGTGAGTTTGAGAAAGATATCCCGGGTGTATATGAAATGTTGAAGAAAGGCTGTGAGGCTGCCCGTGAAATGGCTGCACAGACCATGAGCGAAGTACGTCAGGCCATGAAGATTGATTACTTCAACGATGCGGCTCTGATTGAAGAACAGCAAAAACGCTTTTCTGCAGAATAAAGGGCGTATGCCGGGAGTGTAATGCGTATGAAACGAGTATTGGCTGTATGTGCCGGATGGCTGTTGCTTTTGTCAGGCTTGCTTTCCGGCTGCACGGGGGAGAAAGGTGATTCGGCCGATTCTCCGCTGTGGGGCGATATGGAGGAAGTTGAGGACTCTGTTCCTAAGGCAACGGCTATTGCATGGGTTGACTGTGACCGGAACCGTTCTTTTTCTTCGGCCCGTACCGTCAAGGTGAAGGCTTATATTCATCATTCCGGCAAGATCTCCGTGCTGGAATATGTCAAGAAACCGCCCTTGCGCGTCCAGTCTTATTTGCGTAAACGGCTGGAAGTGTATCGGGTGCCCAAGGCATTGCTGGAAGGCGGTTATATTCAGCCTGGCGAACAATACTTGCAGCTGCGTTACATTCCGGCATGGATGAACGACTAAACAGATAAACTCTATATTAATAAGGAAGAATACAACATGAAACTGAAGTATGTTTTTATGGCCTGCATGTTGCTGATGGCATTAGGCTTGCAGGCTCAGGATTATTCCAAGCGAAAATTGGGTACACACAATTCAATGACTTACATGAAGCCTCGTACGACTCAGATGCTGGCTATGTGGCCGTTCGCCAAATGCCAGAGCATGACGTATACAGAACAATATGATTTTGGTGTCCGTTTCTTTGATTTGCGTATCCGTTTCATTGACGGAAAGCCTTATTTTGCGCATGGTGAGGTGGAATTTACCGAAGTGGATGCCTATATGGTATTGGACTATCTGAACCAGAAAGGCGATTGTGCTGTCAATCTGGTACTGGAAAACACTTCCAAGATCGGTGAAACCCAGCATGAAGCTTTCAAGGCTTTGTGTAAGGAAGCAGTGGAAAAATATAAGAATATTCATTTTATCGGTGGCTGGACAAAATATCCCGGCGATCATCCGGTGATTTATAACTTCAATACTCCGGGAGTAAATCGGGAAGAACGCTACAAGGTGTTCACCCTGCTGAATGAAGCTGTGGCCGATTTGCAGCAGACCAAGAAAGTGGATATTGACAAGGCTAAGGCTGGAGTGAAGGAATTTCTTGATCGTCCGGAAGGCTTTGCCAAACAAGATAATCCGAAGTACTGGAGTGACTGGTTGAACGACAGCAGCAAGGAAAACGTGGTATTGATGCTGGATTTCCCTGAAATCGGTGCTCCCGATGCATGGGTAAAAGCGCATACCGTGAAAAAAAGCAACAGCTTGTTCAATGCATTGTCCAAGTTTAAGAAATAAAAAAGCATTCTCTTTCGGCCTGAAGAGTGCGTGAAGGCAAGGTAGAAGGCGATTTATAGCGCATAATCGCATTTTTTTTGAAAAAAAGACTCTTAAATGTTTGTAGTTTCAAAATAAACCTCTACCTTTGCATCCGCAATTGAGAAAGAAACCTCGGGCGTTTAGCTCAGCTGGTTCAGAGCATCTGCCTTACAAGCAGAGGGTCGGCGGTTCGAATCCGTCAACGCCCACCGAAGGTTCTTATTTCTCCTGCCGAATGCTTTTTGGGCGTTTAGCTCAGCTGGTTCAGAGCATCTGCCTTACAAGCAGAGGGTCGGCGGTTCGAATCCGTCAACGCCCACAGCC
>NZ_EQ973645.1:62049-106048 GCF_000157915.1 Phocaeicola coprophilus DSM 18228 = JCM 13818 | reverse complement strand
TCGGAAACTTCAGGAAAACTTCGGATTCTTTTCTTTTGTTCATCGGATTCTTTTGTTGGAAGTGCTGAGGTGTTTCTTGTATACTTTTGAGCTTTGCTGAGAGACTGCTGGGGGTGTCTGGAAGATGCTCCGGAAACGTGCGGTCGTTGCGGCCGAATCGACCGCACGATGAGGCTGCATCGTACTACTCGATACCGGACAATCGTGCGGTCGATTTTGAGCCATTGTTAAGGGGATTTCGGGGAAGGGGAAATATAAAGAAAAAACCTTCCGCTGAAGCTGCGAAAGGTTTGATAAGTTGCGGAGGCCTGACTCGAACAGACGACCTTTGGGTTATGAGCCCAACGAGCTACCAACTGCTCCACTCCGCGATGTTTCGTCTTTTAGTTAGTTGCGGAGGCCTGACTCGAACAGACGACCTTTGGGTTATGAGCCCAACGAGCTACCAACTGCTCCACTCCGCGATGTTTTTTCTTAATTGCGGTGCAAAGGTACGGACATAAATTGGGAAAAACAAGTCTTTTAGTGATAAAATATGTAAAAACACATCAGAAAAGGTCGGAATGTATCTGTTACTGAGTAAAAAAGAGGTGCTCACAGTCTTTGCATGAGGTTACGGAAAGGGAAAGCGGTGAAATATGTTTATTTATTTGTGTAGTCGGAAGAAAAAGTGTACTTTTGCTCAAATTTTATTTAGGTGTGCAATAGGAGAGGAGGAGCATGACAGTACAAAAGACCCGAGCTAAGCTGGTAGATGTAGCCCGTCAGTTGTTTGCGAAGAAAGGCGTGGAGGATACAACGATGAATGATATAGCCGTGGCTTCCCGGAAAGGAAGGCGGACTTTGTACACGTACTTTAAGAGTAAGGAACAGATTTATATGGCTGTGGTTGAGTCTGAACTGGAAATGTTGTCTGATCGCTTGAAGGAGGCTGCAGGGAAGACTATGTCGCCTGACAAGAAGATACTTGAACTGATCATGACTCATCTGGACACCATTAAGATGGTGGTATATCGGAACGGAACCTTGCGTGCCAGCTTTTTCAGAGATATCTGGAGGGTAGAGGCTGTACGAAAACACTTTGACCTGAATGAAATAGTTTTGTTTCGCCGTATTCTGGAAGAGGGAAAGATGCAGGGCTATTTTGACATTGATAATGTGGATATCACGGCAGACATTCTGCACTATTGCATCAAGGGAATTGAAGTTCCCTATATCCGTGGGCAAATAGGCGAAGACCTGGATGACGAAACAGGCTGGCGCTATGTCGCAAAGATCGTTTATGGTGCCTTGGGATGTACGAAAAAGAACTTGTAATTATCATTAAAAATAAAGATTATGGGATTATTAACAGGAAAGACAGCCATTGTAACCGGTGCTGCACGTGGTATCGGTAAGGCTATTGCAATGAAGTTCGCTGCTGAAGGCGCGAATATCGCATTTACTGACTTGGTGATTGACGAAAATGGCCAGAATACAGAGAAAGAAATCGCTGCACTGGGCGTGAAGGTAAAAGGTTATGCTTCTAACGCTGCCAGCTTCGAAGATACTGCCAAGGTTGTTGAGCAGATCCATGCAGACTTCGGTTCTGTAGATATTCTGGTGAACAACGCAGGAATCACGAAAGATGGTCTGATGATGCGTATGAGCGAAGCTCAGTGGGATGCTGTGATCGGTGTAAACCTGAAGTCAGCATTCAACTTCATTCATGCTTGTACTCCGATCATGATGCGTCAGAAGAGCGGAAGTATCATCAACATGGCTTCTGTTGTAGGTGTACATGGCAATGCAGGTCAGTGTAACTACTCTGCATCCAAAGCTGGTATGATCGGTCTGGCTAAGTCTATTGCACAGGAACTGGGCTCTCGCGGTATCCGTGCCAATGCGATTGCTCCGGGATTTATTATCACCGATATGACAGCAAAATTGTCTGATGAAGTGAAGGCTGAATGGGCAAAGAAGATTCCTTTGCGTCGTGGCGGAACTCCGGAAGATGTTGCCAACATTGCTTTGTTCTTGGCTTCTGACATGTCTTCTTATGTATCCGGACAGGTTATCCAGGTAGACGGTGGCATGAACATGTAATTCGTTTAGATAAGGTAAAGAGTCGGGGATGAGGAAACGGACTTTTGTCGGTCGGTTTCTGCATTCCTGATTCTTTTTTTATACAGAAACTTTCATTGAAAGCTTATGACCGTAATTTATGAAGACAACCATATCATTGTGGTGAATAAGACGGCCTCTGAGATTGTGCAGGGTGATAAAACGGGTGATACACCGCTGTCGGAAACAGTGAAGCAATACCTCAAGGAGAAGTATGCGAAGCCGGGCAATGTTTTTCTGGGAGTGACTCATCGCTTGGATCGTCCGGTGAGCGGACTGGTCGTTTTTGCCAAGACGAGCAAGGCGTTGTCGCGTCTGAATGAGATGTTCCGGAATGGAGAGGTCAAAAAGACATACTGGGCAATCGTGAAGAATTGTCCGAAAGAACCGGAAGCTGAACTGACACATTATCTGGTAAGAAATGAGAAGCAGAACAAATCGTATGCGTACGATAAAGAAGTGAAGGATTCGAAGAAGGCTGTTCTTCATTATCGTCTTATCGGACATTCAGTAAACTATTATTTGCTTGAAGTAGATTTGAAGACTGGCCGCCATCATCAGATTCGCTGTCAGCTGGCTAAGATGGGATGTCCCATTAAGGGAGATCTGAAATACGGTTCTCCCCGTTCCAATCCGGATGGTAGCATTTGTCTGCATGCGCGACGGGTACGTTTCGTGCATCCTGTATCAAAAGAGCTGATTGATCTGACGGCACCGGTGCCTGAAGGAAACTTGTGGAACGGATTTGCTGAGGTATAAAAGGAAAAGAGAACGCTTCACAGCGTTCTCTTCCGTTAACACATAGGCATCTTCATTTATCAAGAGATTGTGTCTCTTTCTTTTGACTGAAACACAACCTCCAAACTTTATTCTATGGGGTTGGGTTTATGAGTCTAGTTTAGTTTGTTTTTGAGTTTTTGTTTTATTGTCTTTTGAAGGTTTGTCCCTTCTCTTAAATAGTTGCAAGAGGTGTGCCACAATTTTCAGATATTTCTATTCCTCTGATTATCAATATTTCTTTTATAAATCCCCATCCAAGACCATTGTGGAATTGTGGAAATTTGTGTGGAAAGGTGTGGAATTTTTCCACACCTTTATTGTGGAATATTGTAGAGTTTTAGTTTATTGTAGAGTGTTTTCCGGTCAACTCCCAGAAGCTGTGCTGCTTTGGTTTTGTTGTTCCCGGTCTGCTGAAGCGCATTGAGGATGCGTTGTTTCTCCGTTTCCTCATCATGCAAGACGAAAGAATGCTGCATTTGTTGTGCATCAGGTGTGGCATGTTCCAGTATTTCGTCTCCCAGTTCACGTATGGAAATGAAGTCTCCCTGTGCCAGCAGGGTTGCACGTTTGACGATATTCTTCAGTTGTCGCAGGTTGCCTGGCCATGAATAGTTTTGCATGGCTTCGCTGGCTGCAGCATCGAATCCGATGAGATGACGGTCGAGTTCCCGGTTAGCCTGATCGAGAAAGAAGTTGGCAAAAAGCAGAATGTCTTCCTGCCGGTCCTTCAAAGCCGGCATAAGGAGGGTAAATTCATTGATTCGGTGATACAAGTCTTCTCTGAAATTTCCTTTGGAGATGGATTCTTTCAGATTCTCATTCGTGGCGCTGACAAGGCGTATGTCAACCTCAATCTCTTTGGTTGATCCGATCCTACGGATACGCCGTTCCTGCAAGGCGCGGAGTAACTGCACCTGCACTTCGTAGCTGAGGTTTCCTATTTCATCCAGAAAAAGAGTTCCTCCATTGGCTTCTTCAAAGGCTCCTACTTTGTCCGTAAGTGCTCCGGTAAAAGATCCTTTTACATGTCCGAAGAACTCGGATGCAGCCAGGTCCTTGGGAATGGAACCGCAGTCAATGGCAATGAAAGGTTTGTCAGCCCGTTTGCTGAGCTGATGGATGCGGTGGGCAACATATTCTTTTCCTGTTCCGCTGGCTCCGTTAATCAGAACAGACATCTGGGTCGGAGCAACCAGATTGACGTAATTGTAAAGCTGGCGGGCTGCTTCGCTCTCTCCTTCTAGAAAATTCTGTGTGGCAAAGTTTTCCTTGCTTTCCTTGGGTGTAGCAACAACCTTGCTTTCCTGTGAGATTGCTTCCTTGATTTTTTTCAGAAGTTCGTCCGGCTGTACAGGTTTGGAAACGTAGTCTGCAGCTCCTTCTTTCATGGCCAGTACAGCTCCCTGTATCTCTGCATAGCTGGTCATGATGATAACCGGAGTTGCTTTCTGCAGATCTCTCAGCCAGGATAACAGATGAATTCCATCTTGGTCAGGAAGGCGCAAGTCTGATAGAATGAGGGAAAAATCGCGTGTAGTCAGCAACTTGCGTGCGCGTGCGTTTGTACTGGCGGTTTCCACCTCATATCCTTTCTTCCCGAGCCATGTTTTCAGCATGGTGGCGAAAGTCAAATCATCTTCAACAATAAGTATAGACTGCGTCATTCTGTTCGATTACAATATTTATCCCACAAATATACGCTTTTTTGCGAAAAAAATCAGCCTGCATATTTTTTTTCATTGTAAATATGCTGTTATCTGATTGCTTGTACCACTTCTTTTGCACAATCAATGATTGTTTGAGCCTTCCGGATCATCTCTTCCGTGAGGGTCTGACTTCCTCTTTGTTGTTCCAGATCTTTTAACGGCTGTATGGCTTTATGGGCTTCGATCATGGTGAAAGTTGGAAGCATTTTGTGTGCAACGGCGCATAATGTTTCAGCATCACCTTCATCCAGAGCCTGCTGCATCCGTTCGTAATTGCGTGTGGTTTCTTGCGCAAAGGTCGTTAATATTTCGCTGGCAGCTTCTTCGTCATCGGCAGAAAAGGCTGTCAGTGGAGCGAAGTTGTAAGCCGGACGGGAGACGTCAGAGACTGATACGGAACCGGATGCATCTGTCGTGGAAGCTGAAGGCTCTGTGTGGAGGTTACATGCTATTACCTTCCGGAGGATCTCGGAAAGATCATTCTGGTTGAAAGGTTTGTGCAGTCTGCCTGCAAATCCTTGGGCATGAAAGTCTCCGTCCTCCATATCACTTCGTGCCGTAATCGCAATAACCGGTAAGGTTCTGGCCTGTGGAACGTCCAGTTCACGTATGGCTCTCAGGAGTTCAAAACCATTCATTGCCGGCATTTGTATGTCGGTGAATAAGATATCAAAACTTTCGTTCCGGATCAGACTGAAGAGTTCTTCCGGCTGTTCGCAGCATTTTACAATAACCCCTTTGTTTCCATCCCTTTCTTTTGGATCCAGCAAGTTGTGGAGCATGGCCTCAGTCAGATTCATTTGGATGCGGTCGTCGTCAATCAGCAGTACGCGCAAGAGATTGTCTGAGAGCGGTTGTTCCTGTTTTTCCGGAGTCGGACGTTGGGAGATGGAGGGCAGAGGCATGCTGACACTGAACGTACTTCCCTGGTTCAGTATACTTTCGATACTGATCTTTCCTTGAAGTAGTTCCACCAATTTCTGGGTAATGGAAAGTCCCAGTCCAAAGCCTTCCTGTCCCTGGGCGCTGCGTAAACGTGTGAATTCCTGGAAGATTCGCTCTTGTTCCTGAGGAGTCATTCCACATCCGGTGTCTGTAACCTGGAAGGTAAACTGATTGCCCTGATAATTGGTTTGAAGTGTAATACTTCCTTTGGCGGTAAATTTCAGCGCATTCGACAACAGGTTCTCTGCTATTTGGCGGATGCGGAAAGGATCTCCTTCCAGAGTAAGCTGATGCGATATTTTTTCATCGAAGATCAGTTTCAGTCCTTTCTTTTCGGCCAGCGGGAGGAAACTTGTATAGATCGTTTCAAACAGTTGATGCGGGTTGAAAGCTACGGGATGTAAATCCATCTTCCCGGCTTCCAGCCGATGGTAATCCAACAGTGAGGTGATCAGATCCAGCAAATGCTGGGCTGAACTTTTCATGTTGGACAAATAGAACTGTTCCCTTTTGTCTTTGACCAGCCGGATGAGCAGGTCAATATAGCCGATGATGGATCCGGCAGGAGCTTTGATGTCATGCGTAATGGTCAGCATCAGCTTCTCTCGTGCTACCAGAAGATTCTCAGCATATAGTTTGGCTTTTTCCAGTTCTTTCCGGTAATGGTTGCTTCGGGTAATGTCACGCCAGATGATGGCAAAGAACACCAGTACAAGGATTACGGCGAGAATGGAAATGGTAGCCATGGTCCATGCGGCCTGGTTCCGGATATAAAGTTCCTGTTCCAGCTTTTTGTGTGAAGCGCTTTGCTCATCCAGCTCAATGCTTTCCAGCAATTGGTTGACACGTTTGCTCAGGTTACTGCCTGCAATGCGCAGTCTGTTGGTACGGGCATTCAGGGTACGTTGCTGCTGCTGCTGGGTCTGCAAGACTTTATCATGAATACCGGTCAGCATGTTGGCGATTGTATCTACCGGGCTGTATATTTCGTCGATTGTATCGGTGAATACCTCCTGCACCACATTGCTCACCTGAGTGGAATCTTCTTTTCCCGGTGCAAATACATCTTTCAGTCTCTTGAAGAATCCTTTCTTTTTGTGGTGAATGGTGTATGAATTGTGATGAGTGATGACTTTCCTTTTTACTCTGGTAGCATTGCTTAGCAGAGAATCCTGCTGACTGATCAGGCTGTCCAGCTGCTGCCGGTACAGTTCATCGGTCGGATTCTGCCGGAGAGCCTCGAGAACAGAGCGCATGTTTCTTTCTTTTTCTTGCAGCAGTGAGCGCACGGTATCAAGTCGGGCCAGCTGCAAGGTATCGGTAAGCAGAATCTGTAAAGAGTCAATGGCACTGCCTACTTCCCGCATGGCTTTTTTATATCGGGGATATTCATGCAGCCTGCCGACATGCAGAGTCTGCCCTATGATTTCCGCTTCATAAAGCTTGCTGATTACCTGATGCGTGCTGCGTCGCCGGCTGTTTATGGTCTCTTCCAGGCCAGTCGGTTCGGTAAGCAGATTCATTTGGCGGTAGATATATCCGATAGCTCCGAAGAGCAAGGCTATGAGAAGGATGTATCCGCAAGCTATTTTTGATGAAGTGGAAAACATAAAGGCTTAAGATTTTGTCTGATGTCTGAATCGTAAATAATACATGATGCCGGCACTTGTCAGCCCTAAGGGGAATGCCATCCAGATACCTGTAGCTCCCCATCCTGCGATGAAGGCAAAGAAGTAGCCTGCAGGGAGCGAGATAATGAAATAGGCAATGAAAGCGAAATATAACATCGGCTTCACATCGGCAATGCCGCGAAGGGCGTTGGCAAAGTTGATTTGCAGTCCGTCTCCAAACTGATAAAGCAGGAAAGGAATGATAAGTTGAGCCACCATGATCCCTACATCCTTGTCGTCGGTAAACCATCCTCCGATGTGATGTCGCAGTAAAAAGATCGGAATGGCCGAGCAGACAATCATGACCAGCATAATGTGAAATCCGCAGTTGGCTGTACGTCTTACGTTGTCAATGTCCTTTTGTCCGTAGAAGTTACTGATGCGTACGGAAACGGCTGCTCCCATACCATAGTACATCATGAAGCAAACCTGTGAGACTGCAATCATGACCTGATAGGACGCAAGTGCCGTACTGCCGAGCCATCCTACCATGATTGCGCTTAGACTGAATGAAGCTGTTTCCATTCCCATCTGTCCGGCAATGGGCCATCCTAACCTGTTGAGCAGGACAAAGTCCGGTTTGTTGAGGCACCCGTGGAAGAATCCTTGCCGGAATACGGTATAGCGGGAGGAACTGAAGAAAAGGATCAGATAGACTACAACCATCAGAATACGGGAAACCAATGTCGATATACCGGCACCGACAAGTCCCATTTCCGGCATTCCCAACTTACCGTAAATAAGGATGTAGTTCCCTAGAATATTCAGGATATTTCCTCCCAGAAGAATCCACATGGAAACCTTTGTATCAGTGATGCCGTCTGTAAACTGCTTGAAGGCATTAAACCATAATACGAAGGGAAGGGAGATAATCAGGACCGCCAGATAGGGCTTGATGTAGGGCAGCAGTTCTTCCGGTTGCCCCAGATGTTGTACGTTCAGAAAGAGTGCAATCATGGCTGCACATACGATAACCGCCAGGATGGTATTGGCAAATATACTGTTCTTGAGGGTTCTTCCGACCTCCTGATTTCTTCCTTGTCCGAAAAGACTGCCTACGACAGGAGTCAGTCCATAGGAAAAACCGGTACTGAAGATGATGGCCAGATTGATCATATTGTTGACAAAACTGGCAGCAGCCAGTTCTGTTGCACTATGATGACCGATCATTAACGTATCGGCAAATCCAAGCACAATGGTTCCTATCTGCCCGATGACAATGGGAATACCCAATGTGAGCAGTTCGCGATAATGAGTCTGTTTCATTGCTCAGCTAGATAATAAAGAATACTGCAGTTTTCGGGAACAAATGTTTGTCTGGCAGCTTTTTGTATTTGTCCGGCAGTTACGGCACGATACTTTTCGACCTCCTTGTTGATGTCTTCTGCCTGACCGATCAATTCAAAATAGGCCAGATTGGTTGCTACGTTCAGGTAGTTCAGATTGTTGAAGATCTGTTCACTCTCATAACGGTTCTTGACTTTTTCCAGTTCAGTCTCCTCTACAGGAACAGTTTTCAACCGTTCCAGTTCTTTCCAAATGGCCGATTCGGCATCTTGAAGAGAGATACCTTGCGAGGGCTTTCCGGTGATTTGTAAGAGTCCGTCGTCCAGGCTTCCTGAAATGTAAGCGTCAATGGTCGTGAAGATTTTCTGTTCTTGAACCAGCGACTGGATAAATCGGGAAGATTTTCCGTTTGAAAGGACATCGGTAATCATGTCGTACGTGTAATATTCCGGATGATAACGGTTGCAGATATGAAATGCCATATATAGCGTATCAACCGGAACGGGGCGTTTGACGCTTTTCCGGCGGATGGCTGTCTGTGGCTGTTCCTGAGGCAAATTCCGGACAGGAACATTCCGACGTGGAATTGGTCCGAACCATTTTTCAGCCAGTCTGATGGTTTCTTCAAAAGAAATGTGTCCGGTGACGGCGAGTATGGCATTATTCGGTGCATAGAAACGGAAGAAGAAATCCTTCACTTCTTCCAATGTCGCATTGGCAATGTGACTGATTTCCTTACCGATGGTCGGCCATCGGTAAGGATGTGTCAGGTATGCCATTTCCCGTATCAAATGGGAAGCATCGCCATAAGGCTGGTTCAGATTGCGTTGCTTGAATTCTTCAATAACCACTTGCCGCTGTACTTCCAGACTTCGGGGACTGAAATCCAGACTTAACATCCGGTCGCTTTCCAGCCAGAATCCGGTTTCAACATTCTGATAGGGAAGCGTGATATAATAATTCGTGATGTCATTATTGGTCCAGGCATTGTTTTCCCCTCCGGCATTTTGAACCGGTGTGTCATAATCCGGGATATTTACTGATCCTCCGAACATCAGGTGTTCGAAGAGGTGGGCAAAGCCTGTATGATCCGGATCTTCATCACGTGCCCCGACATCATACAGAATGTTGAGGGCAGTCATCTGGGTTGACTTGTCCTCATGGTGTACGATGCGAAGTCCGTTTGCTAATGTATGACGGTTTACGTTGATCATTAATAAATTACAAGATTGAGTATTGTGCTACTTAGTTTTCCAGTACAGTGGCTTTCAAAATCCGGATGTCTGTGACTGGGCGATCTGCGCGGTTGGTCTTGGCACCTTCTATCTTTTCTACGACATCCATGCCGTCGGTTACTTCTCCGAAGATTGTATAGGCTCCGTCCAGATGAGGAGCTCCTCCTACGGTCGTGTATGCCTTGATCTGTTCAGGAGTAAATTTCAGGGCAGGTTCTTTGGACACAATCTCACGTGCCTGTGCTTCCAGTGAATCCTGAAGCTCCAGCAGCCCTTCGTTGTCTCCGGCCTTGCGCATTTTGTAGATTTCCTTCATATGCTGACGTGCCAGTGTGTTGAATACGTTTTCCAGTCGCGCTTCATTCATCTGGTTTTCCATATTGATCATTTGTGCTTCGCTGAACTTGCGTCCTGTTACGATATAGAACTGGCATCCGGATGAGGCTCTTTCCGGATTGACTTCATCTCCGGTACGTGCTGCTGCCAGAACTCCTTTCTTATGAAAGAATTTTGTATTGAATTCTGCCGGAATGGTATAGCCTACATCTCCGTTGCCCAGCATGGCAGTGTCTGAAGCATGTTTGCTTTCCGGGTCACCGGCTTGTATCATGAAGTTCTTGATAACCCGGTGGAACAACGTACTGTCGTATACACCTTCTTTCGCCAGCTTGATGAAATTGTCCCGATGCTTGGGCGTTTCATTGTATAGTTTCACTGTAATGTTACCCAGGGTTGTTTCCAGGAGAACCTGTGTCTCGTTACTTTTTTCCATATTGCTATTTTTTTGTTGACGGCTGTTGCATGCAGTCATGCAAGTCGCTATCAGGGTTAATAAAACAAGTACTTTTTTCATATTGTGCATTCTAATTCTTTGCAAATTTACGAAAAAGTTTCTAGAATGGATAGCCGATGGCAAAATGAAGTCCCATACCGTCCTTGAATCTGGGGATGTTGTAGTAACCGGATTTACCGGTGTCGTAAGGCACGTGCAGGGCGATACCCCAGTCAAGACGGAGTACCAGGAAGGAGAAATCATAGCGGATGCCGACTCCGGTTCCCAGGGCGATGCTGTCAAAGAAATGGTTCAGACTGAATTCGGCATTGGGGTGGGCTTCGTCTTTTCTCAGCAGCCAGACGTTGCCTGCATCCAGAAATGCGGCTCCATTTAAGTTTCCTCCAAGGAAGTTGGAGAAGATACGGAAACGGTATTCCAGGTTGGCTTCCAGCTTGATATCACCTGTCTCGTCCACATACGAGTAGGAAGAGGAACTTGCAGGATGGAAGCGTCCCGGTCCGATGGACCGTATGGTGAAGGCACGGATGCTGTTGGCACCTCCGACATAAAACTGCTCACTGTAAGGAGCGATTGTTTTATTTCCGTATGACCAGATCACACCTCCCATGATACGGGAAGCCAGCTGGTGCTTTTCGCTGAATGTATACAGATGTCTGAATTCAGATGTAAACTTCAGGAACTGGGCAAAAGGAGTGCCCAGCAGCTTTTTGTCCTTTTGACTGAACTTTTGTCCGAAAGCTGCATATATCAGAGAAGTGACGTTTCCGGCAGACGTTACAGAGTTCTCCCACCAGATACGGTTCTTCTTTTTCTTGTAGGTGTCGTCGTAGGTCAATGTGTAGGTGACTGACGGAATAAACTGGTCATCCAGACTGTGGAACAGCATCGGATTGGCATTGGCTATTGAATCAAAGCGTGCCGTACGGTGCTGGAGGGTGTTGAATGCCAGGTGCAGAGGTGTTACGGTATGCTTCATGCTGCGTTTAGGCTGGAAGCTGTAAGACACGGTTCCACCGAAAGAAAGCATTTTGAAATAACGTGCACGGTTCACCTGCTCGGCATACACCTTGAAGTTTGTATGCGACGGGAAGCGGAACGGGTCGACCCGATTGCGCACCCATGGAAGAACCAGACGTGGAAATTCCAGCGTAAGTGCTGCTCCCAGTTCATAGGAGTTCATGACAGAACTTTCTCCATCGACGGTCGAACTGGTCTGCCACTCGTAAGAACCTTTTAATTCCAGGTTGAGAGATGCTCCCATGCGCTGGAAGTTTTTCTTGGAAAGATTGAAAATGGCTCCAGGTCCGGTCTGCTTGGTACTTTTGGTTGTGACGTTTAATTCCAGTTCACTGTCGTAAGGCAAATCGAATGTAGCATTGACGCGTACGTCCAGCGTGTCGGTAACAATGCTGTCGTTCATGCGGGGGATGTAGCGGAATTCACTGAATTTAAATACTCCCAGACGGGCCAGTGCTTCTTGCGTATAGTTTTGTTTGATCTGCGAATATTGTTCTCCCGAGCGGTAAAGAAAGCGTTTGCGCAGCACACCGTACCGCAATCCCGGCTTGTCGCCTGCATAATGAACCGTAAAGTTCCGTGTCTGCATGGAGTCAGTGGGCTGTTCTCCGTTGTATCCTGTCAGGTACACCGAGGTATTTCCTATATAATAGGTGCGCAGGGCTTCCCGGGGCACACTGGCCTTAGGGAGAATCTTCAGATTGACATATCCGGGATGCATCAGGGTATCTGCCAGAAATGTAATGAAGTCTGTCCGGTAATAGTAATATCCGTTGTTGCGGAACAGGTCGACGAGGCGCTGCCGTTCTTCATTTAGTTTAGTGACGTCGAAATGATCCCCCGGCTTGATGATACGCTCTTTGTAAGTTGCTTGTATCATGCTGTCTGCACGCGGACTGAATCCCTGATAGCGGATGGAGTCCAGATAATAAGGCTGCCCCATATTGACATGATAGGTCAGCTTGATAGCCCGCGGATTCTTGGTACTGTCTACCTGATACGTGACATTGCCGTTGAAATAGCCGTAATCATGCAGCAAGTTGCTGGCAACTTTCACCCGTGTGTCCGGATTGACAGTCGACAACAGGACCGGTTCGGCTGCCAGTTTCTTGAAGATCCATTTCCCGAGTCCTTTTTCATAACGTTTGAAACTGTTGTATATCCATAGTCCGAACGGGAAGGGAATACGCTTCTTGGCACTTCCGAAAAATGAATTGTTCGGGGCAATGCTGATGGCTGCTTCTACCTCAGCCAAAGCTTTTTCTCCCATGGGACTCTGGTCGTTCCGGTTGATATGAATGTCCTTGATACCTGTATACAACACTTCTCCCTCCGGCAGATTGCGGGTGGTGGAACAGGCTGTACCCATAAGCAGGAGCAGAAGTACCAGCAGTATATTATAGTTTCTTATCTTCATCCTTTGCTTTTTCATGATTCTTCTTTTTGTTTCTAAAGATGAATAACTCGCCCAGTCGGCTTACCTTCTTGCGAAGCACGATACCGGCTCCGGTTTCAATGACTTCACCTTCCAGGACACTTTCGTAGTTCTTGTCGTGGAATACCTTGATGTATCGGGTTCCGCTGTTGTCCAGACGGTATTCGATGGAAACGTTGTCGATGAAGGATTCATCCTGTTCCGCATTGTTACCCGTCGAGATCTTACCGCCGATGACAATGCGGAAACGGTTGTTCCAGAAGCGCTTTGCGAACTGGAAGTTATAATCCGTACGAGTCGAACCGTCTTCTCCCTGATCGCTGGTTTCCATACCGAAGTTGACATCGAAGCCCTTCAGTGCACTTCCGGCAATGTTGTTGATTTCGCTTTGCAGGAAGGAGTTCAGGGCGCTGTTGGCATCAAATCCACTGCTGCCCGCCGTATTACCTTCGGCCAGATACATACCGGTAACCAGCATGGTCACTGCCAGTTTGTTTCTTTCTTCAGCAGACATGGATGCCAGTTCGTTCTGTACACTTCCGTCATCGGGCGCTTCCAGCGTAAAGAGGAAGCCAAGATTTTCCAGCCGGTTGGTAATGCTGACTCCTACATCAAAGTTCACGGTGCGCGATGCTTGTCCTTCCTGAGCTACGGAGGCGCGTACACGTTCGGACGCCTTGATATTCAGGTTCGGGTTCATGACGTTTCCTGTCCATTCGATATAGCTTCCGTCGCGGATATGGAATGTCTTCAACGGAATGATCGGCATTTCATATTTCATCTCACCGCTCATAAGCGAATACCGGCCGTTTAATACCATCGTTCCTTCCGGTGTGTACTGGAAGGACAGGTCGCCTCCTCCTTCTACCAGCATGTAGTTGCTTCCGTTTTCGTTCAGGTCGACCTTGCATTGTACGGCCTCGTCTATATGGAGCGTCATCAGCAAGTCGATACCTCCCAGCGGAATGGTTGGAATCTGCCGTTTCCGGATATCTGTCGTATCGTTGAAATTGACGAATGTAACAGTTTCTCCCAACCGGTCTTCAACGGTAAGAGGAGAATCTTTCAGGATATAGGTAAAGTCACTGCTTCCCAGAATATTCATATTACCTCTGACTACCAGTGCATCCACTCTTCCTTTGACTCTGGAATTGAAGTCGACGTTCAGTTTTCCGTAGACCAGTGATTCTTTGGTACGTTTGGCATTGAAAACCTCAAAGTTTGAGGCGTTCATCTGCAGGTCGAGTGTCATGTTGGCCATATCGGAGAAATCAACATCCCCGTTGATGCGGAACGGTGATTTACCTTGTGTAAAGATCTTGAACTGGTTAAAATTCAGTTTACTGTCGGTGATCTTGACTGGCTGATTGTCAAAACGCAGGTTGAGGGATGCCTGCGGAATGCCGACCGTGACGCTGTCCAGAGCAATTTCCCCGTTCATTAGCAGTTTGCTTGAAGGGCCGGCAATCGTCATGTTTCCGTCCAGGTCGCCGTCGAGTACAGCCATCCGGTCGGGGATGAATGTATTGGCCAGTTGCAGAGGCAGATGATGAAGTTCCATCTGTGCAGACAGACTACCTTCTTCCTGCGCAGGTGTGGCAGAGAAATAGGAACCGCTCATACTGGCTATTTCGTTGTCGTTGAGGGTTACATACCCGTCAATCCGGTGTTCTCCGGTTTCTTTGGGCAGGTAGACAGCGCTCAGTGCCCAGTCACCCATCGGCTGCTGGTTGTAGGCCAGGCGGTCAATGCTTACTTCTGCGGAGATCAGTGATTCCTTATTGTTCTGTACATAGTGGGTTTCCGCACTGATCAGTCCGGCAATGTCGGGCATGTATGGCACAATTCTCCGGAACTCGGCAATGTCAATCCGGTTAAGCGCCAGGGTCAGATCCTGCTGCACGGTCGAATCCGGAGTTGAATAGAAATGGATACCAGTATGGTTTTCATCAAACAGGCTCAAATTGGCCTGGATACGTCCGTTGTCGCTGATGTTTACGTAATTATGCGGATTGGCATGGAAGGTACGATATACCAGTGTCGGATTTTCCGGCGATACATGTACGCTGAATCCGTACTCATGGATACGTGCCAGGAGGCCGAGTGAAACTCCACATTCTTTTTTTCCGTTCAGATAAGTGATCAGTGTATGGGCATCGTCGCTGCCGATATCTCCTTCAACGGATACGTCAAAGGCTTCCTGGAAAGGTTTGGTACCGGCTTTGACACCGCTGCTGAACAGGATTTTACCTTCTGCCTGCGACGTGTTGAAATAGATGGTATCCAGAGACAGACTGTCGGTGCGTAATCCGTAAAGATAAGCATCTCCCTTCAGACCCAGTTCAGGAGATGTCTCCAGACTGACCTTCATGCGGTTGTAGTTCAGCTGTTGGGCCGACAGGAAATTGGCAATCGGGTTGTCTGTTCCGGAAAATATTCTGAAGCTGGTGGTCGGGAGAGTCCGTTTCAAGGCCTCCTGATCGATTTTCTTTTGTTTCCACTGCTCTGCCATCAGCCTGCTGGTCCGTTCAAGCCGTCTGGAAAGCCGTTCGATTCCGTCTTCCGAACGGAACAGAAAGACAAGATCCCCGGCATTAGCAAACGCCTTGATCGAGTCGCTGGCCGTATTGAGTCCCAGATGGATATCTTTGGCCTTGAAGGTCTTCTTGGGCGTGATAAGCTGGATTCCCGTAATATCTGCCCGGATACTGTGCTTTTCTTTCATGTCCGTCTTCAGGCGGATGCCGATATTCTGAGAAGTCTTGAAAGGCGATGCCACCAGGTTAAGTCCCTGCCAGTCCAGCCGCTGTACATCCGTGTTGAGTGTTGCTTCAATCTCTTTGGGATGAAGCAGGGCTTCCAGTTGTGCAGATATGGCCATCAGATGATCCGCTGCCTTAAAATTCGCCTGTGCCCTGGATTGTTTGAGCCCGGCGTCCAGTTCGATGCCGGATAATATTCTGGTGGCATATTGCAGATGTACCAGCCGGAATCCGGCCTGTAGGGAAGTTTTGGGTGAGAAGAAGTCAAATCCCTGTCCTTCCGCATCCAGTGAAGCGGTAAGTGTAAACAGAGAGTCTTTCGGCAGAAAGGCATGCAGATCCAGTTCGTGGATATCCAGCTTTGTCTGATAAGCTTCTTTGGCCAGATCATACCGGGCCAGTAGGTTGACATTGCCGGAATCCTTTGCCAGTTTGAAGTCTGCGTCAAGAAGATTTCCCTCGAGTTTGATGAGGCCGTTCAGGGATGTTCCTGCCGGAACGAGCAAGTCTCCGGTCAGTGCCTGAAGGAACTTCATGTTCTGTGTATGCGCTGCCAGGGTGAATTCTCCTTGCCGTTTCAGGCTGTCCAGCGGGAGATCAACCGTTCCATGGGCTTCCATCCGGAACGCTTCGGGCTGGGAAATGCTGAGAGATGTCAGCTCCAGCCGGTTAAGGTTACCGTCCACTCCGGCACGGATCTGGAGCGGAGACGACGGGAAGCGCTGGCGGAACTCTTCGGGAAGTCCGGGAATGAATTTGAACAAGTCGTTTTTGCCGATCTCGGCCATCAGCCTTCCACTCATCGAACCATCCTGTCCGGGTGTGGTGGCACTCCAGTCGGCCAATGCCTGAAAGTCCAGATAAGAATTTTCTGTCTTCAGCTGGAGTGAAGGGATGCTGATTGTCTTGCTGTTGGAAACGAGGTGTCCTTCCGTAGACAACACCTGGAGACCGGAACGTTCTTTCAGTTCCAGTTGCCGGATGCTGGCCCGTATATCGTTGCCCGCGTAATAGATTGAGTCAATGCCGATCTGGATATTGCTGACGGCAATGTGTGCAGGATCGAAGCCCTCATCGGCCAGCGGGCTGTTTCCGCTGTTGTAGCTGGCCTGTCCGTCCGTGAGATTAAATGTGCCGATGGTATATGCAGCGTTGTGAAGATCAATGAGTCCGTCTCTCACGGATGCTTTTCCTACGCGCAGCTGCATGTCCATGCTGTCGAGCGGCATTTCCAGAGCAAAAGCAACGTTACTTAAATCGACTTTGTCGAGCCGGATTTTCCAGAAGGGCGGGGGAGTCTGCGTTGTGTCGGCAGCCGTTGTGTCGGCCAGACACAGGGACAGATCAGCATCTTTCAGCCGGATCGTATTGACAATGGCAGTTTCGGGAGTCAGGTCCACGCCGTGTGACTCGATGAAGCAGTCTCCCAGTTTTCCTTTCAGGAGCATGCCTTCCATAAGCTGGGCTGTGTTTACTGAAGCATTTTTCAGTTCGAAACCGTCCAGTTCCACCTGTTTCTTGAAGAGCGGCATCAGCTGAATTTTGACAGTCAGCTTGTTGACATCCAGTATGGTGTCCTGCTGGTCAATTACCTGCGTTTCGTGGACGACCAGATCAAGCGGGAACGAAAGTGAGAGTCGTCCGATGTGTATCTGCATGCCCGTTGCTTCGGAAGCATATCGGGTCGCCTTGTCCACCAGAAAGTTCTGGACAGGAGGTATGTATAGCAAGATACATATAATTATGAAGAGGGCAATGGGAGTCAACAAGACAATCCCCACCCATTTGAATAGTCTTTTCATTGCTTTCATCTAGCTGTATTATCATTGCGAATATATAAAAAATAACCGAATGCCGTGATATTTTGTTTAAGAAGTCTTTCGATGGATTCATATTTTATTTTTACCTTTGTGCAGTTACTAACTTTTTAAATAAGACTTATGAAACCAACCTTATTTGTATTGGCTGCTGGTATGGGAAGCCGTTACGGCGGTTTGAAGCAGCTCGACGGACTGGGTCCGAACGGTGAAACCATCATGGATTACTCTATTTTCGATGCAATCCGTGGCGGATTCGGAAAATTAGTTTTCGTTATCCGTAAGGATTTTGAAAAAGATTTCCGTGAAAAGATTGTCAGCAAGTATGAAAATCATATTCCGGTAGAAGTAGTATTCCAGGACATCAATGACCTGCCTGCAGGCTTTACTTGTCCGGAAGGACGTGTAAAACCCTGGGGTACAAATCATGCTGTACTGATGGGTAAGGACGTGATCAAGGAACCGTTTGCTGTGATCAATGCTGACGACTTCTACGGAAGAGACAGTTTTGCTGTATTGGGCAAATATCTGTCAGAACTTCCTGAAGGAGCAAAGAATGATTACTGCATGGTAGGTTTCCGTGTTGGAAATACACTGTCTGAAAGCGGTACCGTTGCCCGTGGTATCTGTTCTGCTGACGAAGCAGGTCACCTGACTACTGTTGTTGAACGTACCGAAATCATGCGTGTAGACGGCGTCGTTTCTTACAAGGACGAAGAAGGCAAATGGGTAGGAATTGAAGATAACACTCCGGTTTCTATGAACATGTGGGGCTTCACTCCCGACTATTTCAAATATTCAGAAGATTATTTCGTTGACTTCCTGAAAGCTAACATCGGTAACATCAAGAGTGAATATTTCATTCCGTTGATGGTTAACAAGCTGATCAACGAAAAGACTGCTACTGTGAAAGTTCTCGATACTACTTCCAAGTGGTTCGGTGTAACTTATGCAGCTGACCGTCAGAGTGTAGTAGACAAGATTCAGGCATTGGTTGATGCCGGTGAATATCCTGCAAAATTGTTCTAAAAAATAGCTGACCGTTTTTAGACGGTGACTGGCAGATGCGGAATGTTTCCGCAGGCGTATACGCTTCGTTTGCCGGTCACCGTCTTTTTTGTGTCTTTTTGTTCCGTTCGCACCGTGTATACGTTGCGGCAAAATCGACCGCACGTTTCCGTCTCATCGAGTAGTACTATTCAGGCTCATCGTGCGGTCGATTCGGCCTTAACGACCGCACGTTTCCAGGCCATCCTGCAGATGCCTTCTGCAGCCTTCTGAAAAGGCCACGGGCTTTTAAAAAAATGTTTCGGCGTTTACGGAAAAACGTCTCGGGCTTTTTAAAAAACGTTTCGGCGTTTAAATGGGGGAATTGCGGGGCAGGTGAATTGCCGGGGCGGGGATAAAAAAAGAAGACCGCCGGTTGCATCTGCTTCCTTGCGGTCTTCTCTGGTGATCCAGCTGGGGCTCGAACCCAGGACCCCAACATTAAAAGTGTTGTGCTCTACCTGCTGAGCTACTGAATCAATCCTTATTTGCTATCATTTCCTGATTGCGAGTGCAAAGGTACGTACTTTGTCGGAAACTACCAAATATTTGAACGATTTTTTACAGAAAAACTTGCTTATTTACTTTCTTTCTCTTGATTGTCAGTGCTTTCTGCTTCCGGAAAAACTGCCAGATCTTTTTTGCGGATGTATCGTTGGTAGTAGGAAAGCAATAATGTGGTGCCGGGAAGAGCTATAATCATTCCCAGCATTCCCATGAGGGATCCCCAGATGGAAAGCGAAAGCAGGACGATGGCAGGATTCAGTCCGGTAATCTTTCCCATGATTTTCGGTACGAGAATCATGTCCTGTATGGCCTGTACTACTGCGAAGACCACAAGTGCAAGTCCCAGTGTCCACCAGAAACTTTCTCCGGTATCGGCAGCTTTCAATAAGGCCAGCAGGATGGTGGGAATAAATCCGATGATCTGCAGATAGGGAACCATGTTCAGCAGGCCGATGAACAGTCCCAGTCCGATAGCCAGGGGAAAATCGATAATAAGGAATCCGATGCTGAACAGGATACCCACGCAGAATGCCACGAGTGCCTGTCCGCGGAAATAGCGGTTCATGCTGGTCTTGATGTCCGTGGTGAGACGAAGCGCCATCCCCTGATACTTTTTAGGAAGAAGTGTGATCCATCCGTTGGCAATCTGCTCGTAATCGAGCAGGATAAAAAAGAGGTAGAGGATGATAATAAATAAGGTGAATATGGCCAGAATGATGTTGTAGGAGGTGGAAAGCAAGGTCCATACCTTGGGAAGAAGCTTTTGTATGGCACTTACAATATTGTCGGTCGTGATATTGTTCTGCAGCCAGTTAAAGTCAATGTTCTTGCGGATGAATTCGCTGACGGTTTCCGGTATGGCAGCATGATTCCTGTCTTCGATCAGATAGATTTCAATCAGTTCTTTCAGTTTGGCACATTCTTCGATCATGGGAGGAACGAAAAAGGAGAATGCAATGCCGCCCAATACCACCAGGGTCAGCATGACAGCCAGAATAGACAGCACGCGGCTTCGCAGGCGGAGCCGGTTCTGATAGAATATAACCATGGGGTAGGTGAGGTAAGCAATCAGCCAGGCGATGAAGAAAGGCAGTAACACTCCGCTTAATCTGTTCAGAAGGTACAGAATGGCAATAATGACAGCTCCACTCAGGACTCCGCGGATGAAGCTGTCGAACGTGATTTTCTTTTGGGGAAGCATAATGGCTTTTATTTGGAACTTTCTTTTTCAAGTGCTTTCCGGTAGCAGTTGCGGCACAGGGGTTCGTATTCTTCTTTTTCCCCCAGCAAAACCCGTTTGTCGTTATGGACTGTACGGTGGGAAACGTAGGCCAGATCGCCGCACTTTACGCAGATGGCATGTACTTTGGTCACTTCGTCTGCAATGGCACACAGGGAAGGAATGGGACCGAAGGGAATTCCTTTATAATCCATGTCGAGTCCGACCACAATCACACGGATACCGTTATTGGCCAGTTCGTTGCAGACTTCCGTCAGTCCTTCGTCAAAGAACTGGGCTTCATCGATGCCTACCACGTCAATCTCGGAAGTGAAAAGCAGGATGCTTGCCGAAGAGTCAACCGGAGTAGACGGAATGGAATTGTTGTCGTGCGACACCACTTTTTCTTCTGAATATCGGACATCAATGGAAGGTTTGAATATTTCCACACGCTGCCGTGCAAAGGTGGCACGTTTAAGGCGGCGTATCAGTTCCTCGGTTTTCCCTGAAAACATAGAGCCGCAAATCACTTCGATCCGTCCTTTCCGGCAAGTTTCAGCCTTGTGGCCTTCTGAAAAAACAACCATAAGCAGTTTATTTTTTGTATTGATTTTTGTTTTGAGATTACATCTTTGCCTGCAAAGATACGATTTTCAGAAAGATTTGGAAGTGAAGTTTCGGAAAATATACAACATCTGTTAAATCTTAAAGTAAAAACATCGGTGGATATAAAAACTTTCTATCTTTGCTCAGAAAGATATAGATGATGATATGGGAAAATTGTATGTAGTTCCTACCCCGGTAGGAAATCTGGAAGATATGACTTTCCGGGCTATCCGGGTGTTGAAGGAAGCTGACCTGATTCTGGCGGAAGATACGCGGACATCAGGGATTCTGCTGAAACATTTTGAAATCAAGAATGCGATGCAGTCGCACCACAAATTCAATGAACACAAAACGGTGGAAAGTGTCGTCGAACGGATTAAGGCCGGTGAGACCGTAGCTCTGATCTCCGATGCCGGTACGCCGGGGATTTCCGATCCGGGCTTTCTTGTTGTTCGCGAATGTGTGAGAAACGGTATTGAAGTACAGTGTCTGCCCGGTGCAACCGCTTTTGTTCCGGCGCTGGTTGCTTCCGGATTGCCGGATGAACGCTTCTGCTTTGAAGGATTCCTGCCGCAGAAGAAAGGCCGGATGACACGTCTGAATGCTTTGGCTGAAGAAACACGTACAATGATTTTTTATGAGTCACCTTACCGCCTGGTCAAGACACTGACACAGTTCATGGAAATATTCGGGGCTGACCGCCCTGTTTCTGTCTGCCGGGAAATCTCCAAGATCCACGAAGAAAGTGTGAGAGGTACTTTGCAGGAAGTGGTTGCCCATTTCACGGCAACGGAACCCCGCGGAGAGATCGTCATCGTTTTGGGAGGAAAAGAAAACTAAATTATAAACTCTAAACTGTAAGATTATGAAGAAAGTTGCATTATTTGCGTTATGTGCTGCCGCATTGATGACAGCATGTGACAATGCCGGTCAGAGCAAAGATGCATTGAAGGCTCAGAATGATTCTTTGATGCTGGAACTGTCCAACCGTGATGCTGAGCTGGATGAAATTATGGGATCGTTCAATGAAATCCAGGAAGGATTCCGTGAAATTAATGAAGCTGAAAATCGTGTGGACCTGCAGGGAAATATGGAAAGCCAGTCTGTGTCCAATAAGATTAAAGACGATATTCGCTTTATCAGTGAGAAGTTGAAGGCTAACCGCGAACAGATTGCCAAACTGGAAAAGCAGTTGCAGAACAGCAATTACCAGTCTGCACAGTTGAAGAAAGCGATCAAGAACCTGACTGCTGAGTTGAATGCCAAGCAACAGCAGATTGAAACATTGCAGGCTGAACTGGCTTCAAAGAATATCCGTATTGCAGAACTTGATGAAGCTGTTGTTGCCTTGAACAAGAATGTAGATGAACTGAATGCAGAAAATGATGCGAAGACTAAGACAGTGGAAGCTCAGGACAAGGCATTGAATGCAGCCTGGTTTGTATTCGGTACCAAGTCAGAACTGAAAGATCAGAAGATCCTGAAGAAAGGTGACGTATTGAAGGACAGCGAATTTAATAAGGATTACTTCACTCAGATTGATATCCGTACAGACAAGGAAATCAAGTTGTACTCCAAACGTGCAGAGCTGCTGACTACTCATCCGGCAGGTTCTTATGAACTGGTGAA
The DNA here is from genome assembly GCF_000157915.1 of Phocaeicola coprophilus DSM 18228 = JCM 13818. Lineage (GTDB taxonomy): Bacteria > Bacteroidota > Bacteroidia > Bacteroidales > Bacteroidaceae > Phocaeicola > Phocaeicola coprophilus. The sequence continues at coordinate 83,487 of NZ_EQ973645.1, read as the reverse complement.
GGATGACAAGAACCAGCTGACACTGAAAATCACTAATCCGAAAGAATTCTGGAGTGTATCCCGCTATCTGGTTATTCAGGTGCGCTGATATTATTCCAGCAGATCGAATATATAAAAAATCCGGCTCGGACATTGGTCCGGCCGGATTTTTTTATGGATTTCATCAGGTTGAGGCTGATCAGTTGGCTGCAGGCAGAATCAGTTCTTCCGTACAGCTGCCGAAGGAACCGGCGCTTACGGTAAATTCCAGTTCAACGGTAATGACTCCGTTTTCCAGCGTTCCGCTTCCGGCCACGTATAAGGTACCGTATCCGCTGATATCGCTGGCTGCAGCCTGCTGGTCAACGGTAACGGTTTTGCCATCCTGTGCTACCTTGAAGATGATGTCATAACCTTCTTCATACAGTCCGATAGCCTTGTACCAGGTAGTCTGGTCTGCCTTCTGGATTTCTGCGGTTCCTGTAGCTTCAAAGAAAGTTGAATTCAGGGTACCTGTACCCAGTGAGGTATAAGTGTAGTCCCGGAAAATGGAAATGATCTTGGTCATTGTTGCATCAACCGGAGCAACAGTCTCGTCCAGAGTGATAGCCAGCTGGTAAGTTTCTCCCGGTGTGATGTCACCTACGGAAACATGCAGAGAGCTGCGTCCTTCTCCCGCTTCGAAATTTACTTCAGAAGGAACTTGAATGGTAGACGGTAGAGGCAATGCATTTCCGTCAGCATCCAGCAGTACAGCGCTGGTCACTTTGATGGTTGCAGGTGCTTCTGTCTGTGCACGTACCACTTCTACATCAAAACCTTCATAACCGGAAGAGGGAAATGATACGGATTGAGAAGCAGTAATGAATGTGGCTCCAATGGTCGAGCTTTGGTAAACATCCGTCAGGTTGTCCGTGTCGCAGGAAGAAACCAGCAGTGATGCCATGGCGACACTTATTCCAAGTATATATCCTTTAATTTTCATATTCGTTCGTTTTTTGATTATTTAGTATCTCCCACCGGATTCTGGTCTTTTATAGGATCCATGTTAATATTACCGTCGAACTCAGTCTGAGGGATAGTCAATACCCACATATAACTTTCCGGATCGTTGCTCGGGCGGTTGGTCAGCAAGGTGGCTACCGGCCATCCCATTTCGGTCGTGCGGACAAATCCCTGTTTCAGACGGCGGATATCATAGATACGTCCGATTTCTCCCCATAATTCGATACGGCGCTGAGTGATGATTTCTTCCAGCAGAGAGCCTGTTACATCGGTTGTCAGTTTGCCTAATGCAGCACCTGTCTTGTTGCAAGTGTAGCCATCTACACGCTTGCTCATTACAGAAGTCAGGTCTTTAATGGCTTCAGCTTCTTCTCCCAGACGGCATTCAGCTTCGGCTGCAGTCAGGTACATTTCTTCTACACGCATCCAGATATAATCACCGGTCCAAGTCTGTGTGTCCGAGAAACGGAACTTGTTTTGCATGTAGCCGTAGTCTCCGTTGCGCTCATCTGTCGGGTCCCACCATGCACGGCGAGTATCAGCTGTACTCATCTGGTTGTAAAGTGTTTTGCTAATTTCCTTGTATGCACCGCTGTTGGCATATCCTGATCCGTCAGCATCCATGTGTGAGAAGAAACTTGCATACATGGTTGACTGGTCGGAAATGATTTCAGCTCCCCACATGACATTTGCGGCACTGCTGTTGTTGAGTCCGGCAAAGTTTTCAACAGGAAGCACTGTGCACTGGCTCGCTGTAATGGCTTCCTTGGCTGCAGCTTTTGCTGTATTCCAGTCTTCCATAACCAATGCGATACGTGCTTTCAGTCCCAATGCGGTTGCATAGTTGATGTGGCTGATGTGCTTCCGTTCGGTTCCGTTCAACAGTTCGATAGCCTTGTCAATATCGGAATTCAGCTGGTCATACACTTCCTGTACGGTTGAACGCGGGTTTCCTTGTGTTCCGGCTACGGTCGGTTCCGTATAGATCGGGCAGCAAGGCTCTGATTCATGTCCTTTGTATGTGCGGGCAAAGGTTTGAGCCAGCATGAAGTATGAGTAGGCACGGATGGCATAAGCCTGTCCGATTACATAGTTGACATCTGCCTTTTCTCCTTCCATGGTGGATTCAGCTGCCAGAATATAGTTGGCGTTTGAAATCCAGGTATAGTAACAGTTCCATACATCATAGGAACGCCAGGCTGTAGAAGTGTAGCGAGATTTTACGTTGTAGAGACAGTCAAACCAGAACCATCCGCTTCCCTGAGCTGTCTGAATCATGTCTTCACCCATAAGATCGGCCATCAGTGTATAAGAACTGATACCGAAACTCTGGTGTGTATTGGCACTAGGTGACCAGGAAGCATACATGGAACGATAGATACTGTTCAAGGGTACCAGAGCAGCATTAGCATTTGCCAACAAGCCTGTTCCGGACATAGAATCAGTCGGTGAGGTTTCCAGTGCACTTTCCAGACAGGAAGACAGGGTTACACAACCTAACAGTCCGACCATTGCATATTTGAATATCTTTTTCATATTTTCGAATCTTTGTTTGTTAAGCAATTAGAAATTAACTTCAACTCCAAATGAGAATGTCTTGTTGGGTGAGTAGCTGTAGTTTGTTTCTCCTGCAAAGTTGTATTGTGGATCCATACCTTTCAAATGGCTGAATATAGCGAGGTTATCAACAGAACCAAATACACGTACGGAGTTCAGGTGCGCTTTGTTCATCCATGCTTTCGGCAGGTTGTAGCCCAACGTAATGTTCTTGATGGTGAAATAAGACGCATCAATCAGGAAACGGTCAGTTGTTGTGTACGTACCACCAACTTCTACACGGGGAACATCCGTGATATCTCCCGGCTTCTGCCAGCGGCGTAATTCGTGAGTGTTCCATGCGTTGTTGAAGTACGTATTGTTCATTGAACCAGCATAAAGGCTATCATAAACTTTTCCTCCGATAGAGTAAGTGGTCAGGATAGAGAGGTCGAGACCTTTCCATGACAGGCTTGTTCCCAAACTACCATACAGGTCAGGAATACGGCTTCCTAAATAGTATTTGCTGGTAGCGGCCTTTTCATAGTCACTGCTGATACGTTCATTGATACGGTTGCCGTTTTCGTCGGTATCATATACCCAGTAAAGCTGTGCTCCCGTAGCAGGATCAACTCCCGCAGACTTGGCCATATAGAATGTATTGACCGGCATGCCTTCTTTGATACTGAATACACCGCTGATGATTTCATCGGATTCTCCAGTCAGTTTCAGGACTTTATTCTTAACCGTAGATCCCATCCAGGTAATATCCCAGTTGAAATCATCTGTACGGACAGGAGAGACTCTCAGTTCAAGTTCAAAACCGCTGTTACGCATGTTGCCGACGTTGGCATTATAACCGTTGAATCCGGTAGATGTTGCCATCGGGTAAGACAACAGCATGTCTACGGTTTTCTTGTTATAATATTCAGCGTTGATTGCTACACGATTGTCAAATAATTGTGCTTCGACACCGACATTCATGTTGCCGCTCTTTTCCCAGGTAACATTTTTGTTTTCCAGTGTTGAGATGAAACCACCGATCTGGTTTGCATTGGCCCACTCAAGGCTATACAAACTTTGCCACAAGTAATAGTCGCTTGTTCCCAGTGAATTCAGAATATTGTCGTTACCCTGCTGACCGTAGCTGAGCTTGACAGAAAGGTTGTTGATCCATTTTACATCCTGAAGGAATGCTTCTTTAGAGATACGCCAGTTACCTCCGACTGACCAGAAGGTTCCCCAGCGGTTGTCCTTATAGAAACGTGAAGATCCATCACGACGTACGGAAGCAGAGAAATAATATTTTTCATCAAAATCATAGTTGAAACGTCCCATCCATGATTCAATGCGGTAGTTGTGGGTGAAAGAATCGGCTGCATACAATGTTGTACCCGGGCGAAGTTCCAAAATTCCATCAACAAGGTTGGTCTTTCCTGCTTGCAGATATTCATATTTGTATGCATAAAATTCATGTCCCAGCATGACATCAAATCCGTGCAGACCGAAGTTGCGGTTCCAGGTCAAAAGCTGGTTGAATGTATAACTTTGCATGCGGCTGTTGTCTTTGATAAGCAAACCTCCAGCTGCTGCCTGGTTTCCATGATACATATTCATATAAGACATGCTTGACTGGCTGCGGTAGTCAAGACCAAAGTTTACAGCGAATTTCAAGCCTTTGAGAACTCCATAGCTGTCTTTGTCCGAACCGAATGTCAATCCTGTACGCATGCTGGCTACGTCGTTTTTGATTTCAGCCTTATCGTCGACCAGTCCTCCTAATGGGTTATAATCGTTGTAACTTCCCGGACGACCGTTTTCTCCATAGTCCAGTTGTGGATTTCCGTTTTCATCCAATACATTGTTTCCTTCTGCATCCTTCACGTACAATGGGAACAGAGGGGATACGAATTGTGATGAATACCATACATTGGATGTAGAAGCACCTGTATAGTCACTGTAGTTTTGAACAGAGTGAGACAAAGAGGTGTTGACAAATGCATTGAACCAGTCTGTAACCTGACTGTTTACATTCGCACGTGCATTGTAACGCTGGAATCCGGTTGTGGTCAGGATACCATCTTCGTTCAGGTAGCCTAAAGAGAACATATATTTGGTCTTCTCTGTACCACCATTCAAGCCTAACTGATGTTCGTGACGGAATGCATTGTTGTTGAGCAGAGCATCCATCCATCTTTCGTTCCATGCAGATGTAGCATCGGCACGAACTTGACCTGTTGCGGGATCAATAATATTATCCCATGTGTAGTTCTTAAACGGATTATAGAGTTCGCCACCCAAAGTAGAGCTGAGGTCGGCACGTGCCTGAGCTTCAGCATCAGCCCAGTTGTATCCGCTTGTAAATACATATCCGTTACGGAGAGCTTCATAAGTAAGCTGCACGAAATCTTTCTGATTTACCATATCGTATTCCGGAATAGCTCTTGAAGACCATCCGACAGTGGAACGCCAGGTTACAGAAGTCTTACCTTCTTTACCACGTTTGGTATTGATCATGACAACACCATTGGCACCACGTGCACCATACAATGCTCCTGCAGAGGCATCTTTCAATACGGTCATAGACTCGATGTCGGCCGGATTGATAGATGACAGATCACCGTCATAAGGAATTCCGTCCACTACGTACAGCGGATTTTGTGATGCATTGATGGAACCATATCCACGGATGACAATTTTAGAGGATTCACCAGGTTGGCCGGATCCGGATGTTGTCAGCAAACCTGTTGTCTGTCCTTCAAGTCCTTTGGACACGTTTGTGATCGGTCGAAGTTCCAGTTTCTTGTTGTCGATGTTGGATGCAGATCCTGTAAATGATGACTTTTTAGCTGTACCATAGGCTACCACCATTACTTCATCAAGAACTTCAGCATCGGGATGAAGCACCACGATTACATGAGGTTTGACAGATACTTCCTGTTGTTTCATTCCTACGAATGAAATGACTAAAGTTTCCGCCGAACTATATTTTTTGTATAAAATGGAATTTCTCATTGTCTGGACGCGTTGTTTGCCAGTTATAATGTGGTATCCTTTGCTATAACTGTTCCTCTGTTTCTACTTGAAAACTGTCCGAAAACAGAAGTCTTGCTATTGATCACTAAATCTGGAGCCGTTTTATTCCTGTACTCTTTTTCGTTCTCTAGCGGAGAATTGAGCCAAAGAGTACAGGGATAAAAATCTCTATCTGGTAGTGTCTTGTTTACCGGGTTCTTCAGCTGCGAGCAGAAAAAGTTACACCTTATTATATTATATATAGCGGACACCATCTTTCATTTGGTCGTTTTTTCATGCGAACAGCATCGCTTCAGGTCTTTAATAATTGTGTCAGAAAAGATATTGCTGTAACCTTGTGTCGTTTTAATGCTTCGATGGCCTAAAAGTTTCTGTACTGTTGTTATCTGGGCTCCTTGGTAAATCAACAGGCTCGCATTGGTGTGTCTGGCAGAATGGAAAGAAAAATGTTGGGTGATTTGTGCCAGTTTTCCTATCCGGATCAATTCTTTATTGACCAGAGAATTCTTTTTCAGTCTGAAAAAGAATTCAAGATCCTTTCTGTATTTGTTCAATAAAAGCAGAGCCTTTCCCTGAAAGAGCAGGCGTAAAGGTAATCGTGTTTCTACTCCTGTTTTCACAGAAGTAAAGACCAGCCAGATCTGTTTTTGATCTTTCATCAGATTGTCTGATGAAAGATGTGTAAAGTCAGAATATCTTAAACCTGTATAACAACAAAATAAAAACGCGTCTAAAGTATGTTGCAGATGGCTCCATCTCAGGGGTAATTTTAAGTTTTCCAGAGAAGAAATCTCTTCAGGCCGGAGGAATGTATGCTTGCTTTCTGTCATTTTTATCTTGTATTTACGAAAAGGATAATTGCTGCTGTCCATTAAATCTTGATTGATAGCTTCGTTGATGAAGGTTTTGAGGTGTTTCATGTGTTTGGCTATTGTATTAATTGTATATTGTCGTTTCCGTAAGTAAGTTTCAAATTCTTGGAGAAAACTGTATGTGAAATCTTCAAAGGTAAGTGATCTTTTAAAATCTTTCAATAAGGCGAGGGTTGTCTGTAAATTGTGTTTGGTACTTTCTTTTCGGGAAGAATTTTCTACCCAATGTTCACCAAAGTCAAAAAAATCAGCAGGGTGATGTTTGTAGTGTGAGGGTGTGTCCTTCAATAAGGATAAAGATATGTCTTTCCCTTCTTTCCATGCTTTCAGTTCTTTCCATTGCAGTTTGAGCATAAATTCTTGTAACATCCGGTTCAGTTCTTCCTCCTGCGGATGTTTGATGATAATTGCATGTCTGGTGTCCCATTGTTCCGGGTAAAGATAGATGTGTGTGGAAAAATAGATCTTTTTGCTTTCCAGATAAGCCTCTACTTGCACCAGAGCTTTTCCTTCGTTATTTAAACTCTTTTTACGATTGTAAACTAAACGGTAATTAATCTTCTTCATAGGGCTTTGTAGTTAATAAAACTTTCTATATTTCATGTTTTATTGATGAACTATCACAAAATATGCCTCTTTTCTTCAGGACTCGTTTGAATCTTGCTTTTTATATTCTTTTGTTGCCTGTTAGAGTATGTTTACTTAAATAATCTGACATAAATGCATTCAATAGGTGTATAAAAGTTGTATTTATACATCATTTTCTCATCTAAAAGTGTTAAAAAGCACGTTTTGTGGCAGAAAATACTAGAAAAATAGTACTTCTTCGCTTTTTATTACTAATTTTGCGTTTTGTTAGAGTGAATGAATTTTTATTAATGTAAGGTTAAACTTTAAGAGAGATTTTTATGAGAAGAAAATTGATGCTGTTATTGACCTGCCTGTTGATAGGTATCGGTCTGGTAAACGCTCAAACTTCGAAGGTGACAGGTGTTGTCACTTCAGAAGAAGACGGGTTACCTGTAGTAGGCGCATCTATCATGGTTAAGGGTACTACAATCGGTACCGTTACTGACCTGGATGGAAAGTTTACATTGCCTAATGTGCCAAGTTCGGCGGAAACTTTGCTTATTTCATTCGTTGGAATGAAACAGCAGGAAGTGGCTGTTAAGCCTCATGTTGTCGTAGTACTTCATCCCGATTCAGAAATACTTGATGAAGTAGTGGTAACTGGTTATGGTAATTTTAAGAAAGCGTCGTTTACAGGTGCCGCTTCAACTGTAAATACTGGTAACTTGGAAAATGTGCCTGTAATCTCAGTTGAAGAAAAATTGTCTGGTAGCGTACCGGGTGTATCACTCAGCTCGTCTTCCAGTAACCCGGGTGCTGTAAGCAGCATCCGAATCCGTGGTATGGGTTCTATCAATGCAGGTAATGATCCCCTTTACGTCATTGACGGTACTCCGGTAACCAGTGGTAACGTCAGCGAGTTCACTTACAGTGATGCTGGTACAAACATTTTGGCTACTTTGAATACCAACGATATCGAATCTATCACCGTAATTAAGGATGCCGCAGCTGCTTCACTCTACGGTTCGCGTGCTGCTAACGGTGTGATCGTTATTACTACAAAGAGTGGTAGCCAGGGTAAGACGAAAGTAAACTTCCGTAGCGACTGGGGTTTCTCAAACATGGCTATCAACTATCGTCCGCAGTTGAGCGGTGACGAACGTCGCGAACTGTTGTGGACAGGTTTGAAGAATTACGGCTTGTATGGTCAGGGTGCTTCTGAAGCAGAAGCTGCTGCATTTGCAGATTCAAACATTGATTCTTTTGCTGCGAAACCTGCTAACGGCTGGACTGACTGGAAAGATGAATTGTTCAAGACTGGTGGTCACCAGAACTATCAGGTAAGCGTATCAGGTGGTGGACAGAACACTCAGTTCTACTCATCTTTGTCTTATACTAAGCAGGATGGTATCATTCAGAACCAGGGTCTGGAACGTTTCACTGGAAATGCAAATTTGACTCATACTTTCAAGAGACTGACCGTTCAGGTAACAAGCCAGTTCTCTAAGATGATTCAGAAGAAAACAAACGAAGGTACTTCTTACGATGGTGCTGTTGCCAACTATGCATTCTTCCAGAGTCCTTCTTCTACTCCGTACAATGAAGATGGTTCATTGAATAATGGTTGTGGTATGTTTGGTGTAAACCCCTTGTATGAATTCCAGCACAGCTCTGACCGTGCTACTATCATCAAGGCATTCAATACAGTTAAGGCTACCTATAATATTTGGGATAACTTGAACTTGAGTGAAAAGATTTCTTACGACTACATGACCAATACCAACGACGTATTGTGGGATAGATATTCTAACAATGGTGGTCCTGGTGGCGTTATGCAGCGTATCATCAGCAAGAATGAACAGTTGAACACTCAGACTCAGTTGACTTACAACAAGGCTTTCGGTGAACACAACATTGATGCATTGCTTGGCTTTGAAACAGAAGATAACAAATATGCATACAACTACCTTTCAGGACAGGATTATCCGGGTGATTTGTATGAATTCACTAATGCTGGTTCTACTTCAGCAGATAGTAACATTCAGTCTTATCGTCTGACTTCTTTCCTGGGTCGTGTGAACTATGATTTCGGAGGTAAGTATTATCTGAGCGCAAGCTATCGTACAGATGGTAGCTCCCGTCTGGCTAGAGACAATCGTTGGGGTAGCTTCTGGTCTGTATCTGGTGCATGGAGATTTACTCATGAAAACTTCATGGAATCAACCAAAGAAGTTCTGACTGACGGTAAACTGCGTTTGTCTTATGGTGTGAACGGTACTCAGCCTTCTGTATACTATGGTTATATGAACCTGTACAAATACGGACAGAAGTATAACGGCATTTCAGGTATGGGTATTATCGGTATTGCTAATCCTGATCTGAAATGGGAAAAGAACAAGACTTTCAACGTCGGATTGGACTTGACTTTCCTGAACCGTTTCGCTTTGACATTCGATTACTATCAGCGCAAGACCAGCGACTTGATCTACGACCTTCCGGTTTCTCAGGTAGGTGGTTACTATGATTCAAGCTATGGTTACTATATGCCGGTGAACGTAGGTGCTTTGAAGAACAGTGGTGTGGAAGTAACTATCCAGACTACAAACTTCCAGACTGATGATTTCTCATGGACTACTTCTTTGAACATCGGTCATAACACCAACGAACTGGTTACTTTGAACGGTGAACAGAATGAAATCGTTTCCGGACCGCTGATCCACCGTATCGGTGAAGCTTACTATTCTTACTACCTGTATGAATACGCAGGTGTAGATCCGCAGACTGGTAAGGAATTGTTCTACAAGAACGACGGTACTGCTGATGCACGTCAGACTACAACCAATGTTTCTGAAGCTAACAAGACAATCGTAGGTAAACACGATGCGAAGGTGGAAGGTGGTTTGACCAACAACCTGAAATGGAAATGGTTCGATCTGGGCTTCACTTTCACTTACTCTCTGGGTGGAGATGCATTTGACTATGCTACATGGCAGCACAGCGATGGTGGTACTTACCTGTATAACGGTGCTGTTCCTGCTTACTACACATTGGAAGATATGTGGACAGGCCCGGGCGATACTTCAGCTAAATTGCCTGTATTCCAGTATGGTAACAATTCTCAGTCCATGTCTTCACGTTGGTTGATGTCTACTGACTATCTGCGTTTGAAGAACCTGACCTTCGGTGTTCGTATGCCTCAAAGCTGGTCAAACAAGATTGGTATGAGCAATGCACGTATCTACTTCTCTGGTTCAAATCTGCTGACCTGGAAGTCTAAAGGACTGACCGTAGATCCGGAAATGCCGGTAAGTGGTGTATGTACATTCGAAACTCCGGCTCTGAGAACCTTTACTTTCGGTATTGAATTGACTTTTTAACGTTAAGAATTAAGACAAATGAGAATATTTAGACATATATTTACAGCTACGCTTGGTGTGGCAATGACCGCCAGCCTGTCATCTTGCGTCAATAACTGGTTGGATCAGACTCCGGCTGATGGTATCGATGCGGAAACAGCTATCCAGACAAGCTCTGACCTTGCTAATGTGAGAACAGGACTTTATGCTGCAGTAAAAGGAAACAACACTCTGGTTGATTACTATGGCCGACTGATGTTTGTATACGGAGACGTTAGAGGTGAAGATATCCAGTATGAATTCAACAGTGGTAGTGGACGTGCTCAGTTCTACTATTATATGAACTATTCTACTGCTGACGATTTCGGATCTTCTTCTTCTATCTGGCAGACTCCGTATGTAGTAATTGCACGTGCAAACCGTGTGATTGAAGCGGCAGAAAGCGGTAAACTTACAGATGCAGAGGAGGCACAGGCTGAAATTGCACAGTACACTGCTGAAGCAAAAGTACTTCGTGCAATGGCTTTGTTCGATCTGACTCGTGTTTACGGTAAACCGTATACAATGGATCAGGGAGCATCATTGGGTGTGCCCATCGTTACTTCTCCTATTGAAGCCAGCGAAAAACCGGCTCGTAATACTGTTGCTGAATGTTATGCAGCGATTGAAAAAGACCTGAATGAAGCTATTTCTTCTGGCGCTCTGATGACTCAGAACGATGAAGACAGCAAAGGTTATATCAACGTTTGGGCTGCAAAAGCTTTGCAGGTACGTGTATATATGACTAAGGGCGACTGGAACAATGCTCTGGCTGTTGCTGAAGACATCATCAACAATGCTCCTTATTCTTTGTGGAACACTTCCGAATATGCAAGTGCATGGTCTGAAGGCAGTGCTTCTCACGCTAAGGAAATCCTGTTCGAACTGGTGATCGATGATACAACAGACTGGACAGACCGTGAAGGTATCGCTTATCTGTACTCAGATGTAGCAGGTGTCGGATATGGTGATGTTGTTGTTACAAAGGCATTCTCTGATATGCTGACTTCTGATCCTCAGGATGTAAGAAACAACATCCTTCTTGAACCGCTGGATCCTGAATCAGTATATGCCGGAAACAAAGTATATATCAACAAGATGCCGGCTGTTGCTGGAGATCCTCGTTATGCTGATGTTCCGGTATTGCGTCTGTCTGAAGTTTATCTGTCAGCTGCTGAAGCTGCATTCCAGGCAGGTGACCTTAACAAGGCTGCCAGCTTGCTGAATGACATTATCAGCAACCGTACAACAGATGCTTCCAAGCAGGTTACTGCTGCCAACGTTACACTGGATCGTATCTATACAGAACGCCGTAAGGAACTCGTTGGTGAAGGACAGCGTTACTTCGATGCAATGAGACGTGGTGAAACTATTGTTCGTTACACTTCAGATGCAGACAAGGGATGGCACGATGTATTGACAGAAGAAGCCAAGAGCTTCGACCGCAACTCGAAGAAGGCTCTTCCGTTGATCCCTGCATCAGAAATGAATGCAAACCCGAACATGGTTCAGAACCCTGCTTATTAATAGACATTGAAACAGAAAAGGCAGAAGGTTTTTCCTTTTGCCTCTGAATAAAGAAACCCGGTCATTGAATAACAATGACCGGGCTTTTTTTGTCTTCGGTCTCCGGTATTCTTTTTGATGAAAATAGGGCGGCGTCCTTTCAGTCATCCTCCTTTCTCCCTTTGTTCTTGCCTGTTTCCCGAAAGGATTCCACTATTTTCTCAGCATGAAACTTGAGTTTCACCAGCACAAAACAAAAGTTTCACCTAGAGAAACAAAAAGTTCCACTAGGTGGAACACACAGAATCGGGCAGACGATTCCGGGAGATTGTCCGCTCGATGCATTCAGATTGTCCGTCCGATGGCATCAGATCCTTTGCATAATGCTGTCGGATTCCCCGTTCGGCTCCGGTGAATGTCCCTTTCGCTTTGCCGTTTTTCTATAATCTTTCCGAAGATGATTTCAATGGAAAATTTTCCGTATATTTGCGATGTTTAGAAATAGAAGCTTATCGAATGAAAGAATTTGTTATATCAGAAGCACAGACCGAGAAGGCTGTATTGGTGGGACTGGTTACTCAGACCCAGAATGAACGTAAGACCAATGAATATCTGGATGAACTGGCGTTTCTTGCTGAAACGGCAGGAGCTGAGGTGGTGAAGCGTTTCACGCAGAAGCTGGATACTCCTAATTCTGTGACTTACGTGGGTAAAGGAAAACTGCAGGAAATCAGAGAATATCTCCAGCAGCAGGCTGAGGAAGAAGAGAATGAAATCGGTATGGTCATTTTCGATGATGAATTGTCGGCCAAGCAGATCCGTAATATTGAAAATGAACTGAAGGTAAAGATCCTAGACCGTACGTCGCTGATTCTGGACATCTTTGCCATGCGTGCGCAGACTGCCAATGCCAAGACACAGGTGGAACTGGCGCAATATAAGTACATGCTTCCCCGCTTGCAGCGCTTGTGGACTCACCTGGAACGTCAGGGAGGTGGTTCTGGTGCCGGCGGTGGAAAAGGTTCGGTGGGTCTGCGTGGTCCGGGTGAAACCCAGCTGGAAATGGACCGCCGTATCATCCTGAACCGTATGGCTTTGCTGAAACAGCGTCTGGCTGATATCGATACCCAGAAGTCTACGCAGCGTAAGAACCGCGGACGTATGATTCGTGTTGCTTTGGTCGGTTATACCAACGTCGGAAAATCCACGCTGATGAATCTGATGGCCAAGAGTGATGTCTTTGCAGAAAATAAGTTGTTTGCCACTCTGGATACAACCGTACGCAAGGTGATTATTGAGAACCTGCCTTTCCTGTTGTCAGACACCGTAGGTTTTATCCGCAAACTTCCTACTGACCTGGTGGATTCGTTCAAGTCGACTTTGGATGAGGTGCGTGAGGCAGACTTGCTGGTGCATGTAGTCGATATTTCCCATCCCGACTTTGAAGAACAGATACAGGTGGTGGACAAGACGATTACGGATCTGGGAGCCGGAGGAAAACCGACCATGATCGTGTTCAACAAGATTGATGCCTATACCTATGTGGAAAAGGCAGAAGATGATCTGACTCCCAAGACCAAAGAGAATATAACACTGGAAGAACTGATGAAGACATGGATGGCCAAGATGAATGATAACTGTATCTTCATCTCAGCCCGGAATCGGACAAATATCGAAGAATTGCGTGATCTTCTGTATAAGAAGGTACGCGAACTGCATGTGCAGAAATATCCCTACAACGATTTCCTTTATCAGAACTACGAAGAAGAATGACGGAATGACGCTGAACTAATTGGAAGGACTATGAAACGTTTATGGATGATTTGCATGGCTTGTCTGCTGTGTCTCTCCTTGCAGGCTGAAATCAGCCACAAGCGAGTAGTGGAATGTCCGGCTTTTGTGACGGCTAACACCTCGGAAATCGAAATCCGGAAGATCACTCTGACGGATGAACAGACTCAGGTGGATGCGGTGTTTTATGGGCAGCCGGGAACTCCTGCCGTGCTTTCGTCGAAGACTTATTTGCAGACCGCCCAGTATCGTTTCCCTTTGCGTGAAGCAGACAAGGTATCTATTGACGGCCTGACTGAACCGGAGGTTATCCCCGAATCGGGCCGTCTGGAGGTCATACTTTCGTTTGCTCCCGTACCGTCGGGAATCCATGAAGTTGATTTCGTGGAAATGGAGTCGGGCTGGAATATCTGGGGTATTCAGCTCACTGAGACTGATCCATATGTATACGTACCTACTTTCCTGGAGGAAGAAGAACCTGTTGAGGAACAGCTGCCCGATCCGCAACTGAAGATGGGGCCTGTGAAACTCAATGGCTATGTGCTGGGATATGATACACGCATGCTGATGAACATGAGTCTGAACTATAATGACAGCCTGTTTCCGGAAGACTGGCAACTTCCGGTGAAAGTGCGTCAGGACGGGTCTTTCCATGTGGAACTTGATCTGGTGAAAGCCTGTAAGGCACGGCTGAAAGTGAATCAGGCAGAACTTCCCCTGTTCTTGCTTCCGGGCGAGGAACTGACCGTTTATATCCATCTTCCGGCACTGAGTATGTCGGCATCCCGCCTGCAACATCGTCGTATCGGTAAAGAACCGGTGGCATGGTTTGATGGCCTCGGGGAATCGGTTGACGGACAGATGGCCGCTATGCTGGGCCGGCACGGACATCACAAGGCTGAGGGAGCATGGGAGGAATATGTCCGGAGCTGGGAACAATGTCTGGCTTCAGAAGCAGTGAAAGCCGATGTGCAGACCATTCAGCCGATGTGCGGACGGATACAACAGCGTCTTCCTCTGGAAGCTGGTGACCGGAAAGTACTGGCTTCTCTCCGTACGGCTCCGCTCAGAGAGTATCTTCAGACTAAGGAAAATATACTCCGTACAGAACTGTCACGGACAGAATCGGTGAAGGAAGCTGTGGTAGCCGTACTTGATACAACCGTCACAGGGGCCGATATCCTTCCCCGCATCATTGCGCCTCATAAGGGAAGAGCCTTGCTGATAGACTTCTGGGCAACGTGGTGTGGCCCCTGTAAGCGAAGCATGGTGGCCATGCGTCCGCTGAAAGAACGGCTGGCATCCAAAGATATTGTATTCATTTATCTGACAGGACCTTCTTCGCCGATGGCTAACTGGAAACAGGATCTGGAAAAGATGAACGGTGTGCATTACCGTCTCTCGGAAGCGCAGTGGAAATATCTGTGTCAGTCATACGGTATTACAGGTATTCCGGGCTATCTCATTATCAGTCACGACGGCAAGCTTCAGGGACGTTATGTCGGCTTCCCCGGAGTGGATGTACTTGAGAAAGATCTGCTTCGTGCTTCGGATGAATGACCGTGAAACTTTTCACGTTGATTAAGGAAAAAATTCGATAATACTTTGTACCTTTGTCTGCATAATAACTAACAATTAATTTAAAATAATATGGCAACACCCGAATTCAAGTATCAGCCGATGTTTGAACATGGCAAGGATACAACTGAATACTATTTGCTTACAAAAGATTATGTATCGGTAAGCGAGTTTGAAGGAAAACCCATCCTGAAAATCGAAAAAGAAGGTTTGACTGCGATGGCTAATGCGGCTTTCCGCGATGTTTCTTTCATGTTGCGCCGTTCTCACAACGAACAGGTTGCTAAGATCCTGAGCGATCCGGAAGCCAGCGACAACGATAAGTATGTGGCTCTGACTTTCCTGCGCAATGCGGAAGTGGCTGCTAAAGGCGTTCTTCCTTTCTGTCAGGATACCGGTACTGCGATCATTCACGGTGAAAAAGGCCAGCAGGTGTGGACCGGTTACTGCGATGAAGAAGCGTTGTCACTGGGCGTTTACAAGACTTACACCGAAGAAAACCTGCGTTACTCTCAGAACGCTCCGCTGACCATGTATGAAGAGGTCAACACTCGTTGTAACCTTCCTGCACAGATCGATATCGAAGCAACTCAGGGTATGGAATATGAATTCCTTTGCGTAACAAAGGGTGGTGGTTCTGCCAACAAGACATATCTGTATCAGGAAACCAAAGCAATCCTGAATCCGGCTACACTGGTTCCGTTCCTGGTAGAAAAGATGAAGACGCTGGGTACTGCAGCTTGTCCTCCTTATCATATCGCTTTCGTAATTGGTGGTACTTCAGCTGAGAAGAACCTGCTGACCGTGAAACTGGCTTCTACCCGTTTCTATGACAATCTGCCGACTACCGGTAATGAATACGGTCGTGCATTCCGCGATGTAGAGTTGGAAAAACAGGTTCTTGAAGAAGCTCACCGTATCGGTCTGGGTGCACAGTTCGGTGGTAAATATTATGCTCACGATGTACGCATCATCCGTTTGCCTCGTCACGGTGCTTCTTGTCCGGTGGGTCTGGGTGTTTCCTGCTCTGCTGACCGTAACATTCGCTGTAAGATCAATAAAGACGGTATCTGGATTGAAAAGCTGGACTCAAATCCGGGTGAACTGATTCCGGAAGAACTCCGTCAGGCTGGTGAAGGCAATGCAGTGAAGATTGACCTGAACCGTCCGATGCCGGAAATCCTGGCTGAACTGGATAAATATCCGGTAGCAACCCGTCTGTCTCTGAACGGTACTATTATCGTAGGCCGTGACATTGCACACGCCAAACTGAAAGAACGTCTGGATCGTGGTGAAGATCTGCCTCAGTATATCAAGGATCATCCGATTTATTACGCTGGTCCTGCCAAGACTCCGCAGGGAATGGCTTGCGGTTCTATGGGCCCGACTACTGCCGGACGTATGGACCCGTACGTTGATCTGTTCCAGAGCCACGGAGGAAGTATGATCATGTTGGCGAAGGGTAACCGCAGCCAGGCTGTAACTGATGCTTGTAAGAAGCATGGAGGTTTCTATCTGGGTTCTATCGGTGGTCCGGCTGCTATCCTGGCACAGAACAACATCAAGAGCATTGAATGTGTTGAATATCCGGAACTGGGTATGGAAGCTATCTGGAAGATCGAAGTGGAAGACTTCCCGGCATTCATCCTGGTAGACAACAAGGGTAATGATTTCTTCAAGCAGATCAAACCCCGTTGCGCTGGAAACTGCAAGTAAATCCTTTTGTCTGAAGTTGCGTCAGGGCAGCTTCAGACGGATACATAAAAAGAGAAGCGCCTATCTTGAAGCAATGAAAGATAGGCGCTTTTATTGTAGTTATCTTTGCCTAAGCTTTCCATTGAGAGGCCGTTGAAACAAGATAAGTTCTATATAATGTAAGCCGACAGGAAGTTATCAGAAAAAATACATTATTATAAAGTCTATTATAAAGAGACTTTTTGTCGCGGTTTGTTGATGACTTTATTATTGGGTATTTTTGCTTATTCCGGATTTTATTTATGCATTGTCTTTTATTTTTGGCGGTATTATTGGTACTAATATTGTGTGAGAACTTATGCAATTTTATAAACTTAAGAGGGTGCATCACGTATGTGAACTGCACCCTCTTAAGTTTATAAACAGATTTCTGCCCGGAATGTAGAGGCTGGAAGTTCGTCCCGGTTGATTAGATTGGCCCGGGTGAATGGCTGCCAGCCATAGCGGATGAAGCGAGGTTCTTTGACTTGTCTGGCATAAAGGATAATTTGATTTCCTTGGATAACGGCTGTTGCAGGATAGTATAACCCCTCTGTTTCAGCTATTTCAAATCCAACTAACTTTTCCCCATCAGAGGATTGTAATCCTTCTCCATAGTTAAATTCTATAATCACTTGATCCTTTTGGGTGTGGGCTCTTTTGAATAGTGGGCCGGAGGGAATCAGATTAAGATATCCGTATTCCTGATTCAAAGCCCATCGTGCCAGTCTTTCTCCAACCGGACGTTTGTCACGTGGATGTACATCCAGTGAGTCGCCTTTGTCTGATGAAACAACCATCCCCGTATGGGGAATCTGTAGCATCAGTTGTCTTTGACTGTCCCGAAACCAGGGCCAGGATGGTCGATTGAGACTTGACAACTGAACAAAATAGAAGGGAAGTTCTGGTGATTGCCAGTTCCTGCGCCAGCTTTCCACCAAAAGTCTGAATAGCTTTTTGTGTGCATCCATATTATGGGCATTCGATTCACCTTGATACCAGATGACTCCTTTGATGGGGTATTGTTCTAAAGTTCTGATACCAGCTTCGTACAAATAACAGGGTTCATAGGGATGCCGCTGTAGGTTGTCTGTCCGTTTTTGCATGTTAGTCAGTGCTCTTCCACGTACCCATTCCTGAATGAAATCATTCTGGGTCCAATTTTTCAGGATAGAAGGAAACTGATATTCCAGTGTGCTTCGGTCTATCCAGGCTTCCGTGGGAGATCCTCCTACAGCATTGCAAATCAGTCCGACCGGTACGTTCAGGCTATCTTGAAGCATTTTTCCGAAGTAATAAGCAATTGCGGAAAAATTGGCAGCTTGTTGTGGGGTACAGGGCTCCCATTGAGCTGTGCGATAATATAGTAGATGATTTACGGAATCGAGAGCACTTTCCTGCCATGCCTGGTTGTCAGTAGCCCAGTTGCCCTTCATATTGTACAGGCGCAAGTCTGGATGGTTAGCTTGAGGAATGTCTTCTTTTCCAGTGGTGGCTTGTGAAAGTAAAAATTCCATGTTTGATTGTCCGGAGCATAGCCAGACTTCACCGACAGCCACATGACGGAAGGTTCGTTTTTCTTTGCCGGCAGAAATATTCAGTTCGTAGTCGTTTCCTGTTTGAAGCGGATTGAGTGTTACTTCCCATTTACCGTCATTTCCGGTGATAGTTGTCTGTTTCTGGTGGCCGATGCAGACGCTTATTGGAGTTCCGGCATTGGCTGTTCCCCGAATAGGTAGTGGACAGTCACGTTGCAGTACCATGTAGTCTGTGAAAGTAGGAGGAAGTTTTAGCCCGCCAAAATCGCCTGTAATGGCTGAATAAATCGTTTGTGCCAGTAGCTTTGCTCCTTCCGGATTGGGATGAAGTCCGTCTGGAAACATGTTGGGATAGGCATACAGGGCTTGATGAAGATTAATGAGCTGAACCCCAGCTACACGGGAAACTGTTTCGATGGCCAGTTGAATTTCTCCATGCCAGTCACGTGTACCTGATTCAAATCGGAAATGCCGGTTTGAAATCGGAGTAAGCTGGCAGATCATAATACGGCTTTTGGGATTCGCTTTCCGGCAGGAATCAATCAGACTCAGGTAATCTCTGACAAAATCGTCCCGGTAATTGGGCCAGTCTCTTGGATCTGTATCATTGATACCCAGATGAATGACTGCTATGTCACCGGCAAAGTTCATGGCTTTCTGATATTCCGGCTGTAGTGTGTAGGGGCGGTGTCCCCGTTTGAGGAGGGTAGCCCCCGGCTTTCCAAAGTTCCCAACTATATAATTGTGGCCTAGTAATTGCTGTAATTGTGCGGGGTAGGATTCAGTTTGCGGATTTTCGGTACCTGTCCCGAATGTAATGCTGTTCCCGATGCATGCTACTTTTATGGGGGATTTGGCGTATAAAGGTGTTGATAGTATTATCAGAAGAACAAGATATACTTCAAAGAGTTTTTTATTCATAAGTCAACAGTTTGAGAATGAGGGTTATTAGATGAGTAAATTAAATTATCTAGAGCTTCGGATCCATCTGGTGTGACAAAAACAGCTGTGAACATCCATTTGACCAGTCTGACCTGAGGTGTCTGGAACTTTCCGACAGGCAGTTTAAGCATAAGTTTATTCCATCCTTTATGAAGAGATACCTGTAAAGGTGGGCGTGATACACAATTTTCGTTCGCTAATGAAATTTCATTTGAACGTTCTTTGTGAGTATTCTTCCATACCGGAGGCAATAGTTCCGATCCGTTTAGCCAGGCACGACTTTCCTTATAGTCCCATTTTCCTTGTTGGGGTGGAAGGTCACTTTCCGATCGGCTATAGTTTTGGAATTCTAGTATAAGTCCGGCTGTCTGTTCTTTTGGAGAATATACCCAGGTTGTTGCATAAGCTGTATGATTTTCTTGTGGGTTTTTATAAAAACCGGGTACAAGGGATCCCCATACATGTCTTAAGTAGATTCCAGCTCCATTGACTGTATAACTTTGATACGTTTTTCCTTCATATTTATAGCACTCGGCCTCTGATTGTTCAGGTGGAAAGGATTTTGTCAGATCGCCTTGATTGGGAAAAGCATCAGTAATTCTCCATTTAATGTTGCTTTGCCGGACATAGGGAAAAGGCTCTTTCTGAAATGTATGATGTTTATGCCATAGCATTCGTCGTTCGAAATCGGCAAAATCCTGATTGCTATCAGGGGTCTCAGTTCGGAGTAATGTTTGCGGACCATCAAAGTAACAGGATCCTCCTCCGAGCCATGCACGTTCAGCTAATGCCAGCATATTAGCATAGAAATTGTTTTCTGCTATGATTTGTTTTTCATCGGAGATGTAGCGATCGTTCCATATTGCCAGAATGCTTCCTGCAATATCTTTGCTTCCTTGGTCGCAGTTGTAAATTCGGCTATTATAAAGAGCTACCAGATCTGCATATGTGTCAAAATGGTTCAAGTAGTGAAAACGGCAGTCAATGGCGGGAATTCCCTGTTGAGCTTTTCCCCGGTAACTCCATAATTGAGTCATATCGATTTCTCCCGGCTGATAATTCCATCCTGGATTCCAGGAAATGACTTTTTTCCCTTTGTCCCGGATGTATT
This sequence comes from Phocaeicola coprophilus DSM 18228 = JCM 13818, assembly GCF_000157915.1. Taxonomy (GTDB): domain Bacteria; phylum Bacteroidota; class Bacteroidia; order Bacteroidales; family Bacteroidaceae; genus Phocaeicola; species Phocaeicola coprophilus. Next base: position 62,894 of record NZ_EQ973645.1, on the reverse strand, counting down.
TGACCATTTCCGGAACAAATTCAGGATTGGTAAATTTTACTTCGTCAGTTCCTATATGTATATAAGGAACATCGAAGGTAGTACAAACTTCATCTATTAGCTTCTTTAGAATTGTCATTCCTTCTTCACTTTGCATATCTGTCTGAAATGTCCGGTTGAAGGCTTCACTATGTCCCGGCATATCTATCTCGGGTATTAGCATTACGTGGCGTTTTTTACAGAAATCAACCAATTCTTTAGCCTCTTGGAGTGTGTAGAATTTTCCTGGCATTCGGGTCATGTTTTCTGGAGCATTTAATTCTGGATATATTTTACTCTCTAATCTCCATGCTTGATTTTCTGTTAAATGCCAATGAAAAACATTGATCTTGAATTGACTTAGTAAATCGATTTCTTTTTTGAGTTCTTCCAATGTTATATAGGTACGTCCGACATCTTGCATGAATCCTCTAATCCGGAATGCTGGCCAGTCAGTAATGGTACAGCAGGGAATGGAGGTCGTTTTTTGTTGGTGTATCATTAGTTGTCTTAATGTTTGCATAGCTCGGTAAATTCCGGTTGGAGTAACAGCCTTGATATAAATATGTTCTGGAGTTACTTCTAATTTATATGCCTCATGTTGGTTGAGAGGGACTTCGGATAAGGTATCTGTTAGCTGCGTTGATAATTTGTCAGAAGGAATTTTGCAAGAATCTTTAAGGTGAAAGAAATATTTTCCTTTGTGATATTCTATTTTTTGTGGCCGGGGTAATAATGGGACACTGGTGTGTGTGTTTCCATGTATTGGAAAACTGATGCAAAAAATGAGGTAAAGTAAAAAAATAACTTTCATCATAGCTTTTGAT
>NZ_EQ973645.1:47614-60444 GCF_000157915.1 Phocaeicola coprophilus DSM 18228 = JCM 13818 | reverse complement strand
TAAGGTGAAACGTGAATAATCGTATAGAAAAGTTTAATGAATAATGTTTTCTTACAGAAATAAGGCAAATATATATAATTATTTTAATAATAAAAGGGGTTGTACCGGTGATTATTTATAAAATATGGGCTTTTGATATTTTGAGGCTTTTTATATATTGAAATTTATCTGTGTTTAATTAATAATAATGCCTTATTATACATATATTATTTGTAATTATTGGGTTATTAATAAAATTTTGTTTGAATATTATTTATATTTTGATTTTATTACTATCTTTGCCCAAGATAATAAAATATAATAAAATTAGATATAGAGTTCTTAATAAATTTGCGAAAAAATGTATGGGCTCTATATTGATAGCTTTGATTAATCTGATTTTTTTGATCTATGTTTAATATTATTAAAAACTTAAGTTATGAAGAAACCTTTGAAATCAATTAGCATGCTGCTTTTTCTGGCGGGGATTCCTACAGGAATGACGGCAGTATCTTTACCGATGGAAACCACATGGGAAGCTTTGCAACAGGATGGAGCGTGTAGAGGGGTTGTAAAAGATGCGTCTGGAGAAACCGTTATTGGTGCAACGGTGGTAGTGAAGGGTACGACAAATGGTACAATTACAGGAATCGATGGTGATTTTGTATTGTCAAATGTGAAAAAAGGAGATGTGATACAAATCTCTTTTGTTGGATATGTGTCTCAAGAGATAAAATGGAATGGTACTCCGTTGAAAGTTGTATTGAAAGAAGATACCCAGACTTTGGAGGAGGTTGTTGTAACTGGTTATGGAGGTACACAGTTACGTACAAAAGTTACAAACTCTATTGCTTCTGTTAAAAAAGAAGCATTAAGTGTCGGTTTGTTCTCAAATCCGGCCCAGGCTTTGTCTGGTGCGGTTGCCGGTTTGAAGGTTATTCAGAATTCTGGTAGTCCTGGTGCAGCTCCGACTGTAATCTTGCGTGGTGGTACGAATCTGGATGGTACAGGTTCTCCGCTGGTCGTTGTGGACGGACAGTTGCGTGATAGCATGAGTGATATTAATCCGGAAGATATTGAGTCTATGAATGTTTTAAAAGATGCCGGTGCTACGGCTCTTTACGGTGCTCGTGCCAGCAATGGTGTTATTTTGATTACTACCAAAAAAGGTAAGCAGGGTTTTCGTGAAATTAATTTCAAAGCTAAGGTTGGTTTGAGTTATGCATATAATCCTTATGATTTTTTGAGTGGAGCTGAATATATAAAAGCTTTGCGTAAAGGTATTTATGATGCAGGAAACTTGTTCGTGGATAAGAATGGTGTGACTAAAGGATATGGTATTTATGCCAATGGCGCTTTGTCGGGTGCACAACCTTTCGGTACTGGTAATGTGTATGGAGAAAGTCCCTATAGTACTATGTTTCTGGATGACGATAACCGCTGGTTGTTACAGAAAGGCTGGAAGACGGTTACCGACCCTATTACTGGAAAAGAGATTATTTTCAAAGATACGGATGTAGATAAATATAATGCAAATAATCCGGCGTTTTCACAGGACTATAATGTCAATATGTCTGGTGGTAATGATCGGGGTACTTATTATGCAGGTATTGGTTATAACCATCAGGAAGGTGTGCCTATCAGTACTTTTTATGAGCGTATATCTTTCATTACGAATGCAAGTTATAAGGTTACGGATTGGCTGACTTCTACTTCTTCTTTGAATTATAACCGTGCAAACTGGAGAAACCTTCCAGGATCGGCTTCCAGTGAAGCCAATTATTTCGGCCGTGTACGTGCATTACCACCTACGGTACGTTTTGAAGATGAAGAAGGGAACATGTTGTTAGGTCCTGGAGTTGCAGATGGAAACCAGTCCTATCAGCCGGAAAAATGGAACAGTGATAATCAGACGGATAAGTTTACGATGGTGCAGTCTTTTAAGATTGACTTGATGAAGGGACTTACACTGACAGCTAATGCAAACTGGTATTATTCTGAAGGTTATTATGAGAATTTTACTCAGGATTATGAAAGTACTCCGGGGGTATGGAATACGACTCGTTCAACTTCTGCGGAATATAACCGAGATTTTCGTCAGACTTATAATGGTGTATTGAATTATAATCAGACATTGTTCCGTGATCATCATGTGGATATCATGTTAGGTATGGAATACTACAATAGATATTATCGTGGATTTTCAGCTAAGGGTCAAGGGGCTCCGACCGATGACTTGGGTGATCTGGGGCTGACTGATAGCGGTGAAGGAATGCGTGCTATTGATTCATATCATGAAAAGCAACGTATTTTGTCATTCTTTGGTCGCTTGAATTATGATTTCCAGGAAAAATATTTGGTCTCATTTGTTTTCCGTCAGGATGGTTATTCTTCTTTATTGGGTGATAACCGCTGGGGATTTTTCCCAGGTGTATCAGCAGGTTGGGTATTTGGTCGTGAAAACTTTATCAAAGAGAAGCTGCCTGTTCTTTCATTTGGTAAATTACGTGCCAGTTATGGTGTGAATGGTAATGCCAGTGGTATCGGTGCATATACTTTGCAGGGTAGTTATAACAAAGTAACAAACTATAACGGAAATGTCGGCTACTTGATTGCTGCGTTGCCAAATCCGGGTTTGAGATGGGAAAAGACCAATACATTTGAAGTTGGTTTGGATTTGAGCTTTTTCCATAATCGCTTAACAACCAATTTCACTTATTATAATCGCTTGACTTCAGACAAGTATGCAGCTTTGAGCTTCCCGACAACCATCGGTTTCTCTTCTGTAACTAATAATAATGGTAAACTTCGCAACCAGGGTCTGGAAATGGAGTTTTCTGGTCGCATTATTGAGACAAAAGACTGGTCATGGAATGCTGGTTTGAATGTTGCATTTAATAAAAATAAGATTGTTTCTCTGCCAGATAATGGCTTGGAAAGAAATAGACAGAGTGCATTCCAGGTTTATACAGGAAATGGAGATGAAAAGATGTGGGTTGGTGGTTATCAGGAAGGGTATGAACCCAATATTCTTTATATTTATCAGGTAGATGGTATTTATAAGTCATATGATCAGATACCGGGCAACTTGATTCGTAAATATGGATCTTATACTTATTATGGACCAGATGCCTGGAATCAATTGACTGCAGACCAGCAAAATGCAAAGACTAATTTCCCGATTCAGCCGGGTGATGCAATGTTCCATGACGTGAATGGAGATAATGTAATTGATGAATTTGATAAAGTAAGAGTGGGTAATACCAATCCGCACTGGACTGGAGGTTTCAATTCAACTTTATCTTGGAAAGGCTTGAAATTGTATACTCGTTTTGACTTTGCGCTTGGATTTTGGATTTATGAATCTGGAGCTTCTCAAAGTACAACTCCGTGGCATTTGGGATGTATGCAGGGAACTTATAACGTACCTGATTTGTATTATGATACTTGGTCTGAAGAGAATCCGAATGGAACTTATCCTCGTTTCTTGTATGCTGATCAGTTAGGTAAGAATAACTATCAGCCAGCTTCAACTTTGTTTGCTCATAAAGGTAATTACCTTGCTATCCGTGAGATTTCATTAAGCTATTCTTTACCACAGAAGTGGACTCAGGCTGTCAAGATGCAGCGTGCAGAAGTTTCTATTACAGGACAGAACCTGGGATATATCACTTCTGCCAAGAATGTATTCTCTCCAGAGACAGGAGCGAATGGTGTGGTAAGCAATGGTTATGCTTTGCCAAAAAGTGTTCTCTTTGGTGTTAACTTGACTTTCTAATATATTAAAACAGAACTGATATGAAACAATTTATAAAAAATACATTACGAGCAAGCGCATTTATTGTGGCTTTGGGAATGGTTTCCTGTGATGCACTGGATTTGGCTCCGATCGATTATTATGGAGATGGTAACTTTTGGAAAAGGAAGGAGCATGTGGTCTCTTATATGGATGGTCTGCATAAGAATCTGCGTGATAAGATTTTCAGACACCAATATGAATTAGGTGAGGCCCGTGGAGGAACAAGTAAAATGGGTACTGCTGTAGATGGAACATCCTTGAATTATCAGAGTATGGTTTCTCAGCGTCTGACTTCTGAAGATCCGGGTATTACAGGCTTTGGGGATTATTATGGAGTAATTGCCAATGTGAATATTTTCCTCCAAAAGACTAAGGAAGCCGATTACATGGAAGAAAGTGAAAAATCTTATTATCTGGCACAGGCTTATGGTTTGAGAGCATTCTATTATTTTGATTTGTATCGCACTTATGGTACTGCTCCATTGCGCTTGGATCCGAATGAAGTGGTGAATGGTAATTTCAATCCGGAAGACCTTTATATGGAACGTGCCAGCGGTTCAAAATTGATGACGCAAATTAAGGCAGATTTGGCAGAATCAATGAGACTGTTCGGTGATAATAATTCATTTGATCCTGAAAGCAGAGGAAATAAGAAATCTTATTGGTCAAAAGCTGCAACAGAGTATTTGGCTGCTGAAGTATATTTGTGGAATGCCAAAGTTTCAGTTGATGATAATGCGGCCAATGAGGCTGATCTGGCGATCGCTAAACAGCATTGTCAGAGTTTGATGGATAATTATGGTTTGAGCCTGATGGATAATTATGCAGATATTTTTGATGTTGAGCATAAAGGAAACAGTGAAATAATCATGGCTATTCGTTATATGGAAGGGGAAGCTTCCAACTCTAACGGTACTTATATGTATAATTATCAGACGGGTGCTTGGAAGACAATCGGTTACAATGATGAAAACGGTAATGCTATGGGTGACACTTTGCAGGTAAGAACCAGTGGCATGCAACGTATCGAATATTTGCCGGAATTCTTTTTTGCCTATGAGAAAGGACGTGATAGTCGTCGTGATGTAAATTTCCTGAGTGCCTATAGCAAGACTGATAATTCTTTCTTAGGAACTGTATTCAAGAAAATTATGGGACATCTGAATGCAAATACCAATAGCTATATTTGGGATGCTGATGCAGTGTTGTATCGTTTGGCCGGTGTTTATTTCATGATGGCAGAAATTGCCAATATGGAAGGAGGAGATGTTGCCCAGTATATCAATCCGATCCGTAAACGTGCATACGGGGCTAGTTGGAATGAGGCAACAGATGCTTATGTCAATGGTGATTTCACGCAGAATGAATTAGCTATCTTGGCAGAAAAAGATAAAGAAATGTTGGGCGAAGGTCAACGTTGGTATGACTTGAACCGTATGATGCTTACTAAAGGAGGAGATCACTTGGTTTTCTGTAAAGAAGGTAGCAAGGACGGGCAAGCTCCTATTCTGAATAAATCAACAGAAGCATATAAAGTTTTTTGGCCGATAGAAACAGAAATGTTAAATAAGGATCCGAAGCTTGTTCAAACACCTGGATATGAAAATGCAGCGGTGAATTGAGCTATGTGCATTGTAAGTTGATAGATTAAAGATTATATTAATAAAGTTAATCATTGAAGGACGGCAAGAGATTGGTATATTGGGAATAAAAGATACAACTCTTGTCGTCTTTTTTTGTATGTTATGCGAAGTTTTTTTTGTTTGATTGTGTCTGGCTTCCTTATTTCTCTGGCCTGTAAGGCACAGACAAACTGGGATCCAGAGCAGCATGCAGTTATTGTATCAGAACGGGGGGACGGGCGTTTTACAAGTTCATATGCCATAGTTCATCAGCTGGTTAAGAATACCCGTCCATCTTTGTCTTTTCATAGTGAGATGAGGCCGGAGGAAATGCCTGTATGGCAGTCTGAGGTACGGCAAGCCATGATGAAATTAATGGCCTTTCCTGATTATTTACCGGAAAAGAAGCCTATATGCGTAAGTCAGGAAAAACGTGATGGATATACATTGGAAAAATGGGAGTTTTATCCGTTGCCTCAGGCCCTTTCTACTTTTCTGGTACTTCGTCCGAATCATTTGTCCAAAACTGTGCCTGCTGTCTTGTGTATTCCAGGCTCTGGTATGAGTAAAGAAGGACTTGCCGGTGAACCGGGTATCTCGGAGAAACTAAATGATAATTATACTTCAGAGAAGGTTTCCATGGCACTAAATTTTGTTCGTAAAGGGTATATTGCCGTTGCTGTGGACAATCCTGCTTCGGGAGAGGCTTCAGATTTGGAAATGTATACTCGTGGAAGGCAATATGATTATGAAGTCGTTTCTCGTATGTTGCTTGAAATAGGATGGAGTTATTTGGGATATACTTCCTGGTTGGATATGCAGGTTTTAGATTGGATGAAGCAGGATCCGGATATTCGAAAGGATCGTATTATTGTGAGTGGCTTTTCTTTGGGGACGGAGCCATTAATGGTACTGGGTGTATTGGATCCTTCAATTTATGCATTTGTGTATAATGACTTTTTATGTCAAACTCAAGAGCGTGCTATTGTTATGACCAAACCTACGGAAAAAGGTTATCGTCCTTTTCCTAATTCAATTCGTCATTTGATTCCTGGTTTCTGGCATTATTTTAATTTCCCGGATTTGGTTGCAGCTTTGGCTCCGCGTCCTCTTATTCTGACGGAGGGGGGACTTGACCGGGATTTGGAATTAGTCAGAAAGGCATACTCTTTGAGTGGTCATCCGGAAAATGTGGAGATACATCATTATGAGAAATATGCAGATCCAGCTCTGCGCCACTTTGTTTCCGTATTACCGGAGGGGCTTGACAGAGATACGTATTTTCAGATGGTAAATGTGGATGGTACAAATCATTATTTTAAGAATGAATTTATATTTAAATGGCTGGATCAACTGTTTCTTGATTTGTAATAAATAGCTGTCAAGCATAAAGGCTGTCCAAACGGGCAGCCTTTTTATTTATAATCTTGTCAGTAAACAATCGGGAACTCGATTGTTTCACTGGTTTCATTCCAGTCTTCGACGGTGAAGTCGCCGGTACTTTCATTGATCAGCAAGTCTCCGATGACTAAATTAAGTGTCAGCCGGCTGTTTGCGGTTAGTCTTGTATTCAGTTTCTGGGACAGTGTATGTATGCTTCCGTCTTTCAGCTGGATGCGAAGTTCGAATTCCGGATCAGGACCTGAAGGGAAGAGCATTACCGTGGCATTGGACATTTGCATTCCGTCTTCAGAACGTACCAGAGGGAATTTGACGGTTTTATCCATATTTTCTGCTTCGGCGGTATAATAATTCAGCCGTTCGGCTATTCCATGGATGCGGACTTCCATGCTCGCAATATGGTCACTGAAGGTACCTTTGTCCTGATTGGTTACAGTTACTTTCAGGCCGGCCACTACTCGTTTCAGGGAAGCATTCAGGTTTTCTTCTGCAATATCTGTTTCTTGTATGGCATGCACCAGGTCATATACAGGTCTGTATGTATCGTCATCTGTATTTTTCTTCAGTGATAAATAGCTTTTCGACAGGTCGGTTCCTAAAGACAGGCCGGGAGTGACGATGGCCGGTGCGCTGTAAGTCGGTTCTTTGTAAACGGGAGTTCCCCAGTACACCATGTTGTATGTTCTTTCAGGAAGTGTCAGTTCCCGGTTGTAACCATTCAGGGTATGACCTTCCTTGATGGGATAGAACCCGTTGAATACGGTTAGTTTGTTGTTGATGTAATTTCCGAAGTAAGTTGAAGTTCCTGCGTTGCAGGGAAATACTTCAAGAATGCCGGTCATGGGACTTTGAGGCTCTTGTGGCGTGTCAACGAAAGCAGTCAGTTGAGGAGTAACCATCGGAATGCTGTTTACATCGTTGCTTACATCTTCTTTATGGCATGCTGAGGCCACAAAGAGCAGGGAAATTGCTCCCGAAATCATTTTTTTCATAAAAGTAAGTGAGTTGGAAAAATAGTTTAGAAAAGTCTGTTAGTTTAGTTTCTGTGATATATATACAACAACCGGAAAGTCGGAATGTTTGATAAGATCATTGTTTTTTTGTCCGGCGGATAATTTTTCCTTTCTTTTTTCGTTTTTACGCACTTTGCGTTGTACATTTGAGGCAGAAATCACATATCGGGTCGTCTGGCTGCTGAAAATAGTTGGGCGTCCTGGCAGAAAGAGATAAAAGCTTATGAAGAAAAAACTGATGGCTGGATGTATGGCCGGGATCACCTTGCTGATGGGATCTTGTGCCGGAAAGGCAGGACAGGCAGAGAAGCCTGCGGATGATTCACTCTATTTGCTGGTAGGCAGTTATGCCGACAGTATGCAGGAAGGAGTGAAAGTGTATGAGTTTGACCAGGAAAAAGGAGACGGAACGTATTTGAGTGGTTTGAAAGGGATCTCAAACCCTTCTTTTCTTACTGTTTCCGGGAATGGAGAAAGAGTGTATGCAGTAGGAGAGGACAGTGAGGAAGGTTCTACGGCCAATGCGTTGTCCTTTGATCGGGAAGCCGGTCGTTTGAAACTGTTGAATTCGATGTTTACAGGAGGAGGTGCTCCTTGTAACATCACACTCAGCCCCCGGGAAGATTATGTACTGACCGCCAATTATATGGGAGGAAGTATTTCTGTATTTCCACTGGAGGCTGACGGGCAGCTGAAGGAAAGCCATGTAATCCGTTTCGAAGGAAAAGGTCCGGATCCGGAGCGTCAGTCACAGCCGCATTTACATAGTGTTTTGTTTACGCCTGATTCCAAATGGTTGCTGGCCAATGACCTGGGAACAGACCGGATTCACGTATTTCCTGTAAAGGATTCATCGAAAGGAGAAGGGTTGCTGGATGAGGCTGCAGCCTATGACATTCAGTTGAGACCGGGAAGCGGACCGCGTCATACCTGTTTCTCACCCGATGGACATTATGCTTATCTGATCACTGAAATCTCCGGAGATGTAGTGGCAATGGCATACGACGGCATGCGTCTGGACACGCTTCAGTATATTAAGGCCGATACGTTGTCGGCTCAGGGAAGTGCGGATATCCATGTTTCTCCTGACGGTCGTTATGTTTATGCTTCCAACCGTCTGAAAGGAGATGGCATTGCTGTTTTTGAAGTGGATACGGAAGATGGAACACTGAACCGGGTAGGTTATCAGCCGACGGGTATCCATCCGCGTAATTTTGTGATAACGCCGAATGGAGGTTTTCTGCTGGTGGCTTGCCGGGATACCAACGAAATTCAGATCTTTGCCCGTGATGCTGATACGGGAATGCTTACGGATACCGGTAAACGGATAAAGACGGAAAAACCGGTTTGTCTGGTATTTGTTGCAAAGAAGTGATTAAAATCAGACTTTTCCAGCTCTTTGGATAAAGAGAGAAAGAACTGAAAAAATGTTTCGACGTTTTACATAAAACAACGAAGGCTTTTCGTTGAAACGTCGAAACATTTTTTTTAAAGCCCGAGGGGTTTAAAGTACAGGGGTAAACAGATGGGCAAACCATCCGACGAAGCGTTTCCAGGGAGAGCGCTTGAGATGCTCCTCACGTGTATATACTGTACTGTTCAGCTTGTCTTGCCGGAACACTTCTGTCAGTTCGGCCGTTGTCGGAAGATCGAAGATAAATGCATTGATCTCATAATCATATCGCAGGCTCCGGCTGTTCAGGTTGGTGCTTCCCACGGTACAGAAACGGTCGTCTACCATCATGATCTTGGAATGATGAAAGCCTCCGTTGAAGACATAAATATGAGCTCCGGCCTTGCGCAGGCGGTTGGCGAAGTAGAATCCTGCGTCCGGAGTGAAAGGAATATCCGACTTGCCCGGAATCATGATTTCCACTCTGACTCCGCGCTTTACTGCCCGTTTGATGGCTTTCCGAATGCTTCGCGTCGGTGTGAAGTAAGGATTGATCAGCTGAATTTTACGGTCGGCCGCATCAATGGCGGCAATATAGGCTTCCCTCACAGCCTTGGGGGCTTCTTTGGGAATTCGCTGTACGATAGCCACCCGTCCTCCGCTTACGTCAGGAAGATGTGCCAGGGAATCTTTATCCAGAGGGAAACATTCTTCTCCACCGATATGCTGTCCGGTTTCCTTGTTCCAGGTATGCAGAAAGGCTTTCTGCAGATATTCGGCGGCAGGCCCTTCGATGCGTACATGCATATCACGCCAGGGACCGATTTCCGGCAGTCCGTTGATGTAATAGTCGGCAATATTCATACCGCCCGTATAACCAACCTTCCCATCCACTACTACTATTTTCTGATGATCCCGGCTGAATACATGGTTGATATAAGGAAAACGGAACGGGTCGAACTTCACAATTTCAACTCCGCGTTCGTTCAGCATCTTTAAATGATCTTTACGTAACGGACGGTTATTGGAGAAATTTCCGAAAGCATCGAACAGGGCACGTACCTTTACACCTTCTTTCGCTTTTTCAGCCAGTAGTGTAAAAAGTTCCTTGGCAATAGAGTCACTCCGGAAATTAAAATATTCCAGATGTACCTGATGACGGGCATTCCGGATTTCGTGAAACAGACTTTCAAACTTACTTCTTCCGCTCGTAAGCAGAGTAAGTTGGTTATGAGGTGTTATGACATATCCTTGCTGGCGCAGGTAGCGGGCAAATATCGAATCAGAAGGCAATTGTACTTTTACCGTATCTGTGGTACGAACCATCGTATTCGTATCTTCCGGGCAGCTTGTCGATAAAGATGGCTCTTCATGCCGTTCTCCGGCTTTGGCCGGCATGGCTGTCATGCAGACGAGCATAGCCAGACACAATACCTTATATATAAGTTGACAGATAATCTTCATACAATGAATTCTTCAAAAGGCACAAAAGTAGGGATAATTCCACAAATAGCCAATATTTCTATGCGAAGATAGGATGTATCAACTATAAAAACAGAAGAATATGCATATCTTTGCACAATATTTCAAAAACATCAATACATTAAGACATGAACAGTTTAAAAGGCATTTTCTATGGAATCGTGACCTCAGTCACATTTGGTTTGATCCCGTTGTTTACTCTTCCTTTGATGCAAAAGGGGATGGAGTTTGACTCCATTCTTTTCTATCGTTTCCTTTTTGCAACCCTGGCATTGGGCGGTATGATGAAGCTGAAAAAGGAATCGTTCCGGATTGAACGGCGAGACATACCTATGCTGATTCTGTTGGGATTCTTCTATACCGGTTCTGCCATGTTTCTTTTCTGGGGGTATAACTTTATGGGAGCGGGAGTAGCTACTACTCTGCATTTTACTTATCCGATTTTTGTCACTTTGCTTATGTTCCTGATTTTCCGGGAAAGAGCTTCGTGGGTTACGTGGCTGGCCATTATTCTGGCCATCTTTGGAGTCAGCCGGCTTTCTCTGAAAGGAACGGAACTCTCACTCGATCCCGTTGGCGTGGTCATTGTGCTGCTTTCTGCCGTTGCATATGCCAGTTACATCACGGCGGTCAACCGTTCCCGTGTACGGGACATGAACGGACGCAAGCTGGCATTCTACGTATTCATCGTCAGTACTGTTCTGTTTGCCATAAAGGCTGGAACTAATCAGGGCATTCAAGCTCTTCCGGATGCCTGGTCAATTGTCAATCTGTTTTTGCTTGCCGTTGTGCCGACCGTTATATCCAACATTACACTCGTGCTGGCTGTGCATCATATCGGAGGCACTCTGACATCCATACTGGGAGCGATGGAACCTGTCACCGCCGTATGTATCGGTGTGCTGGTCTTCAGTGAGCCGTTTACAGCTCAGGAAGGAATCGGTATTCTCTGTATCATTGCTGCAGTTACACTCATTATTCTTACCAGGACCATACAAAAAACTTTATCTTCCGTTGTGCGGAAAATACGTCCCCGGCATGCCTGATGCAGGATGTGGTAAGAACAGATTTAACCCAACATTTTCAGGCTTTTGTATTACTTTGTTGTTACAATGAAGGGAAGTACAGGAAGGTTTGACCATTTATTCTCTTTTTTGAACACTTATATAATCTTCTTTAAGAAAAAATATTTTATCTTTGTAATTGTTATAAGATATAGACTTAGTGTTTATCTCTTTTAACAGTACAAGCGCATTTATTAATTAATGAGTTAATTTATGACAGTAAAAAAACAATTGCACCCCTTGGTATGGGCATTCTTCATGTCATGTTCCTTAGGTATCGTTTCTTGCGTGGACAGCAAATACGATCTGGACAAGGATATCGACATGACAGTAAACGTGGGCGGTGAGTATCTGACAATTCCCGCCGGTGGAACCGAACAGGCTCTGTTGAGTACAATCATTGAAGTGGAAAAAGATGATATGCTTCAGCCGGATGAAAATACCCGCGAATATCATCTGACTAAAAAAGAAACTATCACTGGCAGCGAATTCAAGGTAAATCCTGTGATGGCAGATGCGGTTGATGAAACAGGTTCACCTATTTCTGCTGTAACCCCGGAAGACTTTCCTTCTTCAGGAGATAAATTTGATGTTTCTCCTAAGGACGAATCAAGTACAACGAAAGTTTCTTCAACCATCAGTGTGGAAGATGATGTAAAGGCTTTGAAATGGGTCAATGGAACTGCTCCGTCCAAAATGAATATTCAGATGGATTTAACTCCGGGATTCCAATATGATGCAATTACACTTACTAATATTCGTATTGAGTTTCCTGAAGTCCTGAAGCTGGAAAATACTTCTTCAACCGGAAAACTGGAGAACAATGTATTGACCATTGACAAGCACGTGATCAATTCTTCCTCTTCTGCAGAAGGAGAATCTGCGTGGACCATTGAACTGGCAGTGAAGGGATATAATCTGGAAGCCAAGACAGGAGTAAGCGGAGCAAATCCTATTGAAAACGGAAAAATCAGCATCAATGATGATGTATTGGTAAAAATGACTGTCAGCGTAAATGGGGTTCAGAGCAATCAGACAATCAAGAAGCTGGAAATTGTTCCTCACATTACACTGGAT
>NZ_EQ973645.1:39843-47399 GCF_000157915.1 Phocaeicola coprophilus DSM 18228 = JCM 13818 | reverse complement strand
TGGAAATTGGTGAAATCTGCGGTCGCATTGATCCGGAAATCAATATTGACCCGACTAAGTTCACATTGGATGATCTGCCTGACTTCCTGAGTGATGATGCAACTGAGCTGGATATTAAAAATCCTGTATTCAGTTTGAATACCAATAATCCGATCGGTGCTCCGATTCTGACCAATCTGGTGATGAAAAGTTTCAAGAATGGTCAGAAAGATCCGATTGCAGAAGTAACAGTAAACGACATCGAGCTGGCAAAGAATACTGGCGAAGATGGTGACCGCCGTGTTGTCATAGCACGTGAAGAAGGAGATTATCAGGCTGACGAAGTAGCAGTCGTTCCTAATCTGAATGATCTGATCAAGAAGATTCCTGACTACATCGAAGTATCTATGGAGCCGCGTGTGGACAGCGAAAACTTCTATGAACTGGAGGTAAAGGATTATCAGATCAACGATGGTCTCTGTGATGTGGATATTCCGTTGACCTTCGGAAGTAATCTGCTGATTGTTTACAACGATTCCATCAAAGACTTGCAGAAGGATCTGGAAGATCTGGATATCATTTCATTCAAGAAAGCTGTGGTTACTCTTACTGCTGCCAGCACTATTCCTTTGAAAATGACGCTGAATGCAGATGATGTAGACATTAAGGATAAAGCCGGACGACCGATTGAAAACATCAAGGTAAGTATTGGTGAAGGTAAGGAAACGGTTAATCCTAGCACTGACGGAACAACCGAAGCAGAAAGTGAAGTAGAAATCATTCTGGAATCAGACAATGCTTTCGATACGCTGTCACGCATTGACCGTATTTGTTTCAAACTGAAGGCTGACTCAAAGGAAAGTTCCGGAGTGCCTTTGAAAGATACTCAGTGGATTCAGGTGAAGAAGAGTGCACTTCAGGTTCCTGGCGGTGTAAATATTGATCTCAACTAATCCTTGGAAACCGACATGTGAGAATTAAAACAGGATGTGCTGATACAAGACCGGCAAATAAATTATGATTCCGGCTGTGATCTTCCGTCCGTCAACTGATAAATAACAAAAGAATATCAAATGATGAAAAAACATATCTGCCGAATGATCCTTTGCGGACTGGCTGCTTCATGTGCAACTACCACCGTCATGGCTCAGGCCACGGGCAACCGTTCCTCTTATTTTCTGGAAGGATCTGTATATCGTCACGAACTGAACCCGGCCTTTCAAGGTGAACGGAACTATGTAGGAATGCCTGCTTTGGGTAATTTCTCTGTTGGAGCACAGGGAACAGCAGGCTTGGGAGACTTCCTTTACGTAAAGGATAATGGAGACTTGATGACATTCATGCACCCTGATGTCAGTTCAAAAACATTCTTGAATGATTTGCCGCGTCGGACAAAATTGGGTATAAACCTGAATGAGAATATTCTCTCTACTGGTTTCTTTGCATGGGGAGGTTTCAATACTTTTGGCCTTTCTGTCAAGAGTGACACTCGTTTCTCTTCACCCGATGATCTTTTCAAGTTTATGAAGAGTGGGGTTGACAGCCCGGAAGGAACCCATTATAAGGTGAATGATCTCAGTATTCTTTCTACCAACTATGCGGAACTGGCATTCGGACATTCACGTGCTCTGACAGATCAGTTAACCGTTGGTGCGAAGGTGAAATTCCTGGTAGGGCTTGCAAAAGCGACTGTAAAGATCGACCAACTGGATATCAAGGCTACTCCGGAATCATGGGTTATCACTCCGAATGGTGCAGAAGCTTATCTGTCTGCAAAAGGGCTGATTACTCCGACCAAAGGAGAAACCGGTAATTATGCAGAAAGTGATTACGTTCGTGACGCTTATGGAAATCCGACCAGCCAGCTGAAACCGGGAGCAGAAAATCTTATGTCGTATGACGATATTGACTTCGATGACAACAATATCGGACCTACAGGATTCGGTATGGCTTTCGACTTTGGTGCCACTTACAAATGGAATGATGACTGGACTTTCTCAGCATCTTTGCTTGATTTGGGATTTATCCATTGGAACAATACAGTCAAAGCTACGATGAGCAACTCTTTTGAGTTTGATGGTTTCCATGAAATCCCGGTAGAAGATACGGATGGTAATCCGAACTCAATCGACAATCAGGTAGACAGTTATCTGGATGACCTGGAAGGCCTTTCAAAATTTACAAAAGAAGGTGAAGGCCTGAAACGTAATACAGCCCTGGCAGCTACACTGCATCTGGGTGCTGAATACACATTGCCCGTATACGACCGGTTGAAGTTCGGTGGCTTGTGGACTACCCGTTTTCAGGGACGTCACACCTGGACTGAAGCGCGCGTATCTGCAAACGTATCACCTCTTACCTGGTTTGAAGCTTCTTTGAACTATGCATTGTCCAGCTTTGGATCAAGCACTGGCCTTATGCTGAACTTCCATCCGCGTGGGTTCAATTTCTTCCTGGCTGCAGATGTCCCAATGGGAAAATATGCCAAGAAGTATGCTATTCCGACCAACCGCTTCAATGCAAACTTCAACATGGGTATCAACTTTACCTTCGGTCCGAAACACAAACCGGTTTACCGTTGCGTAGAAGCTAACTTTTAATATATATAATGTATAGAAATATGAAGAAATCAATATTGTTGCTGGCTGCGGCTCTGCCATTCGCACTCTCAGCCAAAGACGTCAAGATAACCCGTCCTGCAGCTTCGCTGGACAATGATACACTGACACTCAGCTTCCGCTTCAACGTAGAAGAGGTGAAGGTAAACAGTGAACAGAGTTATACTTTTACTCCGGTATTGGTGAACGGTAATGAGCACCTCGTACTGGCTCCGATGGCTGTCAGCGGAAAGAAAAACTATAAGATGCCCCGTAAGATTCGTCGGGCCGGCCGTAAGTTCGGATTCAGCGAGCCTTATACGGCTGTATACGGAAAAGCTGCTGACCGCAATGACATTATCGATTATACAGCTTCATTCCCGTATGAAGACTGGATGGGATCAGCTTGTCTGGCTATGTTGCAGGAAAAAGATGAATGTTATCGTTCCGCCCCGCTGGATATTCAGATCGTGGAACATAAGCCGGTCATTCCTCCCTTGCCTACAGCGTATGAAATATGTGAGCCCTGCATGCAGATGGTTTCTTACCTGACTCCCAAGGCTGAGCCGTTAAAAGTACGTTCAGAACAAAGTACACTTTATATCGAGTATGCCGTAGGTGCAACTGCTTTCAAGGATGATTACAAGAATAACGGAGCAGAACTGCAAAAGCTGAAAGATATTCTTTCTCCGCTGACTACCGGTGATCTGGTTACCTTTAAGGCTATCAATGTGTGTGGTTATGCTTCACCCGATGGCTCCGCCAAGACCAATGACCGTGTAGCCTCGCAGCGTGCCGCTTCCTTCTCTGACTATTTGAAGAAAGCATACAGCTTCCCGGCTGAAGTACTGAAAGTAACCTCAGCAGGAGAAGATTGGGAAACACTGATTCAGATGTTGAAGGATGAAAAGCCTGCTTATGCAGATAAAGCCTTGGAAATTATCAATAAGTATTCAAATGTTGATACTCGTGAGGCCCGTCTGAAGAGTGGTTTGGGTACTGCAACTTACCGGACTATGCTGAATGACCTTTATCCGCGTCTGCGTCGTCTGGGTGTTTCAGTTGATTACGAGGTTCGTGAAGTAGAAAATGCAGAAGCAGCCAAATTGATCTATACAGATCCGAAACTTCTGAGCTTGCAGGAAATGTATCGGGTAGCTAAAGATCTGAAACCGGGAACCAAAGAATATAAGGAAGTATATGAAATTGCCGCACGTACTTATCCGGAAGATGCTGTAGCTTGTATCAATGCTGCTTCAGCAAATATCGTAAGCGGAGATTTCCAGAATGCGGAAAAACTTCTTGAGAAGGTGAAAGATGACAACCGTGCATGGAATAATCTTGGAGTACTGGCATGGTTGCGCGGAGACTTCCAGGCTGCACGTGACTGGTTTAATAAGGCTATGAGCGTTGAACCGGAAAAAGCAAAGGCCAATCTGGAAACCGTCAATATCTATGATCCGGTACAGGAATAAAAACTCAGTTACATTCAATTACTGATTTATTCAGGAGGGTATCAAGACTAGAATGACTACTCCAGAAAGTCCAGGATTGTAACTGTAATACTAAAGAGGGTCGTATCAAGCTCTGTGATGAGTAATGATACGGCCCTTTCTTTATGCTTCTTCAGGATGCTCAAATCTTAGTTTTTAGGTTCGTAATTTCAACGGCCGACTTTTGATATGTCCTTCAGGTTTATGGAAAGAATTTCAAGTAATACAATTGACATCTTAACGTAAACGCATTATCAACCTCTTGCAATATACGAGAAATACCCCTCCTCTAATTTTGCTTCCGAATTAAAAAAGGTGATCATAATGAGGAATGCAAACAAGATGACATTATTGGGTGCCATGTTAATGACAGCAGTCTCCGCACAGGCATTCAATGTAAAAGGAACCATTGTAGATAAAACAACCAAAGAACCATTGATCGGTGCTACCATTCAGATAGAAGGTACAACCACAGGAGCTATTACCGACATCGACGGTCGTTTCGAACTTTCCAATCTGAAAGGAAACAACTGTACGCTTGTCATACAATATGTTTCTTACCAGTCTCAGCGCATAACAATAAATGCCGGACAAAAAGAAGAACTGGTCATCGCACTTGCTCCAGATACTCAGACCATGGAGGAAGTCACAGTTACAGCCCGGAAGAATCTGGAAAATGAACGGACTCTGCAACTGGAACGTCAGCGTTCGTCTGTTGCCATTGAGAATCTGGGAGCCAAGGAAATGAGTGTCAAAGGCATTTCGAATGTTGAAGAAGGTGTCAAGAAAATAACAGGTGTTTCCATTGCTTCTGCGGGACAAATTATCGTACGAGGATTAGGAGACAGATATAGTACGACGACTCTTAACGGGCTTCCTATCGCTTCTCCGAATCCGGATAACAAATTGATTCCTCTGAATCTTTTCCCTACTTCAACGGTAAAAAACATTACGGTCAGCAAAGTATACGAAGCTAATGCTTTTGCAGATTATTCCGGAGCGCATATTGATATCGGTACTAAGGAGCAGACCGGAGAAGATTTCTTCAGCATTTCATTCAATACAGGAGGAAAGTTCAATACTTTGGGACGTGAGATGTATCGTATGGATCATGACGGTACACTTTTCAAAACTCCCTCGCTGAATAGTCAGCTTCGTGAAATGTCTCTTACGGATTTTGAAGATTATGCCCGGAAAAATACGTTGTTCAATACCAGTTTCGATGTTTCCAAAAAGAATGCTCTTCCGGAATTTGGAGGAAACATCGGTATTGGAAAGAATTTTGATCTGGGAGGTAATCAGCGGCTCAGTCTGCTTGCATCTTTGGGACTCAGCAATGAGCAGCAGATCATGATGGATGCCAGTGTCCGCACTTTGGAGGCAACCGGTACAACACTGAATGACTTCAACTATGACAGTTATGCGAATACTCTGAAGATCGCAGGTCTGGGAAGTCTTGGATACAGTTTCCGTACACGTGACCAATTGAGTTATACATTCTTCTATGCACGTAATGCCATTGATACTTATATGTATCGGGAAGGATATGACTACGAAGATCATAACCTGATTGGCAGTAACAGTGTGACTCATATCTATAGCTTGCAGAACCACCAGTTAAGCGGAAAGCATTTCTTCGGCGAACAGTGGAATCTGCAATGGGGCGGTTCATACAGTCAGACCAGCAGTGATGAGCCTGACCGCCGGCAGATTATGTTCATCAGAGAAGGAAGTGAACTGAATCTTTTCAAACTGAACCGGCAGGAAACCATGCGTTACTTCGGCACGCTGGATGAAAAAGAATGGGTAGGAAACTTAATGGGAGAATATAAATTTGGAACTCAGAACAAACTTCAGGCAGGATTTACCTACAAGGATAAGAGTCGTGACTATTTCTCCACACGTTTCTATTACAATTTGAACAAACTGAATCCAACCATCGGAAGCATTGAAGATATTTATACTCCTTCCGGGTACCTGAATCAGGAAAGTATCAATAACGGACAAGTAGTTATCAACCGCTCACAGCAACCCAAAGACAGTTATGCTGCCGGAACCAAGATTTATGCCGGATATATTCTGGCCGATATCTATCCGGTTGATGCCCTGCTGGTGAATGTGGGTGTACGTTATGAGAGCAGCCGCCAATGGGTCAATTATGCAGAAGACGGCGGAACGCAGCAACGTCGGGAATTGAACAGTGACGATCTCTTTCCTGCTATGAACTTACGTTATCAGTTCAATAAGAAAAATAATCTGAGACTTTCTTTCTCACGTACGGTAACCCGTCCTTCGTTCATTGAAATGGCACCGTTCCTTTATCAGGAATCTTACGGATCAGCTCAGATCCGAGGTAATGCTGAATTGCAGAACGGATATAACTATAACGTAGATTTACGCTACGAATTCTTTGAAGACAACGGAGATATGTTCTCTGCCACTGCTTACTATAAACATCTGGAAAACCCTATCGAGCAGATTCAGCAACTTTCCGGAGGCGCAACCATCCATTCATTCAAGAATGCCAATAATGGAATGGCAACCGGACTGGAAGTGGAGTTCCGAAAGACATTGGCACAGGAATTACGTCTGGGAGCGAATGCTTCATTCATGTACACGGACGTGAAACTGCCTGAGGGAGGTGCCTATACCAATACCGAACGTGCCCTTCAAGGTGCATCTCCATATCTGGTTAATGCAGACTTGACTTATAGTCCACGCTTCGGAGAAACCCGTCAGCTCAGTGCCGCACTGGTGTACAATCTGCAGGGACCGCGCATTCAGTCTGTCGGAATCTCCGGATTAGGAGACGTCAAGCAGCAGCCTGTTCACACTTTGAACTTTGCCGGAAGCTTTAAGTTCAGCGAAAAGGTGGCTGTCAAGTTGCAGGTAAATGATTTGCTGAATCAGCCGGTTATCTTCAAGCAGGAAGTTCCCTCAACAGGAGAAAAGGTAGAAGTGGAACGCTTCAAACGCGGAAGCAGCTTCGAAATAGGCATCACCTATACATTGTAATCAATCATTCAAAAAAATAACTCTTACTAACAAAAAAAGATTGTGTATGAAAAAGAACTGGAAATTTGCAACAATGGCTTTGGTTGCAAGTATGACCCTCTTTACAACTGCATGTAGTGACGATATCCCTAATGAAAATGGTGGTGACGGAAATGGTAACGAAGACAGCGCCTATACACTTGACAAGAATATTGAATCAGATCTGACGCTGGAGGAAGGAAAAACATATACTCTTAATGGAGGTATTCACGTAAAGGCAGGAGCAACGCTGACTATTCCCAAGGGAGTTACTATTATTGCTAAAAACGATGATGTTGTCGACTATATCCTTGTAGAGCAGGGAGCCAAGATCAATGCCGAAGGAACAGCTGATGCTCCTATCGTCATGACTTCCGAAAAGAAGGAAGCAGGAGCATGGGGCGGTCTTCATATCTGCGGATATGCTCACACCAACAATGGAACAGGCAGCTCT
>NZ_EQ973645.1:19992-38820 GCF_000157915.1 Phocaeicola coprophilus DSM 18228 = JCM 13818 | reverse complement strand
AATTGCAGCGATGATTCATTCGACTGGACAGAAGGATGGAACGGAAAGGCACAATTCCTTGTTGCCTATCAGGAAAATGCAGAAACTTTGGGTTATGACTGCGACTGCCTGATGGAATGCGACAACAACGGTAATAACTTCGGGGCAACTCCGGTGGCTCATCCGGTCATCGCCAACGCTACACTGGTCGGCAACGGCGGAAGCAAACAGGGTGTACGTCTGCGTGCAGGAACACAGGTAGAACTGTATAACGCCATCATTACCGGTAAAGGCCAGCCGCTGACCGTAGAAACTGTTGAAACAGAAAACGCGTTGAAAGACGGAACTTCCAAACTGGAATATGTAGTGATCAGTGACTTGCTGAATTCCAAAGAAAACATCTATACCAACGATCTGTTTGCTGCCGGAAACGGAAATGCTACTCAGCACACAGCGAACCTCAGCGATCTGTATGTCGGAACTGAAGAAGGAGGAAAAGATCTTTCTACCGATGAATTCTTCACAGCAACCAATTACAAGGGAGCTGTACAGGCCGATGATAACTGGACTGCAGGATGGACTCTGTAAACGGGAAGAACTAATCTGGAACGACTGTTGATATTTTTCAGACAGGCGACCGCAAAGTAAACAAGGCGGCCGCCTGTTCTTTTATGATGGCTGGTAATCAGAGAAACTTTTCACAGACGGACAAATAATCAGACGATTTTTACTACATTTGCAAACGGGAACAGTCTTGCTGAATGCACTCAGTCAGCAGAATGACAGTTCACACGTATGAATATAAATACCTTAAAAATATTGATTATGTATCCATTTAAATTCAATCCTATTCTGAAATCCACCATTTGGGGAGGAGAAAAAATCATTCCGTTCAAACAATTGAATGCAACACAGTCACAGGTTGGTGAAAGCTGGGAAATTTCCAATGTGCCCGGTGATGAATCAGTCGTAGCCAATGGAGCCGATGCTGGCAAAAATCTGAGCGAGCTGGTCAAAGAATATAAAGGTGCTCTGGTGGGCGAAAGCAATTACCAGCGCTTTGGTGACAATTTCCCTTTGCTGATCAAATTCATCGATGCCTGCGACGACCTTTCCATTCAGGTACATCCGGACGATGAACTGGCCAAAGTGCGTCACAACTCACTGGGAAAGACAGAAATGTGGTATGTAATCGGTAATAACGGAGGCAAGGCACACTTGCGTTCCGGTCTGAAGAAACAGATTACTCCCGATGAATATGCAGCCATGATTGCTGACAATACGATTTGTGATGCTCTGGCTGATTATGCAGTACAGCCCGGCGATGTATTCTTCTTGCCTGCAGGACGTATCCACAGCATCGGAGCCGGATGTTTTATTGCTGAAATTCAGGAAACATCGAATGTGACTTACCGTATTTATGATTTCAACCGTAAAGATAAAAACGGAAATACCCGTGAACTGCATACGGAACTGTCAAAAGACGCCATCGATTATACAGTTGAGGCTGACTATCGTACACATTATACACCGAAAAAGAACGAACCGGTAGAACTTGTTTCATGCAATCACTTTACAACTTCTGTCTATGACCTGACAGAAAATATGAGCATGGATTACAGTGAACTGGATTCGTTTGTCATCTACATTTGCATGGAAGGCTCATGCACTGTTACTGATAACGAAGGAAACACACTGACTATGCAGGCAGGAGAATCTGTTCTTTTCCCTGCTACAACCCAGTCACTGGAAGTTGTACCGCAAGGAAATGTCAAATTCCTGGAAACTTACGTATAAATTCCTGATTCCATGAAAAAGACAACATTACTCTTCTGTACACTGGCTGCCGGCAGCGCGCTCTTCAGTTGTTCTGCCCCTCAGCAGGAAACAGCCGCCACAGACTATACACAATATGTCAATACCTTTATCGGAGCAGCCGATAACGGACATACTTTCCCCGGTGCCTGCCGTCCTTTCGGTATGATACAGACCAGTCCTGTAACGGGAGCCGTGGGATGGAGATACTGTTCTGAATATGTCTACGAGGATTCTGTTATCTGGGGATTCACCCAGACACATCTGAACGGAACCGGATGCATGGACCTGGGAGATATTCTGGTCATGCCGGTCACCGGAAACCGTCATCGGGCATGGGACGGCTATCGCAGCTCTTTCCAGAAGAATAGCGAAAGTGCGACTCCTGGTTATTATACCGTTACGCTCGACGAACCGGGCGTAAAGGCGGAACTGACTGCTACCCTGCATACAGCTTTGCACCGTTACACTTACAATAAGGCTGACTCGGCCTCCGTACTGATCGACCTGCAGCATGGTCCGGCCTGGAATGAGAAACAGTATCATTCCCAGGTAAAGGCCTGCGACGTGAAATGGGAAAACGACAGTACCCTGAGCGGACATGTGCGCAACAGCGTATGGGTGGATCAGGATTACTTCTTTACTCTCCAGTTCAACCGTCCGGTGATCAGTGCTGTTGATCTTCCGATGGGCGAAACGGAAAAAGGACGGAGAATCGTGGCTACCTTTGATCTGCAGCCCGGCGAAGAGGTGCTGATGAAGATCGCCATGTCTACGACCGGTGTGGAAGGTGCCAAAGCTAATATGGCTGCCGAACAGCCCGGATGGGACTTTGAAGGAACCCGCAAGCAGGCTAAAGACGAATGGAACAGTTATCTGAGCCGAATCGAAATGGAAGGAACTCCGGATGAGATGACCAATTTCTATACCTGTTTCTATCATGCCCTGATCCAGCCGAATGAAATTTCGGATGTGGACGGCAAATACCGGAACGCCGCAGATTCCATCGTGACTGCTACCGGAGGCAAGTTCTATTCTACTTTCTCACTTTGGGATACATATCGTGCGGCACACCCGTTCTATACCATGATTGTACCTGAACGTGTGGACGGATTTGTCAATTCTCTGATTGATCAGGCAGAAGTGCAAGGATTTCTTCCTATCTGGGGACTCTGGGGCAAGGAAAACTATTGTATGATTGCCAATCATGGAGTTTCTGTGGTAGCTGAGGCATACGCAAAAGGTTTCAAGGGATTCGATGCAGAACGTGCTTTCCAGGCAATCAAACAGACCCAGACAGTTTCGCACAAGCTGAAGTCCAACTGGGAAGACTATATGAAATATGGCTATTTCCCGACCGACCTTACTGCAGCTGAATCTGTTTCATCTACATTGGAAAGTGTCTATGACGACTATGCTGCTGCCGATATGGCCCGCCGTATGGGTAAGACGGAAGATGCTGCCTATTTCAGCAAACGGGCAGACTTCTATAAGAACCTGTTTGATCCGACGACGAAATTTATGCGTCCGCGTAAATCAGACGGTACCTGGAAGAGTCCGTTCGATCCTACTCAGGCTGCACATGCAGAAAGCAACGGTGGCGACTATACAGAAGGTAATGCATGGCAGTACACCTGGCATGTCCAGCACGATGTTCCGGGACTGATTGCTCTGCTGGGCGGAGAAGAAGCCTTCACGAACAAGCTGGATTCGCTGTTTACAGTTGAACTTAGAACCCAGCTGGCTGATGTAACCGGTCTGATCGGTAATTATGCTCACGGTAACGAACCGAGTCACCACGTGACTTATCTGTATACTTTGGCCGGCAAACCGGAACGTACTCAGGAACTGATCCGTCAGATCTTCGATACCCAGTATCGTCCTGCTCCGGACGGACTTTGCGGAAACGATGATTGCGGACAGATGTCTGCCTGGTATATGTTCTCGGCCATGGGATTCTATCCGGTGAATCCGGTAAGCGGAGAATATGTATTCGGTGCACCGCAAATGCCTAAATTTGTGCTTCACCT
The DNA here is from genome assembly GCF_000157915.1 of Phocaeicola coprophilus DSM 18228 = JCM 13818. GTDB lineage: Bacteria > Bacteroidota > Bacteroidia > Bacteroidales > Bacteroidaceae > Phocaeicola > Phocaeicola coprophilus. The sequence goes on along the minus strand of NZ_EQ973645.1, from coordinate 34,996 downwards.
GCAGGATGGAAAGACTTTCACCGTTTTGGCTGAAGGTTTGTCCAAGGAACACAAGTATGTGGAAAGCATTACGCTGAACGGAGAACCTTATACCAAGAACTACATCACTCATGAAGACATCATGAAGGGAGGTACACTGGTATATAAGATGAAATAAAGTCTCTGAAGAGATAAGATGGGAAAGACTGTTCCGGATCAGATTCCGGGGCAGTCTTTTTGCTGCCTGTATGATGCTTCTGAAACGACCTTTCGATGGGCCGGAATCGACCGCATAATTCAGCCCAATCGACCGCACGATGAGGCCGCATCGTACTACTCGATGACGGGGCATCGTGCGGTCAATTCCTGGGCATCGTGCGGTCGTTTCTCAGTTTTTTATATTATCTTTGCCCGAAACAATGATTAATACAACGCAGAATGAGAGTGATAGATTTGATTACTTCTTCAGAGAAGACCGCTTTCTCTTTTGAACTCCTTCCTCCGTTGAAGGGGACAGGTATCGAACGTCTTTATGGAGATATTGATAAACTGAAAGAATTTGATCCCAAATATATCAACATTACGACTCACCGCAGTGAATATGTGTATCAGGAACTGGGTGACGGACTTTACAAACGCCAGCGTTTGCGCCGCCGTCCGGGAACGGTAGCCGTGGCAGCAGCCATCCAGCAGCGTTACGGCATTACCGTGGTGCCTCACATGCTGTGCAGCGGCTTTACGCGGGAAGATACGGAATATGTTCTGCTTGACCTGCAGTTCCTGGGTATTACAGATGTGCTGGTGCTCCGGGGAGATAAGGCTCGTCACGAATCGGCTTTCGTGCCGGAACCGGGCGGCAATGCCCATGCCATTGAACTGGAGGAACAGATCAACGACTTCAACCGGGGAATCTTTGTCGACGGTTCTCCTATCCGTGCGCCGCATACTCCCTTCAGTTACGGAGTGGCCTGTTATCCGGAAAAGCATGAAGAGTCGCCGAATGCAGAACAGGATCTGTTATGGCTTAAACGGAAGGTCGAGACAGGAGCCGACTATGCGGTAACCCAGCTGTTTTATGACAACAACCGCTATTTCAGCTTTGTCAAGCGGGCTCGGGAGGCAGGAATTACAGTTCCCATCATTCCGGGCATCAAGCCGTTCAGCAAGCTGAGCCAGCTGACCATGGTTCCGAAGACCTTTAAGGTGGATTTGCCAGATGAACTGGCCCGTGAAGCCTTGAAGTGCAAGACTGATGAGGAAGCACGTGCCTTGGGAACCGAATGGTGTATTCACCAGTGTCGTGAACTGATGGCGGGCGGAGTGCCGAGTCTCCATTTCTATACGGTGGGAGCAGTAGATGTTGTCAGAGACGTGGTAAAAGCCATTTTCTGATGATAAAAGGGATAGAAACCAGTTTTAGCGATCGATAAACGTGTTTGGATTTAGTGATATTATAGGTCAGGATTCGGTTAAGGAGCGGTTGCGTGAGAACGTGCGCAACGGCCGGACTCCGCATGCCTTGTTGTTCACCGGTCCTTCCGGATGCGGAAAACTGCCTATGGCTTTGGCTTTGGCCCGCTATCTTTGTTGTGAACATCCGGATGAGATGGAAGCCTGCGGCACTTGTCCTTCCTGCATACAGATGAACCGGCTGGTGCATCCTGACGTGCATTTCGTATTTCCCATCGTGAAGAAGAAGGCCGGACGTGATTCCGTGTGCGATGACTTCCTGCCGCAGTGGAGGGAAGCCCTCATGAAGAATGCCTATCTGACGCCTGACGAATGGATGCGCGTGCTGGGCTCTGACAATCTTCAGCCGCAGATTTATGTGCGTGAAAGCGATGAGATTCAGCGCAAGCTTTCGCTGAAATCCAGTCGGGGAGGATGGAAGGTCATGATTATCTGGCTTCCTGAAAAAATGAATGCGGAGTGTGCCAACAAGCTTTTGAAACTGTTGGAAGAACCGCCGCAGCGGACACTGTTCCTGCTGGTCAGCGAGGAACCCGACCTCTTGTTGTCTACCATTGTGAGCCGTACACAGCGCATATCCCTGCCGCCGCTGGAGGAAAAACCATTGGCCGACTGGCTGGAGCGGAAGTTTATGCTTCACCCGGAAGATGCAGCCGATATCGCTCACCGTTCGGAAGGAAGTCTGACCAAGGCTATGGAGAATATCAGTCTTGGCGACGAACAACGCATGTATTTCGAAAGCTTCGTATCGCTGATGCGTCTGGCTTACAAGCGTGATATCCGGCAGTTGAAAGCCTGGAGCGAACAGGTTTCTTCGTTGGGAAGGGAAAGACAGAAAGGGCTGCTGGTCTATTGCCAGCGCATGATTCGTGAAAACTTCATGTTTAATTTCCATGCTTCCGACCTGAGTTATTTAAGCCCTGATGAACGTCAGTTTGCAACCCGTTTTTCTCCCTATATCAATGAGAAGAACGTGATGCCTGTCATGGAATTGCTGGAAGAGGCCCAGTTGCATGTCGGGCAGAATGTGAACTCAAAGATGGTATTCTTTGATGTTGCCTTGCGTATGATCGTGTTGTTGATCCGCTGACCCTCGGACAGTTTTTATTTTATAATTGTTAACGAATTGCGGATAATTCAAAATAAACCTTTATCTTTAAAGGCGCTCTTTCGGACATCCGGAAACTCAATGGGCAGCATGGACCTGAAAACCGGAGTTAACCTGAAAGAAGCTTTCCAAAAACGATAAGAACAATGAGTAAATATCTATTAAAGAATGGTAGCGGTTCGTTGTGTTGCCGGGGTTGCGGCCGTCAGGACAACAAGCTGAATACCTATGACTGGCTGGCCGATATTCCGGGTAATTCCGACGAACAGGAAATGGTCGAAGTCCAGTTTAAGAATACCCGAAAGGGATATTATCGCAACTCCAATCGCCTGCATCTGGAGAAAGGAGATATTGTAGCTGTCGAGGCGAGTCCGGGACATGATATCGGAACGGTTACGCTGACCGGACGTCTGGTAGCTCTCCGTATGCGGAAAGGCGGCCAGAAGCCCGATGCGGAAATCCGCCGGGTGTACCGGAAGGCAAAGCCCGTAGACCTGGAGAAATATGAAGAAGCCAAGAAACGTGAGCATGACACGATGATCCGTTCCCGCAAGATTGCCGAGGATCTGGGCTTGCAGATGAAGATTGGCGATGTGGAATATCAGGGTGACGGCAACAAGGCCATCTTTTATTATATCGCTGATGAACGCGTGGATTTCCGTCAGCTGATCAAGGTTTTGGCTGAGGCTTTCCGTGTGAGAATCGAAATGAAGCAGATCGGTGCCCGTCAGGAGGCCGGACGTATCGGTGGAATCGGTCCGTGCGGACGGGAACTGTGTTGTGCCACCTGGATGACAAGCTTTGTTTCTGTATCGACCAGTGCAGCCCGTTTTCAGGATATTTCTCTTAATCCTCAGAAACTTGCCGGCCAGTGTGCCAAGTTGAAATGTTGTCTCAATTACGAAGTAGATGCCTATGTGGAATGCCAGAAGCGTCTGCCCAGTCGTGAGATTATTCTGGAAACCAGTGACGCCCAGTTCTATTATTTCAAGGCTGACATCCTGAAAGGAATGATTACATATAGCACCGACAAGAACTTCCTGGCTAATGAAACAACGATTTCTGCACGTCGGGCTTTCGAAATTATCGCTATGAACCGTAGAGGGGAGAAGCCCGATAAGTTGGAAGAATCAGCCGATGAAGCAGCTCGCCGTAAACAGGGAAGTGACTTGCTTGAACAAGAAAGTCTGACTCGTTTTGACCGCAGCAAGTCTTCGAAGAAGCGGAAAAAGAAAGGCAAGAATGGAGGAATTTCACCCGCAGAAGATGTTGCCGGACGGAATCCCCGCCAGACAATGCCGGTGAATGATCCGTCAGCTCCTGTTGCTGCAGAGCCTCAGGAACAGGCCGCAGGCGATTCATCTGCATCAGCCAAAGCGGTTGCTTCACAGCCACGTGCTTCCCGGAACGGGGAAGGTAAGCCGCGACGGGAGAAAGGTAATCGTCCGCGTCCCGCCAAAGTGCGTGAAGAGGAAGGTGCTGCACAGCAGAGTAAGGGAGAAAATACTTCCGTGAACGGTGCGCAGTCGGAAGCGGCATCACGTCCGCCCCGCCAGCCTCGCGGACCACGGAGAAACGGACAGGGAAACCGGCCTTCGGGAGAACCTCGCCGTCAGTCAAATGAAGTGAACCCCGGGAAACCGGTTCCGGAACAACCGTCGCCTGAAGTTCGTCGGGATCATGAAACTTCCAGGAATCTTCCAGATGTACAGGCTTGATATCCGGTTTAAGTCGTGGGCATTCTTGTTTAGTACAGGAATGCTCATCTTGCTAGGATCCTGCCGTTCGGATACGGCTTACCATGTTTATCAGTCGGTGGCTGCATCCGGATGGGGAAGGCAGGATACGCTTGTCTATGAACTTCCGGCTTCTCTTTCGCCCGGACGATACCTTGTGGAAATCGGGTTGAGAAATACATCCGAATATGCTTACCGGGATATCTGGCTGGCTCTTCTTTCCGGTCAGGGAGTCATTCCGGAAGATGCCGTATCTTCCGGGCGTGGCAGCAATTTGCAGGCGGACAGTTGTGCATTTCGGGCAGATACCCTGCATCTTTATTTGGCCGACCAATACGGACGGTGGCTGCACGACGGCATTTCCGGAAGCCTGTATCAAAGTGAATGGCCGGCTGTTGCTGTTTGTCTGGTTGATTCTGTATCTGACAAGCCCCGTACCTTACGGCTGGTGCATCTGATGAAAGATACTGCTCTTCGCGGTATTTCTGACGTGGGGCTTCGTTTTTCTATCGCTCCCGTCCGGCATCAATCCGGAGAAAGACAAACAGCAGGATCGTAAATCCCCACAGCGAAGATCCTCCGTAACTGAAGAAGGGAAGGGGAATACCGATCACAGGGGTGAGTCCCAGCACCATTCCGATGTTGATGAACAGATGGAAGAAGAAAATACTCATTACGCAATAGCCGTAGACTCGTCCGAAGCGGGAAGTCTGACGCTCGGCCAGGTGAATGATGCGCAGGATCAAGGCAGTGAAAAGGAGCAGTACGGCTGCCGAACCTAGAAAACCTTGTTCTTCGCCTACGGTACAGAAGATGAAGTCAGTATCCTGTTCCGGTACATATTTCAGTTTGGTCTGCGTTCCGTTGAGAAATCCTTTTCCCAGAAGTCCTCCTGATCCGATGGCAATCTTACTCTGGTTTACGTTATATCCCGCACCGGTCGGATCATCTTCCATGCCCAGCAACACCTCAATTCGTATCTTCTGATGAGGTTCCAGAATGCGGTTGAACACATAATCCGTTGAGAAGAAGAAGACTGCAGAGCCAATGACAAACAAGGCTATGTAGAAGTAATTGGACATGCGCTCACGCAGGTAAAGCAGGATGAGCCAGACTACAAGTGCCACACACAGTCCGTATTGCAGATAAGCCACATCAAAGGGGATGACATAGCAGGAGAACAGAATCCCCAGCAGGGTTGCACCTCCGCCTATCAGCAGGATATATTGTACGACGCGCGGTTGTTTGCAATAGGATGAAACCAGAATACCCGAAAGCAGGATGATCAGTCCGAATACGGAAAATTCTCCCCATGAGGTCATTTCATCGGGCATGGGAACTTCTCCAAACCGGATGCTTACGATAAAGTAGACTACGGCACATATTCCCGCCAGAAGAATGGATCCGGGCATACCTTCGCGGTAGAGCACAAGGAAGAACGACAGATAAACCAGGGCAGATCCGGTTTCCCGCTGCAGGATAATCAGGATCATTGGCAGCAGGATGATGCCCAAGGCAATCAGTGCGTGACGCATCTTGTGAATGGAAAAAGTGTATTCTCCCATAAATTTTGCCAGTGCCAGCGCCGTAGCAAACTTTGCGAATTCTGCAGGCTGCAGGCTTACCGGCCCTAAAACGATCCAGGATCGTGATCCCTTGATCTCGTGAGGATTGAAAATCGTTCCGAAAAGCAGCAGGAGAAGAATTCCGTAGATGAGGTAGGCATACGTGTCATAGAGCCGGTGCTCAAGCATCAGCAAGACGAAACCCAGTCCGAGTGAACAGCCGATCCACATCAATTGCTTACCGGCGCGGGTCGTAAAGTCCAGGAAGTTCGGTTCACCATAATCATAGCTTGCTCCGCACACGCTGAACCATCCGCAGGTAATTAAGATGAGGTAGAGCAGGATTGTCCACCAGTCTACCGTTTTCCATAAACTATCTTTCGTGTATGCCATAATCTATTCTTCGGTTTTGAATATCGGTTGCCAGCTCTTCATCTTGCGGCGTAAGTTCTCCTTTCAGGTATTGTTCGATCATGAGCCGGCCGATAGGTACGCCGTATACAGCTCCGAATCCTCCGTTTTCCACATAGACGGCAATTGCAATCTTGGGGTTGTTCATCGGTGCAAATCCCATGAAGGCCGAGTGGTCCTTTCCACGGTTCTGGGCTGTTCCTGTCTTTCCGCATACCTCGATGTCCGGAAGATTGGCCATCCGGCAGGTTCCGCCTGTCACGGCCATTCGCATACCTTCTACCACCTCTTCATAGTGGATCCGGTCTACTTTGGTATATTTCTTTTGTGTATATAATGTATCTATTGCATCGTTTTCAATGCTTTTCACCACATGGGGTGTGATGTAATATCCGCGGTTGGCAATGGTCGCTCCCAGGTTGGCGATCTGCAGAGGAGTCAGTGTTACCTCTCCCTGCCCGATTGAAATTGAGATGATTGTCAGTCCGTTCCATGATCCCCGATAGGCCTTGTCGTAATATTTGGCATTGGGAATCATGCCTCGTTTTTCTCCCGGCAAGTCAATGCCGAGCGGATATCCGAAGCCCATTGAAACCATATAGTCTCTCCACGTATTCATGGCATTTTGTACGGAGCCGTATTTCTGACGTGCGCCGATCATATGATAAAGCCCCCAGCAGAAATAAGCATTGCAGGAAGTGGCGATGGCAGGAAGCAGAGGAAGCGGAGATCCGTGCGCATGACAGCCGACATGCAAGCCGCGGTAGTTAAATCCTCCGTTACAGGTATAGGGGGTGGAAGGGGTAATGATTCCTTCTTGCAAAAATGTCAGTGCCTGAGAAGTCTTGAATGTAGATCCCGGCGGATAAGCTCCCATGATTGCACGGTTGAGCAAAGGTTTCCACGGATCCCGGGCCAGCTGCAAATGGTTTTTTCCTCTGTTTCGGCCGACCATCAGACGCGGGTCGTAGGAAGGAGAGGAGACCAGGCATAAGACTTCACCCGTAGAAGGTTCGATGGCAACAATACTTCCGATCTTTCCTTCCAGCAGACGTTCTCCCAGTTTTTGTAATTCAATGTCAAGGCTCAGTGTAAGATTCTTACCTGCTACCGGGGCTTTGTCGAACTTTCCGTCCATGTAATTGCCCTGAATTCTTCCTCGTGCATCCCGCAGCAGTACTTCAATACCTTTCTCACCGCGCAATTGTTTTTCGTAGGATCTTTCTACTCCCAGCTTTCCTATGAAGTCGCCGGGGATGTAATATTCATCATCTTCCATCTCCGTCTTGGATACTTCGCCGATATCTCCCAGAATATGTGCACCGGCATCATAGTTATATTGCCGGATGGTACGCCGCTGGATGTAGAATCCGGGAAACTTGAAAAGCTTTTCCTGGAAGATACCACAGTCTTCAGCCGAGAGCTGGGTGAGCAGCACCTGGTTGGTGTAAGGCGAGTAACCGGGGTTTAACCGGCGGTCCTTGAGATCCTTGAATCGCTTGCGCAGGAATTCCGGTGTGATCTTGAGTGTGCGGCAGAGATCGGCAGTATCCAGAGACGTGATCTCTTTCATGATGACTGTGATGTCGTAAGCCGGCTGGTTATAAACCAGTAACTTTCCGTTGCGGTCGTAGATGACTCCCCGGCTTGGATATTGTATCTTTTTCAGGAACGCATTACTGTCAGCATTCTTCTTATAGTCTTCGCTCATGATTTGCAGGGAGAGCAGGCGTATAAGGAAGATGAGCACAATAAAGATTACTGCGCCGCCAATTGCATATTTTCGTTTTTCGAGATCGTAATTCCGTTCCACTAGTGTTTCCTCCTTATAGCTTCTATGCACAGGATACATACAATGGTTGCCAGCGTGTCACTGATGGACTTCAGCAGGATCATGCCTATACGATGGAATGAAAAGTAGTCTGTCAGATTCAGTACGGTGGCATGCAAAAGGACGGCAACAAGCAGGTAGCGTAAGAAAGGAGAGAATCCCATGGTCCGGATACCCGGCTCAAAATCACCGGTTGCGTCGCGGGTTGTTTGAGCTTGCAGAAGAGGCTGCCGGAAGAAAGCCAGTAACACCGAGGCTGTAGCGTTCAGTCCAGGCGTGTTGCTGAGTATATCGATACAGAGGCCCAGTGCGAACGACCAGAGCATGGTCTGATTACGTCCGGTATTCGAGTCTAGTTTCAGAATGAAATATACATATAGCAGCGGTTTGGCAAACTGATGGATATGTACATAGTTCAGTACCAATACCTGTAACAGGATTAATCCTGCAAACCATAATATGCGAGCCATCTTCTTTGTTTTTTGTCAATCGGGAAAGACTTTTCTTTCCCGGTTTAAAGATTGTTCATAAGGATCGAATCCTCCAATGCGGTTTGTTCTCCGTTGTCTGCCGGTACGATGACACATACATCGTTCAGGCGGGCAAAGTCTGTAAAGAGTTTGACGCGTAACAGATAAGACAATCCGTCGTGGCTGTCTGTCATGTCATCAACGGTTCCTACCGGAATACCTGCCGGGAATACGGCACTGTGTCCGCTGGTAACGATCGTATCACCCAGTGAAAACTCGGAGTGCCGGGGCATGTCCTTTACGAGTGCATAACGTGAAGATCCTCCGTCCCATTTCAGAAAACCGAAATAGGAGGTGCGTCTGATTTTACAGCTTATACTGCTTTTAGAGTTAAGTACAGGCAACACAACCGAATAATGCTCGCCTGCCAGATAAACGATGCCGACTACTCCATAGCCGGATATAACTCCCATTTCAGGACGTATGCCATCCGCTCTTCCCTTATCAATCGTGATGTAGTTGTCGGCCTGTGTCAGGCTGTTGTTTACAACTTGAGCATCAATCAACTGACAACCGAGAAGAGCGTCCTCGCGTAAGGACGCTATCTGAGTTGTATCTTTGTTGAAACGTTCCAGTGCACGTGAAAGCTGTTCCACCTGCAGCTCCAAAGCAATATTGCGGTTCGTCAGTTGTCTGTTCACCTCCGTCAGGCCAAAATACTGGCTTACCTGTTCAGCCGTCTTGTGTACGAATCCGGCAGCTCCGTTGGCGCATGTAAAGAACACGCTGCCCTGGTAACTGTTAAAGCGGAACAGCAGCGTGATGCTGAATATTTCCAACAGTACGAAGAGCAGCCAGTGATCATGGCGGAGGAGAAAGTCAATCAAATGCCTCATCGCATCAAGAACGAGAAACGATCCACGTTTTTGAGGGCGATGCCTGTTCCTTTTGCTACGCTGAGCAGGGGATCTTCTGCCACATGGAACGGAATGTTGATCTTGTCAGTGAGACGTTTGTCCAGTCCGCGTAACAAAGCTCCACCGCCTGCCAGATAGATACCATTATTGACGATATCGGCATACAGTTCAGGCGGAGTGTTCTCAAGAGCGCTAAGAATTGCTGTTTCAATCTTGGCAATACTTTTCTCCAGACAGTGCGCAATTTCCTGATAACATACAGGAACCTCCATCGGAAGTGCTGTGATGCGGTTCGGACCGCGTACGATATAATCTTCAGGTGCATCGTCGCCCAGGTCTGTCAGTGCAGCGCCTACATGGATCTTGATACGTTCTGCCATACGTTCGCTGACTTTGACATTGTGCTGGCGGCTCATGTATTCCTGAATATCGGCAGTCAGATCATCGCCTGCAATGCGGATGGAGTTGTTGGAAACAATACCACCCAGAGAGATAACGGCGATTTCAGTGGAACCTCCACCTATGTCAACGATCATGTTTCCTTCCGGTGCTTCCACATCGAGTCCGATACCGATGGCTGCTGCCATCGGTTCGAATACCAGATATACATCGCGTCCTCCGGCGTGTTCTGCACTGTCACGTACGGCACGCAGTTCTACTTCAGTAGAGCCCGACGGAACGCCGATGACCATACGTAATGAAGGTGTGAACAAGCGTCTTCCGGTATTTACCTTCTTGATCAGACCGCGCATCATCTGTTCGCAGGCATTGAAGTCGGCGATTACCCCGTCACGAAGGGGTCTGACAGTACGGATATTGGGATTTTCTTTTTCGTACATCATCTTTGCACGTTCTCCCACGGCGATCATTTTGTCGGTACGCCGGTCAAGCGCAACGACGGAAGGCTCGTCTACCACGATCTTGTCATTACTGATAATGATGGTATTGGCTGTGCCAAGGTCCATCGCTATTTCTTGTGTGAATGAGAATAAGCCCATTTTTTACGTTAAAGATTAATGTTTGAAGTGTCTGAAGCCTGTCACAACCATTGCTATTCCATGCTCATTGCAGTATTGGAAAGAAAGTTCGTCCTTGATGGAACCACCCGGCTGAATAACGGCTTTGACACCTTCGTTTCCTGCTATTTCCACGCAGTCAGGGAAGGGGAAGAATGCATCACTTGCCATGACAGCTCCTTCCAGCTGGAAGCCGAATCCTTTAGCTTTTTCAATGGCATGTTTCAGTGCATCTACACGACTGGTCTGTCCCACTCCGGCAGCCAGCAGCTGTTTTCCGCGAGCAAGTACGATGGCATTGCTCTTGCAGTGCTTCACGATCTTATTGGCAAAGAGCAGGTCTTCCACTTCCTGTTCTGTAGGAGCGAGAGTTGTTACCTGCTTCAGATCTTCGCGGGTTTCAGTGTGTGTATCTTTATCCTGTGCGAGAACGCCTCCCAGCATGGAACGGAACTTGAGGTTGCTGGTCTTTCCATTCTTGCGGGCCAGGATGATACGGTTCTTCTTCTGACGGAGAACTTCGAGTGCTTCTACGTCGTAGTCAGGAGCAACGATCACTTCGAAGAAGATTTTGTTGATTTCTTCTGCCGTAGCGAGATCGATCTTCTGATTGGTTGCAAGCACGCCTCCGAATGCAGATACCGGGTCGCCTGCCAGTGCGTCTTTCCATGCATCAAGCAATGTAGAACGGGAAGCCAGCCCGCACGGATTGTTATGTTTGATGATTGCGAAGGTCGGCTGAGCGTCGAATTCGTCGATCAGATCCAGTGCAGCTTCGATGTCGAGCAGGTTGTTGTAGGAAATTTCTTTTCCGTTCAACTGTTCGAACATATCTTCCAGGCGGCCGTAGAAATTAGCTTTCTGGTGAGGATTTTCTCCGTAACGCAACGGATGAGCCTCGTCCATGGCATAGCGGAATGCAGATCCTTCGCCTCCGTCAAACCATTGCCAGATGGCTGAATCATAGTGGCTGGATACGCCGAATGCCTGACGTGCAAACCATCTTCTTTCGTCCAGAGTGGTTTGTGCTCCGCGCTGTGTCAGGATATCGAGCAGCGGTTTGTACTGATGCTTGCTGGCAACGATGACTACATCGTTGAAGTTTTTGGCAGCGGCACGTATCAGAGAAATACCGCCTATATCGATTTTTTCAATGATAGCTTGTGTATCTGCACCCGAAGCAACGGTGTCTTCAAACGGATACAAATCTACAATGACCAGGTCTATTTCAGGAATACCATATTGAATGGTCTGCTGGCGGTCCTGTTCCAGTGCGCGACGGCAAAGGATACCACCGAATATTTTAGGATGCAGGGTCTTCACTCTTCCTCCCAGGATGCTAGGATAAGAAGTGAGATCTTCCACTGCCTGGCAGGGATATCCCAGACTTTCAATAAACTGGCGTGTACCTCCGGTTGAGAGGAACTGTACTCCTTCTTCGTGCAGACGACTGATAATGGCATCCAGTCCGTCTTTGTGATAGACCGATATAAGGGCGGTTTTGATTTTCTTTGACTCTGACATGGCTATAAATTTTAAATTTGGGTACAAAGTTACGAATTTTCAACTGATAAAAAGCTTCCTGTGTCTATGAATTTATTTTTTTTAATAAGGGATCGTTTTGTAACAGGAATGTAACATGTATGACATTTGAATATAACATGAACCGGATAATTTTGCACGCAGAAAAATATTATTACAAGTCAAACGTATGGAAACAATTTACCTGGGAATTGTGATATTCCTGTTCATGCTGGCAGTGTTCGACTTGCTGGTGGGTGTCAGTAACGATGCCGTGAATTTTATGAATTCGGCCGTTGGTGCAAAGGTCGCTAACTTCAAGACAATTGTAATTGTAGCTGCGATCGGTGTGTTTGCGGGAGCTGTGTTAAGTAATGGTATGATGGATATTGCCCGTCATGGTATCTTTCAGCCGGTTAATTTCAGCTTTTATGAAATAATGTGTATCCTGTTGGCCGTTATGGTGACGGATGTGGTGTTACTGGACGTATTCAACACACTGGGACTTCCTACTTCTACCACCGTATCTATGGTCTTCGAGCTGTTGGGAGGTACTTTCATTCTGGCTATCCTGAAGATTGTAGGCGATGAAACAGGTCTGCTCACGCTGGGCGACATGATGAACACGGAAAAGGCTCTGTCAGTGATCATGGGTATTTTCCTTTCCGTGGCGATTGCATTCATTGCAGGTACTTTTGTACAGTATATATCCCGTCTGATCTTCAGCTTTAATTATAAAAAGAATCTTTCCTGGACCATCGGTATCTTCGGCGGTATTGCAGTAACTTCTCTTTCTTACTTTATGCTGATCAAGGGATTGAAGAGTGCGCCGTTCATGACTCCGGAATCACTGGCATGGATTTCTGAAAATACCACCTTGCTTGTTACAGGCTGCTTCATCACGTTTACGCTGCTGATGCAGATTCTGCACTGGTGCCGGGTAAATGTATTCAAGATTATTGTATTGCTGGGTACATTCTCGCTGGCTCTTGCCTTTGCCGGAAACGACCTGGTCAACTTTATCGGTGTGCCTCTGGCCGGATTCTCTGCTTATACAGACTATGTAGCCAATTCAAACGGAGTAAGCATCCACGACTTCATGATGACATCGCTGATGTCTTCAGCCAAGACTCCTGCCATCTTCCTGTTTGCTTCCGGACTGGTTATGGTTTACGCACTGGCTACTTCTAAGAAAGCCAAGAATGTGATCAAGACTTCAGTCGATCTGGCCCGTCAGGAAGAAGGTGATGAAATGTTCGGTTCATCTGCACTGGCCCGTACGATTGTGCGCCGTGCGAACAATATCAATGATTTCCTGAAGCGTGTAATTCCTGCCGGAATGCGCCGCTGGATTGACAGCCGTTTCAATAAGGACGAGGTGATCCTTGAAAACGGAGCTGCTTTCGACCTTATCCGTGCTGCCGTTAACCTGGTACTGTCTGGTTTGCTGATCATCATCGGTACGACGATGAAACTTCCGCTTTCCACTACTTATGTTACCTTTATCGTAGCAATGGGTACTTCGCTTGCCGACCGTGCCTGGAGCCGTGAAAGTGCCGTATATCGTATCACCGGTATGTTGTCAGTAATCGGCGGATGGTTTATCACAGCCTTCGTAGCATTTACAATCTGTGCACTGGTTACCTTCATCATGTTCTATACCAGCTTCGTGGGTATGTTTATCTTTATCGTGGTAGCAGTGGTACTTCTGGTTCGCAGCAACATCAAGTACAGCAAGAAAGAAAAGGCTGAACAGCAGGATGATATCTTCAAACGGATGATGGCATCGAAGGACAAGAACGAAATCCTGGCCTTGCTTCGCCAGCATGTGAAGGAAACTCTGACCAGCTACATTACTTTCAGCGAAGATACTTACGTGAAGGTGACCGACGGATTTATCCACGAAGATCTGAAGAGCCTGCGTAAAGCAATGAACGCGACTGACGATCAGAAGAAGATGCTGAAGAAGCGCCGTCGTAAGGAACTGCTCGGTCTGCGCCGTATTCCTATTACCATTGCCATCGAGAAGAATACCTGGTTCCACTTGGGAAGCAACAGTTGTGAAGAGATGCTTTACTGTTTGAAGCGTATCTGTGAGCCCTGTAAGGAACATGTGGACAACAACTTCAATCCGATCTCCAAGGATTGTGTAACCGAATTCCTGCCTGTCCGTGAAGAACTGTGCCGTCTGATGGAACGTACCCGTACGGCTATCGAGAACAACAATTACGAAGAGGCAGACGATATCCTGGCTAAGGGTGATGCACTGAAGAACTCCATTTCTTCTTTGCGCAAGCAGATGATGAACCGCATGCAGGAAGCAGACAATGCCAGCCTGAAAGCTTCCATGGTTTATCTGAACATTCTTCAGGAGTCTCAGGAGTTGGTAAGTATCTGGCGTCACCTGCTTCGTGCGAGCCGTTTCTTCCAGGGAGACTATGTACCTCAGGAGTCTGTTCTGCTGAATCTGGCAGAATCTCCCCGTACAGTGTAACGGAAACTGATTCCATTTGTTAATCATTATACTGCCGTTGTTTTTCTGAGTCCGCCGGACGGATAAGGAAAAGCAGCGGCAGCTTTTTTATTGTCTGCCGGCAGGCCTTGGAAATGAGTTGTTTACATCGTGCGTTCGATGGAGCCGAATTATGCGGTCGTTGCAGTCTGATCGTGCGGTCGATTTTTTTGCATTGACCAGTCAATGCGAAGGTATCGTGCGGTCGTTGCGGCCTGATTGTGCGGTCGCCTCCGGCGCATCGGAAAGACATTCTGGAAACAGTGTACAGGGGAGTTCAGCCCTGTCGGCAGAAGGCCTCGGGCTTTTAAAAAAACGTTTCGGCGAATGAGAGAAAACGCTTCGGGCTTTTAGGCAAAACGTCTCGGGCTTTTTTCGGCAGGTTCAGAATGTTTGCCGTCAGCTGAGTTTTGTTATCCCGGGCATGCCGGTCCGGCTGGCCGGAAGCACAGAGCGGGGAGAGAAGGG
>NZ_EQ973645.1:2399-18845 GCF_000157915.1 Phocaeicola coprophilus DSM 18228 = JCM 13818 | reverse complement strand
TCCTCACCGGACGGAAGTCCAGTGAGGATTTTTATGTTGTCAGAGGAAAGGATTAGAATCCTGCCAGTTCGATGACTTTGTCAACGGCTGCACTCAGACCGTCCGGATTCTTTCCACCTGCAGTTGCAAAGTGAGGCTGACCGCCACCGCCACCCTGAATCAGTTTGGCTGCTTCGCGTACCAGCTGGCCTGCATTCAGTCCGGCTTTCACCTGATCTTCGCTCATGGTTACAGTCAGCAGCGGTTTGTTGTCGAATACGCTTCCGATAACTACGAACAGATTTTCTGTGAACTGTCCTTTCAGCTGGAAGGCAATGTTCTTCACGGCGTCTGCCGGCATCGGGAGTACAGCCTTGATGACTTTCACTCCGTTGATATCCTTTGCGCCTTCGATCAGTTTGTTCTTTACGCTGGCTTCTTTTTCCTTCATGAATTCTTCTACCTGCTTCTTCAGGCCTGCATTCTCGTCAATGTACTTAGAGATGGCAGCCTTCAGATCGGGAGCATTGTTGAACAGTGCTTTCAGATCAGAAAGAGTATCCTGAACGGTGTCGAATATTTCTTCTACCTTGGCACCGGTTACAGCTTCGATACGGCGTACGCCGGCTGCAACAGAGCTTTCAGAAATGATCTTGACCATACCGATTTTTCCGGTAGCTGATACGTGAGTACCTCCACAGAATTCGATGGAAGATCCGAACTGTACGACGCGTACTTCGTCACCATATTTTTCACCGAACAGGGCGATAGCTCCCAGTTCTCTGGCCTTTTCGATCGGCAGGTTACGGTATTCGGTCAAAGGAATGTTTTCGCGGATCTTGGCGTTGACCAGATGTTCCACTTCGCGGAGCTGTTCCGGAGTGACTTTCTGGAAGTGAGAGAAGTCGAAACGCAGAGAGTCCGGAGTTACGAGCGATCCTTTCTGTTCTACGTGTGTGCCGAGAACCTGACGCAATGCTTCGTCGAGCAGGTGCGTACAAGAGTGGTTGGCAGCACAAGCCGCACGCTTGTCGGTGTCCACACAAGCCATCATCGGAGCATCCAGGTGTTCCGGAAGCTTCTTGGTGATGTGGATCGGAAGGTTGTTTTCCTTCTTGGTATCGATGATGTCGATGGTTTCAAATTCGCTGACCAGCACACCGGTGTCACCCACCTGACCACCGCTTTCTGCATAGAACGGAGTGTCGCTCAGAACGATCTGATACAAGGTCTGGTTCTTCTGTTTTACCTGACGGTAACGCAGAATGCTGGTTTCATATTCAGTATAGTCGTAACCGACGAAAGTGGTTTCACCTTCTTTCAAGGTAACCCAGTCGCCCGTTTCTACGGCAGCGGCGTTACGTGCACGTTCTTTCTGCTTCTGCATTTCAGCTTCGAAACCTTTCACATCGGCTGTCAGGCCGTTTTCACGCAGAATCAGTTCAGTCAGGTCGAACGGGAATCCGAAGGTATCATACAGCGTAAAGGCATCTACACCGCTGATTTCTGTCTTGCCGGCAGCCTTGGCTTCGTTCATGGTCTTTTCGAGCAGACGGATACCGGTTTCCAGTGTACGGAGGAATGATTCCTCTTCTTCCTTCATTACTTTTTCAATCAGAGCCTGCTGAGCTTTCAGTTCAGGATAAGCACCTCCCATGTTTTCAATCAGTACCGGAACCAGCTTGTACATGAAGGCCTGCTTCTGTCCGAGGAATGTGTAAGCATAACGGACTGCACGGCGCAGGATACGGCGGATAACATAACCGGCCTTGGCATTGGAAGGCAGCTGGCCGTCAGTGATAGAGAAAGCAATGGTACGGATGTGGTCGGCAACGACACGCATGGCAACGTCCACTTTTTCGTCATCACCATATTTCTTGCCTGACAGGTCGCCGATCACTTTGATGATTGGCTGGAATACGTCAGTGTCGTAATTGGAAGTCTTGCCCTGCAGGGTGCGTACCAGACGTTCGAATCCCATACCGGTATCAATAACCTTTGCAGGAAGCGGTTCCAGGCTTCCGTCAGCCTTACGGTTATATTGCATGAACACGAGGTTCCAGATTTCGATAACCTGCGGATGATCCTTGTTCACCAGTTCGCGTCCCGGAACAGCAGCTTTTTCTTCTTCAGAACGGGAGTCGATGTGAATCTCGGAACAGGGACCGCAAGGACCTGTATCGCCCATTTCCCAGAAGTTGTCATGCTTGTTTCCGTTGATGATGTGGTCTTCCGGGAAGAACTGTCCCCAGTAGCCTGCAGCTTCGTCATCGCGTGCAAGACCTTCTTCGGGGCTTCCTTCGAATACAGTGACATACAGGTCTTTCGGATCCAGTTTCAGTACGGTAACCAGGTATTCGTAAGCCCATCCGATGACTTCTTTCTTGAAATAGTCGCCGAATGACCAGTTACCCAGCATTTCGAACATGGTGTGGTGATACGTGTCGTGACCCACTTCTTCCAGGTCGTTATGCTTTCCGCTCACGCGCAGACACTTCTGGGAGTCTGTTACGCGTTTGTATTTGGCAGGGTGGTTGCCGAGGATAATATCTTTAAACTGGTTCATCCCTGCATTGGTAAACATCAGGGTCGGGTCATCCTTGATGACCATAGGTGCTGAGGGCACAATCTGGTGTCCTTTCGACTCAAAGAACTTGACGAATGAGTCGCGGATTTCATTTGCTGTCAACATAGTTGTTTATATATTATGTAGTTAATTTCTTAAAATCGGTTTGCAAAGATAATCTGTTTTATTATTTTTGTCCGTATGTTTGGTGCAAAAACTTGAATGTTTGTACGATAAAAAAATCAAAACCAGATTTGAATGCGTAAAGTCTACTATATTTATAATCCGAAAACGCGTACTTACGACCGTATTTATCCCACTATGCGCCAACGCGTAATGAGTTACCTGCGCCGTTTGTTCGTGGGGATGGGACTGGGAGCCGGAAGTTTCATTGTTCTGTTGCTGATCTTCGGTTCTCCATCCGAAAAAGACTTGCGTATGGAAAACTCCCGTCTGCAGGCTCAGTATCACATTTTGTCCAGCCGGCTGGACGAATCCTTGCAGGTGATGAAAGGCTTGCAGCAGCGTGATGACAACCTGTATCGTGTCATGATGCAGGCCGATCCGGTAGCAGATGCTTTGCGAACTCCCAGTTATAACAAGACGAACCGTTACGAAGACCTGATGGAGCTGCCCAGTGCCAAACTGGTGGTGAACACTACTCAGAAAATGGACTTGCTGGAACGTCAGTTGTATATTCAGTCGAAGTCATTTGATGAAGTTCTTGCACTCTGCAAGAAGCACGATGAGATGCTGGAATGTATTCCGGCCATCCAGCCTGTTTCGAATAAGGATCTGAAGCAGACAGCCTCGGGATATGGAACACGGATTGACCCTATTTACAAGACTGTGAAGTTTCATTCCGGAATGGATTTCTCGGCTAACGTAGGAACTCCGGTTTATGCAACCGGAAACGGTGTGGTCAGAAAAGCAGGATGGGAGGGACTTTACGGCAATTGCATCCAGATTGATCATGGTTTCGGATATGTGACCCGCTATGCCCATCTCAGTAAGATTGATGTACGTGTGGGGCAAAAGGTCGTGCGAGGGGAGACTATCGGAAAAGTGGGAACCACCGGAAAGAGTACAGGACCACATCTGCATTATGAGGTGATGGTGAAGGGACAGATCGTGAATCCGGTGAACTATTATTTCATGGATTTGAATGCTGATGATTATGACCGGATGGTAGAGATTGCGGCAAATCACGGTAAGGTATTCGATTAATTAAAACTGAAAACGTATGGCTTTACGAACCGATAAAGAACTGAAATTATATTACTCCATCAGCGAGGTGGCGCGTATGTTCGATGTGAATGAGTCATTGTTGCGCTATTGGGAAAAGGAATTTCCGATGATTGCTCCCAAGAAGACAGGAGGAAATGTCCGGCAATACCGTAAGGAAGACATTGAAAACATCCGGCTGGTTTATCATCTGGTGAAGGAGAAAGGGATGACTCTGGCTGGAGCCAAGCAGCGCCTGAAGCAGAACCGTGAGTCTGCGGCCAGTTCGGCAGAAATCATAGAAAGGCTTAAGAAAGTGAGGGAAGAACTGGTAAGTATGCGGAAAGAACTTGATTATCTCACTTGAAAAAGAAATTCCGGACAATCTCAGGAGATGTTGTTCTCTTTGGAAGATTGTCCGGAATTTCTTTCTGTTGTCAGTCGGTAATCGTGTCGTCGAAGTTCTCGATACGGGTTACACGTTTTAGGTTTTCCAGTTTTTTCAGGTTGTTGCAGATCGTATTTACATCATCCACATCGTGTACAAACAGCTGGATACGTCCTTCAAAGATTCCATCGTTTGATTCTATATTCAACTTGTGGATATTTACATTCAGTTGCTGGGAGATAACTTGCGTTACCTGATTCAGCACACCGATACCGTCTATTCCTTTGATGTAAACATTGACCGGGAAGTTGAGGGCTTTTCCGATCTCCCATTGTACGGCAAGCAGCCGGTTGCCGAAACTGGTCTTCAGCTGGTTGGCAATGGGACAATGACGTTTATGGATGATAATGCGGTTGTTGTCGTCAATATATCCCAGTACATCATCTCCCGGAATCGGTTTGCAGCAGTCGGCAATGATATAGTTCTTCTGAATGGCATCCGGAGTCAGCTTGATGATTTTCTTTTTGTCAATTTCCAAAGGCTGAGGCTCTGGTTGCTTTTCTTCCTGCTTCTTGCTTCCGCCAAAAGCAAAAGCGATATATTTCTTCCAGCTTGTAGGAGTCGGTTTCTCTTTCAGTTCATTCCGGTCTGTTTCTCCGAGGGTAATGACACGCTGTCCGATCTGTAAAGCCAGTTCGTCCGCATTTTTCAGTTTATGCAGATCGCAAAGTTTTTTGATATTTTCTTCACTGGCAGCCAGCTCTTCCTGCTGAAGGAAATCATGCAACATGTCTTCGCCTTTCATCTGCATTTCCTTACGCTCCCGTTTCAGGATGGACAGGATTTTGGCTTTGGCCTTGGCTGTAGTTGCAAAGTTGATCCAGGAAGGCTGTACGCGCTGTGATTTGGAAGTCAGAATCTCTACCTGATCTCCACTCTGCAGCTTGTGGCTGAGCGGTACGAGCTTGTGATTGACTTTCGCACCGATACAATGGCTTCCCAGGAAGGTATGGATCGAGAAGGCGAAGTCAAGTGCCGTACAGTTCTGTGGCATTGTCTTGATTTCACCTTTGGGTGTAAATACGAATATTTCAGAGGCAAAAAGATTCAGCTTGATGGTATCCAGAAAGTCAAGAGCATCCGGTTGTGGATCGTCCAGAATCTCCTTGATTGTCTTCAGCCATTTGCTCAGTTCTCCTTCGTCTTCACTGCCTCCTCCTGCCTTGTATTTCCAATGAGCCGCAAATCCCTGTTCGGCAACGTCGTTCATGCGTTCGCTTCGGATCTGCACTTCGATCCATTGTCCCTTGTTGCTCATCAGGGTGACATGCAGAGCCTGGTATCCGTTGGCTTTCGGATGGCTGACCCAGTCTCTCAGACGGTCGGGATGTGGCTTATAGAGTTTGGAGATGCAGACGTAGATGTTGAAGCAGTCGTTCAGTTCTTCATCTTCGTTGCGCGGGGTAAATATAATTCTTACAGCCAGGATATCATAGATCTCTTCGAATGTGATATGCTTGGTCTGCATTTTGTTCCAGATGGAATAGGGTGATTTTACGCGTGCCAGAATCCGGTATGGAAGTCCCATCTTATCCAGCTGTTCCCGGATCGGAGCGGTAAATTCTTCGAAAACGTTGTCACGTTCAGCCTGGGTTGCCTTCAGCTTATCCTGTATCTGCTGGTAAGTTTCGGGATGTTCATATTTGAAACTCAGGTCTTCCAGCTCAGTCTTGATACGGTTGAGACCCAGACGGTTTGCTAAAGGAGCATAAATATAGAGCGTTTCACCGGCAATCTTGTATTGTTTGCTGGGGAGCATGGAGCCTAGTGTACGCATGTTGTGTAACCGGTCGGCAATCTTGATCAGGATAACCCGTATATCATCGTTCATGGTCAGCAGCAGTTTCTTGAAGTTTTCTGCCTGTGCTGACGCACGGTCTCCAAAAATACCTCCGGAAATTTTGGTCAGACCGTCTACAATCTGGGCGATCTTCGGACCAAAGAGATTTTCAATGTCTTCAACGGTATAATCCGTATCTTCCACAACATCATGGAGCAATGCGGAACAGATGGAAGTAGATCCCAGGCCGATTTCCACACATGCAATGCGTGCCACGGCAATAGGATGCAAGATATATGGCTCACCGGAGCGTCTGCGCACTCCTTTATGAGCTTGTCTGGCAAAATTAAAAGCCTTGGTTATTATTTCGACCTTTTTGCGATGCTTACTTTCCAGATATCTGTCGAGCAATTCCTGAAAGGCATCGTTGATCAGCTTTTCATCGTTTTGTTCTTGAACTTGTCTTTCGTCCGTCATACTCCTCCCTCCCTTTCTTGAAAACGGTTCTGCAAAAATATGAAAAATGCAGAAATATGCAAGTCTTTTAGGGGAATAGAATCAAAAGACTTGCATATTTTTGCTTTCTTATCGGATACGGATGGACTTTCCGGCACGGATGCTGCTGCCTTTTATGCCGTTCAACCGTCGAAGCTGGTTGACACTGACACCATATTTAGCAGCAATTCCTCCCAGGGTATCTCCATTTTTGATGCGGTAGTAAACGGCTTTCCCTGTGGAGGTTCCTGCCGGATCCTTGACTTCTACCGTACTGCGGCGGGTCTGATATACTTCGGGCTTGTAATTGTAGATACTGTCTTCGTGTTCAATAAAACAACTGATCATGTTATTGGGCAGACGAAGCGCATAGGGTTCCTCGTTGCCGGGAATAATATCTTTCTTGAATTCCGGATTCAGTGCCCGAAGCTGGTCGATATTGATGTTGCAGACACCGGCAACCTGATTGAGATTCAGATTGCGGGATATATGGATCGTATCTGTTCCTTCCGGCATGTTCATATCCATCGGGCTGATGTTATGCTCACAATAGTAAGTCATGATATAGTTTGCAGCAATGAAGGCAGGTACGTATCCTCTGGTTTCTTTAGGCAAGTAATTGTAAATAGTCCAGAAGTCGGTAGCTCCTCCGGCGCGGCGGATAGCCTTGTTGATGGTTCCGGGACCGCAATTGTATGCTGCCAGCACAAGATTCCAGTCATGATAGATTTCGTACAGGTCCTTCAAGTAACGGACAGCAGCCCAGGTTGATTTGATCGGGTCACGCCGTTCGTCAACCAGGCTGGTTGTCTTGAGGCCGTACACTTTTCCGGTGCGTAGCATGAATTGCCAGAGGCCGACAGCTCCCTGGCTGGATGTAGCAGTGGGGTTAAGTGCTGATTCGATAACCGGAAGATATTTCAGTTCCAGGGGAAGATCGTATAAGTCAAGTGCTTCTTCGAAGATAGGCATGTAAAGATTGTTGGCGCTAAGCATGAATGCCACTTTTTGCCGAAGGCGGGTTGCGTACATGTCTATGAATTTTCGAACGATGTCGTTGTACGGCATTTCAATGATAGCAGGGATCCGTTGCAGGCGGCTCATATAGATGGAATCACTTACGACCGGATTTTCGGAAGTCATGGTACAGTTTTCCGACATGTTGATGTAGTGTTTGGACACCCAGTCAAGGTATAGGCTGTCCGTTTCGGAAAGCATTCCTTCCGGCAGGTCGATTACGTCTACTTTTCCTTCAGCAGACTGTATCGTAATGCTTTTTTCCGTTTGTTGTGCATAAAGTGCTGTTGCACTGAGAAAGGTCATAAGACCAATTACAAATTTCTTCATGGATTTAGAATTTGATACTGCATTGCAGGCCGACTCCTTGTGGCCGGTTGCGGAATGCGTCGTTAAATACTGCGGGTTCCAGTTTCATACCCAAATCTTTAGAAATGTCGAAATCCGACAATTCAGCATCTACATATGCATCAATGACTGATAATAGATAGACACCGATAAATGCAAATATACTTAAGTCGCGATAACGGCGATAAGTGTCTTTCTTTTTCTTGAATCTTTCTTGATAGCTGGCCAGGTTCTTCTGAACTTCTTCAGGAGTGGTACTGGCCGGGAGGAAATCCATGTAACTGTTGTTGTTCGGATTGTCGCTCATAATGTCTTGATAAGCCTGCGAATAGTCTTTGTACATTTTCCCATTCCAGGTCAGTGCATATGCACATCCGACAAAACCTCCGTATATGATGGGAAGTTTCCAATACTTACGGTTGTAGATCTGTCCCGCTCCGGGAATAGCCAGTGCCAGCCATACCGATTTGTTGGAATTGGGAATCCATTTTTCTTTAACTTTTTTCTGCGCGGCCTTCTGGATGGAGTCACTCTGGCTGGCCAGAGCCGCAGTATCCACAGGAGCTTCCAATGCATCTATTTGCTGTTGACGTTGCAGGGACAGAGTATCCAGCAAGGCCAGGCTGTCTGTAACATGCTGCATACGGATCGAGTCGGCAGTCAGCTGTCCCGTACGATGTTTGAGGGCGCGTTGTGCCTGAACTTCACCTGCAAATCCTGTCAGTAGCCATAAGAACAGGAAGAGATAACCAAGATATGTTTGTTTCTGTCGTTTCAATGTAGTTGCAGTTTATTCGGTTTTTTTCAATGAATCGAGTATTTCCATGATTCGCTCCAGATCAGTCTCGTCATTGAAGGGGATACTAATTTTGCCTTTACCTTTTGAACTGCAGGACAGTTGTACCTTTGCTCCGAAGAAGCTGCAAAGATGGCTTTGCAACATGGTGTATTCTTCTGACAGCTTGGCTCCTTTAGGAGTGATCTTTTTTCCTCCTGATTCAACGCTTTCTCCGCTGGATAAGGATTTTACAATTTCTTCCACTTTTCTGACGGAATATCCCTGAGAGATAATCTCATTGAAAATACGGATTTGAGTCTTAGGGTCATCCAGAGCCAGCAATGCTCGTGCATGTCCCATATCTATTTCCTTATTCTTTAAGGCAACCTGTACGGGAGCCGGTAATTTAAGAAGTCGCAGATAATTGGCGATAGTGGTTCTTTTTTTTCCTACTCGTTCACTCAGCCGTTCTTGTGTCAGTTCATACTGTTCGATGAGATGCTGATAAGCCAGAGCGATTTCCAGTGAGTTCAAGTCCTCACGCTGGATATTTTCGATCAGGGCCATTTCCATGACATTCTCATCATCAGCTGTACGGATATAGGCCGGTATGGTATGGAGACCAGCCTGAATAGAAGCACGGTAACGGCGTTCTCCTGCGATGATCTGATAAAAATCCTCACTGATCTGACGCAGGGTTATGGGTTGGATAATGCCTATTTCGGCAATGGAATCTGCCAGTTCCTGTAAGGCAATCGGGTCAAATTCACGGCGAGGCTGATTGGGATTTACTGAAATCTTGCTCAGTTCTATTTCGCTGATGGATGACGAACCCGAAGTCTTGACTTCCTCAGTAGATATCAAGGCGTCGAGACCTCGGCCTAATGCAAATTTTTTCTGTACTGCCATAGTTATTTATAGGAATATATCCTTTCTTAGTTGTTCTTGTTTATAATTTCATGAGCTAACGCCAAGTGATTTTTGGCTCCTGTGGATTCTGCATCGTAAAGAATGGCCGGAATTCCATGGCTTGGAGCTTCACTTAACTTGACATTACGTTGGATAATGGTTTTAAATACCAGTTCCTGAAAATGACGTTTTACTTCATCGTAGATCTGGTTGGCCAGACGTAGGCGTGAGTCGAACATCGTAAGCAGGAAACCTTCAATTTCCAGTGAAGGGTTCAGCTTGGTTTTGATTATCTTGATTGTATTCAATAGTTTGCTGATACCTTCCAGTGCAAAATATTCACATTGAACCGGAATGATGACAGAGTCTGCAGCTGTCAATGCGTTGATGGTAATCAGCCCGAGGGATGGTGAACAGTCGATCAGGATATAATCATATTCTTTTTTCATGGGTTCCAGAGCATGCTTCATGATTTTTTCTCTGTTCTCGAGATTCAGCATTTCGATTTCTGCTCCCACGAGATCTATATGAGAAGGTATAATGTCCAGACCATCAATATCTGTCGTATAAATAGCTTCTCGTATATCTGCTTTATTGATAATGCATTCATAGATCGAACAGTCTATATCTTTCAAGTCTACTCCCAGGCCTGATGAAGCATTTGCCTGAGGATCTGCGTCGACTACTAGTACTTTCTTCTCGAGAGTGGCTAGTGATGCGGCCAAGTTTATGGTCGTTGTGGTTTTACCCACGCCTCCTTTTTGATTGGCTAAAGCAATAATTTTTCCCATATTAATCAGTTTAATCTGATTGCGAAGTAACTAATAATCGGTGATACTCTTAGTTAAGAAAAGGTTACTTTTTGGAAAAGTGTTGATAACTCACCGCTTTTGTTAATAACTTCGGCAGGGCAAAGATAGTCAAAATCGTTTAATTACATACTTGATTTGAGAAGATTAAGATTTGTAAACGCATTGTACCATTGTTTTTTTGGGCCCTATACGGAAAGATTGTAACTTTACACCGAATTTATTTAGAATAGGAATGAAAGATAAACCATTGATTTTGCTGTCGAATGATGATGGAGTGGCAGCAAAAGGAATACAGGAATTGATAAAAGCCTTGAGGCCGGTTGCTGATCTTGTTGTTGTTGCTCCCAGTGGCCCCCGTTCCGGAGCTTCCGGGGCTATTACGTCAGAAGTTCCTTTGAAATGCAGAATGATTCGAAGAGAGCCGGGACTTTCTGTTTATGAATGTTCTGGAACTCCCGTTGATTGTGTAAAACTGGCTTTGCATACGATTGTGCCCCGAAAACCGGATCTGGTAGTGGGAGGAATCAATCATGGGGATAATTCATCTGTAAATGTACATTACTCAGGAACAATGGGAGTGGTGATAGAGGGCTGCCTGAAGGGAATACCTTCGATAGGCTTTTCTTTATGCAATCATGCTGCAGATGCTGATTTCTCGTTTACATTGCCATATGTTCGCCGCATTACGGAGGAGGTGTTGCAGCATGGATTGCCTGTCGGCATTTGTCTGAATGTAAACTTTCCTAATGATTCTGTGCTGAAAGGTGTACGCATTTGTCGTCAGACAAAAGGTGTATGGACCAATGAATTCCAGCAGGCGGTACAT
Source organism: Phocaeicola coprophilus DSM 18228 = JCM 13818 (assembly GCF_000157915.1). Classification (GTDB taxonomy): domain Bacteria; phylum Bacteroidota; class Bacteroidia; order Bacteroidales; family Bacteroidaceae; genus Phocaeicola; species Phocaeicola coprophilus. The sequence continues at coordinate 7,663 of NZ_EQ973645.1, read as the reverse complement.
CCTCGGGGGGGACACTATTATTGGCTGACAGGAGAATACCGGAACGATGAGCCTGAAGCGGAAGATTCAGATCATTGGGCTTTGGATCATGGCTATGTAGCTGTAACACCGACAAAGATTGACGTGACAGCTTATGAAATCTTTGAAGAGTTGTCTCATTGGAATTTAACCGTATGATATGAAATATTATCTGATAGTAGGAGAGGCTTCAGGAGATCTGCATGCTTCCAATTTAATGAAAGCTTTGAAACAAGAAGATCCTCAGGCTGAATTTCGTTTCTTTGGAGGTGATTTGATGACAGCGGTTGGCGGTACTCGGGTCAGACATTACAAGGATCTGGCTTATATGGGATTTATACCGGTTCTGCTTCATCTTCGGACGATTTTCCGTAATATGGATTTTTGCAAGCAGGATATTGTTGCCTGGCAGCCTGATGTCTTGATATTGGTAGACTATCCGGGATTTAATCTGAAAATTGCGGAATATGTAAAACGTCATACCTCTGTTCCTGTCTATTATTATATTTCTCCTAAGATTTGGGCGTGGAAAGAATACAGAATTAAAAATATTAAGCGTGATGTTGATGAATTGTTTTCCATTCTGCCTTTTGAAGTAGATTTTTTCCAGAAGCATCAATATCCGATTCATTATATAGGAAACCCCTGTGTGGATGCTGTGGAAGCTTTCCGGTCGGAAAATCAAGAAGGTTTTACTGAGTTTATATCCTGTAATCACTTGAAGGATAAACCGATTATAGCTCTATTGGCAGGAAGCCGAAAGCAGGAAATTAAAGATAACTTGATTCGTATGATGGAAGCAGCCAAGATGTTTCCAGACTATCAGTTTGTCGTTGCCGGAGCTCCGGGGATTGAACCTTCATTTTACCAATCCTATATGAACGAGGATGCAGAGATTGTCTTTGGTCAGACATATCGTTTGCTTCAGCATGCAAAAGCAGCATTGGTAACTTCTGGCACTGCGACACTGGAAACTGCTTTGTTCCGGGTACCGCAGGTTGTTTGTTATTATACGGCTGCAGGACGGCTTGTTTCATTTTTACGCCGACATATTCTGAAAGTGAAATATATATCTTTAGTCAATCTGATTGCAGATCGTGAAGTTGTGAAGGAACTGGTTGCAGATGGAATGACAGTCAAGAATATACAGGCAGAACTGAAGAAGCTACTGGCTGAGACTCCTGAACAAAAGGCAATGCTGGATGGCTATGATCGGATTATTCAGATATTGGGAAAGGCTGGAGCTTCAGAACGCGCGGCTCAGGAAATACTTCGATGCTTGAATAAAAAGAAATAGAGGGAAATATATACCCCGGCAATCAATACATCAGTTTGTCTGCGAGTTGTATTGATTGCCGGGGTATTTTATTTATAAGGATAACTTTATAGCTGCTGCATTAAAACAGAGATATTATATAAAGGTATACCACAGCTGCAGGTACAGCTAAGATTGTACTGTCGAACCGGTCAAGCATGCCTCCGTGTCCCGGAAGGATATTTCCGGAGTCTTTTATACCCAAAGTACGTTTCAGCAATGATTCTGTCAAATCTCCCCATGTACCGAAAATGACAACGGTTAAGCCCAGACCAATCCATGTCGCGGTTGACATGAACGGAAAGAAATGAGCCATTGCTATGGCAGCAATGATACTGAAAACACCTCCGCCGATTGAGCCTTCCCATGACTTCTTGGGGGAAATACGTTCAAATAGTCTATGCTTGCCGAAAAGCATACCAGTGCAATAAGCGCCAGTGTCATTTACCCAGTTGAAGATGAAAATGGAAAGAGGCAGTATCGGGTTATATTCCGAAATGCTGCCGTCTGAAGATGTGTGATAAGCCAAAACATTCAGCAGTGCAAAGGGGAGAGCAATGTATATTTGACTCATCATTGCATATGCCCAGTTGTGAACCGGATTTTTCTTTTTGAGATAAAGTTCACTGACGAATAGATAAATGATGAGAAACAGGTAAGGAATCAGTATCTCATTCTTACCCGGTGCTACTCCCAAATATCCAAATCCTATAAATAGGAAGATGCCTGCCAGAATGGTAATGGATTTGTTGATTTGTACTTCTCCACTTTTACCAATAATTGTTCCAAACTCATAAATGGTCAGAGCACTGATCAGAGAAAAGAGTATTGTGAACGGAATAGGTCCGCTCACAATACCTCCTATCAGTACGGCTATAAATATAGCCCCGGTAATTGCCCTTTGAATAAAATTATTTTTCACGCTTAGCTATTTAAGGTTGTTTTATCTTCTGTTGGTTCAGGAAGTTCTTTTACTTCCGGATCTTTAGCTTCATTTTCAGATGTGGAAACTGGTGTTTCTTCTTTTTCCTGTTTCTCTTCCTTCTGTTTAGAAGCTTCTTCAGACGCCATGATTTCTTCAGATCTGGAAGTCCACGGGCGTTTACCGAAGATCTTTTCCACATCTTCAGCAAAGATTACTTCCTTCTCTATCAAAAGTTGGGCTAACTGATTATGTCCTTCTTTATGCTCAAGAAGCAAAGCCTTGGCACGGGCGTATTGCTCATTGATCATATTCTGAACTTCCTGGTCTATCAGTTCAGCCGTATGTTCGCTATACGGTTTACTGAAACTGTATTCGTCATTGCTGTAATAACATAAGTTCGGCAGCTTGTCACTCATACCGGCATAAGCGATCATGCCGTATGCCTGTTTGGTTACACGTTCCAGGTCGTTCATTGCTCCCGTAGAAATATATCCTACAAAAACGTCTTCAGCGGCACGTCCTCCTAAGGTTGCACACATCTCGTCCAACATTTGTTCTTTGGTAGAAATTTGCCGTTCTTCCGGTAAATACCAGGCAGCGCCTAACGCACGTCCACGAGGAACGATGGTTACCTTGATCAAAGGATTGGCATGTTCCAGGAACCAGGAAATGGTTGCATGACCGGCTTCGTGTAAAGCAATGGTACGCTTTTCTGCGGCAGTCATAACTTTAGTTTTCTTTTCCAATCCTCCGACAATTCGGTCGATTGCAGCTAAAAAGTCATCTTTGTCGACAGAAGCTTTTGAATGACGTGCTGCGATTAAAGCAGCTTCATTACAAACGTTGGCAATATCTGCTCCACTGAACCCGGGAGTTTGGCGGGCCAACAAGTCAACATCTACGTTCTTGTCTAACTTTAAAGGCTTTAAATGTACTCCGAAAACTTCTTTCCGTTCATTCAGATCCGGAAGATCAACATAGATCTGGCGGTCGAATCGTCCTGCTCTTAGCAGCGCTTTATCCAGGATGTCTACCCGGTTGGTTGCTGCTAAGATGATGACTCCACTGTTTGAACCGAATCCGTCCATTTCAGTTAACAACTGATTCAGTGTATTCTCTCTTTCGTCGTTTCCTCCCATATTGGGATTCTTTCCGCGTGCTCGTCCGACAGCATCAATCTCATCAATAAAGATAATACAAGGCGCTTTTTCCTTGGCCTGTCGGAACAGATCACGTACGCGTGATGCTCCTACACCGACAAACATTTCAACGAAGTCAGATCCCGAAATAGAGAAGAAGGGTACATCTGCTTCTCCTGCAACTGCTTTAGCAAGCAATGTCTTACCAGTTCCCGGAGGACCGACAAGTAATGCTCCCTTAGGAATTTTACCTCCTAGTTCAGTATATTTCTGGGGCTGTTTTAGAAATTCAACAATTTCTTCTACTTCCTGTTTGGCTGCAGCTTGCCCTGCTACATCTTTAAATGTAACTCTGTTTGCTCCTTTCTCAAAAAGTTGAGCCTTACTTTTCCCAACGCTGAAAACATTGGTTCCTCCTCCTGGACCAGATCCTCCTCCCATACGGCGGATAGCAAAAAAATAGAGTGCGATGAGGAACAGAAAGGGAGCTAAATTCCAGAAAATAACTCCGAAATAGTCATTCTTCTTTTCGTAGCTTATTGATCCGGTAAAATGTCCTTGCGACTGTTCTTCATCCAAAAACTTATCTAAAGCCTCCATTGATCCAACTTGTACGTTGACCGAAGGACTTCTTCCTACTTTATTTGCATCACTTTTAAAGACATCAGCAATATGTTCAGGCTTGATATACATATTAACCGTGTTATTGTCGTATGCAATAATTTTGCTTGCATAGCCTTTACTTACCATATCCTTAAATTCGGTATAGGTAATTTCTTTATTGGCACTACCTTCATCACTGGAGAACCAGAGGAAAGCAAAGACCATTGCTATGACTACATATAGCCAACTTAAGTTTGGCTTTGGTACATTGATCTTGGGTTTGTTATTTGAATTTTCGTTCATAGTTATCTTTGTTTAATCTAAATCGGGGATTTGAATTAATTTCGCATCAGCCCAAAGGTGTTCCAAATTATAGAAGTCTCTAACTTCCGGCAAGAAAATATGTACGATAATGTCACTATAATCCATTGCTACCCATTGTGCATTTCTGGTACCGTCAATGGCATATACTTTTTCTCCCATTTCTTTTCTTACGTGTTCTTTTACGGAATCAACAATGGCCAAAACCTGGCTTGGAGAATTTCCTTGACAGATTACAAAATAGTTACATATGGTGTCTTCGATGCCAGTCAGATCTGCTATTACAATTTTTTTCCCTTTCTTTTCTTGAATACCTTCTGTTATTTTTTCTATCAGTTTTTTTTCTTTGTCCATTCTATTTCGACTTTTCTGTTTTAGTTTTTTGATTAATATAATTAGGTAGGCAAATATACTGGCTTTTCTGTATATTGCGAAAGAAACCGACATATTTCTCTTTACCTTTTGGATTTTTTGAGAGTCTGACCAGGGTTATGAGGCTAAAATGAGGGAAAAATGAAGAAAAAAAAGATTTCTTTTGAAAAAAAATGGAGAAATGCTTGGTATGTTATGGAAAAGTTGTACCTTTGCAGCGTCAAACCGAGAGGGGATGACTAAAATGAGATTTTGGGCTATGGTGTAATGGTAACACAACAGATTCTGGTCCTGTTTTTCTTGGTTCGAGTCCGAGTAGCCCAACTTCTTTATAAAGGATGTTTTCACGGAGAAGACATTTACTTTTGGGCTATGGTGTAATGGTAACACAACAGATTCTGGTCCTGTTTTTCTTGGTTCGAGTCCGAGTAGCCCAACCTTAAGTAGTTTCGGGGTGTAGCTCAGCCCGGTTAGAGTACGCGTCTGGGGGGCGTGTGGTCGCTGGTTCGAATCCAGTCACCCCGACTGGTGGTTAGGTAAGTATTTGATGCACAAATACTTACCTAATTTG
>NZ_EQ973645.1:0-1154 GCF_000157915.1 Phocaeicola coprophilus DSM 18228 = JCM 13818 | reverse complement strand
GCTTCATTTTTCTTTTATTCATATTAGTTTATTTTCATATTACGGAACAAGTCTATACTCCACATTAAGAACCCATATTCTTAAATAATGCAAAAAATCAAACTTGCTATAAGGCACAAAGAACATGCTTTACTATAAAATATCATCCAGCATAATATCCCATTATTTCATTTCTTACAGCAAATATCGCCCTTTGCCACTGACTGTGCAAGGCGGCCCTGTCGGTCTGGTTGGCTGGAAAAAAATCATCCTCGCTTCGCTCCGGTATTTTTTCCGCCAAGCCTTGCACCGGTCATTGGCAAAGAACAGCCGGGCCAGTAAGAAATTGAAATACTGGCTCCACGGAGCCGGTCATGTCTAATTTAAATAAAAGAATATGACTGAAGAAGTTGGAAAGAAGGTATGTGAAGGTACAGTAACAGACCTCATGAAGGACAAGACCGGAAAACAGACGGTTATCACGTTGACAAGAAAGAATGCTTACCGAGTGAAGAAAATCAGAGAACAAGGGACGGATGACGAAGCCGTCCTTTTTCATTTCCGTAAACGCTGTACGGGAATGGGCTCCTATGTACACACCATCGAAACGGCAGACGGGGAAACAGAACTGCACCCGTCTGAATTTGAAAAATGGGAAGCTGTGGAATTTCTGTATCCCAGCTATCTGGAAGACCTGCTTGATGCTGCATACAACGCGTACAGATGGAGTTCTTTCGAACCTGAAGCAAGAGCGGAAACAGACATCATGCAATATGAAAAACAACTTGTAGAGGATCTGAAACAGATTCCGGAAGAAAAGCAGAACGAGTATGTCAGTGCATACCATAGCAGGTCCTCCGCCCTGTTGGGCAGTCTCTCACGATGTGCCAGTCCGATGGTGACAGGGCCTGCCAAGTTCAACTGCCAGCGCAACAACAAGGCCTTGGATGCATACCAAAACAGATTTGATGAATTTCATGACTGGCGTAACCGCTTCAAGGCAGCCATGGAAAGGATGAAAGAGGCTGCCAAACCGGAAGAACAGAAGCAGGAAGAGGCATGGAACCGCCTGAAGCGTGACATTGCAAGCAGCGCACAAACCATTCATGATATTGATACCGGTAAAGCAAGAGGATACAGCCGTGCCCTGTTCGTCAGCAGTATCCTAAATAAAG
>NZ_EQ973646.1:369780-400038 GCF_000157915.1 Phocaeicola coprophilus DSM 18228 = JCM 13818 | reverse complement strand
TCCCGTGAAAAGCTGCGAACAGCCTTCACGGGATATCTTCTATGCTGGTTTTCCTACAGAATCAAGGAAAGCCTGTCAAACCATTTATCGGTTCAGCAACTGTTCTACAGCAGCTCCCCCCTTATTTTCTGACTTGTTATCCTTAGTCATATCAAAAAGTGCATCCAGTTCATATGCACCGAGAGTAGTCTGCGGCTGGAAATCGGATGAAGTCACATAGTTCATCACCGAACGGAGCAACTGGCAAGATGCCGGACGTTTTTCCAGTTCTTTCGCAATGTCAAGATTCAGTACAAACAGGCTGCCTGTACCCACCTTTGCTTCGAATGCAATTCCCAACTTGCGGTTTTCTTCATATGTATCAACGCTCTGGATCACGGGTGTCAATGTTCGCATATCTGTCAAATCAACTGCACGTGCATTATTCAGGATATCCCACCACTGCCAATCTGCATAATATGATGTCGGGAAGTCACGGAATGCAGGATGTTCATTACTGATCAATGTACCCACGATCATCGGATCCCAATTAAACATGATCGGATTCCAGAAATGACTAGCAAAATGCGTCTTGCGGCCCTTTACTTTCTTTACATCAGGAACCAAGAGTACCCGTTCACCCTGTGCCAGCAATTTGCGTGCCTGTTCCCAGGTGGTAGCCCAACGACATTCCGAAGCACCGGAACCTGCACCAAACTGTTCTCCATTCTCAGGCAAAGCCACCGGACGGTTATCCGGATATACCCAAATATCCCACTCATTGTGTACATCTCCCAAAGAAGCATGCAAAGTATATTTACCTGTCTGAGAAATCTTATCCAGTGATACACGAACTACGCCGACTGAATCAACGCCACCACGAGCTATATTGCCATGTGACAAGCGTCCGGATTCAATTCGCTTTCCGTCTTCGTCAGCCAGCCACCATTCAATATTTCCGCGACGAATATCTGTCGGACCAAACTGATAAACATCCATTCGTGCTGCGAGTGTTTCAGAAGGAGAGAAAATTCGCTTAGGCAATCGTGCCAATATTACTACCGGACCACATGACTCACGATATTTCTCAGGTGTCACCAGTCCTTTACTTTCCCAAAAGGCATCAAGAATACCGACAAACGCACTTCCCTGTCCCGGAAAATCTGACAGTCCCAACAGCTGGAAACCGCCAGAGTTAGATGTACGCATCAAAGCTTCGTTAACTTCCTTATACTGCAAAACAGTATGTGCTCCCGTAGCACGAAAGAAATCGTGTGCCTGCTCCAGCATTCCATTGCGTGTCAGCCGTTCGCGGAAGACAGCAAAATTACGCGGTTCAAGAACTCCAGTATACTTTTCTATTTCACGGAAATCAGGATACATGCAACGCTGCCCTGTTTCATGTGCAATGACCGGAACATCAATATCAGATTCCTTGCTTCGATCCCAGTCTGTTGAAGGTTTACCTTCGTAAACAGTGATCCAGCCTTTGTCTGTTACATGTGACACATAGAACTGATCGGAAGCAACATGTGTACGTGCTGTTGAAGCCGAATACAACCGGCGGTTATCATAAGCCTGTCCTTTTTTCACCAAATCCTCGAGTACAGCAAAATCTCCTTCATTTTCATTACCGTTACAGTACAGGATAAATGACGGATGATTTCCATATTCATCCAGAATCGCATACATTTCTTTCTCAAAGAAATCACGGCGCTGCGGATAACGGCCCACATCTTTAATCCACATGGGAAGTTCTACCTGCAGATACAATCCCAGACTATCTGCTGCTTCGAAAGCTGCCCGCGGCGGACACCAGGAATGGAAACGTACATGATTCATTCCATAACTCTTCACTGTACTCATAATACGTGCCCAGTCACTTGTTGAAGTAGAAGGATAACCTGTAATCGGGAAAACAGCACAGTCAAGCACACCGCGCAAATGCACATTATGTCCATTGATACGAATGTGATGCTTGCCCTGTTCCACCTTACGCATACCAAATACTGAAGAACAAGTATCAGCTCCCAGTTCTGACTTTAATACAGCCGTCAGCCGGTACAGAGCCGGATCAAACTCATCCCAAAGACGGACATTCTTGCCTAACTCTACATCATGGCTGATTTCAGAACCACCGGCAGGCAGTTCTACAGGAACTGTTACTGAATTCACAGGTTTGCCATCCTTTCCTGTCACCTGTAAAGCCAGTTCTCCTTTTGCAGCTTCCTTACCGGCACCCAGATGCAGGCGTACATGGATTTTCCGGTTATCTACATCCGGATCAATCCGCATCTGCTTAATGTTAAGAGCTGGACGAGCCTCCAATTCAATTCGTCCCACAATACCATTCCAATTGGTCTGTGTATATTCCGTAGTGCCATGTGCCCACTGGTCCATCGGATACTTCAGACGGTTATCCACACAAATAGTCAGTGTATGTACTCCCGGAGTCATCAACGATGTGAGTGAAAAACGATTCGGCACAGACAAGCGTTCGTCAGCTCCAGCCTGTTCGCCATCTACATATACCGTTGTTGCCCAATGACAACGTTCCAGTGTCAATACAATATCCTTTCCGCTCCAGGAAGAAGGAATAACAACTTCACGCTGATACCAGGCCATACCGCAATATTCAAACCGGCGGCTCAGACGATCCACATAGGAAGCCTCGTTACGCACTCCCAAGCCTGCCTGATCTGTTGAACCCGGCAAAGCAATACTTCCTCCCAGACGGCTCAAATACAATTCCGATCCAGGCGTCATACCGAATCCCATCGGATCAAACTGGAAACGCCACAAGCCGGACAAATCCATCGTCTGGGCACGCAGACCCGCGACGACAAACAAAACAGCAAATAATAAAAATGTTTTCTTCATATTACTTTTGATTATTCATTATTGATTCTACAACTTTAAGATCCAGTTCACGGGATGGCTGAAAGCGTTCCGAAGCCATATAGTCCATCAAACTTCTGCGGAACTGTGCGGCTGCCGGACGTGAAGGCAGATCATGCTGCAAATCCGCACTGCACACCATCAACTTACCGCCGCCGACACGTGCTTCGAAAAGTACCCCCAGCTTACGGGCGGTAAACCAGTCATCTATCAGATGAACAACCGGATAGAAATCTTTCGGAAAGACATTCATGTTCATTGCCCTGCAGCGGCTTACCAGTTCCCACCATTGTACGTCACTCACTCCATCATTCGGGAAAGAAGCCAATGCGGGATGATCTGCACGGCAATACACTCCCAGTGTATGCGGAGCCTGTCCCCGTGTCCATGCCGTATTCCAGAAAATAGATGAAAAACCGACAGCAACCTCATCCTTTACGGACTGTAAAGCATCATACGATAGCCACAATACGGATTTTCCCCGGCTAAGTTCTTCGCATGCACGGCTGTCCAGTTTTTCTGTAATATATATTTCTGAATTTTCATTCCGTTCTTCAACCGGATAGACAAAGACATTCCAGCTGTTACAACTGCCGAAACCTTTTATACCTGCCGAAACGACCAGTTTGGAAGCCTCTTTTATTTCTGACAAATCAAGTGAAATCTCTCCTATCTGAACAGCATTTCCCAAGGGGACAGAAACTGAAAGCGATTCCTGTTTCAACAGTTTTCCGTCAGCAGTAGCCACTTTCCATTCCAGTTCTGCCTGCTGAATCGGCTCTGTTCCGAAATGAGCAATTTCCAGCGGAGCCTTCAAGGTTTCTTTGTTCGTCCAGACCATCTTCGGGAAGCGGATCAGCGGAACCGTCTGACTGCAGAATGAACTGAACTCCTTACCATCCACATATCCTTTTTCCTCCCAGAAAGGATCCAATACGCCAACCAGGGCTGTACCCTGTCCGGGAAAATCATTCAGGCCGAGCAGCTGGAATCCGGCCATTCCCGGCGTACGCAAGGAAGCCTCGATATCCATTTTGTAACAAAGAGTCTGCAGACGTCCTGAAGCATAGAGAAAACTATCAGCCAGATGTTCCATTCCGTTCTTGCGTAAAGAAGCCTCAAAAATATCAAAGTTACCAGCTTTCAATACTCCCGTATATTTCTCACGTTCTTTCAGGCGGGGATAAACACACCACTGGCCGATTTCATGACTAACCGTAGGCATATCCTTTCGAATAATCTCACGCCAGTCATAATCAGTTCGAGGAGCTTCACGGTTGATCACACTGTTCAGTCCGGCTCCCCACACCTGAATACGCGGTTCCATTGTACTCCAGAAATCAGCTTCCGGCACATAAGGCCATCCCGCTGCACTCGTATACACCCGACGTCCGTCAGTCTGTTTCCAATAGTTCACCAGCTTTCCCAGATAATCAGCCTGGCGGTTTCCCGACGGTTCATTGCCATAAGCCATCAGACAGAAAGAAGGGTGATTGCCATACTCTTTCAGAATGCGATCTCCTTCCTGACGGATCCATTCATCCTGCGGCAAGCCACTTCCGACCTCTGCCCAGGCACCACATTCCACCTGCAAATATAATCCCATACTGTCTGCCACGGAAAAAGCAGCTTCCGGCGGACACCACGAATGGAAGCGTACATGGTTCAATCCATATTCCTTACATTTGCCATAAATCTTTTTCCAGTAATCCTTGTCCATGGCCGGATAGCCTGTCAAAGGAAAGACACAACATTCCAGTGTACCCCGCAGAAATACCGGACGACCATTTATTTCAAATCGTGTACCCTGAGCACGAAAATCACGGAATCCGAAAGAAACGATCTGTTCATCTGCTCCTTGCGGAGTATTCAGAGTTACTCGCATGCGATAAAGATCCGGAGTTTCTGCTGACCAGAGACGAACCTGATCTCCGAGATCGACCTCAGCTTTCAGTTCCTGATTTCCCTTTTCTGCAGTCAGGCGTACCGCTTTTCCTACCGGAGTTCCATCAGAATTTTCAGCCTGCAACAACAATTCTCCATCCGCACTATCCGTTTTTCCTGCCAGGCAGACTCTGACGAGCACCTTCTTCTGACCAGCATCAGGATCAAGCCGCACATGATCAATATACAAAGTGGGACGTACCCGGAGAGACAGGTCGCCTATTACTCCATTCCAGTTGGTTTGAGTATGGTCTGAAACACTATGGGCATTCATACCGACATCCACTTTCATCCGATTATCTACCCGCAATGTAAGTATGTGCTCTCCGGCCGAAAGTCCATCCAGTATGTAACGATGCGGCACAGCCAGTGATGTACATTCTCCTGCCTGCCGGCCATCAACAAACAACATGGTTTCCCAATGAGCCCGCTCCAGGTTCAGCTCTATTGAACGGCCTTCCCATTCCGAAGGGACATTTATTTTTTTCTGATACCAGGCCACTCCGACATAATGTTTGTCAGGAGTCAGCCAGAAAGGAACTTTTACCTGTCCATCCTGCCGGTAAGGTTCATATTCGGGAGCGTAATACCAGGCACTGTCAACAATCTGTCCGGTCCACCGGGTTGTTACACTGACATCTTCGCCCTTTCCTTGCTCCTGTAACGAACCGGGTAACTGCACGATCTCATCCAGAATCTTTTCCTGCCATTTTTCCTGTAATCCAACATCTTGCGGATCAAGTGCAAAATTCCATTCTCCAGCCAGCGAAAGCCGATTTACATCTTGCCGGCAAGAAACCAGTATCATCAAGAATACTGCCAGACAAGCAAAGCAACGAATCCTCATAAACGCTTACCTCCAATTAATGATTTACCAAAAATGAAAAAACTTTCCACTCACATGTCTTTACGACTTTGCGAAGTTCTATATATCCAATATTCAGACTTAAGATCCTCACTATGCAAAGTAACGACTTTTATACCAATACCAAAATAGACTATTAGAAGAAAAATATGGATTATATTATGCAAAGGGAAAGGCCTCGAAGTTTTTTAAAAACGTTTCGGCATATAAAAAAAACGTTTCGGCGTTTTCCCCTACACGCCGAAACGTTTTTTCAACAGACCTGAAACATAATTCCAGATCTGTTGCTCACCTTAACTTTTTTAATATTTATAAGAGACAACTTCCCCCGGTTTTGTATTCACCTCCAAAACCTCTCCTGTATCAGGAGAAAGGAAATGCAGAGTTCCTCCCTTTTCTGAAACAATCTTTACCTGGACAACCTTGCCGCCCTTGCGTTCAGCTGATACAAGAAATCCGCCTCTTGCGCGAAGGTCAGTGAAAGCAACATCTTTCCATTCTTCCGGGATAGCAGGGAATACCCGAACCACTCCCGTATGACTCTGCAACAACATTTCCTGCACGGCTGCAGCAAAGGCAAAGTTTCCTTCCAATGTAAACGGACGATACGTAAACAATGATTTACCGGTACCAGACTGGTCTCCATTGGCATGGAAAAGATTTTTCAGACAGAAGCAAGATGCAAAGACACGCAAGGCCTCAGCAGCTTCTTCTCCCTTGAAAGCACGTGCCAGCATATTGGCATACCATGCGTAAGTATATCCGGTCCAGTAGTCAGGACCATAGTCTTTCATCTTCTTCAATGTCGCCAAAATAATCTGCTGATCCTTTTCGCCATTGCTCCAGTCAATCAAGCCTAAAGGATGAATGGCCAGTGCATGTGAGAAATGACGATGCGATTCATTATACGGATGTCCTTTGGCAAATGTCAGAGCCCCTTCCTTATCCAGATCGAAAGCCGGAAGCTGAGACTCAAGCTGAGCCCAGTGTGCAGCCTCTTCACCCAGTTTCAGCGATGTAGCCATTTCTGAAGCGGCACGGAACAAGAAGCGCATCAGAGAAAGATCATAGTTAGTCATGTCTTTAAACCAGGCATTCAGAGAATTATCATAAATCTCCGGACTGGAGCTAAACTCCAGTCTGCGGACTCCAGCCTGATCAACAAAGGAAATCTGCTCAAGATAAACAGCTACATCACGAACAAACGGATATGCTTTCTCACGCAAGAAATCTTCATCGGCCGAATATTGCCAGTGCAAATAAAAATGCTGTGCCAGCCATGCACCAATGGTCTGCGACATGGAATACTGAATCCATCCTCCCATCGGCTCGCCCGTCAGCGTACACACTCCGGGAACATTCATTCCTTCCGTTTCGAAATATTGACGGGTATACTGTTTATAAACATCACGCTGATTCCACAACGTATTCAAATATCCCAGGCCTTCCGACAAATGATTACCTGTATACACGGGCCAGTAACTTAACTGCGTATTCAGATCATGATGATAATCTCCCTTCCAGGGCGGAAGTTTTCCGTTATCCGCAGTCCATACAGCCTGCAAAGAAATAGGATATGAATTTTCACGGGAAGCAGAACCCAGTTTGTACATTTCATTATCATACTGTTTCTGCAACAATGAATCCGGCAAACTGACAGAAGACTGCTTCCAGAAAGTATCCCAATAAGCAGTATGGTCTTCATAATCATTTGCAACTCCTCTTTTCATAGCTTCCTCAACTTCTTCTTCAGCCTTCTCAGGACACAAAGAAGTTGTCACACTCCATGTTCCATATAATTTCTTTCCCGACTTCATCCAAGAGACCGCCACTTCATAATAAAAATCCCCAAAACCTTTCTGATGATAAACGATCTTATTTCCATCCCGTATCACTTTCCCCTGTGAATACCCTAAACGTTTCAGGTCGAGACCTTCTACCGGACCACCTCCTGAATCACCCGACAAAGTATCGGCGTATGTCGGAGCGATGATATCCGGAATAAGATTTTCGTCCAACTGATCAAAAACGAACCATCCCACAGGCTCAGAGGCATGAACGAAAGTCTGCAAACGTGTTCCTTCCGGCCATTTCACTTCACACAAAGCATCATTCAAGTACAACCGGACAGAAGACGGATTTCCCAATTCCTTCAGTGAAAACTCCAGGGCTGCTCCCGGAATCTTTGCCGGTGCCGGTTCCATATCATACGGATGATCCAGTTTCTTCTGTACCGGCAAATAGTCTTTTGTACGGATATGTTCCTTCACCCAGGCAAAACGGAAATTTGCTCCCGACAAACTGTCCGAAGGGCGCAAATCCCATAAGTCTATCCGATCCAAAGAAAGACGGAGCGCATCTCCTTTCTTCCAAACCAAAGCACCGATAGTTGCATTTCCCAAAGGAACTCCTTCGTCCCAGGTCTGAGCCAGAGAGTCAAAGACCAGATCACTCTTCGAAGTCTTGGTCGGTAAATTCTCCAACCCAGACGTACAGGCCATCAGTCCTACCAATAATCCTGACAATAAAACACTTACTCGCATTTTCTCTCAATATTAGTTTTTCGTTTCATAAAGGTTTCTGATTCTTCGGAAGAATCGTTATGTACGATGCAAAATTAGCCAAGCCCCCAAAAACTATACATAGATGAAACCACGAATTACATGGATGATTATATGACATCAGATTTATGCTGTGCTATCTGTAAAATATTATAACCCTAAGTATTAATAAATTATATATGCATTCATAACAATTAAAAGATATCTTCCTGTCATTTCAGAACAAATTATCATTCTTTTTATTAACTTTGTAAATAACCTTATCAAAAAACAAGAACGATGATCAAGAGAAAAGATGGATTTAGTGGAGAAAGGGCCTTAGTTGTCCCGCATTCTATCATCGAAGAAATGGAAAAACATCCCTTGATGGCACCATTGCACATCACGGACATAGGTTATTATCCCAAAGCGGAATACCACTACCGGGAGCGCAGGGAGCCGATAACCCAATACATCCTTATATACAACGTGGAAGGAAGAGGATGGTATCAACTTGACGGACAAAAATATGAAGTAAAAAGCAACCAATATTTTATCCTGCCGGCAGGCAAGCCGCATGCGTATGGAAGTTACGAAAATGAAGGATGGACCATCTACTGGATCCATTTCAAAGGATCCCTTGCCGAACATTATGCACAGGGAGCTTCCAAGCCTATTGATATTCTTCCGACAATCGACTCGCGAATCAATACACGTATGGATTTGTTTGAAGAAATCTACCACACGCTGGAAATGGGATATAGCAGAGAAAATCTGCTGTATGCATGCAGCTGCTTTGCACACTATTTGGGAACACTCAGATACCTGCAATCTTACCGGAATGCTTCATATAATGATTCCATTTCAAGCGATCCCATTATGATTACGGTACATTATATGAAAGAAAATATCGGGAAGAAAGTTACGCTACAGGAACTCGCTGACAATTTGGGTTACTCAGCCTCTCACTTTTCTGCCATCTTTACGCAAAGAATGGGGAATTCTCCTCTTAACTACTTTAACCAGCTGAAGATTCAGAAAGCATGTCAGTTACTCGACTTCACGGATATGAAAATCAATCAGGTCTGCTTCAAAGTCGGTATTGAAGACAACTTCTATTTCTCCAGACTCTTCCGCAAAATAATGGGCATGTCGCCACAAGCTTATAAACAAATGAAAAAAGGATAATAAAAACAAGCGTGTGAATCCATCACGGACTCACACGCTCCACCCATTTCATAAAGTTTTATATTAAAGATACCTGTCAGTTTCTTTTTATTCCTTTTCAGGAGAGAGAATTCAGACCAGTTCTTCAATCAAGGAACAAAAAGCTTGAATTCCCTGATGGTTTACATCTGCATTCTTCAGTTCTTCCAGCAAATGAAGTGATTTATCTTTCTGATTCAATCCCCAGTAGCCCAAAGCCATCATATATTTGCAATGGATTACATTTCTGATATTCAAATCATCTTCCCAAATCAACAGATCAGGCAAAGAAACAGCAAAATAATCAATACGCACTTTGTCAAACAAATGCTTTTCTCCATAAGCTACCAATTTATGGAAGCGGCTGTTAGCTTCTTCTTCACGGCCCAGCTTCAATAAAGCCATACCCTGATAGAAGATCTTGTCAGGTTTCTGGTCATTGTAATAAATGGCAGCAACCGGTTCGGTCGAACCTTGTACAGCCTGTTCCCAGCAAGACTTCGCATTCTCCAGGTCACCCATCTGCTGATAAGCGCATCCCATCAAATAATAGAAGTCATTTTCCTGAGCTCCCTGCAGCTTGCCTTCTCCCAAATGATGCGGATAAACCAGACATTCCTTCAGCCAGTTCAAGGCTTCAGCCGAATGTTTCTCCTGCAGACATTTCTTCGCCAGTTCCACACGGGCTATCTGATATTGGGCAGGCACTTTTCCTTCACCCCCTTCCCAAGGATGGAAGATCCGTGCATCCAGCAACTTGCGAGCCTCTTCATATTCACCAACCTGATTCAGCAAAGTTATCTGTTCCAGATACAAATCATCTCGCTGGGCAATCAATTGAGAGTTCT
The DNA here is from genome assembly GCF_000157915.1 of Phocaeicola coprophilus DSM 18228 = JCM 13818. Taxonomy (GTDB): domain Bacteria; phylum Bacteroidota; class Bacteroidia; order Bacteroidales; family Bacteroidaceae; genus Phocaeicola; species Phocaeicola coprophilus. The sequence goes on along the minus strand of NZ_EQ973646.1, from coordinate 389,758 downwards.
TTCGAAGGAAAGCCAGACGTTCTGCATGCGGACGACCAAGTCTCTTATACAACTGATCAAGCTCCATCAGCACACGGGCATCGGATGAATCCAGAGCAAAGGCCTTTTCCATGCACTGCAATGCCTCTTCCGTACGCTGTTGCTTATTGAAATAAGCCAAAGCCAGGTTACGCCATGCAGACGGGAACTGATTATCCAGTTCAACAGAAGTTTCCCATTCGCGGACAGCCAGGTCATATTGACGTTTGTCATACCACAAATTGCCCAGATAATAATGAGCTTTGGCATCTTGTGAGTTATATTGTGTTGCACATTCCAGTGCAAGAATATCTTCCAGACGATTCGGGAAACAATAATCCGGACAAGCAGCTGCTGCATTCTTGAATGCTTCTTCCTCCAGATGCAAACCTCCCTGTACACTGCACCAGCCGATATAATAATGAGTCATCGGAGTGGCGAATCCTCCAGAAACGGCCTGATTCAAGACATCAACAGCCTCTTTCCAACAGCCGGCAGCCGCATAGTCCAATGCCAATTCATGATAGTTGTTAGCTTCCTCACGCATCAGCTCCTTCCATGCAGAAAGATCACTCTCCGACTGAGTCAGAAGGAAACGTTCATAAAGGCAGCCGAAATTGAAGCGATCCAACTTCAATGATTCTGCAATCAGTTGAAGAGTTTCTTCAGAACGGTTTTCATAACGCAGAACTACCGTTTTCAAATGACGTGCCTTATGGTTATGCCAGTTTCTGATCAGTGAACGGTCTGCTTCCTCCAATGCATCATCCCAACGACGCTGCAATGCTGAAATCTGGGCGCAGGCAAAATAACCTGCATCCTGCCAGGCTCCATTCCAACAAGCTTTATAGAAGCGATTATAAGCCTCATCATATTTACCCTGATATTTCAGGACAAGTCCCAGGTTGTACAAAGGCTCACCATCATAAGGATTCGGATTACGCTTCAGCTGGGTCTTTATTGCCTGACGCAAATAAGTCTCAGCCTTCTGGAAACGTCCTTTTCTCAAATACCATAATCCCAAAGCATTATTATTGCGCACATCTGTCGGATCACGTCTGAGTGCTTCTTCGTAATAAGCTACCGGATTATAAGTTGCATGACGATACTGCTCCAGATGCAAGCCGGTAAGATAAAGCTGTTCTGTTGTAGCTATTTCATGCGGAAGCAAAGCCGGTTCAGCCGGTTCGGGTATAGGTTTAACTTCATCCGGTTCGCATTGCCAGCCAAGCACCTCACGTCCACCAGACAGCAGACTCAAGTGCAAATCCTGGAAGCGGACATTGCCAATCTCTACTGACTGTTCAAATACCTCTTCCGGTGACAGAGTCTGTTCCTGATCAAACAATACCTGATTACCCGCAACAAGACGAATACGTATAAGTTGTCTTGAAGTAGCAAAAATCTTCAGACGTACACTTGACTCTCCCTCCTGTTCTACATTCAACAGCAGATCTTTGCTAGCATTCTTTACCACACCCAATTCACGGTACGGAAGGAAGTACTGCACAAAGCTCTTTTCTTCATAAGGCTGCAACCAGGTAAAGTCAGGCTGGTTATCAGTATAAACTCCCGCCATCAATTCGATATACGGTCCATCCTCATCGGTAAGATTACGGTCCCATGCGCGTCCGAAATCACCATTTCCCCAGGTCCATTGTTTCTTTCCGGGTGACACATGATGGTTTGCCACATGCAATACACCGGCATGTGTATCGTTTTCATAACCACCCACAAAGTTGAAACGAGAATTAATAGCCATATAAGATGTCGGTACGGGAAGATTCCGGTAATTGGAAATATCAACTCCCGCCGAATAATCAATCTTATAATAAGTTCCCGTAGCTATCGGGAAAGTGGAAACATCACGTTTTCCGTGGTCAAATACGGCATTTACATCAGGCGGGAAAACACTTTGGTAATGGTCATTGACTGCTACTGCCGGATTAGCCCACCACAAGAAAGTCTGAGGTGTTTCTGTACGGTTGTATAACACGCCTTTAATCTCAAGGAATGCCTTTCCCGGACGAAGTGTAAATCCGGCCATACCTTTCTGATGGAACATCCGTTCCGTTTCGCTCACCCATACTGTTACGCTTCCATCTTCAAACTCCTCGATATCACAGTCCACCGGCATAAAAGTACTCGGGCGATGATGCTGCGGCCAGTTAAATTCAATACCACCTGAAATCCAGGGACCAACCAAACCAACAAGTGCCGGTTTGATCACATGGTTATAATAAACAAAATGCCGTTGTTTAATCTTATCATACGCCATCTGCACGCGTCCTCCCAATTCCGGAAGAATCATGACTTTCAGATATTCATTTTCAAGAAAAACAGCATTGTAAGTATGATCTTTCTTTTCATCTGAAATACGTTCGATAACAGGGTAAGGATAAACGACACCACTACTTCCCTGATAAACGCGATTTTCCAGAAACATCGGATTCTTTTCGGGCTTTCCCACTTCATAGGTCGGAATCACCACTTGTTCTTTCCACGCTTTAACCATAAATATAATAAGTTTTTAATATCAAGATTCTCTACAGATCGGCCTGTTCCGGCCGAAAGAATAATTCTTTAAATCAATTCACGTTCCAGTTTCTCCAATGATTTTCCTTTTGTTTCCGGCAGGCGGCAATATAAAAAGACATAACTTACCGCGCAAATCAATGCATAGATCCAAAAAGTACCACTACTACCTAATGAAGCATTCAGCAGAGGGAATGTATAAGTCAGAGTGAAACATCCGATCCACAAAGCAAAGGTTGCCGTAGCCATAGCCACTCCACGCACACGGTCCGGAAATATTTCAGAAAGCAAAACCCAGGTTACAGGTCCCAGTGACATGGCATAGCAAGCGATCGCTAGTACCACCAACAGCACCATAAAGAAGCCGCTCAACTGAAAATAATAGCAAGCACCAAGAATCAGATAAATGCCTCCCAGTCCACCGGCTCCCAACAGCATCAAAGCCCGACGTCCCCAGCGGTCAACCGTATAGATCGCAACAAATGTAAAGACAACATTGGCAATACCTGTCACCACAATATTAAACAAGACATCTCCCAAAGCGAAACCAGCCGACTGGAAAATTTCCTGTGCATAATTAAATATGACATTGGTTCCGCACCATTGCTGGAATACAGCAACCACAATACCTAACAGCAAAACTCTCCGATAAGGACGGCTGAAAAGTAATTTCAGCTTTCCGGAAGATTCTGTTGATGAAACAGATGAGCCGGTCAAAGTCTGTATCTCTGTCAAGGCATATTGAGGACCGCCAATATGTGAAAGCACTTCCTTTGCTTTCTCCAGACGTCCTTTCAGGAACAACCAGCGGGGACTTTCCGGAATAAAGAAAGCCAGCAGGAAAAAAGCAGCTGCAGGAAAAACAGCTCCCCAGAACATCCAGCGCCACCCCATCTGCCCATTCCATGAAGCCAGGATATCAGCGCCGGTAAATTCGGCAGGAATAGGATCTGCAATCAGCCAATTGGTTACCTGAGCTCCCAATATTCCAGCACAATAGTCAGCTGATTCAACGAAACCAGCTTTCCGCGCACTGAAGCCGGTGCAACTTCTGCTATATACATCGGAGAAAGATTGGAAGCTATACCAATTCCTATACCTCCTAAAAAACGAGCAAATAAAAACAGAGTAAAAGTATGTGCAGCGCCTGTTGCATAAGCTGAAATCAGAAAGATTATAGCTGCAACCAGCAACAACGGACGACGTCCATATTTATCAGCCATAAATCCGGTAATCATTGCACCAATCAGACAGCCCAGCAGAGCAATACTCATGGCCCAACCTTGCATAGAAGGTATATCTGCGATTCCGAAATACAATTCATAAAAAGGTTTGGCACCTCCAATGACAACCCAGTCATATCCAAACAGAAGTCCTCCCATTGCCGAAACAAGACAAATGAAATAGACAAAACCTTTGTTGTATGTTTTCATAAGTTATAGTGATTTTTGATTCTGTTGCAAAGGTAGTCTGGCACAAAGGAATATAAAATAGAATTTACGAGCGAACGAATGGACAATATTATGATTCACAAGAAAAGACTTCCGAAAACTAAAAAACGGATAGCCGCAGAAGAAAACTCTTCCGCAGCTATCCGCTCTTATTCTATATATAATCTGGCTGAAGACCTATCCCCGCAACTGCTTATCCATAGCAGCAGCAGCACGACGTCCGTCACCCATTGCCAGAATTACCGTTGCTCCACCCCGGACAATATCTCCTCCGGCATAAATGGTAGGTATAGAAGATTGCATGTCTTCATTAACCGCAATGGTTCCTTTCCGGCCCAGTTCAAGTCCCGGAATAGAATTGGGAACGATCGGATTAGGAGATACACCTACACTCACAATAGCCATATCAATATCAATTGTTTCAACAGCACCTGGAATAGCAACAGGGCTACGGCGTCCGGAAGCATCCGGTTCACCCAATTCCATCTTCTGGAGTACTACCTGTTTCACTCTTCCTTTTTCATCAGCAATATATTCAATCGGATTATGCAAAGTCAGGAATTCCACACCTTCTTCCTTGGCATGTTTCACTTCTTCCAGACGGGCAGGCATTTCAGCTTCTGAACGACGATAGATGATCATTGCTCTTTCTGCTCCCAGACGGCGTGCCGTACGAACAGAATCCATTGCTGTATTTCCACCACCGATAACCGCAACACGCTTACCGAATGTAACCGGTGTATCCGAATCTTCGCTGGCTGCATCCATCAAATTAACACGAGTCAGATATTCATTGGATGACATAATGTTAATGGAATTCTCTCCCGGAATATTCATAAAGTTGGGCAATCCGGCACCGGAAGCAACAAAGATACCTTTATAGCCTTCATCCTCCAGATCCTTCACACTGATTGTCTTGCCGACAATACAGTCCTTGACAAACAGAACTCCCATCTTCGAAAGATTTTCGATTTCTACATCTACAATCTTATTCGGCAGACGGAATTCCGGAATACCATATTTCAATACACCACCGATTTCGTGCAATGCTTCAAATACAGTTACTTCATATCCCAGTTTAGCCATATCTCCGGCAAAAGAAAGACCTGCAGGACCGGAACCGACAACAGCAACCTTAATACCATTCTTTGAAGCAATCTCCGGAACAGAAATCTGTCCGCTTTCACGTTCGTAGTCGGCAGCAAAACGTTCCAGGTATCCGATAGCCACAGCCTCATGTCCCATCTTCAGATGAATACATTTTGACTCACACTGCTTTTCCTGCGGACAAACACGTCCACATACTGCCGGCAAAGCACTGGTCTGCTTCAACACGCGTGCAGCCTCCAGGAACTCACCCCGCTCGATATTCTTGACAAATGCAGGAATATTGATACCGACAGGACATCCTTGCATACAAGACGGATTGGCACAATCCAGACAACGCTTAGCTTCTGTCAATGCCTGCTCTTCATTCAATCCCAGGTTTACTTCTTCCTTACGGCTGTGAGAACGATATTCCGGTTCCAGTTCATTCATCTTTACACGAGGAATAGCCGTACGTTCTTTCGGTTTCATAGACTTACGCAATTCTTCACGCCAGGGTGCCGTACGGTCATCTGCGGGTTTCACAGCTTCGCAAGTCTCTGATGCTTCATGTTCCAACTTATGAATTTCCTCACGTTCAATATCGCGGAAGGCACCCATACGCTTCAACATTTCATCAAAGTCCACCTGGTGTCCGTCAAATTCAGGACCATCAACACATACAAACTTGGTCTTTCCGCCAACAGTGATACGGCAGGCACCGCACATACCGGTACCGTCAACCATGATTGTATTCAGCGACACTTCTGTCGGAATCTCATACTTCTTGGTCAACAGACAAACAAACTTCATCATAATGGCAGGACCAATGGCAAAACATTTGTCTACCTTTTCGCGCTTGATAACTTCTTCCACACCTTCCGTTACCAGTCCTTTCTTGCCATACGATCCGTCATCAGTCATAATAATTACCTCATCCGAACTTTCACGCATTTCCTTCTCCAGGATAATCAATTCCTTGGTACGTCCGGCCAATACAGTGATCACACGATTTCCTGCAGCCTTCAATGCCTGCACAATAGGCAACATCGGAGCTACACCTACACCACCTCCGGCACAAACTACCGTACCGAAATTGTCAATATGCGTTGCTTTTCCCAGCGGGCCTACCACATCCGTAATATAATCACCCTCATTCAATTCACATAAACGGGTTGAAGAAAGTCCGACTTCCTGCACCACCAGGGTAATAGTTCCTTTAACGGGGTCAGCAGCAGCAATAGTCAAAGGCATACGTTCACCTTTTTCTCCTACACGGACAATCACAAAGTGACCAGCCTTACGCGACTTGGCAATTAACGGTGCATCAACGACCAGTTTAAAGACCTTTTCTGAGAAATGTTCTTTTGAAATAATTTTATTCATTTCTTTATACGATAAGTTAGTTATTTTTCTTATATGTTGGCTTTTAGATAATTTTCCGCAAAGGTAAGATAAAAAAACTAGATACTCAACGCGAGTCCGCAAAAATCAACAGAAAAACCTGAAACACATGGGGTCCATGAATTTCTGACGGAAGCATTTCTTCTATTTCCGAAAAAAATCCTACCTTTGTTGAGATGATTTCAACATCAGCCCATTATAAAAAGGCATCAAACCTATAAACCTAATAAGAACAAGATGAAAATGAACAAAATGCTTACGCTGGTCTGCGGACTGGCATTGGGAAGCCACCTTGCGGCCCAACAACCACGCTATGAACTAATCTGGCAAGAAGACTTTAATGGTAGTACCTTCGACGAAAAGTACTGGACCAAAATTCCCCGTGGAAATGCAGACTGGTGCAGACACATGTCGGATGAACCTTCTCTGTACGAAGTAAAAGACGGAAACCTGATCCTGAGAGGAAAAGTCAATGACGGCATTGTACCACAAGATACCGCACGTTACATCACCGGCGGACTTTACACCAAAGACAAAAAGACCATTACTCACGGAAAAGTTGAAATCAAAGCCAAACTTCAGGCTGCTCAGGGAGCATGGCCGGCTTTCTGGATGCTTCCCAACACCGGAACATGGCCCAACGGAGGAGAAATTGATATCATGGAACGGTTGAACCATGACTCCATCGCTTACCAAACCGTACACTCCTATTACACTTATGTACTGAAAGAAGAGAACAACCCGCCCCACGGAGGTATCGGAGCCATCAATCCGGATGATTATAATGTATATGCCGTAGAGATTCTTCCGGACAGTCTGGTTTTCTCCATCAACGGAAACCATACATTCACTTATCCCCGCATTGAGACGGACAAAGAAGGTCAGTTCCCCTTCGGTACACCTTATTATATATTAATAGACATGCAGATTGAAGGAAGCTGGGTAGGAAAAGCCAACCCTGCCGAATATCCGGTTGAAATGCAGATAGACTGGGTCAAAGTATACAGCTTAAAGCCCTAAACATACACACCAGGTACAGACAAAATCGGGATGCAGCAAATAACGGATCTGAAACAAACGATGATGACCGGTCCGGTGTTCTGCTCCCGACAATGTACCGGTCTCACCAACTTCAAAGGGCATCACTCTCAAATGTTCTACGAAATCCACCTCCTGACAACCCAGAACTTTATACAGGGTTTCTTTAGCAGACCAGTGTATCAGCAGCTGACTGAGCATCTCTTCCGGTGACAGACTGTCCCGATGAGGAATCTCTTCCGGGTGAATAAACCGGCTCATTACTTTCCGAACCCGCTCCGTACATTGTTCTATATCCATCCCCACCTCAGCAGACGGATGAAGTCCGACGGCTACATATCCTTTCGTATGAGAAATCGTCAGCTGAAACAAATGTCCTTCCACATAAGGTTTACCGGAAGACTCATGCAAAATATGATATTCCTTTCCGGTTAACGTTTTCAGTAATACCCGAACCGCCAGATATTCCATCTTGCGCCCCTGCGCCTTCAATGAGTCCAGCTCGACGTCATAAGGCAATCTCCCGGTCAGCATTGCCCGCAACTCTTCTGCAGACTCACTGACTTTCCAGATTCCCCACTCTGCGTCTCCTTCTTTCCAATGTCGGTAAAGCGGCATCTCTTCAAACTTTATTTTTCAGATTCCACATCTTCCTTTTCCGGTCGGGAACAGATTGACACCTTTACTTTCAGAATACGGCGTGCATCCATTTCCAACACTTCAAAACGGAAATACTGGTATGTGATGACTTCATGCAGGGAAGGGAATTCTCCTTTCAGTTCCAGCAGAAGTCCGGCCAGGGTATCGGCATCTCCCTCCACCGTTTCAAATACATCTGAATCGATTTTTAGAATCTTATAAAAATCACTCAGCAATGTCTTGCCTTCGAATACATAGGTATCATCAGCCAGTTTCACATAAGTGCGTTCTTCTTCATCATACTCATCGTTGATTTCTCCTACGATTTCTTCTATAATATCTTCCATCGTTACCAATCCCGATGTTCCTCCAAATTCATCCACAACAATAGCAATATGAATCCGGTTTATCTGGAAGTCGCGCAACAAATCATCAATCTTTTTGGTCTCCGGAACAAAGTAGGCCGGACGTATCAGGTTCTGCCATTTAAAATCATCCCCCCGATCCAGATAGGGCAGCAAATCCTTGATATACAGAATTCCCTTCACATTATCCCGGTTTTCCTGATATACAGGTATACGAGAATACGCATTCTCAACAATACATTTCAATACCTCGGAATAAGAAGCCTCAATATCCAGATCCACCATATCCAGACGGGAAGTCATCACTTCCTTGGCTGTTTCCTCTCCGAAACGGATAATACCTTCCAGCATATTCGTTTCTTCGGATATCTCACTTTTATCCGTCAGTTCCAGTGCCTGCGACAATTCATCCACCGACAAGTTACACTGCTTTTTTCTTTTCTGGGCCACACGATTGATGACAAAGGTGGAACGGACCAGCAGGTTCGACAAAGGACGAAAAACAGAAAGCAATACCCAAATAACCGGAGCAGCCTTACGGCAGAATGACAAAGTATGCTGGGCCGAATAAATTTTCGGCATAATTTCGCCAAAAAGCAATAAAAGGAAGGTCAGAATAACGGTGATCACCAGAAATTCGAGAATTTCGGCCCCGCCAAAGTCTATCACGCTGGCAAAGAAATAATTGCACAACATGATAATCGTAACATTTACAAAATTATTAGAGATCAGAATGGTAGCCAGAAGCCGTTCGGAATCATCCAGCAACGCTTTTATACGTTTGTCTACCGCATGATTTTCCTCTTCGATTTCATTACGATCTGCCGGCGAAAGCGAAAAGAACGCAATCTCAGATGCCGAAACAAAACCTGAAGCATACAATAACAACAAAGCTAAAACCAAAGCCACAATTGCTCCTGCTGAAGGAGCAAAGAGGGTCACATCATTACATAAATCCGCCAAGCGGCATAAATACGAGTCTGGGTCCAAGGATTATAAATTTAGTTAAACAATCAAATTAGAACGGCAAGTCATCCGACATCTCCCCTGCGGGTGCAGATTGAGCCGCGGATCCCTGCTGTACAGGCTGTGCGCCCGAAGGCTGAGCCGGTGCAGACTGAGGAGCCTGCTGAGACTGGCGAGGCGAAGAAAGCATTTCCATATTATCGCCGAAAATCTCTACAACATAACGTTTCACTCCGTTCTGGTCATCATAAGAACGTGAACGGATTTTCCCCTCAATATAGAGTTTGTCTCCTTTGCGGACATATTTCTCTGCTGTTTCTGCCAGTCCGCGCCACAATACGATATTATGCCATTCAGTACGTTCCGGCACCTGTGTTCCATTTGCCAGCGTATAACCGCGGTCTGTTGTAGCCAAAGGAAAAGTAGCTACTGCCACACCTGAATCCAAATATCTTACATCGGGATCTTTTCCGACATTACCGATCAACTGTACCTTATTCAATGACATAATCTTATCGTTTTATCTAATTTTAGGTTCCAAAAGTAACGAAAAAAAATGAGATATCAAGCGAGACACCGGAAATTTGTGCAGATCTTCTTCCCGGATGCGCTGAAAACCGTCCAAAAACGCATCTTCATTTTCCAGAACCACCTCATAACAGGAAGCATACACCACCCGATGCGAAAGCACATGTTTCACTCCGCTTTCTACCAGACGGATCCTTTTAACAGCCTGCCCGCCTAACAACTTGTTCCATTCCGGCAAAGCAAACAGCTCTGACTCATCGGGCTTTTCCGGAGTTTCTATCAAGGGAAACTCATACAGGTTTTGCCAGATATCTCCCGCACCGCGCTTATTTATAAAGGTATATACGCCCGCACGCACGTAAATATACGAAAAATAACGGTTCACCGTCTTTACCTTATGAGATTTCCGGGGCAACTCCTCCACCCGCTTGTCACGTAATGCCACACAACTGTCAGCCAGCGGACAAACCTGACAGTCCGGTGAAGCCGGCACACACTGCAAAGCCCCGAAATCCATGATAGCCTGATTGTAAACAGCCGGGTGCTTCCGGTCGAGAAGCTGATCCGCCAGCTGCGCAAACAGTTTCTTTCCGGCAGCGGTATCTATCGGTTCATCCACACCCATCCAGCGCGAAAGCACCCTGTATACGTTTCCATCGACCACGGCACAAGGCATATCATAAGCAAATGAGCAGATAGCTGCTGCCGTATAATCGCCCACCCCCTTCATGGCACGCACTTCCTTATATGTTTCGGGCAGTCTTCCCCGCCCAGCAAGTGAACGGGCAGCCTCATGCAAGTTGCGGGCACGCGAATAATATCCCAGTCCCTGCCACATTTTCATCACCTCGTCTTCATGTGCTTCAGCCAGACTGCATACATCGGGAAACCGCTCAATGAAACGGCAATAATAAGCATAGCCCTGCGCCACCCGCGTCTGTTGCAGAATAATTTCCGAAATCCAGATCCGGTAAGGATCCTTTGTCTCGCGCCAGGGAAGCTCCCGGCGGTGCAGTTCGTACCATCTGATCAAGCTCTCACTAAACTGATTTACACTCATACCACTTCTTTAAAACTGTTTTTTTGAGCAAAAATAGGAATTTTGATACCTTCAGACACACTTTTTACAAAATTTGTTCGGAATATATTTTTCAGAGTACGAGAAAAGCTATATATTTGCAGACCAAAAATTTAAGATAACGTATAACAATAATTATTAGCGAAATGACTAAAGCAGATATTGTAAACGAAATTGCCAAAAACACTGGCATTGACAAAGCCACAGTACTGACAACCCTGGAAGCGTTTATGGATTCAGTAAAGGATTCTTTGTCAAAAGACGAAAACGTATACCTGAGAGGTTTTGGCAGTTTCATCGTCAAGAAAAGAGCTCAGAAAACTGCTCGCAACATCTCCAAGAATACAACTATCATCATTCCGGAACACAATATTCCGGCATTCAAACCTGCCAAGACTTTTACATTGTCAGTAAAAAAATAAATTAACACTAGTATTAACCCTATAAAATTTTGAAGCTATGCCAAGCGGAAAGAAAAGAAAAAGACATAAAATGTCTACTCACAAACGTAAAAAAAGACTAAGAAAGAACAGACATAAAAGCAAAAAATAATTGTTAGTCTGTCCGACTTCAATAAAGAACAAACTTGCAAAGCTCCTACTAGTCTTTCAGGTTTGTTCTTTGCGTATTAGTCAAGAAAAAACGCGGATTCTGCTCCTTGCATAATCCGCGTAATTCTAGAATCTCAGTTATAACTTTTAAAACTAAGTAACAAGTGACAAGCGAATTAGTAGTAGACGTACAGCCCAAAGAGATTTCTATCGCACTTCTTGAAGACAAGAACCTGGTGGAACTCCAAAAAGAAGAACGCAATCTTTCTTTTTCAGTGGGTAACATGTACGTGGGCAAAGTTAAAAAAATCATGCCCGGACTGAACGCCTGCTTCGTAGATGTCGGTTTCGAGAAAGACGCTTTCCTTCACTACTTAGACTTAGGACCACAATTCCATTCGTATCAGAAGTATCTCAAGCAAGTCGTAAGCGACAGAAAAAAACTGTACCCCATTACGAAAGCTTCCATGCTCCCCGACATCGAAAAGGACGGATCCATTTCGAATGTCCTGCAGCAAGGTCAGGAAGTTATTGTACAGATCGTCAAGGAACCTATCTCAACCAAAGGTCCGCGCCTGACGTGCGAACTCTCATTCGCAGGCCGTTATCTGGTACTTATACCTTTCAATGATAAGGTTTCCGTATCACAAAAAATTAAATCGAATGAAGAACGTGCCCGCCTCAAACAGCTGTTACAAAGCATCAAGCCTAAAAATTTTGGCGTGATCGTACGAACTGTTGCCGAAGGAAAGCGCGTTGCCGAACTCGATGCCGAGCTGAAAGTCTTGCTGAAACATTGGGAAGAAACCATCACCAAAGTACAAAAGGCCACCAAGCTGCCTTCACTCGTGTACGAAGAAACAAGCCGTACCGTAGCCATGCTGCGCGATCTGTTCAACCCGTCGTATGAAAACATTTATGTCAACGACGAAGCCGTGTACAACGAAGTGAAAGATTATGTAGCGCTTATCGCCCCTGAACGGGTAAACATTGTCAAGCTATACAAAGGCCAGCTTCCCATCTTTGACAACTTCGCCATTACCAAACAGATCAAATCCTCGTTTGGAAAAACTATTTCCTACAAAAGCGGAGCTTATCTGATCATTGAACACACCGAGGCATTGCACGTGGTAGACGTGAACAGCGGCAACCGTTCCAAGTCTGGAAACGGACAGGAAGCCAATGCACTGGATGTGAATCTGGGCGCAGCCGATGAGTTGGCGCGTCAGCTCCGGTTAAGAGACATGGGAGGAATCATCGTTGTCGACTTCATTGATATGAATCTTGCTGAAAACCGTCAGAAACTCTACGAACGCATGTGTCAGAACATGCAGAAAGACCGTGCAAAACATAATATTTTGCCGCTCAGCAAGTTCGGTCTGATGCAAATCACCCGTCAGCGCGTCCGCCCGGCCATGGACGTGAATACAGACGAAGATTGTCCGACCTGTTTCGGAAAAGGAAAAATCAAGCCGTCCATCTTGTTTACCGACACCCTGGAAAGCAAGATCGACTATCTGGTCAATAAGCTGAAAGTGAAGAAATTTACGCTGCACATCCATCCTTATGTAGCAGCATACGTCAATCAGGGACTTGTTTCCCTGAAACGGAAATGGCAAATGAAGTTTGGATTCGGTATCAAAGTCATTCCCAATCAGAACCTGGCCTTCCTGGAATATAAATTCTATGACACCAAAGGCGAGGAACTGGACATGAAGGAAGAATTCGAAATCAAATAATCGGTTTCAAACCACTTCCGGACAAACCAGCACGAACCGCACAGACAGCCGATAACCGGCCCTGCGCGGTTCGTGTCTTTTTTTCATACGAACGTAACACGGATGTCACTCCAGGGAAACATCCCTCCGCTACCTTTGCAGCGTGAAAAGGGACACATACTGTTAAACATAGATATATTCCTTAAGATGACTGGCCGACAAATCCGTGACGGATGGGTTGGCTTTAATTTTTTCCGCCAGTTTGCAACCCGGTTGCAAAAACAGATGCTTAACTTTGCAGACAGATAAAACAAGAAAAACATGAATGCCAAAGACTGCTGCGACATACTGACACAAGCCGGAATCCGTCCTACATCAACCCGGATTCTGGTGTATGAAGCCATTGCGGAAGAAAAAAACACCTTCTCTCTGGGCGATCTGGAAGAACGTCTGCCCAGTATCGACAAGTCAGGCCTTTTCCGTACACTGACTCTCTTCCACGATCACCGGCTCATTCACAGCGTAGACGACGGAAGCGGCTCGCTGAAATACTGTTTCTGTCACAATCACGGAAACTGCCGCGAAGAAGAAGAACACTGCCATTTCTATTGTGAGGAATGCCGGAAGACCTATTGTCTGGACCAGGATCTGATCCCTCACGTGGACCTTCCGGAAGGCTTTATTCCCCGCAAGATCAACTATATCGTCAAAGGAATCTGCGCAAACTGCGCCAAACGAAAACATCTGTAACCATGTCATATCATCACCATCATCATTCCACCGGCAATGCAGCGAAGAACATTTCGGTCGCATTTTTTCTCAATGCCGCCTTTATTGTCATTGAACTGGTGGGAGGACTGCTCACCAACAGTATCGCCATCCTGACCGATGCCCTTCACGACTTCGGCGACTGCCTGTCGCTGGCCATAGCCTGGATGCTGCAAAAAAAATCTACCCAGGGACGTACATCTACCTATACTTACGGCTACAAGCGATTCTCCCTGCTGGGCAGTGTCTTTCTTTCGGGAGTGCTCGCCATCAGTTCTACCATCGTCCTCCTTGAAGCCGGACAGCGACTGCTGAACCCTCAGCCCGTCAATGCCCAGGGCATGCTCTGGGTGGCCGTCATCGGTATTCTTATCAACGGAGGAGCAGCTTTCAACCTGAAGAAAGGCTCGTCCCTGAACGAGCGCGCCGCCTTTCTCCATATCATGGAAGACGTGCTGGGATGGGTTTCCGTACTGATTGTCAGCATTGTCATGCTTTTCATCGACCTTCCGATGCTCGACACCCTGCTTTCCATGGGAATTTCCATCTGGGTGCTGACCAACGTCTGGAAAAATCTGCATGCAGTGTTCAGGATCATGCTTCAATCCGTTCCCGAAGATATCCCGGTGGATGAACTGACACGGAAACTGACCGAAATCGAAGGCATCCGTTCAATCCACGACATGCACCTCTGGAGTCTGGACGGAGAGTCGCACGTAATGACCCTCCACGCGGTCACTTCCGGAACAAACTTCCATCAGCTGAAGGAGGAAATACAAGCCGTGGCGCGCCAGTATCACATCATACATACGACCATTGAATTTGAAGAACCGGGAGAAAAATGCCTTTGCGACACTTCTCTCCCGGAATAAAATCAACCCGACCGAAACCTCAGTCTCCGGTCGGGCCAATCCATTCACCACCTGATCAGCGATGCTTGATATTCAGTTTCACCGGATGAATCATGTTCTCCGGACTCAGAATCTGATCAATTTCCTCTTTCGTCAAAATACCGTGATCCAGTATCAGCTGATAAACACTCTTTCCCGTTTCAAGCGCTTCCTTGGCTATCTTGGTGGAGTTCTTGTAACCGATTACCGGATTCAGAGCCGTCACTACTCCGATGCTGTGATGCACTTCGTTGATACAATGCTCTTCATTGGCCGTGATGCCTTCCACACAAAGCGTCCGCAACGTACGGAAACCATTCATCATCAGTTCGGCAGACTCAAAGCAACACTGCACCATTACAGGTTCCATCACATTCAGTTCCATCTGAGCAGCCTCACTTGCCATTGTGACACAAAGTTCATTACCGATCACCTTGAAGCAGATCTGGTTCATCACTTCCGGAATCACCGGATTCACCTTGCCCGGCATAATGGATGATCCCGGCTGCATGGCCGGCAGGTTTATTTCGCCCAGTCCGCAACGGGGACCACTGGCCAGCAGACGCAAGTCATTACAGATCTTGTTTACCTTCACGGCCAGACGCTTCATTGCCGAAGCATATCCAACCAGGCAGGATGTATCGGAAGTGGCACCTACCAGATCATCCGACAAACGGATATCCCAGCCCGTGATGTCGCGCAAAGCGGCAATACACTTTTCAGCATATCCCGGTTCGGCACAGATTCCCGTACCGATAGCCGTCGCACCCATGTTGACAGTCAGGAAATCGGCCGCAGCCTCGTTCAAATGTTTGATTTCATCCGTCAGGATGCTTGCAAACCCGTTAAACGTCTGTCCCAGTGTCATCGGCACCGCATCTTCCAGTTGTGTACGTCCCATCTTGATGATATGGGCAAATTCTTCTCCTTTCCGGCGGAAGGCAGCAATCAGATCTTCCAGATAAGGCAACAGCTTCAGATGAGTGGCATACATCCCCAGATGGATAGTCGTCGGATATGCATCGTTGGTTGACTGGGAACAGTTCACATGGTCATTGGGCGAACAAAAAGCATAATCTCCGTGTGCATGCCCCATGATTTCCAGTGCACGGTTGGCTATTACCTCATTGGCATTCATATTTGTCGACGTACCAGCTCCTCCCTGAATCATGTCTACAGGGAACTGATCGTGAAAACGTCCTTCCAGAATTTCACGGCAAGCCTGCGTAATGGCCTGAAACTGTTCATCCGTCAGCAAGCCGAGCTCATGATTGGCGCGGGCAGCTGCCATCTTGGTCATGGCCAGCCCGTTGATAAATAAAGGATACTCATTCAGGTGATATTTGCTGATCGAAAAATTTTCAATTCCTCTCAGTGTCTGTACACCATACAGGCATTCATCTGAAATTTCACGAGAGCCGATCAAATCGCTCTCCACCCGAGTCTTTTTTACATCCTCCATAGTTTTTTCTTCTTATATTAATGATCAGAATAAATCAAAAAGCCCGTATCTGTCTTTTTGATACATAAACACAACAACTATTCCCCATCAAAAGTTGAGCCAAAGTGATTATTTTTCCATAAATCCCCAAGAATATGACATTTTAACACAAAACCTGTATTCCATATTCCTCATTCACCCCTCCCCGCTTTCTTAACAGCCTTTTAACAGCTCCCTGAAAAAAGCCTAAACTTTCCGCTGCGAAACGGAGAAAATTCTCTTTTCTCGGAATAAAAAGTTAACTTTAACCCACGATAACCACAAAAACTGAACCCGCAATGAAATACGTGTACCTCTTTTTGCTGCTTATAATTACCCTGCCCGCCATGGCCAACAACAAGGTCAGCGGTGAAGATATCGTTCAGAAAGCCACCCAATACTCCGGCATTCGCTATACCCCGGGAGGAAGTAATCCCAAACGCGGATTCGACTGTTCGGGCTTCGTGTCCTATGTCTTCCGGAAACTGGACATCTCCGTTCCCCGCTCCTCGGCCAGCCTTTTCTGTAAGGACAAACAAGTTTCAGACTACAAGGACTTGCACCTGGGCGACCTGGTATTTTTCAGCGGAAGCCGCATATCCAACAAGATCGGTCACGTGGGAATCGTCGTATCAGTCAACAACGAAACCGGAGAATTTTCATTCATTCACGCTGCACGCCAGGGAGTAACCGTCTCTTCTTCCACAGAAGACTATTACAGCAAACGCCTGCTGTACGCCTGCCGCTCACCGCATAAATGCAACAGCGACACCCCCTCCGCTTCTACCCGGCAGCAAGGATAAACAACGGCATGAGCATGATCACCATGACACATGGAAACATCCGTTCTGTGATACGCAACAAACTGACTCAAAGGCTGAGCGCAGACGATATTCATGAAATCTGTTTCTACACTCAAGGGGAAAGAAACAACTCTCATAAGGAAGAACTGTATGCCTGCATAAAAGACGGTGACGAAAAAGTGTCGTACAATGCCTTATGGGTATTCACGCATTTTGACCCGTATAACTTCCAATGGCTTGCCCCCAGACAGGACGAACTGATCAGTCTGGCATTGCAGGAAACACACGAAGGCAAGAAACGACTCCTGCTGACCCTCATCCTCAGACTGCCTTTCCGGGAAGATGAACTCAGAACCGACTTCATCGATTACTGCCTGTCCGGAATTACGTCCTGTGAAAACTCATGTGGAGTCAGAGCCTTATGCATAAAGCTTTCATACGAACAGTGCAAGTTTCATACTGACTTATTGTCAGAACTTGAAAACATTCTGAGCCTGTTGGACAATGAGCCGTTGTCCTCCGGACTTGCCATTGCAAGAAAAAATATTCTCAAGAAGATTCTTAACAGAAAAGCTTCAGCATAAGCACAGAAAAACGCCGAAACGTTTTACTCAAAAGCCCGAAGTCTTTTCCTTCAAAGCCCGAAACGTTTTTTAAAAAGCCCGCGGGCTTTATTTCACCTCTCCCAAAGGTATTTCCAGCCTCTGAAAACTCATTCTGACAGGCCTCCGGAATCGTGCGGTCGATCAAGGCAAATTATGCGGTCGTTGGAGCTCAATCGTGCGGTCGTTGAGGGCCAATCGTGCGGTCGTTTTTTTTGCATTGACCAGTTCAACGGACGAAGGTATTGTGCGGTCATTTGACTCCAATTTAGTAACTTTGCATAAGAACTTACAGCCTCAATCTCATGAGGTGATTGAAGCATCCGTTGTGATTTGCTTTCATTTTAGTAACTTTGCATAAGAACTTACAGCTATCCATCAAACGATAATTTCCATTTAACTGTTGTGATTTGCTTTCATTTTAGTAACTTTGCATAAGAACTTACAGCTTTGTCTGCAAGGATCTCACGCAATCGGTAGTTGTGATTTGCTTTCATTTTAGTAACTTTGCATAAGAACTTACAGCAAGGGCTGCTTACGGAACATTCATGCATGCGTTGTGATTTGCTTTCATTTTAGTAACTTTGCATAAGAACTTACAGCAACAAACATTACCAACCTCTCCCCAGTTAAGTTGTGATTTGCTTTCATTTTAGTAACTTTGCATAAGAACTTACAGCGTAATGATAATTGGTGCGCAAGGCATACAGTTGTGATTTGCTTTCATTTTAGTAACTTTGCATAAGAACTTACAGCGTAATGATAATTGGTGCGCAAGGCATACAGTTGTGATTTGCTTTCATTTTAGTAACTTTGCATAAGAACTTACAGCTTTATATGTGATTTTATTATAGGTAAAGAAGTTGTGATTTGCTTTCATTTTAGTAACTTTGCATAAGAACTTACAGCCTGAGAGTTTTTGGTTATTATTTGCATTTGTTGTGATTTGCTTTCATTTTAGTAACTTTGCATAAGAACTTACAGCAATTTTGAAAAGAAACAGGCGCTATTCAAGTTGTGATTTGCTTTCATTTTAGTAACTTTGCATAAGAACTTACAGCTCCTTAAAGCTGCTCATACCTTTCTGTCTTGTTGTGATTTGCTTTCATTTTAGTAACTTTGCATAAGAACTTACAGCAAAACGTAGAAAATAGAGTAAAGGAATGTTGTTGTGATTTGCTTTCATTTTAGTAACTTTGCATAAGAACTTACAGCTGTAGTGATCTTGTATAATATACTAGGGAAGTTGTGATTTGCTTTCATTTTAGTAACTTTGCATAAGAACTTACAGCACTACAAAGATACTAACTTTTTTTTACTATGTTGTGATTTGCTTTCATTTTAGTAACTTTGCATAAGAACTTACAGCTTCGCAAACATATTAATGTTTGCTCCGCTTGTTGTGATTTGCTTTCATTTTAGTAACTTTGCATAAGAACTTACAGCAAAGATGTCGAAGAGCTAATATCCTTTGCGGTTGTGATTTGCTTTCATTTTAGTAACTTTGCATAAGAACTTACAGCTTGATTTTTTCTGTGTTTCTTGTTCAAGTCGTTGTGATTTGCTTTCATTTTAGTAACTTTGCATAAGAACTTACAGCCTTGGAGATTTTGCTGGGTATTGCAAATATGTTGTGATTTGCTTTCATTTTAGTAACTTTGCATAAGAACTTACAGCCGGGCTTGGGCTAATATTAGCAATTTCTTGTTGTGATTTGCTTTCATTTTAGTAACTTTGCATAAGAACTTACAGCGATTATAGTATCTGTGTCGGATCCTTCTAGTTGTGATTTGCTTTCATTTTAGTAACTTTGCATAAGAACTTACAGCAGATCCAGATACGGCACGCTTGACAACTCGTTGTGATTTGCTTTCATTTTAGTAACTTTGCATAAGAACTTACAGCGACACCTCACCGTCAATATCCACCGCATAGGTTGTGATTTGCTTTCATTTTAGTAACTTTGCATAAGAACTTACAGCTGATATCTAATAACTAGATAAGAACCAATAAGTTGCAAAGCGTTTTAGAAATAAAAAAGAAATATTTCTAATAAAA
>NZ_EQ973646.1:356722-369568 GCF_000157915.1 Phocaeicola coprophilus DSM 18228 = JCM 13818 | reverse complement strand
TTTTTTATTTCTAAAACAACTCCAATTGTTGTCCAGCAACATTCTTAATTTGAGGCTTCTTCCCCATAAAATAATTCTATCTGGCTAAACTGTTTATCTGTTATGCATAAAATCCCTATTTGACCAAATTCCGGTAGGAAAGACTTGACACGTTTGATATGAACTTCTGCATTTTCATAACTGGCACAATGGCGAACATAAATAGAAAACTGAAACATTGTAAAGCCGTCTTTCTGCAGGTTCTTACGAAACAAGGTATAAGCTTTCTTGTCTTTTTGAGTTTCTGTAGGCAAATCAAAAAATACAAGTATCCACATAATACGATATTCACTGTATCTATCCATCACATTTCTGGATAAGCAATTTTACGCAATTCACCACTAAAGCATTTATATAAAGAGGCAGTTGTCTGAGTAGCAGCTATCATTAACGGACTTCGTTTTCTACCTATAACCACATCAAGCGTGGGAATCGTCAATAAAACAGATTTTATTTCCTTGGTCAGTTCTATATTTTCGCCATAAGTCTTGACAAGTTGAAATACAAGTTTATCTACATAAGGGCGATAAGGCTCCATTATATCATCAGCCAGACAATAAGCATTATAGCGGTTATGATGATGTATGCCTAAAGTTGGCAACAAACCACTGGAAACTAAAGCACGGGCTATAATCGCGCGTAAAATAGCATAGCCATAATTTAATAAATTATTGGGAGGGATTCCGTCACGGTCGCGTGTAAATCCTGGAATATGAGCATAAAGTGTTTTCCAATAGTAAGCAGCAGCCCTCGCTTCCAGATTATCAGGATCGCCGCTTTTTACTTCTTCCGCCCAAATCCTCATGCATTTATTGTCTTCTCCTGAACAATATTGCAGGACATGTGCCTGATTCTGTATTTTAACTTTTATAGTTTGCTGCCACAATTGTTTCTTCAACGGAAGAGTTGCCGTGAGTTGTTCCCTAAATCTTTCATTCTGTACTGTATTTCCATAAAGTGGCAATAACAGTCCTACAGGCATACTTTTGTTATCACAAGTTATGACACTACAATTGTTTTCCAAAAGCGCTTCAAGCGCTCCCGAAGTAATTGTTATCTGCTTGTGATCTAATATCACCAATCCTATATCTTCTATCGGTCTGGTTATAACCGATTGAGATTTAAAGCATTCTGGAAGTGAAGCATTACGCTCCACTTCCGGCAACTTAATAACCAACTGCTTATTTTGCAGTGATAAATAAGCAGGATTGCCAAAATACAGTGTTTTCTTTATCATTATATCATATTTGTATCAAGGAAACATTACCTAATCTATCTATCTTAATAGGAACACAAATTTCTTTTATCATTTCATTTGTTATTGCACGCTCCATCTTATTTAAAGAGGAATACTCATTTTTATCCCAAATTGAATTAGCAACAAATACTTTTATAAAGAAACATTGACTACCAGAAGAAGAAACCATTTTATAAATTCTTTCTCTATCCAAAGGTTGAATTATTCTGCTGCTATTACGTTCTTCTTCTGTTGGTAAATAGACCAAATCATTAGGAGATAAAACAAATTTTGGCAGATTACCATTTAAATCTTCCGGGGCAGCAGGTAATCCTTGTTTTTTACGCTTGATAACTTCGTTCAGAGGTATGGTTGCAAAAGTCCGTTTACAGACCTGCTTTCCTATAGCCTCATCCTCTTGTACAGATTCATATACTGCAAAAAACAAATTGGTTCCCTTGGCTGCTTCTACAAACTTTTTAGCTTTATTTCCACTCTCACCAACAGCAAACTTATCTGCTTTTTCATAAGTCCGTACTTTATAAATGGGTTGATGCCATTTGCCATCGTTCAGAATTGTCATATTCTGATTCATACGGTCTATTCCATCAGGAGAAAAAGCCATATCCGGATCGTTATTATTTTGCTGTAAATGATGTAGCAAAATCTTTTGTACCCCTGTATCCGTAACTTCTTCTTCAATTTTCTTCTGATCAAAACTTGGATCTAGTGATTTACGTGTTGCAAAGAAGCGTTCATTTGTCTCCTTTGTAAAATAGTATACCTTGATTTTCTTTAAATTGACATCAGCCCAGACATCCTGATGGGTTTCGAAGTACTTCGCTATTGCTTTCAGGTCATACTGAGATTTTAGCAACTCATACAATTTGTTTTTCAATGACTTATCCACAACAATCGACGGATTCTTGACAACGTCTCTCAAAGGAAGTGTCTTTTCCTTACGCAAATTAACTTCACCATATACCGTATCTTTGTGCATCGGTTTACGGATTGCCCAACGATCACCCTTAGTCTGGGGAATCATTCTCTTTTCTCCAGCCTCATTATAATGCTGATAATAGTTCGTGGTACGATTGATTACCCGAAGATTCTGCTTAAAGCTGACAACAATATTCGTCAATGCTGCATATACATCCTGTGTAAATGTCTCCCAAGGTTTACGAAGAATCCATTTGTAATTACCGTTTGCGTCTGTTTTCACCTTTTCACACAACAAACGTTGCAGATCATAACGAGATATCTCAGAATTCTTTCTTGCAGAAGAGTTATTGAGATAGTTTACAATATTCCTATTAGCACAGGCTATGACTATGGCATCCATCGCATGATGACGATGGTCTATTCTTTTTTTATTAAATCCTTTTTGCAGATACAAAGGTAAGGCAGGCAACAGATGACCGTTTACACTTGTAGAAGTGAAATCTGTTCTGCCAGTAATCTCATTCAACCGTAAAAAACGTGGAAGAATAATCCGGTTCCATACCTCCTGTACTCCCCAATCCTTCTTCAACCGATCTGTTATTCCACCCGTACAAACTATAACATTCTTTGACAAACCATCCTGTTCTCCCTCTTCACATACCAAATTTGAAAGTAAAGATGTCACTACCCTACTGATATATCGACTATCATTCAACTGACGCTCAATAAAACTATCAGGTATATCTTCCAGCAACAGTTTCTTCATCTTCTTGCTATTGCCAAAGTAAGATTCTTTCACGAAACGTTCATACTCTTCAACCGAAAAGACAGGAACCGTTTCACCATTCCCCAGTTCAACCATCTCACCGGAATGCTTTTTGATAAATTCATATCCCAGACAATTATCTTTCAACTTATTCACAGCTGATTCACAAATGACCTTATTGGAAATAGAATCATCAAAATAACGTGACTGTGGTATCACATGCTCTATTTCATAAGCTGGAGTAAACAATTTACCAAGCGGAATAACCCTACCGGTATAAGGTGAACGATATCGTTGCTCCAGCCAAAGTTTATACCGCAAGACTTCTGAAGTTGTGGGACGTTTCTTTACATCATTTTCTCTAAACTTTTTCAATATTGCTGTGATATCATCAGGCAAATCCTTTTCTGCAATACCCGACAAAACTCCATCTTCATAAATTCGTAGAATCTCTTGCTGCCCAGGCGAGTAAGGATGAACATTTTCTATCTCAAATTCAGGGTTCATAAACTCTGCAAGCAACGCTTTTATACGCAAATTGGTATTTTCATTTTCCTGTACCTGAGCTGTTATCCGAGCACGTTCTTTGGCCGGATTCTTCATCTCACGACCTAATTCAACATGAATTTCATCTATTTTACCTTCTTGCTTCCAAATATCTCGTACAGTACGCAAAGATTCTGTAATAACCTGCTCTACAATAGGATTACGCAATGAATTCTGTTTGAACTTACTCAAGAAATGATCAATATCAGCAGGAGTTTCCCATTTCACAAGTTCTTTTGATTCAGAATGACGATCATAAACAATATAACATGCCAACCACAAAGGAAGTCCACGGAAAGAAGATATATCTGTCAAAAGCATAGCCTTTTCACGCACACGAGAACGAATAGTTTCATCATATTCTCCTGTCAGAATCTTTTCTATTCGATCGCGGGTTTGCCTGTCAATGGCCTGCTCATTCCAATACTTTCCCATGCGCATCAATGCAAGCAATTTACGGATAGCTTTCAAGGAGTAAGCTGCATAATTACTTTCAAAAGGCGGAATTTTGGCAAAGACTTCCACAAAACTTTCGTTCAGACAGTTCTTCGCTGCAAAAGTACCTAAAGCCTTTGTCAACTCTTTCTTATCTGATATAGAATACAGTATATGCCATAAAGCCTCTTCCTTTTCTTCTGTCAGGAATTCCTCCGGAACTCCAGCCTTACTCAGTCTGCTCTTGATTTCCGCTCTTGTCTCATTACATGGATAACTCTTGTCTTCTACATAGTTCCAACGATAATTAGCCTGCTCATTTTTCTTTAATCCGAAAGGTTTATATGCCAGAAGAAACTTTTGACTGATTTCTTTCCGTTCATTCAGCCAGTCGAATAATTTTACATAATCCTCCTCACTCGGCAAGAATTCACGTGTTACATCCACATCCAGCTTAAGAGATCCATCCATCATTCTTTCACGCTGATATATGCGTAAATTAGAAAGGAATTGCCACAACCGGAATTCCTGAAACAGCGGATGTGATTTGGAAACACATTTTAATGGAACATGATGCAAACTGCCATCCTTCTTATCCTTATATATATGTGATTCATAGGGACAATTGTCTATCAATCCTTTCTGGCTTTTCAGTGGACGCTGATAAAACAATATATCTTCTATCAGAAAATAGATAAAACTGGAAGCAGATAATAACCGACGATGTGCTTCATTGTTAGGATATAGTTCTTCAATACAAGAAAGCAACAAATTATGATCTTGCAAAGCTGCGTGAAACTCAGACTGCTTAACCAAGATCTGTCGAAGTTCGTCTTTATAATATTTACGTTCTATCGTACGAACCAGTTTTCCTCTGATTTTCTGATTGGGCATACAAAGTAATGATTCATAAATATATGTACCAACAGTTTTACCACTTTCATCAATCTGCGCCTGCGTTCTGGTTTTCAGTAATCCCCAATCATCTTCTTTAGGAGCCCGGAAAGAACGCTTCACGTTACCTTCCTTATCCTTTTTGGGATTTCCGGCATCATCTAATTCTGTTGTTACAACAAACTCTTTCACCTTACCGGTCCAGTCTAAAGGAATATTGCTGGCCCTCCGGTAAACCCAGCCATTTTCCAATGTAACATTATACCAGATGTCCTTTCCCTTACGCTCTCCGGAGTCTTCCACAGATACGACCTTCAGCGCATGATATTCTACTGATTTATTATTTTCTTCCTGTTCTTCTTCTCCTCTCAACTGATAGTATCCTCTCTTTTGATTAAAGTTGAGAAGTATCCAGGCCAGTTCTTCCTTAGTTATTTCCTGAGAAAGAGCTTTCTTCCGCAAATAATAAATAGTCCAGTCATAAGGTATCTTTTTCTCTCCCGCAACCAGTTCCGGCTGATGCTGACGAAAGTCTTCAAGCATCTCATGAAATGATTTCTGAAACAGAAATTGATATCTGCCAGAATCATCTTTATACCAGGCCAGTTTAGGCTCTGTTTCCGGCAAGAACTTGCCATATCGATCCAGTTGAGAAGCATAATGTTCCGGCAAAAAACCCATAACAGACAGAACCCGATGCAAGCGTTCTCTACGAAGTAAGCTACGTTCCAGCAAGCGACGTATTCCTCGAAGTCTTGTTCGTTCCGCTACTGGAGATTTAGTATTTCCTTTTCCAAAGTCTCCTAATGTAGTAGCATCCATAGGAATAATCCTACTGCCACAAGAAGAAATACCTACTAGTTTTTCTTTACCTTCAGAATCTATATTAGAATTGATTACAGCCCATCCGATACTATTTGTTCCTAAATCTAAGCCTAATGTCTTTTTCATAATCTACTTAAGTTATTTTTTCTCAAATATAGACAAAATTTATCTCACAAAGATATCGGTATCAAAAAACTTTTCATATATTTGCAAATACTAAATTGAAGCAAATCACAATAAGGATTATTCCGTTGTGAAAACAATTAAAGCGGTCTTGCAAAAGGTCGCTTTCTTTTTTTATACTTTCTCTTTTACCCCCAAAACAATATCATCAATAAATACGCACGAAAAAAACGCCACTCCAAAAGGAACAGTCCTTTCAGAGTGGCGCCAGTAAAAATCAGATTATCTGTCAGCCGGATTATTTATATTCATCCCAGCTCTTGATAGCGATATCATCGATAGTCATCGTACAGAATGCATGAATGAAGGCACTGGCCAGACGTGCATTCGTAACCAAAGGAATATTCAGATCGACAGCTGCACGGCGGATCTTGTAACCGTTATCCAGCTCACCTGCCGACAGGTCACGCGGAATATTCACTACCATGTCGATTTCCTTCTTATGAAGCATTTCCAATGCCTGAGGATGTCCTTCCTCGCTCGGCCAGTATACACGGGTGTTTTCAATTCCATTTTCTGTAAGGAACTTCGAAGAACCACCTGTTGCAAAGATATTGTAGCCTTTCTTCTTCAATTCCTGAGCAGCCTTCAGCATTTCCACCTTCTGCTTCGGTGTTCCGGTAGACATCAGAATGTTCTTTTCCGGAATGCGGTAACCGACAGACAGCATGGCTTTCAGTACGGCACATGAAGTGTCTTCACCGATACAGCCCACCTCACCGGTAGAAGCCATGTCGACACCCAGTACAGGGTCGGCCTTCTGCAGACGGTTGAATGAGAACTGGCTGGCTTTGATACCTACATAGTCGAGTTCAAACAAGTTCTTTTCAGGCTTTTCAACCGGCAATCCCAACATAACTTTTGTAGCCAGTTCGATGAAATTGATCTTCAGAACCTTGCTGACAAACGGGAATGAACGGCTGGCACGCAGGTTACATTCGATAACCTTGATATCGTTTTCGCGGGCCAGGAACTGGATATTGAACGGACCGGAAATGTTCAGTTCCTTCGCAATCTGGCGGCTGATGCGCTTGATGCGGCGAACGGTTTCAACATACAGCTTCTGCGGCGGGAACTGGATGGTAGCATCTCCCGAGTGAACGCCGGCAAATTCGATGTGTTCACTAATGGCGTATGCAACGATTTCACCGTTCTGTGCAACGGCATCCATTTCCACTTCCTTGGCATGTTCGATGAACTGGCTGACTACAACCGGATGTTTCTTCGATACATTGGCAGCCAGCTGCAGGAAGCGTTCCAGCTCTTCCTGGTTGGAACATACGTTCATGGCAGCTCCAGACAGCACGTATGACGGACGAACCAGTACCGGGAATCCTACTTTCTGGATAAATGCATTGATGTCTTCCATTGAAGTCAGTGCGCTCCATTCCGGCTGGTCAACGCCGATGCGGTCAAGCATGGCTGAGAACTTGTCGCGGTCTTCAGCATTGTCAATGCTCTTGGCCGATGTTCCCAGGATATTTACTTTCTGTGCATCCAGACGCAGTGCCAGGTTGTTCGGAATCTGTCCGCCGGTAGAAACGATCACGCCGTGCGGGTTCTCCAGATCAAGAATATCCATGACACGTTCGAAGGTCAGCTCGTCGAAGTACAGACGATCGCACATATCGTAGTCAGTAGAAACGGTTTCGGGGTTGTAGTTAATCATAACGGAACGGTAGCCTTCCTTGCGGATGGTGTTCAGTGCCTGAACGCCGCACCAGTCGAACTCTACGGAAGAACCGATACGGTAAGCTCCCGAACCGAGTACCACGATACTCTTATGGTCGCCCAGATAATGTACATCATTGGCAACACCGCTATAAGTCAGATACAGATAGTTGGTCTGTGCAGGATATTCAGCTGCCAGCGTATCGATCTGTTTTACAACCGGAACGATACCTACTTTCTTACGATGGTTGCGGATGTCGACGATGGCATCTTCCATTTCACCTTCGTATCCGATGGCACGTGCCACCTGGAAGTCAGAGAATCCCTGACGCTTGGCTTTATAAAGCAGTTCGTTCGGAAGCTGTGAAAGCAGCTTATGGTTGTTGCCCCATTCATGGAGTTCCTTGGATGTCTGCATGATGTTCATCAGCTTGTCAAGGAACCATTTGTCAATCTTGGTGAGGTCGTGGATCTGGTCAACAGTGTAACCGGCACGCATTGCCTTCGAGATAACGAAGATACGCTTGTCGGTCGGTTCGCGCAAGGCCTTGTCGATGTCTTCGATCACCAGTTCCTTGTTTTCTACGAAACCGTGCATGCCCTGACCGATCATACGCAGACCTTTCTGAATCGCTTCTTCGAAAGTACGTCCGATGGCCATGACTTCACCGACAGACTTCATGCTGGAACCCAGCTCACGGTCTACACCGTGGAACTTGCCCAAGTCCCAGCGGGGGATCTTACATACACAGTAGTCCAGTGCCGGCTCAAAGAAAGCAGAAGTAGTCTTTGTTACCGAGTTCTTCAGGTCAAACAGTCCGTAACCCAGACCTAACTTAGCAGCAACGAATGCCAGAGGATAACCGGTTGCCTTGGAAGCCAGTGCAGATGAACGGCTCAGACGGGCATTTACTTCGATTACCCGGTAGTCTTCTGATTCGGGATCAAACGCATACTGAACGTTACATTCACCCACGATTCCGATATGACGGATGATGCGGATAGCCAGTTCACGCAGTTTGTGATATTCGCTGTTGGTCAGAGTCTGTGAAGGAGCGATAACGATAGACTCACCGGTATGGATACCCAGAGGGTCGAAGTTTTCCATGTTACATACGGTGATACAGTTGTCGAAACGGTCGCGTACCACTTCGTATTCCACCTCTTTCCAGCCTTTCAGACTCTTTTCAACCAGCACCTGCGGAGAGAAAGAGAAAGCTTTTTCAGCCAGTACGTTCAGTTCTTCTTCATTGTCGCAGAAACCTGAGCCCAGACCTCCCAGTGCGTATGCAGCACGGATGATCACCGGATAACCCAGTTCCTTGGCAGCACGGCGGGCATCTTCAATGTTTTCAACCGCTTCACTCTTGATGGTCTTTACATTGATTTCATCCAGTTTCTGTACGAACAGCTCACGGTCTTCCGTATCCATGATAGCCTGTACGGGAGTACCGAGCACGCGTGCATTGTATTTTTCAAACACACCGGCCTTATACAGAGCCACACCGCAGTTCAAGGCAGTCTGACCACCAAACGACAGCAACACGCCGTCGGGACGTTCTTTGGCAATCACCTTCTCTACAAAATAAGGAGTCACAGGCAGGAAGTAAATCTTGTCTGCCACGCCTTCCGATGTCTGTACGGTAGCGATGTTCGGGTTGATCAGAATGGTTTCGATGCCTTCTTCCTTCAACGCCTTCAGAGCTTGTGAGCCGGAATAGTCGAATTCGCCTGCTTCACCGATCTTCAAGGCTCCGGAACCTAACAATAATACTTTCTTTATATCTTCTTTCATTGTTTTCTTTTGATTTTAATGGATTACAGCAACTTTACAAACTCGTCGAACAGGAATTCCGTATCTGTCGGGCCACTGGCAGCTTCAGGATGGAACTGTGCCGAGAACCAGGGGTTTTTCTTGTGACGGATTCCTTCATTGGAACCATCGTTCATATTGATGAAAAGAGGTTCCCAGTCTGCTCCCAGGGTGTTGTTGTCCACTGCATAACCGTGGTTCTGTGAGGTAATGAAACATTTTTCAGTTCCTACCATACGCACCGGCTGATTGTGGCTGCGGTGACCGTATTTCAGCTTGTAGATCTTGGCTCCACCTGCCTTTGACAGCAGCTGGTTACCCATACAGATACCGAAGATAGGCAGTTTCTCGTTCTGCATGGCCTTGCGAATGTTCTGCACGGCAGCATCACATGTATCGGGGTCGCCCGGACCATTGGAAATAAACAGACCGTCGAACTGCAGAGAGTTGAAATCGTAATCCCAGGGTACACGGATGATTTCCACATCACGTTTGAGCAGACAACGGATGATGTTTGACTTCACACCGCAGTCAACCAGTACCACTTTCTTCTTGCCTTCGCCTTCATTGTAACGGATGATCTCCTTGCAGGAAACCTTATCAACATAATTCACACCGGCATAGGCAGCTTCGGGAATGTTGTCCGGTTCATCGTCGAAAACGATCTTTCCCATCATCACACCATGCTCACGCAAAACCTTGGTCAGTTCGCGTGTGTCAATACCTGTAATACCCGGAATCTGTTCACGCTTCAGCCAGTCGCCCAAGCTTTCCACTGCATTCCAGTGAGAATACTTCTCGCTGTAATCGCTCACGATAATCGCTTCGGCATGAATTTTTTCGCTCTCCATAAAGGTGGGCAGTCCGTTTGCTTCAAACGTGAACGGAGGCACGCCATAGTTACCAACCAACGGATAAGTCAGCGTCATCAGCTGACCTGCATACGAAGGGTCGGTCAGGCTCTCAGGGTATCCGGTCATCGCTGTGTTGAACACCACTTCACCGGCTACCGGTTTCTCATAGCCGAACGACTTGCCATGAAAGCGGCTCCCGTCGTCGAGGATCAATGTTACATTTCTCATTACCTTAAATATTCTGTATCTATTGTTTACTGTTAATATTTCTCTACTTTTCTCAGAACTGATAGATCTGTTCTACATAATCAATAAAGGCCTGGTTCACCAGTTTCACTCCGCCCGGTGTCGGATAGTCACCGCTAAAGTACCAGTCTCCTTCATGATCCGGACAAGCTTCATGCAGTCCTTCAAGAGTCTGGTATACGATTTCTACTTTAGCCTGGGTTCCGGCCGGTGTCAGCAGTTCCACCATCTTGGCAGAAATCTCTTCATCGGTAAACGGAGCATAGATTTCCTTCACATAGTTCACCATTTCTTCTTTCGGAAGCGACAGCTGTGCCTTCGACTTGAGGTAAACATCCTCAATGACACGCTGCATGCCCCGTTCTTCCAGCAAGGCAATGGCTGCCTTGAAGGCGATGAACTGCTCCATGCTCGCCATGTCAATACCATAATAATCCGGGTAACGGACCTGCGGCGAAGAAGAAACAATGACGATCTTTTTCGGATGCAACCGGTCCAGAATACTGATGATACTCTGTTTCAGCGTCGTACCACGCACGATACTGTCATCAATAATCACCAGATTATCTTCGTACGGAATAAGACTTCCGTAAGTAATGTCGTATACGTGTGCTGCCAGATCATTACGTGTGTTACCTTCGGCAATGAACGTACGCAACTTGATATCTTTTATAGCCACCTTTTCACTGCGGATACGCTGGGAAAGAATCTGTTCCAGTTCGCTGTGACTGGGTTTATGTCCCAATGCTTCAATCCGTTGTACCTTCAGCTGGTTCAAATAATTGTCAAAACCTTCCAGCATACCATAGAAGGCTACTTCGGCCGTATTGGGAATAAATGAAAAGACCGTATGTACCACGTCGTAGTCAATGGCTTTCAGAATCGGATCAACCAGTTTTTCACCCAGCTGCTTGCGCTCGCGGTAAATATCCATATCACTTCCGCGGCTGAAATAGATGCGTTCAAACGAGCAGGCCTTCTTTTGTTTCGGCTCATTGATCTGTGCCAGACGCATCTCTCCTTTCTTATTGACCAGAATAGCCTGTCCCGGAAGAAGTTCATGTACGCTGTCGGCCGGTACGTTCAAAGCAGTCTGTATAACAGGACGCTCAGAAGCCAGTACCATGATTTCATCATCCATATACCAGAATCCCGGACGAATTCCCCAGGGATCACGAACGGCAAAACTTTCACCGCTACCGGTCAGACCGCAGATGACATATCCCCCATCCCATTTCGGACTTGAAGTTTTCAATACATTGGTCAGATCAATCCGGTCTTCAATGGCATGTGTTATATCCATTCCTTCCAGACCTTCTTCTTTGCATTGCTGGTAAAGCCGTTCCACTTCACGGTCAAGGCGATGTCCCACCTGTTCCAGCATGATATAAGTATCGGCATATTTACGGGGATGCTGGCCGTCGGCTGTAATGTCAGCAAAGATTTCATCCACATTGGTCAGATTGAAGTTTCCGCAAAGTGCCAGATTCTTTGCACGCCAGTTGTTGCGCCGCAAAAACGGATGCACGTATGAAATACCACTTTTACCCGTCGTTGAATAGCGTAAATGTCCCATATACAACTCACCGGCAAAAGGCAGACACTGTTTGGCATATTCTGCATCGGCCATCTGTTCGGGTGTCAAATCCTTGAAACAACTGTGAACCGTACTGAATATTTCGGTAATCGCTCCCGAGCCTAGTCCGCGCTCGCGAAACATATATTCTTCACCTGGGTTTGCCTGTAACTTGACACAAGCCAGACCAGCCGCTTCCTGACCGCGGTTATGCTGTTTTTCCATCAACAGATAAAGCTTGTTCAGTCCGTACATCCAGGTCCCATACTTTTCCTGATAATATTCCAGCGGTTTTAACAGGCGAATCAACGCAACTCCGCATTCATGTTTTAATGGTTCCATATTGTTCCGAATCGTTAGTTAGTCCTTATACAGCATCAAAAAAATACCTGAACTTGCCAACAAGCAATTTCAGGTATTTTCTCACTATTAAATTTTCACAAATATCACAGCCTAAATATGAAAAGGACTGCAATGCAAGATAGAAAAATACAAAAAAATATGTGTTCAGCCAACCCGAATCCGGATAAGCTCTTTTAACTTCTATCTGTTTCTCTAAACTATACATTGAATCCCACTTATACTTCGGGGTGCAAATATAGCAATTTTCCGTGAAAGGACAGCTATTTTCTGAATTATTTATATTTTGACAGGCTGCTATTCAATTTATGTTCCAAAGAAATTCTTTACCGACATTCACTAAATACAGATTCACATAAGTATATGTCTGTCACTAATCTTTCATTTCTTTATTACAAAGCCCAATATAATACAGAAACAGACTCAGACAACCAGTCGATAAAATCACCCAAATACAAC
>NZ_EQ973646.1:346030-355173 GCF_000157915.1 Phocaeicola coprophilus DSM 18228 = JCM 13818 | reverse complement strand
TAAAGGTGTGTAACTTGATAAGCTACACACCTTTTTACTATTTATATCTAGTGATATTACTTCACTTCCTCAAATATAAAGTATATTGATAATCAGTTAGTTACTGTTATCAAGATACAAATGATATGCAAATGTAAGTATAAAACCATATAGAAAAAGTACAAATGGACATTACTTTGTATGATAACATCCTTTTCTACAGATTAAGGGTTAACACAATGTTATACTACTGATATTCAGCATATTGAAGCTGTTCTTCCTTGCATTCAACAAAGAGTGTTAAATTATATTAAATCCTACAGGGCAATTATGATTCGTGCAAAGATAATATTTTGCAGTCAAAGGAAGAAAGACTTCTTGAACCACTTCTATGGTTCTATACTTCTGTTTCTGACGTAAGCTGACCCGTACGGTTTTCGGGTTTTAGACGGACATATATACAGTTTACTTTAGGTTAGCATATATATAAGAGCTAACCAAGGTAAACTAAAGTGTTTTTGTCCTGTAGATACTGCACTTTGTGGACTCTTTTCTCCTTTGACTGCAAAAACCTCTTATAGCCTTATCTCCACCTATAACGTCACTTCACACTGCTGTACCATGCAGTCTGCCATGTACCACCCCATCGGGCTTTGATAAGAATTGTGTTGCAAAGGTACCTGTCATGGCGTTCATCCTGCAAGGTCGGTGCCTGTGGTTTGTCCGTGAAATCTCCACGCTCTGATTGTGGCAGAGGTAGTATTTGACGGCAAAACCTTGCATTGATGAGCCATAACACCTTTTGGGGCAACATAATTCTTTAATCAATCCCGATGGTAGTTGGTTCTACATAAGGGAAGAAAATAAAAATTTTATCTTATGGCTAACATTTGCGACACTCAGTACAAGGTGACAGGCTCACGCAAAGCCGTGGCAGACCTTTGGAACACACTCCAAGAGTTGGAGGTGAACAGTAATAATGTGTATCTGTATCTCTTGGCAGAACACTATGGCATTGACTACGAGAAGAAAGGCATCTCGGTGAGAGGACACATCTATTGGGCAGAGTATGAGGAGAACGTGGAAGACGATTATGCCCTCTTGTCCTTTGACACCGAAAGTGCTTGGTCTTCATGCGACTTGTTCTTTGAGGAGGTGAACAAGGCACTTGGCGATGAACTTTCAATCAGTTGGCGAGAGGTTGAGCCAGGTTGCGACATCTTCTATACGCACGATGAGAACGACTTCTTCCCCGAAGAGTGCTACGTCACTGCATACGGAGAACTCTTTGAGGATTGTGAGGGTGCTTACTCCACCTTTGGTGATGCTATCAAGTTGTGGTGTGAGAAGACTGGTGTCTCACAGGACGGAAGAAGCGAACAGAAGATGATTGACTTCATCAATGAATACGAGTATGAGGCAGAGGACACGAATTTCTGCATCAATCCAATCACATTCGGCTAACAAGGAGGAACGGATATGGCAACGATAGACATGGAGCAGTTGGACGGCGTTGTAGGGTGTTTCTGCACCTTGCTTTATCCCCGAAGAGGTCAGACAGAGGGAACGATTGTCGAGGACTTGGGTTGTGAGGTCATTGTCCAGCTCATCAACGGCAAGGAAGTGACGGAGTACAAGGATGATGTTGTCATCTGTGAATAATCAGGAGAGAGTCTGTTGGCTATGTGGCTTGCAGACTCTTTCTTCCTTTGACTGCAAAAACTCTTTTAGGACAATCCTCCAATGAGGTTATGGCTGTTGTAACTGAAATACCTTGGGAGCAAGTTGTGCGGTTTGCTCACTTGCTCCAGTCCTGTTATAGAAGCGATGCTTCGACACCTGTATAGCGATACGTCGCCAAAGTCCCTTCGCCGTTTTAAGCGTCTCTGTACCTTGTTATAGGAATGGTCATTTCGCCTTTTGGTTTTACTCGTCTGTCTTTTGCGACTCTTCCTTGTCGGACACAGAACTTGGTCTTAGCATAATGACAGTGCTATCGCCAATCCTCTGATGTCTGTCCTCTTTTGGCTTGATGCCTCTATTGCTAAGCTGACCCTTAGGCTTGTCGTTCATCGTGCATCAGTGTTCATGCTCCTCACTCTTCTGATGATACAGCTGTAAGGTCGGATTTCCCGCTTCGTTTCTCCAGGCATACAGCCATAGCAGTGCCCCTGTCTGTTGCATACGGATTGCCTCCTTGCTTACAACCTTTGTTCCATTGTTTGGCCCCGTCTTTTTCTGAATTGAGCTATTTGAAAGCCACTTATTTTTACCATGCAAAGGTAGCGTGATGCTGCGAAGGACTTCCTCCTTCTTGTGTGGCCGCTATCGCTGTGACCAATAAAATAGTGCGTAATCTTCCTTTTTCTCCCTTACCGCCAACGACAAAAAGAGTATTGCGAACGATTTTCATGGTGCTTCCCACATGGTGCCACATCCCTGCTTTTGAATGCATGTAAAAATTAAGTTTCACTTTTAAATTCAATTCAAAATGAAAAAGATCGAGAACAACTTCACAGTTTCAGGTTTCGTAGGTAAGGATGCAGAAATCCGTCAGTTCGCAAACGCCAGCGTAGCACGCTTCTCATTGGCAGTAGGCCGTCAGGAGAAGAACGGCGAGGAAACCAACCGCGTATCGGCTTTCATGAATATGGAGGCATGGCGCAAGAACGAGCACACCGAATCATTCGACAAGCTCACCAAGGGCACGTTGCTCACCGTCGAGGGTTTCTTCAAGCCAGAGGAGTGGACAGACAAGGATGGCGTGAAGCACTCCAGAATCATCATGGTTGCAACCAAGTTCTACGAGTGTCCCGACAAGGAGGAGACTCCTGCGGAAGAGCCGGCCAAGCCAGCAACCAAGAAAGGCAAGAAATAGCCTTTCCTCTCCATAACAAGGCGACCTTCGGGTCGCTTTTGTTTTGCTCAGGGACATCAATCTGCTGTTATAGCGTGTGATAATCTTCTCTAATAACAACCATGTGCATTTATTAACCATAACGGCAACGCCGTCTTCCTTTATTCTAACCACTTCGTCCCTCACCATTTGCGAAACGTCACCAAGATGGTTGGCATACAGATATTCCCGGCTGATGGCGACAAAGTCGCTATTAGCCAAGAAAGACAGTATGCCAAGGTCTGAACGCGAGAGGACTGCCATCTATGCCACAAGATGCCGAAGCCGAGGCTTCTGATAATTGTGTCCTTTACTGGCTATCCACTCGCCTTGATATTCAGACCGTCAATCTTGCGACAGCTTCACTACCCACCCACACCTGCTTTACTATTCTTCTTCTCTTTGACTGCAAAATATTTTCTGTTATAAGCGGTGGTTTCGTCCAAGTGCGTTGTATCGCTTCGCCCCACACCTTCAGAACGGCATTACTGTACGGACACCGCACGAATCCCATGTGACAGGCAGCCAACAATGTCACTATCAGAAACTGACACTTCTGATAACTGCCTTTATTGCTGTCTGGCTGTCCCATTATCGGGCTTCGGCAATGTCCGTGTAATGCCATTCTGCCCACCCATACCACCTTTACCACTAATCAACTGTTTTACAATTTCTCTTCTGCTATACAAGAGGCAGTTCTTGTCCACTCAGGCATATTGAATGTGGCAGACATGTCTGCTACGTCCAATCTGCCTCAGTGTCCTGCGGCAAGGACAAGGCACATTTGTCATGCTGACAGGAGTGCCCGATTTGTCCGTTGCGCAACTGTCTCTTCTTGCCTGATATACGTTACTATCTACTTCTAAATTATACTGCTTTGCCCCACGCCTTTGCGAAGCGTTACATGGTCTGTCGTCATACAGACATCCTTGGCTGATGGCAACACGTTGCTATTAGCCAAAGCTGACAGTATGCCGAAGTACCGACGCGAGAGAATTGTCTGTCCGTGCTACAAGCTATCAAGGCTGAAGCTTTGATGACTTGCATCCCGGTCAGCCAACACACTCGCTTTATGTCGGTACAGCAGACCTGCAAACACTTCACTGCCCACCCTTACTGTTTCAATCTTTCTTCTTACCTCTTTATATATAACACATCATTCCTCTTGCAGCCAATATCAATAATCTTCTTCCAATCAGCGCAGTGGTAGGCATATTTCCTGCAAAGTTAGCCGCGTCTGAGACAATCGTCAAATTCTGCTTGAGGTCTTGTGACTGTGAACAATCTTCCTTTTCCTCGGAAAAGAGTATTCTTCACACATAATTTGTCTTTATGTCTTTTCTTGCGGCTTGTGGGAGCAGAAAATATCCCTCCACAGGCTGAAAGGTCTCGAAAGGAGGGAAGAGAAAGAAACGGTTAAGCGAACGCAGAGGGAATTTATTCACTATGCTGAGCGTAAGTTTCTTCAACGTAGTTAAACAAGTCCAGCGACATGGGCGACAAACTTATTTGTATCACTAAAAATAGAAAGGCAATGAAGATTATCATCCTGCATGATGCTGACGCACGCATCGAGTATCTTGACGTAGCCGACCACCTTCTCGGCTCAGACATCGAGGAGTTCCTCACCAGACAGGGCTTCTCAGTGAACAACATCACATGGCTTGTCACATCGGCAGACCATATCCCAGTGGTTTACCACAAGTATGACATCGACTGCAAGACCGGCGAGGCAACCCACACCAAACGAGAGGCAGAACTGCAAGACCTCACTATCCACGGACAACTCCAGGCATTGCAGCACCGGGAGCAGGACGAGCTGAAAGCGGCTCTTCGCAAGTACGGCACGGAGGTGGACGGAGGCTTTGAGGTGCATTTCGAGGGAGAGCAGCCCATCGTGGCAGGTTATCTCTTTGACGAGCCTCGTGACATCGTCATAGACGCAGCACGTTTGGATGCCGACGGAAACTTGTCGCTTCTTGGAGAGGACAAGGAAGTGAGGGATGGACAATACGACATAGAGCCAAGCGACATATTTGGCGGTCAGTTGGACTATGTCACGTCGAGTATAGGTGCATGGATGAAGTAGGAGCATGTATGACCCAGTGCATCGTATATGACGAGACGACCAAGGAGAGCGAGACCTTTTGCTCATTGACCGCAGCCAAGAAGTGGATGCGAGAGCGCATCAAACAGAAGCATGAGGTAAGCGGACAGAAGTACAGAGTCTATTCCGACGGAGAGTTTGTTAATTGCGGCTCTATCAGTCTCACAGGCAGCAACAAGTCTTTTGTCGCCAATACAAGGCAGACGAAGAAAGGATATTAATAACAAGGTAACGGCAAGCCTAACCAACTTGCCACACATATATTGATATGGAAAAGCAAATATTGAGTTTTAATGACTTGCCATCAGCATTGTCATTAGTAATAAACAAGCTGGAGATTTTAGAAGAAAAGTTTTCCACACTAATGACTCAAATTCAGCCCGATAAGGGATTGGAATGGCTTAGTGTTTCCGAATTGAGTGAGTATCTCCCTACCCATCCAGTTGAACACACAATCTATTGTTGGACAAGCAATAAACAAATACCATTCCATAAGAAGGGGAAACGTATCATGTTCCTCAAATCTGAAATTGATGAGTGGATGCAAGATAACAAGAGTAGGTCACGAGCAGAAATTATGAATGAAGCAATAGCTTATGTTCAATCAACAAGAAAAGTCATTTAAATAACAAGGTAACGGCAAGTCTAACCAACTTGCCACTATAACATTTTCACATTATGATTTACACTCACACTATCGGACGCATCGGAGCAAAGGATTGCCGCGTCATCACAGGTACACACGGAACATTCATGGCTGTTGACATCGCAGTGGACGACTACAGTAAGGGCAAGCAAATCACCACTTGGGTAAGGGTGAAGAGCAGCAAGGAGAACCATATCCGTTTGGCTGAATACCTCACCAAGGGTCGTATGGTGCTTGTGGAAGGCACACTGACTTCTTCCATTTGGACAGACCGCAACGGAGAGAACCACATACAGCATAGCATCATAGCTGACTCCATCGCCTTTGTCAATGCAGGGAAGAAGGATGCAACCGACACACCTGCAACAAAGGCACGCAAGGCAGCCAAGGCAGAGGGCGAGGCTCCCGTACCGCCAGCCGATGCACCGCAGGACAAGAGCGAAGACCTTCCCTTCTGAGGGTAGTATCAACTGAGAGTAGTACGTACTAATCGTAGTAAATCCGCTTTTACTATGGTTAGTATGTACTATCAGTAGTAGAATAGTAAAGTAGTATTCACTAATAGTAGTATCATGTTATGACACAGATAATTGCAGTATTAAATCACAAGGGTGGTGTAGGGAAAAGTACGACCGCAGTAAGCCTTGCGGCAGCTCTGCAACTGAGTAAGAAGAACGTCTTGGCTATTGACATGGATGGACAAGCCAACCTCACGGAAGCCTTGGGATTGTCCATCGAGGAAGAACAGACAGTCTATGGCGCAATGTGTGGACAGTACACCTTGCCGTTGGTCAAGTTGCACAACGGCATCACCGTCTCACCCTCATGCCTTGACCTGTCTGCGGCTGAGTTAGAGCTTATCAGCGAGCCGGGACGGGAGCTTATCTTGAAGGGACTTATCACCAAAGCCATCGCCAAAGAGCATTTCGACTACATCATCATCGACTGTCCACCGTCATTGGGCTTGCTGACCTTGAATGCCCTCACCGCAGCCGACTACATCATCATCCCTGTTCAAGCGCAATACCTTGCCATGAGAGGTATGGCAAAGTTGATGGACATCATCCGCATCGTTCAGGAGCGGCTCAACTCCAACCTTAAAGTGGGCGGCATCGTCATCACCCAGTTCGATCGCCGCAAGACGTTGAACCGAAGCGTGAGGGAAATCGTCAATGACAGTTTTCACGAGAAGGTTTTCAAGACCGTCATCCGTGATAATGTGGCTTTGGCAGAAGCACCCATCAACGGCAAGACTATCTTTGAGTATAATCCCAAATCCAATGGTGCCAGTGATTATATGTCTTTGGCAAAAGAAGTGTTAAACTTAAAATAGCATAGCCATGAGCAAGAGCAGTATGTTGAAAGAGGGAATGAAAGGCGGTCTCAACGGACTCCTTTCTTCCACAAAGAAGCCGAGTAAGGAGCAGATAGTCACAGAAACTACACCAGCACCACCTGTGTCTGTTTCTGAGACTACCGAAGTGCCGGTGCATTGCAATTTCCTTATCAACAAGAGCATCCACACGAGGATGAAGTACCTCGCCATCAAGAAAGGGATGTCCTTGCGTGATATTGTCAATGAGGCAATGACAGAATACCTAAAGCGGCATGACACATGAGTGCCGCGCGGTATCATCGCCGAACAGACGATGATACCGCTATCTCTTCTATAAACAGACTTTACTATCCGTAGTATGGTAGTAAAAACTATTCGACTATTATACTATTCGTAGTCGATACTACTTTTAGAAAATACTATCCAACTCATTTTTAGGGCAATAGTTTTCTCTGCTTGTAGGACTGTCTCCATGCTGATAAAAGGCAATGTCGTTCCCTATTACAAGATTTTCTCTTTTTC
The DNA here is from genome assembly GCF_000157915.1 of Phocaeicola coprophilus DSM 18228 = JCM 13818. Taxonomy (GTDB): domain Bacteria; phylum Bacteroidota; class Bacteroidia; order Bacteroidales; family Bacteroidaceae; genus Phocaeicola; species Phocaeicola coprophilus. Next base: position 347,687 of record NZ_EQ973646.1, on the reverse strand, counting down.
CCTCATATCAACTATCGTCCTTCCCCATATACAGCTTCGCCCCACGCCATCCCGCCCGTTTCCTCTTTTACATAACAGATTTCTTTTCGCCTGCCTTGCCGCTGCGGATATTGTTTTGCAAAGGTAATGCTGGCGATTGTTCAAACACCAAATCGTCCATTGCATTTGACCGAAAAATCTTCCTCTGCGTGCAGAGCGTATTTTTCGCTCCCGATTTGGCTTTTTGATCGCCATCACTCTTGGAAAGCAAAAAATATCCCTTGGGCAGGCAGGAAAAGCCTCCGAAATAAGGGAAGAAAAAACATAAGAGCAATGGCACACAAGAATGACTATCAAATCCAAAAGCAGTTAGACAAGCCTCAGACTTGGTTCTGCAAATACTATCCCGCACGCATCCGCAATGTGGGTGAGAAGGAGATTGCCGACAGACAATTAGTGTTTGACTTCAAGGACGGAAGAGCCTACGAGGAAGTGGCGCAGCGCACCGCAGAGAATATGCTGACACTCTACGGCAAGGGTTGCGTGAACATCGTCTTCGCCCCCGTTCCAGCATCCACAAGCGAGAGCAACGAACTCCGCTACAAGGCTTTCTGCCACAGGGTGTGTGAATTGACAGGAGCGGAAAACGGCTACGAGCACGTGAGGGTATGCGGAGAGCGTAAGACCATCCACGATAACCGCAAGAACGAGGATGAAGTCCGCAAGGCGAATGTCGTTGAGTTTGATGAGCCGTTCTTCGACAACAAAATGGTGTTGGTCTTTGACGATGTGATAACCAAGGGTCTCAGCTATGCCAAGTATGCCAACCAACTCGAAAGGCTCGGGGCATGTGTTATTGGCGGTATGTTCCTCGCACGCACACATTATAAAGTAAGATAAAGTATGACAAAGTACGACAAGGCAGTGTCCGTATGCTTCAGCGGACACCGCAGCGTACCTTTCGCCAAGCGGAGGGAGTTGAAGCAATGTCTCAAATCGGAGATAGCCAAGGCGTATGCCGACGGCTACCGGTATTTCTATTGTGGCATGGCAATGGGATTTGACCTGCTGGCGGCAGAAGCCGCCCTTTCGTTGCAATGCGAGTTGAAGGACTTGCAGGTGATAGCCGTTGTGCCGTTCCGTGGTCAGTCTGACCGGTGGAGCAAGGAAGAGCAAGCCAAGTATGATGCCATCCTGCGCATCGTGGATGACGTGGTCGTATTGAGCGAGCAATACTACAATGGCTGCCTTCTGAGGCGCAACGACTATATGGTCAACCGCAGTTCACGTCTCATAGCCTACTTCGATGGCAATCCCAAGGGCGGCACGTTCTACACCGTCAGAGAAGCCAAGAGGCAGGGATTGGACATAGTGAATCTTCATAATAGTGTATAACCCATAAAACAGAAAATGCTTATGGACGATATTGTTGCAATCATCGTTTGCTACTTCGTGTTCGGAGCTTTGGGCAATGTGCTCAGAGCTTTGTTCGGCGGAGAGAGACGAAACGACTTCCGCCGTGACCGCTAAGCGTCTTTAAACCAAGATACGCTGACAGCCATACGTCTGCACCTTACCCCAAAAAGATGCAGCGGATAATTGTGTCCGTAGGCAAGGATATTCAGATTCCTCACCTTAAATTTTGATAAAAATAAAGATACTGCTGCCTATATTTCAA
>NZ_EQ973646.1:320752-345752 GCF_000157915.1 Phocaeicola coprophilus DSM 18228 = JCM 13818 | reverse complement strand
CACAGGAGAGACGATTGCACCCTCTGCTTTCAGCTGCTTCATGGCTGCATCTACCTCTTTGCGGTCGAGACCGCTGAGTTCTGCGATTTTACCTGCGTTGAGAGGCTGACCAGCCTCTTTCATTGTTGCCAATACTTTTTCTTTTGCGTCCATTGTTTTGATGATTTGATGTTTTGTTTATAATCTTGTTATTAACTCTTGTATTTTGTCTTCCCTTATAATCTTCGGTTGTGCCTTACCTGCCAGAACGAGAATTTTCTTCCCGTTTCTGTAGATGTGCAGCTGTCTGCTTCGTACCACTGCTGTCAAGGTCTCATCATCCTGCATGGCTTGCCATATAGGATAATACACACCTTCTGGTTCAAACAACTTCTTCTGAAGGTGTGAGCACATGTTGGTTGTATCTATTGTCATATCGTTACGTCATATCATTAACATGATTCTGCCAGCTTCTTTTGTGAACATTTCAGGGAAACGGCAGATTGTTGCATACACCTGCTTGCTTGTCACAGGCTGACCGTCCTTTCTCAGGTGCAGCCTATGACGATTGATGGCATCGGCAATCTGGTCGGTTGTCATGCCGCCATTTCGCTTTACCATCACATATACTATGGCTTCTTCTATCTTCATCCTTTATTCATCTGTTTTTCAATCCATGCCATCAATACGGCAACAGCATATTCCTGTTCTTCCTTGGTCAGTGCCCTGCCTGCTGAGATGTGATGCCACTTGAAGAAGCATCCCCGGCAACAACAGCCAGTGGCATGTTGAGCCAGGAAAACAGGATGCCCACGCATGGGAGTCTGCTTGCCGTCGTTCGGTATGACAGCCGGAGCAAGTCTTTTTGCCACAAAGTCCTCTGCGTGTTTTCGTATCGTCGGCAATCCCTTTTCCATTACATACTCCCTGTCTTGCTTGGACAGATGGAACCGGCTGCGAAAATCAGACTTTGCCAATCTCTCAAAGAGATTCGTCAGGTCATACTCTTTCTTATCACCAGGAACGCTTTCTTGCGGCTCTTCCTCTTGGAACAACGATGGATATATGTATTTCTGTGACATCATTATCTGTTGCTTCTGATTTCTAATGTTATATCCATATATGACCGCTTGCCGTCTATATAGTCTGCATAGAGTATTTCTTCGCTTCTGCCTTTCAGAATATGGCACTTACCGCACAGCTCACAGTTGTGCAGACATCTCCATTCATTCAGAACGTAATCCAAACGTTCCTCTCGTGTAGATGATTCAATAGAGGGTGTGCTCATAATCAGTGTCTCCCACAGCGTGGTCAATCAGTGCCTGAAACTCTTCTTCCGTATAGTCTTCTTCCCAACCATACGTTACGTCCTTTATGCCCAAAGTAAACCCTAATGCCTCAGAATAGGATATGCCAATTTCAGCTGCAAGGTCTCTTGCCGCTTGAAAAATCTGCTCTTCTTTGCTTAAGGGCAGTTGTTTCGCTTTCTTATGTTTTTTCTTTGGTTTCCCCATTTGAGTATATTCGTTTAATAATCAGCGTTGATGGGCATCTTGAAATTCCTGTATTTCTTTCGGAGTTCCTCATTTTGCGCCTTCATTTCCTCATACATATCATTCAGTGCGTCAGGAAATCCCCATCCACAAGGGCTTGCCCAACGAAGGCATTGCTTGATTCGGGAATCATACTTGTCCCAAAGGTCATAAAGCACGATGTGGCGCAATGTCTTGTCGAAATTACTCTCAACAGAATCATAGAATTGCTCCCACATGTCTCCATAGTCATAAGTGAACTGACAGGCATTCTCCATATAGAACACCATCAATTCTGCGACTGAATCTTCCGAAGGCTTCAGTTTCTTGAAGTCGGACAATGCCTTGCGGCACACTGAGAAGCGTGTCTTTGGCTCTCTGTTTCTGCTCGGATAGAACTCTTCCCGTATGATGTGCTTATACTCTTCCAGCTTCTGGCCCTCATTCGGCTCTGCATAGAAGTCAAGATATTCCTTTGCCTCTTTCCGTGCAGAATAAAGTTCCAATACCATTTTTATTATTTCACTCTTGTCCATGGACATGAGGACAGACTTTAATTTAGATTTTGACATTTCTGCTCTTTTATCTTAAAAACGGGTCAATCGTTGCCAGCAACTCTGATTTCTGCATCACACCGCTCGTCCTCCACAACACTTCGCCGCGTCTGAACAGCATCAATGTGGGCACAGACTGTATGCCATACTGACTTGCAGTCACCCCATACTTGTCCACATCTACCTTGATGATGCGGATTCTGTCACCCAACACTTCCTTCACCTGCTCAAGGATGGGGTGCATCATCTTGCATGGCTGGCACCAGGTGGCGAAGAAATCGACCAAGACAAGTTGGTCACTTGATATAACGTCTTTGAATGTTTCCATTACGATTTTCTGTAAAATTATGCTATTTTCTTTCCTGTTATCTTACAATACTGCCCTGCAAATGTTAAAATCGAGAAGAATTCAATGAAAAACCTTCGTTATTTCAAAGAATATTCGTACCTTTGCAGCGCTCATCTATAGATAGAAGGAGTTTCGAGACCCGGTTGCCTTTGATGCAATTCGGGTCTTGCGTTTTATAGTGGTGTCTGCAATCTCTTTTTCATCTTCTTTTCCAAAGCCTTTAGTCCATACTCTTTGTTAAGATGGTATGCTGTCAACAGATAGAATCCGTTGCTACGTTGTTGTTCCAAGACAATAACATACTTTTCCACTTTATCATAGATGTATGTTTTCTTGACCTTACGCTTTTTGCCGTCCCTCTCTTCTATGGTAAATACATCCAGATTGTCTGGTGTCAATTCTCTCACATGGTGATTTATCCAATGAAGCCTTTGTGAACGAGCCATCTCGAATACTCGCTTTGGATAAGTCGTACCGTCTTCGTTCTCAACCATGATTTCTTCACAGGTAAGATGCTTGAACAATCTTGCCATGTCAATCTCGCCATCTGTCTTTATAGGATAGATGCGCCACCCTCTGAATGAGAATTGACAGTTATCTTCTATATCACGCTTGAATATTGCATGAAGATCATGCTCTCTTTCTCGTTCACTGAGATATGCCAGTTCCAGCAGCTCAGGGTATTTCTTGATAATATTCAAACTGCTCATTGGCTATTTCAGTGCGATAAAAAACAAATTAAACTTCTTTCTAAATTTGGGAGTTGTGGTGTTGAGACTGATATTACTGTTGTTTTTTTATCTTTTCAATCAGCTTCATTTTGGCTCTCACCCTTCCTTCAACTTCTCCCTTTTCATATCTAAGGTTGTAGTTGATGGCTCCCATTAGAACATCTGCCAATTGGATGAAGACACTTTCGTGTGAACGTATAAACTGAAACCTGCCAATGGAAGAGTTGTATTCCATTATTTTTCTGAGCCTCTCCAGCTTATCGCTACTGCATGTGTCCTTGATATCCATATATATGTTATATGTATAATCCATGTCCATCTTGTGATGCAGCAATTGGTAGTACATGCGAAAGTAGAAATCATTAAACGTATAGTCTTCTCGTTTCTCGTCAATCTGACTCTTGTCAACAACCACAGCCCTAAATTCCATGTCATTCATAAAGAACCAGTCTATAAGCTCTGCATAGACTTTATACGTGGCCTCGTGGACATTTGTCCATTTCAGCTCATCACTATAGCCGTGCTTCTTCTTAATATCTTTTATGGCATCTTTTGCCATGCGGATTTGTGTGTATGCTATACTTGTACATCCCAAAAGCATGTAGGGATGACCGTCATGCACCATGTGGGTGCTTTCATCACAGTAGATGTTGAATGTCTTATTCATTGTATCTGTTTTTTGTTTATTCTTTATTCCTTTTCTTCAGCGGTCCACTATGAGGTCCACGGTTCAGCGTCACACCATGCTTGTTGAGTATGCGGAACACGGAACTTCGGCTTGTGAAGCCGCTGATGGCAAAGATGTCATCTATGCTGTGCCCCTCGTTGTACATGTTCACGATATTCTTCTCACGCTCCAGTTTCGACAGTGCCCTTTCCGACTTCTTGGGCGGCCGGATATTCTGTTGCAGATGGATGATGTGTGCCGATGCCTTGCGCAGCACGGCACACTCCTCAGAGAGTGACCCGAACATACGGATGACCTGTGAGGGCTTGGTGTCGGGGAAAAGTTCGTCAAACGTATCGATGCGGTCTTGGATGGAGATGATGCGAACCACCTTCACACGGCAGTATTCTATGAATGTAGCCAGTTCACGGGTGCCACGCAGTGCGTTACTGAACCTCGACACCACCAGCTCGTCGCCGCGCTCCAGACTCGATATGAGCTGCTTCCACATCGGGCGCAGCCTCTCGTGTTCGGACAGTTCCTCTATCACCTGAACACAGCCGTATTGCTGCATCCAAGCCTTGTCTTCTGCATACTCTTCGCCATTGGTGGCGATAAAGATGTAACCTACTTTTGCCATACTGTTGTACGCTATTAAATGAAATCAAGTGCAAAGGTACACTATTTTTCCGAGAAACAATCATACTTGAACGAAAAATCATACTTAAACACGATAATTTGCCATTTTCTTTTCACTTGATTTCATTGAAAATCATACTCGCAAGTATGATACACAAATAAGATTAAACTTACTGTCATTCTTGCAAATATATCGCTGAAACGCATTAACTTTGCACCGTCAATTTCAAAATCAGACTCAAAATAATGACAACAATGAAATATGAAACCCAACTTTTCGGAGGACAAACCAACCTCCATTGCATGAAGCAAATATTGCATAATGCAAAATCAAACTCGCATGGCTGTATCAGACTTGCCATTTGTATTGCCACTGCGTTTGCCGTAGTCATGCTGACAGCATGTTCAGACGGAAACGGCACGAAGTCGTTCCATTCGAGCGATGAAGCCATCAGAGAGTATCATGGCTTTCTGACCACTCTTCGACAGAACGGCAAGGTCTCAATTCAGACATTAGTTAAGATTGTCAACGAATGGCGCGTGTTGGACGATTCCGTGACATCGTGCATCTCACGTGACACTGTCAGGAAAGCCCACTCATACCCGTTCACGGTATATCATGAGTTGAACGACTCCATCCACATCGAGCTGTGCCGTATGGCGATGTCTAAGCAACGCACCTTTCACGACCTGCTCTATCTCAGAGAACAGACCTCTTCCCATGTTGGTGATGAGGAACTACAGCAAGCCGTGAAGGAAGCACAGCCATTCTTCGCTTCCTTGGATAGCCTGCCTATATATAATAAAGGTGGTAAACAGGCGGTACTGAAGCGTTACCTGCTGTTCCTGCAAAAATCCGCCAAGCAAGGCATTCACGGCAAGGAAGACCTGCTCGCTTTCATCAAGGAAGAGCATTTGTATTTCAAATCCTTCCTGCAATACCTGCCGGATTTTGCTGACGATGACATCGGTGACATCAGACGAAACACCGAACACTGCTGTCGGGAGATACTCCGTGCCGCCGACCGCAAGGATTTGTCCCACAAGGATGCAATGATATACCTCTCCATGCGCACCAACCACCGTCTGCTGCGCAACGCACAAGCGGCTATCGAGGATCTGAATAGTGGCAGGGTAAAGGACGAGCACACCATGCACGCCTACCTCCTGATGATGATGCAGCCGTTCATGACGATGGATGACCTTTCCGTGAGCGTGCTCTCCGACAAGGACAAGGCAGACCTCTACAAAATAGCCGATGCGCTCCCCAAGGAGATGGACGGTCTGGCCAAGAAACTGCACCTCGACAAGCAACGCCTGTCGGATATGCCCATGCTCATGATGAAGATTTATGTCACAAGATTATAAACACCCCAAACAGAGAATACGATTATGTTAGAACAGTTTTGCGATGATTTCCTTGCCGTCGTGCCTTTGCAGTTGCCAGAACTGCTGGACAAGCGCAAGATGGAGAAGCCTGTCAAGTATGACGATTACGTGCTTCTTACTTTCCAGTTGAACACCCCTTTCACGATAGAGGAGGTGATGGATATGCTCGAAGACGAGATGGAAATGATAATCCTCTATCACCACATTCCAAGCCGTCATACGGAGTTCGGACACAGCTGCTGTGCCTATTCCAACCCTTCTTTCGGACGGATGTTCAAGGTCAACGGCTCCACAGATGAGCGTGGCATGGTCAGCCAGATAAAAGTGACCATCTATGACTCGCTGGAGCACATGTCGGCAGATGTATGCCTCGACCTCAGTCTGCATTGCAAGAACGGGTTCTTCAAATACATGAAGCCCAAGGAGGAAGTCCTGCTCGACTTCATTTGAAAGTTACATTTGCCAGATGACAGTCCTGTTCTACCGCAACAACGCTCCATTCTGTTGTCCACAACAAAGGCCAAAGTCATGCCACAAGCTCCCGACCATCTGATGAAGGAAACGCTTTACATGAAGATTATCCATCTTCTCGACCGTCACCGCACATGGCTGGAGATTGAGAGCATCGCCACTGTCCGCAACCACACGATAGTCAGGAACGGCAGAATGACCGACATCCTCAGCCGTGTGCTTGTGGTCAAGGCCATCCACCATCATTTCCCCTACACGAGAGGGCAAGTGTGGCAGATAGCCGAGTACGACTTGGAACAGGCTATCAAGAGCCTTCGGACAACCGACGGAGCTTTCCGTCAGAGAATAATCAAGGGAGAACTGACACTGGAGGATGTGGAGCGTATCATATCCACTGCCACACACGGTGTCGTCCAGCCCGACCTGAGTCCACTTCCATTATTCACATGCTATACATATTATGACAAGTAAGATACTGTTTCTCATCCTGATGTCAGCGTTCTTCTTTGTGACGATGATTCTGCACAGAAGCCGCAGACAGTTTATGACACGGTTCTATCTGCGCATGACCGCGCTTGTGACAGCAAGGAAGCTCTACCGGTTGATGCTGCTCATCCTGCTGTACGTGTTCCACTTCCTCTACCTCTGTGTACACTATAACGACATAGGCGTAGTGGCTTCCACCATAGCGTTTGCCATATTCTTTGTCTTTATGGATGTGGAGAGGTGGCTACAGCGTCTGCACGAGGAGCGGACACCCTTCTGCATCGCCGTGTTGGCGGCAGTGGTGTTTGTCTTCACTCCTCATCTGTTCACGCTTGCTGTCACCATCTCCTTTGTCCTTCTGGCATCACTGTTCTATCCCTCGCGCATAGTCATATCGCTGTGGAAGAACAAGGCTGACCGCAAGATGCTCCTCGAAGACACAGAAATGCTCATCATATACTACTATTAAGTATCACCTGTATCATGCCGTTCCTTTTGTATAATGGAGCTGGCGACAAACAACAGTATTCACCAAACAGATTATTGAAATGAAGAAACAGAAACATAGAACGAGTTCCGGCAAGATGTCTGAACGGATGTCCCTGTTGGAGTTCTTGAAAGAGAGGTCCGGGATAAGGCTGTCGAAGCTCGAAGCCTACCTTGACCTTGTAGACAAGGCTTCTGTACAGTACATCCCCAAGGATCTGTGCAAGCAGGAGTTCAGCCTGTCCAACGGGCAGTTTGTAATCACCATTACCGAACTGGCAGGATGCTGGCATTGGCACCGCGCCACTGTCCGCACCTTCATCGAGCAGTTGGAGAAGATGAACCAGATTTCCGTCACCCGTCTCACGAAGAGCCAAATCATCACCATCCCGATGTTGGCTGAGACACCTGCCGTTTCTCCGATTGACGCAGCCTTGGATGTGTTCCGCCAGAAGATGTGTACCGCATTGGACGAATGGCGAAGCGGCAAGATGTCCGCATCGGCTTGCGCCTCGGAATGTGAACAACTCTACGAAGATGCAACAGAGGAAGTAGCCATTATCTTGCAGAAAGCCGACAATGGCAATTCAATTGGCAAGGTGCCATGCGGAAGAAACATTCCCGAATCTGTAGGACACGCCTTTTGTATGACTGCACTCACAGCTGTCTGCGAAGCCACCTTCCATCAGGTGCTTTCGCAGGAAACAGATAACGCCCTCGTTACCTCCCTTCTTCCCTTCTTTTACAAAGACCTGGGAGGAGACTGGCTCTCATTCATCGAGGCGGCAAAGGCAATATCAGAATTGGCATTGGATGGCAGCTCACCAGCCTTGCATCAGGAAAGCGCAGCCATCAAGTCACAGTTTCAGTCACTCTGCCGACCGTTCCTTGCCATTGTAGCCAACCAAGAGGGCTCCTGTCCATCAAAAGGCTGTATTAACCTCTAATAATCACCGTACAACGCTTCTTCTTTTCTACTGGCACAGTGTTTACACGTCTGCCATTGCTGTAAAATAATCGGGCTTGCCCGTTGGTCGGAAATGAGGGAATTTGGGTAGCCTAATACCCCTCTTGGTCTCCGACCATCGGGAGGCTGTCCTTACAAGCAGCAAGCTGGAGACAGGAGAGTTGTACACACATAAAAGGAAATAGGTTATGGCAACACCAAAACAGGTTATGGATTTCCGACCATCTAAGGGAATCACCACAGCACAGAGCAACGAGCACCAACGCCGTTGGACGGAAAAGGGTTGGGGATCCGCTGAATCAACAGGCAACTACGACCGCAGCCGTGAGCGGCTCAACTTCGAGGTTCGGGGCGGCAAGGTTTGTCCTATAGACAAGAGCCGAAGCATCCCGGAGCGCATGGCAGACATCCTGCGGAGCCGTGGAATCAAAGACCCCAACGAGGGACTGGCAGAGCCACGCTTCCGCACAGTGGTCAATTTCATCTTCGGAGGCTCACGAGAACGTATGACAGAATTGGCATTCGGTGACCAGAAGGTGAATCTCACTCACGGAGCGGACAATTCGCATCTAACCCGATGCAAGGACATTGAGGAATGGGCAAAGGATGTTTACCGCTTTGTTGCGGACAAATACGGTGAGGAGAACATCGTCGCTTTCATCTTACACTTGGACGAAACCAATCCGCACGTTCACTGCACCCTCTTGCCAATCAAGGACGGCAAGTTTGCATACAAACAGATATTCGCCGGAAAGGACAAGTACGAGTTTTCTGCCAGGATGAAAGCCCTGCACAGCGAATTTGCCGATGTCAACAAGCGTTGGGGCATGGAGCGCGGAACTTCCGTCTCAGAGACGGGAGCACGCCACCGCACCACCGAAGAATACCGCCGCCAGCTGTCAGAACAGTGCACCACCATTGAGCAGTCCGTCGCCACCCATCAGCGGACACTCGCCTCGCTCCAATCGGACATCCGTCTGGCAGAGCGGAGAGTAAAAGGACTCACCTCAATGGTCAACAACCTCTTGCAGGAGAAGGCTGAGAAGGAGGCGGCACTTGCTGAATTGCATCGGCAGATTCTTGCAGGTCACGACAATCCTGATGCTCTCCGTCAGCAAGTCCAAGAGCTGGAGCAGGAACTGTCCGCTATCCAGTCGAAACTGGACGACAAGCAGGAGAAGCTCTCAGAGGCTGACCGCAAGCTCGATGCCCTGCGTGAGGAGATGACCGCCATGAAGGAGCGCACGGAGGAGTTGCGGCAGGAGGCACACAGATATTCCGATACTATCCGACAAGGTGCGGACACCGTTCTCAGAAATGCCCTTCTCGAAAACATGGTCAGCGAGTTCTCCGAACGTGTGGCACGGCTTTCCAATGAGGGCAAGGACGTGTTTGACGGTTCCCTGCTTCAGGCCTTTGCGGAGAATGGAACGGAGGTGATGTACTGTGCCACGCTTCTATTCCTCGGCTACGTCGATGATGCCACCACCTTTGCCGAAGGTCATGGCGGTGGCGGCAGTTCGTCCGACCTCAAATGGGGACGTGACGATGACGAGGATGAACGCGCTTGGGCACGCCGTTGCATGATGAAAGCTGCACGCATGATGCGCCCCTCTTCCGGCAAAAGGAAGAAACGATAAGCGGCACTGTCACGTATCACCTGTTATAGTATTCACCAGATTAAATTGAACAACATGAGAAAAATACTTATTCTATCCCTTGGCTTCGCCCTTTCATTGGGTGCGCAAGCCAAAGACTATCACCGCACGGCGGACACCACCACCGTTGTATGCAGACTTTCGGCAGACGGTATGCTTCGTCCGCTTAAACCTTCCTACATGAAAGGGGCATTGGTAGCTTCGCCATGGACGGACAACTGGTTTGTCCAAGCGGCAGGAGGAACTACGGTCTTCCTCGGCAAACCGCTCGGATGCAACGACCTATTCGGTCGCATGAAACCGGCATTCTCCGTGTCGATCGGCAAATGGTTCACACCTTCCGTCGGCGGTCGTCTGAACTATGGCGGTATGCAGTTCAACGACTGCAACAACTCCTCGCAGGACTACCAGTACCTGCGTGCTGATTTCATGTGGAATGTCCTCGGCAACCTCTACAAGGACGATGTACACACTCTTGCCAGATGGAGTGTCATTCCATACGTGGGCGTGGGTATGCTGCACAACAAGGTGAATGCCCACAAGCCCTTTGCCATTTCCTACGGCATACAGGGGCAGTATCATCTCTCCCCACGCATTGCTGTTACGGCAGAGATAGGCAACATGACCACCATGCAGGATTTTGACGGCTATGGCAAGGCACACCGCCTTGGCGACCATCTGCTGTCCGCATCCCTCGGCCTCTCTGTCCGCATCGGCAAGACTGGCTGGAAGCGAGTGATAGACGCTCGCCCGTACATCGCACAGAACGAATGGCTTTCGGCATACGCCTCATCCCTTTCTGACAGCAACAGCCGCTATCACGCCCAGCACGATCGAGATTGTCAGACTCTGGAGCAGCTGCGCAAGATTCTTGCCATCGAGGGACTTCTGGACAAGTACGGCCACCTCTTTTCTGACGATGCCGCTTCTTCCGTCACAAATGGCTATCCTCGAAACGACTACAGCGGTCTCAACTCGCTGCGTGCAAGAATGAGAGACAAGTATGGTAATGGTCAAAAGACAAAGGTCATGGAGTCCGCCTCTTGTACAGAAGAATATGGCAATGCTGAAGGTGAGCCGGAAGACGATTACCTATCGCTCATCCACTCAGGAAAGGCTTGCATAGGTGCGCCCATCTATTTCTTCTTTGAACTTGGCACTGACAGGTTGCTCAACAGGTCACAGCTCGTCAATCTCGACGAAGTAGCACGCATCGCCAAGAAATATGGCTTGAAAGTTAAGGTCATCGGCGCTGCCGACAGTGCCACAGGCAGTGAAGCCATCAATGATAACCTCAGCCGTTCCCGTGCCAGATTCATTGCAGAGGAACTGATGAAACGTGGTATGGAAAATGGCACCATCTCTCAGATTTTCGATGGCGGCATTGACGATTACTCGCCCAATGAGGCGAACCGCCATACCAGAATCCTGCTGTATCTATAGCCAGACATACAGCTCCGAACAAGAGCACTAAAACTTTTTTTTCATTGATAAATTTTAGAAAGGGAGGGCTTGTCCGTGATGGATAGGCCCTCCCTTAATCATATATGTATTAACGCATATTCTATGCGCATATCTTTTTTTTATCCGTGTTTCTCAGTACTTGACCAGTCAAGCAGGAAGTCATATATACTCATTATCTGTATGCCGTTTTCGTCGCTCCACTGCTTGGTATGTTCTCCCACGATCAGCAGTTTGCGGAAAGAGTCATCTACAAGACGCAACGACCGTTTCTCCTGTTCCATCTTTTCTGCATCGGGCATACGCCACGCCGACTGGATGTAGATCCGCTCGCTCCCTTTGTTGCAGACAAAATCCACTTCCAATGTCACCCTCTGCTGCTTTCCTTCCGTATTCCTCACTCGATGATAGACGTTACCCACATCCACGAGCCATCCTCGCATACGCATCTCATTGTAGATGACGTTCTCCATGATATGTGTCGGCTCGCTCTGACGGAACGACAGAATAGCATTCCTCAGACCTACGTCCTGGTAATAATACTTGGACAACGAACCTATGTATTTCCGTCCTTTGATGTCGAACCTTTCGGATTTTTCGATAAGGAAAGCATCCTGCATATATTCCAGATAAGCCGACACTGTCTTGTCGGTTATGCTCTGCACATTGCTTACGGACTTGAACGTATTGGCTATATTCAGTGCATTGACAGGTGCTCCTATACTGGATGCTACGGTCTTCGACAATTCTTCAAATTCAGGTCTCAGTTCTATGTTGTTCCGCTCGTAGATGTCACGTAGATATACCGTGCGATAAAGGCGACGCAGGAAATCAGCCTTCTTCTCATCCCCAACCTGTGTAAGTAGTTGCGGCAAACCTCCGTACAGTCTGTATTCAGCCCAACCGTCTTCTTTCGAACCATCATACACCGTCATGAACTCCTTGAAGGATAGTGGCCACACATGTATCTCGTCACCTCTGCCTCGGAATTCCGTCACCAGGTCAGAGGACAGGAAACGCGAGTTGGAGCCTGTGACATACACATCCGCCCCTTCGGTAACTGACAAGGAAGAGAGCACCTCTACAAAGTCTTCCACCTCCTGCACCTCGTCGATGATGATATAATAAGTCTCATAGTCAATCATCATCTTTTCCACCCAGTCCAACAGGTAGTCCGGGTTCTTGAACTCTCTGTTCTTCCTACTCTCCATGTCGATGACGAGAATATGGTCTTCTCTCACGCCCTCATCCAATAGATGCTGATGAAAGAGTTTCTTCAGAAGGAACGACTTGCCTGAACGTCGCAATCCTGTGATTATCTTTATGAGCCCGTTGTTCTTTGAACGGCTCAACTGTTCTATGTATCTATATCTGTTTACTATCATATTTTACGAAAAACTGTCACTTGTGACACTTTTTCGGAGGCAAAGTTATATATTTTATCCTAAATCAAAGAAAGAAATAAAGAAAAATGCACTAAAAATCAATGATTTTCCTGTTTTGTAGTGTCTATTCCACTTGCCGATGCCCATTTTTCTTTGCAAAGTTACTGCCCGGGCGAATGGTCAAGTACCGCCATGCTAACAGGCAGAGGACTGAACGACAGCTTTCCGCAAATCAAAGATTTGGGTATTTCATTAACTCCTCCGTCTGTTTTCTTGCCTTATCGCCCTCATTCCGCAGTCTTTTGATGCACGAAAAATCAGTTCCCGACAAGAGGAGCCGAAAGGCTTCAAAAGGAGGGAAGAAAAACAAGTTGAACAAATAATTTCTTTGCGTATGGAATTACACAGATTATCAGAAAACGAGCAGGCATTTGTCGAGTGCTTCTCACGGTTCGTAAACGGTCAGATGGGGTCAGCCGCCAAGGTAGGCAATGCCCTTGCAGATGACCATCGCTATCTTATCAACGAAAAGGGCAAGGTGGTGTTTGCCTTCTTGGAACGCCTTGCCAACGACTATCAAAAAGGTCGTTATGACCAGCGTGACGAGTGGGTGTGCCGATTGGCAGCAGAGGCCATCGAACACCTTGTAGAGAACAGAATGTATTACAGAACACTTAACAACGATTGACTATGGCAAGCAGATTGATTACACCCGTATTGGAGGAGATACTGAAATCCTATCCTCTGTATTCACAGGACGGCAAAGGCAAGGATGCCGTTTGTGTGGCAATATTCTTCATCGGACACGTCCGTTGGTTCGTACTTGAAGGACAGCCGGAAGGTAACGACACCACGTTGTTCACCATCGTATGCGGTCTGCATGAAACGGAGTATGGCTATACCTCCGTCAATGAAATGGAGAGCGTAAAGGTGGATGGCTCCAAATATGGAGTGGACGAGATATTTCAAGTGGAGCAGTTGGACGGCTTCAAGCCGGTGAAACTGAAGAGCATTCCAGACGAGGATTTACAAGCATTCCTTCATAATATGGAATGACCCCAAATTAAATCAGCCGCAGGGACATTACTCCTTGCGGCTGACTATTGTTAGTACCTACTATGAGTAGTAAAGCCTACGATTAGTATATACTACGATACTACTCTCATCTTCGGAAAGCGGACTTGGCAACGTGCTCCTCTTGTACCTCTTCCTTCTGGTACTCCTCCATGTCAAGCAGTTGCTCATACGCAGAGCTGATGTTTGCGTCCATAGAATGGTTGTGGCTGAAAGGGAAGGTATGCTTCACAGAGAGTCCTGCATTGGTCACAGTCCCCACATCCAGGCTATCCTTATCCTTGTTATATTGCAGGTTCAGCAAACCACCATTCGGCATTTGGAATATCGGCATTTTTCGCTGCGCCAATTCCGAAAACTCTTCGGCGGTCATCTCCCTCGCCACAGCCTTCACGTCCTCACTGGCACGTCCTATGCCATAGCGAGTGATATGGTCACGCACTTCTTGCTCCGTATGCTTCAGGAACACCTCATACGTACCGCCGACACTCCCGTTATAGACCACTGCAAAGTCCTTGTCCTCTATTAGCAGGTCATCGCCTCTGTTCTGGCACGGCTTCCTGTAGGTCTGCTCCTCGTCCATGCCGTTCCCGTCATAGTATTCCTTGGCAAGCGTCAGCAGTCCTTGATAGTCACCTTTCTCCTTTAGCTTATCCAGTTCCGATGTGTCATCCGTTGATTGGAGATAGGCGATGGAGGCATAATAGACGTTTTCTTTCGATTGTGAAGGCTCTGTCAGGCTTTTGTACTGGGCAAAAGCCTCCTGATAATTGGTGTCAAGGTCTTTGCCGTGGTCGTAAGGAACAGAGAGTTTCACTTCCAGACCGTTACTCGTCGGCACAGCAATCTTTACAGAGTCCTCCTTCTCATGATGCTGGATATATACAGCAGAACCATTAGATGCCAAGACTGCATGGTCGCCGTCATCTATGGATAGATAACTTTTCCCTTGCCCGTTTTCCTGCTCAGCCTTTTTCTCCTGGTCTATCTCCATAGCAATCTTGTCGATATGCTGCGTGAGCATTGAGGTAGCTTTTTTCACATCGAGTAGCGTGGTCTTGATGAACTGCGGCGACTCCTTCAGCGAATCCAGCCAAGACTTCAAATAGGCAGCCGAATCTCCTTTCAGATGCTTTGTCATGCCATACCGCTGAGCGGTCAGCGCAGCCGTCAGTTCTGCCACCAGTTCCTCGCGTGCATACTCTGCCGAGCCGAAGGTAGCGGGCTTGATGCGGTCTAACTGTCCCTCCGCACCCGTGGAGTGTCCCATCTCGTGGAAAAGGTTCGAGTAGAAAGACTCCCCATCCTTGAACTGCCTTTTCTCAGGCATCACAATCTCATTCTTGCTGATGGAGAAATAGGCGGAATCACCGAACATCGGTTTGATGGGACATATCCAACGGTTGTCCGCTATCATCCTATCCACGGGTTCAAAGGCAAACTGCTCGTCCTTCTCTACCTTGGGCATCGAGTATTCCTGTTCCAGTTTCTCCCAAAACTCTGGTCTGACCTCCTTCAGGTTGGTCTGCGCCACATTGAAGACATGGTAAGTCTGAAGCTTTGGATATACATTGTACTTTTCGCGCTCTTCCTGAGAGAGCAGTTTGTAGTCCTCCCACTTGATGTGTTCCTTTGTTTCCTTATTGACCACCGTAAACGTGGTGAGCATCACGGGGAAAGAATGCTCACCTTTCAGTACTGACACACGGGGCTTCTGTTCCTCGTCTTTCTTGCCAGTTTTGTTAAACTGCTGTATGCGGTCGAAGGTACAGAAGCGAGGAATCTTGTAACCCTCCTTCTCGCAATGCAGGAGCAACATCATAGCGTTCATGCCATTATATTCTCGTCCGTTCAGGTTTTTCGGCCATTGCAACGCACCTTCAGTAAACCAGGGCTTTTTCCATCCGTCTTTGCCCGACAGCGACTGAATACGCTCAATCATCATATCGGCAAACAGGTCGAGTGCCTTGTCTTCGGCACTCGGACCTTCCTTAGCATAAGGCTTTCCCATAGTCAATTAACCATTATAGGGCTGCGGAACATATTCGCTCATTTCAGACACTCGGCAGGAGAAGTCCAGTTTGTCATTGAAGACACTGACAGACAATGCCCCTTTGATGTTCGCTTTCACGCCTGGTTGCAGCCATGCCTCGCATTTGCCATCGAATAGGAAGAAACTTACCCAGATGTATTCAAATCCGTCCTGTACTTTCTCTGCGCTGAAAGCGGAGAACTGGCAGTACGGCACACCATTCTTGTCCGTCTTGTCCTCAATGCTCTTGCCCACCTTGCCGCGGAACTCCATCACGCCCTTGATGCAGTCCTCTGCCTCGTCAGGCTGGTGGCTGATGCTGCTTGCCGACAGGTTGAAATAAAGGACATCGCCCCATTTTCTTGGTACCAATACACCGGCTACCTCAATGCGTTCGCCGATGTTGCAGCTGCCCACCTCCGTCAGTGTCCCATCTTTGATGACCGACACCTCGATGGTCTTGTTAATCCCGCTCTTCGCTGGAATGACTACGTTCATGGCAAAGCTCACGAATGCCTTGCCCTCCTTGTTCGTGCGGCAGGTCGCAGCCTTGCTGACCGTTCCGCACACTGTTACATTACATTTGATCATTGCTCGATACTATTTGAATTATACATATCCATCGTCCAAGTGAAATGTCTTAGCAATGACAATAATCTCTTTTCAATCATCATATACTAGCGCACGTATCAGTTCATAGACTATCCACGCTGCTATGATAAGTTGGAAGCCGAGATAGATGATGGCCACGGTCTGACCGAAAAGCCATTGGGTAAGCATGAAGTGTCCTGCCACAGCTACCATACCCACCAGCAATGTACACAGATGACTTGCTATCCTTTTCATTTCCTTTGCAGATTTTGTTGTTGACTCTCAGCCTCCATCCCTTGCTCGAAGTTCTGCGAAGCCTGCTGTGTCGCCACGATGCCTGTCACCATTCCCGCAATCTTCGTCCGTTTGCTTTCTTCCGACAGATTGGCATTGCCCAAAATGAGCGACAGGCGGTTCATCTCCGAGGAGGTCAGTTCACGGTCAATCTTCACCGTACCGCTCTCTGCATGAAGCACAGTCTTGCCGTTCTCACCCACAGTAATGGTGCATTGCCTCATGCCTGGAACAAGCGAGGTCAAATCTACGAGCCGGTTGGCTGCCATGGCAGAGATAAGTCCTTTTTGTCGTTCCTCATCATTGCTGTCAATCTGCGCTGCCAACATCATCAGCGACATGAAGGTGGTCATCGCCATGTCGAGTATAGGGTCATTCGTTCCCGAAATGCCCACGCCGCTGTCCTCCGAGGAAAGGATTTTCTTCATCCAGTCCTCCGACGAAACCTTCTGCTCCTGTGGCGCATTGCTCTTGTATTTTGCCAACAGGTCATTGCCGTTATGCAGGGCCTGTAGCTTGATGTTGCCTTTCTGTCCGATTTCTGCCAGATAAGCGGCTGGATCCATATCCCTTTTTGAGCCGTCAGCCGATACACTCTTCACTCCGAAATGCAGATGCTCGCCAGTGGTTCTGGTGCCGGTATTTCCCGACACCCCCAACTTCTGACTGGCATTAACCACGTCACCTACCTTTACTGCTATGTCAGACAGATGCAGGTAGGAGCATTGCACCTTGCTGCCATCCTCACGGCTGTATTCCACGGTGACGGATTTCCCTCCTGCCGTGTTCGCATTATGGTTCACCGCCACCACCTTGCCGCCGTTCTCCGTGGCCAACACCGCCTCATGGTTCGTCTTGATGTCAATGCCCTTGTGCATCTGCTGCTTGGTGGCATCCATCGGATCCTGGCGATTGCCGAAAGGCGAGGTGATGAAGAGAAACTCCTCTCGCTCCACAGGAAAGGAATACCCGGCAGACTGCGGTACATGGGCAGCAGGCATTTCTCTACGAGGATTATTCTCCACCCCGAACGACCGACCTTCTGCCCGCATCTCAGCCATCACCTCACTGTCATACTTGTCCAGTCCGTTGGCTTCAATGATGCGCTGCAGACTTGCAGCATAACCGCCGCCCGTGGCATAGCCGGCACGCTCAATGCCTTTCGTCCATCCCTTGTAGTCGTCAGGCGACAGCGTGAAGCACTGCGCATAACGCTTGTTCTGCTTCAGGAACTGCGAGTGATGCTCATAACTGTCACCCACGCTTTTGTACTTACAGAATTTCTCGTTGGGCCTATCATCCGTATAGACTCCATACTCTCCGCCATTCTTCAACCACGATGCCGTAGCCTTGATGCCAAAGTGGTTGTTGCATTCGCGCGACAGTTGGCTCTGTCCGTTGCTGCTCTCCAGTATGGCTTGCGCCAAGATGACGGAGGCAGGAATCCCATACATCCGCATCTGTTCTTTGGCTTCCTCCGCATATTGTGCGGCATACGCTGCGTTCTTTCCCATAAGCCTATCTCCTTAGACTGGTGTGTTGTTCTGTTTCTTGACTTTCCTGTGCCATCTGCTTTCCTGTCTCTTTTCCAGGTGACACCATCTCCGTAATTCCACGCTTCGATGATGTTGTCTGCTTCGGCATTTCCAACTGGTCACAGATGGCCACCCGTTCACCAGCACGAATGAGCTTCGGCAGATAGGTGTCGAGGGCATGATATGGGAATCCTGCCATTGCCAACGGCTTGCCTTCATCATCCTTGCGCCCATTGCTCTTTGTCAGCGTAATACCCAATATTTTGGATGCCTTCACCGCATCATCCTTGTAGGTCTCATAGAAGTCACCGCAGCGAAACAAAAGAATGGCATCAGGATGCTTCTTCTTCAAGTCAAGATATTGTTGGACAAGGGGAGAGACAGCAGCCTTGACAGCCTTTTCATCCTTCTTTTCTTCTTTCTTTTCCTCTTGTTTCTTCTCTTCCCTTTGTTCAGAGCTTTTATCTTCCTTAAGTACCACTTCCTTCTGTTCATCATGCTTATCGACAATTGCCGTCTCCGCTTGCTTCACCTCCGTCGCTTCTTCCTGCTTCTCTTGTGTACTTTGCTCGACATTGTTGTCTTTCTGCAATACATCAGCAAACAGCGAGGCGGCAAGGTTCTGCTTGTAGGAATCCCTGTCAGGAGCCACCCACAATCGTTGCCATTGTGACGGACTGACACTTCTCGGCTGCAACTTCTTGCCGTCAATAGTGGCTGCACACAGGCATTCGCCCGATTTGGCACGGAATACTGCCACACGCTGGATGCGGTTCAAATCAACCTCCTGCTCATTACCTCCGAAGATGTCCACCTTCAGGTCGGGTTTCGCCTCTGCCATAGCATAATACTTCTGTGCCAGTTCCTCACGCACACGCTCGATGTTGTCCATCGACTGCTTCAAGGTGGTGAAGAAATGATTGAGGTCTCCTTTGTCGGGATAGACGGCAAAGCCCTCCTTACCTTCGGGCTTGATGTACAATGCCCACCGCTCCTTGTCATCCTTTACCAACTGCACATTGTCGAAACCGATGTCACGGCTGTGGGTTACGGCCTCAGAAGCATCCAACGAGGATAGGTCTTCGATAGACCAGTTGCGCAGTCTTGATACCGTGATTTTCTTGTCGGCGAAATAACTGTCGTCGGGACGGAAGCCCAAGGCTCCGTCGGGATTGTAGAAACGCACGTTGTCATAACCCTCTTTCTGCAAGGCATTGGTGAAGCGTTGCTTGTTCATGCCCTTGATCTCGTTGTTCACCTCCAACGATGCACCCTGTGGCAGCACCACATCGGCGGTCTTGCTGGCATCATCACGCACGATGACCACAGTACGCTGCTCCTCGTTGGGATGCTGCTTGATTTCGTCTGCTACGAAGTAGTGGTTGGGCAACTGCACCTGTATCTGCGCCGTCTCTCGCTGATGCTGGTCGGTGGCATACTCCACCTTTTCACCCAGTTCGGCTTTCTTCAACACCTTCAGCGCACCGTTCACCTCACTCTCGATGGCATCAATCAGACAAGGGTCTTCCTTCAGTTCCCTCGTCCAATAGTCCACCATGCTAAGGCTGTCCTTTGACAGACGGGCAGGCAGTCCCAGTTCGAGCATCTTCACGCCCGAAGCTATCTCAGTGATGAGTCGTTCCTTCTTCACGGCATCCTCCGACGGGGCTTTGCCGTTCTTCATGACCATGCCCTCACGTGCCAACCGCTGCTGATGACCGGTGGCAGACACCAACTGACGCATCATCTCCTGTACATAGTCATTGTAGTGCTCGAAGTCACGCTGCCGTGGCAGGTAGATGACATCCTTCTCGGTGTCGTAGTGCGCCACACCCGTGCCGTCCTGACGTACATTCACGAGGTTGTCCTTCATCTTCTGAAGGAATCCGTTGACGCACCCATGCAGCTGCTTGTCCTCCTTGTCGCCATAACCTCTATCCTCCACCGTGCCATCCTTCTTCAATGCCGTAGTGTAGGCTGTTTCGTTAGCCATAGGCAGTAGCGTCTGGTCGATATTGAACAGCACACGGATCTCACGGTTTTTCACTCCCTTGTACTGCTGTTTGTCCTGTTCCGACAGTTCTGCGTATGCCTCCTTGGTGATGACATCGTCGGGATTGTTGCGGTTGACGTACTTATTCCAATTGTAATACAGGAACGGCACACCTTTCTCATGCTCCCTCACGCTCTCACCCCGTGCCTTCGCTTCGGAGAACTGCGTAAACAGATTGCTCTTGCAACCCTTGGCATCGGAGTCAAGGGCAAGGACAAGGGCATTGAACGGACTGACCGAAAAGCCCTTGGGATAGAGCTTCGGATAGAGTTTGCCGCTTGCATTCAACCAATGTCCCTTGGCATCCACCGCACTCGTCAGTGCCTCAGTGAGCAGCGACACCTGCTTCTCCGCCGTCCGCTTCTCAAATTCTGATTTCTCTTTCATGCTTTTATCTTTTTGTTTATCTCAATCACATTCTATAATTGGCTTACCAAGCCACCGTTCCCGACAATTTTGTTGTCGGGCTTCACTGTATTCCCCTCGGTCGCACCACGCTCTCCCGTGCCTGCTCTTCGTACTGCATTGCTGCCATCTGTCGCATCTGGTCGTTCTTGGCAAGTATGGCGTTAGCCAATGTATTCAGCGGCAATGCCCCCGACTGATGCGCCCCAATCACACTGTCAGGCAGTTGAATGGTACAAGGCACATGGTCAATGTTGGCAACGAGACACCGCCCTTGCAGCATCGGGTTGCTGATACGAGGATTGAGTGGTTCATCAGGATATTGGCGGTACTGAATGCGAGATGCAGCAGGACTAACTGTAGGTGCAATGCCTTCCTGCTGTTTCCTGCCCAGCACCTCATGTCCCGCTTTGTTGAGCAGATTGGCACCTCCCATACCCATCAACAGCATCTTCAGTATAGGATTCTTCACGAACATTCCAGCCACGATAGAGGCCAAAGGAAGGAGGCTATTGTCCATATTCAGCGATTTTGTCTTGCCAGTGAACAGTCCCACCAGTACATCGGGCAGCATCGCCAACACATAACCAAGGTTCTTGCCGATGTCTGAAAAGCCGTTCAGTCCAAAACTCTGCAACAGCCCGTCCCATCCATTTTCGTTTGTTTGTAAGGCTGTTTCCTCCTGCTGGACTACAGATGGTGTTGCCTCTTCAGTCGATGAATCAGGAGTTTCTTTCGGTTCTGCCTTCTTCTCCTTCTCAGCCTCTGCATCCAGTCTCGCCTTAACCTCCAGATACTCGTCTTCCTGTCCAGGCGCAACTATCAAGGGCACATCCTTGTACTTGCCTGTACGTTTGGTTGCTTCGTTTCTCTGAGGGTCAAGGAACGTACCTTTGTTCCAAGGAAAAGAGGTCTGCTCGGTTTGTTTCGTCCAATCCATAAAAGTGATATTGCTCGTGGGAATCTTGTTCTTGAAATGGCTGTTGGTAGCCTTGATATAGCTGTTCTCGTGGTTCTTGATGACTTTTGCCTGTTTGCGGAATGAGGCGAAGACGTTGGTGCCCGTACCGAAAACTCCCTTGCTGATACACTCCTCGACACAGACCTCTTGGCTGCTACCTTTCTTGCTTAGGTGCTCCATGCCGACATTCATCACCATATCGATACCGACAAACTTGGCGAAGGTTGCCCATGAGCCAATCCCTCCCATGGCCACGACATCGGCACCCGCTCCGGCTGCCCATCCCGCTGCCTTCTCTGTTCGAGAGGGCTTATAGGCTGCCTCTCCTTTGGCTTCTATCTCTGCGGCAAGGGGTGACTTGTTCAGTTCGTAGGGCAGACCGAACAGACTGCTTTGTGCCGCCTTGCGGATGATATAGTCGGCAGAAGATGTTGGCATACGGTCTTTCACCATTTTTTCTATCATCAGCTGCTCCATGCGGTGATCGATATAGGCGTATGCCAAATCACAACCGAGTTGTTTAGAGAGTGCATCGTACCGCTCTCGTCCTATCTCCGTCACCACCGCCTTGCGCCATTCCTCAGCCATCACGGCAAGGTCACGCTGCATATCCTTGTTGCCGACAATAGCCTCCTTGCACATCGCCAGATAGTCTTCGGTGGTCTTGCTGTTCCACTTGCCTGTAATCTTCAGCGTGGCGTATGGGTCATCACCAGGCATATTGGCAGTGGCCAATGAGCGTAGGATGCCAGCCGTACTGTTGGAGTAGGCTCGCATCTCGTCTGCCTGTCTGTTGGACAAGTCCCGTTGCACCCTGCCCATCACGGGGGCAAGGTGACACCCGAAGTAGTCGCCCATCAGACGCTCTATCTCTGCGAATCGCTGACTGTTCTTAACTGCCATATACCTTGTTTATATATTATACTGCTGTAATATCTGTTCCTTTGTCTGCTCGATGGCATTGTGATATATCTCCATCTGCTTAGGATAGTGTTCCTCCAACCATGCGTCCTTGTCCACTTGGCAGTGGATGAACTGCACGGCCATACGTTCCTCAATCTCCACGGAGGGTTCCCCCTCTTCCTTACCATTGAACCATGCCTTTGTCCACCATCTCACGCCAGCCCGGTCGGGATAGACGCTCACTATCCTCGGAATGTCGAAGCTCTGGATATCCACGTCCAAGTCGGCAAGAGGGTCGATGATGCCGTCATGCGTCAGGGCTTGCTCTTGGAGTTTTTTTTTA
The DNA here is from genome assembly GCF_000157915.1 of Phocaeicola coprophilus DSM 18228 = JCM 13818. Taxonomy (GTDB): domain Bacteria; phylum Bacteroidota; class Bacteroidia; order Bacteroidales; family Bacteroidaceae; genus Phocaeicola; species Phocaeicola coprophilus. Next base: position 322,807 of record NZ_EQ973646.1, on the reverse strand, counting down.
ACACCTCGTCCATCGTGGAGAGATATACCTGATGTCGCATGGCAAGATAGTTGAGAAAGTCGGCAATGAGCAGGTTCTGCACCTTAGTCGCCAAAGGCATACAGCGGTTGCCGATGCCCAAGGGATTAGCCATGCTCGGCATGGTCTCGTAGAAATAATGCTTGCTCGCTCCCAACGAGAAGATGTTTCTCAACGACTGCTCCGTATGTTCGGGCAGAGAGTATGCTCCTTGTTGAAGGTCCTCGAAGTAGGAGGGAAGGAAGCGGAGCATCAATGCCTCTATCTCCTGACGGTCGGTGTCGTAGGGTGAAGGGATGTTCATGTCCAGTTCATTGATGCCCATTTGGGAATTGTGCTCCAATGCCTTGATATTGCCGTAGAGCATGGTGAGGAACTCCAACGGATTGATTTCCTCTCCGTCAAACCTCACCTCCATGTGCAGCAGGTCGCCACTGATGGCGATGGTCTGACCGGCCTTGACGCTTTGGGAGAAGTTGGCGAAGACATTGGAGAGATGCCTGTAAGTCACTTCGTATTTGCCGTAGCGGATGGTCTGGTAGATGCCATGCTCCGCGTCCGACCCAATGGCAGAGACGGTTCCCGTTGCCACCGCCGACAGCAGGTAATGGTTCACTGAGAAGTCTATGCCGTGATGGAAGAATGTTTCTCCCGTCACGGGATTTTTCTGCTCTCCGTAACCCAAGGACATCTGCACGTCCTGCTTTATAGGCTCCTCAAACGGCATACAGTAGCCGCTCGATGAGCGCAGTATCATTTCTTCTGTATATCTCATATCACTGTATATTGGTTATCGTTTCATCCCTCTGCTTTGGGTCTCTGCTTCTTTCATGTTCTGCCCATGTGAAGACGTACCGCCTCTGTTAGGCAGAGTTTGCGCCACCTTAGAATTGTTCCCGATGATCATCGCTCCAAGCAGGGCACCCGCAATCTTGCTCATCCAACCAAAGCGTCCGAATACCATGAAGGCGGCAGCCACCAGTCCGACGATGCTCATACCCGACACGTTGCCCTTGCCGATATTGCCAAAGAGATTGCCTATCATGTCGCATCCTACGCCTCCGAACATATTCCTAAAGAAATCACTGATGCCGCTGAACTGGGTGTCCATCTTTCCGGCTACAGTGTTCACCGCATCAACGGCTTCACCAGCCTTGCCCGTCAGACGTTGCACATCGTTGGCGGTTTGTGCCACCGCTTCCGTGGCATTCTCGCCGATGACAGCATCACCTACGATGCGTGCCACGCTCTTGTCTGTGGTCAGCTTCTCCCATGTCACATAGCCTGCGGCACTACCCACTGCGGCCGTCTGCATAGCCTTGCCGGCTCCCATAAGGGTGCGTTGCGGGTGGAGTGCCGCACTGCCTAAGGTCTTTCCAGTTACTCCGATGACATGGCCAGTACCTCGTGCCGCCTTGCCACCATATTTCAATAATGAACTCCAAAATCCCATATCTTATCGTTTTTTAATCACGGTTTGACTTCGTCTTCTTCTGTCACGACTCGGCATAGCTCGAACAAGTTCGGCTCTGCTCTCGCTGCTCCATCAGTTTACGTTCTTGCCCACCTGCTTCCACCGCCTCTTGGCAGCCGCTGCTATCTCGGCTTTGTTCGCTTTGGTGGGTCTTGCCCCTTCGTCTATCTCCATCCAAACATCGCCCATGGTGGTGTATTTCACCGCCCTCGTCAGTCGCTTCAACTGCTTGTTCATCTTCTTCAGTTTGGGTCGGATGCCGAAGACTATCTCCACACGCTCCTTCTCGGTCATCTTGTTGCCCGACAGGCATACCGTGCGTATGTCATTAACTATCTCGATGCTGTTCATAATCAGCTCGCGGTATATCTTGTTGCGCTTGGCTGACAGGGCTACGGCAAGTCCGTTGGCAGGATGGGCATCCAACTGCGCCACCAATCCACCCATATTGTCCACCAACTGACCTATCTCGTGATAGAAACCATATATCTGTGCGGCATAGCTGACGATGGAACGGAAGGAGTCCAGATAGTTGTTGAACTCCCGCTGCAGGTCGGTAGTGG
>NZ_EQ973646.1:289076-320716 GCF_000157915.1 Phocaeicola coprophilus DSM 18228 = JCM 13818 | reverse complement strand
ATTGTAGCAGCATCACTTTCTCCTGATTCTTCAGTTCTTTCTCCGCCTTGTTGGTGTACATCAGAATCATCCCCGCAAGAGTCGGGTCGTTCTGCGCCCGCACTCCTGCAAAAGATGATATAAACATAAAAATGGCAATTGATATGAAATACTTCATGACTGATTCCTTTATCGTTAATCACTGATGGTCATACGTCCTGCTCTGCGCCATCTGCTAAGGGCTTGGGTGGCTATCTCTCCATTGCTTCGGTCTATCATCCCTGCCGTCACGCCGTTCCACACATCGGTCATGGTGTAATATCGTATAGACAGATAAAGACGATGCAGCTTCTTGCTGAAGGCACTCAGCTTGTCGTTCAGTGCCCACAGCGTCTTGCTCCTTTCCGCACCAGTCAGCATGTTCTCTTTGCCTCCTTTGGCGACTGCATCTTTCAGCAGTGTGAAGACGGACACCAATTCCGTGGCGGTCTCCATATACAGGTTGTTCATCGAGAGGGTGGCAACGATGCCTTGCGGATTATTGTTGATGGCCTTGCGCATCTTACACAAGGTGATGAATATCTTCACTCCATCGTCGTACAGATAGGTACAGGCTTTGAGGGAAGAGGCATAACCACTGGCGGTTTTCAGATAACTGTTGTACTTCTTCTCCCATTCGTGTATCTTGGTGAACTCTGCGGCGATGGTATTCTGCAACAGGGCAGTCTTGGTCTGACCTTTGATTTCCTTCTCTATCTCACCGTTGATGGCTTCGTTGCCCTCTGCTAATGCCATCCATTCCAAAGGGTTGGCAGTCACAATCTGTGCATGGGCTGACGGCACGCTCAGTACCAATGCCACGACAATGAACCAAATCTTATCTATTCGTAATCTCATATACGCCCTTTCTTCGTTTGTTCGTTTCTACTCTTGTTCGTATCACACTCACCACGTCATAGCTGTTGCTGATGCCGGTCATTTCCAGTTTCGGTGTCGTTCTATCCATCGACAACACGGTCACGCTTTTCAGTCCGCATAACTGTTGTATCAATGTCTGATGCTCGGCAAAGTCCACCACTCGGTACAACTCCATGTAGTTCACGCTCCGCTGAAACACTCCGTGCTCACAGATGAGTTGCTCGCTCCCGATATGGTAGCGGATACTCCTCAGATAGATGAATCGGTAGAGTAAACAGAGGGAGAACAGGAGGCTGAAGACAAGCAACAGGGTACTATATGCACAACCGGGCAATCCTCCGATTAGGAGCATTGCCACGCACAACAGCAACAGAGGCAGTTCGTTGATGAAAAACTGTCCGATGCTGGGGCACAAGGTGATGATGCTATTATCTTCTTGTCTCATACGCTTCTATGATATGTGTTCTTTTCTTCTTTTTCCCTTTGTTTCTCTGCCTTGCCGGCTGCGATAAACTCGGCATAGTCGAAGGTATCTGGTTCGCCCTTGGCAATCAGTTCTGCTGATTTCTTGTTGAGCAGCGCATCGTTCCAGTCCTTGTAGCAACCCAATGGATGATAGGCTTGCACATGCTCGTGACGGAAGCCCATCTCTGCTGCCACCTTCCTGAAGTTTGCAACAAACTGCCGCCCTGCATCGTCCTTGTCAAAACCCAAATAGTGCCGTGCGTTGGGAGTAACGGACAGAAGTCCTCGCATCTGTCCCTCGGTGGGTGTGCCGCCCGTAGATACATACACCATCTTTACAGGATTTATCTGATACTCTGCCATGGCATCGTAGGCACTCTCAAACCATACAATTTCGCTTGCTTTATCCAACGGCTCGCCCGTGAGGTTGGCAATCCACAGTCCTTCACTGCTGTTGCTTCCTTCTGCCTTGCCCTTGTAACCGCCGCTACCGTCCATCTTCGGTCGTCCTCGTTCCTCAAAGCCCACAGTCTTGTCGGGTGTCTTGGGCAGTACAAGCGGAAAGGCAAGGTTGGCAAAGGTAAGTCCATCCGTCCGATGCTTAGTAGCCAGACAGAAATGCCGATGAAAAGCATACTGCGTATAGAGGTCGATGCCTCGGAACTTAAAATAGGGATAAAACCTTTTCTGCGTTTCCCTGTCCTGCGGATTGAACTTGTGGATGTCGTAGTCATTCAGGTTGAATGGCTTTCCGTCCTTTCTTGGTTCTGTAATCTTCGATGGTCTGTCCTCTATGGGTTGGTTGAGCAGTCGGTTGCAGACGAGGTTGACGAGTCGGTCAGGAGACATTCCCACCTTGTTCTCTGAAAACATTTCTGGATGCTCCTTGATGAACGAAATGACATTATACACCTTCTGCTGCGGTGGTTGGAAGCAACATTTCCCATTCTGCGTGACAATGAACTTATCACCACGCACCCGTCTGCCCTCACTGTCAGTACGCACATACGACGGATAACGCAAGCCATCTCTCTTGTTCAGATGATACCCTGCGTCCACCAGTACTTCCTGTATGCTCAACCTGTCCAGAAAGTCATCGTATGTCAGTTCACTACTCATTATAAATTGTAAATTATACATTGTTAATATCCTCTCCTTATCTCCGTGGCAACATGATTTGCTTCTGCCTCAAAGTACCTTGCCGCAATCTCCTGTGGCGAATCCACTCCCGGTTTGAAGTAAGGACGTGGACCGCCATGATGCTCTGCATAGAACTCCGGGGCTGGATGGTGATGATGGTGGCTTATGTCATGCGCCACCTCTGCTGTAACGACTGCTCCTGCCGTCAGAGCCGCCAATATCTTCGTGCCCAGTCCGGCGTTGGTTTCGGGGCGTGTCTTCATATCCACTTCACTGAAAACCTTGGAGAAGAGTTTCATGCGATGGTAGTCATCCACCGCCAAGAACTTGTCGTAGTCCTTCTGCTTGATTTCGTGCGTGATGGCTTCTCCATTGATAATGGCGGTCATGCGATACTTATCTTCGCCTTTCTTATCTCCCTCCATCGGAGGCACTTTCTCCACCATGATGTCACCGACTTTCACTTCACGCCCATGCGCTCCCTCACGATACCAACCCTTGTTCTCATTAATCAAGGCAAGGTCTTCACCTCTCACCATGGCATCGCCTTGCAACACGTCACGTCTGACAGTCTCGTCCTCTTCCAACGGAAGCAACCGTTCCTCGTCTTGTTGCTGACGCTGCTGCAACTCCTGTTCAAGTTCGGGATGCAGATGCAGGTCGATGCGCTCCTTGCTATTCAGTGTGTCCATCAGGATTTTGTCAGCAAAGTCGTCCTTGATGATGCCATTCAGCAGTTCCAAGCGTTGAACGACGGGCACTTCCTTGATGGAGTTGGAGGTGAGTTTCTTCAGTTCCTCATCTGTCAGGTCATACACCATGTCGGCATTGACGCTGTTCGACTGAATGGTCAGCGTCTTCGCATTCTCATCAATGATGATGCCATGCGATGCCAGACACTCCTGCCACTTCTCATTGGTGAAATAGACAGGCGAGGTAATCAGTTCCTTATAAGGCTTGGCTGGCTCCGTGCTTCTCGTGCGGCTGATGGAAGGCATTATGATTCCCTCCAAATCTTTCAGCACATCCTGTTGCTGAGGGCTATAACTCTGTTGCTGTCCCTTATAATAGAACCCATAACCGCCGCTCTGCAATTCGCCAGGCTTCATTCTGCCGTCCCAACGTTCAGGCACAATCGGGGCTTCGGGGAAGAACAATCGTCCTCCAACTCTGCGAAGATGGAATCCCTCCTGACTGCGTGGTGTCCAACCTAAAAAGGGTGGTGGCATATCGATGCGCCCCATCCGTCCATACTCGCCGATACCAACACGATAGCCGTGCAGCCCCATAGCTACACGACCGTTGGCATTGCGTGCATGAACGAAGTTCTTGGGCATATAGAAGTCGTTGCCCACAATGCCCGTAAAGGTATTGTAGGCTAACTTGTTGGCATGATTCGTACCCCAGTCGGTCAGAGCCAACATCTGCTTCTCGGTGATGTTATAGGTAAGCAGCGGACTGTCATGCCCTTGCACCACAAGCTGATAGCCGCTGCCATTACTCACCACATGAGCCTGCATACCATTGCGCATGAGCAAGTCACGCATCTCTGGTTGCAGGTCCATCTGTTGGGGATTCGTATTCTTTCTTATCGCCATACTTATTCTTCACTCTTCATTCTTCACTCTTCATTTATCATGCTTCACCGTTCTCTATTGCCTTCTCCAGTTCCTCATCTTTGTGATGGACAAACTGCTCCGCACTCTCTTCACAAATGCAGAGTCCGTTGTTCAGACAATAGCTCTCATATTCTTCCTGCCATTCAGCAGAATGATGGTTGACATACTCCAACCAACCGTACTCGCCGCTCTGTATCTTCTCGACGAGCACATCCTCTGGATAATATTTATTTGATGCCATATACTTATTATATTATGTGTAGATTATTTGTGCATGGAAAAAGAGGCGCGGTTGCGCTCTCCATTCTTCTTCTGCTCATTCCAAAGTTCTTCCGTGTATTCCTCTTCAGGCACATAGTCAAGATTACCGTCATCGCCCATTACCCAACAGCCATAGCACCCGAAGGTGTATTTGTCCCACTCTCGCTTGGTGTTCTCCTTCCACTTCTGACTGTCGCCTTGATTAATCCTTATGCCGGTCTTATCGTTCAGGTCAATACCCACCGTCACCTGTTCGTCCTCCATGATGAGCGTGAGCGGCTCACCCTTCTGCATCACGGTCAGTTCTGCCGAACTCAGTTTCAGTTCATCCTTCAGCACCTCCAAGTTGCGCCCGATGACAGGCGTAGGTACCGACATCACCTGATTGGTCTCCGTGTCAATCTGCACGAAAGCCTTGCTGCTCCTGCCATCAGCATCCTTAACATCGGCAAGGATAGCCTTTCCAGCCAGCAAGTCCTCCTGCTGTTCCTGAGTAAAAGCCTCCAATGGTGATTTCTCCAACTGCGGATAGAAGACCACATCCACCTTGCCGTCCTCCATACGGACCAACGCAAATCGGGTGCGGCTCTTCAATGTCTCGCCCTCATCATTATTCACCTGAATGGGCAGCAACGGTGAACGTCGTCCCTGACCAATATCTTCCAACGCCCACATGGGCAGGTCTTCAATCTTCTCTTGTGTGAGACCAAAACGAGCCAGTGTCTGATAAGGCACCTCGCTCTCTTCAAATCGTACTTGCTTCATACTTTAACTTTGAATTTGAAATTAAACTCATGCAAAGTTATATACCTATTCAGAGACAAGCAGAATTGCATAAGATAATGCGTGTTATTTTTGACGATTATTATTATTTGAGTTTGATTTCTGCTCAAAAATCAAACTCGATTGCTATATTATGTTACAATCTTCTTGTCTTCCCTTTGTTCTTTATGCCAGTCAAAGAATTGCTTGTTACTTTTGCACCATGAAACGATTTCTACTCATCACAATAGCAGCAATATTCTGTTCATCAGCAACAGTATGCGCTCAGTTCAATACCGTCACACAGACTAAGGTACACCGCAAGGCTGTGCCAAAAACGACGCAGTCCGCAACATCCGAACAACTGCCTCCGTGCTCGCCGCATCAGCGGCGAGACTCTCTTGCCTTTGCCCCATTACAAACCCAAACGGAGCAGACCGACCGCCACACGGCACTTGTCAGTCCACTCCGTCATATCTCTGTCACCAGCCCTTTCGGCTACCGCAGAGACCCATTTACAAAAAGAAAAGCCCTACACAACGGGCTTGATTTGAAGGCAAATTACGAACCCACATACGCCATGATGCACGGCGAGGTCATCAAGGTAGGCAAGGACAAACGTTCAGGCCTCTATGTCACCCTCCGTCACGGCGACTTCACCGTCAGCTATTGCCACCTCTCCCAAACTCTCGTCACCAAAGGCACCCACGTCCGTCCCGGCATCATCATCGCACTGACAGGCAACAGTGGTCGCAGTACTGGTCCCCACCTGCACCTCACACTCAAAGACACAAAAAAAGGACGAGCCATCGACCCGTCCATTCTTCTCAATCTTATCAAGCATCCACTCTAATAGAACGCCTTGTCTTTTGTCGTTCACATCACCCCTTCCGCATTGCAATAATGTCTTAAATATCTAATCCTCAACAATTTCTATTCTTGAAAAACAAGTGTTTTATTCACGAATATAATATGATTTCGTGAAAGATGTCATAAGATGATACTAATATCTATGCTATTTGTCAATAAAGAACCCGTTTCTATGCAGATATTCTGAAACGGTTAGTGTTCCAATCCCTATCTGCTCACACAACAAAGGAAGTTTCTTGAACAACTTACCGTCATTCTGCTGCCTTGTTTCCTCCGTCATTACTTGCATCTCTTCCAGATGGATAGCGTCCGAGTGTCGTACATTCAGTGCATAAATGATAATCTTAGCATCACCTGTTTTAAGGTATTCTTCCTTTTGCTCTATGTATTCTTCTTCAGTCAGTTCCTGCTTCTTCAGTCTTACACAGAAATTGTTGTCTATCATGTTGCTGAATCTCTCTGGGGCACATGGAAATAGATCCTTTGTCGGAATGACCAATTTCTTGTCTTTGAGGAAAGGCATCTTTTCAACTGCAATTCCTTTGGAGGTGCGTTTTGATTCATCCAGAATCACATCAAGTAGCATCAAATCCTTGCGGGAGAACGCCTCTTCCAGGAATGAGTACAACTGTCCGTCCTTATCCAAGGGAAGATAATTCTTGGCAATCATCACCAATGAGCATGTATCAACAACTATCGCCATAACTCCCTCTCAAAATTTGCTGGTTTGACATTGAGTCTCGAACAGAAAGTGGTCTCGTTGACCACTCCATTGAAATAGGCATATTGCATGGTTTTCAAGAATAGCGGAGAAATGATGGGCTTTGGTGTTCGCCCGCCTCTCTTCTCAGAGTTTTTCAACTTTTCCTGTTCCTCTCTTCTTCTGTATTCCTCTGCCAATTCACTCTTGACATTGCTGTAGCTCGAATAGCTGATTTTCCTGTCGATATACATCCTTGTATATAAGGCAAGACGGCTAATGTGCGTCCGTGCACTGATAGCCTTGAAGAGGTCAATGCAGTAGTCGTTACGGGAATCTACACATGCTATGTTAGCAAGTGTTTCTGCTTCTTGTCCCATAATGAACTGATATGCAAAATCATTGCACCATCTTTCGACATCACTGTATGAAGTCTGTGCCGAGATGTCCATCATGTCCACCGACTCCACTTCTTCAATCCCCAATAGACAATGCCCCAATTCATGCGCCAGAGTGAATATTTCTCGCTTGTAATGCTTATGATGCTTAAGCACTATCACATTGGGCTTAAGGTAAAAACCGTCAATGTTGGTTTTCTCTTTCTTGTTCCATGTCTCTATGTATTCAAAGACAAAAATGCCATGATCGGCGATTTTTTCTATCATCTTCACAAGAAACTGCCTATGATTGACAGTTTCCCCGGGATAAAAAAAATCTCTTGCACGTACGGCTACTGTCTTAGGGTCATCTTGTAGGGTGTAGTGTTCTATGTCAAACTTCACATCCAGTTGCGACAGTTTGTTGTATGCATCCAAAGCGTTTTTCAGACTCTCGAATCGGTTTACAGTACGGATCGACTCCAAGTTCAGCTCTGTTCCGAATGAGGTCTTGCGGAAGAAGATACTGCTGCTTGCATTGGTTGACAACTTAGAATAGTCTTGAAAGAAACTGACTTCTTTGTCGAATATCTCACCTATACGCTTCAACACCCCCAAATCAATAGAATCTCCACTGATGTCTGCGGCTCCTGTTATCCGTTTCCTGCCTTTGTTCAGAAGAGACAACAAGTCATCCACCGACATCTTGTATAATGCCAGCAGGTATTCTAAACGTTTCTTGTTAATCTCTACTTTCATATCAGCCTCGATTGAACTATTGTTGTTTTGATGCAAATGCTTAGGCACAATTTTGCGTTGCAAAATTACACATTTTCACTTAAATGGGCGAATTTTCATGCTGAATATCACTGGAATTTATGTTTATTTTGCTAAATCGCTACATTTCGCCACCAAAAAGACACAAAAATAGGACGAATCATCGACCCGTCCTTTTGTTTTTAGCCTTTTTCGTTCTAACCACAGCCTGCAATGTTATTCATCAACTGGTTCATCACTCGCATGTCTCATTTCGTAAACTGTCCATAAGGCTAACACACATTCAATGGCTATCACGGTAATGGCCGCAGTCATGCCCCACCAGTGGGCAATAAGCATAAAGATGCCAGCCTCAATGCACAACGCAAAGAGGATGGTAACAATAAGTGATAATATTCTATTCATTCTACGGTAACTGATTTAGCAAGGTTTCTTGGCTGGTCAACATTCCTATCCTTGTTGATGGCGATGTAATAGGCCAGCAACTGCAATGGGACGGAAACAACGAGAGGTGTAAGGCATTCGGGTACGTCGGGCACTTCAAGGCAATGGTCGGCGATGTCCTTCATTGCGTCATTGCCCTTGGTAATGATGGCGACAACCGTACCGCCACGCGCCTTCACCTGCCTTACATTACTGATTATCTTGTCATACAGCGAGTCCGTTGGAGCAATGACCACCGTGGGCATCTCGCTATCTACAAGTGCAATCGGTCCATGCTTCATTTCCGCAGCAGGATAACCCTCCGCATGGATATAGGATATTTCTTTCAGCTTCAACGCACCTTCAAGGGCGGTGGGGTAGTTGTACCCACGACCGAGATAAAGGAAGTTGCGGGCATAGGTGTATATCTTCGACAAGTTCTTGATTTTGTCAGCAAGTCCCAACACATCTTTTATATACCTTAATTCCGCAACACTATTATAAATATAACTTTTTAAGTACCTGAGCAACAAAAAGTTGCTCAGGATTTTGTCATGTCAGATTTTTCACCTATCTTAGTGTTGCAAATCAAAATATGTATCAAACCCGACAGACATGGCAAAGAAAGCAATAAAATCTGAGAAACTCACTCCTTTTGGAGGAATATTTGCAATGATGGAGCAATTTGACTCCACATTGTCATATGTAATTGACACAACCCTCGGTCTAAGATGCAGGCTGTATGGTTATCAATACAGCGAAATCATCCGTTCTCTCATGAGCATCTACTTCTGTGGCGGCTCATGTATTGAGGATGTCACAACTCATTTGATGCCCCATCTCTCGCTTCATCCGACACTTCGTACCTGCAGCTCTGACACTATCCTCAGAGCGATAAAGGAACTGACGCAGGAGAACATTTCATACACGTCAGATACGGGTAAGAACTACGATTTCAATACGGCTGACACCCTCAATACCTTACTGCTCAATTGTATGTGTGCAGCTGGTCAGCTGAAAGAGGGTGAGATGTATGATGTTGATTTCGACCACCAGTTCATAGAAACAGAGAAATATGATGCAAAGCATACATACAAGAAGTTCCTTGGTTATCGACCAGGTGTGGCGGTTATTGGAGATTTGATTGTCGGCATTGAGAACAGCGACGGCAACACAAACGTCCGTTTCCATCAGAAGGACACGCTGAAGAGATTCTTCGAAAGGTTTGAACAGAACAATCTTGTTATCAATCGTTTCAGAGCTGATTGCGGCTCGTGCTCTGAAGAGATCGTGGAAGAGGTTGCCACCCACTGCAAGACCTTCTATATCCGTGCCAACCGCTGTAGTTCGCTCTACAATGACCTCTTCGCTCTCAGAGGCTGGAAGAGGGGAGAAATCAACGGCATTGAGTTTGAGCTGAATTCCATTCTTGTAGAGAAGTGGAAAGGCAAGACATACCGGCTTGTGATTCAAAGGCGGAAACGGATGGACGGTGAGCTTGACCTCTGGGAAGGAGAATACACATACCGCTGCATCCTGACCAACGACTACGAGCCTTCCGTAAGAGAGATTGTCGAGTTCTATAACCTCCGCGGAGGAAAGGAGCGCATCTTCGATGACATGAACAATGGTTTCGGATGGTCCAGATTGCCCAAATCCTTCATGGCAGAGAACACAGTGTTCCTTCTTCTTACAGCACTTATCCGTAACTTCTACAAGGTCATTATCCAAAGACTTGACGTAAAGAGGTTCGGACCCAATAAAACAAGTCGCATAAAAGCGTTTGTCTTCAGATTTGTCTCTGTACCAGCCAAATGGATCAGAACATCAAGGTGGTATGTGCTGAATATCTATACCTGTAATAATGCTTACGCAGATGTATTCCAGACTGATTTTGGATGACGACTACAACTTATGGGTATGATACTGCGTATTGTCTCAAGTCGCATTGTGGGGTAAGGGGGTATTGTAGGCAGAAGTGGGTATTTCAGCCTCAATTTATCTAATAATTCAGTAATGAGAGAACGTGTACACGTAAATAGGACGATGAAGGACTTAGTTGCGGATTTGAGGCTTATGAAAAGCGTATTGCTTTCTCAATACATGCCGTTCCTCTTCGCTCAGCGACAGGAAATAGGCTTTCCATCCCGGACAGAAATTGATGTGCCATCGCCAAAAACGACCCAACAATGACTTGGGTGAACGGTCGTATCGCCGCCTCAGTGGGCACTGCTGACAGTTATGTTTCTTTTCCAATACTTTATCTATTTATCTTTCGTAAAACTCTCGTGGCAAAAATAAGGATTATTTTCAGTGATCAAGCACACAGTTCATTAAAAAAGAGAGGATTTGCTAAGATTCAGAATAACGACGAGCCATCGACCCCAACGGGAGTCGAACTTCAAGTAACCGCACATGATACAATGTGCGGGTCGAAGTGCCTTCCCAATCCACGACCCCAACGGAGGTCGAACCTTTCTACAGATTATATGGTTCGACCCCGTTGGGGTCGGATGTATAGGAGTCATCTGGCCATCCGCAAGTCTTTGACATTGCGGTTAACGGGGGTGAGACCCTTTTCAGGGTCTGTTTGTTTGCACACCTTCATTCTACATAAACGGCTAAATTCAAATATTAAAAGCGTTTACATATTGCAACGTATTTATCTGTTATGCTCCTATTAAATTGTTCTATATCCTTATACTTTTCAACTAAATCCTTTATCACAGGCGCATTTAAATCGACGTTTAGGGTATATTGAACAAAAGCACGTAGCATCTCATAATTATAATTTACTCAAGTTTCGGATTTAGGTTGAGAGGATAGATTTGGGCATAAAAAAGGCTTTGAGGATTTCCGTATGTCACGGAAATTTAGTAATTTAGAGGTGCCCAAACAACTAATTACAATCACTCAAAGCCATGAGCAAAATTACAAAAATTCCATCGGAGATCCGCAACTTTTTCACGGGAAAACGAATCAATCCCGCATTTTCCAAGTTTATGACCCTCCTTGAGGGGATGAGGATTTCAGACAAAGATCTCGGAGGGAAAAAACGTGAGAACTGTCAGCTTACCAACCTTCAACTTTTCCAGATCATATTGATTCTGCCGTTTATGGCCGTCCCGGGTTTTTCTCATTATGCCGGATCGTCAATCTCGAAACTGTTCGGGGGTAAGAAGGACCTACTCTATTCGTTTATGGCCAAGGACAATATAGACTAGCAACATCATCTGGCACATCGCCTGTCATCTCATCAAGGCCGTGACCATAAGGAAAGACTATCAAAAGAGCCATCTTCCGGCAGTGCTTATTGTGGATGATTCCGACCTGCCGAAGACCGGATTGAGGATGGAGTGTATTGGCAAGATATTCTCGCACGTGTTTCAGCGGTGCATTCTCGGCTACAAGCTGCTGGCCCTGTGCTGGAGCGACGGCCGCTCTCAATTTGTCGTGGACTTCTCGATTCACGGCGAGAGAGGGAAGGTCGATGGCAAGGAACAAGGTCTTACGGCCCGGCAGCGCGAGAGGCGCTACAACCGCAAGCGTGACAGAGACTGCCAGACCGAAAAACGCAAGGAAGAGTATTTCGTATCCAAGCTTGAGCGCCTGAAGAGCATGGTGAAGAGACCATTGGAGGATTGTTCGCCGATATATATGAAGGCGTACACGAGCTCACCGTCGTGGAAAAGATCTGGTCAATCATTATTGATGTAATAGCAATCGTGGCTGAGATTTTTACCATTGACGAGAACGAATTGATGGAGCAAATTATACGGGATAACCGCAGGTTCAAGGCCATGCAACTGATCGCTCAGACTGCATAAAACCTAAATCCGAAACTTGAGTAAAATACATAACTGTAATAATCTACTACTAATCTAAAATAAAGCGATTATAAGCTATCCTTTTTCCTGTGTTTGTTTTAAAGTTTTCACCTATACACTTTTTTATCTTTTCCTGTTCTTTTTCTTTATCCATAACCGTTAAATTTTCAAGCAAATCAGCTTCCCATTGTATTTGAAAATCAAGTCCATCAATTTTAGATGGAGTATGATGGTTGCCTATTATAAAGCATATTCTATCAATATTTTTGTTATAGCCTACCTTTTTTAATATTTCTTTCGCTACTGCTGGTCCTTCCTTTTCTTGATAGACACCATCAATAGAACCGTATTTTTTTTGTGCTTCAACCGCACCAATATCATGTAGTATAGCAATAATACTGATGAATTCTTTTTCTTCCTCTCCGATATTTTCTCCGTTCATTATATCTTCTGCATTTTTCAAAACTTTAAGAGTATGCTCTATGCCAAAAGGAATTTCTTTGAATACTTCTTTCATCTCTATAATAATTTTTTCTTTAAACATAAATTACCTCCATTTATACCTTATAGGTGTTTTAGTTCTATCTATCCATTTTTTTGTTGGCCGCTACAATCAGCATCATGGGACGGCGCATTTCATCCTGCATCCCCGGAATATCCATCATGTTTTCCGGCGGCTGCGGCTCCACAATCTGATTTATTATAAAACCATTTGAAAGCAGTGTATTTAGATATGTGGTCAGTGTTCTATGATATTTTGTAACCTTTTCTCCCAAAAACACAGCTGTCCGTTTGCCCTCATAATAATAATTATCCACCGGAAAATGCAGTATTTCTCCTTTTTCGTTATAATGCCAGTCTTGTGTTCCATAGGCAGTAAAAACAGGATGTTCAACCGTAAAAACTAGCTTACCACCAGACTTCAGTATTCTATATATCTTTTTTACTAAAATCTCATAATCTGCTACATAGTGAAACGCAAGTGAACTTAATATTACATCAAAACTCTCCTCTGGGAATTCCACATCTTCTATAGCACAGCATTTATATTCAACCTGTGGAAAATGTGTTTTTTCTTTGGCTACCTCGAGCATTTTATGAGAAATATCAACACCTACAACAGAAGAAGCACCGTGTTCCATCGCATAAATACAGTGCCATCCATAGCCGCATCCTAAATCAAGCACACGCTTATCTTTAAAATCCGGCAGCAGCTTTCTCAATGTTTCCCATTCTCCTGCACCGGCTAGTCCCTGCTGTGAGCGACTCATTTGACTGTATTTTTGAAAAAATATATTATCATCATATTTGTTTTCTTTCATCTGAATTCCCCTCGTTTAAAAAGTTATTTATCTCCGTTGCAATTTTTTTCACTTCTTTATAAAGCTTCTCGGTCATATCGTAGCATTCAAAAAGTGAAAGACCGAGTACTTCAAAAATATGATTAACCCTTTCGGCATATTTTTCAGGTTTATATTCAAAAGTTTCAAGCAGTTTTATAGCTTTCTTTTCGTTAATGCAATAAGCATTATTGCATGCAAATAGTACTTGATTTAAGCATGAAATAATACGAAAAACATGGCCTGCAATATAATATTTATCCTCTGCTCCCGCATTTGCTTTTACAAACATTAAAGAGAACTCTGCTTCAAATATAAAAAAGTTTATCAAGCTCTTCTTTAGAGCACCAGGGTAAATTTCTGCCTGATTTTTTAATTCGCATAAGCTTTCATTCTTAGCATATTGTATCTTGCTGATCGCCAATTCTCCACGATACATAGCACTTATATAACCATGGGGATGCCCAGTCTGATAATTGGCAGTAACAATTCCTTGCTCCGTATCTTTGATTATTTGTTCCACCCGTTTTATATCACGTAAAATCAAGTCAACATGATACCCGTTTATAACTAACCATCCGCCGCCATTAACCCAATCCCCCCACGCTCCGGGAGGTACAACAAGGTCGTTTCTATTCTCATCATCCAATTCTGTAGCAATTTGATTAATCGCTGTCAGGTCAAATGATTCTGAATTGTAATAGATTCCGATATCTATATCAGAATCCTCTGTATGGGTGCCTCTTGCACGTGAGCCCCCTAATACAATGCCTTCTATGCAAGGCAAAGAAGATAATTTCTCTGTTACTATTTGAATTACATTATCTACCATACGAACACACTCCTTTTATCGATTAAAGACAAAATACTTTCTTTCCGTAGTTCTTCGGGAAGTAATCCTTCCCGATCTGCCAAACATACTGGTCGATTTGCTTCAAGCTAAATTTATCCAAGCCATAGAAGGCACGGAAATCAATCAGTATATAAGTCTGAGCTGCTTCTTTCATAACCTCATTTGCAAATACAACCTTAATCCCGGGTCGTTCAAAGCCTACATCCATGCCACCGGCTCCGGTAAACAGGGAAACGGCTATAAGTTTTTTACTCATTTTCAGACTTCTCCTCATCGTGGATTTTAAATATTAAGCAATGCTCTTTTGAGTCCAAATAAATATCAAACTTTGTTTTTCCTTTTTCGACCCCTAAATTGGAGATTACCGACTTCGGCAAGCGAACTCGCATGTCCTGCTGCAAAAGATAGGTGTCTAAGTATATTCTCTCATCCATATCCCATTCTCCTTCTAGTGATGGACTAATTTTACCCTATTTTTAGTCTAAAATCAATCGGTTTGCTACTCTGGACAGTATAATAATATCAAGCCATCTGTACCAAAAAACGGACTTTAACCTGACAATAGTCCTATTGTCTCAATCGTCAAAAAAGTAGTTTCTTGTCTCAACCTATCAAAAGGCAGACTATGACGCTATTGTCAAAACACGAAAAAAGGGATCCCAGGAGACTGCCAAAATCGGCAAATCTCTCGAAATCCCTTTATTTATAGGCTGTTTTAGGACTTTTTTACTGATTCCTTGACAGAAGAACAACCGTCTCCACATGGCTTGAGAGGACAGAATGAATGTCATTTGAGTACGTCCGTTCTCGGAAACATATCCACTTCGCTTTTGGCACTATCGGTATACGGGAACATATCCAATCTCTCTCTGGAATGTATGTAAGCGCCCAATAACGAGGTATATTGAAAATCTCCAAAGTCACTCGACTTTGGAGATTCTTTTCTTTATTTACAATCTGCTTGTACAGTTTCTGACCATGGCAAATAAGCTTCTAGAGCTGCTTTTTTTGCGAAAGACTCTTCATTTGGCAACTTCTCCAAAAGATAGGTGAGATATTTCTCTGAGTCTAAGCCATTTCGTTTGGCAGTTTCTAAAAGTGACAGGATGATCGCGCTAGATTTGGCTCCTTCAAAACTTTGAGAGAAAAGCCAATTCTTACGTCCCATGACTAATCCTTTAATCGCACGCTCAGCCAGATTATTGGATAATACTAAGGAACCATCTGTTAAAACTGTTTTAAATGTTTCCTCATATTTCAAGGCATAGGTGATCGCACGGCCTAACTTCGATCCTGGGAGCACTGATTGATTGCGACACCAATCAAAGAACGTTGTCATCAATGGCGCTAATCTTTCTTTGCGCTTGCACAATCTTTCAGCTGAAGGCAGCTCAGCCCAAGAGGCTTCTAGTGAAAACATCTGGTCACAATAGGCTAATCCCTTGCGCCCCAATGACTGCTTATCTGCCTGTTTCGGCGTTGCTTCAAAAAATTTTCGGCGTACATGTGCCCAACAACCTACTAACTTTGCTTTAGGTAGTTGGCGATACGCTGACCACATATCACAGTGAACATAGCCATCATATTCGCCGAGAAATTCTTGAACAGCTAAGCCACTTCTGCGTTGATCATGATGATAGAGCGTGATTGGCTGTGCTGCTTGTTTTCCTGACAGGAATGTCCAGTAATAAGTCAAGGGAGTCTCATTTTCTAAAACTCTATAAGCTGTTTCATCCGCATGAAGAAGGTCTTGTGTTAATAATTTTTCGTGTAGTAGCTCATAGAGCGGTTCGAAATAATACTGACTAGACTTGATATGCCAATTAGCTATCTCCTTACGGCTAATCGGTAGCCCCATTTTCTGCCAATCCGCTTCTTGTCGATAGTTTGGCACTTTCAGTGTGAATTTCTGATGAATGGTGTGCGCAATAATAGAAGCTGAACCAAGACTATGCGCCAAGGGCGCTTTGGGTACAGGGGCCTTGATGATTTTATCTGTCGCATTTTTCTTGCTACAGGCAACACACTTATAGGCATGCTGAATATGATCCACTCGTTTTAACTGTGCAGGAACATAGATTAATTCTTGTCGTTGCACACACGAGCCGATTTCTTTTAACCTTTCATGACAATCTGGACAGGTACAAGCCTCTCCCATCAATTCATGGTGGATGACCTCTGGTTTAAATTGCTGAAAAATGGCTTGTCGTTTGCCTTTCGCTTTTTTCCGACGATAAGTAATGGTTTCTTCTTCTAAGTTACCTGGGACAGTCACTTTCTTCTTCAGGCAGTTCCACGTCATCAAACAGGCTCAATTGATTCTGGTTATAGTCACGCTTTTCAGAGGATTTACCATAAAGTTTTTTGGTAAGGTAAGCGACTTGTTCACGTAAAAGCGCAAGTTCATTAGACATTGCTTCAATTGTTTTTGTCAGTCTTTCAATCGTTTTTTCTGATGATGACATCTTCGTTAACTCCTC
The DNA here is from genome assembly GCF_000157915.1 of Phocaeicola coprophilus DSM 18228 = JCM 13818. Taxonomy (GTDB): domain Bacteria; phylum Bacteroidota; class Bacteroidia; order Bacteroidales; family Bacteroidaceae; genus Phocaeicola; species Phocaeicola coprophilus. The sequence goes on along the minus strand of NZ_EQ973646.1, from coordinate 303,925 downwards.
AAGATTTTTCTTTATTATACGCGAAAAAAAGCCGACATTTCAATAGAAATGACGACTTTGACTCTCTAAAATTTTAGGTGTAATAGAAAATCCTTTCATTAACCATTCGACTTGTTCAGGCGTTAAAGCCTGAACTTCCGTAGTATTTCTTGGCCAAGTTAGTTGTCCATTTTCAAAACGTTTATAAAGCAACCAGAAGCCTTCACCATCCCAGTAGAGGGCTTTAAATCGATCACTTTTTCCACCACAAAAAAGAAAGACGGATTTTGAAAAAGGGTCTAAAGCGAATTGTGACTGAATGAGGTAAGCCAGTGAATCGATTCCTTTTCGTAAATCCGTTTTCCCACAAACAATGTAGACGGGCCCCAGATCACTTAAGTTTAGTCCCATAAGCGAACACCTTCTCTAAAATTTCATTTCGTTGAGATACGTCAAGTGATGAGAAAAAGCTGAGCTCAATCGATCCCACTTTACAACGAAGTAAGAGCTCATTTTTAGTTCGTTGTTTAAAGTGTTGCGTGCCAGTTTTGGGCATCGCTAGAGGGACAATGGGTTGTTTCATCATAAAAAACCTCCAATCTTCTGTTTGAATACAGTATAACTGGAGGACTAGATAGATGCGATACACCTTGTTATTGGACGCTTACGAATGTATACCATACTTTTAAAAGGCAGAATAGCATTTTAACTTATGCTACCCTACCTATAACTAAACATTTACAGTTGCATGTGGCCTATTGTTTTTAGCCGTTAAATATTTTATAACTATTAAATAGCGATACAAATTGTTCGAAACTAATATTGTTTATATCATATATTCTCGCATGTTTTAAAGCTTTATTAAATTGATTTTTTGTAAACAGTTTTTCATACTCTTTGTTAACCCATTTCATTACAAAAGTTTCATATTTTTTTCTCTCTTTAAATGCCATTTTTGCTGGCTTTCTTTTTAATACAATTAATGCGCTATCCACTTTAGGTTTTGGATGGAAATAATACCTAGGAATTTTTGCTAATATAGAAATATCTACCTCTGCCATTAACAGCAATGCTAGTGATCTGTTTGTATCTAATAACCCTTTAGCAAAACCATATTCCACTATTAAATAACTTATTGTGGCTGAACTTTCAAAAACAATTTTTCGAATTATATTTGTGCTTATGTTGTAAGGTATGCTGCCAAATATTTTATATGGATTGTGGCTAGGAAATGTAAATTTCAGTATATCATCATTTACTATTTGATAGTTAGGATAATTTAAGAGCTTATTACGAGTTACCTCACATAATTTAGAATCAATTTCTATCGCCGTAACAAAATTACATCTCTTTACCAATTCAGCAGTAAAATGACCTTTCCCTGCACCTATTTCAAAGATGTTATCTTTTTCATCTAAACTTATGCAATTCATTATTTTTTCTATGTGATATTTTGAAGTAATAAAATTTTGACTATCTTTTATATTTACTTTGTTCATTAGAAAACCTCCTTAATTTATTGCATCTCTTTTCGAATATTTATTCATTAATTCCTCTAACCCTGCTTCGGATGTTAGAATTTCAAGATTATTCTCGTTCTTGTAGACCCGCATGACATACCACAGTATCTTATCCTTGTCCAATACATTCACCATACTGTTTTGACATGTGTTTTTTGAGAAAAGAACGTACTCATGGTTCATCCCGATATGCGTATCGGTCTGTATATCAGCAACTTTCTATGTGTTTCAACTACAATAGTCATCTATTCTCATCTTTCTGAGTCCACCCCCTGCAAAGCCCCTCTTTACGACATAAAAATTCGGTCGGAAAAGGTATGCAAAAGATGTTTCTCTCTTTAAGAGAAATATCGTTTTGCTAAACAGTTGATATTGAGGTATCATTTTATCGTAAAAGACATATTTGCTCAACAATTGCTTGACGGAAATCAACAAATTTTAGCATTTTTGTAAAAAAGTCGCTATATAATTTGGTGAATTGGAGTTATTTTCATATTTTTGCATCCCGAAGAGTTTCTCTTAAAGAGAGAAACACCTTTTTGCTCAACAATCCCCGACTTTTTTATTATAGTTGCGGTATCACACCGCAATACAATAGTTATAAATATTGAAATAAAGGTGCAGTGAGACGCTGCACCTCCTAAAGAGAATTGATGATGAGATTGTTGGCGTTGTCAACGACAGAGGTGTCCAATGAGGAGAGGTATATCTGTGTGGTTTTCTCGGAGTCATGCCCCAATGCCTCGCTGATAGTAGATACGGGCACGTTCTTGCTCTTGGCTATGCTTGCCCAGGAGTGGCGGGCTACGTAGGTGGTCAGGGGTACGGACAGGCCTATCATTTCTCCGATTTTCTTCAACTGCTTGGTGATACGGCTATAGGCATTCTTGTACTGTCTCCAGAATATGGCTCCCTCTCCTTTTGCTATAGGGAGCAGGTAGGGAGAATCATCTGTTTTGTACTTCGCCACTATCTCCTGCATGGCAGGTTCCCATTTGATGTGCAACTGTTGTGAGGTCTTCTGACGGCGGTAAATGAGCGTACTGCCATGCAGATTGCTTGGTGTAAGTTGTGCCATATCGATGAACGACATCCCACGGGTATAGAAACTGAACAGGAACATATCCCTTGCAAGCTCCAAACGGGGGTTCAGACTCAAGTCCAGCTCTTTCAGTTGCTTGATGATTTCCAAGGGGAGTGCCCGCTTGACGGTCTTGTCGATGCCGGTATATACATGCTTGAACGGTGAGGAAGAGATGACCAGTCCGTCATCTACGGCATGATTGTAGATGGTGCGCAGGTTGCGGATGTAGAAAGAGGTGGTGTTGCGGCACAGTCCGCTGTCTTTCAGCCACTGTTCATAGCCTTGTATCGTTGTCCCATCGACTTCCTCCAATGGCACATCGCCTCCTTTCAGGTAACGCTGGAGGCTGTTGAGGGTGGTTTTGTACCTTGCTACCATCCGCTTCTTGCCGATGCGTCTCAGTTTTTCGTTCAACTCCAGCGTATAGCCGATAATGCCATGTAATTCTTTTCCCTCATGGAAGTTGTCAACGACGGTGTCTGCTGTATATGACTGCCCTTCCTTGTCCAACCGTGCAATGACCAACAGCAGTTTCTTCCTGTCAGCATCCAATGTATCTTTCAAGGAAAGAAGATAGGCTTGACGTTGTGGAGTGACGGAAGTTGGCAAAATGATGTTTGAATGGTCCGCATCCCACTCTGAGGAATAGATTCTGTACTCTGTATGGATCTGACGTGCCACACGATTGTGTATCACCTGATAATACAGGCGACCCTCTTTCTCTTGAACAGATGATGTTCTGAACTTTAATTTGATGGATGCCATAATGCTCTGACTTTAACATTGAAATTGCAATTATTACCTTTATATATAATATAAGTGACAGACAAACAGGTATAGGAGGGATGGTGCCTCACCGCTCGGCATACAACAGCTGATATTCCACCCACCTCCGTTTCCTAATGGATGCCACTGCTTTTCCCCTCCATTTGCAATAGCTCAGATAGAGTGGCAGGATGTCCCTGTCGCCACGTTCCAATCGGGTGAGCAGGGACGCTTTCGGGTATCGTCCATTGCCTAACAACTTGGCTGGTCCAATCTGGTACGAGAGGGTGGCAAGCAGATAAGCATCCCTGCCATAACGGGCATATAGGCGCAGGTGCCGGAGGAGGTCTGTCCGTAACAGCAAATCTGCACGCTGACGTGTCAGTGTTTTCGGGAAACGCTCTCCCTTCTGTAGCTGGTGACCATAGCCCACATAGCCCGGTGTGGTCTTTGGGTCGTGCCAACCCTCGAAGTGTTTGGTAATGGCTACCATCCGTTCAAACAGTGCCCTGTCAATGGTTTGGCTTTGACAGGGCACGCTACAGATGGCCAACATGCTCAATAGTACGATGATGTATCTTCTCATTACATTATTTTATATAGGAGGTGCGATGTCTCACCGCACTCTAATCAATATCACTACATCATAGTGCGGAACTGCTGAATCTCTTTAATCATGGCTTTCACGTCCTCCCCAACCTGAACGAAGTTCTTGTAGAGGATGCGCTCTCGCTCTTCTTTCAACTTGAACTTATAGAACTTAGGGAGAGGGACATACTCCGATTCCTCCTTCTTTATTTCCGTCATATCGAAGTCGGTCTTGCAGTAGAACTTGGATGTCTTGAACTCCTCGCTCTCCTGGATGTTCATGCTTCCGTTCATCCCGGTCTTGGTGACTACGAAGTCACGGGCGGTCTGTCCACATATCCAACCTGTGGGCATATCGGAGATTTTGCTTGCAGGCACCAGGCTGTCCATATTCTCATTGAGGTTGATGGAGGTCTTGTCACGGTCGATGGTCACGCCCTTTTTGAGTTGCACTACTTTACCGAAGATGTCACTCGACAGCCATTCGAGGGTTTCCTTGGCTCTTGCCGAACCGCTCACCACATTGCCCACGGTGGTGATGATTTTCTGCATACCCACCTTGCCATAATCGGCTTCCAACTGCGGAAGTTCCTGAAAGCCAAGTGCCACGCTCACCTTGTTGCTTCGGGCTGTGCCTATCAGTCGGTCTATCTTGTGGAAATACAAGGTCGGCAACTCATCGACGATGATGCTGACAGGAACGTTCTTGCCCTGTCCTGTATTCACCCTCGTTACAAGGCGGTTGAGAATCAAGGCATTCAGTGCACCGATGATGCTCTCCATCTCGGGGTCGTTGGCAATGAGCAGATAACTTGGATTCTTCGGGTCACTGACCTTCAGGTCGAAGTCATCGCCGTCCTTGTGGAATATCCAGTAAGATTCCTTGGTGGCGAGACGGGAGGTATAGACACGTAGCGTGCCAATCATACCTTCCAACTGCTCCATGGCTTTGTTGGCAAAGGCAGTCTGGAACGGGCCAAGCAAGGGGGCTACCTCGTTGTCGGTCTGAAGTACCTCGAAGATGGTCTGATAACTCTCATTGAGGAACGATAGGATATGTGGCATGTCGCTGTACTTGCCCAACCAATAAGCGGGCTGCACCTCCGCGCCCGAATGGTCGAACACCCGTCCTGTGGGTATCAGCCTTTTCGTCTTTGGGTCTTCACGCCGCTCGGCAATCAGCATCTTTCCGTCCTTGTCGTAGGGCTCCTTGCCGTAGTTGCAGAAGAAATAGATGCAGGCGGCAAGGAAGTTGACGGCAGAGGTCTGGAAGAACTGGTCGCTGCCACCGCCGCCTTCCTTCTTGCCTTTTTGCAGGGATTCAAGCAGGGTCTCGGCGGTCTCGCTCGCTGCGGCAAGGTTGTTGATGTACTTCAACTGGATGGGGTTCACACGGCGCGAATACTCCACATCCACAAAGTTGATGATGTTGAACTTCATGCCATGGGGCATCTTGCTGTCCTTGGCATTCTTGTTCTTCAAGTAATGATAGTAGAGTTTGGTGGCGAGAGTGGGAAACTTATAGTCGTACACCACCATGGCAAAGCCCTTCTCGCTGTGCTGCCTGATAAACGGCTCGATGATGGAGAAGGTCTTACCAGAACCAGGAGTACCCACAACCCATGTGCCACGGAACGGATTGACGATGTTCACCCATCCCTTGCGGAACTTGCCCTTGTAATAATAGCGCATAGGGATGTTCACGCTGTACTTGTTCTCCTGCAACTCCCTGCATTGCTCAAAGCTCTCATTCTCGAAGTTGAAGCGGTCTTTCAGCAGCCCTTCCTTCAGGAACTTAGAGATATTGTCGAGGGCGATATGCACCAATACGACACCGACGATGGAAGTGAGCATATAGAGCCAAGTGTTCAAACGGAGGGTATAGAAACAGGGCATTATCGAATGACCGAACAGCCATACGGACTGCACAATCAGCAGCACTCCCGACAGCAGCGGATAGAGCACCTGCCTGCGAGCGTCAAACTCCAGATGCTTCTTGTTGCGCGTTCCCACACAGGTGATACATATCAGCAGGAACGTAGCCACCTTGCTATACACGAGGTTGCCGTCATGGTAAATCATCCACCGCTTGATGCGAGTGTGGATATCCGTCACTACGCCGCCCAAGAAGTCCAACTGCTCCGGCTCCAGTGCGTAGGCGAAGAACTCCATCAGGATGGAGACATAAATCACCGCCCTGAATATCTTGTAAAAACCCTGTAACTCTTTGCTTTCTTCCATTTACTTTACGATGATGTTGGGTGATAATGAGAAAAGATGAAGGATGCCACGGTGGACACCCTCCAATCCTCTTATGAGTTTTATTCGTAGCCGTTGATGGTCTTCTCAGACTCTACTGTCCACGGAGAAATAGTTGCAGATATGACCTCCAAGGTGTTGCGTACAGGCTTCAATGAATAGCTGTAGGAATGACCCGCTTTCCACGTGTCGTTTGTGAGGAATACGAAGTTCTCCCCATTGCTGAGTTGCAATGTCATGTCTGGCATAACCTGTGCAGGAACATAAAGCGTATATTCCATGTGGTCACTTTGTGGGTCGCCGAAATAATAGGTCGTCACCGACTCGTCACTGCATTCTACCTTTCCGGTCTTGATGTTGAAAGTACCGCTGTCAAAATAACCGACGAACGTGAGTAGGCTTCCTGCAAAATCATTGGTGGTGAAACCGTATTCTGGTGAGGTATAGACCTTGATGATGACACGCACCATCTGATGGGTGAAGTTCAATGTAAGGCTCGGATTGGCGTATGATGCCGCTCCACTGGCAAACAGAAAATCATTGACCTTCTGCTCACTCTGTACAGCTGCCTCCGGCACTTGGAACTCTATGAGGTCGTTGGTAGGATTTGCCGTATAGGGATAGTAGGCATTGAAGGTGTGAGTGTCTGTGTCCGTGAAAAACACCTTGTTGGCTGACACAAACTGATTCGTGCCGCCGCTTCGGGTGAACTTCATATTGTTGATCATCCCTGTGGAAGAGATGCCAATCATATCATTGAGTTCCCACTGGTTGTCAACGGCTCGTGTGGAAACGGCAGGTTGCAGCATCTCCAGATTGGTGAATACCTGAAGCTGCTTGGTTGATGTGCTGTCGGTCACGACCACAGAACCTCCGCCACCGGGCAGGTAAATCTCATTGACGATGTCTTGGTCACAGGACGTGAGGAGCATGGCTCCAAGTCCCAACATTAGAAACAAATTCTTTTTCATGCTTTTTCTTTTTTAATTGTTGTACTTTGATGATGATACGGGTGATACTCGATGTCTGTATATGGGCTAATCCATAATCGTGATGATGGGTCTCGCCTTATGCGGCTGCCACTTGGGAGTCTCCTGTATGGCACCGCTTCCCAGTGAGTAAAGCCATGCCTTGGCGGTCGCTTGTCCTTCTACCTCCGTTGAAGTCCAATACCAACAGTCATCATCCTCATCGGGGATAGGTGTGCCGCCGCATTTCAGGATGTATGGGTTGATGATGTCCTTGGCATGATAGAGCAGACGCATCTGTGCCACACTGGGGATATAGGCACTTTGCCCGTAACGCCACATGTCGAAGACACGCTCAGCCAAAGGCGACTTCACATCGGTCGTGCCATAAAGGGCAAAAGTGTTCTTGTTGCCGTCGTAGGCGGTGAGGTCACAGGATGTGTCCTGTTCCACACCGATACTGTCAGCAAAGGCTTCGGGAGCGATGTCCCACAGATAGACGGCATATCCGTTTCCCTCCATTTCTTCCCTCTGATTGACGTTGAACACCACTGCAATGGCTTGCTTGCACGATTGCTCGTAGGTTTCGTAGGGCATCACCTTGCCGTCAGTGGTCAAGATATGGGTGACCTTCATGGCTGTGTCGGGAAAGTCCTGATGCTCGTCACAGGCAGTCAGCAACACCGTTGCCGCAACTGCCAAGATTGAAAACAGTTTCTTCATACGCATAGTCATTTTACAGGAAGTTTCACACCCAGGACAATACCCGTTCTGAACAGGTCTTCACCCTTGATCATCACATCGGTCTTCACCTGCCAGAAGAGCTTCCAGCCGTGTCTGAGTGTATAGTTTTGCTCATAGCCGAGGTGGATGCCACCCAAGAACCTGTCAGTATCGCTACCTGCCGATGCTCCTATGCGCATGTTGCCATGGTGGTTGCGTCCTCTTGCCACACAGGGCTTATAGGCAAAGCCGAAACCATAACTGCGGTAGTTGTTCCAAAAACTCTCAGGACAGACATGACCGCACGATGCGCACTCGTTCCACTTGATATATCCGTTTGCAAAATACTCCCACGCATTGTGGTACTTCGTCTCATACTCGTAGGACAGCGTCACGTCCAGTCCTCGCTCATACAGGCATCCGAACCCCAAGGATATGCGGTCGCTATTCTGCTGCGCCATTGCCGGAGTCATGCTTGCCATAAAACAGATGACAACGAGTAAGGTATGCACAAGCCAATTCCTCACTCCTAATTCCTCATTCCTAATTCTCATTATTCCTCCTCCAACAGTATATGGTTAAACGAATCGGCAGACAGCACATCCTCATAGTCGATGCTGAGCGAGATGGTGCGTCCACTTATCTGTTTTTCCGACAGCTCGATGGTCAGCACCTTGTCGTTGGGGAAGGTCATCTTCTTCACCACAATCACGTTGCGATAGCCATACTTGAAGGTCTTCGCATCGTCCAACACAAGAGATGGGGTCAGTTCCACTATCTGCGCATTGGTAGCCTTGCTCTGCTTCTTGTCCGATAGTTTGATGCGCATCTCGTCGATGTCGAAGCGGATGTTGGTCTTGTTCTCCACGGAGAAGTCGATGAAGAAATATTCGCCCACGCTGTAGATGTTGTTCAGGCGCATTACCATGCGGTGCATCTTCGTCGCCACGTTGCGGTATTTGGCAGACGATGACCATATCTGACGTGCATACTTGGTCATGTCGGCAGTGGACAGGCTTACAGCGGGATTGTTGTAGGCATTGCGCTCCGAGCATTCTATTTCCTTATCGGTTACTGCCTCCTGCATCCTCGTGGTATAGAGCAGTGCATACTGCGTGCGGTAGCGTTCCGTCACGATTGTCACTATCGCCAACACCTCACCGTCGGCATACACGTTGTCCTTCGGCTTCAGGCGGATGGTGTTGTTGATGGGTTGGTCGCCCACCACCTTGTCTGTGGATATATCGACAAAGCGGATGGGTTCGGAGGCGGTGATGACGGTGGTCACTTGGTCGTTGACCGTCAGCTGCTCCATCTCCATGTAGGTGGTCTGCGCCTTGGCTGAAAGCACGCTCAGCGAAAGCAATGCACAGACATTCATTTTCTGAAAACAATTCATATTAGTTGATTTTTTGATGTTTATACTCTATGAGCCACCGTTCCCGACAATTCCGTTGTCGGGCAGTGTCTATTTCCTTTTCTCTTTCCCATTTACAAGGTAAACAAACGTCCCATACTTCAGCTTCACTTTGTTCTTCTTGATAGCCTTGCTGATGGCATTGCTTGTCTTCTGGTAGGCATTGGTCACGGCTTGCATTCCCCATTGCGAGAAACTGTTGTTCGCTCCACTCTGGTCGATGTTCATGTTGCTCTGCATAGCACCGCTCGCCACATCTTTCGTGGTCTCACGGAACTGGCTGCCGGGGACATACAGTCCCTCCAGTCCGTCCGTGTCATAAAGCGAAAGCGAAACCTTTATCAGCTCGTCATCCACAAGGATGGAGTTGATGCTACCCTTCACTCGCTGCGAACCGAAACCGCTCATGGTGGCATAGAGGTACGACCCTTTCTTCACCACGGTCTCACCAATCTCAATATCGTCCAACAGTCTCAGCCGCACCCTCGACCCGTCCGTAGCCTTCACGTCCTCGTCAATGATGGCCTTGATGAGCTTTGGCTCATGCTCGTTCTGCGTCAGGGTGTTGAAATAGTCCGAAGTCACCTTCACCTTCTTCACCACCTCCTGTGCCTTGTCCTCCTCGTCCAGTGCCTTCACCGCCTTGCTGTCCTCGGCAATCTGACCTTTCACCTCAATCTGCTCCTTGGGAGGCCCAGCCTGTGTGGTATCCTGGGCCACGGGGGCAACTGCCGCCTGTCCTCTCAGCCTCGCTTCGGCGAGTGCCTTGTTGAGTGCTTCGAGTGCTTCCGCTTCTCGCGCCTTGGCATCGGCCACTTCGGCTGCATCGTCCTTCTCTTCTGCCTGACGGACGAGTTCCGCAAGGTCTTCTTCTGTGTACTTGGATTCATACGCTTCTTTCTCTTCTTCGTTGTCACGCTCAATGTTATCAACAGCCGAATAGTCTGCTATGCGACCATACGACTTCGCCATGTTCTCATACTTGCCACCGATGCCGTCACCATTCTTAATCTGCGCTCCGGGCAGGTTGGGGTTCAGAAACTCGGTGGTCTGCAGGTTCTTGTCCTGCGTTTCCGCCACCTCCGTATTGAACATGTCAAAGACAAAATAGCCTGTGGCAATCAACGGGATGTACACGATGGCTGGCAGCATGTACTTCGGCTGACGGAAGTTTATCTTATCTGTTATTCTCATCGCTGTCTGATTTTGATGTTACTGACTTGTCTCGATTCTCCTCGTTGGTTCGATGCGTCACGGGAGGAGTGATGCAATGGGCTGCATTCATCATCTGCTTCATGCGCCCTTCCTGCCGCTCGATGGCACTTGCAGCCTCCGTCCGATGACCGTAATACCGCACCATCCTGTAGATGTTGATGCCGAAGCACGTGGCGACAAAGCCGAAGACGATGACGAGAAACAGCGTCTTGTGGGCATTGGCAAAGCCTTGCACCTTAGCCGCCGCACGGTCTATCCTCGCGGTCTTGGCAAACTTGCGCCCTGCCGCCACCTCCTTCTCATACCGCTTCTTGTACTTGGGGTCGTTCTTGTCGGGCATATCCTCGCCCACAAGCATCCGTCTGATTCCTTTTACACTCATACCGCTAGGATATTAGAAGTTTGACTTCGACTTCTGCTCAATATCCTTGTTGAGCAAGGTTCTCCAGTTCGTGATGAGCAGTCCATGAGGATTGTTCTCCGTCCTCGGCACGCGCTTCACCTGTCCCGCCGTCACCAATTCACGCATCAGAATATTGCTCCTTCGCTCTATCCTTTGCCTACCGTAGTAGGTGAACTCCATCTTCTCCTTGTTGAACTTGATGCTGTCGCAAAAGATGCTGAACACGGCACTCGTACCCATGATATTGTTGTAAAAGCCCTTTTCCTTCAGCGTATTGTACTGCGCCAAACCAGTTTCATCGACCAAATACATCGCCTTCTCCATCGAATAGCGGATGTACTTGTCATCGGGAGCAAGCGTAAAGAAGTAATGGTGGAACATCTCGATATGGCTCTTTGCCTCCACATCCAGCGTTTCCTCCATCGTGGTGCGGTTCACCAGTATGGGCACGTTGCCGTCCAATACATACACCTTTTGCTGCGCGTCCGTCACCATGCAGCGCGCCGTCCAGATGCTCGACACCGAGATGATGATGCAGCCCATGAGGAACGCAGAGCAGATGATGCCCACCAGCTTGATTTTGTTTTCTAAGTTCTTGATTACCATACGTTACTGCTTGTTTGAGGTCTGATTTCTCTTCATTCTCACATATTCACGGTGCAGGATGGTGTATATGTCCTTCTCAACTTCTTCCACCAGTTTGGCGTAATACTTGATGCAAGCCTCTACGTAGATGCCTTCGTATTTCAGTTGGATCCACACCCACCAGATGTCACGTTCACGTCTCCGTCGATTTCTGTAGATTTTGGCACGATGCAAGCGATAACTCAGGTAATCTACCATAGGCACTACATACTCGTCGTTATCCTCAAAGCCTTCTGCCATCTCCTCATACTGTGGGTCGATGTAGTTGTTTTCGGAATTGAAAAACTCTTCCTTTGCACGCTTGTTGGCAAACGCCATGAATTTCTCATCTTTGAGCCAACGCTCAATTTCATTTTTTGCTTTCATTTTTCTTGATGGTTACTTTTATTTGTTTCAATAGGAGGTGCGGTGACTCACCGCACACTCACATGTTATCTCATCACGGTCGCCATGGTTCCCGTAGCCGTCATCTTGGCTTGTTGTGCCACGCCCTCGCCGAAGTTTCGGGTTGAGAAGGCGGTGTCGCCCTCTGGTATCATCCATGCCGCAAGGTCGGGCACGAGGTTCAGGCATTTCAACGCCACGATGCTCGCTGCCATCAGATAGCCTGCCGAGAAGAACGAGTTTTGCAGATAGGCTGCCATCGTCTGCTCACTGGCGGTGATGGCCGTCAGGTTCTCTACCTGTATGCAGAGCACAATATCAAACAGCAACAGGACGTAGAAACCGACGAAGTAGAGCATGGCTCCGTAGAAATGAACTGTCAAATAACGGGTTAGCCACTTCGCCCACGCTCCTTCCCACTTGGGCAGCAACGAAAATGCCCATTGTATTGGACCGAATATAGTGAGCATTCCGAGCAATATCTGCTGACAGTATATCGTCGCCCACCAACCGATGCGGAACACGATCAGGGCTATCAGCATCACTATCTTGTCGATGCCCACCACGGCCCCTGCCGTCAGTGAGGTGAACCACAGTTTGCTGGCATCCTTCTCCATGTTGGTCACTTCGTCCACGCCCGTCTGCTCCATCGTCGCCTCTATCAGGTTGGGGTCTGATGTGCCCTTATGCGCCACGTCTGCCTGTGCCTGGAGGTCAGTGTACATCGAGTCCCTGACATATACCAACTGCTGCACCTCCTCAAACTTGTCGGAAATTTGGGTCGCCTCTGCCTCATAGAGGTCGTGGGTGTAACTGCCGATGCAATTGGGAATATAGGATAGAAAATCCAATACGCACCAGCTGCTGCCGCTGTTGGTCATGCCTGTGTCAGCAGGTGGGTACCACCAACAGAGGATGATGCTCACCACCAAGGGCTTGAACAGTTTCATCACGTCCAACGGTTCGTTCTTCACCATCATCTTGTAGGCCATGCTTGCCGCCACGATGATAGAGAACAGTGCCGCCAATGCCATACACATTTGGAGGATCCACCAGAACGGCCCTTGTGAGCCTGTGAAGGTGGCATCGGTCAGGAACTCGTTGGTCTGGAATATCACATCGTCAATCTCCTCTTCGAGGATGTTGATGCCGAAATCGCTGAGTATGTTGTCTGCCATCAGTGCCTGGTTCTATTGTTGATAATCTCTTTGATAAACTCTATGCCTTTCGGTGTCCATGACAGATAGAAGTGGTAGAAGCAGCGCATCCTGCCTGTGACATATACCGCAATGCCCTTGTCCTGAAGGTCTTCACGCAGTTTCCACATTCCATATTCCTTGGTGATGATGCCTTCCTCTTTGAGGGTCTTCACAATCTTGCCGTAGTAACTTCCGACATATTTGTGAAGCTTTGACATTGAAACTACCTCTAAATCAGATGGCATATAATGCTCATCAACGATGGGTGTCCTGCCGATAACGCTGATTCGCTTCGGCATCCTTGACATCTCCAACTGCCACTTGCCGTTTTTCCTCTTGGCGGCATAGAGACGTAACTGTATTTTTGATATTGATTCCATAGCTATTTCTTTATTTTATGTTCTTTCGATAACAGGAATGACTCCCACGCTCTTCAGTTTCTCATAGAGGAAGCGGCGACCTTTCTGTGTCCATTTGGTGTTCATGCGCACATCCTCCGTACCGTCCTTGTGTTTAATGAGGTAGGTCTCGCTGGTCACATAACCGCAGTCCTTGTAGTCGGCATACAGAATCCACTGCTTGCCACGCTGATACTGGATGTTCATCTCCTTCAGACGTCGGTTGAAGCGGATGGACGACTCGCCATAGTCCTGTGCTATCTGTGTGACCAGGACACTGCTCTTCGTGGCAAGGATGATGTCAAGGTAACTCACCTTGTCCTTCATCTCCGTCACCTCCTGTTGCAGGTCATCCACCTTGGATCCCAACTCAACGATGCGTGTCCTTTGGTGTTCACACTCCTGTTCGACAAGCAGACGCTTTTGTCGTTCTTCCTTCAGATTGACTGCTAACCGTATCAGGAAGTCTGGCTCTGCCAATGCCTTCTCGATGGTCTGCTGTGTCATATAGGCACCATGCTTGCGGATAGAGGGGAGCACCTCCGATGTCACCCACTTGCGGAAACGTTTGGCTTCGGGTTTGCGACTGTCAAGGATGACATCATACAGTCCGTCTTCATTGATAAAGTTTGTAACCTGTTCTCTTCCAAGACTATCCGAGATGGGGTACTTTGAAAGTACATCATCCGAAAGTCGTTGTACCAACTTGCTGGTTTTTAGTCCAAGAACTCTTGCCACATCAGCCAAACAGAACAAGGGTTGCTCTGGTGTTCCTGTGGTTCGGACTGCTCCAAATTCCTCGTTGTTGAAAATCTGAATATCGTTCATATCTCTATGCTGTTTTGTGATTATTTCTTCTCTTCCCTTATTTCTATCTGTTCACACTTTCTTCACCCTCACCGCTGTTGGCATCATCGCCGTCAGTGCCTGTCGAGCTCCTCACGCCCTTCATGTTTTCCTGCCAACGGCTCTTGGCATCGCTGATGATGCTGCCTTTATGTACTACACGGTCGTTGGTGGCTGCCAAGAGGGCGGTAGTCTGGCTTTGGGTGTTGAGCTGCACAAGGTATTTCAGTAGTGTCTCGTTCTGTGTCGTCAGGTCGGCATAGATGCTAAGATACTGCCGCTTTCTCTGTGCATTGGGCATATAGGCATCCTTGGTGGCTTTCACGGCACACTGGTACATATTGTACAGTTCCTCCCACCGACGCTTGTCGTTGATGGTGCCTCCTGTAGGGATGATATGGTCTATGTTCGCCTTCATCTTGTCCAACTGACCGTTGATCTTGCTGCTTTCGGCAA
>NZ_EQ973646.1:263582-289039 GCF_000157915.1 Phocaeicola coprophilus DSM 18228 = JCM 13818 | reverse complement strand
GGCTTCCACCTCAGCACGCTTGGTGAGGGCAGAGTCTATCTTCTCCGCATCATCTACTTGGTTGTAGAGGTTGATGCCGGCAAGAGTGCGGAAACCTAACTTGTTCTTCTCTGCCGCTGTCTTCTTATAGTTGTTATGTAACAGCCAATAATAGAACTCAGGGGTGAGAGAACCGCCACCTGTCTCCATCACCGTTATCTGGTTCTGCTTGGAGGAGTCGTGGTTGTAGGTCACGCTCTGGGCTGTGGCTTTGATGGTGGTTGCTACCGCCATGATGAGTATCATTGTCTTCTTCATGTCCGTTCTTCTTTTGTTTACAATCCGTCAATAGTCAAGTTTTCCTGCCACTTTCCATCGGCTGAAGGCATCTTCCAGTATCTCTTCCTTCGTCCTCGTCCGATACACCTTCTCCTTCCAATAGCCCATGCGCAGCTGCACATACCGCCATGTCTGGAAGTAGGCTTGGTTCAGATGTTTTTCTATCAGGTCCAACGAATTGTTGATATTGTCCAACACCATCAGCAGGTCGGAAGTTGAACAGGCTGCCGCTCCTGTGGCATACAACACGAGGTCGTTGACGCTATGGTAGAGTTGGCTTCCTTCGTTGTATATGTTGTCGATGGCTTTCTTGTTGATGCTGATGAGCATCGTGTCAGCCAGTTCGATGTGTTTCCGCTTGATGACCTTATCATTGAAGTCCTCCAACAGGTTCTTGTAGTCACTGATGCGGTCGCTCACCGTCTGGTAGGTGCTCTTCACGTTCAGCACCGTGCGCAACGACTGGTACATCACATCGATGATGTCGAAGGCCCGGGTGTATTTGTCCAAATCCACATTCAGTTCCTTGTATTTGCCCACCTCTTCACTGCTGTATTCATGCAGCAGTTGATTGCTGTACTCCAAAGTGCTGCGTGCCAGCAAGAGGCTGCGCTGCTTCTTGTGGTCGTTGATGTATGCTTCCACCGATACCGCATCGAATCCCCATTGCGCCAAGGCTGTATTGGGGAAGAGGGTAATCAGCAGGAGAGCTATGATGATGGTATGTCTCATTCTCCGTTCCTCCCTCAGTTTTCGTTCTCGTTATCTTCACCATTCCCTCTGTTAGGGTCTGCATTCTCTCTCCATCGCTCGTAGCACTCTTCAATGAGTGTCCTTCTGCGACCTTGGTCTGCGTCGATTGAAGGAAGAATGTCCTTCAGCACGTCAATGATGCTGCGCTTGTAGTGCATCATTTTTTCTAATGATACCAAGTCGGCGTAAATCTTGGTGATACGGCTATCTACTTCACGGGCTATCTCCAGACGGTCGCTCGACCAGAGCAGGTGTATTACATCGTCATTGTCGGCGGTCTGGGTTGCCTCGCTCTTGGCATATTCTGTGGTGATGCTGCACGACGGGAACTCCTGGGCTATCTCCGAGATACGGCTGTTCACCTGCCTCGTCTTCTCCTCGTCAGAGGCATTCGGGTCAAGGGTCAGCACATCCACCACCTGTGTGTCGGTGTATTCCGAGGTCAGCTCCCACGATATTTGCAGTATCGCACGGTGTATCTTGATGCCAAGGAAGTACTTGGGCTTCCTTGCAATGGACAGTGTCGCCTTGAAGGTGATAATGCCGTTGATGTTGGGCATGGTGGCAGTTCGGACGTAGGTGTAGCCGTTCCACGAACCGGCACCTTGCCACGTGAGATTGTAGGCTGACTTCACATCCTGCATGATGGCAGGGATGCGGTAGTAGTCATCGGTGGAGGTGGCATTGT
Source organism: Phocaeicola coprophilus DSM 18228 = JCM 13818 (assembly GCF_000157915.1). Lineage (GTDB taxonomy): Bacteria > Bacteroidota > Bacteroidia > Bacteroidales > Bacteroidaceae > Phocaeicola > Phocaeicola coprophilus. The sequence goes on along the minus strand of NZ_EQ973646.1, from coordinate 287,280 downwards.
CGTTAGCCGCCTCGCTCTTGGCATTCTGTATGTCTGCCAACTGCTGCTGCCATGTCGCCAATTCCTTCTTCAGGTTGTCTATCTTCGTCTTGTTGACATTATGTTGCTGCCGCAAGGCAGGGGCTTCCTCCACAGAGGCATTGGCTATCTGCGTGAGCAGGTTCCTGTTCTCTGTCTCCAACTGGCTTATCTGCGCCTCCAACAGGGCTATCTTGCTATTCGCCTCACGTTCCTTCTCGTCCAGTTCCGATAGGTCGAGATTATTTTCTGATACGCTTGTCCTCATGGCGCATTCCTTGCTGTGGGCATTGAGCGAACCGCCGCACTCACGGCACTTGTACTGCGTGCTGCCCTGTCCGAGGGTGACACCGTCCGAACAGGTGACGCTGATGGTCACGCTCTCCACGCCCTTCAGTTTGGCGGCATCGGTGGCTTGATAGTAACGGCGTGCGTCACTGCCGATGTAATAGACATAGCCCTCCTCGTTGTCGTTATACTCCGAGAGACGTGCCTGCAACTGACGCTTGAAGGTATTCAAGTCCATGCTGTAGGAGTCGAAGACATCCTCATACACCTCTTCCACGTTGTTCCAGCTCTTGGTAACGTGTATCTCGTAGGCGTAGGCCTTCTTGGTCTGCTTGCCGCCACGGCTGATGATGTACGACGACATCCAATAGTTCATCGTATAGGTGAAGCCGTCGCTCTGGGCGTTGAGCTGCTGCACACGGCTGCGGCTCCATCCGGCATGGTTCTCCGAGTTGGCCAGTATCTGCTCTCGCTGCGTGCTGTTAGGGTAGAAGTTGGGGTCGGAGGTGTTGATACGATACCAATGGTCACCGTTCAGAATACTGTTGTCATCGGTCGGCGGATAGTAGTCACAGAGGCTTACGCTGCCTTGGTCTCGTCGGGCAATGTACCAACGCTGTGTATAGTAGTTGCCCTGCGTCTCGCTCAGATAGTCTGTCATCCACGAGGTGATGTTGTAGTTGGAGAGGTCGAAGAGGGCTGCCACGTTGTCCTCGCCACCCACCAGACTAAGGAGTGTGCTGCCGATGCCGTTCTCTGCCTGTTCATAGAGGTCATGGTAGTTGTCATAGATGTCGATGATTTTACTCACCTTGCCATTGAAAAGGTCGTTGAAGGCACTCTGCTGCAAGAGTGCGCCTGATGCCCCGTTGATACCTGCCGTCGCCAACGATGCTCCCATATTGTAAAGCGTCTCGATGTCGGCGGTGAGGTTCTCCACGGTGAAGTTGCCGGGCACACTGGCGATGTCATCCAACAGCTGCTGCCAATCTACATTGCCTATCTCCGAGAGTTTGAGGATGGCGGCTATCTCTTGGTTGATTTCCAAGAACTGAATGTCGGCAAAGGTCAAGCTACTGTTGGTCACGACACTCTCAAACTGCATACACAGCGACTTTGTGTCGGCGCATATCTTCATCAGGTAACTGCCCCAGTAGAGGGCGGTCTGCGGACTTTTCAGCATCATTCCTGCCACCGTCCATATCTTGGGCATAATCTTGTTCGCCACCATATTGTGGATGCGGCGGTAATAGTAGTTCTCCGTGCTACTGCTCCAAATGCCGAGGTCGGTGAATGCCTTGCGCTCCAAGAACTTGGCAGCGAAGATGCCGGCAGTGGCAACCTCTGCGGCATTGTAGTGCTTCAAGATTTCGCCCACCTGCTCGTTATAATAGCTCTCTGCCATAGCTCCAGCACCGAATGCGGCAGCCATGGCGGCAACGATCTGCTTGTCGTAGTTCACGCTGTAATACTGCGCATGAACCCTTCCCACGACAAGTGTAAGACACATATATATTATAATAAGGTATAAACGTCTCATTGCTTCACTACTTTACGTTTTTACTACTTTCAGTTTCTACTATTCCACTACTTTACTACTTGTAGTATTTACTATTGGTAGTATTCACTACTAATCGTATTTACTACTAATCGTAAATACTACCCAGCCACCGTTCCCGAAAGTTTTGCTTTCGGGCATCTGGGCTTTACGTCTATTCCGGGATTTCCGTTTCCATCAATCAGCCCCCGTGCTCGCCGTGTCAGCGGCGAGTGGCTCCATCGTCCGTCAAATTGAGCACATGCCCCGCCTCATTGACCTTCTGCGCAAATGCCAACGACTTCCCGATGCCACTGGCATCCCAATCTCTGCAATACCGCTCGATAGCCTCCTGATGTCTGCACTTCAGTTCATGCTTATAGAGTTTCAATGCCTCCTTCTCAGCTCGCTCGGTGGTGTAGGTCATATAGCACTCGTGCGGCTCCTCCACACCATACACTCCGCTCGTCGATCCACGTCGGATAAACACCTCACGGAAGAAACTTCTTCCCTCCTTGTTATCCAAGCGGTTGACAGTGAATATCTTCTTGCAATCCACATCCGTCAATCCTAATATCGCCTTGATCTCGTCGAATCGCTCACGAAATTTGCTTTGGTCGAGCAGCATCACCACGTCGGAGTTGTTGATGATGGCTTCCTTCACGATGGGACTGCCGATGATGTCCTGTATCTCCTGTGTCACTACGCCCACGCTCGCCCAGAACTTTCGGGCTGTCTTGTATAGGTACTTGATGTACTCGGCCATCAGCGGCGAGGCGATGGCTTTCCATGCCTCCTCGATGACAAGGCACTTGCGGTTCTTCTTCAGGCGCATCTTCTGCAGGAACACGTCCATGATGATGAGCGTCACGATGGGGAAGAGCTGCTTGTTCTCCTTGATGGCATCCACCTCGAAGACGATGAAGGTCTCGTCGAACAAGGTGCTATCCACGTTCTCGTTGAGAATCTTGTCGTACTTGCCGCCACGGTAGAAGTTTTGGAGCATATAGGCGAAGTTGTCGCAGTCGATGGTGGTGATGTTGTTCTCGATGCAGATCTGGTCGAGACGCTCACAGGCGAACTCATAGAATGAGTCGAAGGAGAGGGTCTTCACGCTCAATGCCATGCGCCGTTCCTCCAGTCCCTTGATGAGTTTCTCCACCTTGTCGTGTATCTGCGTCAGCTCCGTGCCGCGCCGCTTCTCCATGGTGGAGAGGTTTTTTCTCAGTGTCTCCTTCTGTGAGGAAGGATAGGGCTGCACACCGTTGAAATAGAAATCGTAATACTCCGTCACCAACTGCTCCACGACACGGAACTCCAGTTCGGGTATCTGCGTCTCCGAGCCTTTCCATATCAGCAGTATCAGGTTCTTCAGGAAGTCTATCTTCTCAATGTTCAGCTCCCGCTTGCTGATGTTGAAGGGGTTCATGGTGATGGGCTTGTCCTCCGTATAGGCGATGTACTTGCCGCCCACATACTCGCAGAGTCCCTCATACGAGTTACCCGTATCGACCATGACGATGTCGGTGTTCTGCTCCCACAACTGACGCACCACGCTGTTCATGTGGAACGACTTGCCGCTGCCCGAAGGACCCAAACAAAAAAAGTTCGAGTTGTCGGTCAGCTTCTCCTTTCCCTCCTTTCCTGTGATGTCGATGGCTACGGGCACACCTTGGCGGTCGGTATAGTATATCTTCAGCGGGGTGTCCTCATTATGCACGATGCGCTCCTTGTACATCAGACAGGTGGCGGCATCGCCGAGGGTGAGGAATCGGTCGTAGTCGGCATTCATGCCATAGCAGTTGCCGGGGAAAGAGTTGACGAACAGCTCCAACTGGTTGTAGGCCCGCTTGCTGATGTGGATGCCCATGCGCGAGAAGGAGTTTTCGAGATGGTTGGTGCATTTCTGTATGTCGGTGTCGCCGCTCACTGCCACCACGAGGTTGTAGTGGGTATAGACGAGCTGCTTGCTCTCACGGGCTATCACCTCCTGCACACGCTTGATGTCCTCTACAGCCATCAGGTTGCTGGGGTTGGGCATGGAGGCATGGCGGTTTTTCTTCTTGTCGAGTAGGGCAAGCTCACGCTTCTGGTTGGGCACGAACACCATCTGGTTGAACACCACGCAGTCGGCTCCGGGCACGCTATCGACGATGCTCACGAGATCAACGGGCATACTGGTGTTGTTCACCTCGATATTTGCGTAGGGACGGATGACCGACGGCAAGTTGGCATAATCCACATCCACAAGGCTATACACCTTGCAGCTACGGTCCCCCATGCCGATGGTCTCGTCATCGACCTTGAAGTTGGTCATCGACACCACCTTGTCACGGAAGTTCATGGAGAAGAAACGGTCCACATACTCGCAGGCTTCCGTTTTGCCGAGGAATCGGGACTTCACGCCGGCATCCCTCAGCTGGTCGTGCACCTTGCGTATCTTCACCAAGAAGTCACGCCATTTCTTGTTGTCGAACGACATCAGACGGCTCTTCTTGTTCTCCTGTGTGATGGTGAGGTAGCAGACGCTGTCGGTAAAGGGTCTGCCGTTGAAATAGCGGAAGTAACTCTCGCTCAGGAACTCATGATTTCCACCGTTCTCTTCCTTGAATGCCTTCCTCACAAACACGTCCTGCTTGTGCAGCGCATAGCCTTCGCCCAAGGTCTGGGCAAGGGCGGCGAAGAGGTGGGTGAACTCATAGTAGGCCTCGATGTTGGCGGAATACTTCTGCACAGGGTTCTCCATCTTCAGAACAGCGGAGTATTCGCCCGTCTTGGTATAGAGCACGCCGATGCCATCCACTTCCTCGATGGAGAAGTAGATGTCCTGGAAGATGCGCTTGCGCTTCCCTCCCGTGCCGAATGCCTTGACACTGATGGCCATGCCCACGCAGATGGCTGAGAATATGAGTATGATGTATAGGGTCATTGTTCTTTTTCTTTTTTAATCGCAAAAAGGCGGGCGCACCCTCATGCGTGATGCCCCCACCTCCATTCACTTACAATCATTGATAGCTTTCCACTTGGACATAATGGATTCTCTTTTTTGTTTTACACTTTCTTTGAATAGGCATAGATGAATATGCCGTTGTCACTCTTCTTGCTGTGCAAGCCCTTGCGCTGCTTCATGACGATGAGAACGCCACCGACAGCTACGGCGAGGACTAGCAGCACGAGTCCTGCCACGAAACCGAAGATGCAGTAGCCGAGGATGAAACCCGCAACGGCTCCTCCTGCGGTGGCTGCCGCCCAGTAGATGTAGCGTCCCTGCAACCCGAAGAACTCCAATGGACGTTGCAGTCCCTTGAAAATGGGATAATCCGGAAAACGCTCTTGCTTTATATCTGCCATAACTGTCAGTGTTTTAACGTTCTACATACTCACAATCTCACGCTGCGTTTAACCTCCAATGCCGAAGAACAGAGGCAGTGCCTGGGCTGCTGCAATGAGGAAAATACATGCGCCGACGACCATCATGATCTTCTTTTTCACGTCCTGTTCCTCGTTGTTCATGGCGATGTAAACGCTTATGGCTCCGACAATTGCAACGACACCTGCAATGGCATAGCAGAGCTTCACCACGATAGGTACATACTTGGCAATCTCCTCCGTCACTGTGGTAAGCGCGGTCGTTCCTGCCGAGTAGTCGCCGGCTGCGTTCTGTGCCATTGCTGCGGTGGTGCCGACAAGCAACATCAGGGCGAGCGTTTTCATGCGCTGTGAAGAGAAGAATCCCTTCACCTTCTTGTTAATCCTTTCAAACATTCTTTTTACCTTTTAATTTGTTACACTTTGAGTTATCTTATCTCGTATCACCTGTATCTCAAATCTGATAACCGAAGAAAGCGGGGAAGACGATGGTCGCTCCTATGAGGAACAGGCAGGCTCCCACCAGCATCATGATGTTCTTCTTCACTCCTTCTTCGCCCGTATTCATCTTTATATATATCTGCAAGGCGCTGACTATGACCACGATGCCCGCCACTGCATAGCACAGATAAACGATATAGAGCATCATCGTCACGGCATAGTCATGGGCACTCGCAAGTGCGTCCGCTCCCCAGCTGTAGTCCACGTTGCCACACTTAGCACTGGCCAGAGCTGGGGTTAAAGCGGCATATAATGATAGAAATGCACTTCTTGTTTTTGACATCATATCTCATTATTGAGTGATTCCACCTTGACCATGTCACGTCCATTGTGACGAAGACCGCGGGCGATGATGGTGTTGTTCAATTCTTCCGAATACATGGGGTCGGAATAGGTGGTATTCACTTCCTCCATCTTCTTCTCGATTGCGCTTTGTATCTTTTCAAGCACATGAGGCTTGCTCTCTTCCGCAGTGGCGGCTGCCTCCTCTGTAGGCTCTGCAAGCTGCTTCTCCTCGTAGGCTGTCTCATATTGGTTGTCGCCTACGCTGAAACCACCGTCGCTCTCGCTGACCGCTATCGACTCTTCCTCGTCGGTCATGTCACTGACATCAAACGACTCGCCCTGTGACTTCTCGTCCTTGGGCTTTCCGTACAGATCCTGCACGATGATGACCGTATAGTAGATGACATAGATTATGGTCACGACAATGGCGAATATTACAAATGACTTCATATTTTCAAGTTTGATTTTACTATGGTTTGGCTTATTGCCGATGCAAAGGAACTACCTTTTCTTCAATCTTAAACCGAAATGACTTTCCGCGGAGCCAAATCTTAACTCTAATTTTGATTACACTCGCAATCATACTCAAAAATCAAACTCGAAAGGCACAAAAAAAGCCCTTCCGATAGGGAAGAGCTTGTAAAGAGGGTGGATGAAAAAAATGTGGATGACTATATGGTCAGGTACTTGCCATGGGAGAAGTCCTGATGTTCGTTAGAGAAAACATAGCCCAACTGGTTGGACAAGCATTGGGTGTTGCCTATCCTGGCATCGATGTTGGTGTGCGAATGTCCGTATATCCAATAGTCTATGCCGCTATCGGTGATATAGTCCTCCAACTCTACGGTGAACGCCACGTTTGCCTTGCTGCCTTGAAACTTTGGGTGGAGCATACGGAACGATGGTACATGATGGGTGACAACAATCTTATGGGCTGCTTGCGAATATGCCACTGCATCCTTGATAAAGGTGAGGCAACGTTCATGCTCAGCATTGAATTGGGCATGGGTCATCAGCTCACCTTTATATAATATACGGCGGAAGTCGCTTATCACTTGCTCGGTGAAGTAAGCGTCCTCCAAAGGAATCCTCGACCAAAGGGTGGAGAGGATGATGTCGGTGTCGCCAATCCTCGCAATACCGTTGTAGTGGCTGAATACATTGGGACGTACCTCCAAGAGATAGCCGTCGGGCAGTGTCGCCACATCATAATATTTGTAGAACTCATGGTTGCCCATGCAGCAATGCACCTCCTTGTAGTTCTCCGATGCCCAGTCCCAAAAGGGATGCTTGGAGTAGTTGTCATCGCCGAGATAGCCGATGTCGCCGGCAAGCAGCAGTATGTCGCCCGTCACCTCCAAGGGGTGGGCTTTCAGATACCGCCAATTGTCGGCAAACTCCAGATGCAGGTCGGATGCGTATTGTATCTTCATATTGGTCATGCTTCTATAAACAATTCATCCAGTTGATCTAACAGTCCGGTCACAAATGCCTCGTCTTGACCGAGTGACTTTGACAATGGTTCTGCGAGAGTTGACCAGTCGGCTCTGATGGAGGCGACAAACTCCCTTATACATGCCACTATTGAAGCAGGAGCCTCAATGTTGTCCTCAGTCATTATGACCACATTTTTCAGGATGTCCGAACGGTGCTTCTTGATGTCTTTGGTGTTCACATGCTTGCCGTCCCGCTTGTCTGCCATGAGATTTAGGTAGGCTCTTGCCTTCAGTGCTATCAAGGCAGCGGAATTGGCATGGCGTATGCCATCAGTCAGTTGGCTGTGTGCGATAGTAAAGTGATAGTAATCATCGTCCATGATGATGGCACTAAGACTCGACACATCTTCATCGGTCGGGATAGGTTCTATGACAAATCCCTTTGGCTCTCCAAGCACGTCGGGGTGGCGTGACAGCAGTTCTATCATCTCGGGATAGCCGTCTTTACCATCAAGGAAACGATACATTTCATACCTTGGTGGCTCACCAGCCTCCTGTTTCCTCTTTTCAGGTCGATAGCCAGCCTCCCGCACAAACTGCCAGAAGCGATTGGCGAAAGCCTCGGTCATGTTCTCTACGATGACTATCATGTCGATGTCGTGTGTGGCGCGTGGACGCACCACGGTATTGGTCATGGTGATGTCACAGGCTGCTCCGCCTATCACCACATAGTTTTCTGAGTATTCCGCAAATGCTTCACGGAACTTGACTAATCCTTCCATTTCTGTTCACTGATTATTCGTTCTACTTCTTTTTCTACTCTCGGATCATCATCATCTCTCAACGAAAGGACAAGGGAAAGGCGATCAACCCACTGGCTTTTGTCGCCCATTTTGCTGACAACAGGGTATTTCCATACCTCTATGATATAGTTGCCGTCATAGATGTTGGGATTCTCCATGACATCAGCCGACTTGACGGCACGATATTCCTTGCTTGTCATCATTATCATCTCTTCCCGGTCACGATTAAGCATGGAATAATGTGCCAGGGCATTGATGCCGCATACGGGGTATTCCGCATCCAAGCGTATGTCATCGCAAAAGATGCGGTTCTCCACAGGTGACAGCAAGACGTTCTGAGCCTTGTCCCACAGTTCCTTGCCCTTCAACTCGAAGTGTACCACCTTGCTGCGCTGTCCGTTCTGAATCTTTTGACACAGTCCTACATCTTCAAGACAGGTGACACCCAACGTGACGCTTTCGTAAGAATATGGAAGCAACGGTGCAATATCCCTTGGCGACATTCCTTCAATACTGCCCACCTGTAGGTGATAGAGTAGTATGTATTGCGCCACAGGGGTCAATACTTCGGCAATCTTCCTGTTGCTTGTCTTCTCCAATGCTATGATGCCTGGCAGATGGGCATATTCCTCGGACATGACAAAGAAGACTCCTTTGTCTGCCAGTCTGTGTCGCTCGTAGGTGGGTCCGGGCGCAAGGATAAACACCGCAGGCAGTCCCAGGGCTTCGGTCAACCGCTTGCCCGTGATGGCGCAAGTCCGTGGAGAGGGATTGCCCTTCTTGGGCTCAACGAACAGCAGGGGCGTGCCTTGGTATGTGCCATCATAGAAACGGTATGAGAGTTTCTCGCCAACCGTGATGCCTTTCAGGCTTTCCTTGGCACGAGGTTCCACCTCAAAGCGTCTGCCCAATATCCTTATTTCTTTTTTTAATTCCATTCTGCTACATTTTAATAATGTATTAAAACGATGCAAAAATAAGGATAATAATTGAGAATCAAGCATGTTTGGGCGAAAAAGTGCAGATTTGATATGTAATTTCAATGCATTTGAGCCATTTTTGCATCAAATGATGGTGTTTTCGTCTTTATAATGTCATTCAGATGCCGTTCGTTTCTTCCTCATCAGATAGTCGTTGACATCCTTGTAGTCGGCATATCTGAAGGACTCGTCCGTCACCCTGTACTCGAATACATTGCTGATGCTCTCAACCGTCTTGCGTCCTGCCTGGTCGTTGTCGAGGAAGCAATGGATGTGGGTGTAACGGTCAAGGTAATGCAATGCCTGTTTGAGGTTGGCGACTGAGTTCAGTATCATATAGTCGCAAGGGCTTTCAACGACAAACCATCGGTCTTGCTGTTTAACGAGGGTCATATAAGCAAGGAAGTCCATGAAGCCCTCAAAGACCAGACAACCGTTTTGCCACTCGTTGAACGTATGGGCAAGCAGGGTGATGTCCTTATGCCCGATGCAGCCCTTGAAATAGGGATTGCGCACCTCATGTCCTTCACTCAGATTGCCAAAGGCAATGCCATAGTAATGTTTTTGCTCAACCTTGTAGTGTATCTCCCTGCAATACATCCTGCCAATGGTGATGTCTATCCGTCGGCTACTGAAATAGGACAGCAGAGAATGGTTGCTCAGTGGGAGCAGCTTCACATCGTTCATCTTGGTTGTCGTGTATTCCTTGGCTGCGATAGCGGTCTCGATTGCCTTATCCACAGTGGCAATACTCTTGGACGCAAGGTAGGCAAGGGCATCGGAAACGGATTGTTTGTTATACATACGCTTTACCAGCTCCACAAGGTCACCGCCCTCCTTAATGGCGTAGTCGTACCACAGGTTCTCCTTCTTGCTGACCTTGAACGATGCGGTCTTCTCGTCCCTGAAGGGTGACAGATACCAGTAGGCATTGCCCTTCTTCTTTTTCAGCGTTACATTCTCCTTGTCTAAGAAGTCTATAATGCTCAGTTTCTTCGATTGTTCAATATTCATTGTACTTTCATTTGTTCGGTTTTACTTTGTCCATGGAAACAGTTTACTTTACCCTTTCTCCTATATAGGCACACCCGTAAACTAAACCATTTGCTAAACTACTTTTCCGCTTCCCAATTCAGCCTCCGATTTCGGTTTACTTTGGCCTTATTTCTTATATATAGGTACGGACGTAAACTAAACTGGTTTCTGAACTGTTTTTATTCCTCTTCATGGAACAGGTCAATCTCGGCAGGTGTATATCCGAAATAGTAATGATTATCCCGCTTCACTATGAGCTTTTGCTCGTTAATCAGGTATTTCAGCATTTTGATGATGACGCTTCTGCCACGCTTAAAGCCAATGTCTGCATAGGCTTGCGTTAATTCCTCCACCATGCGATCGAATCCTTTGATAGGTTTCTCCTTGAATGCAGCCGTCAGCGCCTCGTTATGCTGTTCGGATGTCAAGTCTTGGTAAGTAAACCTTGACGGTTGCTTGTCACCTTCTTCCTTCTCCGGCGTGTGCTCGACAATCTCTGGCAACCCTTCCTCATTGACTGTAAAGGCAAACGGCTTGAACTCCTTCTCACGGATGTGCATCGCCTTCACCTCGCTGATGTCGGGATTGGTGGTGCTCTTGGTGATGACAAGCACCGTCTCTGCCTTGTTGTTCATCTCCGTACCGATATGCCCGCGCACGTTATTGTCGCCCTTGTTCTGATGCAATACGCAATGGATGTGCAGGTCATACTTTGATGACCATTCCATCATCTTGTTGATGACCTCGACCGATTCTCCCGCATTGTTGATGTCGAGAAGCAGGTCTCTGATTCCGTCGATGATGACCAGTCCATAGCTTTGGTCTTGGGCAAGCGCATAGTCTATGACCTCTATCCTGACGGAGGGCGTGTACTCTCTCAGACAGATAAAGTCAAGGTTCTCGTTGTCGATGCTTGTAGGTAGACCAGCGAGCTTCAGGATGCGCTCCAGCACATTATGGCAGTGATAGCGGCTCTGCTCCGTATCTACATACAGTATCTTGCGTTTCCCCTCTGGCAGACTGGCGCGATAGTTCAGTACCTTGCCGTTGGCGAGGGAAGCGGCTACCAAGGCAGACACGTTGAAGGTCTTTTTCGCCTTTGCCTTACCAGTAGAAGCACTGAAGTTGCCCAATGTGGCTATGCTGGAATTATCAACCCATATAATCTGAGGAGGTGTTTTATAAGTATCTGTTGCCTTTATCAACGATTCGCTCAATATGCGATTGAGACGCTGTACTCCTTCCTCTTTTGAGTTAGGCTGTACATGTTTGTTATTTTCTTCCATTTTCATTCTTTCGGATTATCAATTTCTATTTTCGTTACCATTCCAATGACCTCTTGTTTGTTTTGGAGCAGCCACTTGTCGATTTCTTCTCTATTAAAATACAGCATTTTTCCCCTTGGCTTATAGTGTGGAACTTCTTTTGCGGCTGTAAGTTTGTATAGCAGGCTTTCAGAAACACCAATATACTTACATGCTTCGTCAAACCCCAAGACGGTTTTGGTCTGCTTGACCATCTTCTCCAATTCCTCGATTCGCTCTATTAGTTTGTCAATAGGTCCCAAAGCCTCCAAACTGTCTTCTATTGCGACAATTCGCTCATAGAGTCTAAAATGTCTTTCATTCATGTGTCACGTACCTTAATTAAATTGTTTACAGACAGTAGCACGGTTATATTAGCCGTCTATTCTTTCTTTGTGTAGATAGTACATATTCCTCTGCTTCTCTTTGAATCTCGTTCTTCGATTTGCCCTTGGTTCCTTGAAGCCATTCATCTATCTCAGATTTGAGGAACATGATGCGTTTGCCTCTCTTGTGAAACGGTATTTCCCGATTGCTTGTCCAGCAATATATGGTATGCTCTACCGGATGTGTTGGGAGATAAGCACATAATTCAGCAACCGTAAACCATGTTTCTTCTTTTTCTGATTGAACAAGTTCATATATACCATCAATCTTGTCTTCTAATGATGACAGCTTTTTCAGTACCCCCGTTATAGCGTTGGGAATATCTTCAAATCTTATACTATTTTCTTCCATGCTAATTATTTTTTATGATTTTTGATGCAAAGTTATGGGGAGACTGTCACTAAATAGAAAAAGTAACGTGATAGTAAGGCAGTATCAACCAAACTATCACGTTTTTACTTTCATTTAGCAGAATTATTGTGATTTATTCCTCTCTTAATATCTGTTCGATGGATTTGCAGATGGCATATTGACTTGCTGTCATGGAAACGTTTCTTCTTATCCTTGAAAGAGAAGAGGAAAGACAACTTGAAGTTATGAATTTCTCTGTTCCATCCTTTTTGATACTGGTTAAGAAGCGACCTTCTCCCATGACATATTGCCAATTATTGTTTATCAAATGGTATTGAGCCATAGCGTCAAACAGTACGGCTACATTACGTACATTCTTTACACGGATAGATGCGTCCAAGTCGCACTTGAATAGGCGACACAACTCGCTACGCACATCACTGTTGTCGGCAAAATCAAATATGTCGTGACTTTGGACAAGTTCTACCAACAAATCCATCTGTCTGTCTGACAATTGGCATCCCAAAGTGAGGATGGACGATTTCTTTCGGGTAAGGATTGGCAGACCAGTACCCACATGTTGAAGAAACAACTCAATAAGTTCCTGCTTGGAATAATCTTCTTTTTTCTTGATTATTGACACACACTTAGAGTCTCTAAACAAAGTACCAATAATGCCAATTGCCATCTGTCGCGAGTTCTTACAACGTGCACAATCACAGTCAATATATTGGTGACTGCGCTCAAATAGTTCTATGAAGTACTCTGTCTTCATATGATTCTTTTCAGCTTGAAGATACCAACTTCTTGCGATCTCAAACAACTCATACAGTTCTCTGTAGAAGTCTTCTGTACACTCCACATGTTTGTGGACACGCTTGCTCTCTTCAAAAAGAGAGAAGCCAAAAAAGGCTGTCTTTTTTCATTTTTATCTGTTTATTGTTATAAATGTTTGGTTTCCACGAAAGGTTAAAGTGCCAAAACAATAGCATCATTACATAGAATGTTGAAAATGAAAGGCACTAAAAACCACCTGTACAATAAAGGACTTATTGATACAAGTGGTCTTCTATACTAAGTGCTTACAAATGATAATCACTATTCATCTATGTCCAACTTAAAAGCTTCTGTAGCTTCATCTTTCTTCTTGTCAATTACTTTTGCGTAGATTTGCGTGGTTTTTACATTGGTATGCCCTAACATTTTGCTTACGGTATATATGTCTGTACCGTTAGCCAATTGTAACGTTGCATAGGTGTGGCGGAAGCAATGAAAGGTGATGTGCTTGGTAATCCCTGATGCTTTTACCCACCGTTCCAAAGGCCTAGATATCCATGAAGGGTCAGGCAGTCCGGCAAACACCAACAGTTCTCCGTCTTTCTTGCGCTCACCGCAAAGCTTGTATGCCTGTGGCGATATAGGCATGTATTCAACGCCCTTAGTCTTCTGCTGAGTGAAATTGAGACGGTACCCACCATTGTATTCTTCAACCTCTGACCATTTAAGCTTTTGAATATCGCTATGTCGCATTCCTGTCAGTGCAGAGAACAAGGCTGCCCGTTTTAGTATATCATCACACGGAGTCTTTGCCAATATATTAAGTTCTTCCAGTGACAGATACTCTCTTCGAGCACTCTGAAACATGATATTTTTAGCCTTGGCAGCAATATCACAATTCAGATAGCCATCCACGAAAGCTTGTTTGAGTGCCGCCTTGAAGATAGAGAAGTACGTCGATGCCGTATTCCTTGAAATAGTTCCTTTCTTAGAACCACCCTGCGGTGCCTTTATCAAGAAGGAACGGAATGCCTCAATATACTTCATGTCAATCTGCGAGAACTGTATGTAGTCACACTTGGCAAACATTGACAACAGTGTGTGCAATCTGCGCCAGTTGACAACTATCGATTCTGACGCAGTTTCCTCTCTTTCTTTGATTAACTTCTCAATATACTCCAGAACATTGCATTTTGAGCGTTCGCTTTGTTCTGCCATTTCCATTTGCTGGTCAGTAAAGAGAGCCATGTTGTCGTACTCTTTTTGACGCAGGACTCGAACGCCATCCGCATAAAGGCAAGTTTCCATATCTTGCTTGGATTTACACTGAATAACGCCATTGTCATCTCGCTTGGGCTTGTACTTTATTCTACCAGCAACGGCTCGCTCGCTTCGTCGTTTATCCCATATAGGGGTAGTAATAGACCTCCTGAGATATTCACGCACTCGTTTGGGTTTGTCATTTCCCGTCTCATAAACAGGATAAGCTTCAAGATAGATGAACCACTCATCTCTCCACTCACTTTTCTTTAATTTGACGGAGACTTTAGTATAATCTAATCTTTTCATAATGGTTTTATATCTTTATAAAGTTTGTCTATTGATTCCTTGTGAGCATACACATAATTACCGATTTGCCGGGTCGGTATTGAGTATTTTCGTATATGAGCATACACGGTGCTGTCATCCAGATGAAATTTCTTGGAAATCTCACCTATTGTATAGCAATCCTCTGGTTCCATGCGGTACATGGTAACTGGTTTCCTTGGCTTGGTGTCAAGCGGAGACTGTCTTAACGGAAACAGATTCATTAGTTCTCCTTTGCATACAAGTCGTATTCCTTTCTCTGGCTCAATGAAGGAAATCTTTTTCATGTAGATGAGCCTATAAATGGTTGAGCGGCTTGCACCAAACATAGCATACGCTTCCGTTATGCTGATATACTCTTTAGACTTGGGCATATTGCTTACAATCTTGTCCAGTTCAAGTTGGCGTTTTTCTTCATCATGCTTACGCTTCCACGCCACCTTGGAGCATTTGGGTGAACAATACCAGGACTCCAAAGTCCTTGCGAAGAACTCTTCTCCGCACACAGGACATTTCCGTACTATCTTATACTTTGCTACTGCCATAATTCATTCATTTTGTAGTTCTTAATATCTATTCTTCTCATCATATCTACTTTTTCTTACAGGTACAAATAAGGTACAGATGTTTATAATAATAACGCAAAGATAGCAATATTATTGTGTACGGCCAAAAACAAGAAAAGCGTGTAACTCATTGAGCTACACGCTTTCCATTTGATATTGTATTCTTATTTCTCTATGTGCTTATTTCACTTCCTCAAAGTCAGCATCCTGAACATTGTCATTCTTTCCGCCATTCTGAGTATTTGCCTGACCTGCATTAGGACCAGCCTGAGCACCTGTCTGAGCATACATTTCTGCACTTGCTGCCTGGAATGCACTCTGAAGTTCTGCACTTGCAGCATCAATACCAGCCAAATCCTGAGCCTTATGGGCATCTTTCAGTTTCTGAAGAGCAGCTTCGATAGGAGCTTTCTTGTCAGCAGGAATCTTATCACCCAGATCTTTCAGCTGGTTTTCAGTAGAGAAGATCAAGCTGTCAGCCTGGTTCAGTTTATCAATACGTTCTTTTTCTTTCTTATCAGCTTCTGCATTTGCTTCAGCTTCAGCTTTCATACGTTCGATTTCTTCCTTGCTCAAGCCAGATGAAGCTTCGATACGGATAGCCTGTTCCTTACCGGTTGCTTTATCTTTAGCAGAAACCTTCAGGATACCGTTTGCATCAATATCAAATGTTACTTCAATCTGAGGAACACCACGACGAGCCGGAGCAATACCTGTCAAATTGAACTGACCGATTGATTTGTTCTGAGCAGCCATCGGACGTTCACCCTGCAGAACGTGGATAGTAACTTCAGTCTGGTTATCAGCTGCAGTAGAGAATACTTCACTCTTCTTGCACGGAATAGTAGTGTTGGCATCAATCAATTTTGTCAGCACACCACCCATGGTTTCAATACCCATTGACAGCGGAGTTACGTCCAAAAGAACTACACCCTTGATTTCATCTGTCAAAACGGCACCCTGAACAGCAGCACCTACAGCTACTACTTCATCCGGATTTACACCCTTAGAAGGAACTTTGCCGAAGAAATCTTCTACCAGTTTCTGAACAGCCGGTATACGAGAAGAACCACCTACCAGGATAACTTCATCGATATCAGAGTTGCTCAAACCTGCATCATTCATCGCTTTCTTACAAGGTTCAAGACAAGCCTGAATCAAGTTGTGAGCCAAAGCTTCGAATTTAGCACGAGTCAAAGTCTTAACCAAGTGCTTAGGCACACCAGCTACCGGCATGATGTACGGCAAGTTGATTTCTGTAGAAGTTGAAGAAGACAATTCGATCTTAGCTTTTTCAGCAGCTTCTTTCAAACGCTGCATAGCCATCGGATCTGTTGTCAGATCTGCACCTTCATCATTCTTGAATTCCTGTACCAACCAGTCGATGATTACCTGATCGAAGTCATCACCACCCAGGTGAGTATCACCGTTAGTTGACAATACTTCGAATACACCACCACCAAATTCAAGGATAGAAATATCGAATGTACCACCACCAAGGTCAAATACAGCTACCTTCATATCTTTGTTAGACTTGTCTACACCATATGCCAAGGCAGCAGCAGTCGGTTCGTTCACAATACGTTTTACTTCCAGACCTGCAATCTGACCAGCTTCCTTAGTAGCCTGACGCTGTGAATCTGAGAAGTATGCCGGAACTGTAATAACAGCTTCTGTAACTTCCTGTCCCAGATAATCTTCAGCAGTCTTTTTCATTTTCTGAAGAATCATTGCTGAAATTTCCTGTGGAGTATACAGACGTCCGTCAATATCTACACGCGGAGTATTGTTATCACCTCTTACTACAGAGTAAGGTACACGTGAAATTTCTTTTTGAACCTGATCATAAGTTTCACCCATGAAACGTTTGATAGAATATACCGTACGTTTCGGATTTGTGATAGCCTGACGTTTTGCAGGATCACCAACCTTACGCTCACCGCCATCAACGAAACCTACAACAGAAGGAGTTGTACGTTTACCTTCGCTGTTGGCAATTACCACAGGTTCGTTACCTTCGAATACTGCAACACAAGAGTTTGTTGTTCCTAAGTCAATACCAATAATCTTTCCCATAATTGTATCTATTTTTATTATTTTTTATTCTAGTTTACTCTGCAATGCCGAAGCATTACGTCTTCATTTAAACAAATGGCGTGCCAAAACAAATTAGCCTCATTTTTTAAGTTCAACAGACATCTTGTCAGTAATATCTGACAGATTCAGCGAAAAAATACGCCATTTTTTACATTACGCCCTAAAAGTATCCCATTTATACCTATTTCTTATATATAGTATTTCATATCTACGGTTCAGATATAGTTTCCTACAATTCGGAATCTCTATATAACGGTTAAGAAACGGCATCATTGAAATCTTATTTGCCACGATCTATTTTTGCAAAGAATAAAAACAATATCCAAGAGAAGATCAAAATGAAAAAAGTACTTTTATTCTTTGCATGTACGTATTGCCTCATAGCATGCAACAACCAGTCTCCTAAAGAGGAAAAAGCCCCTAATGTAAAAATTATCCATGCAGAAAAACTGGAAGCATCTCCTGAACGCAGTTATTCATTCATTTCACAACCCTATAGGACTACGGAGCTCTCTTTCCGGGTAGGTGGCCCTATATATACATTCGAAGCACAAAGCGGACAGTTTTACCGAAAAGGAGATTTGATTGCTGCCATTGATGACCGTGACTTTCAGATTCGGAAACAACGCGCCGAAGCTGTTTTCAAACAGGCTGAAGCCGACTACAGACGAATCTCAAATCTATATGAAAAAGGTAATATATCAGGAACCAACTACGAAAAAGCCAAGGCCGATTATGAGAAAGCCCAGGCAGACTTTAAAACTGCTGCCAATGAATTAAAAGATACAAAGCTATATGCTCCTTTCGACGGATACATTCAAAATGTCAATATTGAACGTTATCAGGAAGTCAAAGCTTCTTACCCGATTGTGTCATTCATTGATTTATCCCAAATCAAAATAGAAGCTTACATACCAGAAGATATGGCCGTAAATGCCCGAAAGATATCTGCTGACGCCTGCAATATTGTCTTCAATAATCTGAAAGGAAAAACGTTTGTTCCGGAAAAGACTTTTGTCACACAAAGTGCAACAGACAATAACATCTCTTATTTATTCACTGCAATCATCAATAACTCAGACAACAGTTTATTAGGGGGGATGGCCGGCTCTCTATCAATCCCGACTCCCAGCTCATCTTCATCTTTACACCAGAGTGTCGCTATCCCCCAAACTGCTGTCTGTCACACCAATGAAGAAGGATCTTTTGTCTGGAGAGTTACAGATCAGAACCAGGTTGTCAAGACACCTGTAAAAACCGGGAAATTAATTAAAAACAATCAGATAGAAATTCTTTCCGGACTTTCTGCCGGAGAAAGAATTGCTGTTACACGGCTTACCTACTTATCAGAAAACCAAGAAATAACTATTCAAGAATAAGGAAACCAATGAAAAGTTTAGCAAAATTTTTCCTGACCAACAAGGCCTTAAGCTGGCTGATGCTAATATTGATGTTGGGTGGAGGCATATTCGCATATAACAACATGGGAAAGCTCGAAGATGCACCATTTACCATCAAACAGGCCCTCGTCACCACTTCTTATCCGGGTGCTTCACCCATGGAAGTACAGCAACAAGTAACCGATGTTCTGGAAGAAGCAATCCAGTCATTGGGAGAATTGTATTATCTGAAAACAGAAAACCGGACAGGACTCTCTAAAATTACCGTATATGTAAAGAAAGAAATTCGTGCCAAAGATATGCAGCAACTTTGGGATAAACTCCGCCGAAAAGTCAATGATGTACAAAACAAACTACCAGCCGGAGCCGGTCCTTCTGTTGTCAATGATGATTTTGGCGACGTCTTGGGAGTTTTTTATAGTCTAAGCAGTGAAACGCATACATACCGTGAACTGGAAGATTGTGCCAAAGATATAAAAAACGAATTATTAGATGTAAAAGATGTAGCCAAAGTAGAACTGTTCGGTATCCAGAACCGAACGATTGAAGTTACAGTCAATCCGTCATTACTGTCCCAAAGTGGTGTGATGATGAGTGACATCTCTTCTGCTTTTGAAAGACAAAACAAAGTTGTTGATGCCGGAGCCATTGAAACCTCAACCAACCGTCTCCGAATAGAAACAACAGGAAGTTTTACCAATCTGGAAGAAATAGAAAATCTGACAATTGTTTCGCGCAAAGGCGAATATTTCCGTTTGGGAGAGATAGCAGACATTCAAGAAAGCTACTCACGTCCTGCAAGAAACCTGATGAGAATCGGTAATATTCCAGCTGTAGGTATAGCCATATCTACGGTTTCCGATGGAAATGTCGTTGAAATGGCAAAGCTGGTATCCCAACAAATCAATAAGATGAAAGCAGAAATGCCCGAGGGATACGAACTGGATATTATCTACGATCAAGGATATGAATCAGCCGTAGCCAACGATGGATTTATCATGAATCTGATCGTTTCCGTATTAACCGTAGTAGCTGTATTACTATTCTTCATCGGATTTAAGAATGGTTTTCTGATAGGCAGCGGACTTATATTCTCCATTTTCGGGACCTTGATCTACATGCAGGCAACAGGTATTGCCCTGCAGCGAATGTCACTGGCTGCCATAATCATTGCCATGGGAATGCTGGTGGATAATGCAATTGTTGTATACGATGCAGCATTGGTTAACATGCAGCGTGGTATGAGAAAACGCATAGCTATCCTAAATGCTGTATCAAGCACTGCCATGCCACTCCTCGGAGCTACTCTGATTGCAGTCCTCACCTTTCTGCCGGTGTATCTTTCACCCCATATTACAGGAGAAATCCTTTCTTCATTATTCATCGTGATAGCCGTTTCTCTGCTGCTCAGCTGGATTCTGGCCATCACACAAAACGTATTTTTCGTTCAAGAATTTGTAAGACGCCCACGACCGGAAGAATTGAAAAACGAATTGTTCAGCGGCCGTATATATGACTTCTTCCGCAAGGCATTAAGCTTTACAATTAAAAAAAGATATACAGTTATCGGATGCATGGTTGTACTGCTGGCAATAGCAGGATGGGGATTCAAATATATTCCCCAACAGTTTATGCCATTATTAAACAAGCAGTACTTCTCCATTGACATGTGGCTACCGGAAGGAACACGTATCGAAGAAAGTGAAAGACAGGCAGCACAACTGACAGAGTTTCTGCAAACCTTCGATGGCATCAAAAAAGTGTCTACTTATATCGGACAAACGCCACCAAGATATTATCTGGCTAATGCTGCTTACGGTCCGCAACCTAATTATGCTCAATGTCTGATAGAAGCGGAAAGCCCTGAAAAATCACGAGAGTTACAAGAAATATTATATCATGAACTGCCCGAAAGATTTCAGGATGCACTTATACGCGTCAACAGCTTTGAAATAAACAGCATCCCCCAGGCCTTGATTGAAGCCCGTTTCTGCGGCGATGATCCTGCCGTATTGGACTCCCTGACAAATATAGCTATTGGAATCATGCGCAAGAACCCGAAAGTGCTGAATGCACGCAATGAATGGGGAAACATGGCCATGATGATAAAGGCCGGTTATGATCCGGTAAAAGCAGGAAGGCTGAACATCGGACGCAGTGACATTATGAATGCCGTGAAATCAGTAAACGATGGAACAGCCATAGGAGTTTATCGGGATAACGACAAGAAAGTTCCTGTCTTATTGCGTACTGAAACGAATTCCTCCTGGAATACAGAAGGGCTGGAAGATCTGCAAATATGGAACGGAACAAACTCAGCACCACTTGGCCAGGTAACTGACGGACTCAACCTGGCATGGGAATATCCGCTTGTCCGTACATATAATCGCCAACTTTCCATGGCTGCCCAATGTGATGTGAAACGCGGACATACCATGAAAGAAGTACATTCCGAAATACGGGAAGAAATTGAAAACATCAAACTTCCTGAAGGATACAGTTTCTTCTGGGATTCACAATATAAAGACCAGAAAGAAGCAATGGCGGCCTTGACCAAATATTTCCCGCTGGCTATCATCATGCTGACAGTTATTCTGGTCATGCTTTTCGGAAATTTCCGGCAACCGCTTATTATCTTTCTTATTTTGCCGTTATCACTCATCGGAATGGTATTCGGCCTGTTGCTTACCGGATTCCAGTTTGGTTTCTTTTGCATCGCCGGCTGGCTGGGACTATTGGGTATGATCATTAAAAATGTAATTGTCCTGCTGGATGAAGTCAATGTACAGCGACGGGCAGGTGTTGCCCCCTACACTACTGTCATCGAAGCTACCGTTTCCAGAGTACGTCCGGTATTGATGGCAGCCCTGACAACCGTGTTCGGAAGCATCCCTCTCTTATTTGACGTCGTATTTGGCGGCATGGCAGCAACGATTGTATTCGGTTTGTCGTTCGCGACATTGCTTACTCTCTTTGTAACCCCAGCCTTATATGCCATTTTTTACAAAATATAATGTCTATAGCTTTATATCGAATTTTATGTGGAACTTTTTCTTAACTTTACCAACGATCCAGAGAATGAACAAATGGATTTTCCTATGCCTGGCAGGTATTTCTATCCAGACCCAGGCACAGCAGAGCAATTTTTTACAAGAATATCGTGCCAAAGTGAAAGAATACAATCAAGACATAAAAGCTGCAGGATATGCCGTTTCCATACAAAAGGAAAAAGAGAAATTAGCCAGGGCTGATTTCCTTCCCTCTTTGTCCGGTAATGCCAATTTCAACTATACCGGCAATCCGGCAGAGCTTTCCGTTGATATTCCTTCGCTTAATGAACCGGTAAGTTTTCAGGGACGGAACTCCCAATATGGAGCATCACTGACTCTGGCACAGCCCATTTATGCGGGAGGTGCAATAAAAGCCGGATACGATAAAGCTAAAAAAGAAAGTGAATTGTCACATTATGAGCAAATACGTATCACCAACAACATTATTTACGATGCGGATGTATACTACTGGAATAAAGTGGCACGCCAGGAAATGGTTACGGTTGCTGAAGAATTGAAAGAATCAGTATCCACTTTGGTCAAAGTAGTCAAAGACCGTGTCGATGAAGAATATTCAGACCGAAATGACCTGCTCATGGCCGAAGTAAAACTCAATGATGCTGAATACCGTCTGATCCAATCGCGCAATGATGCCGAAGTGGCACGCTTGTCAATGAATTCTTTCTCCGGAATTCCTTTCAATGAATTTATTGAAACTGATTCCGTCGTTATGCCATTGACGGATGTACAAGACTACTCCGAAACTTTAAACACAGCAATGGCCACCCGACCGGAACTGCAAATCGCCAGCCATAAAATTGATATTCAGAAAGCTGCATCCAAAATAGCCAACGCACAGTATCTGCCTAAACTGTCAGTCGGCATCGACGGCAGCTATTCATCTCCGGGCTATGACTTCAAGTCTGATCTGGATCCCAATTATGCCGTATATGCCAAATTATCTGTACCCATATTTGAGTGGAGAAAGCGCAGGCATACCAAAAAATCAGGCAAATACAGTGTAAACATTGCTGTTGAGAATCATCAGAAAGTAACGGATAACATCCGTCTGGAGATAGAAACAGCCTTTTACAACTACTCACAAGCCATAGACAAAGTAAAATTAACCGAAAGCTCTCTGTCAAAAGCTGCAGACAATGAAAGAATGGCTATGGACAAATATAAAGAAGGTAATATTTCCATTGTCGAAGTGATAAATGCCCAGCTATACCACCAGGATGCCAAAGTCAACTACATTCAATCTAAACTAAATGCACAAGATTGCAAAAAGCGGATTGGACAGAGCGGTCGGCCGAATAGACACCATAACTCAATAATAATATCATATGAAAAGAAAACTGAAAAACATCAAGCGGTATTTATGGGATGTATTTTTATTCTCCGGAATAGGATGCTTCTCCTATTTCCTTCTGGTATATTATGCCGACATTCCCTCCCAGTATCAAGACCGGCTGATGACTTTTCAAGCCTTTGCAGCCGTTGTGGTATTGTTCAACGGAGTAGGACTCAGCGTAAAATACATCAATGAAAGGCTGATGATGTACTATCAGTATTTTCTGAAAAACCACCGCATGTTGTCCGTTGGATTAATAACAGCTGCAATTATTCTTTTCATATCCAACTATCTGCTGCTCATTTCTACCAAATTGCTGATAGACTCCCCTCATCCTTTCATTCTGAAAGACAAAGGACTGTATGTCATGCTTGCCGTATGGTTCGTAGAACTGATTATTGTAGGGCAGTTCATGTTAAACCGCTTTTATGTAGACCTGGTAAAGTTATACAAACGCGCAGAAGAGCTGGAAGAAAAAACAGCACAAGCCAGATATATGGCTTTACAAAACCAGTTAAATCCTCATTTCCTGTTCAACAGTCTGAATACACTTATTTCTGAAATAGAATATAA
>NZ_EQ973646.1:245396-262256 GCF_000157915.1 Phocaeicola coprophilus DSM 18228 = JCM 13818 | reverse complement strand
AGAATATAACCCGATGAACGCCATAGAATTCACCCGAAACCTAGCCGATACATACAGATACATTCTTTATTGTCAGGATAAACATACCATCCCATTGAAAGAAGAACTTGACTTCCTTAATACTTACATTCTGCTTCAGAAAGTACGTTTGGGGGATTGCCTCGCTATCGACAACCGGATTGACGACAAATATTGGGATGTACCTATTCCGCCTTTAACTCTGCAACTGCTGATAGAAAACGTCATCAAGCACAATGTAATCAGCATCAGTAAACCGATGAAGGTCTGCCTGACAACAGAAATGCTTAATAATGAAATCTGGCTCAGTGTTTCCAATCCGATAAAACTTAAACAGGGAGTCATCTCTTCGGGAAAAGGCCTCATGAATCTTTCCCAACGCTATAAATTATTGTGCAACAGAGAACTTATTATCGAAAACGACGAGGATAAATTTATTATAAAAGTACCTTTGCTATATGAATAAAATAAAAGCTGTAATTATAGAAGACGAATTCCCGGCAGCCCGTCTGCTGAACAGAATGATCCAGAAAGTACGGCCGGAATGGGAGATTACCGTACTTCCCGGCACCATAGAAGGAGCTGTCAGCTGGTTCAAGGAGAATCCGCATCCGGACATTATATTCCTGGACATACAATTGAATGACGGCATTTCCTTTCTTTTCATCGAGCAGGCTCAGCCTAAAAGCATGATCGTCTTCACTACTGCTTACGACGAATATGCCGTACGTGCCTTTACGGTGAACAGCATTGATTATTTATTAAAACCGATTCATGAAGAAAGACTGCTGGATTCCATCTGCAAATTCGAACGCCTGTCGCCCTCTGCTCCGGAGAGCCAGAACTACAACATCGAGCAGCTTTTAAAATCTTTCATGGAGAAAAAAGAGAAACAATACCGTACCCGCTTTCTGATCTCCGGAAATAAACAATGTTATCTCATTCAGGTTACAGATATCGCCTACTTCTATTCAGAAGAGAAAGTTACATTTGCCGTTACCAGAGACCACAAGTCACATGTCCTGGATTTTCCGCTAAACAAGCTGGAAGACCAACTGGATCCTCAGACCTTCTTTCGGGCAAACAGGCAATATATTCTTTCTGCCGATTCCATCAGAAGTATCCAGAACCACTTCAACGGAAAAGCCGTTATCCGCATAGAACCTTCTCCCCAGGATCCCGTCTATATCAGCCGGGACAAGGTTCCTTTGCTCAAACTTTGGCTGAACAAATAATAAAAAAAGACACAGAAACGATATTTCGGTTCACATCTTCCGTTTCTGTGTCTTTCCCATAATTATTCAGACAGCTTTCCTTCTGTATTCTTTACAAGTGTCAATACGGCATTGCCTTCAGCATCCTGCAAGATGATAACACCGTTCTCACCTGCCGCAAAACTTCTCACCTGATCAATAGCTTTCAGAATCTTTCCTTCCAGTTCCATGTTCGGACCAGCCATCATGGTTGAAATCATCTGTGAAAAGCGCAAAGAAGCAGGCTGGCCTTCTTCCTGTGAGAAGCCGCCGTTAATGAGATTGCATCCGGCATTTCCGTGTACCCGCATTTCTGCAGTATCAAAAGCCAGGAAAGGAACTTTATCCTCCTTGCCTACAACAACCTCTGCACCGTCCACTGTAGCAATCTTCCATTCACCTGCCAGATCAGCCAGTGACAATACCTTTTGCTCACGTTTCTGCAAGATCACCAGTTCCTTACCTTCAGCATCGGTTAACGCAACTCCGGCTTCGGTTCCAGTATATCCGGCTACTTTGTTCAAGGCTTCCGTTACTACACGTTCTGTTTCCATATCCGGACACATCATACGGGTCATACCCATCTGGGTCAATTTGATTTTACCTGCATTTACAGAATCCAGTTCAAAAGCACCCATCATTCGGTTGCATCCGGCATTACCATAAATGCGTTTTCCTTCCATATCAAAACCAATAAACGGATCAGAATCTCCAGAAAGTTGCTGACCATTCACTTCCACAATATTCCATTCTCCAGAAAGATCGACGGCAACTGCATTCTTTCCAGAACCACAACTAGCCATCATCAGGGCAGCACAAACCACTGCCACACTTGAAAACATTTTCTTCATATAACTTTCGTTTTGATTATACTTTCCTTTGCAAAAATACAGAGATATTCCATTTACTGCATCAGGTTTGGAAAAATTTCTTATCTTTGCATACTGAACGGTAACGTTTACCGGGCATAAAAAGTTCAACTAAATAAATGAGTAAAGTATTGATTATCGGTGCAGGCGGTGTAGGTACCGTTGTTGCACACAAAGTGGCTCAACATCCTGAAGTATTCACTGAGGTGATGATTGCCAGCCGTACCCAGTCAAAATGTGACGCGATTGTGAAAGCAATCGGCAACCCGAACATCAAGACCGCTAAAGTTGATGCAGACAATGTGGATGAACTGGTGACTTTATTCAACAGTTTTAAACCTGAAATCGTTATCAACGTAGCTCTTCCTTATCAGGACCTGACAATCATGGAAGCCTGTCTGAAAGCGGGAGTGAATTATCTGGATACAGCCAATTATGAGCCGAAAGATGAAGCTCACTTTGAATACAGCTGGCAGTGGGCCTATAAGAAACGCTTCGAAGAAGCCGGACTGACAGCCATTCTGGGATGTGGATTCGACCCGGGAGTAAGCGGAGTATATACCGCATATGCAGCAAAACATCATTTCGACGAAATTCAATATCTCGACATTGTAGACTGCAATGCAGGTAACCACCATAAAGCTTTTGCAACCAACTTCAATCCGGAAATCAACATCCGTGAGATTACACAGAACGGACGTTATTATGAAAACGGCCAGTGGATTACAACCCAGCCGCTGGAGTTCCATAAGGCTCTGACCTATCCGAATATCGGTCCGCGCGACTCTTACCTGCTGTATCACGAAGAACTGGAATCACTTGTCAAGAACTATCCGACTATCAAGCGTGCACGCTTCTGGATGACTTTCGGACAAGAATACCTGACTCACCTGCGTGTGATCCAGAACATCGGTATGGCCAGCATCGAACCAATCAACTATAATGGTATGGAAATCGTTCCGCTTCAGTTCCTGAAAGCCGTATTGCCTAATCCGCAGGATCTGGGTGAAAACTACGAAGGAGAGACTTCCATCGGTTGCCGTATCCGGGGTATCAAGGACGGAAAAGAACGTACTTATTATGTTTATAACAACTGTTCTCACCAGGCCGCTTACCAGGAAACCGGTATGCAGGGCGTAAGCTATACAACCGGTGTTCCGGCCATGATCGGAGCCATGATGTATCTGAAAGGCCTTTGGAAACGTCCGGGTGTATGGAATGTGGAAGAATTCGATCCGGATCCATTCATGGACGAACTGAACAAGAACGGATTGCCATGGCACGAAGTGTTCGACGGCGATCTCGAACTGTAATTCATCAATAGACATCTGGAAATTGGGAACCGGAAAAGGAAGTCAGGATTCTCTTTTTCGGCTCTCAATTTCCTTTTTTATAGAGTTCCCCATCATTTTTACTTATGAATATAGGAGACAAAGCACCTGAGTTTTTAGGACTCAACGAAAAAGGAGAAGAAATCCGTCTGAGCAACTATAAAGGACGGAAAATCGTACTTTACTTCTATCCGAAAGACATGACCTCAGGATGTACAGCCCAGGCATGTAACCTGCGCGACAATTACGAAGAATTACGTAAACAGGGATACGAAGTAATTGGTGTCAGCATCAATGACCAAAAATCGCATCAGAAATTTATCGAGAAAAATTCATTGCCGTTTACACTCATTGCCGATACCGAGCAGAAACTGGTACAGGAATTTGGCGTATGGGGCGAAAAGAGCATGTATGGAAGAAAGTACATGGGCACCTTCCGTACAACCTTTATTATCAACGAAGAAGGAATCATTGAACGGATCATTTTGCCTAAGGAAATCAAGACCAAGGATCATGCCGCACAGATTCTGAAATAAGAAATATAAATTAAAAGACTACAGACAATGGCAAAAAAAGACGAACTCGAATTTGAAGGAGGAGTGGAAAGCAGCACTCCGAAACCCAATAACAGCGAAAAACTGAAAGCACTGCAGGCTGCCATGGACAAGATAGAGAAAAGTTTCGGAAAAGGCTCTATCATGAAAATGGGAGACGATCATGTGCAGGAAGTGGAAGTGATCCCCACCGGTTCCATTGCATTGAATGCAGCACTGGGAGTTGGCGGATATCCCAAAGGACGTATCATTGAAATCTATGGTCCGGAATCATCCGGTAAAACCACACTGGCCATTCATGCCATTGCGGAAGCTCAAAAAGCCGGAGGTATCGCCGCATTCATTGATGCAGAACATGCTTTCGACCGTTTCTATGCGGCCAAACTGGGAGTAGATATCGACAATCTCTGGATCTCACAGCCGGATAACGGAGAACAGGCTCTGGAAATCGCAGAACAGCTGATCCGTTCATCGGCTATCGACATTATCGTGATCGACTCGGTAGCCGCACTGACTCCGAAAGCTGAAATCGAAGGCGACATGGGTGACAACAGAGTAGGTTTACAGGCGAGACTGATGTCGCAAGCTCTTCGTAAACTGACTTCGGCCATCAGCAAAACCAATACCACCTGTATCTTCATCAATCAGTTGCGTGAGAAAATCGGTGTCATGTTCGGCAATCCGGAAACAACCACCGGCGGTAACGCCCTGAAATTCTATGCTTCCGTACGTCTGGACATCCGGCGTGCCAACCAGCTGAAAGACGGAGAAGAAGTGATCGGTAACCAGGTACGCGTGAAAGTAGTAAAGAACAAAGTTGCTCCTCCTTTCCGCAAAGCTGAATTCGACATCATGTTTGGTGAAGGTATTTCCCGCAGCGGCGAAATCATCGATCTGGGTGCTGAACTGGGCATCATCAAGAAGAGCGGTTCCTGGTACAGTTACAACGATACCAAACTGGGACAAGGCCGCGATGCTGCCAAACAATGCATTCAGGACAATCCGGAACTTGCAGAAGAGTTGGAAGGACTTATTTTCAACGCTTTGAAAGATAAAGAATAAAGAGATAAAAAAGATAGTGGTGTCCAATCGGGCACCACTACTTTTTTGAAAAACATTTTAACCAACCACGTTCAGCTGGCCATCCTTCCATTCCAGCGTATAAGCCTTTCCGGCTTCCGTCTGAAACTTCAGTTCCTTTCCTTTATAAAGAATGTGACAAGGCAAACCCGAACCGGAATGAACGACAGCACGTTTCAGGTTGTTGTCTTCCCAATAAAGATCCAATACAAAATTACCGCGCGCCCGGACACCGGTCAGCTTACCGTCATGCCATACATCAGGCAGTGCCGGCAACAACTGGATAAATCCGGCATGGCTCTGCAGCAACATCTCAGTTACTCCGGCCGTACCTCCGAAATTTCCATCAATCTGGAAGGGCGGATGACTGTCCCAGAGGTTGTCATTCGTTCCATTCTTTAGCAGGTTTCCATACAAGGTATACGCCCGGTTACCATCCTGAAGCCGGGCCCACTGATTCAGTTTCCAGCCCATACTCCAGCCCGTAGCTCCATCACCGCGATGTTCCAGTACGACACGTGCCGCCTTCGCCAGCTTTGGAGTCGTTACCGGAGAAATCGTATGTCCCGGATGCAGAGCGAAAAGATGATTGACATGCCGGTGCTCATCGAACGGATCGTCGATATCTTTCGACCATTCCATCAGCTGTCCATATCGTCCGATCTGGTACGGAGGCATTCCCTGAAGAACTTCCTCCCAACGGGCACGTTCCTGCTCATCAACGTTCAGTGTCCGGCTTGCTTCAATGGCATCAAGCAGAATTTCACGGATTACGGCATGTGAGAATGTAGCTCCCTGATCTATCGGACCATGTTCGGGTGAAGTGGAAGGAGCGGCCGTATAGGTTCCGTCCGGCTTGTGCCACAAATAATCAACCGAGAAGTCAGCAGCTCCCTTGATCAGGTCGTAACCTACCGTGCGCAGGAATTCCAGATCGCGCGTGTAGTCATAATAATTCCACACATGAGTTGCCAGCCAGGGACCGGCCACCGGTGAAAAGTTCCATGACATATCCTTGTCACGCAAAGGAGTCGTGAATCCAAATATATTGGAAGAAATGGAAGTGGTCCATCCCCGTGCACCGAAATAAGCCCGTGCCGTTTCCTTACCCGGTTTCACCTGCATACGGATGAAGTCAATTAAAGGCTGTTCGCACTCAGACAGGTTAGTCGGACAGGCCGGCCAGTAATTCATCTGCACATTTATATTATTGTGATAATCCACTCTCCATGGACCGTCGACATTATTATGCCACATACCTTGCAGGTTGGCAGGAAGATTTCCCGGCCGTGAACTGGCTATCAGCAGGTAACGTCCGAACTGATAGTAGAGCGACTCCAGTGAATAGTCTGGAGCTCCCGTACGGTAACGTTCCAGTCTGCGGGGAGTCGGAAGCGTCATGCCTCCCTTCTGGTCGGGATTAAGTTCCAGCTGTGTCCGGCCGAACAGGGCAGCATAGTCCGTATAATGTTCACCCAACAGTTCTGCATACGACAAAGATGCAGCCTGCTTCATCCATTCACGGGTGGTTCGCAACGGATCAACTCCCACATAAGTTTTGGGATCCTTAAAGTCCGGATCAAAATTAATCTGATAATCCGTATCAGCCGTGATCAGGAAATAAACTTCGTCCGCACCTTCCACATGGATATTTCCCTGACGGTCGGTCCATACTTTTCCTCCCTCGGCAACGGCTTTCGCACGAACGACATAGTGCATCTGGTTATTGTCCAGACGGGCGTCGAAACAGAATCCATCACGGTTTTCTGCCTTGAACTTTCCATGTGAGAGAGGATTCGGAGTATAATTCAGGACAAGATTCTGACGCTTTTCCTGATCGGCCGTAAACCGTACGACCATCACGTTGTGAGGATAAGACGTAAAGAAATCACGCCGATAATGCACTCCTTCCTGTTCAAAACGTACCGTCACCAGAGCCGAGTCAAGCAACAGAGAACGTGAATATCCGGAATATTTCTGCTCATCAAGTCCTGTCTGAATCCGGAATTCTCCGCAAGAAGTAAAACTTCCGAAACGGAAAGGCTCTTCCGCATCCGCTTCATAGGGTACTTCACTGTTAAAATTGTCCTGCGTAAGCTGGGTTGCTTTTTCCACATTTCCGTCGGCAAAAGCCTGACGGATATCTTTCAGGACATGAGCAGACTCTTTGTTCACATTCCAATAAGAAGCCGCATTCTTAACCGTACGCGGACCTCCCCGCCACAACGTTTTCTCATTAAACGTGAAACGTTCCACCGACACTGAGCCCATAATATTGGCACCGATACTGCCGTTTCCCACCGGAAGCGACGTATGTTCCCAGGCACGGTCTTTATTCGCTCCAAAACTGCCGGCTGTAACAGGAACCTCTCCGTCTCCCCAAACCGGTACCGAAACCGATGGATTGGGAGTGTCAAACCAGATAACCTGTCCGCTCTTTTGCGCAAACAGGGAGCCCGGCAAAGCACAAGACGCCCATAAGAGGGCACCCCAACAAATTAGTCTTTTTCTTTTCATAAACTACGTTTGCTTCTACAAACTCCAACACTATTTTATAAACAAAATGCTTTCTGTCAGTAACACCTGTTCTAAATCTGCGCTAAGATATAAAAGTTTTAGAATACATCCACTCTAAATATACCGAAAAAAGCCTCGCCACGTTTTTAAAAAAGACTTCGACGTTTTAATGCATTTGACGAAACGTTTAAATCAATTCGCCGAAACGTTTTTTTAAAAGCTCCAAGCCTTCCAGACACCCGGCTGAAAACGTGCAGTCGATGAGGCTGAATTATGCGGTCGTTAGGGCTCAATCGTGCGGTCGTTGAAGCCCAATCGTGCGGTCGATTCAGGAAGCCCTCAATCTACAAAATCGGAAGATTATCGGTCCATTTTTGTCCAATTCTTTTTTTTTAACTAACTTAGCGGCGTCTTTCTGTCAGACCAAACCTATTTATTCATTTTTAAATTGTATGAAAACCACTTTGAATCTAACCTCAAAAAATTGGCTTTGCGGACTCGGAATAGCCTGCATTGCTTTTGCATCATGCTCTACTCCCGTGGCAGAAAAAACCATGGAGTGCAGCAACACAATCAAAATTGAAGAAACGGATACTCCGGAACAGATCATCGAAAAGGCAGCACACGTTGTGCCTACCCCGAACCAGTTGAATGCCCTGAAAAATGAATTCATCGCTTTCATCCACATGGGACCCAATACATTTACCCGTATGGAATGGGGAAGCGGAAAAGAAGATCCGAAAATTTTCGATCTGAAAGAACTGGACACCGACCAGTGGTGTGAAGCCATGAAGGCTGCAGGCATCAAGATGGTTATCCTCACAGTCAAGCATCATGACGGATTCGTTCTCTGGCAAAGCCGCTATACGGATCACGGTATCATGTCTACCGGATTCCGCGACGGAAAAGGCGATATTCTGAAAGATCTTTCAGCTTCCTGCCAGAAGTTCGGACTGAAACTGGGTGTCTATCTGTCACCGGCTGACTTGTTTCAGATCGAAAATCCGAAAGGACTTTACGGAAACCTGAGCAAATATACCAAACGGACCATCCCGCGGGAAGTACCCGGAAGACCGTTTGCCAACAAGACCAAGTTTGAATTCGAACTGGACGACTATAATGAATATTTCATGAACCAGCTTTTCGAAATCCTGACAGAATATGGTCCTATCTATGAAGTATGGTTCGACGGTGCACACCCCAAGACCAAAGGCGGACAGAAGTATAACTACGCAGCATGGAAGCAACTGATTCACACACTTGCTCCGGAAGCTGTTATCTTCGGACGTGAAGACGTACGCTGGTGCGGTAACGAATCGGGAGGAACCCGCGAAACGGAATGGAACGTTGTTCCTTATCCGCAGTCACCTGACACGGCTACCGTATTCCCCGACATGACAGCACAGGATCTGGGAAGTCGCGAACAGCTCTACAAAGCCAAGTATCTGCACTATCAGCAGGCTGAAACCAATACTTCCATACGTGAAGGATGGTTCTACCGCGACGATACACATCAGAAGGTAAGAAGCGCTGATGATGTATTCGATATCTACGAAAGAGCTGTCGGTGGCAACTCTACATTCCTGCTCAATATTCCGCCCAACAGAGACGGACGCTTCTCGGATAAAGACGTCGAAGTGCTGCATGAAGTAGGTAAACGGATTCAGGATACTTATTCTGTAAACCTGCTGGCTGACAGCAAGGGTGCGAAGGAATTGCTGGACAATGACCTGAATACATACGTTGCCGTACCGGCTGGTGAAAAGGGAACTGTCTTCTCACTGAAAGAACCTGTCACCATCAACCGTGTGGTTCTTCAGGAAAATGTCGGTGAATACAGTGAACGCGTGGAAGAACATGCCGTAGATGCATGGGTAGACGGACAGTGGAAAGAAATCGCCAAAGCTACCAACATCGGTTACAAACGTATTCTCCGCTTCCCGGATGTTACAACCGACAAAATACGTGTACGCGTCCTGCAGTCACGTCTGACTCCGGCCATTGCAACGGTTTCTGCACACTACTATGCTTCACGTCCGCCAAGACTGGAAATTACCAGAAGCATCGACGGAAAAGTCAACATCCAGGCCCGTAAGCAGGACTTTAACTGGAAGGCTCACGGTGAAGACGTTGCTGCCAACCTGAATGCAGGATTCAAGATCCATTATACAACAGACGGAAGCGAACCGGATGTCAACTCACCGGAATTCAAGGAACCGTTCAGCATGGATCGCGGAGAAATCAAGGCTGTATCTATCCTTCACGGAGACAAAGGCGAAGTATGCCACGAACAACTGGGATACATCAAGCAAAACTGGAAAGTAACAGCAACAGGATCTGCAGCCGACAAGCATGAAGCCCAATTGGCAGCCGATGAAAATCCGGCTACGTACTGGAAGGCTAACGGAACCAATGCAGCCATTACCATTGATCTGGGCAAGGAATGTGAACTGGCAGGATTTGCTTACACTCCTCAGACAGAAAACTCAGACGGCATGATGGCCAAAGGAATCCTGAAAACAAGCAGTGACGGCAAGAGCTGGAAAGAGGCAGGAAGATTTGAGTTCGGTAACCTCATCAACGACCCGACCAAACGCTATTACTACCTCAAAGATAAGGTGAATGCCCGCTATGTCAGAATCGAAACCACTGAAGTTGCAGCCGGAAACAAGTCGGTAGCAGCTGCAGAAGTAGATTTATTCTGATAAAACAGCATCCCTGATACTCAGGCAGAAATTAGGTGAATCAGAAAACTTTTCGTTTAAGACTCTGAAAAAGACAAAAAAATCTACTATATTTACAAACTTTCTTTCGGGAAAGTGTAGTAGTAACCTAAACGAAAAGACATAACCATGAAACTGATTCACTTAATTTCTGCCTTTTGTTTTTGCTGCTGTGCACTCACAGCACTGGCTCAGAAATCAACTTCCACCCTGCCCTTCCGGTTTGCAACAAAAGCTGAAGCTCAGATGCTGATCACTGACATTGACGAATATACCAACCGATGGAATCAATTCGATATCTGTGCAAGACTGCAAAAACCGGACGGAAGAAAGTCTGAACTCCTGCGGCTGGGAATGAATGAAACCCGCAACTGGAGCGACCAGGAAAAAGAAATGATCACAAAGGTCATGAACGGACTCAGCGAAAAACTGCGCAAACAGAAAGTATCCCTCCAATATCCCTCGGAAATCATCCTGCTGAAGACTTCAATGAAAGAAGAAGGAAACATTCCGGCCTACACACGGAAAAACTGGATTGCCGTCGGCGAAAAAGCGCTGGAAAAAGCTTCGGCAGAAGAACTGGAACGGCTGATGGCCAACGAGGTATTTCACATCCTGAGCCGCAATAATCCGGAATTCCGGAAAGCGATGTATGCTGTTATCGGGTTTAAGGTAGCCCAACACGAGATCCTGTTACCCATAGATGTGCAGGAAAAACGTATCTCCAATCCGGACTTTTATACCTACGATTCATACGCTCCTTTTACCATCAACGGGGAAAAAGAAGAGTGTACAATGATCATCTATACAGACCGGAATTATGAAGGCGGAGAATTAAGCCAGTATCTGAAAGTAGGACTGGTTCCGCTGGATGAAGCCTTAATCCCCAAGCAAAAAGACGGAAAGGCCATCATTTACTCCATCGATCAGGCTGAAGACTTCCATACGCTGGTGGGACAGAACACTCCTTACACCACCAATCCGGAAGAAATCATGGCTGAGAATTTCGCCCTTGCCATAACAGGGAAAAAGAATGTTCCCAATCCGGAACTGCTCCAGAAGACCATGGAGGCCCTGAAAAATCTCAAATAATTTAAATAAAACACCGGCTGAACGAAAGTAACCCTTTTGCCGGATTCCATAGAAAACGAACGGGAGATGAAAAACGACGATCCTCATCTCCCGTTGTTTTTCAGCCTGACAGTTGCAGACTGTATTATTTGTTCCGCTTATAATCTTTCACCAGAGCTTCAGTAATCCAATTGGCCAAAGCCTGACGGTTGTTAGGAATCACCAGACGTTTCTGATCCTGTGCATTCTGAATGTTTCCGACTTCAAGAAATGCAGCTACCGGAGCCGTATTGCGAAGCACATACAGATTGCGTTCACTGACTGAACCATCAAAGCCGCGGTTCGGCTGGTGCTGTCTGTATTTGCTCTGAAATGTTCTTTGCAGCTCACGGGTCAGTACTCTTCCCTTACTGCTTCCGGGTGCATGATAGAAGAACACATCTGTCTGGTTACGCCGAGAACGGCTGTCCACATGAATGAAGATGGCTCTTTTATACCGGCCTTTATCCTTTCGATAAAGCGCATTCACGGCATCACAGCGCTGTTTCAGACGGGCAACCTGATTCAGCGGAATCGCTTTTCCCATACAGGTTTCACGTTTGCTGTTTTTTAAGATGGCCTGATTGCGGATACCATCCTTTGCGTCTTGAATAATAAAGTGAACCTTGGCTCCCCGCTTCATCAGTTCCCGTCCCAGACGAAGAATGATGTCATAGGCATATTCATCTTCATGCAACTCATGGCCCTGATATTTTCCGATACATCCGGGATCCGGACCACCATGACCGCTTACAAGATAAAAAGTCGCTCCCTTCAACGAACTGGAGGTCACTTTATAAGCAGCCTGAGCCTTTCCAAACAACGGCTCATATCCCGGCTTTCTCTCCTTCTTTGCATTCAAAGGAAGCGCCAGCAGAAAAAGAAGCCATATTGTCAATAATCCAAATCTCATCGTTTACTTTTCCAACAGTTCATCAATCTTCCGGCACAAAGAAGCAAACTCTTCTTCATTATACAAACGGGTCATCATGACGATTTTTCCGGTTTCATCAATCAGGACATTACGGGTAATTCCGGCGTTTCTCTCCGCATAACGGGCAAAAATATCAGCTCCCGGATCCAGTCCCAGCGGATAGGTAATCTTCGTCTGCGAGGCAAAAGCCTTGACACGCTCCAACGGTTCATCACGGTCTATTCCATACAAGGCAAACTTTGAGTTGTCCTTGTGCTTCTGCCAGATATCCTTCTCAATAAAAGGCATCTCTTTCCGGCATACTCCACACCAGCTGGCTGTAAACTGCAACATAACCACTTTTCCGCGCAGTGAAGACAGCTTCACTTGTGTTCCGTCTGTCAAAGTCATTTCAAAGTCAGGGGCCATATCACCCACCTTCACGATATATCCGGCTGCATCGGCATCCGGCTGTTGCGAACAGGCTTGCGGTGTTCCGGCGAAAAGGAATCCAGCCATAGCCAGTGCAACGGTAAAGAATTTACTCCACTTTTTCATACTTTCTTGAACTTTTACAATAAAAAGGCACGGATTACACGGAGCGGTGCAGAGAACTCTCTCTCCATACCAATCCGTGAAATCCGTGCTCTAAATAGGTTTCTTATAGATCATCCGCTTTTTACAACGGCATGTTACCATGTTTCTTAGGAGGATTGCTCTGGCTCTTGTTCTGAGTCATTTCCAAAGCCTGAATCAGTTTGAAGCGAGTATCCTTCGGCAAAATAATCTCATCGATATATCCCTGCTCGGCTGCACGATAAGGATTAGAGAATTTTTCCTTGTATTCTTCTACAGCCTTTGCCTTTTCTTCCGGAGTAGCCTTGCGGTAAAGGATGTTCACTGCTCCGTCTGCTCCCATAACGGCAATCTCGGCAGTCGGATAAGAGAAGTTCACATCTGAACCGATCGGTTTACTGTTCATAACGATATAAGCACCACCATAAGCCTTACGGGTAATTACCGTAATCTTAGGAACTGTAGCCTCAGCATAAGCATAAACAATCTTCGCTCCATGACGGATGATACCGTTATGTTCCTGTGTACATCCGGGCAAGAAGCCGGGAACATCTTCAAATGTCACGATTGGAATATTGAAGCAGTCGCAGAAACGGATGAAACGTGAAGCCTTGTCTGAAGCATCAATATCAAGAACACCTGCCAGATAAGCGGGCTGGTTGGCAACGATACCCACAGAACGTCCACCCAAACGGGCAAAACCTACTACAATATTTTTAGCGAAGTGAGGCATTACTTCGAAGAAATAGTGGTTATCCACTACCGGTTCAATGATATTCTTGATGTCGTAAGGCATGTTCGGATCATCAGGAATCACGCTCATCAAAGATTCATCAGCGCGGCGGATATCATCTGAACAAGGCTGAACCGGAGCATCTTCCATGTTATTGGACGGCAGGAAGCTCAGCAATTCACGGATGCTCATCAAAGTTTCTTCTTCAGTGTCACACAGGAAATGAGTTACACCGCTCTTGCTGCTGTGTGTATAAGCACCTCCCAGTTCTTCTTTGTCAACTTCTTCGTGAGTTACGGCCTTCACAACATCCGGACCGGTAATAAACATGTGACTCTTTTCCTTTACCATAAAAATAAAGTCAGTCAACGCCGGAGAGTAGCATGCACCACCGGCACACGGACCCAGAATGGCTGAGATCTGAGGAATTACTCCCGATGCAATCGTATTCTGGTAGAAGATAGATGCATAACCGGAAATACTTCCTACACCTTCCTGAATACGGGCACCTCCCGAGTCATTCAAAGCAATCACCGGAGCACCGTTCTTCAGCGCCAGCTGCTGTACTTTGACAATCTTCTGTGCACCTGTAGCACTCAAAGTTCCGCCATAAACGGTAAAATCGTATGCATATACATACACCAGACGACCGTCGATTTTTCCATAACCGCATACAATGCCGTCACCCGGTATGTGTTTCTTGTCCATACCGAAATCAGAGCAATGATGAATTACAAATTTATCCAGTTCATTGAATGTTCCCTTGTCGAGAAGCATATCAATACGTTCACGGGCAGTCATGTGACCATTGGCATGCTGCTTTTCTACACGCTCAATACCTCCACCCTGAGAAGCCAGTTTATCCAGCTCTTCAAACTTTTTATATTGTTCTGCTACTGTCATAATTAATCTTCTTCTTTAATAACGTCAAGAGTCATAATCACCTGGTTGCTGTTTACGGAGTCTCCTTCATTAACCAGAATTTCTTTTACGACACACTCACTGTTTACCTTATAATTACTCTGCATCTTCATGGCTTCAATCACAACAACGATATCACCAGCCTGCAGACGATCGCCTGCCTTAACCGGAATCTTAACGACTTTACCCGGCATCGGAGAAACGATCTTATCCTGTTGTTTTTCATCAGCTCCCTTACGCATACGCAAGTATTTTGCCTGAGAGTCGATGATGTCAATATTATATGACTGATAATGAGCATTAACAGTGTAGCTCTTTCCACCTTCTTTACGGATCAGTTCCGCATTGAATGACTTACCGTCATGCAGAATAGAGCAGCTTCCGTTTTCTGCCATTACAATATCTACATCGTAAGGAGTGCCGTCAATTGTCAACTGCACTTTATTACCATCCTTGCTGACCAAGGTTACATCTGCAACTCTGTCACCGATATGTATTTCCATAAAAGTTCTTTCGTCAGTTAAACATTAAATACGCAACACACCTTTCTGAAGGCCAAACTCACGCCAGCGGCTGATCGGACGGTTATCAGAAGAAGCAGACTTGTTCTCTTCCAGGTTCATCAGATAATCGATATAGGCAGCAATCATAGCGATATTTTCTGTTTCTTCTTCCTTCTTACCGGCCCATTCCTTCAGCATATCCTGATGCTTCGGAATAAACAAGGTATTATAATGTCCTTCAACAAAATCAGGTACATGCATGATGTGACGCAAATAGCTGATGTTAGTCTTCAAACCTGTAATCTTATATTCATAAAGCACACGACGCATACGTTCGATGGCAAACTGACGGGTAGTTGCCCATACAATCAGCTTACCGATCATCGGGTCGTAATAGATAGGAATTTCATATCCTTCGTATACTGCACTGTCAATACGGACACCGATACCGTTCGGTTCCATCAGCTGACGAAGAATACCAGGTGAAGGCATAAAGTTGTTATCTGTATCTTCGGCACAGATACGGCACTCAATGGCATGACCACGCTGCTTCAGATCTTCCTGCTTAAAATGCAACGGTTCATTGTTAGCTACACGAATCTGTTCTTTTACCAGGTCAACACCAACGACTTCTTCAGTAATAGGATGTTCTACCTGAAGACGGGTATTCATTTCAAGGAAATAGAAATTACGATGCTTGTCTACCAGGAATTCAATGGTTCCGGCTCCTTTGTAGTTAACAGCTTTAGCAGCAGCAACTGCAGCCTCTCCCATTTTCTGACGCAATTCCGGAGTAACGAAAGGAGAAGGTGTTTCTTCTACTATTTTCTGGTTACGGCGCTGAATAGAACATTCACGTTCAAACAAATGAACAGCATTGCCATAATTATCTCCCAGAATCTGGAACTCAATATGATGAGGTTCTTCAACAAACTTCTCCAGATAAACGGTATCATCGCCAAATGAAGACATTGATTCTGAACGAGCTGTATTATATGCCTCTTCCACTTCATCGACGTTGTGGATAAGACGCATACCTTTTCCACCGCCACCCATTGAAGCTTTCAGCATCACAGGATAACCGATCCGATTACAGATTTCCTTTGCTTCTTCTACACTCTGCAGAGGTTGTTCCGTTCCGGGAACGACAGGTACTCCAGCCGC
Organism: Phocaeicola coprophilus DSM 18228 = JCM 13818; assembly: GCF_000157915.1. Taxonomy (GTDB): domain Bacteria; phylum Bacteroidota; class Bacteroidia; order Bacteroidales; family Bacteroidaceae; genus Phocaeicola; species Phocaeicola coprophilus. The sequence continues at coordinate 245,991 of NZ_EQ973646.1, read as the reverse complement.
AATCATGTGTTTACGAGCGGAAATCTTATCCCCCATCGCATCCATAGTTTCAGGATCAGGACCAATAAAGATGATTCCTTCCTGCTTGCAACGACGTGCAAACTCAGAATTTTCAGATAAGAAACCATATCCCGGATGAATTGCATCCGCGCCATGACGTTTGGCTGCCATGATAATCTTATCGATATTCAGATAACTTTCACGAGATGCTGCCGGACCAATCAGGCAGGCTTCGTCTGCATAAAGAACGTGGCGTGCTGTTCGGTCTGCCTCAGAAAAGACTGCCACAGAACGGATGCCCATCTCACGACAAGAGCGCATTACACGAACTGCTATTTCACCACGGTTAGCGATCAATACTTTCTGTATCATGCTTTACGTTTTAGTTATATTCTTCACTCGTTTGTCCACCCACACTCATGCAGCAAGAGGACGATCTATACATGGAAACTATGCTTAAGAGTATTAGCACACGATTCCTAAAACTGTGCAAAATTAGAAAAAAAAGAGCAATACCCGTTATTTAAGGTGTTTTTTTTGTTCATTATATGATTTTTAGTATAAAGTAAGATGTAAAAATACAATACTTCGGTAA
>NZ_EQ973646.1:208197-244396 GCF_000157915.1 Phocaeicola coprophilus DSM 18228 = JCM 13818 | reverse complement strand
TTCAAACACATCTTTACGATACACCTTATTGTATATTATATAAAGGCGAAAACCTGATATACACTGAAAACTTCCTTTTAAAACTGGTTTTTATACCAGCAAAATATTACTCAAGCTAATAAATCTTATACTGCTGAAAGATCTCAGACAAAATCCAACACATTACACTAGTTGTTCACTAAATTAAGGTATTTCATTTAACCAAGGCTGTATACTGAATAAAAAAACTAGATTAAATAGAAAAGTTATCAATAAACTATACTTTTACAAAAAAAAAGAAATCTGATTTATTATATCTACTCCACCACAATTTATCAATCTGTTTTTTCACCGTCATCAATATTTTTATCAGACTTGGCAAAGAATAAATAATACATTGTAGCAAACATAAGTCCTAATGAAATACCAACTGCCAGTTTATCCATAATTGTACCCAGAACTATACCACAAAGCATTCCCGTTATTACACATAGTGAATAACTTGCTTTTCTATTTTTCTCTTCTTTCATTATAATCACACTATAAATTAGTATTTATACAGACAACACACAACAAGGGAACCAAATCTCTAAAAAATTTAGCAGAGAGTACGCATATCTTGATATCAGACAAGTTCAAAGCAATAATATCGTTAACATACTCATATGTAAAATTAGCAACATTTCTGGATCTATACAAACCAGCAGCTAATAATGCAGTCAACGAGCCTGAAAATATTCCAAAAAGAATTGCTGCACTGAAGCAAAGGATCCGAAGGATTTTGGGTCCATGGGTCCACATTTTTCCTTATGGACCCTATTCCATACAAAAAGTTATAAACAGATCTTCGACAAGAGCAAAACACTCTATCAATCAATTATTTATAAATATATTATTTACACATCCTCACTTTCCTGTCAAATTCTTCTTTCCCCAATAAATCGTCAGATATTGCTTCAATTTACCTGTTTTTCACAAACAGATTCAAAAGAAGGCTACAAATCAGGAAAAATCTTGTCATTTCAGCAACAAAAACAGCTTATTCTCCCTGATATTTACCGGATAATGGGTCCATTAGAGAAAATGTGGACCCATGGACCCTAAGAATAAGACCAGAGCATATTCTATGACCGATTCGTGCTGAAATTACACATAAGAATCAGAAGAAAGAGCGAAAATCCCAAGGTTCAGCAAACAAAAAGTAAAAAAAGCATATAAAACTTCAGCACACTTCCATCTGGAAGCATGCTGAAGCGATTGATACAAAACTTAAGATAACATTTTCAACATAAACCTCTACTACATTCACATGTAATTCAATTCTTCCCGTTTATGTTTACCCCAATTATATGTATAAAATCTAAAAACAGATTCATTCAGTCTTTATATATTTCCAGACCAATGCACTCAATGCACCACCCAAGAGCGGAGCCACGATAAAGAGCCACAATTGCTCCATAGCCTGACCACCTTCCATCAAGGCCGGTCCGATACTGCGGGCAGGATTCACGGAAGTTCCCGTAATAGGGATACAAACAATATGAATCAGCACAAGAGTCAGACCAATAGCCAGACCCGCGAAATTACCGGCACCTTTCTTTTCGTCAGTCGTTCCCAATACGACCAAAACAAAGATAAAGGTAAAGACCAGCTCCGCAATAAAAGCCTGCATCATGCAATCAGGAGCAAACGTATTGGATCCCGTCGTTGTCGGCCCTCCATGAGTTCCTGTAGAAACCAAAAGAGAAAGCAGCAAGGAGCCAAGAATAGCTCCGACAACCTGGAACAACATATACATCATCGCTCTTTTCGGTTTCATGCCTCCCGAAAGCCAGACTCCCAAAGTAATGGCCGGATTGATATGGCAACCCGAAATATTTCCAATCGTGTAAGCCATGGCAACCACCGCCAGTCCAAAGGCCAAAGCAACTCCAAGTGTTCCAACACCGGCACCTACCGTGCCCGCAACACTTCCCGCAAAGACTGCACTACCGCAACCCATCAATACCAGAATCATTGTTCCGATAAGTTCTGCTACATACTTTTTCATAATCGTCGCTTTTAAAATTAACTATTCTTCCAAGCTCAAAATATGACGATCCATACTTTTGTGATATTCATACATAGCTTACAAGTCATCATATTTTGATGCCTTCCTTTGCAAGTTTAATGAAAATTTTCCGCATTTCCAAATAAAAAGAAAGTCCAACCTCCATTCCAGCCTAATTTTTCCACAAATTAGGCCACGTATGATCATCCTTTGGCCTTCTTTCAAAAGAATGGTTCACGAATTGTCTTAAAAAAATACATTTTTACTCCCAAACCATCAGTATATCCTTATTTTTAATTAAGTTTGTCATCAAATAACCCTAAACCAATTAAAAAACAAAAGAACATGAAAAAAACAGGAATTATCGTTATTGCAGTAGTTGTCCTTTTAGCCATATTCTGCATTTCCTCTTATAATTCAATGGTGTCACAGGATGAAGCCGTAGGTACAGCCTGGAGTAACGTAGAAAACCAATATCAAAGACGTGCGGATCTGATCCCGAATCTGGTCAATACCGTGAAAGGATATGCCGCACACGAAAAAGAAACTTTTGATGCCGTCGTTTCCGCACGCGCCAAAGCCACTCAGACCACCGTCAGCATTGACGATCTGACTCCGGAAAAGATGGCCGCCTACCAGCGTGCACAGGGAGAGATCGGAAGCGCTTTGAGCCGTCTGCTTGCCGTGACGGAAAACTATCCGGAACTGAAAGCCAATGAAAACTTCCAGACCTTGCAGGCACAGCTTGAAGGTACTGAAAACCGTATCAGCGTAGAACGCCGCAAGTTCAATGAAGTTGCCAAGGCTTACAACACCAGCATCCGCCGCTTCCCGCGCAACATTCTGGCCGGCATGTTCGGTTTCGAAAAGCGTCCTTACTTCGAAGCACAGGAAGGTGCAGAAAAAGCTCCGGAAGTCAAGTTCTGAAAAACGGTATGAAACGAATTGCTTTATCTCTCCTGCTTTTCCTGGGATGGTGTGCAGTCATGCAGACCGAGGCCCGGGAATACAAGGTTGAAGACATTCCGCTCGTTCATCTGCAAGACCGGACACGCTATGTAAGCAATCCGGACGGAATCCTCTCCAACGATGCCGTAGCTGTTATGGATACGATCCTTTACGGCCTGGAACGCGAGACAGGCATACAGACCCTGGTCGTTGCCGTGGAACAGATTGAAGGAGGAGACTGCTTCGACTTTGCCTATCAGCTGGGCAGCAAGAACGGAGTGGGAGAAAAAGGAAAAGACAACGGACTGGTCATCCTGCTGGTAACCGGAGAACGGTGCATCCAGTTTGCTACCGGCTACGGACTGGAAGGAGATCTTCCCGACGCTATCTGCAAACGAATACAGCAGCGTTACATGAACAAGGCTTTCAGCCAGGGAAAGTGGGATGAAGGCATGGTAGCCGGCATTCAGGCCGTACGCCGGCAGCTGAACCATACGGAACGGATTGCCGGTCCCGGCAAACAGGCAGAAGGAGGAGACGGTCTGCTCGTTGCCATTCTGCTGATCTGTTTCGTCGGAGTTCCTTTCCTTTTATGGTACACCGTCCGTCAACGCACGAAATGTCCCAACTGCCACAAGCATACGCTGAAACAATTATCCGTACGGACTATTGCACGCATCGGAAATACCCGTACCGAAGAGGTAGTCTACCGCTGCAGCAACTGCGGATACACTCACCGGCGTCAGCGCAAGGTGAAAGAACAGGATGACTTCCACGACCGTGGAGGAAACGGAGGCCCGTTCATGGGAGGTCCTTTCATGGGAGGCGGTTTCGGTTCCGGCGGCGGAGGCGGATTCGGAGGAGGAAGCTTCGGCGGCGGCAGTTTCGGAGGTGGAGGAGCCGGCAGCAAATTCTGACCGGAAGTCCCCTGCCCTATTTATTCAATAACTCTAAAAACAGAAAACAACAGGTATGTTCAACAATACATTTGGAAACATTTTCCGTCTGACCAGCTTCGGCGAATCACACGGGAAAGCCATCGGAGGAGTGATTGACGGCTTTCCGGCCGGAATTCCGATCGACATGGACTTTATCCAGCAGGAATTAAACCGCAGACGTCCCGGACAGTCGGCTCTGACAACGGCACGTAAGGAAGCGGATGCCGTAGAATTCCTCTCCGGTATCTATGACGGAGTTTCTACGGGATGCCCCATCGGTTTTGCCGTATGGAACACCAACCAGCACTCCAGCGATTACGACAATATGAAAGATGTGTACCGCCCCTCGCATGCTGACTACACCTACACCCGGAAATACGGACTGCGGGATCATCGCGGAGGCGGACGTTCATCGGCACGCGAAACCATTGCGCGTGTCGTAGCCGGTGCACTGGCCAAGCTGGCACTGAAACAGCTCGGCATCACCGTCACGGCCTTTACAGCACAGGTCGGTGCATACAAGCTGGACAAGGATTATACCCAGTATGACCTGAGCCGCATCGAGGAGAATCCGGTGCGCTGTCCGGACAGGAACTGGCCAAAGAAATGGCAGACTATATCTATCGGATCAAAGGCGAAGGTGATACCATCGGAGGAGTCATCGGCTGTGTCATCAAAGGATGCCCCACGGGACTGGGACAACCGGTCTTCGGGAAACTTCATGCCGCCCTGGGCAATGCCATGCTGAGCATCAATGCCGTCAAGGGTTTCGAATACGGACAAGGGTTCGGCAGCATGGAACTCAAGGGAAGCCAGCAGAATGACCTGTTCTTCAACGATAACGGAAAGATCAATGTACACACCAACCGTTCAGGAGGAATCCAGGGAGGAATCAGCAACGGACAGGATATCTATTTCCGGGTAGCCTTCAAGCCCGTGGCAACCGTCCTCATGGAACAGCCCACAGTGGACATTCATGGCAATGACACCATCCTGAAAGCCCGCGGACGTCACGATCCCTGCGTACTTCCCAGAGCCGTACCCATCGTGGAAGCCATGGCAGCCATGACCATTCTCGACTATTATTTACTGAACAAAACCACCCGACTTTAATCAATCATTCAGCACTATGGACATCAAACAATACATTGAAAAAAACGAGACCCGCTTTCTGGACGAACTTTTCAGTCTGATCCGCATCCCCAGCATCAGTGCTCTTCCCCAGCATAAAGACGACATGCTGGCCTGCGCGGAACGCTGGAAACAACTGCTGCTCGAAGCGGGAGCTGACGAAGCCCACATAATGCCTTCGCAGGGAAATCCGCTGGTTTATGCCGAAAAGCGCGTGAACCCCGAAGCACCCACCGTACTGGTTTACGCCCACTATGACGTCATGCCGGCCGAACCGCTGGAGTTATGGAAAAGCCAGCCGTTCGAACCCGAAGTAAGAGACGGGCGCATCTGGGCCCGCGGAGCCGACGACGACAAGGGACAGGCCATGATCCAGGCCAAGGCTTTTGAATACATGGTCCGCGAAGGCCTGCTCCGTCACAATGTCAAGTTTATCTTCGAAGGAGAAGAAGAAATCGGATCACCCAGCCTGAATGCCTTCCTGAAAGAACACAAGGAACTGCTGAAGGCAGATGTCATCCTCGTATCGGACACCAGCATGCTGGGTGCTGACCTGCCCTCGCTGACTACAGGCCTGCGCGGTCTTGCATACTGGGAAATTGAGGTAACCGGACCGAACCGGGACTTGCATTCGGGACATTTCGGCGGTGCCGTAGCCAACCCCATCAATACCCTTTGCGAAATGCTGGCCAAAGTGATCGACGAAAACGGACGGATCACCATTCCTCATTTCTACGACGATGTAGAAGAAGTGTCTCCGGCTGAACGCGACATGATCGCCCACATTCCTTTTGATGAAAAGAAATACATGGAAGCCATCGGTATCAAGGCACTGAAAGGAGAAAAGGGATATTCCACTCTGGAGCGCAACAGCTGCCGTCCTTCATTCGATGTATGCGGCATCTGGGGAGGATATACCGGCGAAGGATCGAAGACGGTCCTGCCTTCAAAGGCTTATGCAAAGGTGTCCTGCCGACTGGTTCCTCACCAGAACCACGAAACGATTTCACGGCTCTTTGTCGAATACCTGGAATCCACCGCGCCCGATTATGTACAGGTGAAAGTAACTCCCATGCACGGAGGCGAAGGCTATGTCTGCCCCATCACATTGCCTGCTTACCAGGCTGCTGAGAAGGGATTCACCGTGGCTTTCGGCAAACGTCCGCTCGCCGTACGCCGCGGAGGAAGTATCCCCATCATCAGCGACTTCGAGCAGGTTCTGGGCATCAAGACCGTCCTGATGGGATTCGGACTGGAAAGCGATGCCATTCATTCGCCGAACGAAAACTTCTCACTCGACATCTTCCGCAAAGGAATTGAAGCAGTGGTTGAATTCCACAAAGAATTCGGCAAACAAGCATAAGAAAACATTCAGAAACACCCCGTCCGCTCCATGTCTGCACCCTCTGCCAGCATGGAGCAGACAAGGGCGTTGCAACGACCGCACAATACCTTCGCATTGACTGGTCAATGCAAAAAAAACGACCGCACAATCCGGCCTCAACGACCGCACAATCCGGCTCCAACGACCGCACGATCCGACTCCAACGACCGCACGATTAAGCCGCATCGTCTGCACCCTTCCAGAAGGATCTCCAGACGGCTTTTTCCCATCCCCTTCCACAAAGATCGCCAGACAAAAGCCAGAATGCTACGGGCTTTTTAAAAAACGTTTCGGCCTTTAAGAGAAAACATTTCGACGTATGAAACAAAACGTTTCGGCGTTTCCGGAAGTCTCCGCCAGAAGGATACAGATGACAAAAAACAATACTTTTCTCAAAAAAAGAAGCATTTTATTTGGAATCTTATTTTTTCTTTCTACATTTGCGGCAAGAAACAAACAAAACATTCTTTTATGAAAACAACAATGGTAAATACATTCTTCTGGTGGCGCCACTTACAACCCCTAAGGTCGTAAGAGGAACCCAGCCGTGTGTAGATACCTGACTGACGAAATAAGCAGAAAGAGATTAACGAAGCGGGCTGTCGTACTTACGACAGCCCGCTTTTTTTATTCCCCGATTCTAAATCAAAAAAACAATAAACAATGAAAACGTATCAAGTAAACGATGAAGGCTTTTACGGAAACTTCGGCGGAGCATACATCCCCGAAATTCTTTACCAGTGTGTGGAACAATTGAAAGACAACTACCGGAAGGTGCTGGACAGTGACGATTTCCGTCAGGAATTCCACAGCCTGTTGCGCGACTATGTAGGCCGTCCTTCTCCCCTCTATCTGGCCAAACGTCTCTCGGAGCGCTACGGATGCCGCATTTATCTGAAGCGGGAAGACCTGAATCATACAGGTGCCCATAAGATCAACAATGCCATCGGACAGGTACTTCTGGCACGTCGGATGGGAAAGAAACGCATCATCGCCGAAACCGGAGCCGGCCAGCATGGAGTAGCTACCGCTACGGTCTGTGCGCTCATGGGTATGGAATGTGTGGTCTACATGGGTAAAACCGATGTGGAACGCCAGCGAGTGAATGTCGAACGCATGAAGATGCTCGGCGCAAGAGTGGAAGCAGTTACTTCAGGAAACATGACACTGAAGGATGCCACCAACGAGGCCATCCGCGACTGGTGCTGCCATCCGTCGGATACTTACTACGTCATCGGTTCCACGGTCGGCCCTCATCCCTATCCCGACATGGTAGCCCGTCTGCAGTCAGTCATCAGCGAGGAAATCAAGAAACAGCTCATGGAACACGAAGGACGTGACTATCCCGACTACCTCATGGCCTGCATAGGCGGAGGAAGCAACGCGGCAGGTACCATCTATCATTACCTTGATGACGAACGCGTGAAAATTGTCCTGGCCGAAGCCGGAGGCAAAGGAGTGGAAACAGGCCTGTCGGCTGCCACCATCCAACTGGGCAAGCTGGGCATCATTCACGGATCCAAAACACTGGTCATGCAGGACGAAGACGGACAGATTCTGGAACCTTACTCCATTTCTGCCGGTCTGGACTATCCCGGAATCGGTCCCATGCATGCCAATCTGGCTTCCAGCCACCGTGCCACCGTACTGGCAGTCAACGATGACGAAGCCCTGCGTGCCGCCTTCGAACTGACCCGGCTGGAAGGAATCATTCCGGCCCTGGAGTCAGCCCATGCACTCGGTGCACTCGGAAAGATCCGTTTCCGCCCGGATGACCTGGTAGTACTCACCGTCTCCGGAAGAGGCGACAAGGACATCGACACTTATCTGAAATACCTGGACGAATATACAACACGCTAATCCCTGACTCAACAATGAAAACATTTACTTATACCACCCGCCACAAGATACTGCCCGGCGACCTGCACACTCCCGTCAGCACGTACCTGAAGATGCGCGACCTGTTTCCGCAAAGCATCCTGCTGGAAAGCTCCGACTATCACGGAGTGGAAAACAACCGTTCGTTCATCGGTCTGAACCCCATTGCAAGCTTCTCGGTCAATCACGGAACCGTAACCACCGTGTTTCCCGACAAAAGCCGCGAAGAGGAAGCCTTGAGTGCAGAATTCCGGGTGGAAGATGCCTTCCGGAAATTCCTCGGGCGCTTCCGCGTGGAAGGCGAATACGCCCGTTACGGCGGTGTCTACGGATACACGACATTCAATGCCATCCGCTACTTTGAACAGATTCCGGTGAAAGACAGCCGCGACCCGAAGAACGATGCGCCCGAAATCCTCTACATCCTCTACAAGTATCTGATCGTGTTCAATGATTTCAAAAGCGAGATGGTACTTGTGGAATTTCAGGGAAACGGAGAACCGAGCCACATCGAGGAAATCGAAAAGGCGGTCAACAACCGCAACTATACCACGTATGCCTTCCGTGCCGTAGGCGAAACCACCAGTACCCTGACCGACGAAGAACACAAGGCGAATATCCGCAAGGGAATTGCCCATTGCCTGCGGGGAGATGTATTCCAGATCGTACTTTCCCGCCGGTTCATCCAGCGTTACGAAGGAGACGACTTCACTCTTTACCGGGCATTGCGGAGCATCAACCCGTCGCCTTACCTGTTCTATTTTGACTTCGGGGGCTTCCGCATCTTCGGTTCCTCTCCTGAAACCCACTGCAAGATCGAGGATGGAAAAGCGACGATCGACCCCATTGCCGGAACAACCCGCCGGAGCGGAGACAAAAAGACTGATGAAGCTCTGACCACTGCCCTGCTGACTGATCCGAAAGAAAACGCCGAGCACGTAATGCTGGTCGATCTGGCCTGCAACGACCTGAGCCGGAACTGCCACGACACCCATGTGGAATTCTACAAGGAACCGCAATATTACAGTCACGTCATCCACCTGGTGAGCCGGGTAAGCGGTACCCTCGATCCGGGAACCAACCCGATCAAGGCATTTATCGACACCTTCCCCGCAGGCACCCTGAGCGGAGCCCCGAAAGTCAAGGCCATGCAGCTCATCAGTGAAATCGAGCCGCATAACCGCGGAGCCTACGGCGGATGCATCGGCTTTATCGGACTGAACGGCGAACTCAACCAGGCCATCACCATCCGGACCTTCGTGAGCCGGAACAACGAACTCTGGTTCCAGGCCGGTGGAGGCATCGTAGCCAAAAGTGATGAGAACAACGAACTGCAAGAAGTAAACAACAAGCTGGGAGCACTGAAAAAAGCAATCCTTCTGGCTGAAACAAGATAAAGAAGCCTTATGAAAATAGCCATCATTGATAATTACGACTCATTCGTCTACAACCTGAGCCATCTGGTCAAAGAACTGGGGGCCGAAGTCAGTGTCCTGCGTAACGACCAGTTCCGTATGGAAGAACTCGAAGCATTCGATAAGATTCTGCTCTCTCCGGGTCCCGGCGTTCCGGAAGAAGCCGGTCTGCTGCTCGATGTCATCCGTACATATGCGGGCAAGAAACCGATTCTGGGTGTCTGCCTGGGCGAACAGGCCATCGGTGAAGTCTACGGAGCACAGCTCAGCAACCTGGACACCGTGTTCCACGGCATCCAGAGTCCTGTCACGGTGTCCGTCCCCGATTATCTTTTTGAAGGACTTCCCCAACGCTTTCCCGTAGGCAGATATCACTCATGGGTAGTCGACCGGAAAGACCTGCCCGACTGTCTGGAAGTGACTGCCACCAGCGACGAAGGCTACATCATGGCCCTTCGCCACCAGACCCTCGATGTGCGGGGAGTGCAGTTTCATCCGGAGTCCGTACTGACTCCCGACGGAAAACAGCTGATCGGCAACTGGCTCCGTCACTGAATTCTCCAGCAACTTTGTCCAACAAACCCTGAAATAGAAAATACAAAATGAAACAGATACTGAAAAGAATATTCAACCATGAGAAACTGAGCCGCGAAGAAGCCTGTTCCCTCATGCGAAACATGGTGGGAGGTTCCATCAACGACGCACAGACAGCCGCCCTGCTCGCCGCCTTCCAGATGCGGGGAGTAACGGTAGACGAGCTGATCGGTTTCCGCGATGCCCTCCTTCAGACCCGCGTTCCCGTCAGCTTGCAGGAATTCCAGCCGATTGACATTGTCGGAACCGGAGGAGACGGAAAGAATACCTTCAACATCTCAACCTGTGCCTGCTTTGTCGTTGCCGGAGCCGGATACCACGTAGCCAAGCACGGCAACTACGGAGCAACTTCCGTCAGCGGAGCCAGCAACGTCATGGAGCAATACGGCGTCAGGTTTACCAATGAAACGGACAAGCTGAAACGTTCGATGGAAGAATGCGGAATGACCTACCTGCACGCTCCCCTGTTCAATCCGGCCCTGAAAACCGTTGCTCCGGTACGGAAAGCCCTGGGCGTACGTACCCTGTTCAATTTGCTGGGCCCGCTTGTCAATCCCTGTCTCCCTTCGTTCCAGCTGCTGGGAGTGGCCGATCTTGCCCAGATGCGACTTTACACCAATACCCTCCAGCGCCTGGGCATCCGCTTTGCCGTAGTCAACAACCTCGACGGCTATGATGAAATTTCGCTGACGGACGAGTTTAAGGTCATGACCAACCGCTACGAAACCATCTACCGTCCTTCGGAACTGGGCTTTTCCATCGCCCGGCAGGAAGAACTGTACGGAGGCAGCACGCCCGAAGAAGCCGCACGCATCTTCGGGAACGTTCTCCAGAACAAGGCAACCCGTGCCCAGACAGACTGCGTACTGATCAATGCCTCGTTTGCCATTCAGGCCATGAAGCCCGCCAGCTCCATCGAAGCCTGCGTCGCCGAGGCCCGTGAATCGCTTGAAAGCGGAAAAGCATTCCATTCCTTCCGCCGTTTTCTTGAACTGAACCGATAAATACCCTGACACATGGAAAAAGACATACTGCAAGATATCATTGCCCAGAAGCGAGAGGAAGTGGCCCGCCAGCAGGAGGCCGTCTCGCTCGACCAGCTGATCCGGCTGACGGAAAACCTGCCTGAAGGCCGAAGCATGAAACAGGCTCTGGCCGCTTCCCCTCACGGCATCATTGCCGAATTCAAACGCCATTCTCCTTCCAAAGGATGGATTCATCAGGAAGCCGATTCCGCCGTTATCCCGCCTGCATACGAAAAAGCAGGAGCTGCAGCACTCTCCATTCTGACAGACACTCCTTTCTTCAAGGGCAGTCTGAAGGATATACGCACGGCCAGACCGCTGGTACAGCTTCCCATCCTGAGAAAGGATTTCATCATCAGTCCCTATCAGATTTATCAGGCAAAGGCGGTACAGGCAGATGCCATTCTGCTCATCGCAGCCGCACTGACTCCGGCCGAATGCCGTACCCTGGCACACACGGCCCACGAACTTCACCTGGAAGTGCTGATGGAAATCCATCATGAACGGGAACTGGACTGCCTCAATGAAGACGTAGACATGGTGGGAGTCAATAACCGGAATCTCGGCACTTTCCATACAGATCCCGGAAATTCCTTCCGTCTGGCCAGTCTTTTACCTCACGATGTACTGAAAGTTTCCGAAAGCGGCCTGTCCAGTCCGGCCCTTCTTCGGGAGCTGCGGGACGCCGGATTCCGGGGATTTCTGATCGGAGAGACCTTTATGCGGACCTATAACCCGGGACGTGCCTTGTCTGACTTCATTCAAAGTCTGAAGTTATGATCGTCAAGGTATGCGGCATGCGGCTGGCTTCCAATATCCGGGAAGCCGAGACAAGCGGAGCAGACTGGATGGGATTTATCTTCTATGAACGCTCTCCGCGATTTGTCGGAACTCTCCCGGAATATCTGCCGCAGCATCTCCAGAGAGTAGGTGTATTCGTTAACTCCGATTACTCCTATATAATAAATAAGGTATGCCAGTTCAGACTGGACTATGTACAGCTCCACGGACAGGAAAGCCCGGAACTGTGCCGCTCCCTGCATCAGGCCGGAGCAGGCGTCATCAAAGCTTTTGCTCTCCGCGAGCCGGATGACCTGAAACAGACTGCCTTGTATGCACCTTACTGCGACTGGTTTCTGTTCGACACTCCTTCCGATGCTTACGGAGGATCCGGAAAACGTTTCGACTGGAAACTGCTGGACAGTTATGAAGGTCCGCTTCCTTTCCTGCTCAGCGGAGGACTTTCTCCGGAAAGTATCGAAAGTCTGAGCCGTTTCCGGAATCCCTGGTGGCAGGGAATCGACCTGAACAGCGGCTTTGAACTCCACCCGGGAGAGAAAGACATCCCCCGGCTGAAAACGTTTATCAACCTTTTTAAAACACTTGACTTATGAACCGTATCAATCAATTATTCAGCAACAATCCCCGCAATCTCCTGTCTATTTACTTCTGTGCCGGCAGTCCCTCTCTGGAAGGTACAGCCGAAGTCATCCGTACTCTGGAACAGAAAGGTGTCCAGATGGTAGAAATAGGAATCCCGTTCAGTGACCCGATGGCCGACGGTCCGGTTATCCAGCAGGCCGCAACCAAGGCCCTTCACAACGGAATGACCCTGAAAAAACTCTTCAGCCAACTGGCCGATATCCGCAGCCAGGTCACTATTCCGCTGATACTGATGGGATATCTGAACCCCATCATGCAATACGGTTTCGAGAACTTCTGCCGGAGCTGCCGGGAATGCGGCATTGACGGAATGATCATTCCAGACCTTCCTTTCAAGGATTACCAGGCAGAATTCCGTCCCGTTGCCGAGAAGTATGGCCTCAAGATCATCATGCTGATCACTCCGGAAACCAGTGAAGAACGTATCCGGCTGATAGACCAGTACACGGACGGATTCATTTACATGGTCTCTTCTACAGCCGTAACGGGAGCCCAGCATGACTTCAACGAGCAAAAACAGGCTTATTTCCAGAAGATCGAAACCATGCAACTGAGAAACCCGCGCATGATCGGTTTCGGCATTTCCAACCGCCAGACATTCGAAACGGCAGCAGCCCATGCTTCAGGATGTATCATCGGAAGCAAGTTTGTCGCCCTTCTCGATGAAGCCCGGGGAAATGCAGAAGAAGCCGCCGAACGGCTGATGGAAGCCCTCCAAAGTTGAACCATCCATAAAGAGAAGTCTAAATAACGACATTTTGTCAAAATACAGGCGGAAGGTTTTTAGTTCACCGGTATTTTTAGTATCTTTGTGCTCAAAATAGAGTTAAAAAGAATATGATAAAGCCAGATTATCCTTCCGTGCTGCTGATTTATACCGGAGGAACTATCGGTATGATTGAGAATCCTGAGACCGGAGCACTGGAAGCGTTCAACTTCGACCAACTGCAAGAAAACGTTCCGGAGTTGAAACGCTTCAACTATCGCATCTCTTCGTATCAGTTTAATCCACCTATCGATTCTTCCGATATGGAGCCTACTCTTTGGGCCAAGCTTGTAAAGATCATTCACTATAATTACAACAACTTTGACGGCTTTGTCATTCTTCACGGAACGGACACCATGGCCTACACTGCTTCTGCCCTCAGCTTTATGCTGGAAAACTTAAGCAAGCCGGTCATCCTGACAGGAAGCCAGCTCCCCATTGGTGTGCTCCGGACTGACGGTAAGGAAAACCTGATCACCTCCATTGAAATAGCTGCAGCCAAACATCCTGACGGAACAGCTATCGTTCCGGAAGTCTGCATCTTCTTCGAGAACCATCTGCTGAGAGGAAACCGGACAACCAAAATCAACGCTGAAAACTTTAATGCTTTCCGTTCTTACAATTATCCCACACTGGCTACGTCAGGAATACATATCAAATATGATTACGACCGGATCCGCAAGGCAGATCCGAAAACGCCGATGCATCCGCATTATGTATTTGATACCAATGTCGTTATTCTGACCATCTTCCCGGGCATCCAGGAAAACATTGTCAAGACTGTCCTGAACACTCCTGGCCTGCGGGCTGTTGTCCTGAAAACTTACGGATCAGGAAATGCGCCTCAAAAGCCCTGGTTTATTCAGCTGCTGAAAGAAGCAACTCAGCGCGGCATTGTGATTGTCAATATTTCCCAGTGTTCTACCGGTATGGTTGAAATGGCACGCTATGAAACCGGACTCCACCTGCTTGATGCCGGTGTTATCAGCGGTTATGATGCAACGGTAGAAAGCGTTTTGACCAAACTGATGTTCCTGCTTGGACACGGACTTTCTCCACGCGAAGTACGGAACGAAATGAGCCGTTCCATAGCCGGAGAATTTACCCGCCCCGAATTGTAACAGGATTGTAATATCTATTTCACAAGAGCGAAATAAAATAGCGTCACCTTTGCACAAAACAGAGAAATGACTTTATTTTGTAAAAACAAAAAACAAACGCTATGAACGATTATCGGATTTTGGTCGTAGATGACGAAGAAGACTTGTGTGAGATTCTGAAGTTCAATCTTGAAATGGAAGGTTATCAGGTGGATACTGCCAATTCAGCTGAAGAAGCTCTCAAACTGGATCTGCCTTCTTACAATCTGTTGCTTCTGGATGTGATGATGGGAGAGATTTCCGGATTCAAAATGGCCAGCATGATGAAGAAAAATAAAGATACCGCCGGAATCCCCATTATCTTCATAACAGCCAAGGATACAGAAAACGATACCATCACAGGATTTAATCTGGGAGCGGACGATTACATTTCCAAACCATTCTCATTGCGTGAAGTGATCATGCGTGTAAAAGCTGTACTCCGCCGTACCGCCAACGTGCAGACACGGGAACAGGAACAGTTGCAATACCGGGATCTGGTGATTGATATTCCCAAAAAGAAGGTCACCATCAGTGGAGAAGAAATATCCCTTACCAAAAAGGAATTCGAAATTCTGCTTCTTCTGCTGCAGAACCAGGGACGTGTGTTTTCCCGCGAAGACATACTGGCCAAGGTATGGCATGATGAAGTGTATGTGCTCGACCGTACAATTGATGTAAACATTACCCGCCTGCGCAAAAAAATAGGAAACTACGGAAAATATATAGTTACCCGTCTGGGCTACGGATATTGTTTCGAATGTGAATAAATCCATCCCGGCCATGACTAGACTGTCCTCTCATTTTATTTCTTTCAGCCAGAAGATGTTCTTTTCCGTGATAGTACTCTTTCTGGCTTTTGCTGCATGCTTCATGCTCTTTCAGTATCAGCGTGAAAAGGCCTATAAAAGTGAACTGCTGAACATTCAGCTTCAAAGCTACAACGATCAGCTGTACGACTTTATCTATGATCATAAGGGAATCAATCTTGACTCCATGCAAAATTATGTTGCAACCCACATGATTCCCAACCTGAGAGTAACGCTGATTACTCCTTCAGGAAAAGTCATCTACGACAATACGGACAAGAACTGGATAAACTTCAAAAACCACTCAACGCGGAAAGAAGTCCAGGAAGCCCTGATGTACAAAAGCGGATATTCCATCAGCAGACGCTCTGAAAGTCTAAACGGAGAGGAGTATTTTTATTCTGCCAAATATTATGCACCCTACCGGCTGATCATACGGTCGGCTCTCCCCTACAACATCAGCTTAAGCCAGTATCTGCAGGCCGACTCCAACTATATCTGGTTTACCATAACCATCAGTCTGATACTGGCCTTTTTCTTCTACCGATTCACCCACCGGCTGGGGATGTCTATCACTAATCTTCAGCAGTTTGCCATGAAAGCCGACCGTAACGAGCCTATAGATACAGATATGCTTCAAGCTTTCCCCAAAAATGAATTGGGAGAGATTTCCCAGCACATTATCCAGATCTACAAGCGCTTGCACAGAGCCAAGGAAGCCCTTTACATTGAACGTGAAAAGCTGATATCACATCTTCAGACTTCTCATGAAGGACTCGGTGTATTCACTAAAGAGCATAAGGAAATTCTGGTAAACAACCTGTTTACCCAATATATCAATAATATATCTGACTGTAACCTGGGATCAACGGATGAAATATTCACCATTCCGGAACTGAAGCCCATCACCGACTTCCTGAAACGGAACGAAGGAAATTACAGCAAGGAAGAGAAATGTCTGTCACTGCATGTCAATAAAAACGCAAGATCCTTTCAAGTTGAATGCATCATTTTCCAGGACTTGTCGTTTGAAATATCCATCAATGACGTTACTCAGGAAGAGGAACAGGCCAGACTCAAACGCCAGCTGACCCAGAACATCGCTCACGAACTGAAAACTCCTGTCAGCAGTATTCAGGGATATCTGGAAACAATTATCAGCAATCCCGATATTCCGGCTGAGAGCATGAAAATGTTTCTCCAAAGAAGCTATGCGCAAAGCAACCGCCTGACCTTGCTTCTTCGGGATATTTCCGTACTGACACGAATGGATGAAGCTCCCGGCATGATGGAAAAAGAACGTGTCGACATCAGCCGCATTGTAGGAAGCATACTGAATGAAGTTGCCCTGGGACTGGAAGAAAAGAAGATCCGTGCAGTCAATCTACTGCCACCGACACTCATGCTGACCGGAAACAATTCGCTGCTTTATTCCATATTCCGTAACCTGATAGACAATGCCATCGCTTATGCAGGATCCAATATCCAAATCACGATCAACTGCTTCAGGGAAGATGAAAAATTCTATTATTTCAGCTTCTCCGATACAGGAATCGGCGTACCGGAAGAACATCTGAACCGCTTGTTCGAACGTTTTTACCGTGTAGACAAAGGACGGTCGCGCAAACTTGGAGGTACGGGTCTGGGACTGGCAATTGTCAAAAACGCCGTTCTGTTCCACGGAGGAATCATTTTTGCCAAGAATGCACCAGGCGGAGGACTTGAATTTGTCTTTACTTTACAAAAAGGCTAAACAATTAGCCGCATAAAGCCAGCCGGCATCTTTCCTTTCTTCGTTCAGGTAAAGATGCCGGTTGTTTTTGTTAACCTCCAGCACATTTTTTTGTCTTTTTTTCCAATAGGCACAACATTAATCCAGTAAATCTGACCATAAAAAGCCATATTGTTAACTACGCAACCTTTTCAAATGAAACAATCACAAATGTAATATAACCATTTCATTGACAAGAAAATACAAATGTAACGAAAATTTATTTTCCGTTTTTACAAGCTATTTATTTCAAAAAAAAGGATTTGGTCTGAAATAAAGAGTATCTTTGCGAACAAACAATATTCAAATAAGTTGACCATGAAAGAAAGCCTGACGGATATTAAGCTATTAATAAATGAAGGAAATGTTTCAACAGCCATTGACCTTTTAAATCAACTAATAGCCCAAGATTCCACAAAAGCCGAAGTCTATTACCTGTTAGGAAACGCCTACCGCAAACAAGGAAACTGGCAAGGAGCCTTGAACAACTATCAAGAAGCCATTGATCTGGATCCGGAAAGTCCGGCAAACGAAGCAAAAAATATGGTCCTGGACATTTTGAATTTCTATAACAAAGACATGTTTAACCAATAAAACAATAAAAATACGTAGATATGGCTAAGATAAAAGGTGTAGTTGTTGTAAACACAGAGCGCTGCAAAGGATGCAACCTATGTGTAGTAGCATGCCCATTACATGTACTCGCTTTAACTCCAAAGGTAAACCAGAAGGGATATAATTATGTACAACAGGCAGTGGAAGATGTCTGCAACGGATGCTCTTCGTGTGCCATTGTGTGCCCGGATGGCTGCCTGACCGTATACAGAGCAAAATGTGAAGAATAAACCTTATTGCTTAACAAGCTAAACAATCAATATTTATGACAGAAGAAGTCGTTTTAATGAAAGGTAATGAAGCCATCGCACACGCCGCTATACGTTTAGGTGTAGATGGCTATTTCGGTTACCCTATCACCCCACAGTCAGAAGTCTTGGAAACTCTCGCAGAACAGAAGCCTTGGGAGACAACGGGTATGGTAGTCCTTCAAGCAGAAAGCGAAGTAGCAGCTATTAATATGGTTTATGGAGGAGCAGGAGCAGGTAAAATGGTCATGACCTCTTCCTCCAGTCCCGGTGTAAGTCTGAAACAAGAAGGTATTTCCTACATTGCAGGAGCCGAATTGCCATGCCTGATAGTAAATGTTATGCGTGGAGGTCCCGGATTAGGTACCATTCAGCCCAGCCAGGCAGACTATTTCCAGACAACCAAAGGAGGCGGACACGGAGACTATCACCTGATAGCACTTGCACCGGCTTCTGTTCAGGAAATGGCAGATTTTGTCGGACTGGCTTTTGAACTTGCCTTCAAATATCGTAATCCGGCAATGATCCTTGCGGACGGAGTTATTGGCCAGATGATGGAAAAGGTTGTGCTTCCGGCTCCACGTCCCCGCCGTACAGAAGAAGAAGTAATCGCACAATGCCCGTGGGCTACAACCGGATGTAAAGGACGTAAGCCTAACATCATTACTTCTCTGGAACTGGATCCGGCTATCATGGAACAGCGTAACCTGCACCTGCAGGAGAAGTATGCCGAAATTCAGGCTAAGGAAACACGTTACGAAGAACTGGATTGTGAGGATGCAGAATACTTGATTGTCGCATTCGGATCATGTGCACGTATTGCCCAAAAAGCAATGGAGCATGCCCGGGAAGAAGGTATCAAAGTCGGATTATTCCGCCCGATCACCCTGTGGCCGTTCCCTTCTGATGCTTTGGCTGAACGTGCCCGTCAGGTAAAGGGTATTCTTGTAGTAGAACTGAACAGCGGACAAATGATTGAAGACGTTATGCTGGCCGTTAAATGTCAAATACCCGTAGAACACTTCGGACGCCTTGGTGGTATTGTACCCGACCCGGACGAAGTTATTGAAGCTTTAAAAGAAAAAATTATAAAATAAGTAAGAATAAATGGACAGCATTGAAAAAACCAGGACAATACTGAACGCTCTGTTCCTGATTGGAGCTGTTGCTTCATTCATACTCTACTTCTCATTGGGAGACGATAAAACCCTGTTCTTCTATGTATGTGGGGCTTCCTTGTTTCTCAAAATGATGGAGTTCGTTTTTCGTTTCTTACTACGATAATACAGGAGGATCAAGATATGACAAAAGAAGATATCATAAAACCCGAAAACCTAGTATACCAAAAGCCACGCCTGCTCAATGACAATCCGATGCATTATTGCCCGGGATGTAGCCATGGAGTCGTACATAAGCTGATTGCTGAAGTCATTGAAGAAATGGGCATGGAAGAAAAAGCTATCGGCGTCAGCCCGGTAGGATGTGCCGTATTTATGTATAACTATCTGGATATTGACTGCCAGGAAGCTGCACACGGACGTGCTCCAGCTCTGGCGTCTGCCATAAAAAGACTGTGGCCGGACAGACTGGTATTCACTTACCAGGGAGATGGTGACCTGGCTTGTATCGGTACTGCTGAAACGATCCATGCACTCAACCGCGGTGAAAATATTACAATTATCTTCATCAACAATGCCATTTATGGTATGACGGGAGGACAGATGGCCCCGACCACTCTGCTGGGTATGAAGACAGCAACCTGTCCTTACGGACGTATTCCTGAGATACATGGTTATCCTTTAAAGATGACTGAAATCGCTGCAACCTTAGAAGGAACCTGCTATGTAACGCGTCAGTCAGTACATAGTGTACCGGCAATCCGTAAAGCCAAAAAGGCAATCCGTAAAGCTTTTGAGAACTCCATGCAGGGAAAAGGTTCCAACCTTGTGGAAATCGTTTCAACCTGTAATTCCGGCTGGAAGATGAGTCCGGATGCAGCCAACAAATGGATGGTAGAAAACATGTTCCCATTCTATCCCATCGGTGACCTGAAAGATACAAGTGAGAATAAATAACGAAAGAAAGAGCGTATATGAAACATGAAATAATTATAGCCGGATTTGGCGGACAAGGCGTACTTTCTATGGGAAAGATTCTTGCCTATTCTGGATTGATGGAAGACAAAGAAGTGACCTGGATGCCTGCATACGGTCCTGAACAGCGTGGTGGTACAGCCAACGTTACCGTTATCGTAAGTGATGAACGGATCTCTTCACCGATCCTCAGCAAATATGATATCGCCATTATTTTAAACCAGCCCTCTCTTGCCAAGTTTGAAAACAAAGTGAAACCGGGCGGTATACTGATCTATGACGGTTATGGAATTATCAATCCTCCTACCCGTCAGGATATTCAGATTTACCGAATTGACGCAATGGATGAAGCCAACGAACGTAAAATGGCCAAGACATTCAATATGATCGTTTTGGGCGGATTGCTGAAGCTTTGTCCCGTGGTATCGATCGACAGCGTGATCAAGGCTCTGAAAAAAACTCTTCCGGAACGCCATCATCATCTGATCCCGATGAACGAAGAAGCCATCCGGATCGGTATGGATATTATTCGGAAAGCCTGATTCCTGAAATATTTTTCTTCGAATACAGGTTCTGACGGATTATGCAACTTCCTGACAAGACTCTTGCAGGCAGGTTGCATAATCCGTATTTATTTGTGGTCCATACAGATATTTTGAAAATAATAAGCCCCCGTTATCCCGGGATTTCATTTTATATTGTATCTTTGTCCACATGATGAAAAAGATATTTTTTGCAATTGTGTTAGCAATGATATGTGGAAGCATATCTGCTCAGACGAATTACCAGAATCAATATAGCCAGTTCGGCAATTCATATACAACAGACGAAAACGGAAACAGAATTGACCGTAACGGAAACAGAGTCGACAGGGATGGAAACCCCATTGATACAACAGCTGTCATTGATGCCAACACCATCCCCATCGGTATCCAGTCATGGACCATTGATCCGCGTTTCGGGAACTCTACGGAAGTACCTGTAGATACTCTACAACATGGATTCCAGAATACGAATGACACCGGAGGACCTACCGGCCACTACACCTATCTGGGTAACCTGGGAGCTCCGCGTATTGCTCATGTTTTCTTTGAACGTAAAGAAGGGAACCAGTTCTTCTTTACCGATCCGTATGACTTTACCGTACGTCAACCGGAAGATATCATCTACACCAACACGAAATCACCTTATACCAATCTGACTTACTACAAACAGGGAGACGGACGTTACGGTGAGGAACGCTTTAAAGCCCATTTTGCGACGAATGTCAACCGGAGACTGGGATTTGGGTTTGACATTGACTATACGTACGGACGAGGCAAATACCAAAGCCAGTCTACTGCGTTGTTCAATGGTAACCTTTTCGCCTATTATCTGGGTGACAAGTATAACATGCATTTTACCTTTATCAACGACAACCTGAAAGTAGCAGAAAATGGAGGACTTGAAGATGACCGGTACATCACTTATCCTCTTGAAATGGCAGAAGGCAAAAAGAAATATACCGAATCTGAAATGCCGACTAATCTGTCAGAGATCTGGAATCATAACACAGGATATCATGCCTTTTTCACTCACCGCTATAACCTGGGGTTCTATCGGGAAGAAATGCAGAAAAATGACACGATAGCCAAAGAAGTCTTTGTACCTGTAACCAGCTTTATCCATACAGTCAAGGCAGATATCAATCGCCGTAAATACATATCTTATGACAATGAGCAGAACGAAGCCTATTTTGCCCATAACTATCTGGGCAACGACTCTACGGATATCACCAAGCATTTCAGCATCAAAAACACGGTCGGAATCTCCTTGCGTGAAGGGTTCAACAAATGGGCCAAAGCCGGGCTGACCGCATTTATGAGCTTTGAGCACAGACGATTCACCTTGACAGATACAATACTCGACAACCCGGGAAGACGTTTGTCGACCGAACTGGCAGAAAATGTTCTCTCGGTAGGAGGCCAGCTTATCAAGACACAAGGACATACGCTCCACTACAATGTACTGGGTGAAATCGCATTAGCCGGTGAAGATGCCGGACAATTTACCATTGAAGGACAAGGGGATCTGAACTTCCGCCTGTTCAACGATACTGTCCGGCTGGAAGCCAATGCGTATATCAAGAATCTTAATCCGACATTTTATTACCGTCACTTCCACTCTAAACATTATTGGTGGGATAACAACGACCTGTCGAAAATCACCCGTACCCGCATTGAAGGAAAACTAAGCATTGACCGCTGGAAGACCATGCTAAAGGCAGGTGTGGAAAACATTACCAATTACACCTACCTGGATAATACCTCTGTGGGAACACCGGATGCCATCGATCCAACTCAGACTAACTACAAAAATGATGTTGCCGTACGCCAGCATTCGGGAAACATTCAAATATTCAGTGCAACACTCCGACAAAATTTCAAACTGGGAATTCTGCATCTGGATAATGAAATTACCTATCAGAAGACCAGCAATCAGGACATACTTCCCTTACCGGAACTGGTTCTCTACCATAATCTTTACTTGAAGTTTGCCCTGGCCAAGAAGGTTCTGAATGTTGAACTGGGAGCTGATGTCCGCTACTTTACGGAATATTATGCACCGGATTATGCGCCTGCAATCGGCCAATTCTACCTGCAGAATGCAAATACACGATACAAATTAGGAGGATATCCGCTTGTGAACGGATACGTCAATCTGCACCTGAAACGTACACGCATCTTCCTGCAAATGTACAATCTGGTACAGGGAACGGGAAAAAGAAGCTACTTCCTGGCTCCACATTATCCCCTCAATCCACGTATCCTGAAAGTCGGACTTTCCTGGAACTTTTTTGACTAACGATTATGCCCCGAAAACGTATCTCCTACTGGCTGCTGGCAGGGATAGTCATTGCTGTTATCCTGCTATGTACCCAACCGGAAGCTCAAGAGCCTCCAGCCACCTTACGGGATTATCCCGAAATCAAACAGTCAGGTATATTACGTGCCGTAACCGAATACAATGCCATCAGCTATCATGTTTCGGGTGACACAATCCAGGGCTTTGATTACGAACTGCTGCATGCCTTTGCCAAAGAAAAAGGACTTCAACTGGAAATTATTCCTGAAATGAGTTTTGACAAACGTCTGCAAATGATCAGTGACGGGAAATGTGACATTCTTGCAACAGGAACCATTATAACAACCCGTTCCAAACATTCCCTGTTGTTTACCCATACGCTTCAGCTGAGTAAACAGGTCCTGGTTCAGCGCAAAAAAGAAGAAGGAAAAGACAGCATGTATATCAAGAGTCAGCTGGATCTGGCTCACAAAACACTGCATGTCATCAAGCACTCCCCCACTCTGCTACGCATACATAATCTGATGGAAGAAATAGCAGATACCATTTATGTCAAGCAGGTAACCCAGTATGGTCCGGAACAATTGCTTGCGATGGTAGCTGAGGGAGATATCGACTATGCGGTGTGCGACGAGCATATTGCCAAAGCTTCCATAAAAGACTTTCCCAACCTGGACATCAATACAGACATCAGCTTCACACAGTTCTATGCCTGGGGAGTAGGGAAATATGCCCCCATCCTGCTGGACAGTCTCAACAGTTGGCTCGACACTTATACCGAAAGTAAGGAATATAAACAACTATACAATAAATACTTCAACTAAAACCTATACAAATGACGATGATGAATTTAAAGAAAGTTCGCTGGGGATTTATCGGTTGTGGAGAAGTAACCGAAAAGAAAAGCGGACCTGCCTTCAACATGATAGACGGCTCAGAAGTTGTAGCCGTTATGAGCCGGGACGAAGAAAAAGTCAAATCATATGCCATCCGGCACCATATTCCCCGCTGGTACACCGATGCTCAGGAACTTATCGGCGATGAAGACGTCAATGCCATCTACATAGCAACTCCGCCATCATCACATGCAACTTTTGCCATTATGGCTATGAAAGCTGGCAAACCGGTTTACATCGAAAAGCCCATGGCTGCCAGCTATGAAGACTGTGCACGCATAAACCGTATCTCCAAAGAAACCGGAATACCTTGCTTTGTCGCTTATTACCGTCGTTATCTGCCCTATTTCCAAAAAGTCCGTCAGCTAGTGGAAGACGGAGAAATCGGCAATGTCATCAATGTACAGATCCGCTTCGCCCAACCTCCACGTGCACTCGATTACAACAGTGCCAATCTTCCCTGGCGTGTACAGCCCGACATTGCAGGAGGAGGTTATTTCTATGATCTCGCACCTCACCAGCTGGATATTCTTCAGGACATGTTCGGATGTATCCTTGAAGCAGAAGGATACAAAAGCAACCGGGGCGGACTTTATCCTGCAGAAGATACCATCAGTGCCTGTTTTAAATTTGACTCTGGACTTCCCGGATCCGGTTCCTGGTGTTTCGTTGCTCATGAATCAGCCAAGGAAGACCGTATTGAAATCATCGGAGACAAAGGTATGCTTTGCTTCTCCGTATTCACCTATGATCCGATTGGCCTTCATACAGAACGGGGACGGGAGGAAATCCTGCCACCGAACCCACCACATGTACAGTTACCACTGATTAAGGCAGTAGTAGAACACTTGCAGGGAAAAGCAATCTGCACCTGCGACGGCGTCAGTGCAACTCCCACCAACTGGGTCATGGACAAGATTCTGAACAAACTGTAATATCAAAAACAATGGGATGAAACAAACGGCATGTTGTCTTCTGTCTTTCTTTCTGCTTCTCTGTGACGGCCTTTCTGCCCAGACCACCGAGAAACAGGACAGCATGCCATCTTCTCCCCAACAGCGCATAAAGCCATCACGCATCTCCCTCAGCAGTCTGACCGATGGTCTGATGAATACAATCCGTCTCACAGGGGTTGAGCTGAAGAAAGTGGGCAAAAAATTAAACGATGTAGATACTACCTACATATCCCCCAACAAATACAATCTGGCATTTATGCTGGAACAAAGTACCTGGTTTGAACACTATCGCCTGGGAAGTAACGAAGCCAACGGACAAAGTCTGAACTTTGCACCTAATGCAACTCCCAAAATCGGTGTTTATTTCGGCTGGAGATGGATTTTTCTAGGTATCTCATTCGATATAAAAAGTCTGCTTGGTAAAAATGACAATACGGCTCCCCGCAAAGAGTTTGTCTTCAACCTGTACAGCGGAAAGTTTGGTGTAGACCTATATTACCGTAAGACAGGAAGTAATTTCAAAATGACTTCCTACTCTCAGTTTAACCTGGAGAAAGACTATAGCAGAACTGATTTTACCGGATTCCAAAGCAACATCAAGGGACTGAATGCCTACTGGATCTTCAACCACAAACATTTTTCTTATCCTGCAGCCTACAGCCAGTCAACGAATCAGCGCAAAAGCTGCGGATCTCTCATGGCCGGATTTGCTTATTCGCAACACAATATCAAGTTCGATTATACTTGTCTTCCGGAAGAAATGCAGGAGCAGTTACAGCCATCTCTGAAATTTCATAGTATACGCTATACTGACTATAACCTGAGTCTGGGATATGGATACAACTGGGTATTTGCACGCAATTGTCTGCTGAATGTTTCATTACTTCCTGCTATAGCCTACAAAAAAGCCCGCATCAATGACCAGCCCAATACGGCCTCATCCAACTGGATGGAATGGGTAAAGGATATCAATTTTGACCTCATTACCCGGGCTGGTATCACCTGGAACAACAGCAAATATTATGTCGGAGCTTCACTGGTATTGCATACCTATGACTACCGGAAACAGAATTTCTCCATGACTAATTCCTTCGGAAGTCTGAGAATCTATATGGGATTTAACTTCTGGAAACGTAAACCGGCAACCCCATAAAAAAAGGCATCCGGAAATTACCTTCCCGGACACCCCTCTTTCTATTAACAAAAAAACACAATGAATTCTTAAAAATGAAGTCCTACGGTCAATAACAACTGATGACGGTCATCTGTCACTTTCGTCGCTTTCAAAGCATCGGAACTGAAAGCATAGAAATCAGATTTATAGGTATCGAACTTATATGCCAAGTCAGCATAAAAAACCTTGCCACCATATCCGAATCCGACTGTAGCCGTGTGCCGTCCGAAACTGTTCGTATATTCTGTATCAGTACGCATATCATTATATTCTAATGCCTTATAAGCCGTTTCCTTAAATGCTGAAGTACTGTAATTGTAACCGGCACGTATACTGAAAGATGGTGTAATACGAGTTTCCATTCCGACACGTACTGTATGCATACCCTTCAAATCCTCACCGATATAGATATTCTGGTTCTCCATTTCGTATCCGTCAGCGTAACTCAGTCTGGAAGAAGAATAGTCAGCATACTCGTATTCAGCTCCCACAGCCATCATTCCTCCTAACACAGTACCCAGATTCACATTGAATTTCCATGGTGTACGCAGCTGATAGTCGCGCAAGGTTTCTCCTCCAGTATAATCGGGAATATATTCGTTAGCCTCAAAATTCGTCTTGTCAGCATAGTTCAGATTTGAATAAATCCCTGCCGAATAAGTTTCTGTCAGTGCATACCATACCGGCGTATGAATAGCCACTCCGAAACGGAACGGAGAATCAGCAATTGGTCTGAATATAGCTCCCAGTTTTACGTCAAATCCGCTTCCTTCAGCCCGGTAAGCATTCTGCAACTCATAATATCCACTGCTGTTACCGTCATAGATATCCTCCGTGTAATATGTGCTCCGCCGATAATTGATGTCATAAACTCCCAGCGTCAGACCGAAATACATCCGATCTTCCACATTCGCTGAAATGTTGAAGTCATACTGGCTGATGCCACCTTCTTCACGGCTGCGGAAGCCGTTAGCATCTCCATTCCATCCAATTGGAGCCTGGAAAGTTTCTTGTCCGTCCTGAAATGTTCCAACACCAACCAGTTCCGTACGGATAC
The DNA here is from genome assembly GCF_000157915.1 of Phocaeicola coprophilus DSM 18228 = JCM 13818. GTDB lineage: Bacteria > Bacteroidota > Bacteroidia > Bacteroidales > Bacteroidaceae > Phocaeicola > Phocaeicola coprophilus. The sequence goes on along the minus strand of NZ_EQ973646.1, from coordinate 217,243 downwards.
CCATTACTCCCAGATACGGATAATTAGCACCCGTCGGAGAATAAGGATTAAGTCCGCTTTGACCATCATATTTATATATATTATCCATCTCACTGATATTTGAGATGGAACCTCCTACCATATTAGCCATCTGCTGTGTCTGGGAAGCTCCCTCCAAAAGGCCTCCAGTCTGGAAAAGACGGTTGAAGTTACGGCTCTTATGATAATTGAATCCGAAATTCAAATAACGGAGTTTAGTCCGGTTTCCAATCTTGCTGGAATAAACAAATCCGATCTGATCAAAAGAAGCACGCAGGCGCTTGTCACTCATCTGGCTTCCGGCAAAATCACTGCTTGTTTTCGTTGAATTGAATCCAAAAGTCGTCGAAATATCATGTCCGCGGAAAAGCCCGATACCTGCAGGGTTGGTTCCTATGACGGATATATCAGCTCCCAATGCTCCCATAGCACCTCCCATACCGACAAACCGGGCGGTTCCGTTCAGTTCGCTGCTTGAGAATCGAGCAGCTTCATATTGAGTCTGAGCTGTAGCCGTCAGTCCACAGGCTGTAAGACCGGCTACAATCATCAATTTTCCTTTCATCTTATTTGTTCTTTGATTTATATTCATTACTACTCTGAGCCATCTTTCCGACAACCCATCAGTCAACTTCATTTATCTGCGGCGAGCTCCTCCTCCACCGGTACCTACGCTACGGGTGCTGCTACCGCCACCACTTGTTGAACGGAAGCTGCTGCCACCGAAGTTGCTGCGGGTAGATGTTCCGGTAGAATATGTACTGCGAGTACGATTTGTATTCGTCTCACGATTCACATTATACTGCCGGGAAGAGTTATTGTTCAGACGGTCAAATGCATTCGAGTTCCGATAAGAATTAACCCGTGTACTGCTCGGACGAGTATAAGTTGATTCACCGCTTCTCAACTGGCTGGAACGCGTGTAACCTGTTGAAGTCCGTTCACCGACTCTGACAGCAGAAGATCTCACGGAAGATCCCGTATTCCGGCTGCCTGTCACAACACGACCTCCCGTACGTCCATTGCGATCATATGCTGACGTTACCGTACGATAAGAAGATCCCCGGTTACCGGTCGGCCGCACAGAAGTTCCGCGATTGGGATGAGGAGCACCTATTTCTCCCCGTCGGTTATTATAGGAATAGTGAGGGCCTGCCCAATGTCCGCCCCATCCACCATAATAAGGAGCATAATAAGGATGATGCCATCCCGGTCCCCAATAGCCTCCCCAATAACCGGCCCAGTACGGACCCGCCCAAGGATGATACCAGGAATACCAGCCGCTATAATACCACGGTGAACTCCATCCCCAGCTGAATCCCCAGCCAGGACCATAGAATCCGGCAGACCAGCGCCAGTCCCACCATAAACGGTTTGTATAGGTAGGGAATACATAGGTGTACAATCCGTCGTCATATACATTCCAGTCCCACGAAGGCAAAGCGCCATAAACTACGTCCCAATATAAAGGACTGCTCACCGGAATAGCATAACGCGGATTACGGAAACGTACGATACGCATAGCATATTCATAGTCTTCCTGAGAACCTTCGAAACCGTTCACCCATTCTCCGCGTTCGTTATAAGGCTTTTCTTCCACATAAAGTGTATCATTCTCAATGGCGAATGTATTGTCACGGGAAGTATAACGCCGGTTATATTCATCCACATCACGCAGGTTCCCGTCCACATCCTTCACCACAACTCCTTTCACTGCCCCAGGAGCTGTCTGTCCAGTTGCCACTCTATTTGATGTCTGCTTCGGAACGACATTCACCTTCTCTTTCGTTTCCGTCTTCTTTTCTTTCTTGGGAACGAAGTAAAGGTCATCGTTACTCTGTGCCATCGCCAGCCATGGCAAACAAGCCAGCAGCAACGAAGCAAAAACTTTACCTGTCATCATAATCATTTGCATTTATTAGTTTTTACTTTTCTTTTCACGTTACAAAAATAGGAAGTTATTCCGGCATGTCAAGAAGAAATTCCCTATTTGCAGATAGGGTTTTCCCTATTTCCAGCAGAAGCCTTCCTGCATCTGAATCAAACAATGATCAAGCAATGAATATGTCTGCCGGGATCTATAACCGTAATTTTTGTCGAAGAGGATGATTCCTCATGGAGGAACTTGCCAATTCAATTCTTTTTAATAAATTTGCTAAATGATTATTCAGTAACCGATGAAACATTCTTTTCGATATCCGTTGCTGCAAGAAACAAAATAATAACCCCATACATAACCAACAAATAACGTATGAAATACTTTGAAGTGAATTTTATCGCACAGCCGTGTAATGAAACCATAACTGATGTTCTTGCGGCCCTGACCGCCGAAATCGGCTTCGAAAGCTTTGTACCGGACGAAAAAGGAATGCAGGCCTACATCCAGCAATCTCTGTTTGATGAAGAAGCCCTGAAAGAAGTGATCCGGAACTTCCCGATGGAAGACGTTTCTCTTTCTTATACAATCACCGAACCGGAAGACAAAGACTGGAATGAAGAATGGGAAAAGAACTTTTTCCAACCCATTGTCATCGGTGACAGATGCGTAATTCACAGCACCTTCCACAAGGACTATCCTCAGGCAGAATATGACATTGTGATTAATCCGCAAATGGCGTTCGGCACCGGACATCACGAAACAACCAGCTCCATCTTAGGCGAGCTTCTGGATGCTGACCTGAAAGGAAAATCCGTACTCGACATGGGATGCGGAACCTCCATTCTGGCTATTCTGGCAAGTATGCGCGGGGCTGATCCCGTAACGGCTATCGATATTGATGACTGGTGCGTCAACAATTCACGCGACAACATAGCCCTCAATCACATCAACAACATTACGGTGGAACTGGGAGATGCTTCCCTGCTTAAAGGACGCAAGCCATTCGATGTCATTATCGCGAATATCAACCGAAATATCCTGCTGAACGATCTTCCGGCTTATACTGCCTGCATGCACAGCGGTTCGGAAATCTACATGAGCGGATTCTATGTGGAAGACATTCCGGCTATCCGCGAACGCGGCGAAAGCCTGGGACTGGAATTTGTGCATTACCGGAAAAAGCACAACTGGGCTGCAGTCAAGCTAATCATGAAATAAAATCTGCATACGTAACATTGAAGGCTGCCTTCCATACTGGTTCGGGCAGCCTTTTTCATATCCGGGATTTTCTTTCTCAGCGAGAAAAGGATTATTTTTCAAATATCTGTAGCAATATCAGATGATCAGGCCGCACTGACCGTCTTTCCAAAAGGAGTCAGAGCCAGACCGGCCAGTTTAAAATGCTGCATGCCAAAAGGTATTCCAATCACTGTAATACAAAGCAATACACCAAAGGCCAGATGAGTCAGGGCAATCCAAATCCCCCCGCAGAAAATCCAGAGTATATTCATCAGAACAGACAAACAACCTCCGTCAGAAGGAGTGCTGACAACTCTTTGCCCGAAGGGACATAATGCCAGCAGAGCCAGTTTAAGGGACTGCAGTCCAAAAGGAATGCCAATAATCGTAATCATCAGCAATACGCTGCCTACAATGTATTCCAGACAGACAAGCAATCCGCCCAGAATAATCCAAAGGATGTTCAATAAAAGATTCATAATGTATCGGTCTTTAAGGTATCAGGTATAGTCATGCTTTTCAGTTCCTCCATACTTCCGTTAAACACATTGAGGTCTACCTGTTCGTCAATACCCGGCAAACGTCCGACATCAGTATGCTGCCAGAACTTCCACTCCCCCTGATATTCCACAGAATCCACATAATAATGTGCAATCCAATAGGGATAAGAATTAAATACAGAGTCATTCAGGTAGCGGGTTTTGAACTTGTAAGAAGTATAAAGAATCGGCTTGACTTTATAATAATTTTCAATCCGGCGCAGCCAGATCTTCAGATCACGACGCAGTTTATCCATGTTGTCACTGCGCGTTTCTATGTCCAGAACAGGCGGAAGATCTCCCGGTTCCAGTTTTACCGAACGGATAAAGAAATCAGCCTGACGCAAAGCATCCGTTTTCGGATTATAGAAATGGTAGGCTCCGCGAATGAATCCATTCTTACGTGCCTCATTAAAATTATGCACAAAAGCCGTATCGCTGAAGTCTCCTCCTTCGGAAGCCTTCATAAAAACAAAACGGATAGGGAAAGGAGTATGCTGCACTTCACTGAGTGCTGCCCAGTCTATATGCCCCTGATGATGAGAAACATCAAAGCCATGCACTCCATAACCATACGGAATACATACTCCATAAGCCTTCAAGCCGTAACACGGTTTCCAGCGATAAGCATAAGGACGGATGAAGAACCAATAGAAACCCAAGATGATGCAAACAGAAACCACCCCTGTCAGCAAATAATGAAGCCACACAGGCATCTGGAACGGAGGCTTGAATCCTTGCTTCTTTTTTGTCAGTCTTCGTCCTTTTCCGGATGTCTTTTTTCTGCTACGAGGTTTGTTTACCACCTGTATGGGCGGTTCTTTTGCCATGTTTCTTTAGTTTAAATAAATGCGGATACCACAAATCAACAGAAGAAAGAAGAATGAAAGATGAAGAAAAGTTTCTGCAAACAAATCCCTCAGTCTCTCATTCTTCCATTCAATTTATCAACAGTTTATTATTTAGCCTGTTCCAGCTGCAGAGTCTTGGTCGGCTCATCGCAAACTTCAGTTGGACCGAAGTACTGGATCGGGCCCGGATAAACGTAAGCAGTTTCCTTAGCCCAAGCTTCACGACATGCAGCAAATTTCTTGAACGGAGCACCGTCCAGTTTAACCAGAGCTTTCTGGATAACCGGTTTCATTTCACCGTGACGACGTTCCATGTTCATCATCATTGTGATAGGCACACCACCTGCAATCCATTCTGCAGCAGGAGCTGTTGTGTTACGAACAGAAGACATGTAACCAGTCTTTCCGTTAGCAATCAGCATAGATGCAGTGTAACCCAGAGAGTAGCAGTAGTCAGCATCGAAGTTTGACGGAGCAGCGCAACGTCCTTCGTAACCGAAGAAGTGGTGCTGTGCAGCGAACTTACCAACATACTTGCCTTCTTCTTTCCATGCAGCCAGCTTAGTAGCAACCATTTCAGACAGCAGCTTTTCTGTTTCGATCAAAGAAACCTGAACGTTTCCGTGCGGGTCGCGGTCGAGTGACAACTGACGAGCTACACCTTCCGGCAGAGAAGCATAGATAGCAGCATTTTCCGGAGTCAGCTTGCTGATGATATAGTCACGCTGTTTAGAACGTTTGATGCTGTTGAACTCTTCACCGTTGTGAGCCAGGAAGTCATTCAATTCTGCAATCAGACGCTTCATAGCCGGGATGAATTCGATCAGACCTTCCGGAATCAATACAGTACCGAAGTTGTTACCAGCAGCAGCACGGTCTGCAACAACCTGAGCGATGTAAGTTACGATGTCATCCAATGACATGTTCTTAGCTTCTACTTCCTCAGAGATGATACAGATGTTCGGCTGAGTCTGCAAAGCACATTCCAGAGCGATGTGAGAAGCAGAACGTCCCATCAGTTTGATGAAGTGCCAGTATTTACGTGCAGAGTTACAGTCACGTTCGATGTTACCGATAACTTCAGCGTATGTCTTGCAGGCAGTATCGAAACCGAAAGAAGTTTCAATCATATCATTCTTCAAGTCACCATCGATTGTTTTCGGACATCCGATTACCTGAATACCATAGTTCTTGGCAGCATAATATTCAGCCAATACACAAGCATTCGTATTAGAGTCGTCACCACCGATAATAACCAGAGCTTTGATACCCAGTTCTTTCAGGATTTCATAACCTTTTTCAAACTGATCTTCTTTTTCCAGTTTGGTACGTCCTGAACCGATGATATCAAAACCACCTGTGTTACGATACTCGTCGATGATGTCAGCAGTCAGTTCCATGTATTTGTGATCAACCAAACCACCAGGACCCAGAATAAATCCGTACAGTTTGTTAGCCGGGTTCAGTTTCTTGATACCGTCAAACAAACCAGAAATTACGTTGTGTCCGCCCGGAGCCTGTCCACCAGACAGAATAACGCCGACATTCATCGGAGCATATTCCTTAGACTCGCCTTCTACGAACTGAATCAACGGCATTCCATAAGTGTTGGGGAACAACTTCTGGATAGCTTCCTGATCGGCTACGGACTGAGTCGGTTCTCCTTCCTTCACCATTACAGCACCTGTCAAGGCTTTCGGCAATTTAGGCTGATAAGCAGCTCTTGCAATTTGTAATGCACTTTTTGTCATAATTCTATTATTTATATAAAGGTGTAAGAATAAACTTCATTCTGTGCAAATTTCGCGCTTTTTTCGGAAATACGAAAACGTATACAGATAAAATTTCTTTTTTATTCATTCAAAGCATGAAGATTATTCCAAGAAAAAAGCTTATCTTTACCACGAAATCAAATAAATCATTAACCTTCAAAATTTACAATTATGGCAAATAGAAGACAATTGAAGAAAAAAATAAACTATGCTTTTACTATGACTGTCGGACTGTGCGGATGGGAAGCTGCTCATGTATCAGAAGATAAAAGTGAAGCTATCTATGAAGTAGTAACCAAACTGGTTAGCCTGCGCCAGGATCTGATCAGCCGGATCAGCCACACGGAACCGGGTAATGTAAAAGGATTCTACAAGAAACTGAAAGAAGATATGGAAGTGGAAAGCCAGAAGATTCTGCATGAACTGGCTGTAATTTGTGGCAAACAGGCATGAAACAAGCTTTCTGCCGCTTCATTTACCATACCCTGCTGGGATGGAAAGCCAAGGTATCCGTCCCAGATTTTGACAAGTGTATCATCTGTGCGGCGCCACATACCACCAACTGGGACCTTTTCATCGGAAAACTGTTCATCGGCGCTGTTGGCCGGGAGTCCGGTTTTCTGATGAAAAAGGAATGGTTCTTCTTTCCGTTGGGCCCCATCTTCCGATGGATGGGAGGTATTCCCGTACACCGGAGCAAACGGACATCCATGGTAGAACAAATCATTGAAAAGGTGAAACAAAGCGACAAGTTTCACCTTGCCATTACGCCAGAAGGTACACGGTCTGCCAATCCGGAATGGAAAAAAGGGTTTTATTACATTGCACTTGGCGCGCAGATTCCCATTGTTCTGATCGGTATTGACTACGAAAAGAAATGTATCACTGCCGACAAATATCTGTATCCAAGCGGAGATATTGAAAAGGATATGCGCGAAATCAAACTTTATTTTAAAGACTTCAAAGGGAAACATCCCGAAAAGTTTGACTTGGGAAAAATCTGATGTCCCGTTCATAGAAGGATGTTGACTGCCCGCGCATCAACATCCTTCTATTCATAAATCATACCGGCACCATGAGTTTTCCTCATTTATCATTTTACTTCTGATTATTAAAACAAGCGTCATCATGAGAAGAATCGTTTTCATAATGCTGACCGTCCTGTTTTGTCCCCTGCTGCCAGTTTTAGCACAAAGTCTGGACAATACAGTCAAACAACGTCTTACTGACTTTTTCAAAAACTACCAGACCAGTCATGCCGATATCGGCACCTGCAAACTGGACCACTTTGTCCTCGACCATGAGAAGCGGACTTTACAGGTATATGCGTCGCCATCGTTCGGCTACCAGCCTTTCACCGAAGAAACAACATCGGCCATCTACCGTCTGATCACCCAGTCCCTTCCCGGTCCGGTCAACTATTATCAAATTACCATCTACGCCGACGGAATGCCCATCGACAACCTGATTCCGAATGCATTCCGCAAGAAGAAGGATACAGACCGGCAGTACAAAAACATCAGCTACCACGGTAATCTCTGGGTAGAGAACCTGTCACGCCCGTATGAAATCACCCGCGGACTGAAAGGAACCCACCTGGCTGTATGGCAAAGTCACGGCATGTTCTACAAGATTGACCGGAACGAATGGCGCTGGCAACGCCCCCGTCTCTTCGGTACGACCGAGGATTTATTCACCCAGTCGTTTGTTGTTCCTTACCTGATTCCCATGCTTGAAAATGCGGGTGCAATTGTTTTTACGCCGCGTGAACGCAACTGGCAACGTCAGGAAGTCATCGTGGACAACAATACCTGTCCGGCCGGAAGCCAGTATCTGGAAGTAAACTATAAAAAATGTCGCTGGACAAACGCCCCGGCTCCCGGATTTGCCCAGCGATATTCCGTATATCCGGACAATCATAACCCGTTTGCCGACGGTACCGCACGCATGATTACCACCCAGACCAAACCGGAAAAAGCTTTTGCCGAATGGATTCCCGACATTCCGGAAAAAGGGAAATATGCGGTGTACGTCAGCTACCAGACCTTGCCGGAAAGTGTCAGCGATGCCAAATATCTTGTCTTCCACAACGGAGGCGTTACGGAATTCCGGATTAACCAGCAAATGGGAGGAGGCACATGGGTTTATCTCGGAACATTCGAGTTCGACAAAGGATGCAATGACTACGGCATGGTCGTGCTGAGCAATGAGAGCAAGGAACAGGGAGTGGTTTCTGCCGATGCCGTAAGATTTGGAGGAGGTATGGGAAACATCGAACGGGGAGGTTCGGTAAGCGGAATGCCGCGCTATCTGGAAGGAGCCCGCTACTGGGCACAATGGGCAGGCATGCCTTATCCGGTCTACAGCAAAAGCAACGGAACCAACGATTATAACGACGACATCAATACCCGCTCGCTTATGACCAATTACCTGAGCGGAGGATCCGTCTTCAATCCGGCCGAAAAAGGACTGAAGGTTCCTTTCGAAATGACTTTAGGCTTCCACAGTGATGCCGGTTTCAAGACCGCCGACCAGCTGGTCGGCACCCTGGGCATCTATACCACCGGCTTCAATGAAGGGCGCTTGAACTGCGGTATTTCCCGGTATGCCTCACGTGACCTCGCTGACATGGTGCTGACCGGTCTGAAAAGAGACATCGACGCACGTTTCGGCGTGAACTGGCAGAGAAGAAGCATGTGGAACCGCAATTACAGCGAAACACGCCTGCCGGCTGTTCCGTCCATGATT
>NZ_EQ973646.1:185870-208007 GCF_000157915.1 Phocaeicola coprophilus DSM 18228 = JCM 13818 | reverse complement strand
CTGGAACTTTTGTCACACCAGAACTTCAACGACCTGAAGCTGGGACATGAACCGGCCTTCAAATTTACCGTGGCACGGTCTGTCTATAAGTCTGTCCTGAAATACCTGGCTGACATGCACGGCACCAGCTATACCGTACAGCCGCTCCCGGTCACTCACTTTGCCATCAGCGAGGGAAAGAAAAAGAACACCTTCGACCTGAGATGGATACCGACGGAAGACGTGCTCGAACCGACCGCGGAAGCACAAGGATACATTGTCTACACACGAGTGGGACGCGGAGGATTCGACAACGGAACCTATACCCGCAAACCGGAACTGACCGTTGAAGTGGAACCCGGACTGGTCTACAGCTTCCGGGTAACAGCAGTAAACCGCGGAGGAGAAAGTTTTCCTTCCGAAACACTCTCAGCCTGCAAAGCCAAACGAAGCAAGGGAACTGTACTGATTGTAAATGCCTTCGACCGGGTTTCCGGTCCGGGAAGCATCAACTCCCCCCTGATGCAAGGCTTCGACCTGCTCAATGATCCGGGTATTCCCGACGGACAGACGCCAGCCTATTGCGGTTATCAGCAAAACTTCGACCGCAGCCGCCCCGGTATAGAAGATGAAACCGGATTGGGATACAGCGGCAACGAACTGGAAGGCAAGCTCATTGCCGGTAATACTTTCGACTATCCTTTCATTCACGGCAAGGCGATCCAGGCCACAGGACGCTATTCTTTCGTTTCGTGCAGCGACGAAACCATTAAAAGCGGATCAACCGACCTGACTGCCTACAACGTGGTAGATTTCCTGTACGGAGCCGACCGGAAAGGAATCAGCCCCGAAATCCGGGAAGCACTGACGCGCTACTGCAATCAGGGAGGAAACCTGCTGATCAGCGGAGCTTATCTCAGCGACGGCAAAAGCAAGGATGCAGAAGGCAAGGCATTCTGCCAGAACGTACTTAAATATGCAGATCAGGGGCTGACCGCTCCGCTCAGCTGTGAAGAAGTCAGCGGGCTGAATGTCCGGTTCCGGCTGCCGCGCCGCGCCAACGAAACGACATATGCCGTTCCACAGTCAGGCTACCTCTACCCGACCGGCGGATCTTTCTCCACCTTCGTCTATACATCCGGCAATTACGGAGCCGGCATTGCATACCGGGGCAATTACCGGACTTTCGTCCTGGGCTTCCCCTTTGAAAGCATTCCGGAAGAAGGAGAACGGAATCACGTCATGAAGGCCATCCTGGGTTTCTTTGAAAAATAAGGATAAAAGACAAGGTTATTACGGAAAAAACTCTAACTTTGTCTGTATAAACAAACTTTAAACAGTATCGCTATGTATACAATACAAACTAATCCCACTGGTACACGTACCATGGATATTTCAGATGAACATTTACAGACCATTGAAAAATATGCACTTTTCCAGCACCTGATCGACAGCAACGGCATCGTGGATGAATCCGTTCTGGACAAGCTCAAACTGAATGTGCGCTCCCTGATCGCTTCTATGGAAGAAAACAGCAAAGATCTGCTTGACTTGTGCATTGATGTCATTTATCACAACAACATGAAAGCTTTCGGACTTCATCAGCTGATCCTGCTGTACATCCAGTGGGAACGCGACAAGGAAGCCCGGGAAGATTCCGAAGAATAATCCGATACATTATTATAATTAGAACGAAACAATTTGAAAGAGTATAAACTGACAGACTGGTTGCCTACAACCAAAAAAGAAGTAGAACTGAGAGGATGGGATGAACTGGACGTGATCCTGTTCAGCGGAGACGCCTACGTGGACCATCCGTCGTTTGGAGCTGCAGTCATCGGACGCATGCTGGAATCACAAGGACTGAAAGTAGCAATCATCCCACAACCCAACTGGCGGGATGATTTGCGGGATTTCAAGAAACTGGGACGTCCCAGACTGTTCTTCGGAGTGTCAGCCGGATGTATGGACAGCATGGTCAACAAATACACGGCCAACAAGCGCCTGCGCAGTGAAGATGCCTATACTCCCGACGGACGCCATGACATGCGGCCGGAATATCCGAGCATCGTTTATACTCAAATTCTGAAAAAAATATACCCTGACGTGCCGGTCATCCTGGGAGGTATCGAAGCCTCCCTGCGAAGACTGACGCATTATGACTACTGGCAGGACAAGGTACGCCCGTCCATCCTGGTAGAATCGGGTGCCGACCTGCTGATTTACGGTATGGGCGAAAAACCGGTGACGGACTTGTGCCGCCGCATGAAAGAAAAGCCCGTTGTACCAACTGATCTCCCCCAAACGGCCTATGTGGTCAGGGAAAGTGAATTTCAGGCAGCAGAAGAAGACCTGCGTCTGTTCTCTCACGAAGAATGCCTGAAAGACAAGAAGAAGCAGGCACAAAACTTCCGTCACATCGAAGAAGAGTCCAACAAGTATGCCGCCGCACGCATTTTCCAGCAGACCGGAAAGCAGGTAGTGGTGGTCAATCCTCCCTATCCGCCCATGACTCAAGGTGAGCTGGATATGTCGTTCGACCTTCCTTACACCCGTCTTCCCCACCCCAAATACAAGGGAAAACGTATTCCTGCGTACGACATGATCAAGTTTTCCGTCAACATCCACCGCGGATGTTTCGGCGGTTGTGCTTTCTGTACCATCTCAGCCCACCAGGGAAAGTTCATCGTCAGCCGCAGCAAGGAAAGCATTCTGAAGGAAGTCAAGGCCATCACGGAAATGCCCGACTTCAAAGGTTATCTCAGCGATCTGGGAGGCCCCTCAGCCAACATGTACCGCATGAAGGGCAAGGACGAACAGCTATGCCGGCGCTGCAAACGCCCGTCGTGCATTCATCCCAAGGTATGCCCGAACCTGAATACGGACCACCGGCCGCTGCTTGACATCTACCATGCCGTAGACGCACTGCCGGGCATCAAGAAAAGTTTCATCGGAAGCGGGGTACGCTATGACCTGCTCCTGCATCAGAGCAAAGACCCCGAAGTGAACAAGAGCACCGCTGCCTATACGCGCGAACTCATCACACGGCATGTCAGCGGACGCCTGAAAGTAGCTCCCGAACATACCAGTGACCGGGTGCTTTATCTCATGCGGAAGCCGCCTTTCGAGCAGTTCTACCAATTCAAGAATATCTTCGACAAACTGAACCGGGAACTCAATCTGCGCCAGCAGATCATACCTTATTTTATAAGCAGCCATCCCGGATGTACGGAAGAAGACATGGCAGAACTCGCTGTCATTACCCGCAAACTGGATTTCCATCTGGAACAGGTGCAGGATTTCACGCCGACACCGATGACCGTGGCCACCGAAGCCTGGTATACCGGTTTCCATCCTTACACACTGGAACCCGTATTCTCAGCCAAGACGTCCAGGGAAAAACTGGCCCAGCGCATGTTCTTCTTCTGGTACAAGCCCGAAGAACGCCGTGCCATCATCAACGAACTGAAACGAATCGGCCGGAGCGACCTGATCAAGAAACTGTACGGATAAAGCCTCAACGGGACTGCAGACACTGACGGACGAAGCGGGAAAAGATGACAGACGTTTCCGCTTCCTGTCCCTGCACCGAAACAAAACAGAAATGACGCTTGAAAGTCAGCTCAGGCACTTCGACAATGCGGAAAAGACCTTCCTTCAATTCACGCTCAACGGCAAAGATGGAAACAATCCCCATGCAACGGCTGTAACGGAGAAACGACTTGATGCTCTCCGTACTCCCCAGGTGCATCCGCACATTCAGCGACGAAAGTTTCAGTCCCTGCTCGGCCAGAACCATCTCAATGGCATCCAGCGTTCCCGATCCGCGCTCCCGCAACACCAGCGGCATAGCACGAAGTTCATCGAGAGTCAGTTCGTCAGGAATTTCTGAATCCGTATTCATACAGCTGACCACCGGCACCAGTTCGTCACACAGAAACGGTTCATACTTCAGGGTAGGTGCCCGGAAAACTCCCTCAATCATTCCCAGATCAATGGCATGTTCATGCAAAGCCTGCTCTACGTTCCGTGAATTTGTGTCAATCAGCGAGACTTCTATTTGAGGATATTTCTCCGTGAAACGGGCCAGAATCGGCGGTAATACATATTGTGCAATGGTTGTGCTGGCCCCCAGACGGAGTTGTCCCACATATTCATTCTTCAGTAAATGCATGTCAAACTCCAGCTTCCGGTATTCCTGCAGGATGCGTTCGCAATGCTCCAGCAGAACCCTTCCGGCTTCAGTCAGTGAAATCTTGTTTCCCAAGCGGTCGAAAAGCCGCACCTGATACAGGCTTTCCAGTTCGCGCACATGTTTGGTAACGGCAGGCTGACTGACGAAAAGTTCTTGCGAAGCCTTGGTGAAACTCAAGTTCTTCGCCACACTGTAGAAAGCTTTCAACCGGAAGTCAGACATAGGCATATTCTTTTCTTAAAGTTCTTCAGAACGGATTCCCAAAGCCTGCAAAATGGCAAATCCCAGCATTTCAAAACGATGGGAAGCTTCATAGGCAGGCGGATTCATGCCGAATACGGTCAGTTTGTTCCGGCATTTCATTTCGCCGATGACCTCTTTCAGACGATTTCCATACCCGTCTTCATCGGCAACAGCTGCCAGACACTGCATTTCCTTGAACTCACCGGCCAACTGAAGCGACTCGATAAAGAGTTCCTCGCGTGTTGCCAGATCCGAAGGCTGGAAGGCATAGAGGGCAAATTCGCCCAGTTCACTCTTGAAGGCCATGCCGTGCAGTTCCTTTCCTAAATCGGAAGGAGTCAGCCCCTCCAGGCGTCCTTCTCCGGATTCATAGATAAAAATAACCTGTATTTCGTTATTGCCCAGCTTCATACCTGCATCCAACGCCAGACATTCCAGCAATACCGCCAAGTCAGCTTTCGGCAGTTCACGGTTCACAATCGGGGCGAAATGGGCCTGCAGGTCACAAGTGACGCGGTCCAGATAGGATGCATCAATCAGCATCACATTCGGTGCAAATTTGATTTTATTTTCCATCATTGTTACGCTTTAGGGCATAAAGGTAACAATTCTTTCCCGGATTACAAAATGCAGAGAAACTTCGCTCTCCATGCTCCTCCGAATATGCAGCAGAAGCATCCGGTTCTTTCCGAAAAGGCAGGAGCAGAATGATCCGGCCCGGCAACTTTTTCCCGCTCCTGCCAGCGACCGCACGATACCTTCGCATTGACTGGTCAATGCAAAAAAAATCGACCGCACGATCCGGCCTCAACGACCGCACGATCCGGCCCCAACGACCGCACGATTCAACCCCAACGACCGCACGATTCAGCCCCAACGTCTGCACACTTCCGTAAAGACCGTCAGAAGGCTTTTTCCCCTCCCCTTCATCTTCTTCTGCCGGAAAAGAAAAAAGGCTTCGGGCTTTTTTAAAAACGTTTCGGGCTTTAAGAGAAAACATTTCGGCGAATGAGACAAAACGTTTCGGCGTTTTCAGACGGCCGGGAAACGGCTTTCCCTTGCGACGGCAACGGACAGCCTGCAGACCGCCGGCAAGTTCCAGTTTCCCGGATCATGCAGGCTCCTTTCAGAAAAAGGGAAACGGGCAGAACTGCCATTTTGTACATCAACACGACATTTTTTCAGTCATAACCCGTTGATTATATGACATTTAGGCAGACATTAAGGAATAAAGGCCAATGGCAGGGAATTTGATAAATACTAAGCGAATCCGGTTCCGGACCCGCAGGGATCAGAGACCGGACGAGAGTGTTAAACAGAAAAAAACTAAAAACTAAACAATATGAACTTCAACAACTTTACAATCAAATCGCAAGAAGCCGTGCAGACTGCGGTTAATCTGGTACAGAACCGCGGACAGCAGGTCATCGAGCCCGAACATTTGCTGGCAGGTGTGCTGAAGGTGGGTGAAAACGTAACCAATTTCATCTTCCAGAAACTCGGCATGAACGCACAGCAGGTGACCACCGTGCTTGACAAACAGATTACTTCGTTGCCGAAAGTTTCAGGAGGCGAACCTTATCTGAGCCGCGAAAGCAACGAGGTATTGCAAAAGTCAATCGACTACTCCAAGGAACTGGGAGATGAATATGTTTCACTGGAAGCCATCCTTCTGGCATTGCTGAATGTGAAAAGTACCGCTTCTTCCATCCTGAAAGATGCCGGAATGACAGACAAGGAACTGCGTGTAGCCATCAATGAGCTGCGCCAGGGACAGAAGGTTACTTCACAGTCAAGTGAAGACACCTATCAGTCACTGAACAAGTATGCCATCAATCTGATTGAGGCTGCCCGTAACGGCAAGCTGGATCCGGTGATCGGACGTGACGAAGAAATCCGCCGTGTCCTGCAGATCCTGAGCCGCCGTACGAAGAACAACCCGATCCTGATCGGTGAACCGGGTACCGGTAAGACCGCCATCGTGGAAGGACTGGCACAACGTATCCTGCGGGGAGATGTTCCGGAGAACCTGAAGAACAAACAGCTCTATTCACTGGATATGGGTGCCCTCGTTGCCGGAGCCAAATACAAAGGCGAGTTCGAGGAACGTCTGAAATCGGTCATCAACGAGGTAACCAAGTCTGACGGAAACATCATCCTGTTCATTGATGAAATCCATACCCTGGTAGGAGCCGGAAAAGGTGAAGGTGCCATGGATGCTGCCAACATTCTGAAACCTGCTCTGGCACGTGGCGAACTGAGAAGTATCGGTGCAACCACCCTTGACGAATATCAGAAATATTTCGAAAAGGACAAGGCACTGGAACGCCGGTTCCAGACCGTCATGGTGAACGAGCCTGACACCGCAAGCTCCATCTCTATCCTGCGAGGACTGAAGGAACGTTATGAAAACCACCATCAGGTGCGTATCAAAGACGAAGCCATCATCGCAGCCGTAGAACTGAGTAACCGGTATATCACCGAACGTTTCTTGCCGGATAAAGCCATCGACCTGATGGATGAAGCCGCCGCCAAGTTGCGTATGGAACGTGACTCACTGCCGGAAGAACTCGACGAAATCGAACGTCGGTTGAAACAGCTTGAAATCGAACGCGAGGCAATCAAGCGTGAAAAAGACGAAGCCAAGCTGGCTCAGCTGAACAAGGAAATCGCCGAACTCAAGGAACAGGAAACTTCGTACAAGGCCAAATGGCAAAGCGAAAAGCAACTGGTAAACAAGATACAGGAGAACAAGAAGGAAATCGAACAGCTGAAGTTTGAAGCCGACAAGGCTGAACGCGAAGGCGACTACGGACGGGTTGCAGAAATCCGCTACGGAAAGTTGCAGGCACTGGAAAACGAAATCAAGTCAATCCAGGAAGACCTGAAGCATAAGCAAGGCGACAATGCCCTCATCAAAGAGGAAGTCACTGCTGAAGACATCGCCGACGTAGTATCACGCTGGACAGGCATACCGGTCAGCAAGATGCTGCAAAGTGAACGCGAAAAGCTGCTCCATCTGGAAGACGAACTTCACAAACGGGTTATCGGACAGGACGAGGCTATTCAGGCCGTAGCCGACGCAGTACGCCGAAGCCGTGCCGGACTGCAAGACCCGAAACGTCCGATCGGTTCATTCATCTTTCTGGGTACGACGGGTGTCGGTAAGACCGAACTGGCCAAGGCACTGGCAGAATACCTGTTCGATGACGAATCGCTGATGACACGTATCGACATGAGTGAATATCAGGAGAAGCATACCGTGTCACGACTCATCGGTGCGCCTCCGGGATACGTTGGCTATGATGAAGGTGGACAGTTGACCGAAGCCGTGCGCCGTAAACCCTACTCCGTTGTCCTTTTCGATGAAATCGAAAAGGCACATCCGGATGTATTCAACATCCTGTTGCAGGTATTGGACGACGGCCGTCTGACCGACAACAAGGGACGTACGGTAAACTTCAAGAATACCATCATCATCATGACGTCCAACCTGGGAAGTGCTTACATCCAGAGCCAGTTTGAGAAAATAAACGACCAGAACCACGACCAGATAGTAGAAGAGACCAAGACCGAAGTGATGAACATGCTGAAGAAGACGATCCGTCCGGAATTCCTGAACCGTATCGACGAAACCATCATGTTCCAGCCGCTGAACCGTCCGCAGATCGAACAGATTGTCCGCCTGCAAATCAACGGCATTCAGAAAATGCTGAATGAAAACGGCGTAACCTTACGGATGACCGATGAAGCCGTAGACTTTATCGCCACCGCAGGATACGATCCCGAATTCGGTGCCCGTCCGGTTAAACGGGCCATCCAGCGCTATCTGTTGAACGATTTGTCCAAGAAACTCCTTTCACAGGAAGTTGACAGAAGCAAACCGATCATTGTGGAACGCAGCGGTGATTCGCTGAAATTCCGCAACTGACAAACAGGATTTTAAAGGGAAGTCTGCAAAGATTTCCCTTTTAATTTTAAATCTCTATCAAACATTTTTCACTGATCGTTGTTATATATTCGTAACTAAACGAAACTAAACGAATCATTAAATTTAAAAACATTATGAGAAAGAGAGGTATGTTGGTGGCAGTAGCCGCTATGGCTATGGCCATGTCAGTAAACGCACAGAAAGCGTATGAAGGAACTAAATTTTTCGACAACTGGTATGTCGGTCTGAACGGTGGAGGAATCACTCCTACTTCACACTCTGCATTCTGGAAGAACATGCGCGGAACAGTCGGCGTAGAACTGGGTAAGCAGGTAACCCCGGTATTGGGTATCTCATTCCAGGGATTGACCGCAGTAAACACATCCATGAGCCGCACTGCATTTGATGCATTAAGTCTGACTGCAAACGGAAAAATCAATCTGAACAACTTGTTCTGGGGCTATAACGGTGCTCCCCGCCTGTTCGAAGTAGAAGCAGTTGCCGGTATCGGCTGGGGCCATGATTTCATGAACTCAGGCTACGGATGGGACAACAGCTATGTGACCAGCCGCTTCGGTGCAAGTTTCAACTTCAATCTGGGAGAAGAAAAAGCATGGTCAGTCAACTTCAAGCCTGCTGTAGTATACCGCATGGACGGAAAGTTCGCACAGCAGCTGAATGTCAACAAGTCAGCCATCGAACTGCTGGCCGGAGTAACTTACCACTTCAAGGGCAGCAACGGAAAACGTTACATGACAATCCAGCGTCCGTATGATGCAGCCGAAGTGGCTATGCTGAACGACAAGGTAAATGCTTTGCGTGAAGCAGTAGCAGCCAACGAAGCAGCTTTGGCCGAAAGCGCAGCCGTAGCAGATCAGTTGCAGCGTCAGTTGACTGAATGTCAGAATGCACCGAAACAGGTAGAGACAATCGTGACTAACACGAATACCATGTCACTGGAATCTGTCATCACCTTCCGTCAGGGTAGCGTAAGCATCTCAGCCGACCAGACTCCGAACGTTGAACGTATCGCTACTTACATGAAGAATCACCCGAAGAGCACTGTCTCCATCAAAGGTTTCGCATCACCCGAAGGAAAGATCGAAGTGAACGAAAGAATTGCCAGACAACGTGCAGAAGCAGTCAAGAACATGCTGGTCAACAAATATAAAATTGATTCCAAGCGTATCACAGCTGAAGGTCAGGGTATCGGAAATATGTTCTCAGAAGCTGACTGGAACCGTGTAAGTATCGCAACACTGAGCGAAAAAGAATAAAGAGCACTTCCGGATAGAAGCATAAAAAAAGGAACCTTTCGGGGTTCCTTTTTTTATTTTAGAAATCTTCAGATTCAGATTATTCGCTGACAGCCGGTTTTTCAACAAACTCTGTTTCACCGCCAGCAACCAGCAGATCATACCACTGGATCAGTTTCTTGATATCGCTGGTGTGTACACGGTCGCGGTCATAGTTAGGCAATACTTCAGCCATGAAAGCGTGCAGTTCTTCTGCAGAAGCTTTACGGAAATCCAAAGAAGCAGCCTGTCCGTTTTCCTTTGTCTTTACAGATTCCAGTACTTCAGCCAGGGGAACTTCTTCAGCATCGGTATACATAGCAATATCACCCAAAGAGATTACTTTATCACTGGCATAGATCGGCATTCTCTTTTTATCTGCAACTGATTCTACAATCAGCATATTCTTAGCCTGAGAAATCAGCTTATATAATCCCGGCTTACCCGAGATAGCCAAAATAGTTTTCAACATAGCGAGTAAATGATTAAGTTTAATATTCAGCCGACAAAAGTACAATTCACGAATGAAATACACAAACTATTTGCATGCTTTTATGCATCCCAGTTCCTGAATAATTTGCCCGAGTTGAGGTTCCACCGGATTTATGCCATCGTTTGTAAGAATAAAGTCTGCTCTCTTGCATTTCAGTTCCTCATCCATCTGGGCAGCAATCCGTTCACGAACCCGTTCTTCCGGAACTCCGTCGCGCTCCATAGCCCGTGAAATCCGTATTTCCAACGGTGCATATACCATCAGGACACGATCCACGGCACGGTCAAACCTGGACTCAAACAAAATAGCACTTTCCATCCCCACCAGTTCTCTTCCCTGTTGTTTCAACCCGTCGGCCCACAACAGAAAGTCTTCATACACCCGGGGATGTATAATGTGATTCACGCGTTCTGCATGCGCTCTGGAAGCAAAAAGACAACCGGCCAGCAATGTTTTATTCAGCTGCTGTCCACAATAAACTTCCTCTCCCAGCAAGGCAATCAGTTCACGACGGATCTCCGGATGAGTCAGGGTCAGTCTTTTTGCCTCCCGGTCGGTATCGTAGACAGGGATTCCCCAGCTCTCCAACAAGCGGGAAACATAAGATTTCCCGCTTCCGATTCCTCCAGTAATTCCCAGTTTAATCATGTGTTTCCGTAACTTGCTGTTCTTCGATCAGATAATCCGCAGAAGAAGGGATGACACGCACCCGACTGGCATAGGGCGAGAATGTCTGTACAGAAAGGGGAACTCGCTCCTCCTTGTTCCGCAACAGATCTTTATAATGAATTCCTATAAAGAAGTCATTGGCTGTTACCTCCTTGAAATGTTTCAGTCCAACCTGGAAAGTAACCTGTGCTTTGGACGGGAAAGTCCGAAGCACTTTTCCCGGAGGGAAATCAACTCCCACAATGGGCACATCTACTGTTTTTTCGGAATACATATCTACATAAACAGACATATCATTGGTAGCCGGCACAAACTTGGCACCTTTTACCTTGCGGATCGCTACACGCTGATTCAGTGTATCCGTAATATTCTCCAGTTCCAGAGGCTGGGTATAAGCCGCCGTTATCGAGCCAAGCACTTCCTTCGGTGCATAGACCATGACCGAATCAGGACTGAAATGAATGTCGGAAACATAATATTGTCTTCCTGCTGAGACATGACCATCCAGGACGACAGGAACTTTCTTGGCCTTGCCTTCCGTATAAATGATTTCCAGCGTATCGGGACGGACAGACAAAAGCTTGGTGGAAGTATTCAACTGAGTAGCAACTTTCTTAAAGATCTCAGCAGAAGAAATATGTACATGATCTCCACGATCCCGATATTCTTCAAAATCGAAGGAAACAGGAAAAAAGGTTCTTCCCAACATATAATTCAACAATACGGTTCCCCGATCCTCTACCCGCACCCGGATCTCATCAGGCAATTCAGAAGTCAGCACAACTTCTTTCGGGACATTACGCAGACGGACGGGCATCTTGAATTCTGCCTGATAAAGATCATTCATGGTCTGCATCAGCCAGAAGCAGAAAGATACGAATACAAAAAAAAGGAAAACCAGAAATTCCCTGCTCTTCTGACTAAGCAGGAAATTTCTGATCTTCCTTGATATCATCAAATAATATGTCCTTATGTTCTTCTTATCGAACATAGCATAAAATTTTTATTTATTTGCCTGAGCCTGGGCATCAGCATAAATAGAGTTTTTGTCTACTTTGATTTTTACGCCAGATGCAATTTCCACAATTACGGCATTGTCTTCTATTTCTTTAATCTTTCCATAAATACCTCCGGCAGTAATTACAGACTGTCCTACTTCCAGGTTTTTACGGAAGTTGGCAATCTCTTTCTGCTTTTTGTTCTGAGGACGGATCATAAAAAAGTACATGATAGCAAAGATAGCCACCATCATGATCAGGAAAGAATAGTCAGCACCACCTTGGGCCTGTAACATGACATTCAACACGTTCATACGTTTCTTCTAGTTTTTGATTAATATTAAGCTACGCAAATATATCAATTTTTGGTTAGCTTATTCTCCTTTTTTAATTGATTAACAATTCCGTCCAATGTACCATTGATGAAACCACCGCTCTTCGGAGTACTATACAACTTGGCAATTTCCACGTATTCATTCAAAGAAACATTCACAGGAATATTGGGGAAACTCAGAATTTCAGCCAAAGCAATCTGCATGATCACCACGTCCATCACAGCTACACGGTTCAGATCCCAGTTCTTTGAACCTTCACTGATCAAATGACGATAATAATCTGCATTCAGGATTGTACGGCGGAACAGACGGCGCGCAAACTCCTGATCTTCCTCATCCTTAAATTCGGGCAAGAGTTCCTGCTTGTCACCGTTCTTCGGATCAAAACGCTTGATCGTCTTCAGAACAAAAGTATCTACAATTTCCTTATCGTCATTCCAGTACAGACTCTGGTCTTCCAATACTTCATCCAAAGCAGCATTGTTGAAAATGATCTTCTTATAGATCTTTCTCCATACCTCACGGTCTTCCTCGTAAGAAGAAGTTTCGCTGGCCATGTATTCCTTATAAATATCACTTTCCATGATCTGCTCACACAGCTTCTTCACAAAATCACCTTCGTTTTCCCAGGTCTTCTTCTGTGAACTGGCAAATTCATTCAACTGCCGGTTGACTTCCAACTGAGCAATGAAGCGGTTTTCTACAAATTTAGTGTTAGGACGAAGATCTTCTTGAGTAGGCACCATTTTACTTTTCGCAGCATCCAATCGCTTATTGGCATACTTTGTAACTTCGACCATCAAGAGCAAGAGATAGTTATATAAATCGTATGCTTTGGATAAGCTGAAGAACAACTCCTTTTCTGCAGTATCCAAGTTTTTACCACCGTTCTGATAATAAGCATAGATTATCTGAACTATCTTAAGACGAATAAGAACTCTGTTAATCATACTAACTAATAACAATATTATTTTTATGCAAAAGTAAAATAAAATCCCAACATAGCATACAAAAAATGGCATTTTTTTCTGTTTTTTTTGCTTTTATGTATTTTTATCATCTTCGCATTTTGAAATAAGCAATAAAATAAAGAAATTTGAGCGTCTTTTTAAGTAATGAATAAATCTATGGAAGATCAGAACAAGAACATCATGAAAGAAGGCGACAAGGAAATAGTCTTCTCAAAAACCGTTAAAGCCGGTAAACGCATCTACTATCTGGATGTGAAGAAGAATCGAAAAGAGGAAATGTTTCTTGCCATTACGGAAAGTAAAAAGGTGGTTTCTGGGGAAGGAAATGATTCTTCAGTGAGTTTTGAAAAACATAAGATATTCCTCTATAAAGAAGATTTCGAGAAATTTATGAACGGACTGCACCAGGCGATCCAATACATTGAACATGAACAAGGACCAATCTTAGGGGAAAGACATCCAAATGCTCACGAAATGCAAGAAGAGCCCTTATCGGAAAACAGCCATCTCAGCGCAGATGAAATAAAAATCGATATCGATTTCTAATTCATGCATTCAGAATACGAAAGCCACGAAGGTAATATAACTTTTCATGTGTGTCCCCGCCTCCTGTGGCTTTCGCATAACCTCACTCTTTATTGGCTATCATACACCTTATTATATATAGGAAAAACTCTCTGCCAAAAGATCAAACTTCAGCTACCTTCCCAACAAAGAAGGAATTATTTTGGTTATTTCAAAGGAAATCACTACCTTTGCAGCGCTTTTTTAAGCTCATCGTGTGATATACCACATCGTGTGATGGCGAATTAAGCAAGAGATAATAAACTTAATTTAGAGTAACACAAAAAGATTTGAAAAATGAAATCAATCGAAATCAAAGGTTCTTTGAGAACTGAAACTGGAAAGAAAGCTACTCACAGCTTGCGTAAAAACAACGGCGTACCTTGCGTATTGTACGGTATCCAGAAAGACGAAAACGGCAACCCGGTTGCTACTCACTTCACTGTAACAACTGACGGTCTGCGTAACTTGGTATACACACCGCACATCTATGTAGTAGACCTGAACATTGATGGCAAAGTTGTAAACGCTATCATGAAAGATATCCAGTTCCACCCTGTAACTGACGCTATCCTGCACGTTGACTTCCTGCAGATCGACGAAGCTAACCCGATCGTTATGGAAGTTCCTGTACAGCTGGAAGGTTTGGCTGAAGGTGTTAAAGCCGGTGGTAAATTGGCTCTGCAGATCCGTAAGCTGAAAGTTAAAGCTCTGTACAACGTAATTCCTGAACGTCTGATCGTTGACGTAACTAGCCTGGGTCTGGGTAAGACTATCAAGGTAGGTGAATTGAACTACGAAGGTCTGCAACTGTTGAACGCTAAGGAAGCTGTAGTTTGCGCAGTTAAATTGACTCGTGCTGCTCGTGGTGCACAGGCTGCTGCAGGTAAATAATTTGTTTCAATAAATTGAAATCAACAAATCCCTTTCAATGAAATATTTGATCGTAGGACTGGGAAACATCGGTGAAGAATACCGGAATACCCGTCACAATATAGGATTTATGGTATTGGACGCCCTTGCAAAGGCGTCCAATATTGTTTTTACCGACGGACGCTACGGGGCAACCGCCTCTATGTCGGTAAAAGGACGCCAACTGTTGCTCCTTAAACCTTCCACTTATATGAATTTAAGCGGAAATGCCGTACGTTACTGGATGCAACAGGAGAAAATTCCTTTAGAAAATGTACTCATCGTTGTTGATGATCTGGCTCTGCCGTTCGGAACTCTCCGCCTGAAAGGAAAAGGAAGTGATGCCGGCCACAATGGTCTGAAACATATTGCTGCAACCCTAGGAACGCAAAACTATGCACGCCTGCGTTTCGGAATAGGAAATGACTTTCCGAGAGGAGGACAGATAGATTTCGTACTGGGACACTTCAGCGAAGAGGACACCAGGCTAATGCCCGAACGTCTGGAAATGGCAGGAGAAATCGTCAAAAGCTTTTGCCTTGCCGGTTTGAACATAACCATGAATCAATACAACAACAAATAACAAAAGAACATTATGCCCGAAGCAAGAATAGACAAATGGATGTGGGCTACCCGCATCTTCAAAACACGTACCATTGCTGCCGAAGCTTGCAAGAAAGGCAGAATATGTATCAATGGTGCCCAGGCAAAACCCTCCCGTATGGTCAAGCCTGGTGATGTCATACAGGTTAAGAAACCGCCTATTACATACTCATTCAAGGTGCTGCAGGCCATAGAGAAACGTGTCGGCGCCAAACTGGTTCCGGAAATGATGGAAAATGTCACCACACCAGATCAGTATGAACTGCTGGAAATGAGTAAAATCAGCGGATTCGTAGGAAGAGCAAAAGGAACAGGAAGACCGACCAAAAAAGACCGTCGTGACCTGGATGAATTCTTTACACCGGAGTTTATCGGAGATTTCGATTTTGACTGGGATGATGACGAAGAGGAAAACGAAGAGTAATCAATCCTGAAAAGTTTGAAATGCCCATATAAAAAAGAGACCGCAGGCCCTCTGCTGAATTTTTCAACAGGAAGGCCTGCGGTCTTTTTTATTCAATGCTTTTCTGCTCAGACAGGCTCTTTGGCAAGATCATGCTCTTTCCACTGACAAAGTCCTTGCAGATTTGTTTCTTCACCAACAACCCACATTACATCACCTGCCTGTAAAGGAATATGGACATCCGGAGCATGCAGCGAAACATCTCCAGCGGATTCAATACCGACAACAAGGCAATGAAACTGATTGCGGATTCCACATTCCAGAATTGTATGTCCGACAAAAGGAGAAGACTTGTCAACCACAAACTGCTTCAACTGCATTTCCCGCTTCTCAAAATCATCATCCATACAAGCAGTGGAAACCTTCTCTGCCTGTGCTGCAAATTGCGACAACTGCTCATCGGTACCAATTACCTGAATCGTATCGCAGGGATATAACCGGTTATCTCCACCGGGAATATTGATGCGATGTGTTCCACGTATGATGGAGGCCACATGCACACCATATTTCTTTCCAAGGTCCAGTTCTCTCAATGTACGTCCGGCCCAAAGCGAGTCAGCAGGTATGACAAAATCGCTCAAGTGAATGTCCCGGTCCAATAAAGACCCGGCATATTCCGGACGCTTCTCTCCCAAAAATTCCTGCCGCATATCCTTCGAGCGGAGATTCTGAACAAATGTCCGCTCCAGTACAATTGACTGTTTCTTGAGAAAACGAGATACAATCATACCCGTAACAACCACAATTGCAATAGCTACGACCAAAGCAACTGAAGCCTGATATAAATCTTTGATAATATAGACAACGAACGAAATCGCAATGACAATACGGAGTAAAATAACCGAAATCAACGGTGCATGATTAAACCGGCTGTCACGCCACAGAGCCCGGAATTCTTCCGAATGATTCTTCTTCATAATCAGGGCACGGAGAAATGGAGCCACGGCACCAATCGTTATTACAGCTCCCAGCAAACGTCCCCAGAAATCTCCCAGCTGCATGACCAAAGGAACAATCAAATGCAGGCATAAAGCTGTAACGGCAATTGCCAATACCGCATAAACCAATACAATACGCACGATGGCGGTCAGCAGTTTTTTCCAGTTATTGGAATGATTGACCGGCTGAACTCCTGAAGAGTAACGCTCCAGCAAATGACGCCAGCGAGCCGGAATATACTTATCGGCTACCTGATAAGCCGGAACAGCCAAACGTATCATATAAGGTGTGAGAAAAGTCGTGATTACAGATACGGCTACAACAATGGGATAAAGGAAATGGCTTGTCACCTGAAGACTGACTCCCAATGATGCAATAATAAAGGCAAATTCACCAATCTGTGTCAGACTGAAACCACATTGCATCGCTGTCTTCAGCGGTTGGCCGGACAAAAGGACTCCGGCTGTACCAAAAATGGTCTGTCCGAGCAGCACCGCTATCACCAGAGCTATAATCGGACCGATATATTCGACAATCATACCCGGATCTACCATCATTCCGACAGAAACGAAAAAGATGGCTCCAAACAGATCTTTTACCGGAGAAACTAATTTGACGATATGTTCGGATTCAATAGTTTCCGAAAGAATGGATCCCATAATAAATGCGCCAAAAGCAGGAGAGAAACCAACCTTGGCTGCTAAGACAACCATACCGAAACAGAGAGCAAGCGAAACAATCAATAAGGTTTCATCACTCATCAGACGGCGCACTCGCTTTAAGAACAGCGGGATCAGATAAATACCTACCACAAACCATAAGATAAGGAAGAAGACCAACTTCAGTATGCTGTACACCATCTCTCCCCCTTCGAAATTCTTACTGACGGCCATGGTGGACAACATAACCATCAAAACAATCGCCAATATATCTTCCAGGATCAGAATACTAAGCACCAGTCCGGCAAAACGTTGCTGGCGAAGTCCTAAATCATCAAAAGCCTTATAAATAATAGTGGTGGAAGACATGGCCAACATACCTCCCAGATAAATGCAGTCCATCCGTTTCCATCCGAACAGCCACCCAGTACACATTCCGACCAGAATCATACAAAAAATAATGGTACATGCTGAAATCACCGCCGGACCGCCTACTTTAACCAGCTTCTTGAAACTGAATTCCAGTCCCAAAGCAAAGAGGAGGAAGATTACACCAATATCTGACCAGGTCTGAATATTGGCAACATCAGTAACCGAGGGAGTCAATGAAAAATGAGGACTGGCTACAAAGCCCGCCACAATATACCCTAAAACAAGGGGCTGTTTGAGTTTTTTAAAAATCAGCGTAATTATACCGGCACACAAAAGAATTAAAGCCAGATCGCTGATTAAAGGAGCAAGATGCGACATACTTTTCGTCTTTTTAATACAGTCGCAAAAATACATAATAAATCGCTTCCTTGAAGCCTTCTGTCTCAGGAAAATTCAGGAACCAGACATTCAGACCTGATTCTGTACAAAAAAGAAAACATCCCTTTGCCCGAACTGCCTCTCTAAAGCAAGAAGGCTGTCAGGAAAAGGGATGTTCCTATATAGTCAGTTCAAATGTATCTGACCAACCGGCATCAATGACGGAAAGGCGGTTTGACAACCTGAGCTTTTAATTTACGCCCACGATTATCAAGCCAAATCTCAGTACCCGGCTTAGCATACTCGGCCTTTACATATCCCATACCAATACCAATCTTTCGGATCGGAGACATTGTTCCTGAAGTTACATGTCCTATCTCATTGCCTTCCGCATCTGTCAGCGTGTATCCATGACGTGGTATTCCCCGATCAATCATTTCAAATCCGACCAGTTTACGAGTCACACCTTCTGCTTTCTGACGTTCAAGAGCGGCCCGATTGGTAAAGTTCTTTCCGTCTACAAATTTCGTAATCCATCCCAGACCGGCTTCCAACGGAGAGGTGGTATCATCAATATCATTACCATACAGGCAGAATCCCATTTCCAGACGAAGCGTATCACGTGCTCCCAATCCGATCGGCTTGATGCCAAATTCTTCACCTGCACGGAATACTGCATCCCAGATAGTCATGGCATCTTGTGGATAGAAATATAATTCAAAGCCGCCTGCTCCAGTATAACCTGTATTGGATATAATCACATTCTTTACTCCTGCCAGTTCGCCGGTACAGAATGTATAATATGGAATGGCAGACAAATCCACACTCGTCAGTTTCTGCAATGTAGCCAGAGCCTTAGGGCCTTGTACAGCCAACTGTCCGATATGGTCGGATGAATTTTCCAGTTCTGCTCCGACCTGATTGTGAGATACACACCAGTTCCAGTCCTTTTCAATATTAGCGGCATTCACAACCAACATGTACTTTTCGGGTTCATAGGCATACACCAAAAGGTCATCTACAATTCCGCCTGTTTCATTAGGGAAGCAAGTATACTGAACTTTCCCCGGTGTAAGTACAGCTGCATTATTCGAAGTAACCTGCTGAATGAACTCCAGCGCATGCGGACCTTTCACCCAGAATTCCCCCATGTGGGATACATCAAAGACTCCAACAGCCTGACATACCGTCAAATGTTCATCGATAATTCCTGAATATTCAATAGGCATGTTATAACCAGCAAATTCATGCATTTTAGCACCAAGAGCAATATGCTTCTCGGTAAAAGGAGTTGTTTTCATAATCTTAAGAGTTTAAGTAAAAGTAAGATTTATAGTATGTTTTTACGCGTATATTAGATCTTTCCCAAATATCCTTCTCAAAAAGGATAGTCGGAAGCCAGAATCAGAACCGATCATCCGGCTTCCGTTTTCCTGAATTCTTTCAGCTGTACTATCAATACCGTTTAGCCGTCAGCTCTGCGATCTTTACGATGACACGCATTGCCTTTTCAATAGACTGTACCGGTACAAACTCATATCGGCCGTGGAAATTCAAACCACCGGCAAAGATATTCGGACAAGGAAGTCCCTTGAACGACAGTTGGGCTCCGTCTGTTCCACCACGAATAGCTTTTACTTTCGGCTCAACCCCTGCCTCCTGCATGGCCGCAAAAGCAATGTCAATGATATGCATCAATGGCTCTACCTGCTGACGCATGTTATAATATTGATCCTTGATCTCAATCTTTACAGTACCATCTCCATATTTTTCATTGATACGGGCCGCACATTCTGACATCAGTTTCTTGCGGATCTCGAATTTCTGACGGTCATGGTCACGGATAATATATGCCAAAGTGGTTTGTTCCACTTCACCTTCCATACCAATCAGATGATAGAATCCTTCATAACCCTCTGTAGTTGCCGGAGTTTCATTAGCCGGTAGCATGGAAATGAATTCATTTGCTACAAGTAAGGAATTTATCATCTTATTCTTGGCATATCCTGGATGTACATTACGTCCTTTTACACAGATTTTGGCTGAAGCGGCATTGAAATTTTCAAATTCCAACTCACCGACTTCTCCTCCATCCATTGTATAGGCCCATTGAGCTCCGAACTTCTCTACATCAAATTTATGAGCTCCCAAACCAATCTCTTCATCAGGATTAAAGCCGATACGGATCTTTCCGTGTTCAATTTCCGGATGTTCTTTCAAATAAGCGACAGCTGCAACGATCTCGGCAATACCGGCCTTATCATCCGCTCCCAGCAAGGTATGACCATCGGTTACGATCAAATCTTCTCCAATATGATCTTTCAGTTCAGGAAACTGACGGGGAGAAAGAACAATGCCATCGCTTGCACACAACGTAATATCCGAGCCATCATAGGAACTCACAATACGCGGTGAAACATTTTCTCCACTCATATCCGGACTTGTATCCATGTGAGCAATGAAACCAATGGTCGGAATTTTCCGGTCCACATTGGCCGGAAGTGTTGCAAAAAGATATCCATTCTCGTCCAAAGAAATCTCTTCAAGCCCTAAAGCTTCCAGTTCTGTCTTCAGATATTGTGCAAACACCATCTGCTTGGCCGTACTGGGAGTAACCCCAGTCGATTCATCAGATTGTGTGTCGAAAGTTACATACTTCAAAAAACGTTCAATTACTGTCATATTATCAATCATTACTTGTTTTAACACGTGTAAAATTAAGAAATAGCCACTGAACAGCCAAATACATTACCATTTTTTCGTAAATAGCAAGGTAGATTTAATTTTTTTATTTGCACTGAGTTTCGTAATTTTGCACCCAGTATAAGGATACAACCTTATTGTCAACGATCACAGAAGATATATGAAAGAAAAATTATTAACATGCCTGGTTTGCCTGTTTGGCTCACTCGGTTTCATGTCAGCTCAGGAGATCTCCTCCTCAGACACCATTCAGAATCCAATCGAACAGACGGTTTCCCCAACAGACAGTATTTCTTCCCGCCCCTTAAGCAAAAAAGAACTCAGACGCCAGAAGGTGGCCAAAAGAAATTTTCATTATAACATACTGGGAGGTCCCAGCTATACCCCTGATTTCGGCGTTCTGATAGGTGGAACAGCTTTGATGACTTTCCGAATGGATCCTAAGGATACAACCATGCAGCGCTCTGTTATCCCGGCTTCCATGGCTTTCATGTTTACCGGAGGATTGAACATCATGGTAAAACCCCAGCTGTTTTTCAAGAATGACCGTTTCAGAATCTTCGGCCAGTTCATTTATAAAAATACGCAAGAAAATTATTATGGCGTAGGCTACGATACGAACAAGAATTACGAACGTGGAAAAACAACCAGCCAATATCAATATAGCGGTCTGCAGATCAACCCCTGGTTCCTGTTCCGACTCAAAGAAAGCAATTTCTTTCTAGGCCCTCAGATTGATCTGAACTATGACAAGATGAAAGATGTAGCCGAAGGAATTACCCGTGATCCTTCTTATATCGAAGCAGGAGGAAACACTGAAGGTTATTCAAACTTCAGTTCCGGACTGGGATTTCTGCTGACTTATGATACACGTGACATTCCGGCTAATCCATACAAGGGTATGTACCTTGACTTCAGAGGGATCATGTATCAGAAATGGCTGGGAGGAGATAACAATTTCTACCGGCTGGAACTGGATTACCGCCAATACCTGACCGTCGGCAAAAGAAAGGTTCTGGCATGGAGCGCCCAAAGCAAGAATGTACTTGGCAATCAAATACCCCTGAACAAATATGTATTGACAGGAACTCCATTTGATCTACGAGGATATTATATGGGACAATACCGAGATAAAAGCTCCCACCTCGTTATGGCCGAATACAGACAGATGTTCAATACAGACAAAAGTAACTGGATCAAACGAGTTGTTTCTCATTTAGGTTATGTCGTTTGGGGAGGCGTAGGATTTATGGGACCTGACCCGGTAAACATCGAAGGTGTCCTGCCAAATGCCGGAGTCGGACTGCGCATAGAAGTACAGCCCCGTATGAATGTACGTCTGGATTTCGGACGTAACTTCGTCAACAAGCAGAATTTATTCTATATTAATATGACAGAGGCATTCTGATCTCCAGTCTTCAGATTATTTTCTATT
>NZ_EQ973646.1:175328-184895 GCF_000157915.1 Phocaeicola coprophilus DSM 18228 = JCM 13818 | reverse complement strand
AAAATAAGGAAGCAAACTAAAATCTTTAAGAAACGCTAACTCCAGTTGGCAAAAACAAAATATATACCTCACCAGATATTCCCCAATAAGCAAAGGGTATCTGCCAAGCCTGTCCTGACAAATACCCTTTATCTTTAAACTATAAAAAGAAGCGCCGCTATCACTTCGTATGTTTTACCGTGTATATCACTTTACCTTCTTTATTAATCATATGAAGATTCAGTTCTTTCTTATCAGCTGAAATCAAAGAGAAACCAGTTTCTCCACTGCAGAATTTTGTTCCATCAACCGGTTTTACCTTGCGGCTTAATGATCCGGAAGTATTGACTACATAATCAATGTTGCTTCCATTTTTACGGATATGCTGAAAGTTGTGAATATGTCCGCACAGATACATATCTACATTTTTATATTTACGCAAAATCGAATCAACCCGCTTTTCCATATCCATACGTTCAGACTCTTCTTTCTCTGTATCTGCATAAATCGGATGATGGCCGACAACCAGAACCCAGTCTTCCTTTGCCGTACTCAGGACTGAATCAATCCAGGCCAACTGCTTGTTCATATCCTGCTTACATGCATCCGGATATTTTTCTGTATCTTCCCGATACTTGTCCAACAAAGGCGGAGTGTCAATCATCACCAGACGAATGGTTATTCCATCATTTTCCAAAACCTTTGTATAATAACGGTCAGGCATATTCCAGCGGGCACTTTTCCTGGTATAATCAATCGGAGCCTGCGTATTGCCGCGATATTCATGGTTTCCCATAATGGTATACCAGGGAATCATCAGTTCCGGATGACTATAAATTAATTCATAATTAGTCATCCACAATGGATCATCCACACTGCGAACGCCTTCAAAATGATGAACATCACCAGCAGCTACGACACATTCAATATCGACAGCTTCAGCCATTTTTCCCAATAATTCAGCAATCGGTTTCTGATCATAATATCCATTACGTCCCAAATCGTTTACCAAATAGAAGTTCAGCGGCTTTTCCAAAGCTTTCCATGCAGCCTCATTTTGTGCGAAGCCTGCAATAGCAATCAAAGCCAGACAAAGAGTCAAAAATGTTCTTTTAATTGAAACCATACAATCTTTTTTTAGTTGTTAATTAAATCTTAGGACAAAAATATGGGAGGAATTTGAAAAGATTCTGAAAAACTTTTCTGTCCGATAAAAAATTCCGGATATGCCTGTCATTATCCATAGGCAAATCCGGAATTTCAAAGAAACAATCAATTATTATTTTGTTCCGTAAGCACCGAAGTGTGCTTCAATTGCCGGAGAAGTGTAAGTTTCTTCATTGACAGTCAAACCTTCTGTTCCGAAGTAAGGCTGCATATTGGCATCTGTTCCATTATAAGCTCCGCTCAACACCGGAGATCCAGCCTGTACATGGAAGTCCCAGCCTTCATTATATACATACTCTGTCAGTGCCACTGCATTGATATCGAAGTTTACAAATTTCGGATCATTCTTAGCACAATCTTCAGCAGCTTTAGTAATGATACTGTTCAGATCAACTACACCTTCATTATAATCTTCATGTTCATAAGCATAACCAGCCCATGCGTAAGCAACACCTGATTCATCTTCACCGTCGTATACGATATCGCTCTTCTGAGTACCGGAAGCATAAAAATTATAATCAATAACAGAAGCATCATTATAACCTTCTTCCGGATTATTGGGCTGATCATAGTTCGGAGTCTGAGCACGGAACTTACAGTTTACCATCAGATTGTTAAAGACATTGGCCAGTACATTCTTTTCAGCATATACACATCCGCCTTTTTCACCGTCACGACGCCATCCGGCATTGATGATTGTGTTATTATAAGCCTGTACCAGTGCCTTTCCACGTTCTTCACTCTGACCAGAGCTGGATAACTTCAAACCGTTGGTATTAGGACTGAACATCACATTACCTGCAACGTCTACCTTACATCCGGCTTTCACATTGACAGCTTCAGCACCGTCATATCCATTGGCTGCAAAAATATTATTTGCAATGATGGCCTGACCACCCATCATGTAAATACCGTCTGACCATCCGTTACGCAGAACTGAATTGGTAATTACATACTTACCATTCATGTTATTAGTTGTAATCTGTGGATAAGCATCGTCTCCAGCCGTATATATGCCCGCAGTAGCAGCAGGTGAACCTTCAACAACCTGTCCTCCGGTATACTCAATGATTGTATGATCAATCAGCATTTCACCACATGTTTCCGTAGCTACGATACCTCCCCAAAGACCTGCAAAGATATTGTCTTCAGTACGTTCGCTTTCTTCTACAGAGAAGAGAACAGGTTTTTCTGCCGTTCCTTCACAATACAGATTACCATTCACCGTGAATTCAACAGGAGTATGATTAGCTCCTACACCTTCCGTGCTGAAAATAATCTGAGCACCTTCTTTTATATAAAGACTTTTACCTTCAGGAACAGTGTAATGTTCTGACAGTCTAACTACCGTATCAGCAGGCCAAACGATTGTATTTGAATCCACCGGATTCTCATCACCTCCGTTTTCATCTTCATTGCCATCAGAAGAACCATCCGTCTGGTCTGAGCCATTGCTCAAAGGATCTTCTTCACTACAAGCTGTTGCCAGCAATGACATTCCCATAAAGGCTGCACAAGCCCACAAATAACTTCTGCGATTCATTTTAATCAAGTTTTTAAATGTTAGTCAAACAATATTTAGTTAGTTTTTTATCAAAGTTTATAACGTATACCCAGCATGAATGATTGTCCGTGCCATTCTTTCCGTTCAATCACATTTCCATCAGTACGTTCCGAATTTACATTTTCCGTATGCGGTCCCTTGTGAATATATCTCAGCAAAGGAGTATCCAGCAAATTGGAAGCTTTGGCAAACAGGCTGATTCCATTCTTAAAGCTTTTTTCGACCGAAGCATCCAGCTGAATATATCCGTCTTCCCAGATATCGTCTTCATACCAGTTGGAAATATCACTCAAACGTTTTCCGGTATAACTTCCTGCCAGCTGTCCTTCCCAACCATATTTGGTACTCTTGAAGAGTAAAGAAAGATTAGCTACATGGGCTGCTTGTCCGAACAAAGGACGAGACTGGGAAACCTGTTTCACTTCAGATCCTTCCATGATTCGTTTTTCTGTAGTAATCTTTGAGTGAGTATATGTATAGTTGGCTTTTATACCAAACCAGTTGAAGTATTTCATAATATCTACTTCCAATCCCAGATTCGTTGCATTACCGAAATTCATCGGCTTATAATAAGTATCCTGTCCTTCATTCAACAGACCATATTCAATCGGGTCTTTCAGATATTTATAAAAGGCACCAATCATAAACTGTTCCGAAGATTTCGGAAAGAACTCATAACGGAAATCCACATTGTCTGCCACAGTATGTTTCAGATCCGGATTACCTTTTTCTTTATAATCCTCATTGATGATTGAATAAGGAACAATTTCGAAAAAGCTCGGACGGTTAATAGAACGTGCATAAGACAAACGAAGATTGGCATTCTCGTGCACTCCATATTTAGCATGGAAACTCGGCAAAACATCTGTATACTTCTGATTACCTTTCGGATCTGCACTTTCAGTCGGGAACTTCAATGTATATCCCTGATTGGTATGTTCTACACGCACGCCACCGATCAGTTCCCAACGTCCATAAGTATATTTCACCAGACCATATCCAGCCCCGATCTTTTCCGTTGCATCATAGTTCAGCGGATCACTGATGTTTCCATATTTCCGTGCCACAAACAGCAGCTCATCATAATTATTCCAGTCAGTTCCCTGATACTGCGGATCTTTTGAACCGGTTGCTGAATCAAAGGTATATTCATTAAAGAAGCTGTCACGTTTCTTGTCGCGATACATACCACCGACCGAAAAGTCCAGAACTGATCCACCGCCCAGATTCCATTTATACATCAAATCCACATAACCGGCTTTATCCTTATCTGAGTTATGTTCCCAACGGCGAATAGCCGAATTTGTATTCTGCAAGTGAGTACCCTGCATATAAATTTCCGTATTGTCTGGAGTCTCGCTATAAGCTTTCGAAAGTACAGCTGACCAGTTCAGACGCAACACATTATTTTCCAGAAAAGCATGCTCACCCTTCAGAGTTGAATTTATAATATACTGATGATTCCATTTCATACGGACAGCACCTTCCTTATCATCCTGTCCGTCTCTGACTTCAGCTTCCTGCATATCCATATATCCATTATACCAAGTCAGTTTATGTTGTGAATTAATATGATAATCCAGCTTCGCATGAGCACCGATACGGGTCTGCTGAGAGGAATAGTCACGATATTCAATGCCGTTATGACTTGTACCCGGCTGATAATATATCTGACTTTCTTTTCCACGATAAGTATTCAAATAGCTCCCGGCAAGCATTACTCCCAGCTTATCGTCGAAGAAACGGTCACCATAAGAAAGGCCGGCTGTCAGATCAGGCAAAGGTCTCTTCCATTTCATACGAAGATTGTCTGTCTTGAAATCATCCATCGTCACACGGGTATCTTCAGGCATGCCTTTGGCCTCATAAGGAGACTGCTTCACAATTGCACCTTTATTAAAAGACTGAAAGTCGCGGTCAAAATACATGGCATTATATCCGGTTGAAAGATTAGCCGTGAACTGCCGGTCAGAAGGCGCATCCTTCATAATCAGATTGACGGCTCCACCTATTCCATCACCTTCCATATTAGCTGTAAGCGATTTGGTCACTTCCAGACGATCCAGCATTTCAGAAGGGAATATATCGAGCGGAACAAAACGGTTCTTATTGTCAGGACTCGGAATCTTCACTCCGTTAACCAATGTATAATTATAGCGTTTATCCATTCCACGAAGAATTGCATACTGACCTTCACCGCTGCTGTTACGTTCCACCGTCACACCTGACATACGCTGAATCACGTTAGCTACCGTTATATCCGGAGAAAGTTCAATAGCTTTCGCACTCATCACATTCACCACATTCATAGCCTGACGTTCAATGCCTCGCGCTCCAGCTTCCGTACGTCCCGGATTCGTTGCAACTACCGTTACGCCTTCCAGCAATACTTCATCAGCTTTCAAAGCAATTGTCAAATCCTTACTGTCAGGAGTTACATGAATTTCCATCGTCTTGTAACCCACATAAGAACAAATCAAAGTACATTTCTGACGGTTCAGATCCAGATTAAAACTTCCGTCCAGGCCGGTTACCGCACCCTTCGTCGGATCTTCTTTAATAAGGACTGAAGCCCCGATGATCTCTTCACCTGTCTGGGCGTCTTTGATCAATCCTTTCACGGTTCGTGCATTAACGGACATAGCCGCAAACATACATGCACCCAATAATAATATCCCTCTCATACAATCTTTCCTGTTATTTTTATGCTGCAAAAGTACGGGGAGTGGTTTTCATCGTCATTGCAGAGATATTTCATTCCTAATACATTTTTCCCTTTGGAAATTGTTCCATCAACAAGGACACTTCCTTTCCATTTTACTTTACAAAGATTCCGGCATAAAAAAAAGATCATGCAAGTCCGGTAATACGACTTGCATGATCTTTTCGTTTAATGGACAGTTTCAGGAAGTTCTATTCTTCGTATCAGATCCGACCAATATTTCCGTAAGTCTTTCCAGTGATAGAACGGAGCAACATCCGTTTCCAGAGGAAGCGTCACTTCCCGTTCATTCAAAAGCAGACGGACCAGAATGTCCCCTCCCTTATGCTTCCGGTAAAATATCAGCTGAATATTGCCGCACATTGGAATAATCCGATAAGTTCTGTAAGTATCAGCTATCTGATACCAGTCGGGAGTAGAAACTGAAAGCCGGTTTATTCCCATCAAGACAGCCAATGGAGCCAGATTTGTATCATGACCATAACGCAAAGTCACTGCCTTCTTTTTGGAAGCAATAACAGTATCGGCTGTTTCCACAAAGTTTTTCAGCAGATTACGTTCCAGTTTATACATGCACGCATCACTCAACGGAGAAGCACCTTTCTCATAATACCATTCAAAATTGTTCCGTTGCCAAAGATCATAACATTCCTGTTCGGTAAACAAGAACGACAAATCCGGCTGATTGTAACTGCTTTGGCTAATACCGTGTAATTCGAATAAATCAGCCATCAAACCGGAAGCGTCTTTAATATATTTCCGGACATAAGCAGAATCCGTAAACAACTGTTTCATCAAACGGGCAGGATGTACATACACACTGTCGGCGGCCCGATATACAGAATCTGCATTTTCCAGATGCATGGCTTCGTATTGTGGATTCTTATACTTTATATAATAAGCATCATGTTCGCTTGTTTCAGTTGTAATATCCAACCGGGGATTCAGCCCTTTCAGTTCCACACAGGCTGCTGCCATTGAAAGAAAAGCGCGGGTTTTATAAGTTGAACGTGCATCGACATGCACACCATCAGCAAATACCTCCGGCGTACGTGCATACATTCGCCGGATCAGAGCACGATGTTGTTCGGCACCTTTGGGCGTCAATTCTCCATAACGGCCTTCCGCTTCTTGACGCAGACTGCAAACAACCTTGAGAACACGCTTTCCATCAGCCGTAAGAACACCAGCCTCATCCGCATCCATCAGCACCTTCAACGGAGCATCATATTTCTTCTGCTTGGTCAGATAACGGGAACCATGACGGGCAAACGCTGAAATATAAAAAGGTTCATATCCTTCCGGAACCGGAGAAAGTTTCACTTCGGGTGCCTGGTAGGCATAATATTTTCCGGCAGCCAAAGCCGGATCAAGATGAATTTCTTCACGGGCACTTTGCGCTACGGCAACTAAGGAAAGTCCCCATAACGACATACACAGAATTTCTTTTTTCATATAATTGATTATCCTGATAATTTTGTGGCGCAAAATTATAGACTCTGGCCTGATCGTCCTATCAGAAATAGTCAGGAAAAGCAATTATCCCACACAATGAAACAGAAATGTAACCCAAATGTTATAGGATTGTTTCTCCGGTTATCCCAGAGAAACAATCTCCTGTAAGATTCTGACTGCCTCATCCACATTCGTGATGTTCTTCACCACCATACTGCGTTTGCCGTTCTGTTCGCGCAAATTGCAGTCACGCGGATATTTAGCCATATAATCAATGATCTTCCCAAAAGCAGCACTTTGATAATAAGGACTTTCAAGATTGCTGACAAAGAACAGAATCATTTTACCTGCTTTCAGAATCACCTTTTCCACTCCAAGCCGCTTGGCCAGCCTGCGTAACGGAACAATCCGGATCAGTTCCTCACCTTCAAGAGGAATCTTGCCGAAACGGTCAACCAGACGAGCCTTGAAGTCTTCCACATCCTTATCCAGTTCCAGTTTGTCCAGTTCCCGATAGAGAAGCATACGTTCGCTGCTGCTGGGAATATATTCATTCGGGAACAAAAGTTCCAGATCACTTTCCACAGTACATTCGTCCACAAACTCTTCTCCGGATATCTTCTCCTCTCCTGCCTTGATTTCTTCTGCATACAAGTCGGCAAATTCTTCATTCTTCAACTCGGTTACGGCCTCATTCAGAATCTTCTGATACGTTTCATATCCCAGGTCAGCAATAAATCCGCTTTGCTCGGCACCCAGCATATTTCCTGCTCCACGGATATCAAGATCCTGCATGGCAATATGGATACCGCTTCCCAGATCACTAAAGTTTTCAATGGCCTGCAACCTGCGTTTGGCTTCGGGAGTAAGCGATGACAAAGGAGGTGCCAGCAGATAACAGAAAGCTTTTTTGTTGCTGCGTCCCACACGTCCACGCATCTGATGCAAGTCACTCAAACCAAAATTCTGGGCCTGATTGATGATAATCGTATTGGCATTGGGTATATCAATTCCGCTTTCAATGATGGTTGTAGCGAGCAATACATCATAATCATAATTGACAAAATCAAAAATGATCTTCTCCAGTTCCTCAGGTTGCATCTGTCCATGACCAATACACACGCGACAGTCTGGAATATTCCGTTCGATCATTGCCTTCAGTTCCGGAAGATTCTGAATGCGGTTGTTTACAAAGAATACCTGTCCGTTGCGGCTCATTTCAAAGTTAATGGCCTCGGTTATGATTTCTTCATTGAAAGTATGCACTTCGGTCTGAATCGGATAACGGTTGGGAGGCGGCGTCTGAATAACCGAAAGGTCACGGGCTCCCATCAAAGAGAACTGAAGTGTACGAGGGATCGGTGTTGCTGTCATGGTCAACGTATCGACATTTACCTTGATCTGACGGAGCTTTTCCTTCACGCTCACCCCGAACTTTTGCTCTTCATCAATAATCAGCAAGCCGAGATCCTTGAATTTCACACTTTTTCCAATGATCTTGTGCGTACCGATCAGTATATTGATATCTCCGTTCGCCAGCTCTTTCAGGATACGGCTTGTATCTTTTGCCGTACGGGCACGACTCAGGTAATCCACCTTACAGGGCATGCCTTCCAGACGCTTGCTGAAGGTCTGATAGTGCTGATAGGCCAGTACAGTCGTCGGAACGAGTACGGCCACCTGTTTGTTGTCCGCCACAGCCTTGAAGGCAGCCCGCACAGCAACTTCGGTCTTGCCGAAGCCCACATCACCACAAACCAGACGATCCATCGGACGATCACTTTCCATGTCTGCCTTCACGTCTTGAGTTGCCTTTAACTGATCTGGAGTATCTTCATAAAGGAAGCTGGCTTCCAGTTCATGCTGCAAAAAACTGTCGGGACTATATTTAAAACCTTTTTCCTGTTTGCGCTGCGAATAAAGTTTTATCAAATCACGCGCAATGTCCTTGATTTTGGTCTTGGTCCGCTCTTTGATCTTTTCCCACGCACCCGTACCGAGTTTGCTGATACGAGGCTGTTCACCTTCCTTTCCTTTATATTTGGAAATTTTATGCAAAGAGTGAATGGAAACAAACACAACGTCATCGTTCTGATAGATCAGTTTGATGACTTCCTGCGTCGTATTTCCATTGGGAATCCGTACCAGCCCGGCAAATTTACCGATACCATGATCAATATGTACCACATAATCTCCCGGCTCAAACATGTTCAGCTCCTTGAGTGAAAGAGCTACTTTCCCGCTGCGAGCCTTGTCGCTCCGAAGATTATACTTATGAAAGCGGTCAAATATCTGATGATCGGTAAAGATGCAACACTTCAGAGTATGGTCAACGAATCCTTCATGCAAGGTACGGTCAACAGGTTCAAACGAAATCTGATCGCCCCGTTCCTGAAAAATATCACGCAGACGATCGGTTTGTTTCATACTATCCGAGCAGATATAAAGACGATATCCCCGCTGACTGTAATCAGTCAGTGAACCGGCGACCATATCAAAATTCTTATGGAAGATAGGCTGCACCGAAGTATTGAATTTCAAAACAGCCTGCGGAGTTCCGGTTGCCTTATGTCCGAAATCAATACGGACGAATTCCAGTGCCTTGACAGTAAACTCCGCTCCATCGATCAGACGGCCTTCAAGCGAA
Source organism: Phocaeicola coprophilus DSM 18228 = JCM 13818 (assembly GCF_000157915.1). Classification (GTDB taxonomy): domain Bacteria; phylum Bacteroidota; class Bacteroidia; order Bacteroidales; family Bacteroidaceae; genus Phocaeicola; species Phocaeicola coprophilus. The sequence goes on along the minus strand of NZ_EQ973646.1, from coordinate 175,361 downwards.
GCCAGTTCAGTCTGCTCTCCTTCATATGCCGCG
>NZ_EQ973646.1:172329-173893 GCF_000157915.1 Phocaeicola coprophilus DSM 18228 = JCM 13818 | reverse complement strand
CTATATAACAAAAAGGGTCGTCTCAGCATAGCTAAGACGACCTTTTTATTTGGGTTCATATTACTTCACAATTAAAAGCAGCTTGATCCGTCAAAACAATGTGTACAAACCTTACATTTTGGCAAACCAATTGCTTCAATCAAAATTTCAAGCGTATTAAACTTCAAGGAAGTTAATCCGAAACGGGCACGGATACGTTCTACAAGCTCCTTATATTCGGGAGAATCTGTAGTAGCATATTTATCCAGCTTAGCATTCTCATCTCCCTCTATCTCTTTAATGATCCGACGAGTTATCAGCTCCATATCACTCTTGGAAGAAGTAAAGCCGATAAAAGGACATCCATAAATCAGAGGAGGACAAGCAATACGCATATGAACTTCTTTTGCTCCATAATCATAAAGTACATTTACATTATCGCGCAACTGAGTACCACGTACAATAGAATCATCACAGAACAAGATACGCTTACCCTGCAACATGGCACGGTTAGGAATAAGTTTCATCTTTGCAACCAAAGAACGCATGGCCTGATTACTCGGTGTAAAGCTACGAGGCCAGGTCGGTGTATATTTTGCAATGGCACGATGATAAGGAACACCCTTTCCTTCTGCATATCCCAAAGCCATTCCTACTCCTGAATCCGGAATACCACAAGCACAGTCCACTTCTGAATCATCATTCTGTCCCATCTTATATCCGCTCATAAAGCGTACGTCTTCTACATTCTTTCCTTCATAACAGGACACCGGAAATCCGTAATATACCCACAGGAAAGAACATACCTGCATCTTCTCATTCGGTTTACGCAACTGCTCCAAGCCATCGGCCCGCATCCGAATAATTTCGCCAGGACCTACAAAACGCTCGATCTCATAATCCAAATTAGGGAAACTGCTTGATTCACTGGTAGCCGCATAAGCTCCTTCCTTTTTTCCGATTACGATAGGAGTACGTCCCCATTTATCACGAGCAACAATGATACCGTCCTCTGTCAGTATCAGCATGGAGCAAGAACCTTTAATCTTATTGAAGACGTTCTCTATACCTTCCACAAAATTCTTTCCCTGAATAATAAGCAGTGCTATCAATTCCGTCTGATTAGCCCGGCTCATGCTCATTTCTGAAAAATGCATATTGGAGTCAAGCAACTCCTTTACGAGCTCATCTGAATTGTTAATCTTCGCAACTGTAACAATGGCAAAACGTCCTAAATGAGAATTTATCATAATCGGCTGAGGATCTGTATCGCTGATTACACCTATACCAGCCTTCCCTTTAAACTTAGGAAGTTCATCCTCAAATTTGGTCCGAAAGTATGAACTTTCCAAACTATGAATGGAACGCATGAAACCTTCACCTTCTGCATAAGTAGCCATACCGGCGCGTTTCGTTCCTAAATGCGAATTATAATCTGTACCGTAAAATAAATCGGTCACACATTCAGCCTTTGCGACTGTTCCGAAAAAGCCTCCCATCTTTCCTTTCTGTTATGTTTGTTAATTTTGTATGCTTGTGCAAAATTACGAAAAAAAGAAAAATCTGAAAACAAAGAAGACTATAT
>NZ_EQ973646.1:162103-170712 GCF_000157915.1 Phocaeicola coprophilus DSM 18228 = JCM 13818 | reverse complement strand
CGCAACTTCCGCGCTGGAAAAGGCAATAAAAAAAGTCACTTCCCATACAAGAAGTGACTTTTGGTAGCCCGTGGGGGAATCGAACCCCCCTTTCAAGAATGAAAATCTTGCGTCCTAACCGATAGACGAACGGGCCATCCTTTGCTTTGTGTTGAGGTGTTTCTCAATCACGGGTGCAAAGGTACGACTATTTTTTGAATCTGCAAGCATTTGGAGAACTTTTTTTATAAAAAAAATATCGGGAGTTCTTCAGAACTCCCGATAACACTCTTATTTACAATTAAATAAAAGATCAAATCATTTTCCTTACAAAAGCTCAATATCTTTCAGATTCTTCTCGATCTCTTCATCTTCCAAACTATAGTTCATCAAGTTTCCTGATAAATACTGATCATAAGCACTCATATCAATCAATCCATGTCCGGACAAATTGAACAAAATAACCTTTTCTTCTCCTGTTTCCTTGCATTTATTAGCCTCACGAATCGCCGCTGCTATGGCATGACATGATTCCGGAGCCGGAATAATACCTTCCGCCCGTGCGAACAAGCAACCGGCATCAAATGTTTCCAATTGAGGAATATCAACAGCCTCCATCAATTTATCTTTCAAAAGCTGAGATACGATAACCCCGGCACCATGATAACGGAGACCTCCTGCATGAATATTAGCAGGCGCAAAATTATGTCCCAGCGTAAACATCGGAAGCAATGGAGTATACCCGGCCTCATCTCCATAATCATAATGGAACTTACCACGGGTCAACTTAGGACATGAATTAGGTTCAGCGGCAACATAACGGGTTTGTTTACCTTCCAAGATAGTATGACGCATAAAAGGAAAACAGATACCGCCAAAGTTAGAACCACCACCGAAGCAACCTATCACTACATCCGGATATTCACCAGCCATTTCCATCTGCTTTTCTGCCTCCAGCCCAATGACTGTCTGATGAAGTGTTACATGACTCAAGACAGATCCTAAAGTATATTTACAATTGGGAGTTGTACGAGCTAGCTCAATAGCCTCAGAGATAGCCGTACCCAATGATCCCTGATGATTAGGAGTGCGTGTCAGAATATCCTTTCCAGCACGGGTTGACATAGAAGGTGAAGGAGTGACCTGTGCACCGAATGTCTGCATAATGCTCCGGCGATACGGTTTCTGCTCATAGCTGATCTTTACCTGATAAACCGCAGCCTCCAGTCCAAACACTTTGGCAGCATAGGAAAGGGCTGCACCCCATTGTCCGGCACCAGTTTCTGTCGTAACATTCGTAACACCCTCTTTTTTGCAATAATAAGCCTGTGCCAGGGCTGAATTCAATTTATGCGATCCGATCGGGCTGACACTTTCATTCTTAAAGTAAATATGAGCCGGAGTTCCCAAAGCCTCTTCCAGTCCATAAGCACGCACCAGCGGAGTACTACGATAATACTTATACATTTCACGCACTTCTTCCGGTATTTCGATCCAGGCATCTGTCTGATTCAATTCCTGCCGACACAACTCTTCAGCAAAGATCGGATACAGATCCTCAGGTTTCAGCGGTTCTTTTGTACGCGGATTCAATGGAGGCAAAGGTTTGTTTTTCATGTCTGCCTGAATATTATACCAGTATCTTGGTATCTCATCCTCGGGAAGGAGGAATCTCTTCTGCTTATTGCTCATAATTGCTTTCTAATTTAAAGTTTCGCCAAATTTATATAAAAGTATCCTAACAGACAACCTGTTGTTCAAATAAATCTGCTACAAACGACAAATTGTATCCAAATACAAGCAACGCACATACGAATGCACACTTCATAAACAATTAGAAGCCCAGACTGCATTTAGCGCATAATACCTGCACGGTTCAAAACCATCTGATAGCGCCGGGCATTTGCCTGATGCGCCGAAAGTGTTGAAGCAAAGTTATGCGTACCCGAGAAATCCTCCTTGGCACACATATACAAATAATCATGCTTCTGATAATTCAATACACTTTCCAGTCCGACAACGGAAGGTATCCGGATGGGACCGGGAGGCAGGCCGGCATATTTATAAGTATTATAGGGGCTATCTGTTTCCAGATGCTTATGCAGAATTCTTCTTAACCCAAAATCCTGCAGGCCAAACTTGACGGTCGGATCGGCCTGCAAAGGCATGCCTATCCGCAAGCGGTTCAAATAAAGCCCCGCAACTACCGGCTTCTCGGTATTATTGGCAGTTTCCTCTTCTACGATAGAAGCCAATGTTGCGACCTCTACCGGAGTAAGCCCAACTTCCTGTGCTTTCGCCACACGTTCTGCATTCCAGAACCGCTTGTATTCCTTCTGCATCCGTTTCATAAAATCCAAAGCCGTCATATTCCAATAAACCTCATAAGTATTGGGAATAAAAAAAGCAGGAAGAGTTTCGCGGGTAAATCCCAGCTCCTTCAAGTAAACTGTATCATCCAGTAACCTGGCTATTTGCGACGAATCAGCCATAATCTGCCGGGACACACTCCGCGCCAGCCTGTCAAGAGTACGCACACCGGGCAACACCAGCCTTACCGGAGTCTGATGTCCGCGCTCCAGACGGATAAAGACTTTATAAATATTTTCTGAAGGAATTATGCGATAAGCTCCTGTCCGGATATGCTCCTTATAACCATACACCGAGGACAGCAGGCGGAATCCTGTCAGAGAAGAAGCCTGAAGTTCTTTCTCCATCTTCACACATACAGAATCCATTGTATCATCGTTGTCTATATACAAAAAGGTCGGCCCGGAAATACGAAACGGACGGTCAAGAAGCAAGCTTGCCAGAGTACAACCGCCACCAATCATCAAAAGAATAAATACGCCGAGAGCTATAAACCATTTCTTATGCTTTTTCATACTATTTTTTCAGCTAATTAGTCAGATAAACAAAAAGAGCCATCCGAGTATAATTCGGACAGCTCTTTCCTTTTTCTTTTTCGAAACGGATTATGCTTCAGCAGGGATTACAGAAACATAGCTTCTGTCTTCACGACCTTTCTTGAAACATACAGTACCGTCTACCAATGCGTAAAGAGTGTGATCACTACCCATACCTACGTTTTCGCCCGGATTGTGAACTGTTCCTCTTTGACGAACAATAATGTTACCAGCCTTGCAAGCTGCACCACCGAATATCTTTACGCCTAATCTCTTACTAGCTGATTCACGGCCGTTCTTAGAACTACCTACACCTTTCTTATGTGCCATTTTCTTCTACGTTTTTAATGATTAAGCAATAACTTGTTTGATAGTCAATTCAGTAAACTGCTGACGATGACCGTTCAGTTTTCTGTAACCTTTTCTTCTCTTCTTGTGGAATACCAATACTTTATCACCTTTAACCAAGTGAGAAGCAACTTCGCATACCACTTTTGCACCTTCTACGGTAGGAGCACCTACAGTTACGTTACCGTTGTTGTCTACCAACAAAACTTTGTCAAATTCAACAGTTGCACCGTTTTCAGCATTCTGAATGTGGTGAACAAACAGTTTCTTGCCTTCTTCAGCTTTAAACTGCTGACCGTTAATTTCTACAATTACGTACATTTTTATTTTATATTAAACGGGTTTCTTCCGCAAGGTGGATCCACCAGGTGACCACTTTTCTACCTTCACGGACTCAAATCGGGTGCAAATTTAGAACTTTTTCCCGACACAACCAACAGATTTCAAGATATTTTTCTTCTTAAATGTATTTTTCTTCTCAATGATTCAGCAACGCCTTCAAATCGGCTACCACTTCAACATGAGGATAAGCTTCCAGTTCTTCACGGGAAGTCATACCGTGCAATACACCCAGAAAATCCACATGTCCCGCCTGGGCCGTTTCTGCATCCACGATACTGTCTCCTATATATAAGGTATCTTCCGCCTGAACATCCAACTTCTCCAAGGCCAGACACAATCCCTCAGGTGAAGGTTTGTGAGCAGTCACATCTTCTCCGCCTACCACAATATCCAGAATGCCCTCCGGAAGCTTCTGCCCCATCAGTTCCATAATCCGGTAGCGATACTTCGTAGAGATAATACCGATCTTTGCTCCCTGCTTCTTCAAAGCGAGCAATGTATCAGCCACTTCCGGAAACAAAAACGTATTTACAGTCATATACAGATCGGCTTCCTTCACATACTCCTTCCGGTAAGTTTCCAGCACAGAAGCATCCGTAACGCCAGTCAGAATAGAGAAAGAATCCTCCAGCGTCTTTCCGATCGTACGCTTGATGGTGAAATCCTCTATCCCTTTATACCCATGACGCTCCAGCACATTCCGGAAACATTTCACGATTCCCCGGGAAGAATCCGCAAGCGTATAGTCAAAATCAAACAGATAAGCTTTATATTGTTTCATTATTCAAATACTCAAAGTTTCATCCGAATTACTCCATCGGCTGGTAATTCTTGGCCAATCCCCCTTCACTGGTCTCCTTATACAAAGAAGGCAGGTCATGTCCGGTCTGCTTCATCACTTCCACTACTTTATCAAACGAAACCCGATGACGTCCGTCCGTAAATGCCGAATAGATATTTGCATCCAGCGCACGGGCAGCAGCATAAGCATTACGTTCAATACAAGGAATCTGCACCAATCCGCACACCGGATCACAGGTCATTCCCAGATGGTGCTCCAGTCCCATTTCAGCAGCATACTCAATCTGCGAAGGACTGCCTCCGAACAACTGGCTGGCAGCAGCCGAAGCCATTGAACAAGCAACTCCCACCTCTGCCTGGCAACCGGCTTCCGCACCGGAAATAGAAGCATTGTGTTTAACCACGTTTCCCACAAGTCCGGCCGTAGCCAGCGCTCTAAGAATACGCGCATCACTAAAATCCTTGCTCTGTTGCAGATGATACAATACGGCAGGAACCACTCCACATGCACCACATGTCGGAGCCGTTACGATCTTTCCACCTGAGGCATTTTCTTCACTGACCGCAAGCGCATAGGCAAAAACCAGACCACGGGACTGAAGATTATCCTTATAACCTTTGGCACGTATATAATAGGAAGAAGCTTTCCGGCGAAGGTTCAAAGGACCGGGCAACACCCCTTCGGCATCCAGACCACGCTTGATAGCCGCCTTCATGGTTTCCCATACTTCTGCCAGGAAATCCCAGATTTCTTTTCCCTCACACTGCTCCACATATTCCCAATAGCTTCGTCCAGTCTGTTCACACCAGTAAAGAATCTGACTCATGCTATTCATGTTATACACTTCCGGAGTGGAAAGACTGTCGTGACCTTCTTCAGCCAGAGCTCCTCCACCCACGCTGAACACGGTCCATTCGTCTGTCACCTTTCCCTTTTCATCAAGCGACTTGAACGTCATTCCGTTGGGATGGAAAGGAAAGAAAATATGCGGTTTCCAAAGAATCTCTACCGGAGCATGCGGCTGGATAGTATCCAGAATAGCGACATCTGTCATATGTCCTTTTCCCGTTGCAGCCAGACTTCCATAAAGCGTTACCTGAAAAGAAGCAGCCTCAGGATGTTTGGCCAGGAATTGTTCGGCAGCTTTGCGAGGGCCCATAGTATGGCTACTCGACGGACCGGTACCGATGCGGTATAATTCTCTGATAGATTTCATTGTCTTATAAATATATTAAGGTGTAAAAGCATGCAAATATACGACTTTGTTTTGTAAAAACCGGCAAAGCGGTTATTTTCTCATCACTTCAAATCAACTACGGTAATACCGGCCCCTCCGAACTGTACATGTTCATCCTTGAAGTCAGCAACTCCGGGAACTGTTGCCAGATATTGCCGGATCAGTGTACGAAGAATTCCGGAACCCGTTCCATGCAAAATCCGCACACGGCTCACGCCTACCAGTATCGCATCATCAATGAAATAAGTCACCGCCTGAACAGCCTCATCGCCCCGCATACCCCGGACATCAATATCCTGCTTGAAATTCAGTTTCTTTTCATACATCCGGTCTTGCGTTTCACTGCTTACAAAAGTGGCCTTGGCCATTGTATTTGTCTGCTTGGGAGCATCCGCCCGTTCCAGTCTGTCAGCTTTCACATTGGTTTTCATCAGTCCGAACATCACCACGGCATTCTTTCCGTTCAGTTCCATCACCTGCCCTACACTGGTCTGCCCCTTGATCCGTACATAATCTCCCGCACCAATCGGTTTGATTTTCACAACCGGCTGCACCGAGGGTTCATTTCCCTGTCTCTCCTTACGTTCCTTCCGGCGTTCCTGCTTCTCGCGCAGACGGTCCATCTTGCGGGCTATCTTCTCTTCCATAGCCGCCTTGTCCGCTTCTTCCACCTGACGTCGGAAATCCGCCAGATCCTGACGAACCTCACGGGTACGTTCCTTCTCGGCCTGTGCTTCCTTGATCGTACGGATGGTGTTTTCAATCCGGGCATTCGATTCCTCCAGCAAGCGGCCGGCATCTTCCTTCGCCTTCTTAAGAATCTCCTTCCGGCTTCGGTCCAGTTCCTCCAGTTCACGCTCATATCGGGCTATGGTTTCCTCCATCTGCTTCTCACGCCGGCGGATATTCTGGCGTTTGGTTTCCCAGTAACGCTTGTCACGCACAATATCCTGCAAATACTTGTCACTCTGAATATATTCGCTACCTACAATTTCTGAGGCATCGGCTATGACATCTTCCGGAAGACCGATCTTACGGGCAATCTCCACCGCAAACGAACTTCCGGGATTTCCTATCTGAAGCTGAAACAGGGCACGCATTTCATGACGGTCGTACAACATGGCTCCGTTGACCACTCCTTCATGGTCTTCGGCAAAATGTTTCAGGTTCTGATAATGGGTCGTAATGACTCCGAACGTTCCTTTCTGGTTAAAACGCTTCAGCACAGCTTCAGCTATTGCCCCGCCAATCTGAGGTTCCGTACCACCTCCAAACTCATCAATCAGAATCAGACTCTGCCCGTCGCAATACTTCATCATGTTCTTCATGTTGGTAAGATGCGATGAGTAAGTACTCAGGTCATCTTCGATGCTCTGCTCGTCACCGATATCAATGAATATATGACGGAACACACCGGCATGACTCCGTTCGTTCATGGAAACAGGCATACCGCATTGCAACATATATTGCAAAAGCCCCACCGTCTTCAGACAAACAGACTTACCTCCGGCATTCGGACCAGAAATCAGCAGAATGCGCTGTTCACGGGTCAGCTCGATATCAAGCGGAACCACTTTCTTTCCGTGCTTGGCCAAAGAAATCTGCAGGAGCGGATGAACGGCATCAAACCAGTCAACCACCTGCCGTTCTTCCAAAGACGGCTTTCCGCTTCCCGTTTCCATTCCCCACAAAGCCTTGGCACGAATAAAATCAACTTCGGCCAGGAACTCATACGACTGAAGCAAAGCCGGTACATGCGGGCGTACAACAGACGAGAAATCCGTCAGGATACGGATAATTTCCCTGCGTTCCTCACCCTCCAGTTCGCGGATGCGGTTGTTGGCTTCCACCACTTCTGCCGGTTCAATAAACACGGTCTTTCCGGTGGCCGACTCATCATGAACGATTCCCCGGATCTTTCTTTTCATACCGGGAGCCACCGGAATCACCAGTCGTCCGTCGCGCATGGTCGGCGTCACATCCTTCTCCACATACCCTTCCGCCTGAGCCGTACGAAGAATAGAATTCAGACTTCGGGAGATACTTCCTGTCGTAGCAGCCAGTTCACGGCGTATGCGAAGCAGTTCTGGAGAAGCATTATCCTTCACCTTGCCAAACTTGTCCAATATATCATTGATACGCGCAATCAGTATCGGGAAAACCATCACTTCGCCTGCCAGTTCATAAAGAGCCGGATAAGGCGAATGCGCCTCTTCGTCCTCCTCATCATCCGTCTGACGGAGAAAGCGTACCACGTCACGTATTGTTTCCAGAGAACGGCGCAAGTCAAACAATTCCGACTCATCCATGTAAAGCCCTTCCACACGAATCCGCTTCAAGGAAGGACGCACGTCAAAAAAATACTGGCTGGGAAAATCGTCCTCTCCCTGCAGGATACTGATAAACTCCATAACCTGCTCGAGCCGTCTGTCTATTTCGCGGTAATCATCCGAAAACGCCATTTCATCTACTCGTTCCATACCCAGCGTACTGAGACATTTGCCTTTCACCAGTTGCCGGATCTGGTCGAACCCTATTTTCTGTTCAAAGTTCTGAGGATATATCATGTTTTTTCCTAAAAAATCAATTCATTTTACGTGTACAAAGGTACGACATTGAGGGCATATTGAAAAAAAATAAGCAAAAAAGACTCCAAAAATTTGCAGATTCCAAAATAATGCGTACCTTTGCATCGCCTTTGAGAAACAAGGCACTCTCAAAAAGAGTTTTGGAGAGGTGGCAGAGTGGTCGATTGCGGCGGTCTTGAAAACCGTTGTGCTGCGAGGCACCCGGGGTTCGAATCCCTGTCTCTCCGCAATAAACTTTGAAAATCAAAGATTTACAAAACAAACACCCAATTTTACACCCTAAAATGTAAAGTTGGGTGTTTTTATATAATTAAATCAAATATATGGGGTATAATGGAAATAACAGAAGGCTCAGGTCGAGTGTTATAAAGAAATCATGGATCAACGTAAAAATCTGAGGGATTCTC
>NZ_EQ973646.1:159331-160490 GCF_000157915.1 Phocaeicola coprophilus DSM 18228 = JCM 13818 | reverse complement strand
GAAATCATCTTTGAATTTTGGAACAAAAGTTGTTTCAAATATGTTAGCATGGCCTATAGCAATGGCTACATCTGCTGCTATTGATTCTATAAAAAATATTCCAACTGATGAAAAATGCAATTCTTCATCAAATTATAATCAAGATTTTAGCATTGACGAAATAATACCTCTTTCTAGATTAACTGATAAAGAATATGAATATATAAAACAAAATTATAGGAACAAAATTAGTACTAATGAAGGAATTGAATCAATTATAGCTGATACTAATAAAAAACTTAAAAGGATTAACACTTTGTCATCCTTAATAGGTTTTATTACTCCTATAAGAAATATACTATCTAAAAAAGCACATACTTTAGAAGATAAAATCAAAAAATTAACTTTGAAAAAAGAGATAGCAGTAGTAAACTTACGAGAAATAATACATCAATACGAACATAATCGGATTACTCTGCCAAAAAACAATAATGTGTATTTAGTTTTTAGTCCTGTATATAATAATTATTATGCAGAAAATATGTATGTTATTGAGCGAAATCATAAAGTTTTTTTTGAATTTGATATCCCAAGTATATTAACACTTAATTTCAAGACTTTTCAAATTATTTTTTATGATTCAGTTTTAATAGTAACGACTAAAAACGACTTTGCTATAATTAATTATTCTCATATAAGTGCTGATATTCAACAAATACATCTATTAGAAAAACAATTGGATAGTAATATAAATTATGGTGAAGTAAAAGAAACTTGGCTTCATACTTGTTTGAATGGAACACCTGATTTGCGTTATCGTAACAATCCTAAGGTCTATAATGTTCAGTATTGGAACTTATCAATTAAGTTGCATAATTTATTTGATATAAGTATTCTTTTTAGTGCAGAGAATATAGCACAAGAAGTTTACAGCTTGGTTGGTAAAAGAAATTTACAATCAGTAGAAAACATAAAAGTAAATTCAAATATATATAAGATAGATAATGTACATGATGATATAATAGCTGATCTTACAGATACGCAAAAAGAATTGTGTAATATCTTAAAACAAATTGGTTTTCAGCAAAGTAAATATGTAACTCAGAAAAGACCTCAATTTGGAAGTTACGTAAGGAGACGTAGAGATAGATCTGTATTATGTGTAATAGGAGTATCCCCA
>NZ_EQ973646.1:141260-159021 GCF_000157915.1 Phocaeicola coprophilus DSM 18228 = JCM 13818 | reverse complement strand
CAAAAATGTTATATATATAATAAAGAGCAATTGTTGCTGGATTAAATTGTCGTAGTCTACTCTACTATTAGAAAGGAGTAAAAAATGCTATTGGATTACTCCTTTCTTCGGCACTATAAAATATTTTGTGTAAATGGAAAATACGGGATTCAAATACTTAATAATTTCATTGTGTTTATTTTTTAGGTTGTAATCTGTCATTTAATTCTTTGTTTCAATCGTTTAAGCAGAAGGAAAATTCTTATTAGCCTTCCTAATCAATCTCAAATTGATTGCAATGTCCACGGCCCCAACCAAACCAATAAAAGCAGAACCGGCTTCATTGATCTTAAATACAAACCCCGGTCTTATTGTAATCAAGCCCAGTATTTCCATCCGTGAGTTTACAGGACAAAAAAAGTTCTTTATGGCCCGTTGCTGCATGATTGAGACTCCGATTATCCTTGCAAAAATAATCAAAAATTCCGACCCTCAAAATCGACTGCACGATCCGGCCCCAACGACCGCACGATCCGGCCCCAACGACCGCACGATCCGGCCCCAACGACCGCACGATCCGGCCTCAACGACCGCTCGATTCAGCCCCAACGACCGCATAATTTGCCCCCAACGACCGCACGATTCCGGCAGGGTTTCCAGAAGGCTTCGGGCTTTTAAAAAAACGTTTCGGGCTTTCAATGAAAACGCCGAAACGAATCAATGAAAACGTTTCGGCGTTTTTTCCGGACATATAAGTTTCTATTTTCAGGCAAGTTACACAATGGCCTATTTTATCCATTCCCGGCCCAAACTTAACGTACAAAGAGATTCTATGCGGATGGTAAAATCACCCAGACTGTTGGGCACATAGGGATAAAGTTCGGAATTCGAACTGGAATAAGGCAAATATTTCACCTTCATGGCACGGATCGTGCCGCGTGCATCATAGCGTCCGTCGTTGTTGTCCACCATATATAAGGTATCTGCCAGCCCCGATTTGTCGAATGAAACGCCCCATAGGGTAACGGCATGCGTTGACCAGTTTTTGCCCAGATTGATAACGAACATCATACCTTGTCCGGAAGACAATGCATGCTTAACGATACGGTTAAACCCATCACGCGTCAATTCGTAATTCGAGTATTCTTTTCCCAAAGAATTCGTTCCCAGCCAGGAGCGGAAAAAGCCGGCAGACGGATCCACGGGATCTGTTTCATAAATCCGCTTCTGGAATACTCCGTTAAAGAACCAGTTGACGGCTTTCAACGGATACTCTCCCCGGTTGGGAAAATGATTCTTGTAAAGCTGGAAAACCTGACTGTGCAACATGTTGGACGGTACTGCCTCCGGCCCCTGATAAGCCCTGACAGCTTCCGTACCGGCATTTTGTGCCAGCCACCAATGAATCAGATTTGAAGCTGAAGCTGCCCAGCACATCAGTCCGTCATCTCCGGAAGTAATCCCCGACGGATTCACCTTGTTACAGTCAAACCACCCGCAACCATCCGTCCATTTCAGCTGGGTAAGGTCGGCATTCCATTGTTCAGGAAGCGGTTCCTTGATGCCATACACCCAGCGGGTAGTTCCGGAAAAAGCATCAGGCTCTGCTTCCTTCCGGAGACGGATGCGGTAAACAATCTCCTTTCCGGCTTCCAGCCTCTCCAACGGCTGCCCTGCCAGCGACTCCGGTAAAGGCATGGCCAGTTCCTTGTCGCCGATGCGAATCTGTATCCAATCCTCAGAACGCAGGTCACCGGCCTCCTGAGGACACAACAAGGCAGTCCACGTGTTGTCTGATTCCTTCAACGGAGTGACCCACTGATATCCGGCAGGCTCGCCCGATGTTCCTTCCGACAAATCGAAAGGAATCCGGCAGGCTGTGCGGACTCTGATTTCTCCGGCGGCAATCTGATGCCCGTCGAAAGACCCGTCGGGAGATTCCAGCCGGATACGCAACCGGTGAAGCGCATGTCCGAAACATAAAGCAACCGTTTCGCCTGCCTGTACATGTGTCCGTGCCACCAGAAGATCCGAACGGAAATATCCTTCACCGTCCTGTTGTGTCTCGATCCGGTGGACATAAGAGGACTCTGAATCTCCGGCATCATTCACCAGCCTTCCGGAAGGAGAGGCATGCCAGGCCGTAAAAATCACTTCTCCGTTTCCCACTTCACTCCAGGGAACAAACGGCTTCCAGCCATCGGATTCCAGATGAAGGACATAACGGCGGACCAGACCGGAAGTGACATTGTGGGCACTGACCACAATCGTATCGCCCGGAACGAACTCTCCCCTACCGTCCGTCTCAAGCCGGGCCCGTGAAAGATCGGAAACAATGGACCACTTCACATATCCGGAACCTGCCGGACCTGATGATTCCGAGGGAAAGGGTGTACTGCACGATCCACATACAAAAATGGCAACTACAAGGATTGCACGGAGGACAAAGGTTAGCACGGAGATCTTCATGGGCGTTTTTTTAGATATTCAGATTTGAAACATTTACCGATGAAGAAAACAACTTCCAAAGGAAAGTAAAGGTTCGCTACGGCCGGGGTATTTTAAGATTTGTTGGGAAACAAGGCAGAGGAAAGAGGTCCAGCACTCTCAGGCCGGAAAGAAAGAACACAAAAGGGACAAACTGTTTCACAACAGCCTGCCCCCACACCAACAGTCATGTAAAAAAGATCAGAGTTTATTCCTGTCGGCTTATCGTATAAACAGCAGTTCTCTATATTTCGGCAAAGTCCACATCTGATTGTCGACAATCAGTTCCAGCTTGTCAATGTGATAGCGGATTTCCTCCAGCATCGGAGCCACGGTATCGTGATAAGCTACGGCTTTTTCGCGTTCCGTCTCAATCCGGTTAGCCACTTTGCGAGCCTCAATCAGGGCATCTACATGCTCCTTGATGTAAGCCGTATGGGCAGCTATCTCACGGATGATGGCCACGTTTTCAGAAGAAAGACGGGCTGATTCATCTTCGGCAAAAAGCTGTTTCATCTTATAGACATTGTCGATCAGACGTGTCTGGTATTCAATGGCAACGGGTACCACATGGTTCATGGCCAGGTCGCCCAGCACACGGGCCTCGATCTGGATTTTCTTGGTATAGGTTTCCCATTTCACCTCATTGCGGGCTTCCAGTTCCTTGCGGGTCATTACGCCGGTAGATTCAAACATCCGTACGCTTTCGGGAGTCAGATACTGGTCGAAGATCACCGGACAGCTCGTTTCGCAATCCAGTCCGCGGCGGGCGGCTTCGGCCTTCCATTCCTCGCTATAACCGTTGCCGTCGAAACGGATAGGTTTGCATTCCTTGATGTAACGGCGGAGTACCCGGATGATGGCCGAAACCTTGGGCTCACCTTCTCCGATCAGGCGCTCTACTTCCTGATGGAAATCCGTCAACTGTTCGGCCATTGCGGTATTCAGGGCAATCATTGCGCTCGCACAGTTGGCTTCCGACCCGACGGCGCGGAACTCGAACCGGTTACCAGTGAAAGCAAAAGGTGAAGTACGGTTACGGTCGGTATTGTCAATGAGCAGTTCCGGAATCTGGGGAATATCCAGCTTCATGCCGTGCTTTCCTCCCAGGCTCACCAGTTCGTCGGCGGCACTTTCTTCCATGTGGTCGAGCACCTTGCTCAGCTGAGTTCCCAGGAAAGAAGAGATGATGGCAGGAGGTGCTTCGTTGGCTCCCAGACGATGGGCATTCGTGGCACTCATGATAGAGGCTTTAAGCAGACCGTTGTGGCGATAGACGGCCATCAGGGTATTAACCACGAAGGTGATGAAACGAAGGTTTTCTTCGGCGGTCTTTCCCGGAGCCATCAGCAGGACACCCGTATCGGTTCCCAGTGACCAGTTGTTATGCTTGCCCGAACCGTTGACACCCTTGAAAGGTTTCTCGTGCAGCAACACGCGGAATCCGTGTGAACGTGCAATCTTGCGCATGAGCGACATGATCAGCATGTTGTGGTCAACGGCCAGATTACATTCTTCGTAGATCGGGGCCAGCTCAAACTGATTCGGAGCAACCTCGTTGTGACGGGTTTTGACAGGAATACCCAGTTCGAGTGCCTGGATTTCCAGATCCTTCATAAAGGCGGCCACACGGGCAGGAATGGCTCCGAAATAGTGGTCTTCAAGCTGCTGGTTCTTCGATGCTTCGTGTCCCATCAGGGTACGTCCGGTCAGTAACAGGTCGGGACGGGCAGCATACAGACCTTCGTCAACCAGGAAGTATTCCTGTTCCCATCCCAGATAGGAAACGACTTTCTTTACTTCCGGATCGAAATAACGGCATACGGCAACGGCGGCCTTGTTGACGGCATGAAGAGCCTTCAGCAGAGGAGCTTTATAGTCAAGTGATTCACCGGTATAGGCGATGAAAACGGTAGGAATGCACAAGGTGTCATCAACCACGAAAACAGGTGAAGAAGGATCCCAGGCACTATATCCGCGTGCTTCGAAGGTGTTGCGGATTCCGCCGTTCGGGAAGGAAGAGGCGTCCGGTTCCTGCTGGACGAGTAATTTGCCGGAAAATTCTTCCATCATGCCTCCCTTTCCGTCGTGTTCCACAAAGGCATCGTGCTTTTCGGCCGTACCTTCGGTCAATGGCTGAAACCAGTGGGTGTAGTGTGTGGCACCCTGTTCCATGGCCCAGCGTTTCATACCTTCCGCCACCTGATCGGCCGTAGCCCGGTCAAGAGCAGCTCCGTTATCCATTGCATCTACCAGCTTGTTGAATACGGGAGTCGGAAGATATTTGAACATCTTCTCGCGGTTGAAAACATGTTTCGCGAAGTATTCGTCCGGACGTTCCGAAGGAGTCTTTACTTCGATTGGCTTAGCCGCAAAAGCCTTTTCTACTACGCTAAATCTTAATCTTGACATAATCAAAAATGGTTTTTCCGTTCTATATATTCTATTTTTGTCTTTATTCTTCCGATGAATGGCCTTCCTCAGAGCGAGCTTTTCCCGGCAGATGAAAATCCTTTCCGGCGGATCCGCTCCATGGCTTCCAGACAATCTTCACGCTGACCGAAGGCCGTAAGCCGCAGATATCCTTCACCGCTGGGACCGAATCCGGAACCGGGAGTGCCGACTACGTTCATTTCGTGAAGCAGATGATCAAAGAATTCCCAGGAAGTCATTCCTTCGGGTGCCTTGAGCCAGAGGTAAGGAGAGTTCACACCGCCGTAAACCGTCAGACCTGCCTCACGGAAACCTTCACGCATGATGCGGGCGTTTTCCTTGTAATAGGCGATGGTTTCTTCCACCTGACGGCGGCCTTCGGGAGTGTAGATGGCCTCGGCACCGCGCTGGGTGATGTAACTCGTTCCGTTGAACTTGGTACACTGGCGACGGTTCCAGAGGGGATTAAGGGCAACCCGCCGGCCGTCTTCCGTGCGTGCGGTCACCTTTTCAGGTACGACCGTATAGCCGCAACGTACTCCGGTGAAGCCGGCCGTCTTCGAAAAGCTCCGCACCTCGATGGCCACCTGTTCCGCACCGGGGATTTCATAAATGGAATGGGGCACGTCCGGTTCACTGATGAAGGCTTCGTAAGCGGCATCGAAAAGGATCAGCGCGTCGTTGTCCAGGGCATAGTCCACCCATTTCTTCAACTGCTCACGGGTGAGAGTCGTACCCGTCGGATTATTGGGATAACACAGGTAAACCAGATCTACCCGATGATCGGGAAGTTCGGGAACAAACCCGTTCTCACCGGTACAAGGCAGGTAAGTGACCTTGCTCCACAAACCGTCCGCTCCGGCAACTCCCGCACGTCCGCACATGACATTACTGTCCACATACACCGGATATACCGGATCGGTGATGGCGACGAGATTATCCTGACGGAAAAGTTCGGTAAGGTTTCCCAGGTCGCTCTTCGCTCCGTCGCTGATAAAGATTTCCGACGGACTGAGAGTAATGCCCCGCTCTTCGAAGTCGTGTTTCAGAATGGCTTTGATCAGGAAGTCATATCCCTGTTCCGGTCCGTAGCCGTGAAATGTACGGGCATCCGCCAGTTCCCTGACGGCCCGGCACATCGCCTCGATGCAAGCCTGGGGAAGCGGACGGGTCACGTCGCCGATTCCCAGACGGATCAGACGTACCTGCGGATGGGCGGCCTCAAAGGCCTTTACCTTGCGGGCCACTTCCGAAAAGAGGTAGCTTCCCTGAAGTTGTAAAAAGTGTTCGTTTACAAATGCCATAGTCTATTGTTTCATTTTGAAGGTTCATACTCTATTTCTCCGTCGAACACCTTCCCTGCCGGACCTCCCATCAGGAGATGTCCGTCGGCCTCATTCCATTGCAGATGAAGGGTTCCTCCGTCCATCGTGACGTCCGATTCACGTCCGCATCGCCCCGTAAAGGCCGCGGCCACGGCGGTAGCACAAGCTCCCGTACCGCATGCCAGGGTGATGCCTGATCCGCGTTCCCATACACGCATCCGGATATGACTCCCGTCAATCACCTGGGCAAACTCCACATTCACCCGGTCGGGAAACAAAGGATGGTGTTCCAGAAGCGGACCGACTTCGGAAAGCCGGACGTCACTTACCTGGTCCACGAAGATCACCAGATGCGGGTTTCCCATGGATACGGCTATCCCCTGGGAATACCCGTACCCCTCCCCCAGATCCACGGGAGTGATACCGGTGGGAATTCCCATATCTACCGTCACCGACTCAACCACCCGCTCATCATTTACCCGGAGATTCAGAATCTTGATGCCCGAACGGGTCTCCAGAGCCACCCGGGTCTTCTGTGTCAGACCGTTTTCGTACACATATTTTCCGATGCAACGGGAAGCATTTCCACACATCATGGCTTCCGACCCGTCGGCATTGAAAATCCGCATGCTGAAGTCTCCTTCCTCCGAAGGACCGATCAGTACCAGTCCGTCACTACCGATTCCGGTGTGCGGACGGCTCCATTCCTGTGAAAGGCGTTCCGGTTCTTCCAGCGGATAAAGGAAGGTATTGACATAGATGTAGTCATTGCCTGCCCCCTGCATCTTGGTAAATTTCACTTTCATAATCTCTCTCTTGTTATCAACCTTTGTAGGCGTCTTCGTGGATTCCGGCCACGGCACGCCCGCTCGGTTCGTTCATATTCTTGAAATGTGCGTCCCAGGCCAGCGCTTCCGCGGTGGAACATGCCACACTCGGCACACTGGGTACGCTCCGTGCTGCACTTTCGCTGGGGAAATGTTCCTCGAAAATGCTCCGGTAATAATACTCTTCCTTGTTGCGCGGAGGATTGATGGGGAAACGCTCGGCCGCATGACTCATTTCCTCGTCGCTTACGGCCTGAGAGGTCATCTCGCGGAGCGTATCGATCCAGCTGTATCCTACTCCGTCACTGAACTGTTCTTTTTGTCTCCAGGCTACGCTCTCGGGCAACTTGTCGGCAAAGGCTTCGCGGACAATCTTTTTCTCGATGGTCTTTCCCGGACACATCTTCGCTTCGGGATTGAGACGCATTGCTACATCCAGGAATTCCTTGTCGAGGAAAGGAACACGGCCCTCCACACCCCATGCGGCCAGTGACTTGTTGGCTCTCAGGCAATCATAGAGATGAAGACGGGAGAGTTTCCGCACCGTTTCTTCATGGAATGCCTTCGCATCGGGTGCCTTGTGGAAATAGAGATAGCCGCCAAACACTTCATCGGCTCCTTCGCCGCTAAGCACCATCTTGATGCCCATACTCTTGATGACACGGGCCAGCAGATACATCGGAGTGGACGCACGGACCGTCGTAACATCATAGGTCTCGATGTAGTAGATCACATCTCGCAAGGCATCCAGTCCCTCCTGAAGGGTGTAATGTATCTCGTGATGCACGGTACCGATATAGTCGGCCACTTCACGCGCTTTCGCCAGATCGGGAGCTCCTTCCAGTCCGATGGCGAAGGAATGCAACTGGGGCCACCAGGCTTCCTTGGTTCCGTCCGTTTCAATGCAGTGGGAAGCAAATTGCTTGGCCACGGCCGAAATTACGGAGCTGTCCAGCCCGCCGGAAAGAAGAACTCCGTAAGGAACGTCACTCATCAGCTGACGGCGGACGGCTTCTTCCAGCGCATCCCGCAACTGGCTCACGGAAGCTCCGTTGTCCTTCACGGCATCATAGTCCATCCAGTCACGTACGTACCAGCGTTTCATCTTTCCCTCGCGTCCGGAATAATAATGTCCAGGAAGGAAAGGCTCATAGCGCTGACAATATCCTTCGAGCGCCTTCAGTTCACTGGCGCAATACACCGTTCCGTCCTCGTCGTAACCGATATACAGGGGAATCACGCCAATGGGATCGCGGGCAATCAGGAAATCATCCTTTTCTTCGTCATAAAGGGCAAAGGCGAAAATTCCGTTCAGTTCCTCCAGGAAAGAAATACCTTTGTCGCGATACAAGGCCAAAATCACCTCACAATCACTTCCCGTCTGGAAATGATAGCGTCCTTCATACCGCTTGCGGATGTCACGGTGATTATAGATCTCGCCGTTGACCGCCAGAATCTGCCGGCGGTCCATCGAATAAAGAGGCTGGCCTCCGCTCTGGGGATCGACGATCGAAAGACGCTCGTGAGCCAGAATTGCCGTACCTCCACAATAAATTCCGCTCCAGTCGGGACCGCGATGACGGATCTTGCGCGCCATCGACAAAGCTTTGTTTCTCCATTGGGGAGTCTGTTCCCTGACATTGAATACACCCACAATTCCACACATATCGATTTCTATTTTAAAGGGTTATTATAATTCCGGACATCCGGCATCAATATACACTCTGCATCTCTTCCCGGCTTTCACGCATCCGTGAAGCTTCGGCCAAGCGCTTCTTATACTCAAAGGGGATCACACGGACAAACTCGCCCAGGCTGCGCTCCCAATGATTGAGCAGGGAATGTGCCAGCGAAGAACCGGTCTGGAAATAATGTTTGCGCACCAGCTCATGCAATTCCTCGCGGGAAGCCTTGTCTTCCACCAGGGAAAGTTCTACCATCTCCATGTTGCAGAAATAGTCGAAGTTCCGGTCCGGATCCCAGACATAGGCCACGCCACCGCTCATACCTGCCGCAAAGTTTCTTCC
The DNA here is from genome assembly GCF_000157915.1 of Phocaeicola coprophilus DSM 18228 = JCM 13818. Classification (GTDB taxonomy): domain Bacteria; phylum Bacteroidota; class Bacteroidia; order Bacteroidales; family Bacteroidaceae; genus Phocaeicola; species Phocaeicola coprophilus. The sequence goes on along the minus strand of NZ_EQ973646.1, from coordinate 149,943 downwards.
GGTTGAGCCCAGCACGACGACACATCCGCCCGTCATGTACTCGCAACAATGATCGCCTACTCCTTCCACCACGGCTACGGCTCCCGAGTTACGCACGGCAAAACGTTCACCGACCTGACCGTTGATATAGACTTCTCCGGAAGTGGCTCCATAGAGCAGGGTATTGCCTGCTATGACATTCTCCTCGGCACGGAAAGTTGCCTCCCGCGGAGGACATACCGTAATCGTACCTCCACTCAGGCCCTTGCCCAGGTAATCGTTGGCTTCGCCTTCCAGACGGAAATGGATTTCCGGTACGAGAAAGGCTCCGAAACTCTGGCCGGCCGACCCGTGAAAGGTGATGTGAAGACTCCGTTTTCCCAGTCCGGCCTGCCCGTAACGGCTGACCACTCCGCCCGACAACATTGCTCCTACGGAACGGTCCGTATTGGCCACCGTATACTCCAGCGTAACGTCTCCGCTTTTCTCCAGTTCCGCAAAAGAGGCGGAAATGAGTTCACGGTCCATTACGTGATCAATCTCATGCAACTGACCGGATACATGGCAAAGGGCTGAATCGTTATTTACCCGGCATAGAATCCGTGAGAAGTCAAGCAGAGCTTCCTTGCTTCCCGCCTCACGGGGAGCGATCTCAATCAGATCCGTACGTCCCACAATATCCTCCAGACGGGTGAAACCCATCTCGGCCAGATACTCGCGCACCTCCTGTGCCAGGAAGCGGAAATAATTGACCACATACTCATAATGTCCGCGGAAACGTTCACGCAACTTAGGATCCTGAGTGGCCACTCCCACCGGACAGGTGTTGGCATGACACTTGCGCATCATCACACATCCCAGAACAATCAGAGGAGAGGTTCCGAAAGCAAACTCATCGGCTCCCAGAAGAGCCATGCTGATGACATCGCGTCCGGTCTTCAACCGGCCGTCGGCTTGAAGACGTACCATCCCGCGAAGCTTGTTAAGTACCAGAGTCTGCTGGGCCTCGCTCACTCCCATTTCAGGAGAAGTTCCGGCATAGCGTACCGAAGATGCCGGCGAAGCACCCGTACCTCCCTCGGCACCGGAGATCACAATCAGGTCGGCCTTGGCTTTAGCTACACCCGCCGCAACGGTTCCCACTCCGCTTTCGGCCACCAGCTTCACGCTGATCTGGGCACGGGGATTCACATTCTTGAGATCGAAAATCAGCTGAGCCAGATCTTCAATGGAATAAATATCGTGATGAGGCGGAGGAGAAATCAGCGATATGCCCGGAATGGAATGACGCGTACGGGCTATTACTTCATCTACTTTGAATCCCGGAAGCTGGCCGCCTTCACCGGGCTTGGCTCCCTGAGCCACCTTGATCTGGATCTCTTCGGCATGTACCAGGTATTCCGTAGTCACACCGAAACGTCCGGAAGCCACCTGTTTGGTCTTGCTCGACAGGGAAATGCCGTCGAACGTTTCACTGAACCGGGCGGGATCCTCTCCACCTTCTCCCGTATTGCTCCGGCTTCCGAGCTTGTTCATGGCCAGCGCCAGTGCTTCGTGAGCCTCCTTGCTGATCGCTCCGAAAGAAATTGCTCCCGTGACGAACCGTCTGACGATGTCTTCCACCGGTTCCACCTGTTCCAACGGAATGGGGTTGCGGCGGAAACGGAAGAAATCACGCAGGAACAAAGGTTCTTCTTTCCGGTCAACCATCGCGGTAAATTCCTTAAACTTGGTATAACTTCCCAGACGGGTAGCCACTTGCAGAGCTTTGATTACCGAAGGTGTCCAGGCGTGTTTCTCACCTCCCTTGCGATATGCAAACTGACCGATATCGGGCAGGCTATCCTCACAGGGAGTTTCTTCACCGGCCGGATGATCACTTTCTCCTTCAGACCAGGCTGCCTGATGGAAAGCCAGACAATCATGGGCCACTTCCTTCAGACCAATACCTCCGATGGTAGACACCGAGGTTCCAAAATAATCACGCAGGAGTTCGGCTCCTACACCCACGGCTTCGAAAATCTTCGCTCCGCGGTAAGAGCGGATGGTACTGATACCCATCTTGCTCATAATCTTATAAAGTCCCTTGCACAGGGCGCGTACATAGTTCTTTTCGGCGGTTTCATAGTTGAGCTGGACTTCCCCCCGGGCCACCAGACTGTCAAGCACGGCAAAAGCCATATAAGGATTGATGGCACTCGCACCATAACCAAGTAAGAGAGCAGCATGCATCACCTCACGGATCTCTCCGCTTTCAACAATCAGCGCGGTTTGGACACGCTTCTGGACACCGATCAGATGGTGATGAACCGCACTTACGGCCAGCAGAGAAGGAACGGGCGCATGAGCGGCATCAATTCCCCGGTCGGTAAGCACGATATAGTTGGCTCCGTCATCAACGGCCTTTTCCGCCCTGCGGCAAAGGTCATCAAGAGCTTCGCGCAAGCCATCCTCTCCGCGGGAAGCGTCGAAAACCATCTGGAGGCGGACTGCATCAAATCCTTTGTAACGGATATGGCAAAGCAAATCAAGCTGGGCATTGGTAAGCACCGGATGAGGCAGACGAACCATCTTGCAATGACTCTCGGCAGGCTGGAGAATATTGCTTCCCACGGCACCGATATATTCGGTAAGTGACATGACCAGTTCCTCACGAATGGGATCAATGGGAGGGTTGGTCACCTGAGCAAATTGCTGGCGGAAATAGCTGAAAAGAAGCTGGGGACGACGTGAAAGAACAGCCAGAGGTGCATCATTACCCATGGATGCGGTAGGTTCCATGCCATTGACACACATGGGAACCAGAGTCTTGGAGATATCCTCACGGGTATAGCCGAAAGCACGCAGACGGCGGGAATAGTCGTCAACGGAAACCGGAACCTTACGTCCGCTACGCAAGGCATCCAGCTCAATGCGGTTGGCTTCAAGCCAGCTCCGGTAAGGATGCTCACCGGCCAGACTCTCCTTGAGTTCGGCATCATAGTACACCCGTCCCTCACGCGTATCAACCATCAGAATCTTGCCAGGCTGGAGACGTCCCTTCTCACGGATCTCTGCCGGATCAATGGCAAGCACTCCGGCTTCGCTCGCTACCACCATCGTATCATCACGGGTAATCAGATAGCGGGCAGGACGGAGTCCGTTACGGTCAAGCATACCTCCGGCATAACGTCCGTCACTGAAAAGAATGGCGGCCGGTCCGTCCCACGGTTCCATCAGAATGGAATGATATTCATAGAAAGCCTTCAGAGAATCACTGATCGGATTCTTGCTATTGAACGACTCAGGCACGAGCATCGCCATGGCATGAGGAAGGCTCAGTCCGGAATGAAAGAAAAACTCAAGCGCATTGTCAAGTGAAGCACTGTCGCTCATGCCCAGCTGAAGAATAGGACGTATGTCGGCCACATCTCCCAGACGGGAACTGGAAAGCACACTTTCGCGGGCCTCCATCCATCCGCGGTTTCCCCGGATCGTATTGATCTCGCCGTTGTGAGCAAGCAGACGGAAAGGTTGTGCCAGACTCCATGCCGGCAAGGTATTGGTACTGAAACGGGAATGAACAATGGCCAGTCCGCTCGTAAAACAAGGATGACTCAGATCGCAGAAATACTCCCGAAGCTGAACAGACGAAAGCATCCCCTTGTAGACAATCAGCCGTGAAGACAAAGAAACAATATAAAAGTCCTGATGAGCCACGCGCCGTTCAATCCGCTTGCGAGCCCGATAAAGAGCAAGTTCAAGCTCATCACCTCTCAGAGTTCCACGAACAAAAATCTGACAGATAACAGGCTCGGACGCACGGGCAGCTTCTCCCAGTATGGACGAACGCACAGGAACCTCACGCAAAGGCATCATCTGCAAATCTCCGGCTTCGAACTCAGAAGCCATCACCTTCAGAATCTCTTCCCGTGAAGAAGGATCCAGGGGGAGAAACACCAGCCCCGTTCCATATGCTCCCTGCTCGGGTACAGGAATCCCCTGAAGAAGAATAAACTCGTGAGGAATCTGAAGCAAAATACCCGCTCCGTCACCCGTCTTGTTGTCGGCTCCCTCTGCTCCCCGGTGCTTCATATGCTCCAGCACCGTCAAAGCCGAATCAACCAATGCATGAGATTTGATGCCATGAATGTTTACAATCATTCCCACCCCGCATGCATCATGTTCGTACGACGCATCATACAAGCCTTCCGACATACAGAAAGAGCGATTATATCCGGAACCACCATCTCTGACATAATATTGCTGTTTTACGATTTTCTCTTTCATTTTCAAACCGAATTTCTGTTTTCACTTTTTATTTGTCCACAAAATTAGAAGTCTTCTTTCATAAAGCAAAGAGAGAAACCGATTTTCAGAAAAGAAAATGAAGAATGGAATATCGTAAATTTCATTTTATTACTTAACACAATGCATTTATATCAATTTATCACATAATAAACGAAATACAAACAAATATATAACATAAACAAAGAAAATTCAGATTTAATGACATAAATCAATTCCATCCCCATTACCTATATTATTATAAAGCCGCCCATACAATGACCCCGCAACGGCTATCTCCATTCCCTCCGGAAATTCTTCAATCCCCCTGAACACCCCGACAAGAAATGCAGATTTCGGGACAAGTTTAGCGGAAAATAGCAATGAAACGTCCAAAAATTACTATCTTTGCAAAAGAAATAACATTTTAACAAATGAAGAACGATAACACATTAATGAATCACGCAGCCGACAACATCCGTATCCTGGCTGCTGCAATGGTAGAAAAAGCAAAGTCCGGCCATCCGGGTGGTGCCATGGGTGGAGCTGACTTCATCAATGTCCTGTATGCAGAATATCTGCAATATGACCCCGCCAACCCAAAATGGGAAGGACGCGACCGGTTCTTCCTTGACCCGGGACACATGTCGCCCATGTTGTACGCACAGCTCGCCATGACGGGCAAGTTCACCATGGATGAACTGAAAAACCTGCGCCAATGGGGATCACCCACTCCGGGACATCCCGAAGTAGACGTTATGCGAGGCATCGAAAACACTTCCGGTCCGCTGGGACAAGGCCATGTCTTCGCCATCGGAGCTGCCATCGCCGCCAAATTCCTGGCTGCACGCACCGGAAATCCTACTTTTGAAAAAGAAACCATCTATGCCTACATCTCCGACGGAGGCATACAGGAAGAAATATCCCAGGGTGGAGGACGTATTGCCGGACATCTGGGACTGGACAACCTGATCATGTTCTATGACGCCAACGACATCCAGCTCTCGACAGAGACCGGAGAAGTCATGACGGAAGATACCGCCATGAAATACCGCTCCTGGGGATGGCACGTCATCGAAATAAACGGAAACGACTGCCAGCAGATCCGCCAGGCTCTCGACGAAGCCAAAGCCGAAAACCAGCGTCCGACTCTGATCATCGGTAAATGCATCATGGGTAAAGGCGCACGCAAGGCCGACAATACTTCTTACGAACACAGTTGCAAAACCCACGGAGCACCCCTGGGAGGAGATGCCTACAAGAACACCATCCTCAACCTGGGAGGAGACCTGGAAAACCCGTTCGTAATCTTCGACGACGTGAAAGAAATGTATGCCCGCCGCGAGGAAGAACTGAAAGCCATCGTAGCTGAGCGCCACCGCGAAGAACAGGCCTGGGCAGAAGCCAACCCTGAAAAAGCCGCACAACAGGCTGAATGGTTCAGCGGAAAGGCTCCACGCATCGACTGGAACTCCATCGAACAGAAGGCAGGCGACGCTACCCGCAACGCATCGGCCAAAGTACTCGGCCTGCTTGCCGAACAGGTGCCCAACATGATCTGTTCATCAGCCGACCTTTCCAACTCCGACAAGACCGAAGGATTCCTCAACAAAACCCATGCCTTCGCCAAGGGCGACTTCAGCGGCGCATTCCTCCAGGCAGGAGTAGCCGAACTCACCATGGCATGCTGCTGTATCGGTATGACCCTCCACGGAGGTGTGATCTCCGCCTGCGGAACCTTCTTCGTATTCTCCGACTACATGAAACCTGCCATCCGTATGGCCGCGCTCATGAAACTTCCCGTGAAGTTCATCTGGTCACACGATGCTTTCCGTGTAGGTGAAGACGGACCTACCCACCAGCCCGTAGAACAGGAAGCACAGATCCGCCTGATGGAAAAAATCAAGAACCACGACGGCAAGAACTCCATGCTCGTACTCCGTCCCGCCGATGTGGACGAAACTACCGTATGCTGGAAGCTCGCCATGGAAAATACCGACACCCCTACCGGCCTGATCTTCTCACGCCAGAACGTCAACAGCCTGCCCGCAGGAACCAACTACGCCGAAGCAGCCAGGGGAGCTTACATCGTAAGCGACTCTGAAGGTACTCCCGACGTGATCCTCGTAGCATCCGGATCAGAAGTGTCTACCCTCGTAGCCGGAGCCGAACTCCTCCACAAGGACGGTATCAAGACACGTATCGTATCCGTACCTTCCGAAGGACTCTTCCGGAGCCAGAGCAAAGAATATCAGGAAAGCATCATCCCCGCCGGAGTCAAAGTATTCGGCCTTACCGCCGGACTTCCCGTCAACCTGGAAGGACTGGTAGGAGCCAACGGAAAAGTATGGGGACTCGACTCTTTCGGCTTCTCAGCTCCCTACAAGGTACTGGATGAAAAATTAGGCTTCAACGCCGAAAATGTGTATAACCAAGTAAAAGCAATGTTCTGATGAAAATAATAGGATTGGCTTCCGACCATGCCGGATTCGAACTGAAAGAATTCGTGAAACAATGGCTGGAACAAAAAGGATGGGAATATAAAGATTTCGGTACCTACTCAACCGCCAGCTGCGACTATCCCGACTTCGCTCACCCACTGGCCGAAGCCGTAGAAGCAGGCGAATGCTATCCGGGCATCGCCATCTGCGGAAGTGGAGAAGGAATCAGCATGACCCTCAACAAACACCAGGGAATACGCGCCGCACTCTGCTGGATCCCCGAAATCGCCCGGCTTGCCCGCCAGCACAATGACTCCAATGTGCTCGTAATGCCCGGAAGATTTATCGATACAGCAACCGCCGACCAGATCATGACCGAATTCTTCAACACCGCTTTCGAAGGAGGACGTCATCAGGCACGTATCGACAAGATCCCCGTAAAATAAAGACATTGTCTTAAAATAACAAAAAAGGAGAAGCAGAAAACTGCTTCTCTTTTTTATTTTCTATCTTTGTGCAAAGTTAAATAGAGAAAACCATGAAAAAAATCTTACTGATCCTTCTGGCCTGCCTTCCTCTGTTCGCCATCGCGAAAGACAACAAGGAGAAAAACAACTCCGATCCCAAATACCTGGCAGGCGCACTTACCTATGAAGACGGAAAAATTACCTTCACCCGGGAAATCAACGCTCCCGGACTCTCAAAAGATGAAATTTACCAGCGTATGCTCGACTGGGCCAACGAACGCTTCCAGCCCGAAGACGGCATGCAGAGCCGCGTAGTCTACACCAACAAGGAAGACGGAGACATCGCCGCATCGGCCGAAGAATGGATGGTATTCTCCTCTACGGCCCTTTCGCTCGACCGCACCCGGGTCTACTACCAGCTCACGGCAAAAGCCGGCGACGGACAATGTCTGCTGACCATGAGCCGCATCCGCTACTGGTATGACGAAGCCCGCGACGGAGGCGAAAAATATACCGCCGAAGAGTGGATCAACGACAAAATGGCACTGAACAAGAAACAGACCAAGCTGGCTCCCATCTGCGGCAAATTCAGACGCGAAACCATCGACCTGAAAGACGAGCTTTTCCTCGCGGCCACCAACGCACTGGGACAGGCAGCACTTGCCGCTCCCGCCATACCTGCAACCCCTGTCGTACCGGCAACTCCTTCAGGCAAGCTTCAGGACATCAGCTTTGCCCAGCTTCCGGCCAACCTGAACGAAATGACCAAAGACGGACGCATCACCCTTACGGCCAACGATGAAGTTATCGACATCAAAGCCGAAAACTGGGGAGGATTCGGACAGATGTTCAACAAGAACGTTTCCTACCTGCTCATCGACCAGAGCCGTTATGCAGCCAGCACCCTGATGGAACACAACGACACCTACCGCATTTCGTTCTATACCGCCCGGGGCACCGAGCCTGCCGTGGTTATCGAATGCCGGAAATCTACTACCCAGAAAATGTCGGCCGAAGAACTGAAATCACTTAACCAGTCCATTGATCCGTCGAAAGAATATACCCTGTACATCGGAGAAATCACCCGCATACAGGCACGGTAAGAACCGGATTTTAAAGCATAAAACGATATAAAAAGTTTTATTTCATAAGTCTGCTACACGCATCACGAACAACATTCCTGAAACAAAATACAATTAATCAGAAATGTCATTCAAGAATGTATGCAGCAGACTTTTTTTTGCAGACAGATATTTAATTTGAAAACTCCTTTACAACCTTACTCTCTACATTGTTTTAAAGAAAAACACTGCTAGCCCAGATCCTTCTTAACCCTCTATTCAATACAACCGAATCGTGCGGTCGTTAGGGCTGAATTATGCGGTCGTTGAGGCCCAATCGTGCGGTCGTTGGGGCTCAATCGTGCGGTCGTTGTGAAGGCACTCTTAGTATGATTATAGATCATAGGTAATCAGAGAGAGAATCATCCACAAAATAAGCGGATCACCGTCACGCTCCAAAAAGGCGAAG
>NZ_EQ973646.1:136914-141087 GCF_000157915.1 Phocaeicola coprophilus DSM 18228 = JCM 13818 | reverse complement strand
GCTCCAAAAAGGCGAAGGGTGAGAATTTCACAACCCCCACCCCTCTGTTGAAAAACGAGAAAAATATATTCAATTAACAGAAATATTCAGATCATAGTGATCAGAAGATCACACCCACACGGAAACCCGCATTGCTTTGTCCTTCGATATCGCAGGTCAGGGTTTTCGTGTGCTGGGTACCATAGCTGTAATAGCCGGCCACATGGAACCCGAAGCGTTTGCCGGGAACCGGATAGATCCGCAGGCCGATTTCGGGTGACACGTAGAATCCCCACGCTTCGTCATACACGCCTGTGGAAGAAAAGTAAGTGGTGTTACGGGCAAACACAGCTCCGACTTTCGCACCGATATACGGACGGACATAATTGCCCTGACACAGGGTGTAGGCCGTTGACACACCGAAAGGAAGCTGGAAAGCCGAACGTTGCTGATCGGTGGTCAGCGATTCCGTCGGTGACAATTGCAGGGTCTGACGGCCGATATAACGGTGGTTGGTGTGGTACATCACAAAGGCACCTACTGACCAGCGCGGAGTCACGTCGTACAGACCTTCAAAGTTCATACCCCATCCGCTGATCTTGTCGGCATAACCGGTCGAGAACGGAGCATTCATCTGCCAGTCTACTATCAGATGGGCTTTGCTGGAATCCCATTGTGCGAAGGTTGGAGCAGCAGCTCCGGCAAGCATACAGCCTGCCAGCACTACTCTCTTTAAATATGTATAGATCGTTTTCATGTTGTTTTCCTCCTTTATTTGTTCGATTGTATATAGGGTGACTGCTCAAAGGCCTGGTTCACACCGTCCAGCAACAACTGCTGGTTGACGCGTCCGTTGCCATACATGAATCCGGACATGCTGACATACCATACCACGGGAATGTCCTGCTTCTTCACTTCCGAAGTGTCCTTTTTCGTCAGATCAACCATTTCAATCAGCATGGTCTGAGTGTCGTAAGAATAGCTCACGGGATACGGATAATACCAGCCTCCCCACCAGGGCCCCCAGAATCCATAGTCCCACCATCCGCCATAACTGGGATAGGAAACCACATGATTCGTCTGTGCCACGTATGAGAGCTGCACGCCCACATCGGCCTGATCTTTCTTCTCCGGATCTGTCAGACGGGTATAGCCGCGGCTATCCATCTGCTGGGCCACCGCATCGACGAGGGCTTTCGCGTTCTCATCCTTCCAGTAGGATGCTTTGTATCCTCCCGCCTCCAGAATACTGTCCGGAAGGAAATAGGTCTTATAGCCGTCGAAAGCGGCATTATTGTCATGATCCGTATAGACCACCAGATCTGCATCCAGCTGGTTCATGTCCGGATCTTTCTCGCAGGCAGCCAGAGTAAGCGCCATGCAAGCCAGGAATAACATTTTTTTCATACTTCTTTCTCCTTATCATTAACAGGTTCGTACCCGGTACGGAAATTGTCACTCAGGTGACCTCCGTCAGATGGAACGTCCTTTAAATACTTTACTTTTCTCTATCGGTACAATCTGTCCGCTCAACGTCATCCGGTTTAAGTTGAAGTTGGGTGTTATGGTCACCGATGCCTCGTTGCTTCCCTTGTAAAGCGTAATATCCACACGGGCCGAAATACCGGTACCCATCACGTTCATCGTCAGAAGCAGGTTGCCGCGCTTGTCTTTCTCCACTTCATAGCTGGATACAGAACCGTCGACGGTGACTCCTCCCAGTCCGTTAGGACCGCTTACCGGCACATTGAAAGCTACCTGCACCACCGCATCGTCGCCTTTCACGGAAACAAAGTTCGTGGTCGACGTAACGTAGGCCGTTTCGCCATACTTGAACATCACCTTGTCGGCTTCCAGCGTAAAGGCACGGGCATTGACCGCCTCTTCTGCCTCCACATAGAGCAAGCTGTCCAGACGTGCCTGCATTTCTTTCTTTTCCTGCCGGGTCAGTTCCCGGGTTTCCTGTGCCTGCCCTGCCACTACGGACAAAGCCATCAGCATTATTACAATCATACCTCTCATAAGTCCAGTTTTTTATTGTTTCGTATATAAAACAAAAAGAATGTCGTTTTACTGCTCCTGCGACCTTTAAAAAAGTCTAATAACTAATGAGAGATGTTACATCTATCGTTTATTTTCCTAACTTTATAAGCAGAACCAAAATCAAATCTGCCATGAACAACATTACCGACGTTACCATTCTGATTGCCGTCATAGCTCTGGCCCTGTGGCCCATAGTCCTGTTTCTCATGCGATTCATGCACGAACGCCGCAAACGGCTGGATCACATCGAACGGATGACACGCGACGAGCTGGACAATATTTCCACCCAGAAACTGGTGATCAGTGTCCTGAAAAAAATAGGATGCCAGCCCGAAATCAATGAGGAAGGACACGTGACCTTCAAATACCAGGGAGATGACTTCTACATCGCCGCCGAGGAAGAAAACCGCTTCATCATGATCTGGAACCCGTGGTGGGGCTCCATCAATGTGGACAATGAGGCGCTCCCCGTCCTGAAGGAAGTGATCAATGCGGTGAATGTCAACTCACTCGTTACAACCGTCTACATGGTGGACGAAGACGAAAAGACCATCGGTCTGCACTCGCGTTGCCATACTTTCTTCTCGCCCAACGAAGGAGAACTGGAGGAGCACATGAAGATGTTGCTCGACTATTTCTTCGATACGCACAATGCCATCAAGGATAACCTGAACCAGCTGGGCTCGGCCACCGGAAGCGAAGAAGAGAAAAAAGAGCGGGTCAAAGTAAAAGGATTTGCCGCCTACAAGGAGAATACGGTTCCTATCGAGCCTGAGAAGCCCGCATGCTGAACTCACATCCGCAATATTGCTGGTTGTAGAAGCCGTATTCGCGGATAATGGCCAGGCGACGCTCGCTCAGTCCGCCCTTCCGCCAGTTCTGGTCCCACCAGATGACATCAGGATAGACGGACACGGCATATCGTCCGGCTTCATTGATCTGGTCAAGGCTTTTCCAGCGCGAAGAAGCCAGTGTGGTAGTAATGAGCGAGAAGCCGTGTTCATGGGCATAACGGGCCGTATCGAGCAGACGCAGGCGGAAACATTTCAGACACCGGCCTCCGCGTTCGGGTTCCTGCTCCAGCCCCCGCATGGCTTCCAGCCAGGCTTCATGGTTGTAATCGGCATCCACAATCTCCAGCCCCAGGGAAAGGGCATAACGGGTACACTCGTCCTTGCGGATGAGGTATTCTTCCCGCGGATAAATGTTGGGATTGCAATAATAGATGGTAGGGCGAACTCCGTGTTGCATCAGACATTCGATGATGGCCGACGAACAGGGTGCGCAACAGGTATGAAGCAATACCCGGTCTGCTCCGCCGGGCACTTCCAACTGGAATTTATGTTTAGCCATATCCTTTGTCTCCTTTCTCAAACCTGATGTTCCCGAAACAGAGGAGCAAGCATCTCCGGAATTTCCACTCCCTGCTCACGAATACCGGCCAGACAGGTCTTTGCCTTGCCGGTAAGAACAAAATACATCTGGCGCTTGTCCTTTGTCCCCGGTGTACGTTCAAGCATGCCCTTTTCTTCGGCCATGCGGATCACCTTCGAAGCATGCGAAGGAGTCATTCCGGTGCGGCTCACAATGGTGCTTGCCGTCACGGTTTCCGTGCCGACACTACACAGGACCACCGCCTCGTTCAACGAAATGCCGTGGCTTTCCAACAAACGGGATTCCAGTAAAGAGAGAGCCTGGAAAAGCTCTCTCATCACACATATACAAGTAATTTTCTCCATACAATCAAATAAACAAGTTGACATTGGCCTGTTCGGCGCGCTCCATGTAGGTGGCCACCCCACCGACACTCACGGAATCAAGCAATTCTTCACGTTTGATTCCCATTACGTCCATCGACATCTGGCAGGCAATGAATTCCACTCCGTTGTCAATGGCCTGTTGACGGAGCGTTTCCAGCGAGTCAATCCTCTTTTCTTTCATCAGGAAACGCATCATCCGGGCACCGATTCCTCCCATATTCATTTTTGAAAGTCCGAGTTTCCGTGAATCGGCCGGAAGCATCCATCCGAACATCCGCCCCCAGAAGTCTTTCCGTACGTGGGGCTTACGTTCTTTCTTAATGGCATTCAGTCCCCAGAAAGTGAAGAAGATCGTCACTTTCCGTCCGGTAGCCGCCGCGCCGTTAGCCAG
>NZ_EQ973646.1:112159-136666 GCF_000157915.1 Phocaeicola coprophilus DSM 18228 = JCM 13818 | reverse complement strand
AAAGGTAGCTAAAGTTTTATCAAGGTCATCGCTAAAAAGAATAAAAGTTTTTCCTTTATCGCCTTCCGACGGAACGGACGGAGCTGATCCGCATGCTGCTTTTTCCACTACGACCTGATATACTCCCTTGCCGGAAGTCTTCGAAAGGAAGCGGTTGCCCGTCGACCGGCACCAGGCTTCGGCGTCGCGCGGGAATCCGGCATCCGTAGCCGAAACTTCCAGACGCTCACCGGGCTTCAGGTTATCCATGTGTTGCTTGAGTTTCAGAACCGGTCCCGGACACTGGAGTCCGCAAGCATCCAGTTTCAGCACCCTGGCCGGCCGGCATTCTGTATTTTCCTTCGGAGCAGAACAGCCACCTCCGCAGGTGGGAGCATAATCTTCGGGGGAAGGCAAGGGAGCGATGGCCGCCTTGTAGGTTTTCAGACCACCGATCAGATTGCGTACTTCCTTGTAACCGTTTTCCTTGAGGATGTTCGAAGCAAGGTACCCACGCAGACCTACTCCGCAATACAGCCATACGGGCTTGTCGGCCGGGATTTCCGAAAGACGGGCACGAAGGTCGTCAAGGGGCACATTCACGGCTCCCGGGATACGGCCAAGTGCATATTCATCGGCGGTACGCACGTCCACCAGTGTCACTCCGCTCAGGTCAGCATCACGAAGTTCACGCCAGTAAAGGGGAGTCATCTTTCCGCTCAGGATATTGCCGGCTACGTAGCCCGATACGGCTACCGGATCTTTGGCCGAAGAGAATGGAGGTGCATATGCATGCTCCAGTTCCGTCAGGTCATAGACCGTACCTCCGCGTTTTACGACAAGGGCGTATTCATCAATCCGTTTGTCTACTCCGTCATACCCCACGATCTGCGCTCCGTAGAGACGTCCGTCCTCCGGCGAGAAAGTGATCTTGATATCCATCTGAAGCGAACCGGGATAATAACCGGCATGAGAACCGGAATGGATGGTAGCCGAAAGATAAGGCAACTGGAATTGTTTCAGGCGTTTGGCGGGAAGTCCCGTAGAAGCAACGGTCATATCGAATACCTTGGCAATGGCAGTACCCACGGATCCCTCGTACTTGATGCGGTTTCCAAACACCATGTTGTCGGCCACGATACGTGCCTGGCGGTTGGCCGGACCTGCCAGAAAGTTCAGCCAGGGCTTACCGGTAATCGGATGCGGATATTCAATGGCATCGCCAACGGCATAGACATCAGACTGGGAAGTCATCAGATATTCGTCCACGTAGATACCCTTCATTTCCCCCAGTTTCAGACCGGCTTGCTCGGCCAGCCGGGTTTCGGCACGTACGCCGATGGAAAGGATCACAAGATCGGCTTCCAGACGGACACCAGACTTGAAATGCACGGCCAGCCCTTGTGAAGTTTCCTCAAATGACTCGACGGCCTGTTTCAGATAAAGTTTCACTCCTTTCTGAAGCAGGTGCTCGTGAACCAGAGCAGCCATGGAATAGTCGATGGGGCCCATCACCTGATCTGCCATTTCCACAACAGATACTTCAGCTCCGGCATGATGAAGATTCTCAGCCATCTCCAGTCCGATAAAACCTCCTCCCACAATGACGGCACGCTTCACCGCATGCTCGTTCATGTATTGCTTGATGCGGTCGGTATCGTTCACATTGCGCAAGGTAAAAATTCCCCGGCTTTCAATTCCGGGCAGAGGAGGACGCACCGGAGACGCACCCGGTGAAAGAAGCAGCTTGTCATAGCTTTCCGTGTACACCCGGCCTTCGGACGTACGGACGGTTACCTGCTTTCCGGCGGTATCAATTCCCGTCACTTCCGAACGGGTACGTACATCGATGTTGAAACGCTTGCCGAAGGCTTCGGGAGTCTGGACAAACAAACGCTCCCGCTCCTCAATAACACCTCCTATATAATAAGGTAATCCGCAATTGGCATACGAAATGTATTCACCCCGTTCAAACAGAATGATTTCTGCCTTTTCCGTATTGCGACGGATGCGTGCCGCCGCCGTGGCTCCACCGGCCACCCCTCCAATAATGACGTATTTCATAATCTATCTTGATAAATATTTAATTTCTAATGGAAACTTTTTGCAAAGGAAATAAATTATTGCAATTAGAAAAAATTTCCGGCGGAAAATATTTATCAATTAAGACTTATTTAGAAAAATGATCCTATCCTCGCTGAAAAGCAATGCGCGGAGTATCGTTGGCCACATAGATAATTCCGCATCTTACGAAGCCCTGCTTCTCCAGAATATGCTGCATGACGCGGTTATCGGCATGAGTATCTGCCCGAAGATGGACTCCCTGACCGACACACCAGCGGACGCAAGCCTCAGCCACTCCCGGACAAGTGCCCCGGGAAGCCAGCCGGTGAATCACTCCATAAGGTTCCTGATCGGGCCAGGAGCCGTCCTCAATGTAAGCATAGGTGGGATCTTCACCCAAAATAAAGCAAAAAGTACCGATGATTTCCTGCCGGTCATCGATGCACACAAAGCAATGTCCGGCTTCCACTTCACGCTCCATCAGTTCCCGTCCGGGATAGCCGTTGATCCACTGGTTCGGATTGCCGGTGGCCTGCATGAAACGGCGTGCCACCTCAAAGATATCCATCAATACGTCCAGATCAGCCGGCAGGGCTTTTCGAATCTGTATATCCATAACTTTCAGTTTTGTTAAATATTGTTTCACAAGAAAAGAAAAAAAGCAGGAATCATTGCCGGAAATCGATTCATGTCTTATCTTCGCGAAGAAATTCAGACAAGGGGCATTAGCTCATCTGGCTAGAGCGCGACACTGGCAGTGTCGAGGTGACCGGTTCGAGTCCGGTATGCTCCACTACCCCCTTCTATTTTACTCAAATAACACAGGACGGAACATTATGCTCCGCCCCTGTCTTATTTTACAGCAAATGATGCTCTGCAAAGTATTTCCATAAAGGAGCAGCCATCAGCGCCTGGCGGATCTCATTACCCGTAAGCAGGCGGCGTACCTCGTCCACCGAAAGGAGATGAACCGAAATATCCTCCGTTTCTTCCAGATGCTGGCCGGATACACGCTCCACTCCCGTTGCCACAAAGCAATGACAAAGATTCGTCATGGTACTCGTGTTTGCGGAAATCGTCATGTGCTTCACCCATTCCCCTCCGGCATAGCCTGTTTCTTCATAAAGCTCGCGGCGGGCAGATTCCAGCGGATCTTCACCAGCCTCGCACACTCCGGCACAAAGTTCATAACCCGTCCATTGCAGACCGTGCCGGTACTGGCGTTCCATCAGGAAATCTCCTTCTTTCGTAATGGCAATCACATTGACCCAGTCGGGGTATTCAAGGACATAATATTCGTCGTTGATCACCCCATTGGGCAGGCGCACCCGGTCACGTCGTGCCGTAAGCCAGGGGCGCTTGATGAGATACTCGCTCTGGAGAATCTCCCATTTCCTATCATCATTCTCCATGGTGAAACGAATCAGAGTTTGACTTTCTTCTTTACGGCTTTCGACTCATTATGCAGGCGGTCGAGTGCCGTCACCACATACTGATACTTCACGTCGCCGCTCTCGTAAGGAAGTTTGTAGAAATTGTCGCGCGTAATGGCAACAATATGAGACGGATCATGCAAATCTACCTTTTCCTTGTTGTTAAAACGGTATATGACATACTGAACAGCCTTATCCATTTCCGTCTTGGCTTTCGGTTCGGTCCAGAACAGGATGTAGCCGTCTTCCGTCCAGACAGGCTTCAGCTTCTTCACTTTACCCGGTGCCTTGTCGTCCATGAAGGGTGAAACCGGAATCAGCGCCGGATACTTGTGGTATTCGCTCACCAGCAGATCACGGTAATGTCCGCGGTTCTCCACCACGGCGGCCGCATACCACTGACAACTTCCCTGAACCGTAGGCAACGAACGTTGCAAACGATACTTGGCCGGAATCTGGCTTTGCTGGGGATTCTGAAGGTCGGCTTTCGTCACGGTGCGTACCACATCCTGTCCGATAAAGAGAGGACGGGCTGCCGAATGTTTCGCCCACCAGCGGATAAGCGTATCATAATCGGCCGCCGGATGTCCGATTTCCCAATAGATCTGCGGAATGTTATAGTCCACCCATCCGTTGTTTACCCACAACAGGACATCGGCATACAAATCATCATAGTTCTGGAGTCCGCGGGTTGCACTTCCGTTCGGATCATTCTTCTGGTTGCGGTAAATACCGAAAGGCGATACACCAAACTTCACCCACGGCTTGCAGGCGCGTACCGTTTCGTGAATTTCCTTGATCAGTACGTTCACATTGTCACGGCGCCAGTCGGCACGGTTTGTAAATCCTCTTCCGTAAGCCGCGAAACTTACATCATCCGGAAATTCCTCGCCCGGATTCGGATAAGGATAGAAATAATCATCCATATGAATGGCATCAATGTCATAACGCGTCACGATGTCACGTACAATCTTGCAAATGTATTTCCGCGATTCAGGATATCCCGGATCAAAGTAAAGCTGGCCGGCATAGCGGACAAAGAGTTCCGGATAGCGGTTATAAGGATGCATGGGCGAAAGAGCCGTCGTTCCCTTGGTCTGTGCCCGGTAAGGATTGATCCAGGCATGCAGCTCCATGCCGCGCTTGTGACATTCTTCCACCATAAACTGGAGAGGATCCCACATGGGTTGCGGGGCTTTTCCCTGAACACCCGTCAGAAAACGGCTCCAGGGCTCGTAGCTGGAACGGTACAAGGCATCGGCCTCGGCACGCACCTGAAAGATTATGGCATTGATTCCGGCACCCTTCAGATTATCGAGCTGACTGATCAGTGTCTGCTTCATTTTCTGGGTCGGCATACCCTGGAACTGGCCGTTCACACATTGTATCCACGCTCCGCGGAATTCACGCTTGGGATATCGGGACTGGGCCGACAGGCAGAAGGCCCCCATCCATGTCATCAAGACTACAAGTAAGATTCTTAATTTCATATTTAGCATTTGTTGTCGATTTCGATTGCTTCGAGCCGCAAAGATAGCCAAAAATCGCTATCTTTGTACACTCATCTAAACGAAAAACGAACATGGCTGAAAGTAACTATATATCCATCAAAGGAGCTAAAGTCAACAACCTGAAAAACATTGACGTAGATATCCCGCGCAACAAGCTGGTGGTTATCACCGGATTGTCGGGCTCGGGAAAATCCTCGCTGGCGTTCGACACGCTCTATGCCGAAGGACAACGGCGCTATGTGGAAAGCCTTTCCTCGTATGCCCGCCAGTTCCTCGGAAGAATGAGCAAGCCTGAATGTGACTTTATCAAAGGCATTCCGCCCGCCATTGCCATCGAACAGAAGGTAGTGAGCCGGAACCCGCGTTCCACCGTCGGAACCTCCACCGAAATCTACGAGTATCTGCGCCTTCTGTTTGCCCGTATCGGAAAAACCTATTCGCCCGTAAGCGGACAACTGGTGAAGAAAGACAGCCCGGAGGATATCGTCCATTGCATGCTCTCCTATCCGAAAGGAACCCGCTACACCGTACTCACTCCGATTCTTCCGCGCGAAGGACGTACCGTAGCCGAACAGATTGACATGGACATGAAGCAGGGGTTCACCCGTCTGGAGGTAAACGGAGAAATGATCCGCATCGAAGAATATACCTATCA
This sequence comes from Phocaeicola coprophilus DSM 18228 = JCM 13818, assembly GCF_000157915.1. Lineage (GTDB taxonomy): Bacteria > Bacteroidota > Bacteroidia > Bacteroidales > Bacteroidaceae > Phocaeicola > Phocaeicola coprophilus. Next base: position 131,024 of record NZ_EQ973646.1, on the reverse strand, counting down.
GCCCGATGACCAGATCTACCTGCTGGTGGACCGCATGAGTTGTGACGACACGAAGGATGCCGTCAGCCGTCTGACCGACTCCGCCGAAACGGCCATGTATGAAGGCGACGGAGCCTGTCTCCTGCGTTTCTACCTGCCCGACGGACAGACTCAGCTTCATCGTTTCAGCACCAAGTTTGAAGCGGACGGAATCAAGTTCGAGGAACCCAGCGACCAGATGTTTTCATTCAATTCGCCGATCGGAGCCTGCCCCACCTGCGAAGGCTTCGGAAAAATCATCGGCATCGATGAACATCTCGTCATCCCCAACCGCGCCCTGAGTGTCTACGACGGAGCCGTTATCTGCTGGCGGGGAGAGAAAATGGGCGAATGGCTTTCCGAATTCCTGCGGGAAGCTCCGGCACATGACTTCCCGATCTTCACTCCTTACTATGAACTGACTCAGGAGCAGAAGGATTATCTCTGGCACGGACCGCGCGAAAAGGTATGCATCGACTCGTTCTTCAAAATGCTTGAAGAAAACCAGTACAAGATCCAGTACCGGGTCATGCTCGCCCGTTACCGGGGAAAAACCGTCTGCCCGACCTGTCACGGAGGACGCCTGAAGAAAGAAGCCAACTATATCAAGGTGGGCGGACGAAACATTACCGAGCTCGTAGAAATGCCGGTCTACCGTCTCAAGGAATTCTTCCGCACCCTGACGCTCGACGAACACGATCAGGCCATCGCCAAGCGTCTGCTGAATGAAATAAACAACCGGCTCAACTTCCTGACCGACGTTGGCCTGGGATACCTGACACTCAACCGTCTGAGCAATTCGCTCTCGGGAGGAGAAAGCCAGCGCATCAATCTGGCCACCTCTCTGGGAAGCAGTCTGATCGGTTCGCTCTACATCCTCGACGAACCCAGCATCGGCCTGCATAGCCGGGATACCGACAAGCTGATCAAAGTGTTGCGCCAGTTACAACAACTCGGGAATACGGTTGTCGTCGTGGAACACGATGAGGAAATCATCCGGGCGGCCGACTACATCATCGACATCGGTCCGAAAGCAGGACGCCTGGGTGGAGAAATTGTCTACCAGGGCGACATGAAAGACCTGAAGAAAGGAAGCAACAGTTACACCGTCCGTTACCTGCTGGGTGAAGAAACCATTCCGCTACCGGCAACACACCGTTCCTGGAACAACTTCATCGAGATCAAGGGAGCCCGCGAAAACAATCTGAAAGGAATTGATGTCCGTTTCCCGCTCAATGTCATGACCGTCGTTACAGGAGTCAGCGGTTCGGGTAAAAGTACGCTGGTACGTGACATTTTCTACAAGGCCCTCAAGCGCGAATATAGTGAGGCCAGTGACCGTCCGGGCGAATTCATCTCCCTGGAAGGTGATATCAAGATGGTGAACGATATTGAATTTGTTGATCAGAACCCGATCGGAAAATCTTCCCGAAGCAATCCCGTGACTTACGTGAAGGCGTACGACGAGATCCGGAAACTCTTTGCGGAACAGCCTCTGGCTAAACAGATGGGTTATACCGCCGGCTATTTTTCATTCAATACCGAAGGCGGACGGTGCGAAGAGTGTAAGGGAGAAGGTACGGTGACCGTAGAGATGCAATTCATGGCCGACCTGGTACTGGAATGTGAGTCCTGTCACGGCAAACGTTTCAAGAGCGATACCCTGGAAGTGAAATTCGAAGGAAAGAACATTTACGATATACTTGAGATGACGGTTAACCAGGCCGTTGAGTTCTTCACCCAGCACAACCAGAAGAAGATCGTGAAACGCCTGGAGCCCCTGCAGGAAGTGGGATTGGGATACATCAAGCTGGGCCAGTCGTCATCCACTCTTTCAGGAGGTGAAAACCAGCGTGTCAAGCTGGCTTATTTCCTGAGCATCGAAAAGGCACAACCAACCATTTTCGTGTTCGATGAGCCGACTACCGGACTTCATTTCCACGACATCAAGAAACTGCTCGAGGCTTTCGATGCACTGATCAGCCGCGGACATACCGTCGTGATTATCGAACACAACATGGACGTCATCAAGTGTGCCGACTATGTCATCGATCTGGGACCGGAAGGAGGAGATCAGGGCGGTAATCTTGTCGTGGCCGGTACACCGGAAGAAGTCGCCCGATGTGCCGCCTCGTATACGGGACAGTATCTGGCCGAGAAAATGAGAGAATAAAAACGCTTCGGCGTGTTGATCCAAACGCCGAAACGTTTTCATCAACACGCCGAATTCTTTTTTAAAAAGTTCACGGGCTTTTTTCAGGATATCTCCTGCCGGTCCGGCCCGTTCCTTCCTCTTTATTTCAGGACTTCCTGCAACTTATCCAGGAGCGCATCTCCTTCCAGCCCGCTGGCTACAATCTTTCCTTCCGGATCAAGCAGGAAACTCTTCGGAATCCACTTTACGGCATACATCTTTGCCACGTCCGAGTTCCAGTCCTTGAAGTCACAGACATGAGTCCAGGTCAGTCCGTCTTTTTCGATGGCCTGAAGCCACGGCTCCTTCTTGCGGTCGAGTGACACACCGAGAATCGTAAAATTCTTATCCTTGAACTGATTCCATGCCTTCACGATGACCGGATTTTCCTTCCGGCAATCGGGACACCAGGATGCCCAGAAGTCAATCAGTACATATTTTCCACGGAACGATGACAAACGGACATCGTTTCCTTCCGCATCGGGCAACGTAAAATCAGGAGCCTCAGCACCTACCTGAAGACGGGACAGCAAAGCAAGCTGGGCATCAATCTGACGCACATACTCCGTTCCTTCCAGCGAAGCATCCAGCCGGTCGCGGTAAGCCTTCACCGAAGCATAGTCCAGACGCGAAAGCAGATTGCGTACAAACAAATAAGCACTGACGGGGGAATCGGAATGACGGGCAAACAGGCTGTCCATCAACGCCGCATCTTCACTTACCCGGCCCTCATATTGTGCATAAAGATCCTGTTCCGGAGATCCGGATACCTGGAGTTGTTTCTGCATCTCGTCCAGTTTCACCTGCACACTTTCATTGCTCAGGAAAAATACCTGCGGACGCTTGTTCTCCTTCACCGTAGTAAGAGCATATGCCAACGGTTCGTCGGAGGTACCCTTGAACGTAAACTTTCCATTCTCAATGGCGGCCGAATCCACCTCTTCAAAGGCTCCGTTCCGATAGCATTTCAGATAAATGGTACCAGTCTGGATACCGGCTATTTCGCCTTCAATCACATAACCTTCTTTTTTCTCCTGCGCACAAGCCACAACAAGCAACGAAGCGGCTCCTGCCAGAATCAGTTTCCTTACATTCATAAACATAGTCATACCATTTTAAAATTCCATGCAAAAGTAAGCAAATTCGGAAAAAGTATTGTACTTTTGAAATGTTTTAAATAAATCTTACAAAAAAGAACTCATGAATACCGACATACTGGAAACTCTATACAAGACCTTCACCGGAAAAGCTCCCGAAGCCATCGAACCCCTTCCCGGGGCCGGCTCCAACCGCCGCTATTTCCGTCTGAAAGGAGAACAAACCCTGATCGGAGTCATCGGTACTTCCGTGGAAGAAAACCGGACATTCCTCTACATGGCCTCCCATTTCCACCACAAAGGCCTGCCCGTTCCGAGAGTATTTGCCGTATCCGACGACCAGAACGCATATCTTCAGGAAGATCTGGGGAATACGCAATTGTTCGATCTGATCAAGAACCGCCGGGGACAAGATTTTGACGAACCGACCTTAAAGCTTCTGACACGGACGATGCAGGATCTCGCCCGCTTCCAGTTTGAAGGAGCGGAAGGCATGGACTTCGGGAAGTGTTATCCGCAACCTGAATTCAACCGGCGGAGTGCACTCTGGGACTTGAACTATTTTAAATACTGCTTTCTGAAAGCCACCGGGACGGAGTTTCAGGAAGACCGGCTGGAAGATGACTTCGAACGGATGGCCGACACACTCGCTCAGGCTTCTCCCCGTGCTTTCATGTACCGCGATTTCCAGAGCCGCAACGTGATGATCAGTCAGGAATCTCCCCGCTTCATCGACTTTCAGGGCGGACGTCGCGGGCCGGTGCTCTATGACGTTGCTTCCTTCCTCTGGCAGGCCAAGGCCAACTTTCCCGACAATCTTCGCCGGAAACTGGCTGAAGTGTATCGCCAGGCTCTTCAAGCTTATTGCCCGATGGATGCCGCAGATTTTGAAAACCAGCTCCGCCTGTTTGTACTTTTCCGCACCCTCCAGGTACTGGGAGCTTACGGATTCAGAGGTTACTTCGAACAGAAACCTCATTTTCTGGAAAGCATTCCTTATGCCATTGCCAATCTTCAGGCCTTGCTGGAAGAACCTTATCCGGAATATCCCTACCTCTGTGAGGTACTGAAAACCATGGCCGGACAAAAACAATTCGCCGCGGCATGCAACCGCCGGAAACTGACCGTGCGGGTGATGAGTTTCTCCTACCGCAAAGGCATTCCGGAAGATCCTTCGGAAAATGGAGGCGGATATGTATTCGATTGCCGGAGCGTACATAATCCCGGCCGGTATGACCGTTACAAGCCATTGACCGGAAGAGACGAGCCCGTGATCCGTTTTCTGGAAGAGGACGGTGAGATTCTCCGTTTTCTGGAACATACCGATGCGCTGGTGGATGCTCATGTGGAACGCTATCTGGAAAGAGGGTTTACTCATCTCCAGGTTTGTTTCGGATGTACGGGCGGCCAACACCGTTCTGTCTATTCTGCCCAGCATACAGCCGAGCATCTGCACCGGAAATACGGCATCCGGGTGGAACTGATTCACCGGGAACAACAGATAAGAGAAACTTTCGAACCCTGACAAATTCTTCACTCATGAAAGCCATGATCTTTGCGGCGGGTCTCGGAACCCGCCTGAAACCTCTCACCGACCATATGCCCAAGGCACTGGTGCCCGTGGCCGGACGCCCCATGCTGGAGCACGTAATCCTGAAACTGAAAGCGGCAGGATTCAACGAACTGGTGATCAACATTCATCATTTCGGTGAACAGATCCTTGATTTTCTTCGGGCAAACCAGAATTTCGGACTGACCATCCATATCAGTGACGAACGTGACTGCCTGCTCGATACGGGAGGCGGAATCCGGAAAGCAGAACCCTTCTTCCGCGGAAACGAGCCTTTTCTGATACACAACGTGGATATTCTTTCAGATACTGACCTGAAAGCCTTGTATGAATATCACCGGCAAAGCGGAAATGATGCTACCCTGCTGGCCAGTCGACGGAAAACGATCCGCTATCTTCTGTTCGACGATGAAAAACGCCTCTGCGGATGGATCAACAAAGATACCCTGCAAACCAAGCCCGAAGGCTTCGCATACAATCCGGAACATCACCACGAATATGCATTCAGCGGCATTCATGTGATCTCTCCTTCCCTGTTCCATTACATGGACGAACGGTGGACCGGCAAATTTTCGATTATGGACTTTTACCTCCAGACTTGCCGCGAAGCCCGTATCGGAGGCCGTCTGACCGATACATTGCGCCTCATCGACATCGGGAAGCCCGAAACCCTGACACAAGCAGAAGAGTTCCTGGCCTCCCTCTGACAAGGATAAAAAAGAAGAGCTATTTCTTCCCCTCGAAGAAACGCTCTTCTTCGATCTTCTTTATATAGTCTTCCGCATTCTGATAATAGGTTTTGGTATCCTTTTTGAGATTCCCCTTTTCATCCCGAGCTTCGCGTTCTTTCTCGGGCACTTCTGCCATATAACGGCGCAAATATTGAATGGCATTGTCCCAGTCCTTTCGCCAGTAATAACACATGCCGATGCGATAAAGCAAAACCCGGTTCGGCATACATTCGTACCGTTTCTTCAGAGCGCGTATCTGCCCCTCGCTATCCCGGTTCAATTCATAGCACTCTGCCAGTGTTCCATACATCACTCCTTTCAAGCTATCCGCAGGCAACAGATATTCCATTGCTTTTTCCATGGCCTTCACTCCTTCATCTTTCCAGGAAGTACGGGAAGCTGCCCGGGCAAAGTAAACCAGCGTATGGATATTGGCCGGTGAAGGAGGAGCTTTTTTCAAAGCTTCTTTCAGATTATCGTAAGCCCCATAAAACCAATTGTCTCCATAATAAGAAACTCCCAGATAATAATAAGTAAGAAACGAACGGTCGCCTGCCTGCTTCAAGGCCTCATAACGCCGGATGGCTTCCGGATATCGTTCCAGCAAACAATAAGCCTTTGCGTTCTGCCGGTTCACATCAAGACTGGTCGTATCCGTCAGACGGTATTTTTCTGTCACTTCGAGAGCGTCTTCATATTGCTCGCTACTGTTGAAGATATTGGCTACACGCGCTACCGTCTGTGCATCGAGAGAATCCAGACGATATGCCGCCCGGTAACCTAAAAAGGCAGGAACCAGACTGTCAACCGCTTCGAAGCTCTGCCCCAGAAAACGATAGGCTTCTGCCGAAAGCGAGTCATGGGAAAGCCAGTCATGACAGGCCTTCCGGACCTGTGCATAGTCTTCCAAGGAAAGCAGGCTCTGCACATAACGCCGGCGCAAATAGTCCACTTCCGGAGCCATACGCACCGCATGGGCATAAAGTCCGGAAGCTTTCCGGACATTTCCCTGCTGGCGGTAACAATCAGCCAGATCAGCATATACTCCGGCCTGAGTCGTATCAGCGGACAGCGCTTCTTCCAGCAAATTACGTACGTCCGTCCAGCGTCCCAAAGCCCGGAACGCCTGCAAACGCCACTCGCGGCATTCTGCATCCAACGTATCGGCCCGATTGGTTTCTTCAATAACCCGGTCATAATCTTTGCAGGCCAAAGCCTGGCGAACGATTTCCTTGTCCTGTGCATAAATCAAAGATACATTCCATACCAACAGGAAAAAACAGCCATAAAAAACAAGCCTTCTCATATCTATTATTCTTAATGAAACATCGTTTATCCGGACAAACTCTCCAATATATATCCGGATTTTTCACAAAGAACTATATTTATTAGTTTCAAAACTAAGATTCATAGTTAATATAGATTAAATGCTTTTCTTAAACATATTTTCCTACACATACATTCCATCTGACATAAAAAAAACTTCCCCTTGCCACCTTTTATCCGTGACAAGGGGAAGTGTAATCCGGAATTCGCGAAACCGACTCCGGATCTTATTTCTCACTCCAAAGATCCAGCTTATTTTTCTGAGCTTCCGACAAGGAAACCGTCTTCACCTGACGTGTCTGGCTGGTCTCCCGAAGGCGTTCATACTCATCTTCCAGCTCCTCAGCAAACGACGCCCGAAGATCAAAATTCATCAGACGGGAAGCTATCGGCGCATTAAGCGAAGCATCCTTCATATAAACAACCGGTGCATGATAGACCGGAGCAATCTTTAATGCCGTATGCAATTTGGAGGTCGTTGCACCACCAATCATCACCGGAATATCCAGTCCGGCACGTTCCAGTTCGCTCACCACATGAACCATCTCCTCCAGTGAAGGAGTAATCAGTCCGCTCAAACCGATAATATCTACTTTTTCCCGAACTGCCGTTTCAATGATACGTTCAGCCGGAACCATCACGCCCAGGTCAATAATTTCATAACCATTGCAAGCCATGACTACTCCGACAATATTCTTACCAATATCGTGTACATCTCCTTTCACCGTAGCCAGCAATACTTTTCCGGCACTATGGCCTTCTGTTTTCTCAGCCTCAATATAAGGTTGCAGAATAGCCACCGCACGCTTCATGGTACGTGCCGTCTTGACAACCTGCGGCAAAAACATTTTACCCGAACCGAACAAGTCACCCACATGGTTCATTCCTGCCATCAAAGGCCCTTCAATAATACTCACGGCATTCGGATAGCGTTTCAATGCTTCATGCAGGTCTTCATCCAAATAATCTCCGATTCCTTTTACCAAAGCATATTGCAAACGTTCTTCCACCGTCGTTCCTTCCCGCCAGGACAAATGAGACGTAGCAGAAGTCTGTCCGGACGTACCTTCTTTTTCGGCCTTGAGACGTTCTGCCGTTTCAATCAGACGTTCTGCCGCATCCGGTCTGCGGTTGAGTACCACATCCTCAATGCGCTCCAGAATATCAGCCGGAATATCCGTATAAAGTACGGATGAAGCCGGATTTACAATTCCCATATCCATTCCCTCGCGGATAGCGTGGTAAAGAAAAACCGCATGCATGGCTTCACGGATATAATTATTTCCGCGGAACGAGAACGACAGGTTGCTCACTCCGCCACTCACATGTGCTCCCGGAAGATTCCGGCGGATCCATCCTGCCGCCTGGATGAAGTCAACGGCATAATTGTTATGCTCTTCTATTCCCGTGGCTACAGCCAGAACATTGGGATCGAAGATAATATCCTGAGGACGGAAGCCTACTTTCCCGGTCAGAATGCGATAAGCCCGTTCACAAACCTCAATCTTACGGGCAAAAGTATCCGCCTGCCCTTTTTCATCAAAGGCCATCACAATCACGGCAGCCCCGTATTGTTTCACCATACGGGCATGCTCGATAAAGACTTCTTCCCCTTCTTTCAGGGAAATGGAATTAACGACACACTTACCCTGCATACATTTCAGTCCCGCAAGAATGACATCCCATTTCGAAGAATCAATCATCACGGGTACACGGGCAATATCAGGTTCCGAAGCAACCAGATTCAAGAAGGTGGTCATCTCGGCTGCCGCATCCAGCAAGCCGTCATCCATGTTCACATCAATAATCTGCGCACCGTCTTCCACCTGCTGACGGGCAATGGAAAGCGCTTCGTCATATTTCTTCTCATTAATCAGCCGGAGAAATTTACGAGAACCGGCCACATTGCATCGTTCGCCTACATTCACAAAGTTTATTTCCGGCGTAACTTCAAGCAATTCCAAACCCGACAACCATAAATACGGAGAAGGCGTTGCCGGTTTATGCGGAACAGCTCCTGCCAGCAAATCCTGGTAACGGGCAATATATGCTTCGGTTGTACCACAACATCCTCCGATGATGTTTACCAGCCCCTCATCAATATATTCTTTCACCTCAGCCGCCATGTCTTCAGGAGTCTGGTCGTATTGTCCCAGACTGTTCGGAAGTCCGGCATTCGGATAAGCACTAATATAATAAGGTGCACGCCGGGCCAGTTGTTCCAGGAAAGGTTTCAATTGTTTGGCACCGAATGAACAGTTCAAACCGACCGAGAAAATATCTGCATGCTGGACGGAAGCCAGAAAAGCATCCAAAGTCTGTCCCGACAAAGTTCGTCCCGCCACATCAGAAACGGTGACGGAAAGCATCAAAGGAACTTTTCTTCCTGTCTTCTGCATGGAAAGCTCTGCCGCACGGATAGCCGCCTTTGCATTCAGTGTATCAAAAATAGTTTCAATCAGAATGGCATCTACCCCTCCTTCCAACAAGGCCTCCATCTGTTCTATATATGCCGCTTCAAGTACATCGAAGGTCAAGGCACGAAAAGCCGGATCATTGACATCCGGACTCATCGAACAGGTCTTATTGGTAGGCCCTACGGAACCCGCTACAAAACGAGGCTTCTGAGGGGTGCGAGCTGTATATTCATCCGCAATCTTCCGCGCCAGACATGCTGCCGCCAGATTGATTTCCCGACAATAAGGCTGCATATGATAATCAGCCATTGACACCGAAGTCGCATTGAATGTATTGGTTTCAATAATATCAGCACCAGCTTCAAGATATTTCCGATGGATTTCCTCTATAACATCGGGACGTGTCAGGCACAACAGGTCATTGTTTCCTTTTAATTGTCCGGGAATATCCTGAAAACGTTCGCCACGGAAATCCGCTTCCGTCAAGTTGTATTGTTGTATCATCGTACCCATTGCGCCGTCAAGCACCAGGATACGTTCCTTTATCAGATTCTGCATGTATTATCTTTTAAACATTCTGTCCATCATACGCCTGTCTTCCTTCTCTTTCAAAGTCTGACGCTTGTCATACTGCTTCTTTCCTTTAGCCAGAGCAATGACCACCTTGGCCAATCCTCTTTCATTGATAAAGAGACGGGTCGGAACAATTGTAAAACCAGGTTCATCCGATGTGCGTTGCAATTTCCTCAACTCTTTTTTGGTGAGAAGTAATTTCCGGTCACGACGGGCAGCATGATTGTTATATGATCCGTAGAAATATTCAGCAATATGCATATTCTTCACCCACAACTCTCCCCGTGAGAAGAAACAGAACGTGTCCACCAGACTGGCTTTTCCCTGTCTGATAGACTTTATCTCAGTACCGGTCAAGACGATACCTGCCGTATACGTGTCAATGAATTCGTAATCGAAAGAGGCACGCTTGTTCTTGATATTAATATTAGTAGAAGCAGTTGTTTTCATCAGTTCAATATAACAGACAATTTATTAAATATAAATTCAATCAGCGTCGGACACAGGAGGATAATAATAGTGGCTATAACCGTGTAACCGGTCAATCGGGACTCTTCCACCTTCATTAACCGTCGTGCACCCTCAAATACAATAAATAAGGTATATACCTGAAGAATCCAGTGGAGCACGGCTATCGAGAAAAGCCCGCTAATAATATCCAAAACAAAAGTAACGACCAGTGAATAGCCGACAAAGACCATCATCCGCTCATGTGACTCAAAACGGACCAGCCAGTGTTCTCCCAGTTTCTCCAGCAAATAAACCGCCAAAAAGAAACCACCGAACAAGGCTACGGCAACCGCACAGCACCGCGTAAGCGCAACCTGAAAAAGTTCCGGATCCAAATCTTTTCCAATAAAGCTTCCCACAAACTCTGACAAGCCACACAAGCCAATCAACGGATAAACAAAGGAAGTCATGACAGCCCGTCCTTCAGACCGCTGCTCGATCTCATCCCATGCCTTTCCTGGAGCAGACAAAAGGGATATGACTTTTTGAAATAAATCTTTATAATTCAATGTTTCTTTTTTTACGTTAATAATCAAATGAATCGCAAATGTATAAAAAAAGAATGATATCTCCATAAAAAAAAGAGACTGAACTCATCCTTAAGTCCAGCCTCTTTCTGAATGTTTTTACACCTAGTTATTTCTGAGAACTATTCAATGCATCCAGGATACTCTGATAATCGATAGAATGCTTTGTCAACTGAATGTTTCCAGCTGTATAATCGCCAGAATATCCTTTTTCATATTCAATTGAGATTGTAGAAGGCTGTCTGCCTTTAGCCATTGAAAAAGCGTTCAAAGCCTGAGCCAAATTGAAATGTTTATATTCCCATACAGAAACAAGACGTTTTGAATTATTGTCAGGATCAGCAACATTGTGACGAAGTTTCAGTACCAATTCTGTATCACTTCCTCCGTTCACATCATAATAAATCTGGAAATTATGCTTGTTCAACTCTGTATTCTTAGCCGTATCATCAGAAGTCTGAGTGATATAATAGCTGATCGGAATAAAAACATTTTCTTTATCCCAGAACAGAGGACCAGTCTGTTCGCTTACGGAAGAAAGAGGAGCATTGGCATACAATGAATCCATCTGCTCTACCGACGAATAAGCATTAGCCGTCTTAATCGGCATACATCCGGTCAAAGCAACATTCATTTCCTTGGAACCTTCTACCAGACTGGTTTCATCATACTGATAAATCAAATATGCATAATCAGCACCGAGTTCAGAAGTCAATACACTCTGATTAGTTGGATTAATCGTATATCCATCAGCCGTCGTAAACGTATAAAATCCAGGAAAACCGGAAACCTTTACCCATGCCTGTCCAACTCCGGAAGTATCTCCGTCTCCATTCAGGCACGAAGTCAATCCTAATACACTCATCAATGCAGCAAAAAATACTGCCAATCCCGTTTTTTTCATAATCATTTCATTATTTTATTAGCATTAATTTTTTCTTTTATTCACTCAGATAAATGATTACCTCCTTCAAAGACTGCATCAGCATTATCTATTTAACATCTGTTATCATTCTACAATCTTCGCAAACTGATCCAGATGCTCATCAACATACTCTGCAATCTTTGCCGTAACTATTTCTTCCATATCCATATATGATTCTTCCAAATCGTCAAAAGCCTCATATTTTTCATATTTTGCCATAAATTCATCATCCGTACAATCTCGCTCCAGATTTTCCCGATTTGCATCATAGATCTTTTTTGCCTCATAAAGCAGTTTTGAGAAATCCTTGGCACCAAAAAGTCTCATCGCCTTTGCAAAAGGATTGTCGAAAATATAAGGTCCATATCCGTTCTGGATCAGCTGTACAAAGCCACCTTCCATCACTTCCTGACGGAAGAAATGATATCCCAGCAAAGAATGTTGCCAGCCATTGAGCAAAGGCATGGTTTCCTTATTTATTTCACCACCGGTTACCTCCAGATATTTGTCAATAAAAACCTGCAAAAAGCCGTCCATTCCCTCTTCCGCTCCTTTTCGCAAGGCAGCATCAGTTACTGTTATTTTGCACACTTCCATATACCTATTTATTATTAACCACCATTTATGGTGCAATTTCTTGGTTATACATCTGTCTGCAAAGATAAATCATTCTTCCGGAAGATGAAAAACTTTTTGGCATGTAGAGATTACAAAACAGAGAGATACATAAAAAATATCATTAAAAGCCCATAAAAAGTTTAGGTAAGTACATTGCATAACTGAAATAAAACGACTAACTTTGCGTTCGGATTAAAGAAGAAATTCTTTTATCCACGGTTTACGAAATACTTATTTTTTATTACCAATAAAACGTAAAGAATATGACTTATTCACACGAAGTTGAACACATGTGTGTTGTAAAAAAAGGACCTAATCATGGTCCGGCTCCAATTCCTGAAGAAGGAAAATGGGTTAAATCAAAAGAAATTAAAGATATCTCTGGTTTGACTCACGGTATTGGTTGGTGTGCTCCTCAGCAGGGTGCTTGTAAACTGACTCTGAACGTTAAGGAAGGTGTTATCCAGGAAGCATTGGTTGAAACTATCGGTTGCTCTGGTATGACTCACTCAGCTGCTATGGCATCTGAAATCCTGCCGGGTAAGACAGTTTTGGAAGCTTTGAACACTGACTTGGTTTGCGATGCTATCAACACAGCTATGCGTGAACTGTTCTTGCAGATTGTATACGGACGTACTCAGTCAGCTTTCTCTGAAGGCGGTCTGATGATCGGTGCAGGTCTGGAAGACTTGGGTAAAGGTCTGCGTAGCCAGGTAGGTACTTTATATGGTACTTTGGCTAAAGGTCCTCGTTATTTGGAAATGGCAGAAGGTTACATCAAGACTATCGCTCTTGACAAGAACGATGAAATCTGCGGATACGAATTCGTTCATCTGGGCAAATTCATGGATGAGATCAAGAAAGGCACTGATGCAAATGAAGCACTGAAGAAAGTAACAGGTACTTACGGACGCTTCACAGCAGAACAAGGCGCAGTTAAACACATTGACCCACGTCAGGAATAATATAAGGAGGAAAGAACATTATGATTAGAGAAGTAAAATTTGAAAGCCAGGACCGTCGTATCAAACAGATTCTTGCTGCTTTGAACGCTAACGGTATCAAAGACATCGAAGAAGCTAACGCTATCTGCGAACAGTATGGTCTTGATCCTTATAAGACATGTGAAGAAACTCAGCCTATCTGCTTCGAAAATGCAAAATGGGCTTACGTTGTAGGTTGTGCCATTGCATTGAAGAAAGGTTGCAAAAACGCTGCTGAAGCTGCTGAAGCTATCGGTATCGGTCTGCAGTCATTCTGTATCCCGGGTTCTGTTGCTGACGACCGTAAAGTAGGTCTTGGTCATGGTAACCTGGCTGCTATGTTGCTACGCGAAGAAACTAAATGTTTCGCATTCTTGGCTGGTCACGAATCATTCGCTGCTGCTGAAGGTGCTATCAAAATCGCTGCTAAAGCAGACAAAGTACGTAAAGAACCTCTGCGTTGTATCTTGAACGGTCTGGGTAAAGACGCTGCACAGATCATCTCTCGTATCAACGGATTTACATACGTTCAGACTCAGTTCGACTATTACACTGGTGAACTGAAAGTTGTTCGTGAAATCGCTTACTCTGACGGTCCTCGTGCAAAAGTAAAATGCTACGGAGCTGACGACGTTCGCGAAGGTGTAGCTATCATGTGGAAAGAAGGTGTAGACGTATCTATTACAGGTAACTCTACTAACCCGACTCGTTTCCAGCACCCGGTTGCAGGTACTTACAAGAAAGAACGTGTTCTTGCAGGTAAACCTTACTTCTCAGTAGCATCAGGTGGTGGTACAGGTCGTACACTTCACCCGGATAACATGGCTGCTGGTCCTGCTTCTTACGGTATGACCGATACTATGGGTCGTATGCACTCAGATGCTCAGTTCGCTGGTTCTTCATCAGTTCCTGCTCACGTGGAAATGATGGGATTCCTCGGCATCGGTAACAACCCGATGGTAGGATGTACAGTGGCTTGTGCTGTAGACGTGGCTACTGCTTTGAGCAAGTAATTTAAGTTACTTAATACAGATAAACTCCTGTAATCCTTATGGTTGCAGGAGTTTTTTATTTGTGGTAACTTGACTTAGATAACAGATTGAAGCACCTTGCATCACTCATTATTTGGAGTGAATGAATGGTGAATCAGTAAGGAGATAACAAGATAAATCCTGCTTTATTTAAGTCCAAACAACTCATGTAAAGAGTAGCCAATTACCCCTCAAATCAAGCCATAAACAGGTTACTTTTGCAGCCGATTTGCAGCCGAATTTGCCATTCTTAAAAAACGGCTGCAAGAATTGGCATAATCAACTATAATACAATGCGATACACTCCATATAACATTTAATTTAAAATGGAGAAACATTGTACAATGGTTTACTTTTCATTAAGAGAAAGTAAGCAAAACAAAAAAGGTCTATCACCTATTGAGGTTTCAATCACCACTAACGGAAAGAGAATCTACTTTAGTACAGGTAAACACGTACCTGCTGCTGACTGGAACAAAGAGAAGCAAGCTGTAAAAGGCAAGAGTGAAGAAGCGCAGCTAATCAACGGTTATCTGATTCAACTACGGAATAAGATATATCAAAAAGAAATTGAGCTACTCCAAAAGGGGTATCTTATCACTGCTGAACTATTAAAAGAAGCTATCACAGATAAGGTGGAAGCTCTGAACGAGAAGACTTTATTGGATGTTCTGAACGAACATAATACAGAGCGCAAAGCAATGGTAGGTAAAACTGTTGCCCCTGCCACTTATTGGGTGTTTGAATATACAGGCAGATTATTCAAAGAGTTTATTCAGAAGAAATATGAGCGTAAGGACTTATATTTAAGAGAGATAAACTTGGGCTTCATTCAAGGATTCCATGCTTTCCTTTTAGGAGAGAAGAAGATGGGACAAAACTCCTGCACCAAACATTTAAAGTTCTTAAAGAAGTTGCTAAATTTAGCTGTCGCCAACTCTTATATATCCTACAATCCTGTAAATGCTTATAAAGTAGAACGCGAACCCGTAGAAGTGGATTTCTTGGATGAAGAAGAATTGAGGAAGATTATCAACTTTGATACTCCCCTACCAAGATTGGAACGAGCTAAAGATATGTTTCTCTTTGGGTGCTTCACAGGGCTTAGCTACATTGACATTAAGACCTTGACACCAGAACACTTTGAGAAAGATAACACTGGCAGAATATGGATTAAGAAACGTAGGGTTAAGACAGGGGTTCTATCACGCATTCCCCTACTCCCCATCGCCAAACTGATATTGGATAAGTACAAAGGTGGAGAGAAATTACTCCCTATTCAAGACCCTGCGGACATCAACAAATATCTAAAGGATATAGCTATACTTTGTGGAATTAATAAACGAATTTGCTTCCACACAAGTAGGCACACCTTTGCAAGTACAATTACTTTAGCCAATAACATATCGCTGGAAGTTATTTCTAAGATGTTAGGACATACCAATACACGAATGACTGCCCACTATGCAAAGCTGATAGACAAGTGCATAGGTGAGCAGATGGATAAACTCATGGATACGTTTACAGGAGCTTCTGATTACTAAAGCATATCCTATCCACAAATTCCTCACTTGTAGCAATGCAGGTGGGGATTATTTTTTAATTTTGCCTTAAACTAATAATTATGGAGAAGCTAAAGGAAGATTACATAAGCATTGATACTCGTTTGGAATACATGGAAGCCATAGCCGTTAAATATGTTCCAGACGTAGATATAGATCCAGCCACAGGAGAAAGATACGTCTGCGGCACTACCGCCTTACCCCTATTCATAAGAAGATACAATCAGAATGAACTATATGGTAATTTCACATACGAAGATTATATAGCCAATGAGGACATACAGAATACATTGAAAGGTTTGGGAGTTGATATAGATAAGTTCTGGTTTCTACTCCTGTTCATCTTTGACTATACTTGTGGAACGTGCTTGGACGGAATGAAAGCTACAGGCATTGGAATAGAACAACTCATCAAATTCGCCAAAGCCATAGCTGACAACCATAAGGAGATTAACCAATTTGGAGTAAGTTTTAAAAAGCCTATTACCGTCTCTGTAAAGATTGAAGGCAAGCATCAGATAGTAATTGACAATGCCAATGCAATAGGTTACTTGGCTACTATCATTGCCAACAACCTAAAAGAGATAGAGGAACATCCTTGGATGCAGAACCAACAAGTCAGCATAAGCACCCATGCAGAAGAAAAGGAATCCGTTCAGATATGGCTGTTCTATAAGATGTTCAATGACTTCTTCAATTTAGAGCCATATAATAAGCTGTTTAATGTCAGACAGAAGAAAGGAAGCACCATATCACTTAGTAAGACATTGCTCATATCAAGGCTTATCTACTTCACTAAGCTATCTAAACATAGTAAATTCTCAGATGATGAAGATGTCCTAAAAGGTTACATCAAGCAATATAAAGACAAGAGAATTGATACTGCGAACAGCATATACTTCTAATAAACTTCTGATAATTAATACAGTCCTGCTCCGTACCATTAAGAGGGTACATAAGAGCAGGACTTTTTTTCTCTCTTTTAATCCTGCCATTATATCCCATCTTTGCAGCGTCAAAACGATAGCGGACGAGCTGACAATTAAGAGGGAAAGTAAAACCACCCATTAATTTCTCTCTTTTAATCAGCCCAGAAGCAAGTAGTTTTGCAGCGTAATCAGAAAGCCAAGTGCGCATAGGTTGGACGGTTACAAAGAACTTAATTTGATAATTAAAAACAAGATGACAATGAAAACAATGACTAAGACAGCAGGAAAGACTGCAACCAGCAAATCAGTAGCTAATGCTAAAGCAGGAAAGGCAGTGCGCACTCTCAGCTTACAACAACAGTTGATTAAAGCTGAAAGAGATTTGAAGAACATAGTTAACAGACAGTTGGGAGAAACCGTTCTACACGCCCAAGAGTTAATTGTGAAACAATTAAAGCAGGCTATTGAAGAGAAGAATAGTAAAGCCCTCACACTTAAAGACGAACCTATTACATTCCAATTAACTAAAACTGAGGAGAAGGTCTCTAAGAAGATTGCCTTTGTAAAACATAACAGAAGCATTGATTCAAAGAAAGTAGATACGTTCATTGCTATTATTGACAATGGCAAATATGAAGAAGCCTATCCCATCATCGTGATAGAAGCTTCAAAACTAATAAAGGCAGGATATGTCGTAACAGATGTAAACGGTAGAGTTCTGACAGAAGAAGAGGCAGAAGGCTACTTTGTAATCTTGGACGGTCAACACAGAAGCACAGCATTTGCCAAACTAAACTCTGTCAAAGGTAATATGACTATCCCCAATGTCTTTGTTAAGGATATTAAGGATATAGGAACTTATTTGGAAGAAATCAACAGAGTTGGTAATTGGGATATGAAAGCCAAGATAGGGGTTGCTGCCTTGACATCCAAAGATGAACTCTTTGAGAATATGGCTGAACTAATCCAACAGGGATTCAATCCTACGACAGCAGGTCTGATTTATACCAAGAAGAACATTCCAGAGAAGATATTGAACAAGGTTTTAAGAAGAGAAGAATACAATCTACCAAAAGATGCCATAGTTGACATCAAGAGAGGTAACGATTTTATAACTCTATGCAAAGCTGCCAAAATCAGCGTCACATTTCTCACTAAACGTTACTTCATTAAAGGATTTAACAGTTATGCTAAAGTACATGGCGAAGAACAAGCATTCAAGGCTTTGGATAAGCTAAAACAATTAGAACTTAATGATGACAAACTAAAGAAAATAAAGGAAGATGATGATTTTCAAGCAATGCTACAAAATGCTTTAGAAGCATAATACATACTACGGAGCAAAGCCCATGTGACAGGTGGGCTTGTTCTCCCCAAGTTCTTAGAAATTCTGAATAGTCTAAAGTCTGATTACTAAATGTGTGGTCTTATCATTAGTTTCTCACTTATGGAGTTACTATCTTTACAGTACTACAAGCAGATAATCCCACCACATAGATTGACGGACTTACAAACTATTCAGAATATCTAAAATGGAAGAATTTACTTATGAGCAGATAAGAGTTAAGGCTCTTAAACAGGGAGTAAAAGATAACAAGGTTCACATTGGATTGTGGGCTAATCTTAATAACTATCTAAAGACAAGGAGAAAGAAGAATGGAAAGGTTGCTACCTATTATATCTCATTGCAGAAGTTGGCTTATTAATTCACTGATATTTAAACTGATATGATAATTCATCTGCCAACAGGAAAGAAGTTTCACAACAGAAAGGAAGCCAAGATATACTTTGGAACTGCCTACTATTACAGGATGGAACGAGAGAAGAAAGATTTAATGTTTACCAATACTATTC
>NZ_EQ973646.1:94534-110839 GCF_000157915.1 Phocaeicola coprophilus DSM 18228 = JCM 13818 | reverse complement strand
GATGACAAGTATAAAAATATTTATTATCGAATAATAGAGCATCCATGGATAAATTATAATCCTAATGAAAGACCTTGGAAAAAACCTTTATCAATAATTATTTACGATTCTAATTTCCAATTTTTAGGAGAAACAAAATTAGCCGAAGAATATAATCTGTCTGCAAATAATTTTATAATAACTAAAGAAGGGCTCCTTATTCGAAAAGAAACAAATAACGAAGATGAAATTAAATACACAGTTTTTAAATTAAAAGAAAAATGACAATAAATTGGACCTGTTGGTAAAGTTTAATATACACAAATTTAATTCTGCCAACTGGTTAACAATTTATTTCAAGAACAAACTATTTATGTATTATTCATATCTGGTCTATCTTTTCCGAAAAGGAGATAATCTTGGAATAAAAAGAAAGGAAGTATCCTTTATCACCGACAAGCTTTCCATAGACAAACTCTACAAAATACTTGTATTCAAGAGGCTTACGGTCATCAACATCAGCGGGAGTAATCATGAAGCTGAGTAGTTCTCCACGCTCATTGCATATCAGACGCAGCTTAAATCCGAAGAATCAGACCATGGAACATTTGCCTCTTTGTGCTATTTCTTTGAATGTCTTGTGGATATGGATTCTCTGATTCTTGCATACACGGGATACTGTCAACGAAGCGGATGCCTGTGAACTTGCCCATACCTTATCTGCCTGGAGGCATGATGGTCGGCGAATTTCCCTGCCGATTACGGACAACCATATTTCTGAGAACTTCATAAAGAATGCCGCCGACATCTACTCCCAGCGTAAATTTGTTGAATTTATAATAGGGAGTGACTACCGGAGCTGTCTGCCATCCTCTTTGAGGATCGTAATACCGTCGGACACCTGCTTCGATACCCAATCTGTCCGTAAAATCATATCCCATTGTCAATCCATAGGAATTCTGATGAAAGCCATAACGATCTGCCGGGGTAAATGTTCCGAAGGCCGTGAGACGGAAGCGCCCGGAAGGATGGTAGATCAAACTGCCTGAAGCACCGAAAGAGGCTCCGACACTCATTGGGAAACTATATTTTATCGCACTGACTCCTGCCTGTACTTCCAGATAATCCGTAAGTGCATACTGATATCCAAAAGCAGCCTGATTCATCCGTCCGAAACCCGGAAGAGTGGTCTGCGAACCACTTCCGTAAAAACCGGGGGCAATTTGTCCGCTTGTACTGTAATCGCCATAGAACATCGGAGAGCGATTGATGAAATAAGGAGGCACATGGACAGAGCCGGAAAGCGGGATGTTTATCTTTCCCGAATCCGGATATTCCGGAAGCTGGACATCAACTTTCCGAACGTCCGTACCTCTTCCCGATACGGGAGAAGAAAGGACTTCCTCCCCCGAAAAGTTTCTCAGACTGTCTCCATCCATCCGAATCGTATCTTTCCGGATATTTTCCTGAGCATAAAGACTCACAAAGCTCCCTGCAAACATCAAGAGCAAAAAATATCTGAATCGCATAAGCTGACAAATAAAGGTTCAACAGGCATTTACTTCTATCAGGAAAGCAAAAGCTATAAGATATCCGGCTTTTCCACCGGCTTATTCTGCAACGGCAGCAACAGGCTTTTCTATACCTTCTCCGGTTGCACGTTCTTCCATACGCTCAATTCTTAAATCCAGATCCGGATGAGTTGAAAACAACTGGTTCAATTTGGAGGTCTTTGCGTCGCCTTGCAGTTCTTTCAGCTTCTGGAAAGACAAAGCCATGGCCCAGGGGTTCTTTCCTGCCTTTTTCAGGAATTCATATCCATAGTCATCCGCATCACATTCCTGCTTCTGAGAGTAACGTGCATTGACCAGCGCTTCGGTCAGGTCACCCAACTGGGAATCTGTCAGTGCAGCTACCTTGCCACCCTGGGAAGAGATACCGTCCTTCAGGGCAGAAGTCAGCAGTGCCGTACGGAAATCTTTCTTCGAGTCGCGGTGAGCCACATGACCAATTTCATGGCCGATCACACCCAGCAGTTCTTCGTCACTCATAATATCCATCAGCGAAGAAAATACCCGCACACTACCGTCGGCACAGGCAAAAGCGTTCACATCCGTCACATAATATACCTTAAAGTTCAGAGGAATTCCATCGGCGTCTCCCAGACCTTCTGTCAGCTTCTTCAACCGGATGGTATATGGATTGTCGTCCGCACACACCTGATTATGTTCATCCATCCAGGCTATGTACTCTTTCACATACTCGGTCATCTGTTCATCGGTCAGCGTAACTGCCTTGGCCATTTTGGTTGCACCGCTGATGGCTTTCTTCAGATTAAACTGGGCCATCGACGGAACGGCCAGGACTAAACATACCAGCAGAAATACTGCTTTCATCACTTTTTGGTTCTTCATAACATTTTTATTTGGAATTAATTTTCTGCATTCCGCTTCTCTGTTCCGGAGTCTTTCCGGCAAGCCCATCCTCCATAAATACCGATCAATCCCGCAACTGCCAGCAATCCCCAAAGCATACACTCAGAATTCGGCAGGCGGATTTCACGCGGATGATCCGGATGATACCACACCGGCAACTTGTCGCCCTTGCTCCTGAACGGCAGGTAACTGGTCCGGGTCACCAGCAAATCTCCGTATCTGTCGGTCGGATAGCTGATCAGCATCTGGCTTTCATAACGGATTTTACGATAACGGTATATCTTCCTGGTCTGATAATCACGAATGACGCCTGTCGTATGTTCATACTTCTGCGAGGCCATGTAAAGGGAAACAAATCCTCCGGCACCTCCCAACAGCAGGAAAGTTCCGACGACAAGCAGCAATAATGAAAAAATCCGGACCCGCTTCATGTTCATAGATCAATCTGGTTTGTACAAAGATATCATTTTTTTCAAATACCCAACATTCTTTGTACAGAAAAGAACAGACCACTCCTCTAAAGACGGACCGGATGAAGCCTCATCAGGACTTACTTTTTACTATAATATTGCGCCAGGGAAAAAGTACGGCGAAGTGCCATGCGGGTGCAGATAAATGAACAGATGGAACCGACCAGAAAGGCAATGCCGGTAGAAACCAGAATATTTCCCAGACCGACAAACGGAGATACGATTCCGCCGAAAGCGAATCCCAGTGCTCCCAGCAGGGCTGAAGCCATACCTGCATGCGACCGTTCACAATCCATAGCCAAAGTGTTCGAAGCCGTAAAGGTGAGTCCCAGCATGGAAAGAAGTCCCAGAAGCAAAACTTCATAGACCCAGAAACTGCAGTCCGAACAAAGGGCCAGACAGAGCAACAGCGAAGCGACAACCATACCGGAACTTCCCCGGTACAAGGCCTGTTCCGGATGAGAAAAACGGACGGAAGAGGCTGCGGAAATGACGATGGCCAGCGCATTGATTCCAAAACAGACGCTGAACATCAGCGGTGAAAAACCATAATGTTCCTGCATGATGAAAGGTGCCGAAGAGATATTGGCAAACAGAACTCCCTGAGCAAATCCGAACTGAAAGATGTAGCAGACATAGCGGCGGTTGCGGGTCACAGCCACAAAGCCGGCATAAACATCACGCCAGCTGGCGTGTTGACGCCGTGTTGCCGGAAGCGATTCTCTGAAATGAATACTGCCCGCCAGCAGCAGAATACCCAGCACAAAGAGTGCCCAGAAGATGCCTTGCCATCCCAGACTGCCGGCCATGCCTCCTCCTGCCATCGGAGCAGCCACGGGTGCAACTCCATTGATGGCACCGATGACGGCGAGCATTTTAGCCAGCTCCCTGCCCGAATATTTATCAGCTGCAATGGAACGTGATATAACGATTCCGCCTGCTCCGGCTATCCCCTGCACCAGACGCCAGCCCACAAACTGCATGATCGTTGCTGAAAAAAGACATCCCAGCGTGGAGAACAGGAACAGAAGCATTGCCATAATCAGCGGAATGCGGCGTCCGTACTTGTCACTCAGCGGACCGAACAGGAGTTGTCCGACAGCCAGTCCGATCATACTTGCCGTCAGTCCCAACTGTACCTGGGAAGAAGTGGTTTGAAAGAATCCGGTCATTGCGGGCAGTGTAGGCAGATACATATCCGTCACGAAAGGGCCAAAGGCCGTAAGCATTCCGAGGAATACCAGAATAAACAACTGAGAATTTTCTTTTACCATAAAACAATCTTTTTAGAACGCTGCAAAATTAGGTATTGTATGGAAAAGTACGCCTGCCTTTTGCCGTGCAAAAGTTTTCAAAACCTGAACAAATCCTTTTTTACCTCAGAAAAAAGGATACTTTTGTTTCATAAAAGTAAGTATCGTGGAAACAGCACCGTTATCTTCTCCCCCGAAAGTCCAGTACGAAGAAAGCAACCTGAGCTTCCTTCTCGCCTCACCGCTCTATTTCGACTGTGGTATCCAGATCATCTGTGTCTGGGGAGAAGGGATCCTCTCCACGGGTGCCCAGCAGTTTCATCTCCATGAAACGACGGAACTCATTTTCTGGCGGGGAAGCATCATGCAGCTGATCGAAGCTTCGGCCGACTTCCGCGTACGGATGCTGCTCTACCCCTCCCGGCTCTTCCTTCAGGCTGCGGTCTCACTCGACACCACTTATTTCGACTATATGAAAGAGTTCCCTCTGTTCGACCACGGAAAGACCGGAAGCCTTCAAAGCTGGAAAAATGTCAATCTCTGGATGGATATGGGACAGATGCTCTTCAGTCAGCCGTCATCCGCCTTCACCGAACAGCTGGAACTGAATTTCCTGCAAAGCATGTTTCTGTGGATATTCAGCTCCATTCCGGAAACGTATGTATCCGTGGCCCGTTCATACACGCGCAAACAGTTGCTTTTCCACCGCTTCATGCATCTCATCCATGAGCATGCGGCCCAGGAACACCAGGTGGCATTCTATGCCGAAAAGCTCTGCATCACTCCGCGTTATCTGAATGAAATCACGGCATCCGCAGTCAACGGAAAAACTCCCAAGGATTTTATTGACGAACAACTCACCGCAGAAATAAAAGTTCAGCTCAACAATCCCGACCTGTCCATTGCCGAGATTGCAGCCAACTGCCAGTTTCCCGACTCTTCCTATCTGAGCCGGTTCTTCAAAAAGCATACAGGAATATCGCCCAAGGAGTTCCGGGGCAAAAGGCCTCAGGCTGTTCAAAAAACGCCGAAACGTTTTGAGTAAAAGACTTCGGGCTTTGAAGGAAAACGCCGAAACGTTTTAAAAAAACTTCGGCGGCTTCTGATGAAAGGCCATAAAGGGCCCTACAACCCCTTCCAGGGCATTCTGTACAAGGGGAAAAAATCGTGCGGTCGATGAGCCGGAATCGTGCGGTCGTTGCGGCCCAATCGTGCGGTCGATGCAGGCTCATCGTACTACTCGATGACAGGAGATCCTGCAGGGAGTGCGGCGTTACAAAGCACACGCATTTCCTGCACAATATTCATCACTGGGTTTTCCTTCATATTCGGGATGACGTTGAAGCCAGCGCACGGCATAGGCACAGGTTGCCACAATCTGATAGCCTTGTCCGCGGGCATAGTCATAAGCTTCCTTCACCAAAGCTGAAGCAATCCCTTTCCCTTCAAGCGGAGCAGGAACAATGGTATGACGGATGTCGAAGGCCCCGTTTTCAATCCGATAAGCGACATGAGCCGTTTCGTCCTGTATAGTCAGAATGAAACGCTGTTTTTCCGGTTCATGAATGATGTTCAGGTTTTCCATATTCTTTACGTTTTTAATGCAAACAGATTCTCTTTATTAACACACGAAAGTTGCTTTCGGTTCGGTCTTTCCCCTCAAAAAAAAGACACCGGCAGTACACGAGTGTATGCCGGTGCCGAAACCTTTACTCAAAAAGATTTTATTGCTGTGCTTCACCTTGTTCGTTATAAACCACCGTAACTTCGTTTCCTGCCTGGTCAGTCAGTACAACCTTATAAGTTTTTCCGGCTTCGGTTTCTTCCACAAACTTCTTTCATAAACCATTCGCTTATGAATGTTATGGATATACTGAGCTAGTTATGGAGATGCTGTCACAATGAGAGTGGGATATCCGGCAAGGCCAGGAAGTAAAAATTGAAGAACAGGTTCAGACCTCAGGAAGGATAAGTTTCAGTTCTTTACTGTAACTTCTTCCGACTGGAAGCCGGATTCCTCCATACAACGTAATCTCCTTGCTGGTATGGCTGGCTATCCGGTGAACCGGAACCAGAAAAGACTTGTGTACCCGGGTGAATTTCCCTTCCGGCAGAAGTTCCTGTATATTTTTCATGCTGGTCTGCGACATGATGCATTGCCGTTCCGGCAAATAAATCCGGACATAATTATCCATCGATTCGATGTAAAGGATATCCTTCAGCTTGACATTGGTACTTTTATATCCGACCTTCAGAGTTATGCTTTCTTCCGTAAAAACGGGACTGGCGGACAATTGCTGCAAGGCATGGAGTTCGAAAGCCTTCTGAACCGCTTTCTCAAACCTGCCATATGAAAAAGGTTTATGCAGAAAATCCACAGCATTCAGGTCAAAACCATCAAGGGCATATTCCGCATAGGCCGTTGTAAAGATCAACAGCGTACCTTGCGGAAGGTCACGGGCCAGCTCTACTCCGTTCACATCTCCCATTTCAATATCCAGAAAAAGCAGATCCGGCTTCATCTTCCTGACACGATCCATACCGGATATCGGATTGTTGAATGTGGTCAGTTCTATATTCCCATAGCGTTGGCAGAAGCTGGAAAGGATCTCCAGCGCCATAGGTTCATCATCAATGGCAATACATTTCATGTTCTATCACTTTAAGTCAAGGCTGAGGGTAACGACATATTCCTCTCCCTCTGCCCCTATCATTAAGGTATACCGGCCAGGATAAAGCAGATCAAGTCGTTTCCTGCAATTCTCAATACCTATTCCTTTAGATGAATTTGAACGGTGATGGTTTAATAAAGGATTGCGCGTAGAAAATAATAATTCTCCCTTTTCCATACGAATATCCACGAATGCTTCTCCTGCATGCTGAGAGGACACCCCATGCTTGAACACATTTTCAACGAAAGTAATCAGGATCATCGGAACTATTCCCATCTGGTCTGTTTCATCATGATGGTACGAGAAATGTATCTGGAAATCCCGCGGTATCCGATATTTCTGGAGTCCGATATACTGACGGATATAATCCACTTCCGTGCATACCGGTATCTTGTCTTTCGTATTGTTGGCATACATATATTTCATTAAACCGATGAACTGGGTAAAGGCATCTTCCACCTGAGCCGAACCAGTCAACACCATGGCATAAAGTGTATTCAGACTGTTAAACAGGAAATGGGGATTGATCTGTGCCTTATAGAGGGCCAGTTCTGCCTTTTTCCTTTCAAACTCCACTGCCTGACGCTCCATGATCTGATGATACAATTGGGTCAACAGACCGACTGCCATGCTGAACGTCATGACCACAATATACAGGAACCATACTGCCTGCTACTGAAGCTTGATCTTGGGAACCGGCTGACGGAAACGGGAAGAATGCATCCGGTGAAATGGTATTTCCATCTGATAACGGGTAATGAAATAAGTCCCAGCCAAAGTGAGCAGAATCAGAACCAGGGCAACCAGGAAGCGCCGGTTTCCGATGAAGAGCAAAGGCATGGTCAGTCGCCTGTTCAGTATATACACAATATAGAGCCACGATACCAGCAAATAAACAAAAAGAGAATCATTCACCAGCCAGCGTTCTATAGGAAGCAAAGTGATCATAGCCGGCAGTAATACCAGACAGAACACCAGATCAATGTAAAAGGGAAGTTTCTTGATTTGCCACATAACTTTTTCGTTTTCTGCAAAAATACTAGTTTTCTTCAGCCTGCAAAAATAACCAGAATGTCATTTACCATCAGATCTGTGTCGTTTACCCCTACTTTTCATACAGCCCGAATTTTGTTAAAAAGAGTATGTTAATTTTGCTCGCAGAACAAATAAAAAACACAGATTATGGCAAAAATTATTCTCATACTGGTTAGTTGGGTACTTCCACTGACCCTGATGGCACAAAGCCTTTCGGGAACAGTAACAGACAAAAGTACAAAAGAAAGCCTGATCTCGGCGACAGTGCAACTGATTTCTTCTGAAGGAAAATCCAGTTATACATCGACAGATCTGAATGGATTTTTCCAGTTTAAAAAGCTTCAGCCTGGAACTTATACGCTCCAGATAACATATGTAGGCTACAAAGCTTATAAAGAAAAACTGGATCTTTCCACAAAACAGCAAAGGCAGGTAAAAATAGAAATGAGCGAAGATGCCCGGTTACTGGGAGAAGTATCCGTACAGGGTCGTGCAACCCGTGCCGAACAGAAAGGTGACAGTCTGATGTACAATGCAGAAGCTTTCCAGGTGATGATGGGAAGTTCAGCAGAGGACTTGCTGGCCAAAATGCCGGGTATCGTAGTGGAAGGCGGTACGATTCAGGCACAGGGAGAACAAGTACAGAAAGTCCTGGTGGACGGAAAGGAATTCTTTGATGGTGATGTAAATCTGGCCATCAAAAACCTGCCGTCGGATGTTATTGCCAGCATTGAAATTTTTGACAAGAAAAGTGAACAGGCCGAATTCACCGGATTTGATGACGGAGAAGAAGTCAAAACAATTAACATCGTAACGAAAAGTGGCTTCCGTCAAGGCACTTTCGGTGAAGTATCCGGAGGATATGGAACCGATGACCGCTACAAAGTCAACGGAAATATAAACTTCTTCAACGATGACCGGCGTATTTCTATATTAGGAATGTCCAACAACGTCAACCAGCAAAACTTCTCCCAGGAAGACCTGGCAGGAGTCATGTCTGCCGGGAACAGCGGCAAAGGACGTGGCGGACGTGGAGGTGGAAAAGCCGGAAGCCCGGGTGGAAACAATGCTTCTAATTTTATGGTAGGAAGCCTGGGAGGTGTAACTTCTGCCAATGGACTCGGATTAAATTACGTTGATCAATGGGGAAAGAAACTGAAAGTGACCGGAAGCTATTTCTTCAACCAGTCGGATAACCTGACTCAGCAACAGACCGACAGAGAATATTTTGAATCCGTTTTACCCGGAATAACTTATAATGAATATCAGGAAAATTCCATGAAAAACTGGAATCATCGTTTCAATATGAAACTGGATTATCAGATGACTGAACGAACTTCCCTGCAGTTCCGCCCTACGTTGAGTTTTCAGAACAATGACACTTACGGACTGTTGCAAGGACAGAATCTGGTGAACGGAATAACAGACAATGAAACTGAAACCTCTTCTTTCGGAAAAAACAATGCCTACAATGTGGGAGCCGATCTGATGCTTCGGCACCGCTTTCTGAAAGAAGGACGTACGCTGTCGCTGATGCTGAGCGGAAAGATGAGCAACACGGATGGAGATACCTATACAGATTACCAGAATACACTCTATGGTTTAGAAATTTCTCCTGCAACAGAAAGCTACAGCCAATGGAAACAGACTTTAAACCAACAATATAGTCTGCGTTCCAATCTGAACTGCACAGAGAAGCTGACCGACAATCTGCAACTGCAACTTGGATATAAAATGAGTTACACAGATTCAGAGAACGACAAAAAAACATATAATCACTCTGCTGTGACCGATCTTTATGACCAGTTGGATGAAAGCCTTTCCAATGAGTATCAGTCGGGATATCTGACCCAGGCAGGAAATGTAGGACTCCGTTATCGCGCCGGCAAACTGAGTGCCATGCTGGGAGTCGATGCCCAGTGGGCGAACCTGAAAGGAGACTTGGTTTATCCTCAACCTGATGAACTGTCGCACAAATATTTCTCCCTTCTTCCTTCGTTCACATTGCGTTATTCAGTGGATCGGAACAACTCTTTCCAGCTCCGTTATCGCAGCAAGTCATCTTCTCCTTCTGTAACCAACCTGCAGAATGTCATAGATAATTCCAATCCGTTGTTCCTTTCAACCGGTAATCCCAACCTTGACCAGCAAGTATCGCACACAGCCAATCTGCGCTACTTACGCACAACAAAGTCCGGACAAACTTTCATTGCCATGGTAGGAGCTACCATCCAGCAAGATTACGTGGCCGACAGCACTTTTGTTGCCAGAGAGGACATTGCCTTGTCACCTACGGTTACTCTGAATAAAGGTTCTCAGTTTACCCGCCCGGTGAATTTGGACGGTTACTACAGTCTGCAATCCATGCTGACTTACGGTTTTCCGGTAGACTTTATCCGGAGCAACATCAACCTCAGTCTGTCAGCCAACTATGCAAATGTTCCTACCATCTTCGATGGAATAGAAAGCCGTACACGTGAACTGAACCTGATCCCGAAAATCATTATCGGAAGCAATATCAGTAAGAATCTTGATTTCACAGCTTCTTATTCTGCCGGAATCAACAAAATGTTCAGTTCGCTGGACAATACTGCCGGGAGTGATTATGTAACGCATACAGCAGCAGCCAAACTGGGCTGGACTTTCTTTTGGGGACTTACTTTCAGAAGTACATTCAATTACATTGGTTATACCGGACTGGATACCGGAACCGAGGATTATTTCCTGTGGAACCTGTCGCTCGGAAAGAAGTTCCTGAAGAATAATGCCGCTGAAATCAGAATAGAAGCCTTCGACGTACTGAAACAAAATCAGGCCTTTACACATCGCACAGGCAGCAACTATTATGATTACGTAAGCAGCAATGTGTTACAGCCTTATGCAATGATCAGTTTTGTATATACAATCAGATAACCTTTAAAAACAATTTGAACATGAAAAAAATATTTTTTTAACCCTTATGGGTATGCTGACTTTACAAAGTGTAAATGCTCAACGCAAAGAAGGAAAAACCCGTACTCCAGAACAAATGGTGGAAAAACTTGACAAGAAACTTAATCTGACTGACGAACAGGAAAAGCAGATCACAACGCTTTATTCTGATTTTTTCAAGCAGGATTTATCACGCGAAGAACGCAAAAGTGCCATGCAGGAACTGGAAAAGAAAATAACATCCCTGCTTACAGATGAGCAGAAAGAAGCATTTGAACAAATGAAGAAAGAACGTCCACAACGTCAGAAACAATAAAAACAAACAATCAGTCAGGGAAAATAAACCTTAAAACATTTGCACTCTCTGTTAAGCCATTTGCTCTTCTCAAAGACAAATGGCTTACTTATTTTTATTCTCTGAAAGACATCCGACATTCTGAAAATACATAACTTTGTGAACAGAATACTCTTCATTGTTCCAGAAACCAAGACCAATCCGTTCAAACATCATGACAGATACCACAAACCTTTATGCAGAGAATAATCTTTTGTTAGGTGCCATCGCCGGCGATCTGATAGGCTCTTATTATGAGTTTCGCCCGACAAAAGACTTAAACTTTCCTTTGTTTCATCCTGAATCACGCTTCACGGATGATACCGTCATGACCATGGCCACAGCCCAATGGATATTGACCCAAGACAATCTCCCATCCCTCATGCAGGAATATGGCAACCGGTATCCCGATGCCGGCTATGGAAGAGGCTTTCAGAAATGGCTGACAAGCAAGAATCCCCGCCCCTACAATAGCTTCGGAAATGGTTCAGCCATGCGTATCAGTCCTGTCGGATGGGCTTTCCCCTCTTTGGAAGAAACGCTACGGGCAGCCAGCGAAAATGCCAGTGTCTCCCATAATCATCCCGAAGGCATCAAAGGGGCACAGGCCACTGCCGCCTGCATCTTTCTGGCGCGTACCGGACATTCCAAAGAACAAATTAAGAAGTATATAGAAGAGACTTTCCACTATGACCTTCATCAAAGTTGCGGAACAATCAGAAAAGACTACACTTTTGACGTCACTTGTCAGGGAAGTGTTCCTCCTTCCATCACCGCTTTTCTGGAAAGCAATGACTATGAACATGCAGTCCGCCTGGCCGTCTCTCTCGGCGGAGATGCTGATACCATGGGAGCCATTACAGGTAGTATAGCAGAAGCTTATTATCAAAAAATACCAGACTGCATCAGACAGGAAGTCATGCGCAGACTTCCTTCCGAGTTCATTGAACTGATCAGGAGATTCAGTCACCAATATTTTATTCCTTCGTTCTAAGAGCAGAAAGCTCAGACCACCGTCTTGGATAAACTGACAGGCAGTTCTCTTCCGCATTTACCCGGAGATGAACTGCCCGTTATTTCAAATTCTTATTTATCAATCTTCACCAGCAAAGTCTTGCAGTCCAGCTTGCCTTTGGTATCATAAGCCTCAGACTTAACCAGACCAACACCTTTGGCATACCATTCTGTTACACGCAAAGTCTTGCTCTTCAAAACAATCTTGGTACGCATCAGATAAGAAATCTTGATACAGTCAAACTTACCGGCACGGGTATGTACCTGCTCCTCTCCCATATAAGCTGCCCCTGAAATATTCACTTCATTCTTCAGCATATTCAGGATCAGCTGGTAAGAACGGTCAGGAATTGTTTCACCTCCCTGAGCAGAATCCTTGATCGTAAAAGAATTGTCACCTTTGAATTTGCGGTCATCCAGCATCTTCATACGTGCCACTTCATCATATTTGTCGGGGTCTGAATCAGAAGCGATATAAGGACCATACATCAAATCTTCCGTACAAACCGTATTCTTGCCGTCATAACTCCAGTTGAATAAAGTATAAGACGTATTGTTTTTGGCCTTGGTGGTAACAATCTTGGCATAATAACTAGCCTTCACGGTATTTCCCTCCTGCAATATGTTCTTTACCGTCATCGTCTCGTCGGAAACACTCTGTCCCACTTCATCATAATTTACATAATGCAATTCCGTACCTTCCGTCGTACAGAAATACTGTGCATTCGCAACGTGGCAGGCCAACAGAGCTGCCACAAAAAGCATTGCTTTCTTCATCATATTACATTCCTTATTTTATGCATAAGCCCCACTTTGATACCTCGACGGACACCCTTCGGCCCTATGCCGGTTATACTTTTGTTTTACAGGGTGCAAACTTACAAATTTCTTTTTATTAAACTGAGGTTTTCAGCATCTGTTTATCGATCTTTTCTTCCAATTATGATGCCTTCATTCTTTTTTCTGGCTATCTTTGCAAAGAAGTAACAAGAATTTGAAATCACACAGATATGGGTCTATTATCATCATTATTCGGAGGAAACAACTCCAGCAAAGATCAACAAGCCAAACAGGAAAAGAAAAACTTTGAAATCCTGAAATACAACGGCATTCGTGCCCGAAACATCGGACAACTGGCCTATGCCATCAAATGTTTTGAAGAAGCAACCGCCATCCAGGAAGAAACGGAAACACTCAGTTTGCTGGTCACTTCCTATACACAGGCTAACCGGCTGGACGATGCACGCCACACGCTGGAACGCATGATAGCACTCGACGGACAACAGGCTGACACATGGATTTCACTGGCCGGTGTCTGCTATATGCAGGAAGATTATAAAACCATGGAAGAAGCCTGCCGGAAAGCCATCGAACTGGACAGCCAGAAACCGCTGGCCTATTATTTCGCAGCCAAAGCTGCCATCGGTCTGCACAATGATTTTATGGCTATTGCCATGCTTACCAAAGCCATCCTTCTGAAAGAAGACTATACGGAGGCTTACCAGCTGAGAGCTGAAACTTTGTGGAACATGAGACAGGTCAAGGAAGCCGGTGAGGACATACAGGTCCTGCTTCGGATGAATCCCAATGACGAACAGGCCTTGTTGCTTGATGCAGAAATACAGGCTGCTACCGGCAATACGGATCAAGCCATCGGACAGCTTCAGCAAATTCTGTCGCTCAATCCTTTCCAGGAAAAAGCCTATTTCCTGCTCGGAGAACTTTATCTCTCCCTGAAAGAGACAGAAAAGGCCATCGCTGTGTATGACGAAGCCATTGATATCAATCCCAACTTTGCCCAGGCCTATCAGGAACGGGGACGAATCAAGTTGTTGAACGGAGATAAGGAAGGTTCCGTAGCCGACATGAAGAAAGCACTGGAACTCGCTCCCGAAACTGAGGAAAAGATCAATGGTCAATACAACAACTTCACAGACAAATAACTTTCTTTTTCAATAAATTGCCATGAACAGCCTGAAAGAACAATACTGGAAATACTCCCTGATCGCCATTATCCTGGTTCTCGGACTCATCCTTTTTCTGAAACTTACTCCTTTCATGGGAGGTCTGCTCGGTGCATGTACCATTTATATCATGCTCCGCAAACAGATGTTTTATCTCACACACAAAAGACATTTCGGGAAAGGTATCTCTGCCGTATTGCTCTTGCTGGAAACAATTCTCTGCTTTCTGGTTCCACTCTCACTGGTGGCATGGCTGCTCATCCACAAGCTGCAGACTGTCAATGTAGACACCCAGGCTTTTATTCATACCATTACCCAACTGACCGACTGGGTACGGACTCAGACCAGCTATGATCTGTTCGACCAGAAAAACATCTCTTCAGTAGCTTCCATCCTGCCTTCCATCGGACAATTTCTTATGGGAGGAATCAGCAGCTTTACGGTCAATATCGGTGTACTGATCATCGTACTTTACTTCATGCTCATCGGAGGAAAACGCATGGAACAGTATATCTATGAAATCCTGCCGTTCAATGAAGAAAACAAGAAAGAAGTGCTTACCGAGATACATCTGCTGGTGCGTTCCAACGCCATAGGTATTCCTTTGCTGGCTGTTATTCAAGGCATGATTGCATCATTGGGATATTATCTGTTTGATGCCCCCAGTGTTTTGCTGTTCGGATTCCTGACCTGCTTTGCAACCATTATCCCGATCGTGGGAACCGCACTGGTATGGATTCCGCTGGCTGCCTACATGGCTATCTCAGGCGACTGGCCTCATGCCCTGGGACTGGTGCTCTATTGCGGACTGATTGTAACCAACATTGATAATCTGATCCGCTTCATCCTGCAAAAGAAACTGGCCGATACCCACCCGCTGATCACCATCTTCGGAGTGTTTATCGGCCTGCCTCTATTCGGATTTATGGGTATTATTTTCGGTCCCCTGCTGCTGTCCGTCTTTCTGGTCTGTGTCAATATTTTCAAGAACCAGTATCTGCGCTGAAATCGTTACGGCTACATCCTTGCAACAGCCTCTTCCAGCTGTTTCATCGCGCGCTCCAGCGTCACTCGCGGACATGCTACATTCATGCGCATGAAGCCTTTACCTTCTTTACCAAACATCTCGCCGTCATTGAGAGCCAGCCCGGCCTCTTCGGCAAAAAGATGATTCAGTTCCTGCTGCGACAGGTTCAGTTCCCGACAGTCCAGCCAGACCAGATAAGAAGCCATCGGACGCATGGCATGAATACGCGGAATACGGTTTTTCAGGTAATTGTCTACATAATCAATATTGCCCTGAATGTATTCCAGACATTGCTCCAGCCATTCAGCCCCGTATGTATAGGCCGCTTCCACGGCAGGCCAGGCAAAGACATGTCCCGCATTCAGCTCGCCGGCTTCCAGCCAGGCATTGAAACGGGAGCGTATATCCTTATTATATATAATGGTATGAGAGGCTGCCACACCGGGCATATTGAACGTTTTGCTGGGAGCCATAAAAGTCACGGAATTGTTTCGTGCCTTCTCCGAAACCATAGCAAACGGCAGATGACGGGCAGGAGGCAAAGTGAGATCCGCATGAATCTCGTCGGAAAAGACCAGTATATTATCTTCCGCACAAATTTCAGCAACCGCTTCAAGTTCTTCACGGGTCCATACCACTCCTCCTGGATTATGAGGATTACAAAGGATCAGTACGCGCACTCCCTTCTTTTCACGGCGAAGCTGATCCAGGTTCATCCGGTAATGCCCGTCTTCCAGAATCAGCGGACATTCCACTAACTGACGGTTATTCCGCTTCACCAGCCATGCGAACGGATGATAAACCGGAGGCATAATCATTATCTTATCACCCGGAGAAGTAAAACAGTTGATGGCCATACCGAGCCCTGCCACAATACCGGGAACATAATTCAAATGCTCTTTCGACACATTCATGTCATACCGGGTCTTCAGCCAGTTGATGACAGCCTCGTAATAACCGTCCGGTTTTTCCGTATATCCCAGAATGGGATGTTCACAACGTTTTCTGACAGCTTCCAGTATAAAAGGAGGAGTTGCAAAGTCCATATCAGCCACCCACAGTGGAATCAGATCGGTTCTTCCCCATATTTCCTGCATGCCGTCAAGCTTCACCGCATGGGTTCCCCTGCGGTCGATCACTTCATCAAAATTATATCTTATCATATTTCTTTTATATATACCGTTTCTATGA
>NZ_EQ973646.1:88366-93062 GCF_000157915.1 Phocaeicola coprophilus DSM 18228 = JCM 13818 | reverse complement strand
GACAAAACTAGACATTAACCATGAAGAACTAAAAAAAATCAAGAAAAAATTTCATGAAAGGCTTGTTTTTTCAAGAAAAGTATTACTTTTGCATCCGTAATGATAACAAAATAACAAATTTATATATGAAAAATTTTGCGACATACTTCTTCTTTTTCTTTTATTACTTTTACTTTAGCAATGAAGTGAAGCGGGAGTTCGCATATGTATATAAACGATAAAACAAACCAGAAATCATGATATAACGAATCCCGCTTCGATGAGAATGCGGGATTTTTTTTAGATAAAACAAACAGAATGAAAAGAATTGCAATACAAGGAGTACCGGGCTCATACCACGACATAGCAGCTCACAAATATTTCAAGAACGAGGAGATCGAACTGATTTGCTGCAATACCTTCGAAGAAGTGTTTCAGACACTGAAGAAAGACAGCAACGTAATCGGCCTGGTTGCTATTGAGAACACCATTGCGGGAAGCCTTCTCCATAATTACGAACTGCTGCGCGAAAGCGGAACAACCATCATCGGTGAACACAAATTGCGTATCAGCCACAGCATCATGTGTATGCCCGAAGACGACTGGAGTTCACTGACTGAAGTCAACTCGCATCCGGTAGCGCTGGCTCAGTGCCGGGACTTCCTGCAACATCATCCTGAGCTGAAAGTGGTGGAAACCGACGACACCGCCGGAAGTGCCCGGAATATCAAGGAGAAAAACCTGAAAGGACACGCAGCCATCTGTTCAAAATATGCCGCAGAACTTTACGGAATGAAGATACTCCAGGAAGGCATAGAAACCAACAAACACAACTTCACCCGCTTCCTCGTGATCTGCGATCCGTGGCTGAGTGACGAACTGAAAGACCGCACGAAGATCAACAAGGCCAACATTGTCTTCTCACTTCCTCACAGCGAAGGAAGCCTTTCACAGGTGTTGTCCATCTTTTCATTCTATAAAATCAACCTGACCAAAATCCAGTCGCTGCCCATCATCGGAAGAGAATGGGAATACCTGTTCTATGTAGATGTCATGTTCAACGACTACCTGAGATACAAACAAGCAATTGATGCTGTAACCCCATTGACAAAAGCACTTAAAATTTTAGGAGAATATGCTGAAGGAGAATCAACCATATAACATCCAGCCGGCCGACAGACTGGCGAATGTCAGCGAATATTATTTCAGCCGCAAACTGAAGGAAGTGGCACAGATGAATGCCGAAGGAAAGAACGTGATCAGCCTGGGAATCGGAAGCCCGGACATGCCGCCCTCGGCCGAAACCATTGAAGTGTTGTGCGAAAATGCCCGCAAAGCTGACGCACACGGATACCAGCCTACCGTAGGTATTCCCGAACTCCGTCAGGCCATGGCCGACTGGTACCGCCGCTGGTATGGTGTGGAACTCGACCCGGCGACTGAAATCCAGCCGCTCATCGGTTCGAAAGAAGGGATTCTGCACGTCACCCTCGCACTGGTGAATCCCGGCGATCAGGTGCTGGTTCCCAATCCGGGATACCCCACATATACTTCACTGAACCGCATTCTGGGAAGTGAGATCGTCAACTATAACCTGCGGGAGGACAACCACTGGCAACCGGACTTCGACGAACTGGAACGAATGGATCTGAGCCGCGTGAAGATCATGTGGACCAACTATCCCAACATGCCGACCGGAGCCAATGCCACCATGGAACTCTACGAAAAGCTGGTAGATTTCGCACGCCGGCACAACATCGTCATCGTGAATGACAATCCGTACAGCTTCATTCTCAACCGCAAGCCGATCAGTATCCTCAACGTCCCCGGAGCCAAAGAATGCTGCATCGAATTCAATTCCATGAGCAAGAGCCACAACATGCCGGGATGGCGCGTGGGAATGCTGGCAACGAATGCAAAGTTTGTACAGTGGATCCTGAAAATCAAGAGCAACATTGATTCCGGTACGTTCCGTCCCCTGCAACTCGCAGCAGCCCGGGCTTATCAGAACAGCGCCGAATGGCATGAAGAAGCCAACATACAGGTTTACAGCCGCCGTCGCCGTCTGGCTGAAGAGATCATGAAAGCCCTGGGATGTTCCTTCGATCCGGATCAGGTAGGCATGTTCCTTTGGGGAAGAATTCCCGAACACTATGCCGACGTAGAGGAACTGACAGAAAAAGTGCTCCATGAAGCACGCGTATTCATCACGCCGGGATTCATCTTCGGAAGCAACGGAAAACGCTTCATCCGCATTTCCCTCTGTGCCAAGGAAGAGAAACTGGCAGAAGCCCTGAAACGTATTCAGGCAATATTCTGATAACATAAAAAAACAAAAGATATGGAACTCGATTTACAACCCATCAAACTGGAAGGTGTATCAGAAGAACGCCCTCTGATCATTGCCGGCCCATGCAGTGCCGAAACAGAAGAACAAGTGATGTCTACAGCCAAGCAACTGGCAGACAACGGTGTCAAGATTTTCCGTGCCGGAATCTGGAAACCCCGTACCAAACCGGGAGGTTTCGAAGGAATCGGTGTGGAAGGATTGCCCTGGCTCAAGGAAGTCAAGAAAGAAACCGGCATGTATGTAGCCACCGAAGTTGCCACGGCCAAGCATGTTTACGAATGTCTGAAAGCCGGAATTGATATTCTCTGGATCGGTGCCCGCACCACGGCAAATCCTTTCGCCATGCAGGAAATTGCCGATGCACTGAAGGGTGTAGACGTACCTGTATTCGTGAAGAACCCGGTCAATCCGGATCTTGAATTATGGATCGGCGCCCTGGAACGCATCAACAACGCCGGACTGAAACGGCTGGGAGCCATTCATCGCGGTTTCTCGTCATACGACAAGAAGCTCTACCGCAACCTGCCCCAGTGGCATATCCCCATCGAACTGCGCCGCCGCATTCCGAATCTTCCCATCCTGTGTGATCCGAGTCACATCGGAGGCAAGCGTGAACTGATTGCCCCGCTCTGCCAGCAGGCCATGGACCTGGGCTTCGACGGTCTGATCGTAGAATCTCACTGCAACCCCGACTGTGCATGGAGTGATGCATCCCAACAGGTTACTCCGGACGTACTGAACTACATCCTGAACCTGCTCGTTATCCGAAGCGAACACCAGAGCACGGAAAACCTGAGCGAGCTGCGCCGGCAGATCGACGAATGCGACAACGACCTGATGGAAATTCTGGCCAAGCGCATGCGTGTATGCCGCGAAATCGGTACGTTCAAGAAAGAACACAACATGACCATTCTGCAGACCGGACGCTACAACGAGATCCTCGACAAGCGCGGAGCACAGGGAAGCCTCTGCGGAATGGATGCCGAATTCGTAAAGCAGGTGTTCGAAGCCATTCACGAAGAAAGCGTACGCCAGCAAATGGAAATCATCAACAAATAAACTGACCTCATACCAACATGCGTATATTGATTCTCGGAGCCGGAAAGATGGGTTCCTTTTTCACCGATGTATTGAGCTTTGACCATGAAGTGGCCGTGTACGACATTAATCCGCAGCGTCTGCGCTTCATGTATAATTGCTACCGTTTCACCAGTATGGACGAAATTTCTGAATTCCGTCCGGAGCTGGTCATCAATGCCGCTACCGTCAAGTACACCCTGGATGCTTTCCGGCAAGTACTTCCCGTGCTGACTTCCGACTGTATCCTCAGCGACATTGCTTCGGTAAAAACCGGACTGAAAGAATTCTACGAGACCAGCGGATTCCGCTACGTCTCCACCCACCCCATGTTCGGCCCCACTTTTGCCAATCTTGACAAGTTAAGCACGGAGAACGCCATCATCATCAAGGAGGGAGACTATCTGGGCAAAGTGTTCTTCAAGGACCTTTACCAGCGCCTCAGCCTGAACATCTTTGAATACAGTTTCGAAGAACATGATGAAACCGTGGCCTATTCTCTGTCCATTCCTTTCGTATCCACTTTCGTGTTTGCCGCCGTCATGAAACATCAGGACGCACCGGGAACTACTTTCAAGCGCCACATGGCCATTGCCAAAGGCGTACTGAGCGAAGATGACTTCCTGCTTCAGGAAATTCTGTTCAATCCCCGTACACCGGCACAGGTGGAAGGAATCCGCACGGAACTGAACGAGCTGCTGGACATCATCATCCGCAAGGATGCAGAAGGCATGCATGCCTATCTTACAAAGATTCGCGAAAAAATCAGATAACTGATCCGATGCGGGAGATATCCGGAGAGATGTCTCCCGCATTTCGTATATTCTCTCCCCTGTCTTTTCCGGAGGGCTCAGAGGTGAATGCCGTATTCATGCTTCAGTTCGTCCATCACGAACACACTTTCCAGTGAGCCCAGATGGTCAATCCGTCCCAGGACATTCAGTATAAATTCCTGATAATGCTTCATGTCGGAAGCATGAATTTTCAGCAGATAATCGAAAGCGCCCGAAATGTTATAACACTCCGTCACTTCGGGAATATCGCGGATGATACGGGCAAATTCGGTGGCTATTTCATAACTCAGCCGCTGCATCTTCACCTTACAGAATACAACGAAACCCTGATTCAGCTTTCCGGCATCCAGCACGGCAATGTATCTTTTTATATAACCTCCGCTTTCCAGGCGCTTCAGGCGTTCGAATACCGGAGTAGACGACAGGCTGACGCGTGCCGCCAGTTCTTTGGTGGTGAGACGGGCATTCTCCTGCAAGATGCGGAGAATCTGAAGAT
>NZ_EQ973646.1:84164-88123 GCF_000157915.1 Phocaeicola coprophilus DSM 18228 = JCM 13818 | reverse complement strand
AGAATCTGAAGATCGATCTTGTCAAGTCTTTCTGATACGGGCATAGTGATTTATTCTTTAAAAGGATGAATTCAGGCATACCTTCTGCCTGTTTATTCTGCAAAACACAGCAAATATAGTGATATTTTCCATAATTTTCCGCTCTATTGGACAATTCGTCCGGTCATTCTACCTTTGCCTGCAGAAAAATCATACATCAACTATTAATAAAAGAGAGCTTATGAATACCCGGAAACTTCATTTCGAGACGTTACAGTTACACGCAGGACAAGAACAACCCGATCCGGCTACCGGTGCACGGGCCGTCCCCATCTACCAGACCACATCGTATGTATTCCGCGACTCTGCCCATGCAGCCGCACGCTTCAGTCTGGAAGATGCAGGCAACATCTACGGCCGTCTGACGAATCCCACCCAGGATGTTTTCGAGCAGCGCATGGCGGCACTCGAAGGAGGAACGGCTGCCCTGGCTCTGGCTTCGGGAGCAGCCGCCATCACATATGCTTTTCTGAACATCGCCCGACAGGGAGATCATATCGTAGCGGCCCGGACCATTTATGGAGGAAGCTACAACCTGCTGGCGCATACCCTGCCGGAATACGGAATCACGACAACCTTTGTCGATCCTTCCGACCCGTCAAACTTTGAGCAGGCCATCGGCAAGGAAACCAAAGCCCTGTTTGTTGAAACGCTGGGCAACCCCAATTCGAACATCACGGATCTGGAAGCCGTGGCAGAAATTGCCCACCGTCATCAGATCCCGCTCATCGTGGACAACACTTTCGGAACGCCTTTCCTGATCCGTCCCATTGAACACGGAGCCGACATCGTAGTGCATTCGGCTACCAAATTTATCGGCGGACACGGCACTTCGCTCGGAGGCATCATCATTGATTCCGGCAAATTTGACTGGAAGGCTTCGGGCAAGTTTCCGCAACTGACTGCTCCCGACCCGAGTTACCACGGCCTGTGCTTCACCGAAGCAGCCGGCCATGCAGCCTATGTCACCCGCATCCGTGCCGTCCTGCTGCGTGACACAGGTGCCGCCATCAGCCCGTTCAATGCTTTCCTGCTGCTTCAGGGACTGGAAACACTTTCTCTTCGGGTAGAGCGCCATGTATCCAATGCCCTGCGCGTTGCAGCCTTTCTTGACAGACATCCCAAGGTGAAACGGGTCAACCATCCTTCCCTGCCCGGCCATCCGGACCACGGACGTTACCAACGCTACTTTCCGCATGGCGGAGGATCCATCTTTACCATCCTCATCGACGGGGGACAGGAAGAAGCACACCGGTTCATTGACCGTCTTCAGATCTTCTCCCTGCTGGCCAACGTAGCCGACTCGAAGTCGCTCGTCATCCATCCGGCCAGTACCACCCATGCCCAGCTGACACCACAGGAGCAGGCAGTTCAGGAAATCTTCCCGGGAACGATCCGGCTTTCCATCGGCACGGAACACATCGACGACCTGCTTGCCGACCTGAAGCAGGCATTGGAAGCCGTCTGATGAAGATATCTTACTGAAGCGAACGGATAGCCTTGTCAAATTCAGCCCAATGTTCATCGGTCATATTGCCCGGAACAAACAATGCCACACCAGCGGCACCCGCTTTCATCGAACCGCTTATTGCTTCACCGATCTCGGAAGGTATCAGTCCGTGGCCTTCCGGATCCTTGATCTTGGCCTTGTTTTTCCAGTCACGACAAATGAACAGACCGCTGTAAACCGGCTTCCGTCCGTTAACCGAGGCCACTTCCTCACGGGTAATCTCACCTACCCATGAAGCAGGTTCCAGATAAAAATCATTATAGTTCATCGGGAAGAATGCATCGATATTCCATTTGTTCCATTCCTGACGCACCAGCTTCTTTGCATACGACTCCGGTCCGGGGAAGACAGC
This sequence comes from Phocaeicola coprophilus DSM 18228 = JCM 13818, assembly GCF_000157915.1. Taxonomy (GTDB): domain Bacteria; phylum Bacteroidota; class Bacteroidia; order Bacteroidales; family Bacteroidaceae; genus Phocaeicola; species Phocaeicola coprophilus. Next base: position 86,222 of record NZ_EQ973646.1, on the reverse strand, counting down.
AGCACTGACTTTCTTGCCCTTGGCATGCACGGCATCTGCAATCTTGTTCACCAGCCGCGTAACAACGTCGTAACGGAAACGCTTCCACTGATCACACATGGAAGGATCCTTCACCGTCCGGATATCAATGCCCGTAGCCTTCTTGAAGTCAGCCACACACTTGTCGCAATAACAATAGTCGGCTGTTGGATATTCCTCATTCATCACGAGTCCGTATTTTTCCCACAGACCGCGAGCCAGAATGACATCTACATAGCGGATATAGTCCAGGTGTACAAAGTCCACCTCCGGAATGTCAGCAATCCGTCCGTATTCCGTCACCAGATAGTTCACCACGTCCGGATTGTTCGGACACATACACCTGTAATACGGGACATACGCCTGCACGCGGTAAGCCGACTCCCCGTTGCGGTTCACCGCATACCAGGTGGAATCCGCATCGCCTTTCAGCATGGCCGGAATCCAGGCATGATATTCCAGCCCGTTGGCATGAGCAATCTTTGCTGCCCGTGCATGTTTCTCCACATTGAATCCTCCGGCATTATAGCACACCCCGCAAAGGCCATGTTCCTTCCATTTGCTGAAGTCTGCCTGAATGGAAGCTTCCGTAGCCTCCGCACCTTCCCCCTGCCATCCGTACACCGGAATGGTCTTCTCTGCCGTACCTGCACAGGAAACCATTCCTGCTGCCAGAAGTACGGACGCCAATAGTTTTTTCATTTTCATTGTTCCTATATGTTTTGATAGAATTAGTAAATCCATTATTCCCCGGCTTTACTGTCCGGCAAAGGAAAAGCTCCTTCAACCGGTACATAAACGGGAGTTCTCCGTGTCCCCATGTTCCGCAGGCGCCCTTCGTCAATGAGCCGGTTGATGCAGGCCAGTGCCATGCTCCGCTTGAAGCCGCAAAGCTTTTGCATCTCCATCCGTGTGATAAAAGGATGCGAAGCAAAATACCCCGCCAGCTTTTCGTTTATCTCTTCCTCCGTGAGCCGGTTGGAAAAAGGAATAGTCGAAGAAGCACGGACAAACTTCATCCCCCGTTCCAGACGCTTGCGCAAAGATGCTTCGGGCACAAACTTCACGCTCTTGAAATGCACCTTCCGGACATTTCCCTCCTTGAGCGAACGGATTTCATCGTTCGTCAAAGTGATGTCAAAATAGCCCAGTCCCCGCAAATAAACCCGGTGTCCTTCCAGAAAGGCATCCACCATGACGTCCGACAATGCAGTCAGAACAGCCAGTATATCGCTTTCGCTCACCGTACAGCGGTGGGTAACAAAATGACTCAGGCGGTCCATCCGGATCGTTTCCCGCTCCACAGCCCGCGCATGAAAATGTTTTACACCATCCCCCGTAGGGTCGGGAGACTCATAGAATGCTATTTTCACAGCCATAATATTCAGATTTTCAGGTTATATCATATTGTCGTTCCTATCGATTTCCTGGTGAAAATCGATCAATTTCCTAAAGGAAATCAAAAGACTTCCATTTGGAAATCAATCAACTTCCATAAGGAAAGCCATGTAAAGATAAGGAAGATTTGCGAAAAAGAAGACCGGTGTCATCAAGAATCCTCCCCTCTATTAAGCTTTTTTATGAAAACAGGACAACCTGCCGGCAAGCAGTGTCCCCTCACACCCTTCCATTTTTCAGGCAAAGAAAAGCAGCCTCTTTCCCTTAAAAAAAATTACATAAATAATTTTCAACAATAGAAGACATCAAGAAATTATTTTAAAATAAAGATTATTAAATACTTGAGATTATATAAACAAAATCAGAACCGGATTTTCACATTTACATTATTTGACAACAAAAGGCTGTTTTCCGAAAGACTTTCATTAAAATTTAAACTAAAAATTACAACATAATAAAAAAGTTCTTATATTTACCGCCACATAAAAACGACTTGACGACAAAGGACTTTGAGAAAAAGTCTTATTTAATTTTGATTTACAATAAGATACAAGAAGTTTATAAAAGAACTTCCGGGAAAAGAGGGAAACGAGAAATACAAAAACTGGAATTAAGCCAAAGACTTAATATATAAACTAAATC
>NZ_EQ973646.1:66917-82563 GCF_000157915.1 Phocaeicola coprophilus DSM 18228 = JCM 13818 | reverse complement strand
TTTAATCAACACAAAGCTTAGATCTATGACCAAAGAGCAACTAAAATCAGTCAGTGCGTTGCTGTTCTTGTCTGGTATTTCTACCGGATTCATACAGGCCGCACCACACGTAGATGCCATGGGCGTACAAAGCGTACAACAAAACAACGCATGTACGGGTATCGTAGTAGACCAGAATGGTGAAACGATTATCGGAGCTTCCGTAGTCGTGAAAGGAACAACCAACGGAACTATTACCGGACTTGACGGAGATTTCAGCATCTCCAATGTAAAAAAAGGCGATATCATCAGTATTTCTTATGTTGGATACGCTGCACAAGAAATCGTATGGGATGGTAAACCGCTCAAAATTACCCTGAAAGAAGACACAGAAGTATTGGACGAAGTCGTTGTCGTAGGTTACGCAACCGTAAAGAAAGCCAATTTGACAGGTGCCGTTTCTGCCGTAGACGACAAAGTACTGGCAGACCGTCCTATCGTCAATCTGGGACAGGGTCTTCAGGGAACAATTCCTAACTTGAACATTACGACCAGCGGAAAGCCGGGTGCCGGCTCTTCATTCAACGTCCGTGGTGAAACTTCTATTAACGGAGGTTCTCCTCTGGTATTGGTAGATGGTGTTCAGATGGACCCGAACCTGATCAACCCGCAGGACGTAGCCAGCGTATCTGTATTGAAAGACGCCGCTTCAGCATCTATCTATGGTGCACGTGCAGCTTATGGTGTAATCCTGATCACCACCAAGAGCGGACGCAAGAACGTGCCGACTCAAATCTCTTTCGACGCTTCCGTTTCATTCAACAGCCCGACAACCCGTCCGAGCTACATGAACTCCATGCAGTACGCCAACTGGATGAACGCAGCCGGACAGAATACCAACGGCCGTGACATCTTCAGCCAGGATGAAATGGATCACATCAAGGCTTATTACGAAGACCCGGCCAACAACTCTCCGGTATTCGTAACCAACGACCCGAACAGCTGGCAATACAGTAACTGCCAGGCAGGAAAATATGCTTACTGCGGTAATACGGACTGGATGAAAGAAATGTACAAAAAGAGCTATCCGGTACAGAAATACAACATCAACATCAACGGTGGTAGTGAAAAAGCTACCTACTATACATCAGTAGGTTACACAGACCAGGGCTCACTTTTGCGCTACGGTAACGAAAATTACCGCAAGTTCAACATGGTGAACAATATCAACTATGATATCAATGACTGGCTGCATGTATCTATGAAAACCAGCTTTATCCGTACGGAACTGAATGGTATTCCGCAGGATAATGCACACGGAGAAACCTGGATCGGTAACGATACCCAGCCGCTGATGCCGATTAAGCATCCGGACGGAAACTGGTCAGGACAAGGTAACTATACCAACTTCGCAGCCGTACTGGAAGAAGGTGGTTCACGTAAGACTACCAACAATGACTTCTGGAACACCATGGCCCTGAAGCTGACTCCGGTCAAAGGTATGACCATCAACATGGACTATACCTTCAACTATTACGCTCAGCACATCAAAAATCACCTGAGATCATTCAACGAATACGGTATCGACGGAAAGTTCCTGCAAACCTTCCAATGGACAAACCCGAACTACATCTACGAACACCAGCAGAACGATACTTACAACGCTTTCAACCTGTTTGGTGATTATGAAAAGACTTTGGGCAAACATTACTTCAAGGTTATGCTCGGTTTCAACCAGGAAACCAAACATACACGCGCCTTCTATGCACAGCGCAACAGCCTGATTTCAAACGATCTGCCGTCAATGGATGCTGCAACCGGCGAAAAATATGTGGGTAACTCAGACGACAGCTGGGCTACACGAAGCGGATTCTTCCGTGTCAACTACACATTCGCTGACCGTTATCTGCTGGAAGTTAACGGACGATATGACCTTTCATCCAAGTTCCCGAAGAGCGACCGTTCAGTATTCAGCCCTTCATTCTCTCTGGGATGGAAGCTCTCTGAAGAAAAATGGTTCAAGGAACCGACCAACAGCTTCTTTGATGATTTGAAAATCCGTGCATCATACGGTAGTCTGGCTAACCAGGCACTGGACAACGGATGGTATGCTTACCTGTCAAACTACTCAACCGGAACGATGAGTTACCTGATGGGCGGACAGCAGAACCAGTATGTGTTGCCGGGCGGACTGGTAAGTAACATCGTTACCTGGGAAAAGGTTACTCAATGGGACCTGGGTCTTGACTTCGCTATCCTGAGAAGCCGACTGAGAGGTACCTTCGACTATTACCAGCGTACCACTACCGGTATGTTAGGCCCCGGCCAGCTGTTGCCGAACATTCTGGGGGCAACCGAACCTCAGGAAAATGCAGCTGACATGAGAACCAGCGGTTGGGAATTGGCTTTGACATGGAACGACCAGCTGAGCAACGGCCTGCACTATACCGTAGGATTCAACTTGTCTGATACTCAGGCTAAGATTACAAAATACGACAACCCAACCAAGTCTCTGTCAAGTTCATATTATGAAGGACAGACCATCGGTGAAATCTGGGGTTATGAATCAACTCTGTTCCAGTCTCAGGAAGAAATCGACAACGCTCCCGATCAGTCTAAGGTGGACGGCGCCATCAGCAAAGTTCCTGGTGACATCCGCTTCATGGATATCAACGGCGACGGTGTGGTAGACTATGGTGAAAACACAGTAGACAACCCGGGCGATATGAAGATCATCGGTAACAACCGTGCCCGCTACCGTTATGGATTCAATGTCTCTGCAGACTGGAAAGGCTTTGACCTGGGAATCTTCTTCCAGGGTGTAGGAAAGCGCGATATCATGTTGCCGAATACATTCAGATGGCAATACGGAAGCCAGTGGCAAGTTCCGGTTGCAGCCTCTAACGACTACTGGAGCGAAACCAACACCGATGCATGGCTGCCGGTTGCACGTTTCAATGGAGGTACTGCTCTGGGACAGAACCAGACACGTTACCTGCTTAACGCTGCCTACCTGCGTCTGAAATCTTTGTCATTCGGTTATACATTGCCTGTATCACTGACCAAGCAATGGGGTATCCAAAAATGCCGTCTTTACTTCACCGGTGAAAACCTGCTGACTTTCAAGCATACTCCGGAAGGATTCGATCCTGAATTGGATGACCCGTACCAATATCCGCAGCAAAGATCATTGTCTATAGGTGTTAATGTCGTATTCTAAATCATCACTAGCAAGAACAATTATGAAACTTCAATATTTACTATACATGACTGCAGCCTTGTCACTGACAAGCTGTAACGATGCCTTTCTGGACAGAGAGTCACAAAGCATCAACGACGGAACATTCTGGAACTCCGTCAATGACCTGAGAACATATGCCAACGCCTTCTACGGCATCTTGCCGGGAGGAGTAACCAACCTGGGAGACGAAGACAGCGACAATCAGGTTCCATTCAGCCCCAACTCTTTCCTGTGGGGACAATACACAGTTCCGACTGAAGGAGGAAGCTGGTCAAAGAGCAACTGGCAGAACATCCGTAACCTGAACTATTTCATGACTCACTACCAGCAGGTTCAGGCTTCAGAAGAAGAGATCAATCCATTCGTGGCTGAAATCCGTTTCTTCCGTGCTCTGGAATATTTTGCAAAGATTCAGACCTTCGGTGATGTGCCCTGGCTGGAAAGCGAACTGAATGTGGACAGCGAAGAACTGTACGGTCCTAAAATGGCTAGAAACGAAGTTGCCAAGAAAATCATCGAAGACCTGGAATTCGCAATTACCTGGTTGCCGGAAAAAGGCAGCGAAGAAGACAACCGTCTGAACAAGGATATCGCACGCCACGTCCTGGCACGCGTTTGCCTGAATGAAGGTACTTACTACAAATACCACGATGAACTGGGTTACAGTGCCGACGTACAGGGATTGCTCCAGAAAGCTGCTGACCTGACAGACGAGCTGATCAATTCCAACCATTATGAAATCTATAAGACAGGAAATCCGGGAACAGATTACTACAACCTCTTCGTTATGGAAGACAAGAGTAACCTGAAAGAAGCGATTCTTTATATAGATTACGCATCTGCTCTGCGCGAACACAATGCTACTCACTGGCTGCGTAACGCCAAAAGCGGATGGTCTAAAGACTTTGCCGACTGCTTCCTGTATACAGACGGTAAACCGGCATCAGCCACTTCAAAAGCTCACGTACAGAACCGTACCATGGCAGAAGAAGCACAGGATCGTGACTTGCGTTTCAAACAGCTGATTCTGACAAGCGAAGATCCTTACACGATGACTTCAAACGGCAGCATAACCTATATCACCAACGATGCAGACTTTGTAAGTGCTGACTGTCCGACCGGATACTGGGTTCGCAAATATTTTGATCCGGATCCTTCACAGGATATCGAAGCTAAATGTACGATTGACGGTATTGCTTACCGCTATGCTGAAACATTGCTGATCAATGCGGAAGCAAAAGCCGAGCTGGGAACAATCACTCAGGCAGACCTGGATAAAACCATCAATCAATTGCGTGACCGTGTTGCTATGCCGCACCTGACAATGGAAGTAGGTTTCACCGACGCCAACTGGCCTGACTGGGGATACAGTGTGACTCCGCTGTTGCAGGAAATCCGTCGTGAACGCCGTATCGAGCTGGCTGGAGAAGGATTCCGTTTCGGTGACCTGAAACGCTGGAAAGCCGGAAAACTGCTGAACAACGTACAGACTTACGTCGGAAAATATGTTCAGGGTGAAGACGGAGAATTCCATCAGACTATCATCTATACCAACTATACGAACCCGGACTGCTCATACGAAGCAGGAAAGAGCCGTACATGGAACGACAAGATGTATCTGTATCCGATACCGACCGGAGAATTACAGCGTAACCCGAACCTGTTGCCTCAAAACCCGGGATGGGAATAATTGATAGATCCTTTTAACTAACGAAAGAGTTCCCTGTTTCCGTCAAGTTCTTTTGATAGGAGAAACAAGGGAACTCTTTTTTTTCTATATTTGCAAAAATAATTCTAATCTATTTATCATGAAACTATCGAAACTAATCCCCTTGTGCGCTGTTGCATCTGCATTCTGCGCATGTTCTTCCCCACAAGTCAAAGCACCGGAAGCTATCCTTCCTATACCTGAACAAAAGCAGGTTGACTGGCAGAAAATGGAAACTTACGCTTTCATCCATTTCGGTTTGAACACATTCAATGACCGGGAATGGGGATATGGCGATACCGATCCCAAGATCTTCAATCCGGCCCGACTGGATTGTGAGCAGTGGGCACAGACATTGGTTAAAGCCGGAATGAAAGGAGTTATCCTGACAGCCAAGCACCATGACGGATTCTGTCTCTGGCCGTTCGAAGGAACTGACTACAACATCAGCCATACTCCTTATAAAGATGGTAAAGGAGATATCGTACGTGAACTGGCTGATGCCTGCAAGAAATATGGTCTGAAATTTGCCGTATATCTTTCACCATGGGATCGCCATCAGGCCAATTACGGAACTCCGGAATATCTGGATTACTTCTATGCACAGTTACGGGAGCTGCTGACCAATTACGGAGAAGTTTTCGAAGTATGGTTCGACGGAGCCAATGGTGGTGACGGCTGGTACGGAGGAGCAAAGGATGTCCGTACAATCGACCGCAAGAACTATTATAATTATCCGCGCATCTACGAAATCCTGGACAGCATTCAGCCGCAGGCTGTCATCTTCTCCGACGGAGGACCGGGCTGCCGCTGGGTAGGAAACGAAAGAGGATTTGCAGGAGCAACCAACTGGTCATTCCTGCGCAAAGGAGAAGTATATCCCGGATATCCCAAACATTATGAACTGCAATACGGACATGCAGACGGCAACCAGTGGGTTCCTGCCGAATGTGACGTATCCATTCGTCCGGGATGGTTCTATCATCCGGAAGAAGACGATCGCGTGAAAACTCCTGAACAGCTCGTTGATCTGTATTACCGGAGTGTGGGTCATAACGGAACTCTTCTGCTGAACTTCCCGGTTGACCGTAACGGATTGATCAACCCGATTGACTCAGCAAATGCTGTAAAATATTATCAGATCATCCAGCAGGAACTGAAGAATAATCTGGTAGCCGGAATGAAAGCGAAAGTCAGCAACGAACGTGGAGGAGCCTATGTAGCCTCAGCCATGACAGATGAAGATTACGACACATACTGGGCTACGGAAGACAGTGTAAAGACCGGTGACATCGAATTCAGTTTCAGCAGTCCTCAGCGTATGAACCGTATGATGCTTCAGGAATACATTCCATTGGGCCAGCGTGTAAAAGCATTCACCGTAGAATACAAGGATAAAGATGGTAAATGGCTTCCTGTACGCCTGAATGAAGAAACAACAACCATCGGCTACAAGCGACTGCTCCGCTTTGAAACCGTTGTTTCCGACGGTATCCGTATCCGGATTACCGATGCCCGCGGACCTTTGTGTATCAACAACATCGGTATTTATGATGCAGGACAGAATGCAGACATTTCTTATGACGTTCCGACTGAAAAGATCGAAAGTCTGCCCTTTACACTGACAGGTGTGGCTGAAGATGATGCAAAATTGGCTGTGGACCGCAATAATCAGACTACTTGCTTTGTAAACGGCAATCAGCTGATCATCGATTTGGGTGAAGAAAAAATGATTTCATCTTTCCACTTCCTCCCGGATCAGAGCGAACCGAACAAAGGACTGATTTCAAATTACGAATTGGCAGTAGGTAATACAGCCGACCAGATCAATAAAGTGGTAAAAGCAGGAGAATTCTCCAACATCCGCAACAATCCGGTTCTGCAGTCGGTATATTTCACTCCGACCATTACCCGCTACATCAGTCTGAAAGCAACCCGTATGGTAAACGATGGCGAACCGATGGGATTTGCTGAAATTGCTGTCAAATAACAAACTGACTGAATTTATCAGGTAACCTCTTATACAGACCTGACAACCTCCGGTTGTTTTCTTCCTGCTTCGACAAGGAAAGAAACCGGTGAGGTTGTCAGGTCTGTTCGCTTGAATATTCCCTGCTTTCTGACCGATTTCGGCTAAAAATATGTACATTTGCAGAAATAATCAAACTCAAAAATATGCAGACAAGCGAAAATACCAACTTCCAGTTGCCTGATCTGAAAAACTCGATGGGAGAAAATCTCGGTATCGAGTTTCAGTCCATCCAGTCGGGACTGGTCGAAGCTACAATGCCCGTAGATCACCGGACGTGTCAGCCTTTTGGCATTCTGAACGGAGGAGCTTCTCTGGCTTTGGCCGAAATTATGGCGGGACATGGTTCCGTGCCCCTTTGTGGCCCTGACCAGATGCCATGCGGCATACAAGTCAGTGCCAGTCATGTCAGCATGATGCCTGTGGGTACATTCGTAAAGGCCACCGCCAGACTGATCCAGCGCGGAGCTACCCTGCACGTATGGAACGTAGACATCACTTCGCCGAGCGGAAAGCTCATTTCAACTGCACGAGTCGTCAATCTCATCGTAAAGAAAAGACAATGAACAAACCAGCAACAGCCTTATACCGTCTGCCATATACTGACAGTCCCATTCTTATTGCCCAACTACAGGGTGAACCGCAGATTCTGACTTCCTTACAAGAGCTTAATGGAAGAAAAGGATTTGTGATCGCTCCCTTTCGTCTGACTTCTTCAACTCCGGCTGTTCTGATCCGTCCCGATCTTATTGCTAAAGGATGGGATCAGATCCATGAAGTACTGCAATGTCATCCCGAGTTGAAACCAGGCATCATTTCCTGTGGCAATGAATCTGTTGAATCATCTGAACCAATTCTCAAAAAAGCATACGAAGAAGCTTTCGGACGCTTCATCACTCCTTTGCGTCAGGGACAATTCCGTAAACTTGTCCTTTCGCGCTCTGCGACTTATCCGCTCCCTCGGGATTTTTCTGTCATGGATGCTTTCATCCGTGCCTGCAAGGAATATCCGCGCATGATGATATCTCTCCATAGCACTCCCTTCACTGGTACATGGATGGGAAGCACTCCGGAAATTATTCTCAGTGGAAACGGACGCCAATGGCATACCGTAGCACTGGCGGGAACAGTACCACTTATTGAAGGAGAAGAGAATGTGACATGGAGTGAAAAGAACCGGAAAGAACAGGCTCTCGTAACAGAATACATCCGGGAAGTGATTTCCAGATTCGGTACACAATCCGAAGAACAGGGTCCTTATACTGCCCGTGCCGGACGCCTGCTGCACCTTAAGACGGATTTCAAATTCCAAATTGACAATCCAGAAAATATAGGAAACCTGCTTGAGGCCCTTCATCCGACTCCGGCCGTGTGCGGACTGCCCAAGCAAGAAGCATACGATTTTATCACTGCCAACGAAGGCTACGACCGCAGCTATTATGCCGGAGTGATCGGCTGGACAGATCCCGACGGAGATACGAACCTGTTCGTGAATCTCCGCTGCATGCAGCTTACTCCCCATTCTGCAGTTCTTTATGCCGGCGGAGGACTTCTTCCTTCTTCCGATCCGGAGCTGGAATGGAACGAGACTTTACACAAGATGGCTACCATCAAAAATACCCTTACCCCAAACCCTAGAAAATAGATTATGTATACAGACAAACAAAACATTCTTCAGCTGGTCACTCTTTTACGGGAACACGGCATACATAAAGTGGTAGTCTGTCCCGGAAGCCGGAACATTCCTATCGTACAGACACTGGCCAATATGCCTGAAATCACCTGTTATCCCATTACAGACGAACGCAGTGCCGGATTTTTCGCCATGGGACTTTCTCTTCACGGAGGAGCACCTGCTGCTGTATGCTGTACTTCGGGAACAGCTCTGCTCAATCTCCATCCAGCTGTAGCCGAAGCATTCTATCAACAAGTGCCGCTTGTGATTATCTCAGCAGACAGACCACGGGCCTGGATTGGACAAATGGACGGACAGACTCTTCCCCAGCCCGGTGTGTTCGGTTCACTCGTAAAAAAATCGGTAGATCTTCCTGAAATAGCCACTCCTGAAGACGAATGGTTCTGCAATCGCCTGATCAACGAAGCCCTGCTCGAACTCAATCATCATGGCAAAGGTCCGGTGCATATCAATGTTCCCGTCAGTGAACCTTTCTTCAAACTTCCCGTCAACGAGCTGCCGGCTGTCCGGAAAATCGTACGCTATTGCGGACTCAATCCCTATGACAAAGATTATTCTCCATTAATAGAACGCCTCAATCGCTATCGTCGCCGTATGGCCGTAGCCGGACAGATGAATCTCATCTATCTCTTTGACCGTACGTGTGCCCGGATACTTTCCCGGCACTTCGTCTGGTTCTGCGAACATACAGCCAACCGGACTCTGCCCGGATGGGCGATACGGAACATTGATCCTTTGCTCTGCACCATGGACAATAAGGCACAGGAAGATATGAAACCGGAATTACTCATCACCTATGGCGGACATATCATTTCCAAGCGACTGAAGAATTTCCTGCGCCGCCATCCGCCGGTAGAACACTGGCATATCAGCCCCGACGGAAGTGTAGCCGACCTTTTCGGATCACTTACCACTGTCATTGAAATGGACCCCTTTGAATTCTGGGAAAAGATCGCTCCCCAGATGGAAGGAAGCGCCCCCGAATATCCGCGTAGTTGGGAAACACGCTCCAAAGCTGTTCCTTCGGCAAGTTTTGCCTACTCCGAACAAGGAGCCATAGGATGCCTGCTGGAGCATCTGCCAACTCCATGTACCCTTCACCTGGCCAACAGTTCGGCTGTAAGATATGCCCAGCTTTTTAAATTACCGGAAAATGTTGAAGTACTGGCCAACCGGGGTACCAACGGAATTGAAGGATCCATGTCTACTGCTTTGGGGTATGCTGCCGCGTCGCCCCAGCTGAATTTCCTGATCATCGGTGATCTTAGTTTCTTCTATGACATGAATGCCTTATGGAATGTAAATTATGGAAGCAATATCCGCATTCTGTTGCTCAATAACAGTGGAGGAGAGATCTTCCATGCCTTGCCGGGACTGGAACTGCAAGGAGATGCCAAACGTTACGTCACAGCTACTCATACGACTACGGCCAAAGCCTGGGCAGAAGACCGGGGATTCGACTATACGGCAGTTCATAATGAGGCGGAACTTCAGGAGGCTATCCCTGCTTTTGTTGCTCCTTCTCTGTCGGCACACCCCCAATTAATGGAAGTATTTACAGACAAGGACAGTGACGTAGAACTTCTCAAGACTTATTATCATAATCTCAAACAACTCTAAAAACGAACTCAATATGACCACAGAAAGACAATGGAAACCGATCCGTACCTATCAGGACATCCTCTTTGATTTTTATGAAGGAATTGCCCGTATCACGATCAACCGTCCCCGTTATCGCAACGCCTTCACCCCTCTCACTGCACAGGAAATCAGCAACGCGCTGCTAGTGTGTCGGGAAACTCCCGAAATCCGTGTAGTAGTTCTCACAGGAGCCGGTGACAAAGCCTTTTGTTCCGGAGGTGACATGCACGTAAAAGGACGCGGTGGATATGTCGGAGGTGACGGAGTTCCCCGACTCAACATTCTTGACGTGCAGAAACAGATACGCTCCCTGCCCAAACCTGTCATCGCTATGGTCAACGGATATGCCATCGGAGGAGGACACGTACTCCACGTGGTATGCGATCTTAGCATTGCTTCCGAAAACGCAATTTTCGGACAAACAGGTCCCCGTGTCGGAAGTTTCGATGCCGGATTCGGATCCTCTTACCTGGCACGTATCGTCGGACAGAAGAAAGCCCGCGAAATCTGGTTCCTCTGCCGGCAGTATTCCGCACAGGAAGCTCTTGATATGGGACTGGTCAATAAAGTAGTTCCTGCTGATCGCCTTGAAGACGAAGTTGTAGAATGGGCTAAAACCATGATGCAGCACAGCCCGCTGGCCCTGCGTATGATTAAAGCCGGACTTAATGCCGAGCTTGACGGTCAGGCTGGTATCCAGGAACTGGCTGGCGATGCTACCATGCTTTATTATATGACTGACGAAGCACAGGAAGGCGGAAAAGCTTTCCTTGAAAAACGGAAACCCGAATGGGATAAATTCCCGTTCCTTCCTTAAAGACTCAGGAGGACAGCCTGGAGAATATTGAAAAAATGTCAAGGAATTTTTCAATATTCTCTAAGGATTCCCCTCCGAACTATTCATTATAAATCATTCAAATATGAACCCTCTGAACATACGTATCATTCCACGAACTCTACATTTCCGACAGCCTGCAGGAACTTCACGCGGAGTGTATACAACCCGTAATGTCTGGTATATCCTAATACGTGACAATACCACCGGACGTATAGGACTGGGGGAATGTGCTCCCTTACCGGACCTGAGCTGTGACGCCTTACCTGATTATACAGAACGTCTGATCCAATTTTGTCAGGAGGTAGAGCATAGCGGTAAACTCTGCAGGAATGATTTTCTGCCTTATCCGTCCATGCTCTTTGGTCTGGAAACAGCTCTTCGGCACCTTCAAACAGGTACAATCCGTCTATGGGATTCAACCTTTTCCCGCGGTGAAGAAGGTATTCCCATCAATGGTCTTGTCTGGATGGGTACCTTTGAAGAAATGAAACAACGTATCCATGAAAAAATCACACAAGGATTCCGTTGCATCAAACTCAAGATCGGAGCCATCGACTTCAATCGCGAACTGGAATTATTGGCTCGCATCCGTAATCATTTCCCAGCAGAACAGATCGAACTGCGTGTAGATGCCAACGGAGCGTTTACTCCCGGCGAAGCACCACACAAACTGGAACTCTTATCGCAAATGGATCTGCACTCGATTGAACAGCCTATACGGGCAGGACAATGGCAAGAGATGGCACAACTCTGTAATGAATCTCCTATTCCTATTGCTCTCGATGAGGAACTGATCGGAATTAACCGTCGTGAGGATAAAATAGCTTTGCTTGATACGATTCATCCCCGCTACATTATTCTCAAACCTTCACTGCACGGAGGTATTTCCGGTTCCGAAGAATGGATAGCCTTAGCCGAAGAACGGGGTATCGGATGGTGGATCACTTCTGCTCTTGAATCCAACATCGGACTCAACGCAATAGCCCAATGGTGTGCGACCCTCCATACAAAGCTTCCCCAAGGGTTAGGAACGGGATTACTCTTTACTGACAATGCCCCTAGCCCGCTCTGTATTGAAGGAGACTGCCTGTGGTTCCGCTCTGAAGAACCTGAACCGAACTTCACCTGTTTACCGGGAACGGACAATGGGACTTCATGTGAAACTCTTTCTGAAATCATCAATTCGTTAACACACCATGACTAAGATACAGACAGATATTTCCCGTCAGGAAATCCATATTGAAGGAATCACTTTTACTGCCGCTGATGCAAGGCTGGCATCAGACGGCGGTCCCAGCCGACTACAACATTTATTCAGCGAGGACAAAAGTGGATTCAAATCTTCTCTGGCTGACTTTCTCGCTGAGTGGTTCAACGAAACGGACACAGTGAAAGTTCATACTTCAGGTTCTACCGGCACACCGAAAGAATTATGGGTGGAGAAACGACGCATGATGGAAAGCGCACGCCTTACCGTTAACTTTCTGGATTTGCAACCCAAAGATACAGCATTGCTCTGCATGCCCTTGCAATACATTGCCGGAAAGATGGTTGTAGTCCGTTCTCTCGTTGCAGACCTGAATCTCCTGCCCGTTGCTCCCTGCAGCCGCCCGCTCCAGTATCTGGAAACAGCTCCGGATTTCGCCGCAATGGTTCCCCTGCAGGTTTATACTTCCATTCAGAACCCACGTGACAAAGAGTTATTGCGACAGACACGTCATCTTATTATAGGAGGAGGGGCCATAGACCGGACATTAGGAGAAGAGCTGCGTGATTTTCCTCATGCTGTATGGAGTACGTATGGTATGACTGAAACACTTTCCCACATAGCCTTGCGCCGCCTGAACGGACCTGAAGCGACCGATTGGTATACACCTTTCAACGATGTACAAATCAGTCTTTCACCTGAAGGAACTCTGACGATCGATGCCCCGCAGGTTTGTCCGCTTTCCCTGGTTACCAATGACCTTGCTGAATTTAATGACCGGGGACAATTCCGTATCTTGGGACGTAGGGACAATACCATCAACACAGGTGGAGTAAAAGTACAGACTGAGGAAATTGAAGCACAGCTGAAACCGCTGACTGAACTGCCTTTCGCGATTACCTCTGTACCTGATCCCAAACTGGGAGAACGTATCGTCATACTGATTCAAACATCAGGCGGGCAGCAACTCCAGCCAGAAGAGTTCGCTCAGTTAACAGAAGCCATAAGCCATTTGCCCCGATATTGGCAACCGCGTCAGGTTATTCCTGTCCCGGAACTCCCGCTAACGGGTACCGGCAAACCAGACCGTGCCGAAGCCAAACGCATTGCCCGTAACTGGTCTGGCGAAAAATAATTAATTGTTTCCGATTAACCATTTAATTCAATTTGCTATGGAAGAATTTACACTACTCACCCCACTGCTACTGGGAATTGGCGGATTAATCATTGGAGCCGTTTTAAAATCGGCCCTCAAACACAGCCGCTTTCCCTATACCGTGGGATTATTCATCATCGGTTTAGTTGTGGGCCTCATCAATCGCACAGGCGGATTCAGCTTTTCTCCTCACCTGACAGAAGCTGTCAATACGGTAACGGATATCAATCCAGACTTTATCCTTTACGTATTTCTGCCTGTACTGATTTTTGATGCAGCCTATGAACTCAACCTTCACATCTTTCGCAAAACCCTTGCCAACGCAGCCTTGCTG
Source organism: Phocaeicola coprophilus DSM 18228 = JCM 13818 (assembly GCF_000157915.1). GTDB lineage: Bacteria > Bacteroidota > Bacteroidia > Bacteroidales > Bacteroidaceae > Phocaeicola > Phocaeicola coprophilus. The sequence continues at coordinate 68,734 of NZ_EQ973646.1, read as the reverse complement.
GCTGTTCCCGGACTGATCATTTGCATGTTACTTACCGGAGCGTTCATTGTAGGGATGGGACAGGTCATTCCCGGGCTTGAAGAATGGAACTGGACCTTCGCTCTTATGTTCGGAGCATTGATCAGTGCAACAGACCCGGTAGCTGTCGTAGCTCTGCTACACGAACTGAAAACCAGCAAACGCTTCTCAACCCTCGTTGATGCCGAATCCCTGCTCAATGATGGTACAGGTATCGTCTGCTTTATGCTCTTCTTCGGAACATTCACTGCAAGCGGTGCACATACAGCTTCTCCATTTGCTGAATTTATACAAGTAGTAGTCGGAAGCACATTGCTGGGCTTTCTTATGGCCCGAGCCGTTATCTGGTTCATAACCCGTATCAATTCCGAAGAAATGATTCAAAACAGTGCCATTATTTTATCAGCCTATCTCACATTTATCCTATCACAGTATACTTTGGAGATCTCGGGTGTCATTGCACTTGTTGCCTTCGGACTGACCGTTACCTATACCGGAAAGCCTCGCTTCAAACCTCAGGTAAATGCTTTCATGGAACGTTTCTGGGAGCTTATGACCTATATGGCCAATACACTAATCTTCCTGATTGTAGGAGTTGTCATTGCAGGAAAAGTTGATTTCACCTGGCAGCAACTTGGAATTCTGATTCTGATCTACATCGCACTCAACCTTTTCCGTCTGCTGATGATTATGGTCCTTTATCCGCTGATGAAACGAATGGGATACGGACTGTCACGCCGTGAGTCAGTTATCCTCACCTGGGGAGGCCTTCGGGGAGCTTTAGGTATGACTCTTGCCCTCATGGTTTCCTATACTCCCGGCATTCCGGAAGAGATACGCAGCCAGATTCTTTTCTTCACGGCAGGTATCGTTACTCTCACACTCAGTATTAATGCTACCACCATGCGCTGGCTGCTTAATCGTTTGGGCCTCATCCATGTGCCATCAGCCCGTACACTGCTTGACTATAAGATACAAAATCACATCCATGAAGAATCTGAAAAATACTTCAGCCGCCTCAAGGAAAGGGAAGCGCTTGCCGGAGCAGACTGGAACAAGGTTGAAAAATACATGAACACAGTTCCTCCTGAACCCACACGTACTCCCCGGCCTAATGCTTTCCTGACAGAAATACGACTTAGAGTACTTGACCGTGAAAAATCATGCTGCCGCGAAATTTTCGATACAGGAATTATTACGCAGACCGTTTTCCGGCGGCTCATGAACTCCTTGGATGAACTTTATGACCACGACGGTAACTATCCGCTGAGCCGTCGTGACTCCATTTTCAGTTTCTGCCGCCGTACTCATATTTTATACAGCATGCAGAAAATAACTCCTATCCGGCAATGGGTAAGCTTCTACTTTCGTGAACGTATCATGATCATCCATGATTTGGGACGAGGCTTTATCATCCTGCAAAAGGAAGATTTGAAACTTTTGGATGAATTAAGTCATTCCGATCTTCTGACAAACGAACAGAAAACAGGCCTGGAAACACTGAAAGAAGAGGTACGTCTAAACATTACAACAATGAATACCCTTATTCAGAAACTGGCAACCGATTTTCCGGGTGCATACCGCCATGCTCTCACGCACAAAGCTATCCGTATGCTATTGAGCAATGAGAAACGTACAATCCGGCAGATGCAGGGAGGTGGTGTCGTTTCTGAAAAAGATGCTGAGCCATTGCTGAACAACGTGGACGAACGCTCGGATAAAGTAAATTCCTTCAGCCATACAATTCCGGCTTCTATCCTCCGATGGATGTTTTTTCCAAAAAGGAAACATTTCTAAAC
>NZ_EQ973646.1:3905-66584 GCF_000157915.1 Phocaeicola coprophilus DSM 18228 = JCM 13818 | reverse complement strand
CGCTTCCTCACGAACAGTCTGAATGCGTTCGCGCACCCAGAGCAAGTCTTTTACCCAAAGCACAGAGGCAGACGGCAGGAAATCCAGAAAACAGATTTCACTTTTGTCGGACGCAGCCAGTTCCGGAACTATACTCACCGAATCTTTCTTTTCCTTCGAAAGCTGAGTCTCTACCTCAAAGGTTCGGATACTGTCAATCTCATCTCCGAAGAAATCGATACGATAAGGATATTCCGAAGCAAACGAATAAACATCAAGAATACTTCCACGCATGGCAAACTGCCCCGGTTCGTACACGTAATCCACATGCTCAAAACCATATTCCGTCAGAGTGGAAAGAATTTCTTCCGTCTCCACGTGCTGACCTACCTGCAGTTTCATTGTCCGGTCGGTCAGTTCATTGCGTGACACGACCTTTTCAGCCAATGCCTCCGGATAAGTCACCACCACCAGCGGCTCGTCTTTTTCCAGACGGCTCAACACCTCCGTACGCAGAATTTCATTCGCCGCATCTTTCTGACCATACTTGATGGCCCGACGATAGGACGAAGGGAAAAACAGGATATGCTCGTCACCGTCCACCTGTACCAGGTCGTGATAGAAATATCCCGCCTCTTCCAGATCATTTAATATAAATAGGTGTACCCGGTCTGCCGATTTTACGACACCGGAAGCAAACAGCGAAGTGCACGAAGCATGTACGCCTTCAAGAAAAATGGTACGGATCTCCGGATTGTTCATCAAAGAAGCCAGCCCCTCCGCATTCGGATGCTTGCCATAAATCTGTTGAAGTTCAGCTATATTCATTTTGCTTTTTCTAGATGCCCGCAAATTTACAAAATAATTGCTACATTTGCATTTGCCAAATCAGACAAAAAACTTTTATGCATAAAGATATCATTCAACTACTTGACCAAAGACGAGTGAAAGAAGCACTGACACAACTCAATGCACTGATCGCCGAAACAGACTACTGGAAGCTCAAATCGGAAGCAGAGAACCTGCAGACTACCTATAATTATATGCTGCAATATGCAGCGCAGGGAATGGAAGACCCTGAACAGGGAAAACTATACAGACAAATTGTACGGAAAGCATACGAACTGACCGATCAGCTGGAATTTCTCGGCAAATACCGCAAGGTCTACGGACAATTTGCAGACAAGATGCGCCAGATGCACCAGCCCGGGCAGCACCGCTCCTATCAGGAACTCTGCCAATGTCTGGAAGATTTCAGTGAAGATATCCGTCTGAGCCAGCTCGCAACGAAGGATGACAAGCAACTGTTCGAAAAACAACAGGAAATCAGAAAGAAGCATGAAAAGAATCTGGATGAACTGTTTGACCGCATCTGGACTTCCACTTTCTGGAGTGAAGAAGAAATATCCGGAGTACGACAGATCAGTGAATCTCTTTTAGTGGAAACCAACGACCTGGCAGTCGTCGTCAGTGCCGTCACCCTTAACCTGCTCCAACTGTTTGATCCGGCCAAACTCCAGTTTCTCCTCACCGTGTACCGCCAGCGGACTGAAAGTCTGATCACCCAAAGAGCGCTGACCGGTATTCTGCTGGCAGCCTACTACCACGAAGAACGTCTGAGCATGTATCCCGAACTGACTGCAGCCCTGTCAATGCTCAGCGAACTCCCCCAGGCCATTGAACAGGTAAATAAACTTCAGACCCTACTGTTGCTGTCACGCGAGACGGAAAAAATAGAAAAGAAGATGCGGGAAGAAATCATTCCTCAAATGCTCAAGACCCAGCATCTGATTAATCCCGACATGAAGATCGAAGATATCGAAGATCTGGAAGAGTTCAATCCGGAATGGAAAAAGAGTCTGGATATGGCCAATGAAAAGATACGCGAACTGGGAGAACTGCAAATGGAAGGAGCAGACACTTATATGGGAACCTTTGCACAACTCAAGACATTCCCGTTCTTCCAGCAGGCTGCCCACTGGTTCTATCCGTTCAGCACCCAGATCTCCGAAGTGGCCAGCATACTGCCCTCCGGCAATGATAAGGGAAACAACCTTATCAGACACCTGCTGGAACTGCCTATGTTCTGCAACTCCGACAGATATTCTTTCTGCTTCACCTTTATGACAATTCCACAGGTACAGCAGAACATCGTAACCTCACAGCTTGCTGAACAGGATCTCCATCTGAATGAAAGTATCGAACAGCTCGTAAACGAAAACCGGAAAGGAGAAAAGACCGACATCACGGCCAAGCTCTACCTGCAGGATCTTTACCGGTTCTTCAAGCTATGGCCGTTCCGGAAAGAACAGCATGATATCTTTACCGACGACCTGGCCCTTTGGAAATGCAAGCCACTGGCTCCGCTCAACCATACGACGGAGAACCTCAGCGATACAGCCAACCAGCTTTTCTCAAAAGGCTACTGGCAGGAAGCTGCCGACCTGTTCCGGGATCTGGGAGAGAAAACTCCCGACAATCCGGAAGTCATGCAGAAACTGGGATTCTCCCTGCTGAAGCTGAAGAAGTACCCGCGAGCAGCTCAGGCCTTCCAACAGGCCGATCTGCTCAAGCCCGACCATGTATGGACGCTGAGACATCTGGCCCAATGCTACAAGCATATGCACGACTATCCGAAAGCACTGGAATATTTTGAAAAAGTCAAGGAAATCCAGCCGGACAATCTCAACCTGTTGCTCCAGATAGGCCAGTGTCTCGCCACCCAGCGAATGTATGACCAGGCACTCACCTACTTCTTCAAGGTGGAATATCTCGACAAGACACCGGTTAATGCCCGCAGAGCCATCGGATGGTGCTACTTTATGACCGGAAAATACGAAGAAGCTCTCCGTTTCTACCAGAAACTGCTGCAGACTGACGATGCACAGGCCAGCGACTGGCTCAATGCCGGACACGTCTATCTGGCACAGAAAAATATACCCAAGGCGCTGGAACATTATCGGCAGGCAGAGAGCATGTGTGAAACTCACGAGAAGTTTGTCAACCTCTTCCAGACTGACAAAGAAGCACTTACCGAACGACAAGTTCAAGAAGAAACCCTCTGCATCATCCCCGATTTACTCTAAAAAAAGCCGGGCAGCTTTTTTTAAAATGTTTCGGGCTTTCAGTAAAAACGTTTCGGTCTTTTAATCAAAAGGCCGAAACGTTTTTTTAATACCCGGAACCGTACGATAATATTTTTTATACTAACTCAGACTTCATACTAAAAATAAATCGCTATCTTTGCGGCCGTTTTCAGATAATTATCGACAATGAGTAAGCGGATTAAGACAACCATATTATTCTTCATCCTCCTTATAATTTCAGTTATAGGGAATACTCTTTATACGTCGTCGAATTTATCCGAATCCTTCTTCATACATTCAGAACATACTTCTGACTGCCAGCTACAGGCTCCGTTGCCTATGGCAGAAAAAGCCTTGCGACATCTTTCGGACCACTCCCAAACGGATCTGCCGGCGGCAGCCGTTCTGACTCACGTGGAGAAAAAACAGGATACCAAATCCGCTCTTTATGCCGGAACAGTTCCTGTCCGAAATTCGCAAAACGGATTTACAGATCTTGAAATCACAATTCAGACAGGACGTCCTCCCCTGCCGAAACGAATTGAATATTACATCTATACGCTGGAAAGAATCCAGATTTAGCCACCTTCAGGCTGACAGGGAAATACAGAAATTCCTTGTTTTTTCGTTGTAGGAAGAAAAGCGATTCTTCTTACAGCCATCTTATTTTATACAAACAATCAATACTAAATTTACAGATATGTTTTTTACATTTTTAGTTGTCGTAGTTTTGACAGCCATAGCCCTCGTCGCAGCAGCTATGACTATTGCAAAACTTATCGCACCGCGGTCGTTCAATCCGCAGAAAGGAGAGCCATACGAATGTGGTATACCGACAAGAGGACAGTCATGGGTCCAGTTTAAAGTAGGATATTACCTGTATGCCATTCTTTTTCTGATGTTTGACATCGAGACCGTATTTCTGTTCCCCTGGGCAGTGACAGCCGGAGAGCTCGGCAGCAGCGCCCTGGTATGCGGAATTCTGTTTCTGGTCATTCTTATTATTGGCCTGGCTTATGCCTGGCGGAAAGGAGCGTTGGAATGGAAATAAAGAAACCCGCCATACGCTCGATGAAATACGAAGAGTTCAAGAACAATGACTACCTGCAGCGCATGGTAGACGAGCTGAACCGCGACGGAGCGGGAATTATCATTGGAACCATCGACGAACTCATTGAATGGGGAAGAAGCAATTCTCTCTGGTCACTTACTTTCGGAACAAGCTGTTGTGCCATTGAATTCATGGCACTCGGAGCCGCACGCTACGATATGGCCCGTTTCGGATTCGAGGTAACCCGTAACTCCCCCCGACAGGCAGACATGATCATGGTATTGGGAACCATCACCTATAAAATGGCACCGGTGCTGAAACGTCTGTATGATCAGATGGCAGAGCCTAAATATGTCATTGCTGTCGGCGGATGTACCATCTCCGGAGGCCCGTTCATCAAGTCCTACCACGTAGTCAACGGAATCGACAAGATTATTCCGGTGGATGTCTACATACCGGGATGTCCTCCGCGTCCGGAAGCTTTCTACTACGGCATGATGCAGCTTCAGCGTAAAATAAAAGTTGAAAAGTTCCTCGGAGGAGTGAACCGCCAGGAAAAGAATCCCGACTCAAAAGAGGATCATAAAGAATAACTAACGACAGGAAAATAGCGATTTATGAATATAACAGAAAAAATATCCCGACTAGTGCCCGGCATCACAGTCGCTGAAACAGGCGATCAGGTGGTAACCGTTCCGGTCGAATCATTCCGTCAGGTGGCCGAAGCCTTGAGAAATGACAAGGACGAACCGATGGACTTCCTGCGCGACATCGTGGGAATGGACTGGCAGGAAGGAGGCCTGGGAGCACTTTATTATCTGGAATCAAGCAAGACTTACAACCGTATCGTTCTCAAGACCTCTACGACTGACCGTGAGAACCCGTTTCTCCCCTCAGTATGTGATCTCTGGAAAACTGCAGAAATCAAAGAACGCGAAGTGTTCGACTTCTTTGGTATCCGTTTTCTGAACAATCCTGACATGCGGCGTCTCTTCCTGCGCGAAGACTGGATCGGTTATCCGCTGCGCAAGGATTATGACATGAACTCCAATCCGCTAAACATGGAGAACGAGGAGAATGCCGATATCACCGAAGAATATTATCTGAACCCGGACGGAACAATCGCTGACAAGAAAAACATTGTTTTCGGACAGCAGGACTTTGTGGTTAACATCGGTCCCCAGCACCCTTCAACTCACGGAGTACTTCGTCTGCGCACCTCTCTTAAAGGTGAAACCATCAGCAAGGTAGATCCCATCTGCGGATATATTCACCGGGGTATCGAAAAGCTTAACGAAAGTCTCACCTATCCGCAGACGCTCGCCCTGACAGACCGTCTGGATTACCTGAGCGCTCATCAAAACCGTCACGCCCTCTGCATGTGCATTGAAAAGGCGGCAGGCATTGAAATCTCGGAACGTGCTCAATACATCCGTACCATCATGGACGAACTTCAGCGTATCGATTCTCACCTGTTGTTCTATTCTTGTCTGGTCATGGATATGGGAGGACTGACACCGTTCTTCTACGGTTTCCGCGAACGCGAAATGATTCTGGATATCTTTGAAGAAACGACAGGCGGACGACTGATCCAGAACTACAACATGATCGGAGGTGTTCAGGCTGACCTGCATCCCGATTTCCAGCGCAAGGTGAAAGAGTTCATCAAGCACCTGCGCAGCGTCATCAAGGACTATCACGATATCTTCACCGGAAACGTCATCGCAACCACCCGTCTGAAGGGCGTCGGTCTGTTAAGCCGCGAAGACGCAATCTCACTGGGAGTAACCGGAGGTTCAGGACGTGCTTCAGGCTGGGCTAACGATGTGCGCAAGCATCATCCCTACGCCGTATATGACAAGGTCGATTTCAAGGAAATCCTCTATACAGAAGGAGATTCGTTTGCACGTTATATGGTGCGTATGGACGAGATCATGGAATCATGCCACATCATCGAACAGCTGATTGACAACATTCCTGCCGGAGAATTCCGTGTCAAGACCAAGCCCATCATCAAGATCCCCGAAGGAAATTACTCAGCAGCCGTAGAAAGCAGCCGTGGAGAATTTGGTGTCATGCTTGAAAGTCACGGAGACAAGACACCTTACCGCCTGCACTACCGGTCTACCGGACTGCCGCTGGTACACGTACTTGATACGGTCTGCAAAGATAACAAGATTGCCGACCTGATTGCTATCGGCGGAACAATGGACTACGTTATTCCTGACATTGACCGGTAAACACTGTTATGTATCACCCTAAATTAGAGAAGAAATATGTTTCTAGACTATTATAATCTACAGCCTCTCTTCATGGCCATCCATGCTGCCTTATGCAGTATCATGCCCGAAGGGTTAGCTATTTTTCTGGAAGGACTCGTGGTAGGCGTCATGATTCTGGTGCTTTATGCCGTCCTGGCCATCATCCTTATTTATATGGAACGAAAGGTCTGTGCAGCCTTCCAGTGCCGTATCGGTCCGAACCGTGTCGGTGGAAAAGGAGGTCTGCTTCAGGTACCGGCCGACGTGATCAAGATTCTGACCAAGGAAATCATCGAGTTGAAAAACTCAGATCATTTCCTTTATAATCTGGCACCGTTCCTGGTCATTCTGGCCTCTATCCTTACTTTCTCCTGCCTGCCCTGGAATAAAGGTGGAGAAATCCTTCACATGGATATCGGTATCTTTTTCGTTCTTGCAGCCTCATCCATCGGCGTACTGGGAATCCTTCTGGCCGGATGGAGCAGTAACAGCAAGTATACCATCATCGGAGCCGTACGAAGCGGAGCCATGATCATCAGCTACGAACTTTCCATCGGACTGACCGTCCTGACAATGGTTATGCTCAGCGGAACCATGGATATCCAGCAAATCGTCAGCGGACAGGCCGACGGATGGAACATTTTCAAAGGACATATTCCTGCCCTTGCAGCTTTCATCATCTACCTGATCGCCGGTAATGCCGAAGCCAACCGAGGACCGTTTGACCTGGCCGAAGCCGAACAGGAGCTGACTGCCGGTTACCACACCGAATATTCCGGTATGCACTTCGGATTTTTCTATCTGGCAGAATATCTGAACCTGTTCATCACCGCCGGAATCGCCACTACCCTCTTTCTGGGCGGATGGATGCCGTTGCACATTGCCGGACTTGACGCATTCAATGCAGTCATGGACTACATTCCCGGAGTGATCTGGTTCGTCGGAAAAACCTTCTTCATCGTATTCCTGCTCATGTGGATCCGCTGGACTTTCCCCCGCCTGCGCATTGACCAGGTACTGACTCTGGAATGGAAATACCTGATGCCGCTCTCACTGCTGGTTCTGCTGGTAATGACTTTGTGTAAAGTCACCGGATTAACATTTTAACCACCGATAAGAAAGGATTTGTAATCAAACATTATGGAAAGTTTTAACGAATATATCAAAGGATTCGGTTCGGGAGTAAAAAGTCTGCTGATCGGCATGCGCACCTCCATGAAAGTATTCTGGCAGCCTAAGGTCACAGAACAATACCCGGAAAACCGCCACACAACGCTTCATATTCCGGAACGCCATCGTGCCATGCTCGTCATGCCGCACGACAGTGAAAACCATCATCACTGCGTAGCCTGCGGTCTGTGCCAGATGGCCTGTCCGAACGGAACCATCAAAGTCACCTCGGAAACCCGCGAGGATGAAGACGGAAAAAAGAAAAAGTTTTTAGTGAAGTATGAATATAATCTGGGATCCTGCATGTTCTGCCAGCTGTGCGTAAATGCCTGTCCCCACGGAGCAATCCAGTTCACCAATGACTTCGAGAATGCAGTCTTTGAAAAGGAAAAACTCCTGCTTACACTAAACCATGAAGGTTCAACACTTGCTAAATAAAAAAGAGAGAACATGGAAATTACACTTCAAGAAATCGTATTCTACGTTGTAGCGGCAGCCATTGCGGTCTGTTCCGTATTAGCCGTCACAACCGGAAAAATCCTGCGCGCAGCCACCTACCTGCTGTTCGTACTGTTCGGCACAGGAGCCATTTACGGCATACTGGGATATACTTTCCTGGGAGCTGTACAGTTGATGGTCTATGCCGGAGGTATCGTGGTCCTGTATGTATTCTCTATTTTGCTGACACAGTCAGATAAAGATATGAAATATCGTATGAACCGCGCCAAACTGATCAGCGTACTGCTCACGACTCTTGTCGGAGCCGCTCTGGTTCTTTTCCTGGTACTTACCAACGGATTTGCCCTCAACATGATTCCACAGGGCGTGGAACTGCCGGTACGAGAAATAGGTCTCTCCCTGACCGGTACGGGAAAATACCAGTTCATACTGCCGTTCGAAGTTGTCAGTGTCTTACTGCTTGCCTGCATGATCGGCGGTATCCTGATAGCAAGAAAAGATAAATAAAAAGCTACGAATATGGAATTAGAAATACACGTAATACACTATCTGGTCATCAGTACCATCATGATGTTCTGCGGAATCTACGGATTCTTCACCCGCAAGAATCTGCTGGCCCTGCTCATCTCGGTAGAGCTTATGTTAAATGCCACGAACATCAACTTTGCAGTATTCAACCGTTACTTGTTTCCAGATCACTTAGAAGGTCATTTTTTCAGTTTGTTCGGTATCGCCATAGCAGCAGCAGAAACCGCTGTAGCCATCGCCATCATTATCAATGTATACCGGAATGTCAAACAGATACTGACTGATGACATTACCGATCTGAAAGGATAACTAAAAACAGCTATTGATTATGGAATATACAATTCTGATACTTGCACTGCCTGTACTGAGCTTCCTCATTCTGGGACTGACAGGCATGTACATGAAACATCGTACAGCGGGATGGATCGGTACGCTTTCCCTGGCAGGGGTAACCGTACTGAGTTATCTCACCGCCTTCAAATATTTTACGACGCCACGTACGGCTGAAGGAATATTCCCTACCCTGACTCCGTGGAACTTCCAGTGGCTTCCGTTTACCGAATTGCTTCATATTGATATGGGGATCCTGCTTGATCCTATTTCAGTCATGATGCTGGTGGTTATCTCCACCGTATCTTTAATGGTACATATCTATTCGTTTGGTTACATGAAAGGAGAAAAGGGATTCCAGCGCTATTATGCTTTTCTGTCCCTCTTTACCTTCTCCATGCTTGGCCTGGTGGTTGCAACAAACATCTTCCAGATGTATGTATTCTGGGAGCTTGTGGGTGTTTCATCCTACCTGCTCATCGGATTCTATTATACAAAACCGGAAGCCATTGCCGCCAGCAAGAAAGCATTCATCGTAACCCGTTTTGCCGACCTCGGATTCCTGATCGGTATTCTGATCTACGGTTATTACATGCAGACCTTTACCTTCACTCCGAGTGAAGAGCGCCTGATGCAGCTGGGAATGGTACTTCCGCTGGCTTTGGGACTGATGTTCGTGGGCGGTGCCGGAAAGAGCGCCATGTTCCCGCTGCACATCTGGTTGCCTGACGCTATGGAAGGTCCGACTCCGGTCAGCGCCCTGATCCACGCTGCCACAATGGTGGTAGCCGGTGTTTACCTGGTAGCACGCATGTTCCCGCTGTTCATCGGTTTTGCTCCTCACACCCTGCATCTGGTTGCTTATGTAGGAGCATTCACAGCCTTCTATGCAGCATCCGTAGCCTGTGCCCAAAGCGACATCAAGCGTGTGCTGGCTTTCTCTACCATTTCCCAGATTGGTTTTATGATGGTCGCCCTCGGTGTCTGCACCTCGGCAAATCCGCATGAAGGAGGACTGGGATACATGGCAGGAATGTTCCACCTGTTCACCCACGCCATGTTCAAGGCCCTGCTGTTCCTGGGTGCCGGATGTATTATCCATGCCGTCCACAGCAACGAAATGTCTACCATGGGAGGACTTCGCAAGTATATGCCCATCACACACATTACCTTCCTCATTGCCTGTCTGGCCATTGCCGGTATTCCTCCGTTCTCAGGTTTCTTCTCAAAAGATGAGATCCTGACAGCCTGCTTCCAGTTCAGTCCGGTCATGGGATGGATAATGACCATCATCGCCGGTATGACAGCCTTCTATATGTTCCGCCTTTATTACGGTATTTTCTGGGGAACAGAGAACAAGGAATTTCATGCCGAACACGTTCCGCACGAAAGTCCGCTGGCCATGACTTTCCCGCTGATGTGCCTAGCAGCCATCACAATCGTTTGCGGATGGTTACTGCCTTTCGGACATTTTGTTTCAGCAAACGGTGAAGCATACGACATTCACCTTGACACACAGGTGGCCGCAACAAGCATCATCGTTGCAATCATTGCCATCGCCATTGCAACCTGGATGTATGCCCGCGACAGACAGCCGGTAGCAGACATGCTGGCAACCCGATTCAGCACATTGCACCGTGCTGCATACAAGCGCTTCTATATGGATGAAATCTGGTTGTTCATTACCAAGCGAATCATCTTCCGCTGTGTTTCCACTCCGCTTGCCTGGTTTGACCGCCACGTGGTAGATCAGTTCATGAACTTCATGGCCTGGGGTGCCAACGCAACAGGAGAAAGCGTACAGCCCATGCAAAGCGGAAAGATCCAGAGCTACACCATGTGGTTCCTGGGTGGAATTATAGTATTAACTGTCATGTTATTAGTATTATGAATATATTAAGTCTATTTGTTATAATTCCCCTGCTCATGTTACTGGGTCTCTGGATTGCCCGTAACGTGAATCAAATAAGGGGTGTCATGGTAACCGGCTCTTCCCTGCTGCTGATTCTTGCAGCCTATCTGGCCGTATCCTATATCGGACTGCGCAATGAAGGAGCCACTGCCGAGATGTTGTTTACGGACAGCGTAGTCTGGTATGCACCGCTTCACATCTGCTATTCCGTAGGAGTGGACGGTATCTCCGTAGTCATGCTGCTGCTAAGTTCCATTATTGTGTTCACAGGTACTTTCGCATCCTGGAAACTCAAGCCCCTGACAAAAGAATATTTTCTGTGGTTCACCCTGTTGAGTACAGGAGTATTCGGCTTCTTCATATCTACCGACCTGTTCACCATGTTCATGTTCTATGAAGTGGCACTGATCCCGATGTATCTGCTGATCGGAGTCTGGGGAAGCGGCAAAAAAGAATATGCAGCGATGAAACTTACCCTGATGCTGATGGGCGGATCTGCCTTCCTGCTGATCGGTATTCTTGGAATCTTCTATGGAGCAGGCGGTGAAACCATGAACATTCTGGAGATCGCCCAACTGAAAATCCCGACCGAAATGCAGCGCATCTTCTTCCCGATGACCTTTGTCGGTTTCGGCGTATTAGGTGCCTTGTTTCCCTTCCATACATGGAGCCCTGACGGTCATGCTTCAGCACCGACAGCTGTATCCATGCTTCATGCAGGCGTACTGATGAAACTGGGCGGTTACGGATGTTTCCGCATCGCCATGTTCCTGATGCCTACCGGAGCTGCAATCTGGGGAGACTTCTTCCTGGTACTGACCACCATCTCCGTTGTATACGGTGCTTTCAGCGCTGTGGTACAGACCGACCTGAAATACATCAATGCCTATTCTTCCGTAAGCCACTGCGGACTCGTACTTTTTGCCTTGCTGATGATGACCAAAGTGAGTGCAACAGGTGCTATTCTCCAAATGCTGAGTCACGGACTGATGACAGCTCTGTTCTTTGCCCTGATCGGTATGATCTACGGACGTACACACACCCGCGACATCCGTCAGTTGAGCGGACTGATGAAAATCATGCCGTTCCTTTCTGTCGGTTATGTCATTGCCGGACTTGCCAACCTCGGTCTTCCGGGATTAAGCGGATTCATTGCTGAGATGACAGTCTTTGTCGGTTCATTCCAGCATGCAGATGCCTTCCACCGTATCTGTACGGTGATCGCCACCATGAGTATCGTTATCACGGCAGTCTATATCCTGCGTGTTGTCGGAAAGATCCTGTATGGAACCTGTACAAACCCGGAACACCTGAAACTGACCGATGCGACATGGGATGAACGTTTCGCCGTGATCTGCCTGATTGTGGCCGTTGCCGGATTAGGTCTGGCTCCTTACTGGGTAAGCCATCTGATCAGTGGAAGTGTAGAACCTATTATTTCACAACTTTGTCAATTGTAATGCATTATGGATATACTGACAACCTTACACACTATGCAGGCAGAAATAGCTCTGGCGGTCATTCTGATCGTTGTATTGCTTACTGACCTGTTCCTCAAGACTCCTTCCCCGAAAGTCATGCAACGGCTTTCGTGTGTATTGCTCGTCTTGCTGCTTCCTGTCACCCTTACCAGTCCGTATGAAGTCGAAGCATTCGGCGGCATGTATCAGAACACTGCAATGACTTCCGTTGCCAAGACCCTGCTCACGGCAGGTACTCTGCTCGTTTTCCTGCAGGCCAATCCCTGGCTGGAACGTGAAGATACACGCCACAAGGCCGGAGAGTTCTATCTTCTGACTCTCTCCACTCTATTGGGAATGTTCTATATGATCAGCGCAGGTAACTTCCTGCTGCTTTATGTCGGACTTGAACTGGCCAGCATCCCGATGGCTTGTCTCGTAGCATTCGACAAGTTCCGCCATCACAGTGCAGAGGCCGGAGCCAAATTCATCCTCTCTGCCATGTTCTCTTCTGCCCTGATGCTTTACGGACTGTCTCTGGTATACGGAACTTGCGGAACCATGTATTTTGCCGACCTGAGCCAGCACATGACAGGTACTCCCCTTCAGATTCTGGCAATCGTTCTGTTCTTCGCCGGAATGGGATTCAAGTTAAGTCTGGTTCCATTCCATATGTGGACTCCCGATACCTACGAAGGTGCTCCGACCTGTGTCAGTGCTTACCTGTCCGTCATCTCAAAAGGAGCAGCTGCATTTACGCTGTTGAATGCGCTGGTAAAAGCCTTCGGTCCCATGGCAAGCCAGTGGGAAGATCTGGCAGCCGTCGTGATCATTCTGTCCATCACACTGGCCAACGTACTTGCCCTCCTGCAACACGACATGAAACGATTCATGGCATACAGTAGTATCTCACAAGCCGGCTACCTGATACTGGCCGTACTTGGGACTCCCTCTCAGGGCGCAGGAGCCATGGCATATTATGTAGCTGTCTACGTGGTAGCCAACCTGGCCGTCTTCGGTGTGATCAGTACAGTAGAACAGAATTGCGGAGGAAGAACCGACCGCGAAGCTTACAACAGATTCTATCAGACCAATCCACGGCTGAGTCTGGTCATGACAGCCGGACTGTTCTCACTGGCCGGAATTCCCCCGTTCGCCGGATTCTTCTCCAAGTTCATGGTCTTTGCAGCCGCTTTCCATGCCGGTCATTGGATGATCGTTTTCCTCGCACTGGTAAATACCGTGATCTCACTTTATTATTATCTTCTGGTTGTCAAGGCAATCTTCATCACTCCGGCAGAAACCAATCCCTTGCCGAAGTTCACCAGCTCCGGTGCGGTAAGAGCGGCTCTGGCAATCTGCCTTGCAGCAATCTGCCTCATAGGAATATGCCCACAGGCCTTTGACTGGATGACACAAGCTGCACAATATACTTTTGGCCATATCGGATAAATAAAAATATGACCTTGCCGTATTCTCAGAACGTTGGGAATACGGCATTTTTATTTTTATGGCAAAGAAAAGCATCCGAAGTTTTTTATCACTTTTTCGAAGAAAATGATAAGACATCTTATATTATTCCCTATCTTTGCCTAAAACAGACATCAATATGCAAACAAGTGACAGCATCATAATCATCCCGACTTACAATGAAAAAGAAAACATTGAAAATATCATCCGGACCATTTTCAAACTGGAGAAATATTTCCATATTCTGATCATTGAAGACAACTCACCGGACGGGACGGCTGATATCGTACGCCGTCTGCAACAAGAGTTTCCCGAACGCCTGTTCATGATTGAACGGAAAGGAAAATTAGGACTTGGAACAGCCTACATTACCGGATTCAAATGGGCGATCGAACACAAGTATGACTACATCTTCGAAATGGATGCGGACTTCAGTCATAATCCCAATGACCTGCCCCGCCTGTATAAAGCCTGTCATGATGAGGGCGGAGATGTGGCAATCGGCTCCCGGTATATCAGCGGAGTCAATGTGGTCAACTGGCCCATGGGAAGAGTACTCATGTCATACTTTGCTTCCAAATATGTACGTTTCATTACCGGTCTGCCCATTCATGACACGACAGCGGGCTTCAAATGCTACCGCCGCGAAGTGCTGGAAACCATTCCGCTGGACAAGATCCGTTTCAAAGGGTACGCCTTCCAGATAGAAATGAAATTCACTGCCTACAAATGCGGATTCAAAATCATAGAAGTACCCGTCATCTTCATCAACCGCGAATTGGGAACTTCCAAGATGAACAGCAGCATTTTCGGTGAGGCCGTATTCGGTGTGATTAAACTAAAATGGGACAGCTGGTTCCGAAAATATCCTTCCAAAATAAAAAACTAAGAAACATGCGTACGTGGATACATCATGCAACCATTGTAAATGAAGGACGAAAATTCGTCGGCTCTGTAGTAATAGAAAATGAAAAGATAGCTGAAATACTGGAAAACGGACAAACTCCGACATCACCCTGCGACAAAGAGATTGACGCTACGGGATGTTATCTGTTGCCCGGCGTGATCGATGATCATGTACATTTCCGCGATCCCGGACTGACTCATAAAGCCGACATGGCTACCGAAACAGCGGCAGCTGCCGCCGGAGGAGTCACCTCTTTCATGGATATGCCCAACTGCAATCCGCAGACTACAACCCTCGAAGCACTGGACAACAAGTTTGCTGATGCAGCCCGGAAATGCCTGGTCAACTATTCTTTCTATTTTGGAGCAACCAACAACAATGCTGACCAGCTGGCCGCTCTTGACAAGACCCATGTATGCGGGGTCAAACTCTTCATGGGAGCAAGTACCGGAAACATGCTGGTCGACCGCATGGAAACCCTCAAAAGAATCTTCTCTGAAGCAGGGATGCTGATTGCTACCCACTGTGAAGACCAGAATATCATCCGTCAGAATACAGAACTCTTCAAACAAAAATATGGAGAGGATCCCGATATTTCCTGCCACCCGCTCATCCGCAGTGAAGAAGCCTGCTACCGTTCTTCTTCTCTGGCTATACAGCTGGCCAAAGAAACCGGAGCACGCCTGCATGTCCTGCATGTAAGCACGGCACGCGAGCTGGAACTTTTCGAAGACCGTCCTCTCGGGGAAAAGCGCATCACTTCGGAAGCCTGTGTGTCTCATCTCTTCTTCTGTGACGAAGACTACAAGACGTTGGGAGCACGCATCAAATGCAACCCCAGCATCAAGACGAAACAGGATCGGGATGCCTTGCGCCAGGCACTCGCCACAAACCGGATTGACGTGATCGGAACAGATCATGCCCCCCATCTGCTGAGCGAAAAGGCAGGAGGAGCCCTGAAAGCGGTATCTGGCATGCCGACTCTCCAGTTCTCCCTGATCAGTATCATGGAACTGGTGCGCGAAGGAGTCCTGACCATGGAACAGCTCGTCCAGAAAATGTGTCACGCTCCGGCTGAACTTTTCCAGATTCAGGGTCGCGGTTTCATCCGAACCGGCTATCAGGCCGACCTCGTACTGGTCAATCCGAACAAAGAATGGACCGTCACTCCCGAGTGCATCCAGAGCAAATGCGGCTGGAGTCCGATGGAAGGACAGCGTTTCCATGCCCAGGTTGAGAAGACCTTTGTCAACGGATCTCTGGTCTATGACAACGGACAACTCCACAAGGAAGTACGCGGACAGGCTCTGACTTTCCGGAGAGCTCTTTAAAGATTAAAACGAAATGTGATTCTTATGGGTATTACAACCGTTACTTACGACATTCACGACCTGGCTGAATACATCAACTGGATTTATTTTTTCCATGCCTGGGGATTTCAGCCACGGTTTGCAACTATTGCCGATATTCACGGCTGTGATGCTTGCCGTGCCGGATGGCTGGCTTCCTTTCCCGAAGCCGACCGCGCCAAGGCAGCAGAGGCTATGCAGCTGCATAAGGAAGCCAACCGCATGCTGAACGCCATAGATGGAAAGTATAAAGTGCATGCCGTCTACCGGCTGATGGAAGCCAATGCCGACGGAGACAACCTGATCCTTGCCGGTCATCGCTTTCCGCTCCTGAGACAGCAGACCCGCATTCATCCCACAGATCCGTTTCTCTGTCTGAGCGATTTCGTCCGTCCGTTGAGTTCCGGAATTACCGATACCGTAGGAGCGTTTGCCACAACCATCGACGAACGCATGGAAGAGCCTTACCAGAATGATGACTACAAGCATCTGCTGATTAAGACACTCGGCGAAAGACTGGCGGAAGCTGCTGCCGAAAAACTCCATGAATTCATCCGGAAAAAAGCATGGGGCTACGCACCCGACGAACAGCTGACCATGAAACAGCTGCTCAATGAAGACTATCAGGGCATACGTCCTGCTGTCGGATATCCCTCCTTACCCGATATTTCGGTAAGCTATCTGCTGGATGAACTGATCGACATGAAGCGCATCGGCATTCATCTGACTGAGAACGGCATGATGCAGCCTCATGCTTCCGTATGCGGTCTGATGTTCTCGCATCCGGCTTCCCGCTACTTTGCGGTGGGAAAAATCGACGAAGAACAGTTGAAAGACTATGCTGAACGAAGAGGCTTCAGCGTAAAAGAAATGAGAAAATATCTATCTGCCAACTTACAAGACTGACCATAAGCCATGATTCTGCTGAGAGTTTCCCTGTTCTTTATCGTCCTGCTTTTATTGCCCGACTGGTATATCTACAAAGCATACATCCGCCATCAGTCCAACAAATTATGGAAACAACTGTTCGGCATTCCCAGTGCGTCCCTGTTGCTGGTACTGCTGATATTCATTCTGTTCAAGGACAGCATACAGCAACACCACTTCGGAACTTACCTGATCATTACATTATGTATCGCTGTTCCCAAAGCGGTATTTGCACTGTTCAGTCTGCTGGTGCGGGGAATTTCCAATCTGCTCCGCATCCGGCTTCCTCACGGATGGATTGCTCTCCTGCCTGCACTGGCCGCCTTTGGCTACATATTGTTCGGTGCAGTCCGGGGAAAAGAGAACTTCAAGGTACATCAGGTTACTTACGTTTCGCCCGATCTGCCGGATGCTTTCGACGGATACCGCATTCTCCAGTTGTCCGATATCCATTCGGGAAGCTGGAAAGGCAACGGCCATGCCCTGCAACGGGCCATCGATTTATGCAATGCCCAGCATCCGGATCTGGCGGTATTCACCGGTGACCTGGTCAACAGCCGTGCGGACGAACTGACCGAGTTCGTTCCCGTCCTGTCACAACTCCGTGCAAAAGACGGAGTGTTCTCCGTCTTGGGAAACCACGACTATGGCACTTACACCCGATGGGAATCCGAACTTGACCGGATTGCCAATGTGGACAGCCTCATCGTCCGGGAAAACCGAATGGGATGGCAAATGCTGATGAACAGCCACCGCATTCTGCACCGGGGAAACGACTCCATTGCACTGGCCGGCGTGGAAAACAGCGGAGCTCCTCCCTTCCCCGACTACGCCAACCTGACTCAGGCACTTCAGGGAACTGAAGGAATGTTCAAGATCCTGCTCAGTCACGATCCGACACACTGGCGCAGAGAAATATTGCCGGAAAGCGATGTTCAGCTCACCCTGTCGGGCCATACACACGACATGCAGATCCGGCTCTTCGGTTTCTCCTTCTCCCGCTTCATTTATCCGGAGCACTGCGGCATGTACCTGGAAGACGGACGAGGCCTTTATGTGAACGTAGGTCTGGGCTATGTTCTTTTCCCCATGCGCCTGGGTGCGTGGCCGGAAATTACACTTATCACCTTACGCAGAAGTAGTATTCAATCAATAAAAACCAATAAACAATGAAGATCTTATACATCATTTACCAAATCTGCATCGGTCTGCCCATCTTTCTGATTCTGACCATCCTCACGGCACTGACTACCATGATCGGATGCTGGCTGGGAAACGGACATTTCTGGGGATACTATCCCGGAAAAATCTGGTCTCAACTCACCTGCTGGCTGTTTCTTCTGCCGGTTTCCGTAGAAGGTCACGAAAAGATCGACCACCGCACATCGTATGTTTTCCTGGCCAATCATCAGGGAGCATTCGATATATTCCTGATCTACGGATTTCTGGGAAGAAACTTCAAATGGATGATGAAAAAAAGTCTCCGCAAAGTTCCTTTTGTCGGAAAGGCATGCGAATCGGCCGGTTTCATTTTTGTAGATAAATCCAGCCCTAGAAAAGTTTATGAAACCATCAAACACGCAGAAAAAGTGTTGCAGGGAGGAACCTCCCTTGTGGTTTTCCCCGAAGGACGACGCACCTTCACGGGACACATGAACGAATTTAAAAAAGGCGCTTTCCTCCTGGCCGACCAATTACAGCTGCCCGTCGTTCCGATGACCATCGACGGATCGTTTGACATACTGCCGAGAACCGGCAAACTCCTTTCCTGGCACCGGCTCAAACTGACAATCCACACGCCGATCTATCCCAAGGGAAAGGGAGAAGAAAATCTGAAAGAACTGATGACCGAATCCTATCAGGCCATCGAGAGCGGACTCCCCGAAAAATATCGTAACTGAAAAAAAGGCATACAGACCGTGCAACCGCACCTCTCTGTATGCCTTTTCTTTATCAATGCATCTTCTCCATATTGCTCCGCGCCACCATCAGGAATTCCCTGACCAGCGGATCATTGCGGAACGATTCCGGCGCCTTGTCCACAATTTCCTTCATCAGAGGAGTCAGAATCGGATAGGGCATGCTGTTGCACCACAAAATAAATACTCCGGGACCCAGCACATTGTCATAGTTGGCTCCAATGAAATCCTTCACCAGCGTATTCATCTCGTCCGACAAAGCCAGGCGCTTTTTCTCGATTTCCTGGTGAACCGTCATCAGATCCTTACCGTCCATGATCATGCGGCTTTCCTCACGCTCCACTTCGTATGCGCGGTCGTCCAGTGAATTTTTCTGCATGATGAAATCATTGAAACTGTCATTCAGCGGAGTTCCCTTGATGGTGATGCCTGCATTGTCAATATTGATATTGATTTTTCCTTGTTCAATGACGAAAGGCATGATGCATTCATCGTCCATAAACAGAGTAGCCAACATCGTTGAATCTGCTTTTCCCTCCATCTTGAACAGGCCGTGAATCACCTCTGCCGAGTCAATATTTACCCATTTGTCACCTGCCGGCACTTTGATAAACAGCATCTTGCCGTCCAGCAATGAAACGGAAGACACCCCTTCTATTCTGTATTTCTTACCGCAAGAAGCAAAAAGCACAGCACAAAACAGGAAAAAATAAAGTTTATACATGCTCGCGATACTTTATTTGAATTACGCGACAAAGGTATAATCTTTGTCGTTTTGACAAAAGAAAATTACCAAAATTTAAACTTAAATAGAGGATTATTACTCTTTCGGAACAGTTCCTGAAAGTGGCCGAAAAGGGAGTGTGACAGACTGTAAGCAAAAGCATCGGGGCAAAAAGAAAGCCCGCCGGACTTTCCGGTTTCCTTTTGAATCATTCTGACAGAAAAGACTTACACGCCCGGATCTGATCCGGCCTCATCCGGAAAGCAATCCGGAGATAAAAGCGATATTTTATGCAATCTTTTGCATACAGATGCAGAAATAACGGTTCATTATGCAAAAATCGTCAGGCCGTTGCGGTGCTTTCGACAGCCCGTTCCGGCCAAAATGTACGGTCAAACCAAGGAAAACGACCGCACGAATCTGGAAGAACGGGCAGACATCGGCTCCGAATGTTCCTTTCGCTGCTCCAGATGCCTCTTTTCTGATCCGGATGAGCAGCCTGAATATGTTAAATTTTCAGCTAATATACTAAAATACAAGCGAATAAGAAATTTCCCGTTCGCGAATTGGCTTCTCCCCGCACCTCGGGACGCAAATCAGCGACTCTCACAGGCCCGAATATGCAAAATGTCAGCCGGATGACAAAAGGATAACAGGCTGGATAGATTTAATTATTGAAAAGTTAAAAAAAAAAAAATCACCCTCCCCCCCAAAAAATGTAATCACATTTTTATATAATTTTGTATGAAATCATAATATAAACTAATACAATGAGAAAAAAACTACTCTTTCTTACTTGCATTGCAATAGTTACCATTTGCATTGGAATTCTATGCATAGCATGCGGTAGAGAAACTTCTGTAAACCGTATGGGAAAGCAGTTGTATACAATGGTAGAGCTTCCCCATAAAGTTTTTTTGTTAGATGATTCTACAACTCAAATAGTAAATCATATTCAGACATATGAAAGAAACGATTCTCAACTTCTTGCTCTGTACAATGAACCTATAAATAACATTTGCATCTTTGATGTAAAAAGCGGCAAGGAAATTCAGAAAATACAATTCCAGAAAGAAGGTCCCAATGCATTAGACCCTAATTTCTGTGGTTTCCTGATACATAATAAAGATTCTATTTTTATGTATCATACCTGGCTATGGCAATTAGACTTATTCAACGAAAAAGGTGAATTACAAAAAAAATATAAAATAAAAGACTATCCCCTGGAATCAGGATGTTCATTCAGACGTCCCGATATATTACCATATTCTGATACTCCTATCAAGAAAGTGGATAATTATATTATATTACAAGGACAAGGATGTAATGTGTGTGATTCCCAATCCAACCAGATACCTGAAGGCGTCACCTTACTTCTTAACCTGAAAGACAGTTTGGTACGTCATGAAAACGGCTATCCGGAAATTTATAATCAAAAAGGAATATGGCAAACTTTTGCCTATCGGGTTGTACCTTATGATCTCAGTCCTCAAGGTGAAATGGTAATAAACTATCCGGCAGACGACAGCATTCGGGTTTTTAATATCCACACTAAAAAGACCCAGTGCTACTTCGCAGGGTATTCCAAACCTTATACCATTCACCCAGCCCGTTCTGAAAAAGAAGTAGACCGAAGCATAATGGAACAGGTTCAATATACATCAATTTACTACGACAAATGGAATCAGCTGTATTACAGACTCCTGACTTTACCTCTGTCGGATTATGATGTCAATGAAAAATCAGCTCCAAAACGAAACCTTGCTGTCATAATTCTTGATAAATACTTTCAGAAAGTCGGAGAATATAACATCAAAGAACCAAGCAACCGGTTCAGCCGGGCTTTCGTCTCTTCCGAAGGTCTTCACATCAATATCCTGTCGGATAATGACGACTATTTGACTTTTATTACAGTTAAACCCAAGAAACTATGAACATAAAGAAGTGGCTTCCACTATCAGATGTAATGTAAATTCAAACAATTAAAAAAGAATCATATGAATTTGAAGTTTATTCTTGCTTTATCTATCGGAATTGTATGTGGAGCATGCAGTAAACAAACTTCAGAAAACCGTATGGGGAAGCAGTTGTATACCATGCAAGAGCTTCCTCATAAAGTATTTTCTCTGGATGACTCTACGACACAAGTAATTTCACATATCCACACATATGAAAAGAACGACTCTCTATTTCTTGCCTCATACAATAACCCACTACATAACATTTGCATCTTTGATGTAAAAAGCGGCAAGGAAGTCCGCAAAATACAATTTAGGAAAGAAGGCCCCAACGCTTTGGATGGAAATGTTTTTGGATTTCTGATACACAATGAAGACTCGATCTTTGTATATCATACCTGGCTATGGCAACTAGACCTGTTCAATAACAAAGGCGAACTCCTCAAAAAATACCGCCTAAAAGATTATCCTTTACAAAAGAATTGCCACTTTCGGTGTCCCGAAATATTGCCTTGTCCCAATACACCCATTAAAAAAGCAGATGAATACATCATACTGCAAGGACAAGGATGCAATGTGTGCGACACTCAGTCCAATGACATTCCGCAAGGTGTTTCGTTGCTTCTGAATTTGAAAGACAGTATTGTATATTATGCAAACAGTTATCCTGAAATATACGGGAACAAGGATGCAGTATGGCAACCTTTTGCCTATCGCGTTATACCATACGATTTAAGCCCCGCCAATGAAATGGTGCTAAGTTTTCCGGCTGACGACAGCATACGGGTATTCAACATCCACACCCAAGAAACGAAAACCTTCTTTGCAGGATACTCCCACCCCTATTCCATACGTCCGGCCAAAAGAAACTCTATGGCTGATATCATGCGCAACGTAGCAGAGCAGGTTCAATACACAGGTATTTATTATGACCGCTGGAATCAGTTATATTACAGACTGCTTACGTTACCAGAATCAGAATGGGACGGAAATACCCGCGCCTTTCCATCCCGCCATCTGGCTGTTGTCATTCTTGATAAAGATTTCCAGAAAGTAGGAGAATATAATATCAAAGAAAAAACAAATCGCTATGGATCTTGCTTTGTCTCTCCAGAAGGTCTTCATATCAATATCCTGTCGGATAATGACGACTATATGACTTTTATAACGGTAAAACCCAGGAAACTGTAAACAGAATACCGAATCTTATATCAAAAAGAGTCCTGCATTCCTGCTTTCAGAGGAATGACAGGACTCTTTTTCGTAAGTATTCCTAATATTTTTATTACCTTTGTATTTTAATTACCTGCATAAATTTATCTAAACTAAAAATAGAATGAAAAAACTGAAAGTACTAGCACTCGCACTGCTTTGTGCGGCATTTTCACCGGCAAAAGCCGATGAAGGAATGTGGCTCCTGCAGATGATGCAAGAGCAGAACCTGGCCGACAGAATGAAAGCTCAGGGCCTGAAAATAGACATTGCCAGCATTTATAATCCGGAACAACTGACATTAAAAGATGCAGTCGGTATCTTCGGAGGAGGCTGTACGGGAGAAATCATTTCACCCAACGGACTGATCCTGACTAACCACCACTGCGGATATGGAGCTATCCAGCAGCACAGTTCCGTGGAACACGACTACCTGACTGACGGATTCTGGGCAAAGAGTTATCAGGAAGAAATCCCTACTCCGGGCCTGACATTCCGTTTCGTTGAACGCATCGTGGATGTAACGGAAAAAGTAAACGAAGATGTAAAGAAAGGAAAAGTAACCGAAGCTGAAACCTTCGGCAGCAAATACCTGAAAGAACTCGCTGAAAAAGAACTGAAGAAAAGCGACCTGAAAAAAGCTCCGGGTATCACGGCTCAGGCACTGCCTTTCTACGAAGGTAACCGCTTCTATCTGTTCTACATCAAGACATACAAGGACGTTCGTATGGTTGCCGCTCCTCCTTCATCTATCGGTAAGTTTGGTGGAGAAACCGATAACTGGATGTGGCCGCGTCACACCTGCGACTTCTCCATCTTCCGTATCTATGCAGACAAAGACGGAAATCCGGCAGAATACAGCAAGGACAATGTACCCCTGAAATCAAAGAAATACCTGACCATCTCTCTGAAGGGATTGCAGGAAGGCGATTATGCCATGATCATGGGATTCCCGGGAAGCACCAGCCGTTATCTGACCGAAAGCGAAGTGCGTCTCCGTATGGAAGCTACCAACGTGCCGCGCATCGAGGTTCGTGAAGCACGCCAGAACGTACTGCGCAAGGAAATGGCTGCCAGCGACAAGGTACGTATCCAGTATGCCAGCAAGTTTGCCGGATCAAGCAACTACTGGAAAAACTCCATCGGTATGAACAAGGCCATTGTGGACAATAAAGTATTGGAAACAAAAGCTGAACAGGAAAGCCGTTTTGCACAGTATGCCAAGGAAAAGGGTAATGCAGATTATGAAAAGGTGGTCGGACAGATTGACGAATACGTCAAACGGGTTATGCCGATCCAGACACGCAATACTTACTTCAGCGAAACTTTCCGCAGCGGTATCGAATTCAGTGCACCTCAGGCTGCCTTCGATGAGCTGAAGACTGCTTTGCAGAAGGAGAACAAGAAGGACATTGCCAAAGCACTGGAAACACTGAAAAAGGAATTCGCCAACATCCACAACAAGGACTACGACCATGAAGTAGACCGCAAGGTTGCCAAAGTGCTGATCCCGCTGTATGCTTCGAAAGTTTCTGCGGAAGCTCTGCCCGACTTCTACCAGACCGTACAGAAACAGTTCAACGGCGACTACAATGCTTACGTGGATGCTTTGTATGACAACAGCATCTTTGCCAGCGAAAAGAACTTCGATGCATTCATGGCCAACCCGACCGTTGAAGCAATCGACAAGGACCTGGCTGTACAATACACCGTTGCAAGAAATGCGAAGTATAAGGAACTGGCTGACCAGCTGAGCAACGCAAGAGGTGACATCAACCTGCTTCACAAAACTTACGTTCGCGGTCTGTGCGAAATGTATGCACCGACTCCGAAAGCTCCGGATGCAAACTTCACGCTTCGTCTGACTTACGGAAACGTGAAATCCTACGATCCGAAAGACGGAATCCACTACAAATACTATACAACCCTGAAGGGAGTAATGGAAAAAGAGGATCCCAACAACCCGGAATTCGTCGTACCGGCCAAACTGAAAGAGCTTTATGCTTCCAAGAACTTCGGACGTTATGCGTTGCCTAACGGAGAAATGCCGGCTTGCTTCCTGACAACCAACGACATCACCGGCGGTAACTCCGGATCACCCGTCATGAACGGCAACGGTGAACTCATCGGAACTGCTTTCGACGGTAACTGGGAATCACTGAGCGGCGACATCAACTTCGACAACGACCTGCAGCGTTGTATTGCCGTAGATATCCGTTATGTCCTGTTCATCGTGGAAAAACTGGGAGGATGCAAGAACCTGATTGACGAAATGAACATTGTAGAATAAACGATGAAGAAAACAATCCTATTCTCACTTTTAAGCGTTTTCACAACCTTCGCCAGCCATGCTGACGAAGGGATGTGGATGCTGACCGACCTGAAAAAGCAGAATGCTGCCGTCATGTACGATCTCGGACTGGATATCAGCATCGACAAAGTGTACTCCCCCGACAGCATCAGTCTGAAGGATGCAGTCGTTCACTTCGGAGGAGGATGTACCGGTGAAGTCATTTCTCCGGAAGGTCTCGTACTGACCAACCACCATTGCGGATATGGCTACATCCAGCAGCACAGTTCGGTGGAGCATGACTATCTGACCGACGGCTTCTGGGCCATGACCCGTGAACAGGAACTTCCCTGCGAGGGACTGACCGTTACTTACATCGACCGTATCCTCGATGTGACGGACTACGTGATGGAACAGCTGCAAAAAGATGAAGATCCGGAAGGACTGAACTATCTGTCTCCTTCCTACCTCAGCAAGGTGGCTGACCGCTTTGCCGAGCAGGAAAAAATCCACACCGACGAGTTCACCGTACTGGAACTGAAACCGTTCTACGGCGCAAACAAATATTACCTGTTTGTCAAGACCGTCTACAAGGATATCCGAATGGTGGGCGCACCTCCCTCTTCCATCGGTAAGTTCGGTGCCGACACCGACAACTGGATGTGGCCGCGTCATTGCGGTGACTTCTCCATCTTCCGCATCTATGCCGACAAGGATGGAAAACCGGCCAAATACAGCGCAGACAATGTTCCGTTGAAAGTCAAGAAACACATCGCCATCAATCTGAAAGGTGTCAAGGAAGGTGACTTCACTTTCGTGATGGGTTTCCCCGGACGCAACTGGCGCTATATGATCAGCGACGAAGTGGAAGAACGTATGCAGACTACCAACTTCATGCGTGACACGGTTCGTGGCGTGCGACTGAGAGCGTTGAACGAGGAAATGCAAAAGGATGCCAGAACTCGCATCCAGTATGCAGCCAAATATGCTTCTTCGGCCAACTACTGGAAAAATGCCATCGGTATGAACGAAGGACTGGTGAAACTGAAGGTGCTGAACCGTAAAAAGGAACAGCAGGAAAGACTTCTTGAGTTCGGACGTGAAACCGGAAACGACGCTTATCGCGAGGCTTATGAGACCATCCGCAAGATTGTTGCCAAACGCCACGACGCGGTTTATCATCAGCAGGCTATCTACGAAGCACTGATGCTGGGAACCGAATTCTCCAACATTCCGGAAACAGCCGGTCTGCTGAAAGCCTTGCAGAACGGGAAAAAGAAAGAAATCAGTGAAGCAACCGAACAGCTCAGAAACAGCAGCAAGAAGTTCTTCAACAAAGATTACAACCCGGAAGTAGACCGCAAGGTATCCCGTCAGCTGATCGCCTTGTATGCCCGGCTGGTTCCTGCCGAACAGCGCATCAGCATTTTCCAGCTGATCGATAAGAAGTTCCAGGGCAATACCGATGCCTTTGTCGACGCTTGTTTCAGCCAGTCTGTTTTCAGCAGTCCGGAAGCTTTGGAGCGTTTCCTCAAAAAACCGGATGCAGAAACTTTGGCCAACGACCTGATGGTGCAGTATGCCTCATCGGTGAAAAAAGGATATCAGGCTACCAGTGATGCCATGAAGGCAGAGACCAATGCTTATAACCGGGCACACAAGACCTGGGTGGCAGGTATGCTGGAACTCAAGCATAAAGAGAAGACACCGGTTTACCCCGATGCCAACTCTACCCTGCGACTTACTTACGGCAAGATCGGATCATATGAACCGGCAGACGGAAAGGAATATCTCTACTACACGACACTGAAAGGAGTCATGGAAAAGGAAGATCCCAACAATCCGGAATTCGTCGTACCGGCCCGCCTCAAGGAACTGTATGAAAAGAAAGATTTCGGTCCGTATGCCATGCCGGACGGACGCATGCCTATCTGTTTTGCAACGGCAACCGACAACACCGGAGGTAACTCAGGATCGCCGGTCTTCAATGCCAAAGGCGAACTGATCGGTACCGGATTCGACCGCAACTACGAAGGTCTGACGGGTGACATTGCCTATAATCCCCAGTTGCAGCGCGCTGCTGTGGTAGACATCCGCTATACGCTGTTCATCATCGACAAGTATGCGGGAGCAGGTCATCTGATCAAGGAAATGACAATCATCCGATAAGGAACCGTCAAATTCCGCCCACAGCCTGAGCGGGAAAGACATTAACCGGAAGTGCCGGTGCAACCCTTCGCGAGAAGACTGCACCGGCACTTCTTCTTTTCGGCAGACATGCAGGCATACCAAAAAAGCGGACTGCACCATCCGCTCAAAAACATAAGGACGTTTCAGGTAAAAGCCCGAAACATTTAACAATATACGACGAAACGTTTTTAAAAAACAACGGGACGTTTTTTCAAGAACATAACATCCCTGAAAATCAAAGCTTTCAGGAATTCTTTTCTTTCTGTTCCTCCTGAGGAATACGGAAAGCCGTGTAAAGTTCCAGCACGGCAGCAATGCTCAGACAGGCAATCCACTCGTTGCGATGCCACAACAGCATCAGCACTCCCGTGAAAACAAGTAACATGGCTCCCATCAGCTGCTGGCGACGGAGACGGCGGATCACGATGTTCTTGCCGTCATAGCCTGAACGTACCTGCACATAGGCAAACAG
Organism: Phocaeicola coprophilus DSM 18228 = JCM 13818; assembly: GCF_000157915.1. Taxonomy (GTDB): domain Bacteria; phylum Bacteroidota; class Bacteroidia; order Bacteroidales; family Bacteroidaceae; genus Phocaeicola; species Phocaeicola coprophilus. Next base: position 38,930 of record NZ_EQ973646.1, on the reverse strand, counting down.
GATGGAACCGGCCAGATAGACATAGGGAGCAAACACTAATTTCACAAACTGGAGCGCCAGACCGATGAACAAAAGAACTGCTCCGGTCATGGCCAATATATTTGATTGTCGGGCTGTCATTTCAAATCTTCTTCAAAAACGTAAATATCTTCATTGGATTTCTTCATCAGGTACCGCTCACGAGCCACCTTCTCCAGCTCCTTCGGATTCGAGGTAATCTCTTTCAGCATGCGGCTGTCTTCCTCATACTGCTTGCGATAGCGCTCAATTTCTGAATTCAGCTGATAGATTTCACGGCGGTGAGAGATGCGACGGATCAGACTGTTTTCGTCCAGCACACCGATAATCAGCAGAAAAACACCGATTGTGATCGCATATTTATACCGGCGGATAAAGTTCCAGGCCTCTAGTAATTTACTCATAAAACAGATTCTTAATACACAGCCGCAAAGATACGAAAAAAAGTGAGATCACACACAAATCCGGAAAGTATCGCATCCGTGCAGCGAAATAATAAACGACATCGTTTAGAAGGTTGGCAGATTTTATGTACTTTTGCGAAAGATATGAATTCAAACAACTCATCCGATTTATGGAAAATTATATTGTATCAGCGCGTAAATATCGTCCGGCCACGTTCGATACGGTAGTCGGACAGCGTGCACTGACCACTACCCTGAAGAACGCCATCGCCAATCAGAAGCTGGCTCATGCCTACCTGTTCTGCGGACCCCGCGGAGTGGGAAAGACAACCTGTGCACGTATATTTGCGAAAACCATCAACTGCCTTCATCCGAAGGAAGACGGAGAAGCCTGCAACGAATGTGAATCCTGCCAGGCTTTCAACGAACAGCGCTCCTACAATATACACGAACTGGATGCCGCTTCGAACAATTCAGTAGAGGACATCCGCTCCCTGATCGAACAGGTGAGAATCCCGCCACAGATCGGCAAGTACAAGGTGTATATCATCGACGAGGTACACATGCTTTCACAGGCGGCCTTCAATGCCTTCCTCAAAACGCTGGAAGAACCGCCTCATCATGCAATCTTCATCCTGGCGACCACTGAAAAGCATAAGATCCTTCCGACGATCCTGAGCCGCTGCCAGATTTATGATTTCAACCGGATCAGTGTCAGCGACATGGTGGAACACCTGGAAAGCGTGGCCCTCAAGGAGCATGTGGAAGCCGAACCGGAAGCCCTGAATGTCATCGCCCAGAAGGCCGACGGAGGTATGCGTGATGCTCTGTCCATCTTCGACCAGGTGGTAAGCTTCACAAACGGACACATCACTTACAAGAGTGTCATCGACAACCTGAACGTACTGGATTATGAATATTATTTCCGGCTGACAGACTGTTTCCTGGAAAACAAGGTAACGGAATGCATGCTTCTCTTCAACGATGTACTGAAAAAAGGATTCGACGGGAATCATTTCATCACCGGACTGAGTTCTCATCTGCGGGATCTGCTGGTGAGCCGTGATCCGGCTACCCTGCCTTTGCTGGAAGTGGGAGCTTCCATCCGCGAACGCTATCAGGCTCAGGCACAGAAATGCACGCCGCAGTTTCTATACAAGGCGATGAAGCTGTGCAACGATTGTGACCTCAACTACCGGTTGAGCAAGAACAAGCGTCTGCTCGTGGAACTGACCCTGATACAGGTGGCCCAACTGACTGCTGAAGCTGAAGAGCCGGGCCAGGGGCGCAGCCCTAAGCAGACTTTATCTCCCGTTTTCAATCAGGCTACAGCCCAAGCGGCTCAACCCGCTACACCGAAACCGCAGCCTGCTGCCGGGAACTACGCGGCACAGCCAGCCGGCAACTATGCTTCTACCTTACAGCAACCGAACGCCTCATACCGTCCGGCAGAACCGGTTCAGCCCGCAACATCCGCTCCGTCTCCGCAGGCTTCAGCTCCCGGAGCCGGTCCGATGCATGCCAATCCGCTGCCGAAAACGTCGGCGGAAAAGAAGATTCCGGTCATGAAAGCCGGAAGCATGGGTATTTCCATCCGGCGGTCGCAGGCACCACAAACAGAAAAAGCCGCTCCTGCTGCACAGGCTACGGCTGCCATCCCGCAGGCAGATGCCAACTGGGAAGATTATATCTTTAATGAAAAAGACCTCAACTACTACTGGCGTGAATTTGCCGCCCGCCTTCCGAAAGAAGAAGCAGCCAACGCAGGCCGCATGATGAACATGCAGCCTCAACTGCTGAAAGACGGAGTTACGTTTGAAGTGGTTGTGGACAATGACATTGTGCAGAAGTACATGCAACAGCTGGCTCCGCACATCGAAACGCATCTCCGCACCCAACTGCATAACCGGAAAATCCGGATGACGGTACGTGTCAGTGCTCCGAACGAAAATATACGTGCCTACAGCCATGTGGAACGTTTCCAGATGATGAGCCAGAAAAACCCCAAACTGCTCAAGCTGAAAGAGGCACTGGGACTGGAGCTGTCGTAATCATCAACAGCTCCTCAAAAATCAGTTGTGATTCCGCAGGCGGTACTCTGCCAGCTCTTCGTACTTCGTACCCGGACGTCCGTAATTGCAATACGGATAAATGGAGATACCGCCACGTGGAGTAAAGATACCCGTTACTTCAATATACTTCGGATCCATCAGGCGAATCAGATCCTTCATGATGATATTCACACAATCTTCATGGAAGTCACCGTGATTGCGGAAGCTGAAGAGATAAAGTTTCAGGCTCTTGCTTTCCACCATCTTCTTGTCGGGCAGATAACTGATGCGGATCTCGGCAAAGTCAGGCTGTCCCGTAATCGGACACAAGCTTGTGAACTCCGGACAATTGAAACGTACCCAGTAATCATTCTCAGGATGCTTGTTCATGAAAGCTTCCAGTACCTCAGGCGCATAGTCCTGCTTATATTCCGTATGCTTGTTTCCCAACAGGGTCAGTTCGTCTTTTCTTTCCATAAACTTATTCATTCATTTGATTTTTACTTTGCAAATATTTCTCCAGGCCTTCCCGACGAAGCTTACATGCCGGACAATGTCCGCAGCCGTCTCCGGGGATACCGTTATAACAAGTCAGCGTCTCATGACGGATCAGGTCAAGTACACCCAGTTCGTCAGCCAGTGCCCAGGTCTGCGCCTTGTCAATCCACATCAAAGGAGTATGGATAACAAACTGCTCATCCATGGCCAGGTTCAAGGTCACGTTAAGCGATTTAATAAAAGAATCACGACAGTCTGGATAGCCGCTGAAGTCGGTCTGTGATACTCCGGTCACCAGGTGACTGATGCCTTTTTCACGGGCATGAACCGCTGCAATGCTCAGGAAAAACAGGTTTCTTCCCGGAACAAATGTATTGGGAAATGAATCGGCCGGTTTCTCTTCATCCATGTGAATCGATGTATCTGTCAAGGAATTCTTACCCAAATGGCCGATGAAAGAAACGTCCATCACAGCAAATTCCACGTCAGCCTTCCGCGCAATCTCGCGTGCCAGTTCCACCTCTTTCACATGTTTCTGGCCATATATAAAACTCAGGGCATAAACTTTCTTGAAATGTTTCTTTGCCCAAAACAGACAAGTGGTGGAATCCTGTCCCCCACTGAATACAACAAGGGCTGTTTCGTTATTCATATTTTATTTGATTAAACCGATAAAGTTGCTTAATTAATGTCAGAAATCTTCAGGACATTATAGGAAATATGCTCGTCGTACACATCACTCTGGTCTACCCGCTTGATGTATTTCACGACACGAATGGTGACAGGAAGGACAATCACTTCATAAAGAGTCTTCAGAATGACCTGCACCAGCATCATCTTAGCCAGTTCAGACACAGGCATCAGTCCTCCGAATGCCAGCGGGAAAAAGATCAGAGAATCGGCTCCCTCACCGGCCACAGTCGACAAAATGGCACGGGCAGAAAAGTTTTTTCCATGTGAAGCCACCTTCATACGGCTCATCACGTATGCATTGATAAACGAACCGACCAGAAAAGCTGTCAGACTCGCAGCAGCAATACGGGGCGCCATGCCGAATACAAAATTAAACCTTCTTCCCCTTCCCAGAACGGAGCCGCCGGCAAAGCTACAGCAATCTGCCCCATGGCTACTACCATGAAGTTCATCAGAAACCCCATCCAAATGATCAGACGCGCCTTGCGGAATCCCCACACTTCGGCAATGCAATCATTAATAATGTATGAAACGGGAAATACAATCAGCCCTGCCGTAACGGAAATCGGGCCCAGTTGAACAACTTTGGTCTCTAACAGATTGGCTGCCACAAGGCAGGTACAAAACACAATACCCAAGACCATAAAAGGTACTGATACAAGATTTTCTTTTTTCATCGCTCCTGTTTTTTACGTGGTGTTCTAGAATACACGACCGCTATTCACGGCATCGTAAGTAAATGTTCTCTTTTAACGGGCTGCAAAGGTACGAAGAATTTTCGGAATATAATGAAATTCAACCGGAGAATCTTAATCTTCTTCTCCAAGTTAAGGAAATCGCTTCAGGGCAAGCCCGGATTACTCCAGCCCGACGTTACTTTTTCTGCCAGATGAATGATCGAATGATTCAGAAGCCATTCCTCCATAAAAACTTTATGCTAACAGAGAAAAACAAATAAAAATCGTACCTTTGTGCATCATGTATCCTAATTCATTTCATACAATGACTCAAATACATATTAATCAGAACACCTGTATACGCTGTAAGAAATGCGTCAGAATATGTCCCTCTGTTCTATTCAGTTTTCATGAGGATAAAGGCATTGAAGTAAATGCCGACGCTTGCATCAGTTGCGGACATTGCGTAGCCGTTTGTCCCGGCAATTCCATTGAACATTCGGATTTCCCTCCTGAAAAAGTCCATGCATTCGACCGAAGCCAGTTGCCCACAGCCGACCAGGTAGAACTGCTCATCCGTTCCCGCCGTTCCAATCGTGCTTTCTCCAAGCAACGGGTTCCGGAAGAATTGCTGCAACGAATTATTGAAGCAGCACACCGGGCTCCGACTGCTACCAATGCGCAGGAAGTCAAGATGGTACTGGTGACCCGCCCCGAAACACTGAAGGAAATCAGCCGAATCACCATCGGTACTTTCATGTCTATTGTCCATGCAGTGGAAAATCCATTGTTGAAAATGATACTGAAACCGCTCATGCCTTCCAGCTATCGCTATATTCCGGTTTTCAAACAACTGCAGGAAGAGTTCGACAAAGGGAATGACGGTATCCTGCGGGGAGCTGCTGCAGCCTTGTTCTTCTATACCGGAAGTAAAGAACGTTTCGGATGTCAGGACTGTAACCTGGCTTACCAGAATGCTTCACTCATGGCCGAAGCATGTGGCGTTTCCCAGTTCTACACCGGATTTGTATGCAGTGCCGCCGGCATGAACCGGAAAAAAGAATTGCAGAAACTGCTGGGCATTGAAGGCTGTACCATACATGCCGGTATCGCACTTGGCATGCCTTCTTTCCATTTCGATAAATACATCGACAAAAAAGATGTTGTACTGAAAAGAATAGACTAACGTTCACAGGCTATGACAAAGAACAATCTGCTTAGTGAGAAGCTGAACTATACGGGAATCAGCCAGACTCCGACTCATCTTCACCTCTGCTCGTATAATCCTGAGGGGGTACACGACTGCAACGGCAAAGATATTGACGAAATGATTCCTCATCTTCAGCCGAACAGCATCAACTGGATACAGATACACGGACTGCAGAACACGGAAACCGTGCAAAAAGTCTGCCAACACTTCGGTATCGACTTTTTGGTCACACAAGATATTCTGAATGCAGATCACCTGACCAAAATCGAAGAACATGAAAATTATAATGTAATCATCCTGAAACAACTGACTGCGGAAAAAGACAATAATTATCTGTCGCAGCAGCTTTGTATCATTCAGGGAGAGAACTTCCTGCTCACGTTCGTCGAAAAAGAAACCGAGATGCTGAACGAAATCCACACGGCTTTGGAGAAAAATGTGCTCAAGATCCGCAACCGACAGACAGACTTTCTGCTCAGCGTGATCTTGAACAGCGTCATGACCAGCTTCATGTCCATCATTTCTGATCTGGAAGATGAGCTGGAAGACATGGAAGGACGCCTGCTTTCTTCCAATCCTGCCGAAATGCCGGGCATCGAAGAAATCCAGCAATACCGCCGTATCTTCCGTCTGATCAAGAAGAGCATCCTTCCGCTCAAGGAACATATCAACAAGTTATTGCACTCGGACAATACGCTTCTGCACAAGTCCAACCGTCCGTTCTTCAACGATGTGAACGATCATCTGCAGTTCGTTCTCCAGACACTGGAAGGATGCCGGGACATGATCTCGGCCCTGGTGGATCTTTATCTGTCCAACAACGACCAGCGTATGAACGGAATCATGAAACAACTGACCATCGTTTCCACCATTTTCATCCCGCTGACCTTCCTGGCCGGTATCTGGGGAATGAATTTCAGCTGGATGCCCGAACTGAACTGGAAATACGGCTATCTTTTTGCCTGGATACTCATGCTTGTAACAGGAACGGCTGTCTATCTGCTGTTCCGCAGAAAGAAATGGTACTGATCCGGAAGCACGGACAAAAACGGGAAACAGGCTACATATACTTTCCCGAACAAACAAAAATACATCACCCTGCAATCCATTTGCTGATTAAGAATTGTCAACCATGCGAAAGAAAGAATTATACGAAAAAGTCATCACCTATTTCCAGCAGGCCATGCCTGTGGCTGAAACGGAACTGCACTACGAAAATCCTTTTCAGCTCCTCATCGCAGTGATCCTCAGTGCACAATGTACAGACAAACGGGTCAACATGATTACGCCTCCCCTGTTCCGGGACTTTCCGACTCCGGAAGCACTGGCTGCCAGTACTCCTGAAGTTATCTTTGAATACATACGGAGTGTGAGTTACCCCAATAACAAGTCCAAGCACCTGGTCGGCATGGCACAAATGCTGGTGAAAGATTTTCATGGAGAAGTGCCCGACACACTGGAACAACTGGTCAAGCTTCCCGGAGTGGGACGCAAGACGGCCAATGTGATCCAGAGTGTTGTCTTCAACAAAGCGGCTATGGCTGTCGACACCCACGTATTTCGCGTAAGTCACCGCATCGGACTGGTTCCCCAGACCTGTACCACTCCACTGGCCACAGAAAAATATCTCATCAAATATATTCCCGAAGAATTAATACCGACCGCACATCATTGGCTGATCCTTCACGGACGCTATGTCTGTACGGCACGTAGTCCGAAATGTGAATCATGCGGTCTGAACGGACTTTGCAAGGAATCGCTCAAAGCCCGCATCCCCCGATAACCGCCGATACGAAACCGGTTTCTCAAAGCCAGATAACCATGCCGTCGTATGTCAGATGCACATGCGGCGGCAGTTCTTTTTCTACCTCTGCATGCAGTCCGATCTGATGACTCGCATGAATCAAAAAGGCTTCTTCCGGCTGAATGCATGATATCTGTGCCAGGGCTTCACGAACAGTCTGATGAGTGGGATGCTGTTCCTGGCGCAAAGCATTGATCACCAGACAATCCAGGTTTTTCAGACACGCGTATGAAGCAGCCGGCATAGTCAGCATATCCGTAATCCAGGCCATCTCCCCAATGCGATATCCCATAATCGGCAGTTTGCCGTGCATGACCCGAAAAGGAAGTATTTCCACCGAATGGCCATAACTGTTGCTGACGGTAAAAGGTTTGCCAGCCTCAATAACGTGCAACGGAATATGAGGCACTCCCGGATACAGATTTTCAGTAAAACAATAAGGAATACGAGCCTGAAGGCGGTCGGCCGTATATGCTTCGGCATAGACCGGAATATCTCCGAAACGGCAGAAAGGACGCAAATCGTCCAGCCCTCCTACGTGATCATAATGCTCGTGTGTGATCAATACGGCATCAATCGGCCGGTAATCATCCATGCGGATCATTTGTTCACGGAAATCCGGACCGCAGTCTATCAGGATACGCACTCCATTCACTTCTACCATTCCCGAACAACGCAAGCGGTTGTCATGAGGATCTTTACTGGTACACACCTCACACCTGCAGCCCACCTGAGGGACTCCGGTTGAGGTTCCACTGCCCAATATGGTTACCTTCATACTCTCTCCGTTCTGATTAGTTTGACATTTTCAACCTTTCAGCCGATATAATTTACTTCCGGCCGAATGGTCACACCAAAACGTTCGCGGACGGAAGCCACTATTTCTTCAGCCAGATGCATGACTTCCTTTCCGGTTGCTCCGCCGCAATTGACCAGTACCAGCGCCTGTTTCTCATGCACACCGGCATGTCCCACACGCTTTCCTTTCCATCCGCAACGGTCGATCATCCATCCGGCCGGAATCTTGACATGAGCTTCATCCACCGGATAGTGAGGCATGTCCGGATATTGTGCGAGCAATGCTTCAAACTGCATTTTCGGTACAACCGGATTCATAAAGAAACTGCCTGCATTGCCCAATACTTTCGGATCAGGCAACTTGGCCTGCCGGATGGCAATAATAATCCGGCGTACATTCTCCAGATCTACCTGGCATCCTTGTTTCTCCAGTTCTGCACGGATATTTCCATATTCCAGATGGAAGACAGGATGCTTTTTCAACCGATAGGTTACGAAAGTCACTGCATATTTTCCTTTCAGTTCCTGTTTGAAGACACTTTCCCGATATGCATAACGGCATTCCTCCCGCATGAACCGGCGTTCTTCTCCGGTTTCCAATCCAAACGTATCTACCGAAACAATCAGATCCTTGGCTTCCACACCATAGGCACCGATATTCTGTACGGCCGATGCCCCGACTTCACCGGGAATCAATGAAAGGTTTTCCGCACCATACCAGCCATTGGCAACCGTATAAGCGACAAAATCGTCCCAGACTTCACCGGCTCCGACACGGACTTCCACTTCTTCTTCCGTTTCCTTTACCACCGTATATCCCTTTATGGCCGAATGCAGAATCAGACCTTCATAATCAGAAGCAAACAGCAGATTACTTCCTCCGCCAATATGTAAAGCGCGGGCAACCGCTTCACGCTCTGCATTCCACAAACCGCGAAGTTCCTCCACTGACGCATACTCCACAAAGCGGGAAGCCTTCACATCCATACCAAAGGTATTGTAAGGCAGCAGCGAGCAATTATATAATTCTTTCATGCATCAATCAGTAAAAAAATCAATGAAACGTTCTGTCTAGTCACTTAAATCCTCAAACTTCATCAGCTTCCAGATGCCATGCCGGCGTTCAAAATACATCACGTTGCTGAAACCGTTTCCAAATCCCTTGAATTCAACAACCTTCGTATCCGAAGTCAAGGTTTCAGTCTGTCCATAACGTACATTGGTCAGCTTTTCTTTCATCATCGGCGGACGGAAAGCAAACCACTGACCGATGTCAAGTGTAGTTTCCAGAATCTGGAATTCATCCTCCGGATCGGCCGTAACAAACAACAAGGGGTAATGCAGACGCTCTCTCTGGAAAATAGAATCCGATGCAAAATGCTCATAGAAAGTCAGGAAATCTTCCTCGTTTCCTTCCCCATGTGCAAGTTTCTCCCAATTTATGGCTTCCAGGAACCAGGCATCTTTCTTGCGCTCAAAATAATAACGCTTCACCCGTTTCTCTTTCAGATAAATCCATTCCACCTGTACACTATGCAGACTCGTATCTTTTTCCATTTCCATTTCTTCCGCCTTATCAAACAGAATGGTATAAGCATCCTGACGGCTGAACAAAGGATCAAACTTCCAGGCTTCCCGGCTTATGCGTTTAACCTCCTTACCCTCATAGTAAGGCATCGGAAAAAGAATACGTGAACGCTGGAATTTTTCATCCGAAGCAAAATTGTAGAAAAAATCAGCAAAACTTTCATCGACCGTAACAGGAATGACTTCCTCTACGAGCACCATCGTGTCCTGAAGCACTGAATCAGAACCTACATTCATCGAATCAAGCTGTTCGGTCAGCTTCTCAAACGGATCTACTTTTTTTCCATTTCCGCCACAAGAAGCAATGAAGATCAACAAACAGCAACCAAAAACTATTTTTTTCATCTGCACTTCTGAAAAATCAAATGCAAAATTAGCAGTTTTTTTCTTTTCCCTATCAAATAAGAGAGAGTTTTCTTTTTTGTCCCTCAAAAATCAAAATATTTCAGTTTTAATCCTTACCTTTGCGCATACGAAAAAACAGATTACAGAAATATGTTAGCAAAAATAGAAGAACTGCTTCAGGAAGTAGACAGCCTCACAGCCGGCAATGCCGAAGAACTGGAAGCGCTGCGTATCAAATACCTGAGTAAAAAAGGAGTCATCAACGCCTTGATGGCAGATTTCCGCAATGTGCCTGCCGAACAGAAAAAGGAAGTGGGCATGAAGTTGAACGAACTGAAAAACCGGATGCAGGAACGGATCGCTGCCCTGAAAGAAACATTCGAATCACAGGACAACGGAACTGCCGAACTGGATCTTACCCGTACGGCTTACCCGATTGAACTGGGCACACGTCATCCGCTGAACATCGTACGCAACGAAATCATCAGCATCTTCAACCGCCTGGGATTTACCATTGCTGACGGTCCGGAAGTAGAAGATGACTGGCATGTGTTCTCTTCCATGAACTTTGCTGAAGATCATCCGGCACGCGACATGCAGGATACTTTCTTTATCGAAAGCCATCCCGACATCATTCTGCGTACGCATACTTCTTCCGTACAGAGCCGCGTAATGGAAGTTTCACAGCCGCCTATCCGCGTCATCTGCCCGGGACGTGTATACCGTAACGAAGCTATCAGCTACCGCGCACACTGCTTCTTCCATCAGGTAGAAGGTCTTTACATCGACAAGAATGTATCGTTCACTGACCTGAAACAGGTACTTCTGCAGTTCGCACAGGAAATGTTCGGTCCGGAAACCAAGATCCGTCTCCGTCCGTCCTACTTCCCGTTCACAGAACCCAGTGCTGAAATGGACATCAGCTGCGATATCTGCGGCGGTGAAGGCTGCGCATTCTGCAAATATACCGGCTGGGTAGAAATCCTGGGATGCGGTATGGTAGATCCGGCCGTTCTGGAAGCCAACGGCATCGACAGCAAAGTATATACCGGTTATGCTTTCGGTATGGGAGTGGAACGTATCACCAACCTGAAGTATAAAGTAAAAGACTTGCGTATGTTCTCAGAAAACGACACCCGTTTCCTGAAAGAATTTGAATCAGCCAACTAAAGCATAAAGGCGAATACAATAGAAGGTGTCAAAACAGAAATATATGTTTTGACACCTTTTCCATATCAACTAAAATAAATTCACATGTCCAAGGACAGACTTGTAACTCCCAGTTATTGCCTGATTCTGGCAGCCAACTTCCTGCTCTACTTCGGCTTCTGGCTGCTGATTCCGGTACTTCCCTTCTACCTGAACGAAGTCTTCCAGGTAGCTGAAGCCACCATCGGCATCGTACTTTCCTGCTACACCATTGCAGCCCTTTGCATCCGTCCGTTCTCTGGATATTTGCTCGACACATTTGCGCGCAAGCCTCTTTACCTGTTCGCCTACTTTATTTTCATGCTGATCTTTGCCGGCTATATGCTGGCCGGAACACTTACCTTATTTATTATATTGCGTATTGTTCACGGACTGTCATTCGGAACGGTAACCGTAGGAGGAAATACACTGGTTATTGACATCATGCCATCGTCACGCCGCGGAGAAGGACTGGGATACTACGGGCTGGCCAACAACATAGCCATGTCCATCGGCCCCATGTTCGGACTGTTTCTCCACAATGCCGGAGAATCTTACACCGTCATTTTCTCTTATGCACTGGGAGCCTGCATACTGGGACTGCTGGCTGCCAGCATGGTGAAGACCACATACCGCCCTCCAGTGAAACACGATCCCATTTCCCTGGACCGGTTCATCCTGCTGAAAGGCATTCCGGCAGGAATCAGTCTGCTCCTGCTTTCCATTCCTTACGGCATGACCACCAATTATGTAGCCATGTATGCCCGGCAAATCGGCATTACCGCCGAAACCGGATTCTTCTTCACCTGCATGGCTTTGGGAATGGCTGTAAGCCGTCTGTTCAGCGGACGGCTGGTGGATAAAGGCCTGGTGACACAGGTCATTTCTGCCGGACTCTATCTGGTATGTTTCTGCTATTTCAGTCTGACGGCCTGCGGATGGCTGGTCAGCTGGAACCTCACGGCAACGACAGTCTTCTTCTTCGTCATTGCCCTGCTGCTCGGCATCGGCTTCGGAACCATGTTCCCAGCCTATAACACCCTGTTCGTCAATCTTGCTCCCAACAGCCAGCGCGGTACAGCTACCAGCACTTATCTGACTTCCTGGGATGTCGGTCTCGGTATCGGCATGCTGACAGGAGGATACATTGCAGAAATAGCATCATTCCGCATGGCCTATCTCTTTGGATCTGCCCTGACCGTAGTATCCATGATCTACTTCCGGGTAAAAGCCGGGCCTCACTTCCTGAAGAACAAACTGCGCTGAGAAATCTTAACGGCCGGAAGCAGACTTAAATTTCAGCAAAACTATTACAGGATTTGATTCCTCATCCAGAGAAGAAATAAGCTGATTCAATTCGTCATTGACTACTTCCCCTGCCTCACGAGCTTCAATCAATTCAGGAGCTCCCAATGTCATCATGCCATACCCATAAGGAACAGCAAACAGACTAATGTACTGCGACAGATAACAGGACTCTGAAGAAAAATCACGATTGACATATTTGGGAACACACCATTCTCCCGTACGGAAATCATACATATTTACACTGGGAGAATCCTCACGACGACCGGCCATCATATCACTCATGCGGACTGTTACATGCCGGACATGGAACTGAGCCCATAAATACGAATCAGATGCTCCCAAAAAATCAAGCAAAGGTACGTTTTTATCCTTACGTGGAGAAACAGCAGGCATCACCACCGCCTTCATGCTCCAATCAGGCAACACCTGAAATACAGTATCCAAAGAAGGATTGGTCAAGAATCCGGCATCCATCATTGAAAACAGACAGTTCACACCTCCCTTAGCCTGTGTTTCCCGACCATCGTCCCAAAGGATTTTCCGGTTGATGAATATCTGCTCATTGACTGTCACAGCATCCAGAGTGTCTACTTTTCCAGTTTCTTTCGAGAAACGAAAATACGGACGACTGCCAGTCTGCATCTCATTATTTGAATAAGTACACACAAAATCGGATACTCCTACACTTGCAAAAGCTAGTCGTGAACGATTATTCGCAAGCAGTTCGCGAAGGAAACGACCTTGAAAATCATAAACCTTAACCGATCTGAAATCCTGAAATACAAAAACTTCCTTCCGCTTCCAATCTACAAAATAATCACAGATTCCTGAATATTCCTCCGGACCTTCACCGTTACAACTGACCATTCCCTGCAAAGCCTTACCATCAGGAGTAAAAAGAAGAATGCATTTCTTCTCACCTTCTGCCGCAATACCGTCAGGAGTAACCGAAAAAATCCTCAGAACCAAAGTTGAGTCGGATATATAAAGAGGAATATAAGAAACATCTGCAAGATCCTGAATGCAAATCTCCTTTTCAGGGAAATTTGCTTTGGTATCAACCACTATCAGATCGCCTTTACCAGAAGAAGAGTTCGTACATCCAAAACAGAGAGATAAAACTATGCCAAACAAACAAAATCCAGTAACAAGTGTTTTCATAATTTATTCGCTAAAAGTTATTCTTTATAGGTAAAAACAAAGATATGCGACAAGCGGTCTTCCACTTCCGTAATCTGAACGGAAAGAATGAAAGGACGGAACAGATCCGGATGACGCTGAAGGAACGAGGGTAAGTAGGAATAGTAATATTCAGGTTTTTGAGCAATTTTATCCATATCGGCCACCATAATATAAGAAGCATCCCGGGACAAATTGGAAACACATTCATCAAACAATGAAGTCCGGGAAGATGCCACTCGCTTAGAGATACACGAATCAACCTTAGCCTGACCGGAAAGTACCAGCAGACTGTCGCCCGAAATAGAAGGAATGGCACGCAGATGATCTACTGCCCGCTGCATACATACATCCGAAGCATGCATCACGCCACTCAAATAAAAGACTTCGCTGTTCATGTGGATATCAAACTCACTCCAACACTCTTTTTCACCACCGTCAATCGCCGGGATGGAAGATGAATGCGCGTATAAGGTCAGGAAATTGGCCGATTTAGGCTGGCGGACCGAGGCAAATACCACATCTTCTTTCAACGACGTTCCATCTTTCTCCGCATCAATCACCCGTTCGATCAAACGTTTCTGATAACTGATAGCCAGGAACCCGTCTCCACTATATACAGAAAGAAAATCAGATGAATCTATCGGAAAGATCTCTATAGTCCGTCCGCGATAACCTTCTTCCCTGGGTATAAATTCCTTGCCCCGATGCTCACGGATAGCTTTCAATAACTTTTTCCGCTCCGGTTTTCCCAAACGGAAATAAGCGACCAGGTCACGGGAACTGCCCGAAGGGGCATGAAAACTGACCATCATCTGATTGACCTCATTGGAAATTCCGTGGTCACTGGAAGAAATATAAGGTATAATATCATTGAGAATGGTCTTGATCAGTCCCACCCGATGAAGCGTATCCAGCTGGGCAGCGTAAGCCATCCGTGAAAAAGCATTCATAAAGAAATCAATGTTATCGGTCTCCATTACGCCGATACAATCGTCAGGCACCCACGACACTAAATCAATGTCTTTGTCCTTATCGGCTGCATTCAGCCGGGCAAAGCCATACAATCCTACTCCTATACAAAAAAGTATAACAGATAGAAGAACTCCAAATTTAGCAACAGTACGATATCCCATCCGTGTTATGTTTTATGCAAATATAGCAAAAAGTTTTTAAAAAGTACAAATAATATCTTATAAATCTGATAAGATATATACCTCAAACAAACTTTATACACCTGTTGTTTATCATCCCCTCCCCTCAAGCTGAACAAAAATCATACTATGAACACCCAAAAAAAATCGTGCGGTCGTTGCGGCCTAATTGTGCGGTCGATTCAGCCCAATCGTGCGGTCGTTGCGGCTCAATCGTGCGGTCGTTTTTTTTGCATTGACCTGTCAATGCGAAGACATCGTGCGGTCGCTTTCAGAAAAGACTAAATATAAAGGGAAACACCTGTGCTGACCAATAAAAAAAAGTTCCGTAAATCCTTGACTTTACGGAACTTACATTCTCTTCGCGGAGAGACAGGGATTCGAACCCCGGGTGCCTCGCAGCACAACGGTTTTCAAGACCGCCGCAATCGACCACTCTGCCACCTCTCCAAAACTCTTTTTGAGAGTGTCTTGTTTCTCAAAGGCGATGCAAAGGTACGCATTATTTTGGAATCTACAAATTTTCGGGAATATTTTTTTGATATTTCTTTTCAACCCATTTTTAGAACCAGGCAATCGCCCTTCCTTGTTACGGCGACAAAAGCCGGATTTATAGTCATTCCATAAGAAAAGAAGGCTGAAAACAATTATTTCTTCAAAAAAAGAGGAGATACCTTTCCCCTTTATACAACTTTCGCGTTTTTATTATAAATTTATAAAACCAAAAGAAAAACGAGCAATGTTAACCTTTAACCTAAAAGCAATGAACTCAACCTAAAAATCCCCCTTTCATTACGATCCAAAACAAATTTATAATCAATTTACATTTAGCATCTCCCTCGAGAATGTTAAGAAAACCTTGCTGTCTCTGACAAAGAACACAGCAATATACCTGATTTCAATTATGAAAAAACTCAAAAAAACTTCTGACGAAGAGTTACTCAATCTTTATCAGTCAAATTCAGAAGAAAACCTATTAAACATTCTCCTGCAAAGACATATGCCACAAATACGACAAAACGTACGTTCACTGGTCTGCAACAAAGAAGATGTTGAAGACTTATGCCAGGACATCTACAGTAGGATTTTAATAAAACTCCGTCAAGGATATTACAGCAACGGACATATACAGGCCTGGATCTACCGCATCGTACAAAACTACGTTTACAGCTTTTACCGCAAGAAAAAGCATGAATTCATTACCCAGGAACTTACGGATCTGAATATAGGAGACACCTGGTCCGACACTATAAAAGAAGAGAAAGAAAAAGAAAGAATCTTATATGTCCTGATGAGCATCCTGGAGAAAGAACCTCCGCAAATCAAACAAATTATCAAAATGCATTTTTATATGGAAATGACTTACATGCAAATCTCTGCGGAACTTCATCTCAATAAAAGCACGATGGCCAAAAGATTACGGACAGCACTGAAACGGATAAAAGCCGAAATGACCCAGGAAGGTATCCGGGACTGTCCTTTCTGACAAACGACTGCACTGTTTTTTATCCAGCCCATTTTACACCATATCCAACAAAGACGGACCGGTCCTCCCTTTGCTCCCATACGGAAAAGCAAAGGGAGGACCGGTCCGCATGTCTTTTCTGTCCTCATATACCCTTTAGACAGAGCCTTCCGATAGCCAAAACTACTTGTCCTATATAGAGAATTAGCCAAAATTTGATATCTTTGCAACACTTTTCCAAGTAATAACCGATTGTATAACATAGTAACAAGTAGCAATGACTAAAAAACATGTACTCAGTTGGCTGTTTATGGCCCTGTTATGCTTGCCGGCCTTTGCACAGATTCAAGATCCGGTCAAGTTTAAAACGGAATGGAATGCACTTTCAGACAACGAAGCCGAAATCATTTTTACCGGCACCGTTGACAAAGGATGGCATGTCTACTCTACTGACCTTCCAGAAGGAGGACCTATCTCTGCCACATTCAATGTTGATAAGATTGAAGGTGCAGAACTGATAGGCAAACTGACTCCGCGAGGCAAACAAATCGAAAAAATGGACCCGATCTTTGGCATGCAGGTACGTTTCTTTGAAAGTAAAGCTCAGTTTGTTCAGAAAATCAAACTGACTGGCGGTGCCTACAAGCTGACCGGTTACCTGGAATACGGAGCCTGCAATGATGAAAATTGCCTTCCGCCGACCAGCGTTGATTTCACCTTTACCGGAACTGCTTCCGGCAAACAGGCTGCTGCTCCTGCTGAAGCGCAAGGAAATGCTGCCAACGAAGCAGCATCAGGCGATACGGCACAAAGCGTAGCTCTGATTCCTCTAACTCCGGCTATGAAAGTACAGACTACAGACTACTGGAAACCCGTCATCAACGAGCTGAACAACTTCGGAGAACAGGTTGGAGAAGAATCTCACTCATGGATTTATATCTTCTTTACCGGACTTGTCGGCGGACTCTTAGCCCTGTTCACTCCTTGTGTATGGCCTATCATCCCTATGACTGTCAGCTTCTTCCTGAAACGTACGAAAGATAAGAAGAAAGGAATCCGTGATGCCTGGACATACGGTGCTTCCATCGTTGTGATCTATTTAACATTGGGACTGGCTATCACTCTGATTTTCGGAGCAAGCGCACTTAACGCCCTGTCCACTAACGCTATTTTCAATATTCTGTTCTGTCTGATGCTGATCGTATTCGCAGCATCCTTCTTCGGTGCATTCGAAATTACCCTGCCTTCCAAGTGGAGTAACGCCGTAGACAGCAAGGCTGAACAGACTACAGGATTGCTCAGCATCTTCCTGATGGCATTCACCCTGTCGCTGGTCTCTTTCTCTTGCACCGGACCGATCATCGGATTCCTGCTCGTTGAAGTATCAACCACCGGCAGTGTTGTTGCTCCGGCTATCGGTATGTTAGGATTTGCTATCGCACTTGCCCTGCCTTTCACCTTGTTTGCCCTCTTCCCGTCATGGCTGAAATCTATGCCTAAATCCGGAGGATGGATGAACGTAATCAAAGTTACACTGGGATTCCTGGAACTTGCTTTTGCCTTAAAATTCCTGTCAGTTGCCGATCTTGCATACGGATGGCGTATTCTGGACCGCGAGACCTTCCTGGCACTCTGGATTGTCATTTTTGCCCTGCTGGGTATGTACCTGCTGGGAAAAATCAAGTTCCCGCACGATGACGACGATACCAAAGTCAGTGTGCCCCGCTTCTTTATGGCACTGATTTCACTGGCATTTGCCGTTTACATGATCCCGGGATTATGGGGAGCACCTCTGAAAGCAGTCAGTGCTTTTGCACCTCCTATGCAGACACAGGATTTCAATCTCTACAAGAATGAGGTACATGCTAAATTCAATGACTTTGAAGCTGGTATGGAATACGCACGTCAGCAAGGAAAGCCTGTAATGATTGACTTCACCGGATATGGATGTGTAAACTGCCGAAAGATGGAACTGGCAGTATGGACAGATCCTAAAGTAAGCAAACTGCTGAATGAGGATTACGTACTGATTACCCTGTTTGTTGATGACAAGACCAAACTTGCGGAACCGATCAAGATCACGGAAAATGGCAAAGAACGCACCCTGCGTACTGTCGGAGACAAATGGAGCTACCTGCAACGCTCTAAATTCGGAGCCAACGCACAGCCGTTCTATGTTCTGATTGACAACGAAGGAATGCCGCTCAACCAGTCATATTCATACGACGAAGACATTCAGAAATATATCAACTTCCTTGAAACAGGTCTGAAAAATTATAAAAAATAAAAGATAATCATGATTGACAAGTCTGAGAGAGAACGCATAATCGCCTTGATCAATCGGGAAGTAGTTCCGGCAATAGGCTGTACTGAGCCTATTGCCGTAGCTCTTTGCGTAGCCAAGGCTGCAGAGACACTAAACCAGCGTCCACAAAAGATACAGGTGCTGCTCAGCGCCAATATTCTGAAAAATGCCATGGGTGTAGGTATTCCCGGAACGGACATGATCGGACTCCCCATTGCCGTTGCCCTGGGAGCACTGATCGGAAAATCGGAATACCAGCTGGAAGTGCTGAAAGACAGCACGCCGGAAGCCGTTGAAGCCGGTAAAAAAATGATTGAAGCACAAGCCATCCAGATCAGTCTGAAAGAGAACATCGAAGAAAAGCTCTACATTGAAGTAACCTGCATGGCCGGCGAAGAAAAAGCAACTGCCATCATCAGCGGAGGGCATACAAACTTTGTATACCTGAGTAAAAATGACAGTGTACTGATGGACAAGCGAAGCGGAACCTCCGGTGAAACAGAAGAGGAATCCGTAGAACTTAATCTGAAGAAAGTCTACGACTTTGCTACGACATCTCCCATCGAAGAGCTCCAGTTTATTCTGGAAGCCAGACGCCTGAACAAACAGGCTGCCGAACGTTCCTTTAAAGGAAACTACGGACACGAACTGGGTAAAACCTTATGCAGCAGCGACAGTGAACGGCTGATTATGGGAAGCAATACATTCACACATATCCTTTCATACACTTCCGCTGCCTGTGATGCCCGTATGGCCGGAGCGATGATTCCTGTAATGAGTAATTCCGGAAGCGGCAATCAGGGTATTGCAGCCACACTTCCTGTAGTGGTTTATGCAGAAGACAACCATAAATCAGAGGAAGAATTAACCCGCGCACTGATCCTCAGTCACCTGACTGCAATCTATATCAAGCAGAGTCTCGGACGTCTTTCTGCTCTTTGCGGATGCGTCGTTGCTGCTACCGGAAGCAGTTGCGGAATCACATACCTGATGGGAGGAAACTATCAGCAGGTATCCTTCGCAGTACAGAATATGATTGCCAACCTGACGGGAATGATCTGCGACGGTGCAAAACCCAGCTGCGCACTCAAGCTTACCAGCGGGGTTTCTACTGCGGTTCTTTCAGCCATCCTTGCTATGGAAAACAAATGTGTAACTTCCGTAGAAGGAATCATTGAAGACAATGTAGACCTCAGTATCCGCAACCTGACCAAAATCGGCTCGCAGGGTATGAACGAAACAGACAAACTGGTGCTGGACATCATGACTCACAAACATTGTGACTGACCTTCAGCCCGGTCAATATTATCTCCGTACGGACCCATCATGAAAACTGTAACAGAAACAAACTACATACAGAAACTTATCAGTGAAGGTGAACATGTCTGCCAAGACTTCAAGTTTGCTATATCGGACGCACGGAAAATCGCCAAAAGCCTGTCCGCCTTTGCCAATACGCAAGGCGGACGACTGCTGGTGGGAGTCAAAGACAACGGAAAGATAGCCGGTGTACGCTCGGAAGAAGAAATCTACATGATTGATGCAGCCGCCCAGATGTATTGCCAGCCTCCCGTAAAGTTAGAGAACTATATATATAAGGTGGAGGGAAAGGATGTGCTTGAAGTACGTGTCGCAGAAAGTGACCGGAAACCCATATGCGCTCTCGACGAAACAGGCAAGGCCTGGGCTTATGTCCGCATCAAGGATGAGAACATTCTGGCCAGCCCCGTACATTTAAAAATCTGGCAGCACAACCGTAATGACGAAAAAGTTATCGTCACTTACAGCCCCAGAGAACAGGAACTTCTTACCCTTCTCAACCAGCAAGGCGCCCTGACACTTAACCAGTGCAGGAAGCTTACGGGGATGCCGCGGCACGAATTATGCAGACTGTTGGCTGACTTCATCCGGTTTGAACTGGTAGAACAAGTATTCAGAGGACATACTTTCTATTTTCAATTAAAAGAAACCCAATAAATGAACTATTTTATACAACTGATTGATACAACTAACAACATTCTTTGGACTTATATACTTATTGCCCTTCTGCTGGGCTGCGCCTGCTGGTTTACGATACGGACACGCTTTGTCCAGTTCCGTATGCTGGGCGAAATGATTCATCTGCTCGGGGACTCCACCGCCAGGATAAACGGACACGAAAAACATATTTCATCCTTTCAGGCATTTACTTTATCGCTGGCCAGCCGTGTCGGAACCGGTAATCTGGCAGGGGTAGCAACAGCCATCACAATGGGTGGTCCGGGAGCAGTATTCTGGATGTGGATCATCGCTTTGCTGGGATCAAGCAGTGCTTTCGTCGAATCCACACTGGCCCAACTCTTCAAACGAAAGAGTCGTCACTCTTACATCGGAGGTCCTGCTTACTATATGGAAACCGGCCTGAAGAAGCGGTGGATGGGAATTCTGTTCGCAGTACTGATCACCATTACATTCGGTTTCGCTTTTAATTCCGTACAAAGCAATACGATTTGTGCGGCATTCGACAGTGCCTTCCAGATCCGTCCGTTATACATGGGTTCGGCAATCACGCTGCTCACCCTGATCATCATCTTCGGAGGTATACACCGCATCGCCAAGATCAACAGCATCCTGGTACCGCTCATGGCATTAGGATACATTCTGCTGGCTCTTTACATTGTCCTGAGCAATATCACCCGATTGCCGGCTGTTCTCGAACTGATCATCGGAAACGCTTTCGGATTCGAGCAGGCAATCGGCGGTGGAGTCGGGGCGGCTCTGATGCAAGGAATCAAACGAGGACTGTTCAGCAACGAAGCAGGTATGGGATCTGCTCCCAATGCTGCCGCAACAGCCCATGTCACCCACCCTGCCAAACAAGGACTGATACAGGCTCTGGGAGTATTTACCGATACCCTTGTCATATGCACCTGCACCGCCTTCATCATTCTGTTCAGCAATCTCCATCTGGATAAAAACCTGGACGGAATCCAATTGACACAGGCTGCCCTCAACAATGAAATCGGAAGCATCGGAAGTATTTATGTCGCAGTAGCTATCCTCTTCTTTGCTTATAGCAGTATCCTCGGAAACTATTATTACGGAGAAGCCAATATCCGGTTCATCACAAAGAAGCAATGGATGATCACAGTCTATCGCATCCTTGTGGGAGGAATGGTCCTTTTCGGTTCACTGGCCCATCTGCGCATTGTATGGAACCTTGCCGACCTGACTATGGCACTCATGGCTATCTGCAACCTGACTGCCATCATCCTGTTGGGAAAATATGCGTTCCGCCTGCTGGACGACTACCTGGCCCAAAAACGCAAAGGTATTAAAAGTCCGGTATTTCATAAAAAGCAAATGAAAGATATTGAGAAAGACATCGAGTGTTGGTAACATTTTTCGTATCTTTGCAAACAATTAAACTATCAATAAAACAATTATGAACATATTCTCTAAACTGTTTAGCAAAAAACAAGCCGAAGCAACAGAAGAAACTGTCCGTGTGGGAGGTATGGAAGACTTCATGACACTCATCCGTGTATATTACCAGGCGGTAATGGCTGCACAGCTGGGTATCAGTAACATCAACTTCCTGCCTGACATGGCTGTCTTCAAACGTACATTAAAAATACCAACTCAAAACAACAAATTAGGTATAGCCGAAAAGACACGCTGCCGCAAAATGCTGGCTGATATCTATGGACTGACAGATTCGTTCTTTAAGGAAATAGACAACTCCATCAAAAAGAACTGTAAGAACGTAAACGATGTCAAAACTTATCTGTTTATGTTCCAGGGATTCAGCCAGGATCTGATGATGGTCATCGGCAATCTGATGCAATGGAAATTCCGGATGCCCAGCGTACTGAAGAAAATGCTGCGCAACATGACGGAAAAAACCATCCATGACATCCTGACCAAAACCGACTGGAAAGACGATGGCGTACGCAAAACCTGTACCAACATCCGTCATTACCAGCATACATTGGGTTATTCTGAAAGCTGGATGACCGAATATGTCTACAACATTGTGCTTCTGGCTAAAAAAGAGCCAAAGCCTAAAGCATAACTCCATTTCTCCGGACAGGAAGAGTATCGCCATACAACCGGCCACGAACTCCTGTCCGGAGTCATTCTGACCAATCTCACTCCGACATGTCTGACATTCTGAATCTCCCTCCGGTAGAAAATCACCCCCTTGAACCATTTCTTCCTTCCAATGCCGTATTGCTGATGCTGGGAAGCTTTCCTCCCCAACAGAAACGCTGGAGCATGGACTTTTTTTATCCGAATCTGCAAAACGATATGTGGCGCATATTTGGATTGATTTTCTTCGAAAACAAGGACCATTTTCTGCTTCCTCACAAAAAAGCTTTTGACAAAGAAGGCATTATCAGCTTCCTTCAGGAAAAGGGAATTGCATTGTATGATACAGCCTCAGCCGTACGCCGCCTGCAGGACAATGCCTCCGACAAGTTCCTGGAAATAGTGGAACCGACCGATATCGGACTGCTGTTAAAACAACTTCCCAGATGCCAGGCCATCGTGACAACCGGACAAAAAGCAACCGATACGCTGCGCATGCAACTGCACGCATCGGAACCTCCCGTTGGAGCTAAAACCCGTTTTGAATACGAAGACAGGCAACTTTCTCTCTACAGAATGCCCTCATCCAGCCGTGCCTATCCGCTGAAGCTCGAAAAAAAAGCAGAAACTTACCGACTTATGTTCAATGAATTAGGGCTTCTTTAAAAGAATACAGGCAAAATATATTTATCAAACATTTGGAGTTAACAGAATTATTACTACCTTTGCAACCGCAAACACGGGAATAGCTCAGTTGGTAGAGCATCGGTCTCCAAAACCGAGTGTCGGGAGTTCGAGCCTCTCTTCCCGTGCAAGAATAAAAAGCTGTAACTGAATAAGTTGCAGCTTTTATTCGTTTATAAGCCGGACAAGCTCCGGAGAATCCCGAAAAAGCTGCCCAGCTTTTTTAAAAACGTTTCGACGTTCTGAAGAAAACGTTTCGGCGTTTCAAGAAAAACGCTTCGACGTTTTTCTAAGGAATATTGATCAGCTTATGAGTCTGCAAACTCAGCCTCCAGACCGGATGCTGCTTGATATAGGCAATCACTTCATCCGTATTCTGGCAGGAACATGGCTGAAGAAAATAATGACGGGCAGGAATATCCAAGCAAGCAGAAACATCTTGTCCCAGATAAACGACCTTTACCTCATCCACATGAGCAACCTTCAAAGATGTCCCCTGTTTCGGAGAACAGGTCACCCAATCAATATTTTCAGGAAGAAGACAAGTACCGTTAGTTTCAATGCAGACGTAACGTCCCGAAGCATGCAGAGCATCCACCAAAGCCGAATCAATCCACAAGCCCGGCTCTCCCCCTGTAAGAATCACCATCCGGCAAGGATATTGTTCAACAGCTTTCACAATATCCCCGTTTTCCATCTCTGTTCCTTCTTCATGGCGCGTATCACAAAAGTCACATTTCAGATTACATCCCGAAAAACGGACAAATACAGCAGGAGTGCCTGCATGATATCCTTCTCCCTGCAGGCTGTAGAAAATCTCATTAATCTTTTTCATAAACGACCGTATTTCCTTCCGATTCACATACTTCAACCTTAAAACAATGAGGAATACGTTCACAAATCCAGTGAGCAATATTTTCCGCAGTAGGATTGACGGAAAGAACATCATTCAGATTCCGGTGGTCAAGTTGCCCCATCACCACTTCCTTGATATGTGTAAAATCAACCACCATCCCGTCTTCATTCAAATCTTTGGAACGGCAAAAAACTGTGATAATCCAGTTGTGACCATGCAAATTCTCACACTTACTCTGATAAGAAAGCTTCAGACTATGAGAAGCCGAAACCTCCATGCGCTTAATAACTGTATACATAATTATTCCTAAAAAAATTAATTTGTCGAATTTGCACTTAATGTCACCTCAGTGCAAGGACAAAGATAAAAAGAATGAAAATATTGGCCAAAAAATTTTTGTGTTTCTCACCAATACATTATATTTGTGTAGAATTTGGTGTACAGATGACGGAAGAAGATAAAAAGCAACTGAATACTTTCGAAGGAAAACTGAGGCATTTTATGTTTCTATACGATGAATTGAAAAAAGAAAACGCTTCACTCCGGCAACTGCTTTCCGAAAAGGAAGCGGAAATACAGCGTATGGAAAGCTGCATCAAAGAAGCTGAAGCACAATACACCAATCTCAAAATGGCTCGCATAATCAGTATCAACGACAATGAACTCAGAGATACTAAACAACGATTGGCGAGGCTTGTGCGCGAAGTCGACAAGTGCATCGCTCTACTGAATGAATGAAACAGGAGGAAACAGGAACGATACGCTTATGGAAGACAAAATGAAAATACATCTGCTGATTGACAAAGAACGGTATCCGCTGACTATCCGCAGGGAAGAAGAACAGTTATACCGGGACGCAGCCAAGCAGATTGACAATAAACTAAACAAGTACCGCAGGGCTTACCCGGAGTTCAGTACCGTGAAACACTGGGCTATGGCGGCTTTGGAACTGGCCTTTGAGAACATGTCTATGAAGGACCGAAACGATACACAACCCTATGTGGACAAGCTGAAACAGCTGGAGGAAGACATTGACAAGTATATCGAAAAGGACAAAAGCGGAACGGTTTAGAAGAAATAAGGAGACTGTGAACTTGCGCACAAGCTTGATGCCGGAAAAACATTTACGGCAGAAGGTTTGTGCGCGTTTTTTTATTATATACTTAATTTAATTATAATGTTGACAACAGTAATACTAGCGGTTGTTGCCTTTCTCGTGGGAGGGGCACTTTCATATGGATTCTTCAAGTATGGCTTGAAGTCGAAATATGAATCCATTATCAAAAAGGCCGAAACAGAAGCCGAAGTTATCAAAAAGAACAAGCTCCTGGAAGTGAAGGAAAAGTTTCTGAACAAAAAGGCCGATCTGGAAAAAGAAGTTGCTATCCGTAATCAGAAAATCCAACAGGCTGAAAACAAACTGAAGCAGCGCGAAATGGTACTCAACCAGAAGAACGAGGAACTGCAGCGCAAACGGAACGAAACAGAAGCCATCAAGGAAAATCTGGATGCACAGATGGTCATCATCGAGAAGAAAAAAGAAGAATTGGACAATCTCCAGTCACAGGAACGCGAGAAACTGGAAACTATCTCCGGGCTCTCAGCAGAAGAAGCAAAGGAAAGACTGATCGACTCTCTGAAAGAAGAAGCCAAGACCCAGGCTCAGTCATATATCAACGACATCATGGATGACGCCAAGCTGACAGCTAACCGTGAAGCCAAGCGCATCGTTATCCAGTCTATCCAGCGGGTAGCTACCGAAACTGCCATCGAAAACTCAGTGACAGTATTCCATATCGAATCAGACGAAATCAAAGGACGTATCATCGGACGTGAAGGAAGAAACATCCGTGCTCTGGAAGCTGCTACCGGTGTAGAAATCGTGGTAGACGATACTCCGGAAGCAATCGTTCTTTCTGCATTCGACCCCGTACGCCGTGAAATTGCACGTCTGGCCCTGCACCAGCTGGTAACCGACGGTCGTATTCATCCGGCACGTATTGAAGAAGTTGTAGCCAAAGTACGCAAACAGGTAGAAGATGAAATCATTGAAACCGGTAAACGTACAACCATCGACCTGGGTATCCATGGCCTGCATCCGGAACTGATCCGAATCATCGGTAAGATGAAATACCGTTCTTCATACGGACAGAACCTGTTGCAGCATGCACGTGAAACAGCCAATCTTTGTGCTGTCATGGCATCCGAACTGGGCCTGAACCCGAAGAAAGCCAAACGTGCCGGTCTGCTGCACGATATAGGTAAAGTGCCTGATGAAGAACCGGAACTGCCGCACGCATTGTTGGGAATGAAGCTGGCTGAAAAGTATAAGGAAAAAGCAGATATCTGCAATGCTATCGGTGCCCACCACGATGAAATCGAAATGACCAGCCTGCTGGCTCCGATCGTACAGGTATGTGATGCCATCTCTGGTGCACGTCCGGGAGCACGCCGTGAAATCGTGGAAGCTTACATCAAGCGTCTGAATGATCTCGAACAGCTGGCAATGTCTTATCCGGGTGTAACCAAGACTTATGCAATCCAGGCAGGACGTGAATTACGCGTTATTGTAGGAGCTGACAAGATTGACGATAAACAGACAGAAAACCTGTCAACAGAAATCGCCAAGAAGATTCAGGATGAAATGACTTATCCGGGACAGGTCAAGATCACGGTTATCCGCGAAACCCGTGCCGTAAGCTTCGCCAAGTAATCAGTTACTTCTGATATAAAAACGAAGAGGTTAGAATTGGAATTCCATCATCAGATTCCAATAAATAACCTCTTCGCTTTTTTAGGAGCAAAGAGGTCCATTATCTTTCTGCTGCCTTAAGCAGCGACTCTCTATCTGATAAAATCTGTCATTTTACCTTTTCATCCAGCAAAGGCAACAAAACTTTTTCCGCACAGGCATATCCTTCCTCATACAAGTCCGTCAACTTTTTAATGTCCTTCTCAATCCGGTTGACAACAACCTTTTTAACCGGTCGGATGGCTATAATACGGCCTTCATCTTCCAGACGTTCTATTTCTTCCAACTGTTCATTATAGACCTGACATCTGCGGCTCAGCACAACCCGCAGACGCGGATAACGTGTATAGATGAAATGAGGAACCTTTATATCTTTTTCCGATTTACGGTAACCACGGTTACGGGTCAGCACCACAACATTTCTTTCATATCCCTGCTGCATAGCTCTTTCCACCGGAATCGAATCTACAATTCCGCCATCCAGCATCGGGCGGCCATCCACATGCACAATCGGACAAACATACGGCAAACTGCTTGAAGCTCTTGCAATCCGCAAAAGACGCTCCTTGTCTTCCTTTTCTTCCAGATAACAGGCACGCCCTGTCATACAATTGGTCGTCACCATCTCAAAACGGGTTGGATTCTGAAAATAAGCATCATAATCATACGGAAGGATCTCTTCGGGAAACAGTTCATACAACAATTTCTGATCCAGAATACTGCGCTGATGGAAAAGATGTTTCAGGCCAATATAATCATACTTTTTCAGCAAATCAATGTTACTATACTTGGCACGCCCTCGCTGATGGGACAAATAAGACAAGCCATTACATGCCCCGGCCGATACTCCTACCGCATAAGGGAACTCAATCTTTTTATCCATCATAAAGTCCAGAACTCCGCAGGTGAAAACGCCGCGCATCCCACCGCCTTCGAGAACCAGACCCATTTTTTGAAAATCCATAGCCATATCCTCTTTCTTTAGTTCTTATCGCAAAGATATGTTTTTTAGATATACAAAGGAGGCTTTTTTCTAATTTATTTGCTACATTTGCAACTGATAACACATACCTTTGAAACTAAAGTGAAAAAATATGTTTGATTCAGCAACCTATCAGAAACGTCGCTGTAACTTACGTGAAAAAGTAGGCGACGGACTTATCCTAATCCTAGGTAATAACGAAGCACCGGCTAACTATCCGGACAATACATACAAATTTCGCCAGGACAGCTCTTTTGTTTACTTCTTCGGACATTCTCATCCGGGATATGCCGGTATCATCGACGCCAATAGCGGAGAAGAATATTTCTTCGGAGATGATGTTGACATGGACGATATCATCTGGATGGGACCACAGCCCAGCGTAAAAGACCTGGCGGCTCAAGTAGGTATTGAAAAGAGTTTTCCTTTTGCCAAACTGAAAGAAATCGTAGGAAATGCCATTGCACGGCATCAGAAAATCCATTTTCTGCCTCCCTACCGGTATGACAATATGCTGCTGCTGGAAGAATTGACAGGTATTCGCACTTCCATGCTCAAGCAACATGCTTCCGTAGAACTGATCAAAGCCATTGTTTCCCTGCGTTCTTCCAAAGAGCCTTGTGAAATAGCCGAAATAGACAAAGCGTGCAACGTAGGCTACGAAATGCATACGACTGCCATGCGCTTGTGCAAACCCGGAGTTTCGGAGCAATACATAGCCGGAGCACTGGACGGAATTGCAACTTCTTACGGACGCATGACCTCATTTGCCACAATCCTGACTCAAAACGGTCAGACTCTCCACAATCACGATCACAGCCACACACTGGAAACAGGACGACTGATGTTGACTGACGCCGGAGCTGAACTGATGAACTACTACTGTTCAGACCACACAAGAACTATCCCTGTAGGAGGTAAATTTACCAGCCGCCAACGAGATGTCTACAGCATCGTTCTGGCTTGCCATGACAAAGCATTGGAACTGGCACGTCCGGGAGTAACCTATAAATCCGTGCACCTGGATGTCTGCAAAGTATTGGCTCAGGGATTAAAAGATCTGGGGCTGGTGAAAGGCAATATCGACGAAGCTGTTGCAGCAGGAGCCCATGCCCTCTTCATGCCTCACGGATTAGGTCACATGATGGGTCTTGATGTACACGATATGGAAGATCTGGGACAGTGTTACGTCGGTTATGATGATGAAGTACGTCCTTCCGATCAATTCGGACTGGCTTCTCTGCGTATGGGAAGACGCCTGCAGGAAGGATTCGTCATCACAGATGAACCGGGATGCTACTTTATTCCTGCTCTTATCGATAAATGGAGAGCAGAGCATCTGCACACTGACTTCCTGAACTTTGATGCCATCGACCGCTTCAAAGACTTTGGAGGTATCCGACTGGAAGATGATATTCTGATCACTCCGGAAGGATCACGTTTCACCGGTGACAAACGGATTCCGATCACCATCGATGAAGTTGAAGCTATTATGAACGAATAATTATCATTTTTAATTAACATCCAATAAAATCTAAAGACAAATGAACAAACTTATCGCACTTGCCGCTTTAGGACTTTGTTTCAGCAGCGTTTATGCCAAAGGACCTAAAAAGGACAAAAACGACGAAGGATTCGTTTTCACAACCGTAAAAGAAAACCCGATCACTTCCATCAAGAACCAGAACCGTTCCAGCACATGCTGGTCATTCTCTTCTCTGGGTTATCTGGAATCAGAACTTCTCCGCCTGGGTAAAGGAGAATTCGACCTTTCAGAAATGTTCGTAGTACACAAAACGATGGAAGACCGTGCTACAAACTACGTACGCTATCACGGAGATGCTTCTTTCTCACCGGGCGGAAGTTTCTACGACATCGTTTACTGTTATGAAAACTATGGTATGGTTCCGCAGGAAGCTATGCCGGGCATCATGTATGGTGACTCACTGCCCGTACACAACGAACTGGATGCAGTTGCTGAAGCATACGTGAAAGCCATCGGAAAAGGAAACTTCTCCAAACTGACTCCTGTATGGAAAAAGGGTTTGAGCTCTATTTATGATACTTATCTGGGAGAATGCCCGAAAGAATTTACTTACAAAGGCAAAACTTACACTCCGAGAAGCTTTGCTGACGAAGTTCTGGGCTTGAATATGGATGACTATGTATCACTGACTTCTTACACTCATCATCCGTTCTACCAGAAATTCAACATTGAAATCCAGGACAACTGGCGTAATGCCTTGTCATACAACCTGCCGATTGACGAACTGATGGCCGTTATGGACAATGCAGTGAAAAACGGATATACATTCGCTTGGGGTTCTGACGTCAGCGAACAGGGATTCACCCGCGACGGTATCGCAGTTTGTCCGGATGCAGCCAAAGGTGCAGAACTTACCGGATCAGATATGGCACGCTGGACAGGCATGAGCCAGGCTGACAAACGCAAGGAGCTGACAAGCAAACCGATGCCTGAAATCACTGTTACACAAGAAATGCGTCAGGAAGCTTTCGACAACTGGGAAACTACCGACGACCATGGTATGCTGATTTACGGTATTGCAAAAGATCAGAACGGTAAAGAATACTTCATGGTTAAGAACTCATGGGGAGAAAGCGGCAAATACAAAGGAATCTGGTATGCTTCCAAAGCGTTTGTTGCTTACAAGACTATGAACATTCTTGTACATAAAGATGCTATTCCGGCTGATATCGCAAAGAAACTCGGTTTATAAGTCTTTATAAAATAGACTTGTTATAAATTATTAAACGGCTAATTCCATAATTTTAAGATGGAATTAGCCGTTTATTCTTTCTTTTTTGCTAATTTTACAGATTGAATGGCGAAATATAAACTGATATATAGTATCCATCTGAAACCTTGACTCAGACCAATCGCCTTCACGAAGATAGAAAAGAAAGAAAAAACATATATAATGAATTACAAATGGAACTATCAGCCTCCAACTCAAGAACAAAGAGAAGCAGCCAGAGCCTTGTCCAAGGAATTGGGAATTAACCCGATCCTATGCCATCTGCTGCGGGAAAGAGGTATCGACTCCGCTGCAGAAGCCAAACGTTTCTTCAGGCCCCAACTGAGCGAACTGCACAATCCGTTCCTGATGAAAGACATGAACATTGCTGTAGAACGCTTAAACAGAGCCATGGGAAAAAAGGAACGGATTCTTATCTACGGAGATTATGACGTGGACGGTACGACTGCCGTTGCCCTGGTATATAAATTCCTTCAACAGTTCTATTCGAACATTGACTATTATATACCGGACCGATATAATGAGGGATATGGAGTCTCAAAGAAAGGAGTAGATTACGCCTACGAAACAGGTGTAAAACTCATTATTGTGCTAGATTGTGGAATAAAAGCCGTAAAGGAAATAGCCTATGCCAAAGAAAAAGGAATAGACTTCATCATTTGTGACCATCATGTTCCGGATGAAGTACTTCCGCAAGCGGTTGCCATTCTGAATCCCAAGCGCCATGACTCCACATATCCTTACCATCACCTTTCCGGATGCGGAGTAGGATTCAAGTTCATGCAGGCTTTTGCACTGAATAATGGAATCGAATTCCATCAGCTGACTCCTTTACTGGATTTAGTTGCTGTCAGCATTGCATCCGATATCGTTCCCATCATGGGTGAAAACAGGATTCTTGCTTATCATGGCCTGCGTCAGCTTAATTCAAATCCCAGTATCGGTCTCAAAGCCATCATCGACGTATGCGGACTGGCTGAACGGGATATCACCATGAGCGACATTGTATTCAAGATCGGTCCGCGAATCAATGCTTCCGGACGTATCCAAAACGGAAAAGAAGCTGTCGACCTGCTTATTGAAAAGGATTTCCAGCAGGCTCTTGAAAAGAGCAACCGCATCAACAGATACAATGAAACCCGAAAGGATCTGGACAAAAGCATGACGGAAGAGGCCAATAAGATTGTGGATCAGCTTTCTGACCTTTCACAACGCCGTACAATTGTTATCTATAACGAAGCATGGCATAAGGGAGTGATCGGAATCGTTGCGTCAAGACTGACGGAAATCTATTACCGTCCTGCCGTCGTATTGACTCGCACTGACGGTCTGGCTACAGGATCTGCACGTTCTGTTTCAGGATTTGATGTATACAAGGCAATCGAGAATTGCAGGGATTTACTGGAAAATTTCGGCGGTCATACTTATGCTGCCGGACTTTCCATGAAAGTGGAGAATGTTCCTGAGTTTACACGCCGCTTTGAGGATTATGTCACCAGCCACATTCTCCCCGAACAAACCAGTGCAACAATCAATATTGATGCCCAGCTGGATTTCCGGGATATCACTCCCAAGTTCTTCTTTGACCTGAAGAAATTCAATCCTTTCGGCCCCGACAACCACAAACCCGTATTCGCTACCCTGAATGTATACGACTACGGAACCAGCAAAGTCGTCGGACGTGATCAGGAACACATCAAACTGGAACTGGTAGACAACAAATCCAACAACGTCATGAATGGTATTGCCTTCGGACAAAGTTCACAGGCCCGGTATATCAAGACCAAACAGTCTTTCAATATCTGTTACACCATTGAAGAAAATACCCACAAGCGCGGGGAAATCCAGTTACAGATTGAAGACATCAAACCGAGCCGCTCGTAAACATGGACTATCAGGGCATACTGAAGCAATATTGGGGCTATGATCACTTCCGGGGCATACAAGAAGACATCATCAACAGCATCGGAAGTGGAAAAGATACATTGGGATTAATGCCAACAGGAGGAGGAAAGTCTGTCACTTTCCAAGTTCCTGCTTTGGCACAGCCCGGTCTTTGTCTTGTCATAACTCCGCTGATTGCCCTTATGAAGGATCAGGTACGAAACCTGCGCGACCGGGGTATCAAAGCTGTTGCCATTTATTCGGGCATGACGCGCGAGGAAATCGTCATTGCACTGGAGAACTGCATCTTCGGCGATTACAAATTCTTATATATATCTCCCGAACGGCTTGACTCCGAAATCTTTCAGATCAAACTGCGCAGCATGAAAGTCTGCATGATTACCGTCGATGAATCCCACTGCATTTCCCAATGGGGATATGACTTCCGGCCCGCCTATCTGAAGATTTCAGACATCAGAAAATTACTGCCCGGTATACCCGTACTGGCACTCACGGCGACAGCTACTCCCGAAGTTGTCAAAGACATCCAGCAGAGACTCGGCTTTGAAAAGGAAAATGTATTCCGGATGAGTTTCGAACGGAGCAATCTGGCTTATATTGTCCGGCGAACAGAAAACAAAGCTGATGAACTGCTGCACATTCTGAAAAGCGTAAACGGGTCAGCCATCGTTTATACCCGTAACAGAAAAAAGACCAAGGAGATTGCCCTGCTGCTCAATCAGAACGACATCACGGCTACCTTTTATCATGCAGGATTAAGCAACGAGCTGAAAGACCAGCGCCAAAAGGACTGGGTAAGCGGAACCTGCCGGGTTATGGTAGCAACCAATGCGTTCGGTATGGGAATCGACAAACCGGATGTCCGACTGGTGCTGCATGCTGACTTCCCGGATTCACCGGAAGCTTATTTCCAGGAAGCAGGAAGAGCCGGAAGAGACGGCCAGAAAGCATATGCCGTATTGTTATACGCACAAAACGATAAAGTCTTGCTAAAGAAACGCATCGCAGACACTTTCCCAGAGAAAGAGTATATCCGGAAAGTCTACGAAGACATCAATTACTATTACCAGATGGCTATGGGAGACGGACTGGGATGCACTTATGCTTTCAACATCGATGAATTCTGCCAGAATTTCAAGCATTTCCCGATCCAGGTAGACAGTGCCCTGAAAATACTGACCCGCGCGGGTTATCTGGAATATACGGATGAACAGGACAACGCCTCCCGACTGATATTTACACTGAACCGGGATGAATTATACCGTATTCACGAGAACAATGAAGATACGGAAAAGCTCCTGCGTACCATCCTCCGTTCCTATACCGGCTTATTTACTGATTATGCCTACATCAATGAAGATACACTGGCACTCCGAAGCGGCCTGAACCGGCAACAGGTCTATGATACATTAATCGCTCTTTCCAAACGGCGTATCCTGAACTATATCCCGGGAAAGAAGACCCCATACATCGTCTATACCCGTGAACGTCAGGAAACCCGCCGCATCGTTTTAAGCCGGGAAGTCTATGAAGACCGGAAAGAAAGCTATATCCGCCGCATCAATGCCATGCTGGAATATGCTGATACGGAAGACAAATGCAGAAGCCGCATGCTGTTATATTATTTCGGAGAAAGAAACGAACATAACTGCGGACAGTGTGACGTATGCATTACCAGACATAAGTCACACAAGCAGACAGAGGACCTTCAGGAAATGATCCAAAAAATTCTTTCTCTGTTAAATGAAGGACCTTTGTCCGTTCATGAAGTTGCCGACAGGCTGTTCGACCAGAAAGAACTTGCCATGCAGGCCCTCTCCTATTTGCAGGCAGAAGAAAAAGTCGTGCAGAAATCCGGCAAACTGTTTCCGGCTTTGATATAAGATCTAAAAATTTTTCTGGAATAAGGACGCATATATGACTGATGCCACATGCAGACATAAAGATTCTCAAGATAAGATTTCCAGTCTGAAACTAGAATCGTCTGAAGGAGATCAATACCAAGATAGAATGCAATTTCATTACGGATAATACAGAGTATCTTGAAGTTGGTTATAGGAAAGGATGGGATTTATCATAATTCTGCAGAACATCTGGTAGGGTATGTTTCCGTTAAGATATTCCACCAGTTGTCTGTCGGAGAATCCGGTGTATGCCTTCAGGATCATGAGGGCAATTTTTGCTGAAGGACTGAAGAGGTTCCTGCGTCCCAGTCACTGTTCCGACAATCTCATAGTCTTTACCATACATTCAAACGGAAACACAGAATAAAGCCTTCAAGCTCACTCTCTCATGAAAACCCTTGCAATATTTT
>NZ_EQ973646.1:0-1962 GCF_000157915.1 Phocaeicola coprophilus DSM 18228 = JCM 13818 | reverse complement strand
CCCGACTGTCCGTTCTTTACGATGACGGGCAGTCGGGTATCTATTTTCTCAATTCCCGCGATAAGTGGAATATCCATAAGGTGAAAGCGTAAGAGGCACATGATAATGAGGCGCATCTCCAACCTCAAATACAACTTCTACAAAAGGATAGAAGCTCTCCTGACCCAGTTGCTTAAAATAAGGAGCCACCTGGAAAGTCAGCTTGTATATGCCAGAAGAATCCTTTCCGTTATCAGGCAGAAAATCAGAAATCCGGCCATTGACATCTGTCTGTTTTTCATCTACAAACGTCCATACATTCTCTCCGCTCTTCCGAGACAGAACAACCTTCACTCCCGGTGCCGGCTCTCCCCTTGTGATATCCAAAATATGACTTGAAAGGCGATAGTTTTTTCCCTTCGCAGCCTGTTGCTGTACTGATTCTTCTACCACAAGAACGCGACTGTTCGGCAAATCTGGAATATAAATTTTTCCTTCACTGACTGATATATCTGCCGGACCAACGAGCGGTGTTTCCAAATCCAGTACGAGAGGAGTTGCCTGACCTGTTTGCAGGTCAATCCGGATTAACCCTGCCGGATTCCAGTTGGATACATAAAGCGCTTTGTGATCAGAGGAAAAAGCGATACCGTCATATTGTCCCGATGTCTGAAACAGCTTCTCAGGACGAGGATGTTCCAAATCAGCAATGCGATAAACAACATGATGATCCCGCGTATTTCCATCAGCCGGATATGAAGCAACATATAACACACCATTATCCAGCAACAATCCATTAGGTCCCGGAACAGTAGCCCACTCCTGAGGAGTTCCCGGATTCATCGGATCGGATATGTCCAAGCGAAAGATCCGGTCTGTATTTGTTACCGAAGCATACAGACTGCCATTCCATTCTACCAGATCATTAACAAATAAATTTCCTTCCGGCAAAGAAATTGTCCGGGGACGGGCAGTTCTCTCTTTCAGTGAAAAAACAACGATCCGGTTCACATCACAGACATACAGATAACCATCCTTCACCAACATCCCCTTGGGAGCGGAAAGACTTCCATCTGCAGGTATCAATGTGCTTACTTTCCCATTTTTATACCAGTTGATATATCCCTTCCCCTCCGCATTAAGAGGATCCAACTGTCCACTACCAAAGTTAGCAACTAGAATTCCGCCGTCATAAGGATATGTACTTTCACAAAAGCGCAAATCCTGCCGGATTATTTCCGAAACTTTGAGGTTACTGTCTGCCCAAAGTGTCTGTGCCGACAATGTAAACGCAAGTCCAATAAAAGCCATCCATAAAGTTCTTTTCTTCATATCAGTATTCTTTCAGATTATACACTTATCCGGATCTCCAGACAATATTAGCCCGTCACCGTTTCTTTTCCGGACAAAAGTAGATGATTATGAAGAAGAAACTGATAGCAGGAAAACGCTTTTTTTCGATAGAATCTATTGGTTAAACCGATGGATCAACGAGACAGACGGAACGTTACCAGCACTGCCTTATGATCTGTAGGCCATACCCCCTGCGGCAACAGAAAACGGTCTTTAGACTTTTCTTCTTCCCGCCGGCCACAAACAATACTTCCTTTCGGACCAAAAATTACAACATCTTCCACTTCCAGCTGTTGATTCGGATAGAAAAATACATAATCAATCCGGTCACGCTCGTCAGCTTTGGGTGCCCATGTCAGTTTCTCTACTGCAATCAACGGATTATCTGCCGGAAAAGTAAAGCCCGGATAATTCAATACATCAGGATAACGGACGCGATAGGCATCAGCAAATCCGGCATTATCCAGCATCAAAGGTACCGTCCAGGGAACGATCAGTCCATGATGATCGTACAGATCCTTTGTTTCACGAATCCAGTCCAGATGAGACGGCTCGTTAAAGTCTCCCCCTAGAATCACTATTCTTCCCTTGTCAATGTCTTCACGCGCTTCAGCCAGAAACGAGCGGATT
>NZ_EQ973647.1:62975-110776 GCF_000157915.1 Phocaeicola coprophilus DSM 18228 = JCM 13818 | reverse complement strand
GGATTTATAAAAGAGAGGTGCATATGAGTTCAATAAAAAGAAATCGAAGCACCAAACCAAACATAAATTAGAAAAAGTCTCGATGCCACTGTATAGTACAGATACTTCTTCTAAAGTCATTAAGGACAAAGTTCAGAACGAGCCTCAAAACCCAGGTCCGGAAGAGAAGATTTGTCCTCAAGACAGCCCAACCAACTCTTGGTGTTATCTTTTTGTCCATCATGCCAAAGTAGAAACTATTAATGAAAAACTAATATTAAAATTCAAAACATTCATTCATAAAAGTATTGCATACAAACGTGGTAAAAGCCATGTGAGGAAAACAGAACGGCCTACCATATCAGGTCTTATTTTCATTCAAGGAAACAGCCGGGAAATACAAAACTATCTGAACCAGATAGCATTTGATCTGTATCTTGTAAAGGATTGCAGTACCAAGAAAACAGCGATTATTCCTGATCGCGTCATGCAACCTTTCATGCAGCTTTCCCAAATAAATCCTCATCACATTCGCTTTATGCCCCACTCCTTTGATTATTATTCCCCAAACCATACACTAATTAAAATAACATCCGGAGTTCTGACCGGTATGGAAGGTTATTGCATCCGTATCGCCCGCGACAAGTGTCTGGTTACTACCGTCGGCAACATGACCGTAGCTATCGGAGGAATCAGTAAAGAAAGTTTTGAGAATGTTGACGAATACATCCGCCAGCGACAAGAAACACAAAACGAATCCCAGACCCTCACATATAATGATGAATTCGTTTCATTTCAGTCGGATATTGCCCAATGTTTTTTTTATCCCCAAAACCGTCTTGACCTGATGGTTTTGGCCCGAAGCCTGGAACAATGGATCATGAAATCCCGATACTGGATGTTGACAGAGGAATTATCGAATGCAGCTCAAGTACAGTTACTAATCCTAAAAGGGATCGGAAAATACTGTGAAAAGATATATTATAAGCTCCAGCCGGGAGAACTAAAAGAAATAGACAATCTGTGTCAGGAAACTCATAAAATCATAACGGCCATTGCAGAGCGATATGCCGATACCCAGCCGGAGCAGCAACAAAAACTGATAGCTGATGAACAAGCTATTTGCAAACGCTATCCGTTCCTGCCAATTTCCAAACTCTAAAATTATTAAAAGATGATCATAGCCGTAGACTTTGACGGAACCATCGTGGAACACCGATATCCACATATCGGAAAAGAGATTCCTTTTGCCATTGTAACTCTCAAGCAATTACAGGCAGAACATCATCAACTGATACTCTGGACCGTACGCGAAGGTAAATTACTGGACGAGGCAGTAGAATTCTGCCGGGAAAGAGGTCTGGAATTCTATGCAGTCAACAGCAACTACCCGGAAGAACAGACTAAAGAAACCCCCTCTACTCCTTGCAGAAAACTCAAAGCCGACCTGTTCATTGACGATCGCAATGTAGGCGGACTACCGGACTGGGGAGCTGTTTACGAAATGGTCACCCATAGATGGAGTTATGAACGCTATTTACAGGGGCTTCAGGGGAATGAAGAGAAAAGAAAGACATCATTTTGGAAACGCCTGATCAGCAGTAAATAAATGACTACACAACAGGAAAATACAAAACGCATCGCCAAGAATACCCTGATGCTTTACGTACGCATGCTCTTTGGCATGCTGGTATCCTTGTATACTTCTCGTGTAGTTTTGCAGGCATTAGGGGTAGAAGACTATGGTATATACAATGTGGTAGGAGGCTTCGTAGCCATGTTTTCCATGATATCTTCTTCTTTGTCTTCTTCTGTAAGCCGTTTTCTTACTTTCGAGTTAGGGCGAGGCGATATGGAACAGTTGAAGAAAGTCTTTTCTACCTCTCTTTGCATTCACTTGGCTTTGGCAGGTATTGTGTTTTTAGCGGCAGAAAGTGTGGGAGTCTGGTTCCTGAATACTCAGATGACCATTCCTGCCGATCGCCTTTATGCAGCCAACTGGGTTTTTCAAGCCTCTTTGGTAGCTTTTATGTTCGGTTTGTTCAGCGTACCCTATAATGCTTCCATTGTAGCCCATGAGCGGATGACAGCTTTTGCCTATATCGGAATATTAGATATTATTCTTCGTTTATTTATTATTCTGTTTATTGCCTATACTCCCTTTCATTTCGACCGGCTTATTGTCTATTCATTGCTGTTGGTCGTATTGGGGATTTCCATGCAAGCCGTCTATTGGATTTATTGCAAGCGACATTTTGAAGAATGTCGTTTACAGTTTCGGTTTTATCGCGATACATGGAAAACCATGAGTGCTTTTGCCGGTTGGACTTTTATAGGGTGTACAGCAGGCCTGTTGAAAGAACAGGGAGTCAATATCCTTCTGAATCTCTTTATAGGTCCTGTCATCAATGCTGCTCGTGCTATTGCTGGTTCTGTCAATAATGTGTTGTATTCTTTTGCCAGTAACTTTATGACAGCTCTCAATCCTCAGATTACCAAATCGTATGCAGCAGGCGATTACTCCTATATGTTTTCTCTTGTAGAGAGAGGATCTCGTTTCTCTTATTACATTTTATTGGTTTTTGCCTTACCTGTATTGTTCGAAACCGAGTTTATTCTTTCTTTATGGTTGAAAAACTATCCGGAACATACAGTTAATTTTGTGCGTTTAGTTCTGTTGGTTACTATGTGCGATGTTTTATCTAATACATTGATTAATCTTCAGACTGCTACTGGTAACATTCGTAACTACCAGATAGCTGTGGGTGGAATGTTGCTGATGAATTTCCCTCTTTCTTATTTATGTCTTAAAGTTGGTTTTCTTCCCGAGTCTGTTTTAATTGTGGCATTGGTTGTAGCCGTTTGTTGTCTGTTATTGCGTCTTTTATTCTTGCGTAGAATGGTTGGACTTCCCGTCCGTCGTTATTTATACAAAGTATGTGCTAATGTAGTTGTGGTTACCTCTGCTGCCTTGTTGCTTCCGCTTCTTTTTATGTGGCAAATGCAGGATGGTTTTTTACGTTTTTTTGTAGTGTCCTTATTGTCTGTGTTTTGTACAATCAGTTCTGTTTATTGGATAGGATGTACCTCGCATGAAAGAGATTTTATAAAGACTAAAATCTTAATAGTTATTAAAAATAAAATATGCTTACTTTAATAGATAAATCCCAATGTTGTGGTTGTACGGCATGTGCGAGTATTTGCCCTAAGCAGGCAATAACTATGCAACCGGATGGACTAGGCTTTCTTTATCCAGTTATTAATAGGGATAAATGTGTTGATTGTGGACTTTGTGAGGATGTATGTGCTTTTAATCCACATTATGAAAAGTCAGATTTTTTAGTTCCAGAAGTTTATGCCGTTCGTCATAAAGATATATCCGAAATAGAAACAAGTCAAAGTGGAGCTGCTTTTATTGCTTTGTCCGATTGGATTTTAGAACGAGGTGGTGTCGTGTATGGTGTAGGATATACCGACCATTTTCGGGCTATACATAAACGAGCTACGACGAAACAGCAACGTAATGAATTTAAAGGAAGTAAATATGTACAAAGCGATTTGAATACTGTTTTTTTTCAGGTTAAGGATGATTTAAAGCAAGATTTATATGTACTTTTTTCAGGGACTCCTTGTCAGACATCAGGGTTGCAGTCTTATTTAAAAAAGTTTAGAGTTAATGTCGAAAAACTATTTGTTATAGATTTGGTTTGTCATGGTGTACCTGCCCCTTATATTTGGCGTGATTATTTGGAGTATGTAGAGCGAAAAATAGGTGAGAAAGCAAAATCTGTCAACTTTAGGGATAAATCAAGGGGAGGATGGAATAGTCATTTTGAAACTTTTACATTTTCAAATAAGACGGTTATACGAACTACTTATAGAGATTTATTTTATTTAAATATAATGCTTCGTAATTCTTGTGGAAATTGTTATTTCACTAATTTAAATCGTCCTTCTGATTTAACTATTGCTGATTTTTGGGGGATTGAAAGAACTGGTATAGATTTTAATGTGGATAATAAAGGAGTTTCTTTGTTGTTAATAAATACTCTAAAAGGAAAGAATCTATTTGCTGAAATTGAAAATAGAATTGAATTTATACAAACAGAGGTGAAGAATTGTTTACAGCATAATTTACAGTTTTCTTCAATAATACACCCCTTAAGAGAGCAGTTTGAAGAGGATTATGCTAATAGAGGATTTATATATATTGGTAAAAAATATGGTAATTTAAGTTTTAGTTATCGTTTGTTTCAGTTATTGCGTAGTGCTAAACATAAACTTTTTCGATAATGA
This sequence comes from Phocaeicola coprophilus DSM 18228 = JCM 13818, assembly GCF_000157915.1. Classification (GTDB taxonomy): domain Bacteria; phylum Bacteroidota; class Bacteroidia; order Bacteroidales; family Bacteroidaceae; genus Phocaeicola; species Phocaeicola coprophilus. The sequence goes on along the minus strand of NZ_EQ973647.1, from coordinate 106,501 downwards.
AAATAGGTATATTAACATTTCATTGTGCCATTAATTATGGTGCTGTATTGCAGGCTTATGCATTAAAAGAATTTTTAAAAAAAATGGGTCATGATGTTTATGTGATTGATTATAAGCCATATTATTTGATAAAGCCATATAGAATATTTCTATTTTCTTATAATTGTAATCTTTCAATAAAGCAATTGATTAAAAATTGGTTTTATGCATGTCTTGTTGTACCTATTCGGTGGAAAAGATATAGGGCGTTTAATTCTTTTGTTAAAAAAAGATTGAATCTATATGATTTAAATTTAAGTGATAACCGGAACGATTTTGATACTTTTGTTTTTGGAAGTGATCAGATTTGGAATACTCGATTAACTAATGGAGTTGATAAAGTTTTTTGGGGAGATTGTGTTGCTGTAAAAGGGAAGAAATTGATTGCTTATGCTGCAAGTGCAGGATATGAACAGAATTTAAAGACGGAAAATATTTTATCTTTCAAATCTGTATTAGATTCATTTTCGGCAGTAAGCGTAAGAGAAAGTTTTTTGCAAACTTTTTTTAAGAAACAATTTTATACCGATGTTCCGGTAGTATTAGATCCTGTACTATTAATAGGAAAATCTATTTTTGAACAACTTGCAGCTACGGTGGATTGCAGGTATCCTTATTTATTATTATTTCAATTTGAAAATGATAAATCTGTGTCTGAATATGCTACACAATTAGCGGAAAAAATGAATTTGAAACTGGTAGAAATAACTTCATCTACTAATGCGGTTAAAAATAAAAAATTAAAACAAACATTATCTCCTGAAAAATTTTTAGGCTATATAAAGAATGCAACCTATATAGTAACTACTTCTTTTCATGGAACAGCCTTATCTATTTTATTTGAAAAGAACTTTAATACAATTAGTTGTGGAAAACATATGAATGAACGTGCCTTATCGTTGTTGACTTTTTTGGGTATAAGAGAGCGTTTATGTTCAATAGATTCTGATGAAATATTAAATGTAACGATTGATTATACTTTAGTAAATGATAGATTGCAAAAAATTAGAAATGAATCAGAAAGCTTTTTGAGGATGGCATTGGATAAAGATTAATATTACTAACCTAAAAGTTGGAGCGTTAATTTTTTTAGCTATTGATTGTTTTGACTAAAATATTTGTAGATGAAGATAATATTAGTAACCCAAAATATGAATCTGTCAGGAGGGATAGAACGTGTACTTTCTGTGCAAGCTAATTATTGGTCAAAAGTAAAAAAATATGAGGTTTGCATTATTACTTGGGATGCAGATGAGCAAATTTCTTTTTATCCATTAGATAGTAATGTATTTATAAGAAATATAAAGGTAGGTGTTAGAAAGAAAATAATAGATAGAATACCTGGTATTAGTTTCTTAAGATATTTAAATCAGGCTAAAGAATTATTTCAAGTTGCTATAAAAGAGGAAAAACCTGATGTCATAGTTAGTATGATGCAGGGAATAGATTGTTATTTTTTATCATCAGTTGCAGGAGGTATTCCTATAATAGGTGTTAATCATATAACGTTGAAGATGCGTTTGGGAAAATTTGAATCAAAATTTATATGTAAAGTTAAGAAGCAACTAATTTTTTATTTGAAAATGAAGTTGTTTCGTCAGTATAATGCAATAGTAGCATTATCAAAAACTGATGCAAATAATTTTCTGAAATGTAAATTCCATTCTTTTTACATTCCTAATCCTCTTTCTTTCGACGGTTTAAGTGTTGATTTTAAACGATCCCGAAAAAAACATATTATAATGGTTGGACGGATAGATTATTTGAAAGGACAGGATCGTTTATTGCATATATGGTCGCGTTTAGCTTTTAATTATCCTGATTGGAAGTTAATTTTGGTAGGAGATGGGGATAATATAAACGTTCTTATGGAAATGATAGAAAAAATGAAATTACAAGATAGGGTTGATATCATTAAAAAGTCTAATAATATTCCAGCATTATTAATGAATGCTTCCATATCTGCCTTTACGTCAAGAGTAGAGAGTTTCGGTATGGTTATACTGGAGTCATTTTCTTGTGGATTGCCTGTTATTGCTTATGATTGTGAAAATGGACCTCGTGATTTGATAAAAGATGGATATAATGGTTTTCTGATAAAAGATAACAATGTGGAGGATTATTGTATGAAATTACAATATCTAATGAATTCGGAGGATGTAAGAAAGCAAATGGGTAAAAATGCTTTATCTTCAACTAGTGTATTTTCAATAGACAATGTGATGAATAAGTGGGATGATTTATTTTCTTATGTGTGTAATTAGTTTTTATTTAACTCAATCTTATGCCTAGTCTTTCTATAATTATTCCAGTATATAATGTAGAAAAATATTTGAAAGAATGTGTGAAAAGCGTATTGATGCAAAGCATTAAAGATTTTGAAATTTTATTAATTGATGATGGAAGTAAAGATTCATCAGGAAAGTTATGTGATGAAATAGCCTCGACAGACTCTCGTATCAGAGTTTATCATAAGCCTAATGGAGGTTTATCGTCTGCACGCAATTATGGAATAGATAGAGCTTTGGGTGAATATATTATATTTTTAGATTCTGATGATTTTTGGATAGATAAAGATATTTTATTTTTATTGGTAAAAAAGGCAGAATCACAAAATTTAGATGTTGTAAGAGGAGAGTTTGTAAATGTAGATGCAAAGGGAAAACAATTATATACTCCTGATTTGCCGGAAGAAAACTTAAATTTGAAGAATCAAATATTGAGTTCTTATGAGATGATGAAGTTTGTAATAAACGGTAGATTTTTTTCTTGGCTTTTTATGTTTCGTAAATCAGCTATTGGCTGTTTGCGTTTTGATGAAAATCGGAAATTTCAAGAGGATATAGATTTTGCAATTAAATTTTTTAGTAAGAATTATCGATGTGGTTATCTTCCTATCCAATTCTATGCGTATAGACAACGTGAAAATTCTATTATATCTACTCCACGTATCAGTAATCTAGCTAATTCTTTTGCTCTTTGTAATGTATTCTATGAATATGCATATAAAGTAGAAGATAAAAGATTGACTTCCTATTATTTATATAGGGGGATTATGATGTATTATTGGACATTAGAAACTGTTGCAAGTGATTTATATATAGATCGATATGAGGAATTGGAAAAGAACTTATCTTTAGTTGCTTTAAGAAAGAAAGTATATAATTGGACAAAGGAAGTTTCAAAAGTTCACTTTCCAATTCATCTGTATATTTCGCCTTATTGGGGAGTTTGTCTGTTTCGTTTACGTTGGTGGGGAGGAAAAATATTGCGTGCATTTAAAATAAAGAAGTAGTTTCTTTTTTAAGAATTTATAAGATGTTCATTAAGGTTTATAAGTATGAATATTTGTAAAATGAGCAATGTTATGTATAAAGTTTCTGTTATTATCCCTATATATAAAGTTGAAAAACATATAGAAAAATGTGTACGTTCACTTTTCGAGCAAACATTAAAAGAGGTAGAGTACATTTTTGTGGATGATGCTTCTCCGGATCGTAGTATAGACATCTTAAAACAGATTATGCTAGAGTATCCGGAAAGAGCTAAAAACAGTAAAATTATATACCATACCATAAATAAAGGACCGGCACAAGCCAGAAATTTTGGATTAGCAGAAGCTATTGGAGAATGTATAATATATTGTGATAGTGATGACTGGATGGAGCATACGATGTTGGAAGATATGTATCGTGTAATACAAGAGCAAAAGGTTGATATTGTAACTTGTGATTTTCGTATGGTTTATAATGATCATTATGTAGATTATCATACAATTGATTGGTCTGAGGATAAAATTGCTTCACTATGTAATTATATAGCTTATGGATGGACTGTATTATGGAATATACTTGTAAAGCGTGATATATATGTACAGAATAAATTGAAGTTTTTTGAGTCAGATTCTGCATATTGTGAAGATTTTAATTTATCTGTAAAAGTATTGTTTCATGCGGGGAAAGTTGTACATCTAAGTAAAATCTTATATAATTATAATCAAATGAATGTAGGCTCCATTATGCGTAGTTTGAATAAAAAAAAGATGCATGATGAGCAGGTAATGTATTTGGATGTAATAAATTATTTTAAGCTTCAAGGCGTCTATCCATTATATGAAAAACAATTATGTTGGCGAATACTGAAGAGTACCCAAGAATGGGTTTTGAGTACTTCCACGTATAATCAGTTTTTGAGCTTTTATCCAGATTGTCATCAGTATATTTGCTCTTGTCCTTTTATTAATACCAAATTGAAAATCATGATGTGGTGTTTGGTGCATCATTTAAGTTTGATTTCTCGATTTATGTTAGTGTTAAGATTCTTAAAACATGGAAAGATAAAATAATGAAATCAATAAATTATACAGCTGTTATTCGCACATTAGGTATAGCAGGAGATAAATACCAAACCTTATTGGATTCATTGAATAAGCAAACCATTCAACCCTCAAAGATTTTGGTATATATAGCAGAAGGGTATTCTATTCCGAAAGAAACAATTGGAAAAGAGCAATATATTTATGTGAAAAAAGGTATGGTTGCTCAACGTGCTTTGTCTTACACTGAAGTCGAAACAGAATATATTTTATTTTTGGATGATGATGTATATTTACCAAAAACAACTGTAGCACAGTTGTATCAGTATTTAGTAGATAATGACGCAGATGTAATATCTCCTGATGTCTTTCCAAATGCTGAACGCCCTACACTAGGTAAATGGATGATGAAACTTTCCGGAAGAATGGTAGATAGAAGGGATGATGGAAAGTGGGGATATAAAGTGATGCGTAATTCGGGATATTCGTATAATACTGATCCTAAATCTGGAGTATATTTATCACAGACTAATGCTGGCCCGTGTTTCTTCTGCAAAAAAGATGATTTTTTGAAAATTCATTTTGAAGAGGAGCTTTGGATGGATCAAATGAAATATGCTTTAGGGGATGATCAGGTGATGTACTATAAGATGTATTGCATGGGGTTGAAACAGTTGACTTGGTTCCATAGTGGAATAAAGCATTTGGATGCAGGAACTACAATGATGAGTGAAGAGAAAGAGAAGATGCTGATTTATTCCGATTTTCGCTTTAAGACTATTTTTTGGCATCGTTTTATTTATTTGCCTGATACGTGTAGGTTGAGTAGAGTTTGGAGTATGGTTTGCATTGGCTATGCACTTTTATTTACGCTACTGATATCTTTACTAAAGGGAAGAATGGATATTTTCAAACTAAAACTAAAGGCGATAAAAGATGCTATACATTTTATAAAAAGTGAGAAATACCGTGCTTTACCATTAATTAAAAAGATCGTATGATGAAAACAGTTCCTATAGTATTTGCTTTTGACAATAATTTAATTCTTCCGGCTTGTGTTTGTATTTCTTCTTTGTTGATGAATGCAAAAGAAGAGACGTTTTATGATATTTTTATTTTGCATTCTTCAAAGGTTGATTTGCATAAAGAACAGTTGGATGAATTGCCTAAGTATTTCAATCGTTGTCGGATTCAGTATCGTGTGGTAGATAATACTTTTGATCAGGCTTTTGAAATTAGAGGAATTACAACACCAACTTATTATCGTCTACTTATTCCAGAATTAGTTCCTGAATATGATAATATTATTTATTCAGATGTGGATGTAATTTTTCGATTCGATTTGTCGGATATTTATTTTCATACAGACTTAAATGATAGTTATGTGGCAGGTGTAAATGCATTAGTACCGTTTATTCCTGATATGAAAAAGTATTATTTGAAATTGGGGAACGTGAACATTGATAGCATTATCTATGCTGGAAATATTATATTAAACTCAAAAAAAATAAGAGAAGATAATTTGGTAGAGCGATTCAAGGAGTTGGCAAAAAACAAATTTCATTTTCAAGATTTAGATGTTCTAAATATAGCATGTAAGGGGAAGATTACATATTTAAAGCCTGTTTTCTGTTTGACAACCTATTTTTCTGAATTAGCTTTAAGACATAGGAATTTGTTACGTGATTTTTGGAGTGATAAAGATATAGACGAAGCTTTGACAGAAGGTATTGTTCATTATAACGGTCAGAAACCATGGAAAGGTATTTGTGTGAATTCCGATATCTGGTGGGAGTATTACCGGAAATCTCCTTTCTTTGATGAAAAATTCTATTTTGAGTTTTTTTATACACGTTTAAATGAGTTGGATCAGCTTTCACTATGGAAGCGTATCAAGATCTTAATTCGTTATTTTGTGTATGGTAAAAGGGAAATCTAAGAGTTAAAAGCTGATGGGATTTATAGTTAATATGGCTTGTGGCCTTGCTAACCGGATGTTTCAGTACAGCTATTATCTCTTCTTAAAAAAGCAGGGGTATAAGGTTACTGTTGATTTTTACCGTTCGGCTAAATTGGCACACGAAAAGGTGGCATGGAATTCAATTTTTCCGTATGCGGAAATAAAACAGGCTTCCCGTTTAAAGGTATTTTTATGGGGAGGAGGATCAGATCTTTGTTCCAAAGTACGTCGCAGGTATTTCCCTTCGTCTACGAATGTAAGAACTACTACAGGAGCTTTTGATGCCTCTTTACCGGCAAATACGGCTCGGAATGAATATATTATCGGGGTTTTCTTGAATGCTTCCATTGTGGAAGCTGTGGATGATGAAATAAAGAAATGTTTTACTTTTTTGCCGTTTACGGATGAAATGAATCTTCGTCTAAAAAAAGAAATAGAGGAATGCGAATCGGTAGCCATTCATGTGCGGAAGGGAAAAGATTATCAGAGCCGTATCTGGTACCAGAATACCTGCTCAATGGAGTATTACCGGAAAGCTATTCTACAGATGAAGGAAAAGTTGCAGCATTCTAAGTTTTATGTCTTTACTGATAACGTGGACTGGGTAAAGGAAAACTTTCAAGAGATAGACTATACACTGGTAGAGGGAAATCCGGCAGATGGCTATGGCAGTCATTTTGATATGCAGCTGATGAGTCTGTGCAAGCATAATATTATCTCGAACAGTACATATAGCTGGTGGAGTGCTTTTTTGAACCGTAATCCAGAAAAAGTGGTAATTGCCCCAGAAATCTGGTTTAATCCAGATTCATGCGATGAATTCAGGTCGGATAGAGCCTTGTGCAAAGGATGGATTGTATTATAAGGAAATATATTAAAATGAAATATAAAGTTTCGGTGATTATCCCTATCTATGGGGTGGAGAAGTTTATTGGTCGGTGTGCAGAAAAACTAATGCAACAGACTTTAAAAGAGGTGGAGTATATCTTTGTCAACGATGCGACTCCCGACCATAGTATGGAAGTGCTTCAGGAAGTACTAGCCCGTTATCCGGAGAGACAAGATAGTATGGTAATTACAGTTCATGAAACCAATAAAGGACTGCCGGCTGCCCGGAACACTGGGTTGCAGATGGCACAGGGAGAATATATTTTTCATTGTGATAGCGATGACTTTGTAGAGCCTGATATGCTGAAAACTTTATATACCGAGGCTATAAGGCATCAGGCAGATATTGTGTGGTGTGACTGGTTCTTGTCTTTTGAGAAAAACGAGCGCTATATGAAACAACCTTCTTTTGATACTTCGCAAGAGGCTTTAAAAGCCATGTTGGGTGGAGGAATGAAGTATAATGTATGGAATAAACTCGTAAAACGTAATCTTTATACAGATTATCAGGTTTCTTTTCCTTCCGGCTATGGGATGGGAGAGGATATGACCATGATGCTTTTGTTTGCACATGCCGATAAAGTACTTTATGTTCCAAAAGCTTTCTATCATTATGTAAAACTGAATACGGGAGCCATGAGCAATGTGTATTCAGATAAACATAAAGTAGAGTTGAAACATAATGTTAGTAGAATATCAGCTCTATTAACTCAGGTTTATGGAAATACACTGGAGAAAGAGATCGCATTCTTAAAGTTGGAAGCCAAGTTCCCGTTTCTTTTAATGGGTGATGTCAACTTTTATCGTTTGTGGAAAGAATGGTATCCGGAGGCAAACCGTTTTATTTTGCGTAACCGGAATATATCGGGACGCAGCCGGTGGTTGCAATGGTGTGCATGGAAAAATCAGTTTTGGTTGGTGTGGATATACAACTGGCTATTTCATATAGCTTATAAAATATTATATAGATAAAATTTATAAACTTATAAATTTGCTGACTCAAACTTATGTATAAGTATTTGGTTCATATTATATCGGTTATCCTAACTTCTTTTTATTTTTTCCCAATTGAAACTGTTTTTTTGCCGGGAATGAATACTAAAATGGCATTGGCGGGTATTGGGTTATTGATTTTGGGAAAACGTTTGGCACAAAGAAGGGATGCCGGTATAAACAAGAATTTCTTTGTATTGTCATTGTTAGCCTTGGGCATATCATTAATTAGTTTATTGACAATGACCATTAATAATACTCCGGATGCTTCGTTCCTGACCTATTTTGTTTCCATGTGGGTATGGATGGGAGGAGCTTATACTGTAGTGCGGTGGCTCGATACGGCCTATGGTTATGTTAATGTGCGTTTGGTCTGTAATCAACTGATAGCGGTATGTGTAATTCAGTGTTTGATTGCGTGGACTAAAGATGTATATCCACCTTTACAGGCATGGGTAGATAGTTTTGTGGGAGGAGAAGCGTTTATGGGAAATACCAAAGAGGCACGTTTGTCGGGAATTGGTGCGGCTTTGGATGTGGCTGGATTACGTTTTTCCGCAGTCGTTGTCATGATTGGTTATATCTTGTCGAAAGCAGAAGAGTTGTCGCACAAACAAGTGGTGACCTATCTTATTTCTTTTTTGATAATTGCGATCATTGGGAATATGATGTCTCGTACCACTACGGTAGGAGTAGGACTTGCATTAGTATATTGGATATATTCTACTAATCTTTTGAGTTTGAAGCAAAATATAAAGAATCAGAAACTTTGGTTTTGGTTAGGAGGTATCTTATGTGTGATAATCCCTGTATTTATCTATTTGTATTTTGCCAATGATACCTTTTATAAAAATATACGCTTTGGATTTGAAGGCTTCTTTAGTTTGTGGGAAACAGGTGAGTGGCAGACCAGTTCGAATGATATTTTATTAGAGCATATGGTGGTCTTTCCTGATAATTGGGTTACTTGGTTGATTGGAGATGGATATGCAGCAAATCCTATGGATAAGACTTTATCTTTTTTCGACCCATATTATACGGGTCCTATATATCATGGATATTATAAAGGGACAGATATCGGTTATTTACGCTATATCTTTTACTTTGGATTAGTCGGGACTTTTGTATTTGTATTTTTTATGTGGAAATCTGCATGGGCATGTATACATCGGTTTAAAAACTATAAGATGATGTTTTTAATGATATTATTAGTAAATTATATCGGATGGTTTAAAGTGTCTACTGATATCTTTTTGGTCTTTGCTATCTTCCTTGTATTGAGTAAAAAAGATGATGTGCAAACTGATAATATTCTTGAAAATGAGTAAAGCTGTTAGACAAATAGTTCGTTTTTTTAAAAGAGTAAGAAATCGCATCAGTTCCTATTATAATCTGTTGCGACTTAAAATGTATGGAGTACAATGCGGACGTCATTGTGTCATACATGGAAAACTTTATGTACATCTTTTTCCATCAGCCAAAGTAAAAATTGGAGATAATCTGTATTTTTCATCCGGATGGGGAGTGAATGCACTGTGTGCAAATCGGAGAGGAATGATTTACGCTACTCATGATGCATGTATTACAATTGGCAATAATGTGGGAATGAGTAGTGCAGTGCTTTGGACACATAAAAAGATTACTATCGGGAATCATGTAAAAATTGGTGGTAATTGTATCATTATCGATACAGATGCGCACAATATGGATTTTAAATTGCGTAGAAGCCCTTCTACCGATTGGGGAGTTTCATCTCCGGTAGTCATTGAAGATGATGTATTTATCGGTATGAATTGCCTTATTCTAAAAGGGGTTACTATTGGTGCACGGAGTATTATTGCTGCTGGCTCTGTTGTAACCAAAAGTATTCCTGCTGATTGTATTGCTGGTGGAAATCCCGCTAAGGTCATAAAACGAATTTCCGAATGAATACCTCCCATAAATTTAGATAGCCATTTAAATTCTATGAAACTCATCTATTGCACCCATTCCACATACAACCCCGGAGGTATGGAGCGTGTCCTCCTGAACAAGGTTACTTATCTTTCCCGGATTCCGGGCTGGGAAGTTTCCATTGTTACTACCGACCAGCATCAGAGACCTCCCTTCTATCCGTTTCCTCCCAATGTACGGATGACAGATCTGGGCATAAACTATTCAGACGATAATGAAAAAGGTGCATGGAAAAAGATCACCGGATATCTTCGTAAAAGAAAGGTACATAAACAGAAACTGACGGCATTACTTCAACAAGAAAAAGCAGATATTGTCATATCCCTCTACCCTTCTGAATCATCTTTCATCCCTTCCATCAAGGATGGCAGCAAGAAGGTTCTGGAATTACATTACTGCAAGTTTTTCCGCTTGCAATACAACCGAAAAGGAATATTAGGATGGATTGATAAATGGCGTACCCGGCAGGACGAACGAATCGTCCGCCGATTCGACAAATTTGTTGTACTGACTAATGAAGACTGGGAATACTGGGGGAAATTGCCTAATATGGAAGTTATCCCCAATGCTGCAATGCATGTAAGTGAACATTATTCAGACGTAACGGGAAAGAGGGTAATTGCCGTAGGAAGACTGGATTATCAGAAAGGATTTGACCGTCTGATTGAAGCCTGGCAGCTGATACAGCATTCTAAAAAGTTTGCTGACTGGAACCTGGATATTTTCGGTCAGGGAGAATGGCAGGAAATGCTTCAACAAATGATTGAAGAAAAAGGATTGCAAAAGTCTGTACGGATAAACAAACCTACTAAACAAATCGGGAATGAATACATCCAGAGTTCCATGCTGGTGATGAGTTCCAATTATGAAGGATTTCCTATGGTAATGATCGAAGCGATGGCTTGCGGACTGCCGGTCGTTTCATTTGATTTTAAATGTGGTCCGAAAGATATTATCCGACAGGGAGAGAATGGATTACTCGTTCCCAATGGAGACATAGAAAAGCTAGCTCACGCAATGATGGAAGTAATGGAAGATACAGAATATCGGAAAATGCTTTCTCAAAACGCCCGAAAAGTCGTTGCAACTTATTCTGAACAGGCCGTTATGGACAAATGGATGCGCTTGTTCACTGCTTTAACCCATTAATGAAAACGCTTTTACAGATTAATCCGGTTCTGAGAGTCAATACGTCAACCGGACGTATTATGCAGGAAATCGGAGAACTGGCTATGCAACACGGATGGAGAAGCTGCATAGCATACAGCAAAGGACGTGACGGAATCAAGTCATGCCAGTCGGAAGTGATTCCGGTCGGAAATAAATGGAGTACAATCTGGCATGGCTTGGAGACCCGACTGTTTGACCGGCACGGACTGGCTTCGAACGAGGCTACCCGACTATTTGTGAAACAGATTCAGGAGTTGAAACCGGACGTGATTCATATCCACAATATTCACGGCTATTTCCTCAACTATCAGATCTTGTTTGATTTCCTGGCCCAAAGTAATATCCCGGTGATCTGGACTGTTCACGACTGCTGGCTGTATACCGGACACTGTTATTACTACTCGTATGCCGGATGTAATAAATGGCAAACAGGATGTGGACATTGCCCACAAAAGAAGGAGTTTCCTGCAAGCTGGCTAATTGACCGGTCACATCAAAATTATGAAGACAAGAAACAGGCTTTTACTTCCCTACCCCTGGATCAGCTGACCATTGTTCCGGTCTCTGAATGGATCCGGGAAGAAATGCAGCATTCTTTCTTCCGAAACAATCAGTTTCATGTGATTCATAACGGAATCAATACCAATATATTCAATATTTATAATCCGGAACAGGTTAAGCAGAAATATGGATTGAACGGAAAACACATTCTGCTTGGTGTGGCCAGTATCTGGAGCCGGGAAAAAGGATTTGATGATTGTATTCAAATGACCGACCTTTTACATCCTGATGAAATGCTTGTTTTAGTAGGAGTCCGGCCGGAACAACAGAAAAAACTTAAAAAAAACATGCTGGGCATTCCACGTACGGAAAATATTCACCAGCTGGCAGAACTATATGCTGCAGCTGATGCATTCATCAACCCGACGTGGCAGGACAATTACCCGACCGTCAATCTGGAAGCAATTGCCTGTGGCACACCGGTCGTAACATATCGCACAGGTGGAAGTATTGAAGCCATCACGGATCAGACTGGTTTCATCGTGCCTCAGGGAAACGTGAAAGAAATGCTGGAGGCAGCCCGCCTGATCAGTCAACGGGGAAAGGCTTACTATCAGCAGCCTTGCAGAACATATGCTTTGGAAAACTTCCGGAAAGAAGACCGCTATCAGGATTATCTGGACTTATACGACAAGCTGACAGAAAGGAATCCGTCAGCCAATATTTAAACCATGGAAAACAAACTGAATTTGGACGAGATTGAAAAACTCCCGGCCAAGGAAAGAGCATTGCTGAAAAAACGGCATGCGCTTCACTGTAAATACGAAAAGGCTGTAACATTGTATGCTGACACCACATTGTCAACAAGAATTATAGCCCTACGTTGTGGAGTTACTCCCGGTGCTTTGGGAAATTACTTACGCCGTTACTGGCGGGAACTGGTTCTGCAACGGCATCAGATACCAGTGGAAAGTGAAGACTTGCAGTCGATTAAAATCTATTCAACCGGGAAACAAAACCGTGTGTCTCACGAAAGATACAAAGCAGCAGTAGAGGCTTGCGACATGATGAAATACATCGACTTGAATATTTCACAGGTGGCCCGCAAATTCGGCCTGAATGGTACTGCACTGGCCAATTTCATGAGAATACATTATGAGGAAATTCTTTCCCGGCGACAAAAGATACGTGAACGGCTGGGTATCAATGACAATATTCCCCGGGGGGCACGCCCTTCCTGCGTCCAGCAATACACGGATGCGGTTGAACTTTACCGTACAACGGAAATGACGATACCGGAAATTGCCGATAAATTCAAAGTCTCCGAAAGTGGCCTGATGCAACATTTACGTTTTTATCACAAAGACGTGCTTCAGCAAAAAAGAGCCATGCGTAAACGGGCGAAAGAAGAAAAGTATAAAAAAAGAGGAGGACTCCTGGGAAACGGACGGAAATATGAACCTTCCGCCCAAACAATCAATAAATACGCAGAAGCACTTACCCTGTACAAAAATACAGTACTGACTCTGAAAGAAATTGCAGATCAGACAGGAGTAACTACGGAAGGATTCCGGTTTTATCTGCATAAATGGCACAAAAATCTGGTACTGGATCATCTGGGAATAACCGATGAAAGCCAAAGTCCGAAAGACTTGAGAAAAGCCAGAAACCGTACCAAACGTACCTCACTCAAATATCAGGATGCAATTAACAGCATCAAACAGAATCCACGTTCCATTGCTCAGGTAGCCAATGAGTTCAACCTGCAACCGGAAAGTTTCCGCCAATACCTGCATAAATACGAACCGGAACTGATCAGTATCGTAGGAATGGGACAGAATGAACAGGGAAAACGTACGATGTGCCGAAGTGAAAAGAAATACAAGAAAGCAATAGAACTGTATCAGACAACGACGGAAGATTTGAAATCCATCGCAACTCGTCTCGGACTGGTATATAACAGCATTGGCGGATATATCCGCAGAAATTATCCGGATGCCATCATTCTGCACAAGAAACTGATACAGGAACAGAAGACGACGTATAAACAGTAAGTATTCCAGGCAAATGATCCTCAAGCTATGAAAAAAGAAGATCTGAAAATCTTGCAATTGGGAAAATTCTACCCGATCAGAGGCGGTGTAGAAAAAGTAATGTACGACCTGATGCTCGGTCTATCCGCGCGGAAGGTTGATTGTGATATGTTGTGTGCACTGGACAAAGGGGATAGCCAGATTATCCCCCTCAACGAACATGCCAGACTGATTGGAAGTCCTTCATGGGCTAAAATCGCCGCAACAATGATCTCACCGGCTATGATTCTGACCTTAAGAAAAATAAGCCGGAACTATTCGGTAATCCATGTACACCATCCAGACCCCATGGCCTGTCTGGCGTTATATTGCTCGGGTTACAAGGGGAAAGTTGTCCTTCACTGGCACAGCGACATCCAGAAACAGAAAATGCTGCTCCGATTTTACAAGCCGTTACAGAACTGGTTGCTGAAAAGAGCAGACAAGATTGTAGGAACAACACCGGTATATCTCCAGGAATCACCGTATCTGAAAGAGGTACAGGAGAAAACGGTCTGCCTGCCTATTGGTGTAGAAGCCATGAAACCTTCACCTGAAGCCGTAGAAAGCATTCTTCAGCGTTATCAGGGGAAAAACATTGTTTTCTCACTGGGAAGACTCGTCACCTACAAAGGATACCGGTACCTGATAGAAGCAGCCCGCTATCTGGACGACAGGTATGTGATACTGATCGGAGGAACCGGTGAACTGAAAGATGAACTGGAAAACGAAATAGCAACTCTGGGAGTACAGGACAAAGTGAAACTTTTGGGACGGATCAGCGACGAAGACCTTCCGGCTTATTATGGTGCCTGCAAAGTTTTTTGCCTGAGCAGTATCCAGAAGACCGAAGCGTTCGGCATCGTACAAATAGAAGCCATGTCATGCAGCAAACCTTTGATAGCCACCCGCATTCCTCAGTCTGGGGTTTCCTGGGTCAATGCACATGGAGAGTCCGGCCTGAACGTAGCTCCTGAAAATGCCCGTGAACTGGCAGAAGCGATTCAGACTCTGACTCACGATGAAAACACTTATCGGAAATATGCAGAGAATGCCGGAAAACGTTTTCAAAATCTATTTACTCAGAAAAAGATGATTGATCAATGTCTCAAAATCTATGAAAGCCTATGAATGATACCAAACTAAAAATCATGTCTATGTCAGAAGCCGAAATGATCAAAGACAACAAAAAATGTCGGGATATGATGTCGCCAGCCATCAACCGCATCAAACGGGGACTGGACATTTTGGGAAGTATTACAGGAATGATTGTTTTTTCACCGCTTTTCCTTCTCATTTATCTGGTCATAAAAATAGAAAACGGCGGTAAGGTTATTTTCAGCCAGGAACGGATTGGATATCAGGGTAAACCCTTCATCCTCTATAAATTCCGTTCGATGAAAGAATCGGCTGAAGCTGACGGAAAACCAGCTCTCTGCTGCCAGGGAGACAAACGCCTGACACGGGTCGGACGTTTCCTGCGTGAACACCATCTGGACGAATTGCCCCAACTCTGGAATGTCCTCAAAGGGGATATGAGTTTTGTCGGTCCTCGTCCGGAACGGAAATATTTTGTAGAACAGATCAAGGCGATCAATCCTGATTACGAATTGCTTTATCAATTACGTCCGGGACTGTTTTCGCCTGCAACCCTCTACAACGGATATACCGACAACATGGAAAAGATGTTACGACGGCTAAGAATGGATCTTGACTACCTGGCCCATCATACCTTATGGCTGGATACGAAGATCATTTTTCTGACCGTTCTGTCCATCCTCTCCGGAAAAAAGTTTTGAACCTGTCCCGAAAGGGAACCTACTAACAAAAACCAGACAAAGATGAAACCTAAATCCAACCTGCGACTTCGCAAAATCGGACGGCAATACATGATCGTAAACACCCGTCAGGAGAATGTTGACTTGTCCGATGTTTTCACACTGAACGAAACAGCTGCCGGATTATGGCAGCAGATGATTCAAGGAACAACTGCTCCGGAAGAACTGGCTGACTGGCTGTGCGAAATATATGAAGTCGACCGTGAAACAGCACTTCAAGATGTAAAAAAACAATTGGCTCAATGGAAAGCGTACGGACTGATCGATTAGAAGACACCGAGGTCCTGTTCATACTGGTGCGTGCCGGACTTTGGGAGAAAGTTCCTGAAAATCTTTCCCTGTTTCCCAGATCATCAGAAAGCTGGGAAAGGATTTTCAATCTGGCACAGCGTCAGACAGTCACCGGCCTCGTCTATCAGGGATTGTGCCAGCTTCCGGACGAACTGCTTCCACCCGAACAGCAACTGCTTCATTGGGTGGCAACCATTGACCGGATCGAAAGAGCCAATCTCCGGATGAACCGGGTACTGACCGAACTTTACGGACTGTTTCACACCAACGGTCTGCACCCCGTTCTGCAGAAAGGACAAGGAATCGCCCGTTTTTACGAAAAACCGCTGCTGCGGGAATGTGGGGATATTGACTTTTATTTTTCCGACAAGGAAGAAAGCCGTCAGGCTGCTTCACTGGTCAGCCAGATGGGATGCCGTGTTTCTCCCAAAGCCGATGACAGTCTCTGCTATTATTGGAAAGGAGTCAACGTAGAACATCATACGCGTCTGACCGACCTGCACAGTCCGTTCATTCGAAAATACTTGTATAAACAGGAACAGGATCCCGCCAATCTGACAAGCTTCAGACTACCGGGAAACCCAACCGAGATAACCATTCCCTCTCCTTTGCTGAATCTGGTTCTGCTCAATACGCACATCATGAAGCATGCTTTCGGATGGGGAATCGGTCTGCGTCAGCTATGCGACCTGGCACGTGCCTATCATTGCCTGCAAACGGAAACTGACGGCAAGGCCCTGTATGACCTCTGCCGTAAAGCAGGAATCATCCGGTGGAACAGTCTGCTTCATACCTTTCTGGTGAAACAGCTGGGGCTGCCTGCTTCCAGTCTCCCCTATCCGGAAAAGACTGTTTCTCCGGAACCGCTGCTGGAAATTATTCTACGGGGAGGAAACTTCGGTTTATACCACGCACAACGCAGGAATACTGCCGAAACAAATGGAGCAGCAAGTTTCATACTTTCCGGTCTTTCCTTGGCAACATCCGTTTCTCCTGCCGCTACGCACCGCAGGAAGCTTTTTGGACTTTTACGAACCTTTTAACCGGACAATTCAAATCATGACAGAATCTCAATATTGTGTAGCCGGATTCTTTTTCAGTCTCTCACTCCCGGACGGACAGGATGCTGACAGGCTGCTGCCCTCGTTCCGTCCCTTTCTGTGCGAAAAGAAACCGCAGGAAGAATCCATTTTCCAACTGACAGTCTTATCCGAAGCCGGACCGGAAACAGCATCTGCATCCACCCTCCTGGACCGGACCCTTAATGATATTGGTTATACCAGTCTGTATGCCTTTTCCGGAGGATATCAGGTTAGCATCAGCCCCTGGCCGGAAGGTCCCCAGCATATCCTTCAGGCTGACAGAGACTTTACTCAGGCTACGGCGACAATACTTTGGACGGATCCCTATGCAGGACATGTACTCAGCTCCATGCTGCGCATTGTCTTTTCACAGGCCATTCTCAACCGGGAAGCCGTTTCCATCCATGCTTCTGCTGTATATACAGACGGGATGGGCTACCTCTTCCTGGGAAAAAGCGGTACCGGGAAAAGTACACATGCAGCCCTGTGGACTTCCGTCTTCCCTCATTGCGAACTGCTGAACGACGATAACCCCACCCTCCGCCTTCAAGACGGTCAGGTGCTGGTTTACGGCACTCCGTGGAGCGGGAAAACTCCGTGTTATAAAAACCGGCATTTTCCCGTGGGTGGAATCGTGCGTCTGAAACAGGCACCGGCCAATCGATTCCACAGCCATCAGGATACGGAAGCCTTTATCGACCTGCTTCCCGGGTGCTCGGCCATCCGGCAGGATTCACACCTTTACGGGCAGCTGTGTGACACCCTGATACAGATCGCAACCCGCGTTCCGGTAGGCATGCTGGAATGTCGGCCTGACCGTGAGGCTGCCCAATTATGCCACCATGAAATCAACCGAATTAATCAATCTTATTAAACATAACTCATGAACAAAACATTCGTTTTTTTAAGCCTGATGATTGCCTTGCTGTTCTCGTCGTGTGCGTCACGCAAGGATTTCGTCTACCTGTCTGACATGCAGATGGGTGAAAAATATCCTTTCGATCCGAACCATGAAGTAGTCGTGCAAAGCGGTGACCGCCTGGGCATCACGGTAAGCTGTAAGAATCCGGAACTTGCCATCCCGTTCAATATTCAGGGAGGAAATTTCCAGATAGACCGCAACGGCAATGTCTCGGCATCCGATGCCTCAGGGAGCAAGGAAAAAGGTTATTTTGTCGATGTGGAAGGCAACATCGACTTCCCGATTCTCGGAAAACTTCATGTAGACGGAATGTCTGTCAGCCAGGTAAAATCGCTGATTGAGAATCAGATCAAGGCAAGCAACTACATCAAGGATCCCCTTGTCACCATTGATGTCCTGAACTTCAAATACACCGTACTGGGAGCCGTAGGACGCAACGGAACCTTTACCTGCGACGGTGACCGCATCACGCTGCTGGAAGCGATTGCCAATGCCGGAGACCTGACTGCCAAAGCCCGGATCAACCGCGTGACCGTGATCCGTGAAAAAGGCAACGAACGCCAGATGTTCGTTCATGACCTGCGCAGCAAGGATATCTTCGACTCTCCCTGCTTCTACCTGCAGCAAAATGACATCGTCTATGTAGAACCGAAGTATCGCAAGAAAGACAACGAAGACCGCGGCTTCCAGGTCGTAACCGTCCTGCTCTCTCTTGTGACAACCGTCTGCTCGCTGATGTGGGCTCTTAAATAACAATAACCAGACTTTCAAACGACATGCAGACAAATCCATCCTCTGTAAACAAGAATGAGCAGAGCCTCAACGTACTGGACCTGCTCATGTACCTGACTTCCAAATGGAAGTGGTTTCTTTTCTCCGTACTGATATGCGGCGGTATCGCCTGGTATCAATACGCCAGTTCACCCAAAGTTTATTTCGGAAAAACAACCGTGATCATCAAAGATCCTTCGAACAAGACTTCTACCGCCGGACTGGACCGTTACGACAATTTCATCAACAAAGTGAACGTGGCTAACGAAATCCTGCAGTTCCGT
This sequence comes from Phocaeicola coprophilus DSM 18228 = JCM 13818, assembly GCF_000157915.1. GTDB lineage: Bacteria > Bacteroidota > Bacteroidia > Bacteroidales > Bacteroidaceae > Phocaeicola > Phocaeicola coprophilus. The sequence goes on along the minus strand of NZ_EQ973647.1, from coordinate 87,422 downwards.
TCCAAGAAACTGATGCGGGAAGTGGTACAGCGTGTTCATGCCGACATCAGTTACCAGAAGAAAAGCGGCCTTCACTACGACGAACTGTATACACAGTCACCGGTAAATGTCAGCTTTCCCGATGCGCTTCCGGAACAATACCTTGGCTTTACCGTAACCATACAGGACAGTACCACTGTACTGTTGTCTGATTTTATCCGGGAAGAGGAAAAGTCCGAATACCAGGTCCGGCTGAACGACACCCTGTCACTTCGCAGCGGAAACCTGGTGATTACCCCGACCAACTTCTTCAGCAAGGCCTGGACCAATGTTCCCATCAAGGTACGGAAACAGCCTCTTGACGGTGTAGCTGCCCGCTATCAGGGAAATCTGGGCATCCGTCAGGAAGAAGACGAATCGTCTATCCTCACGCTCTCGCTGAAAGACAACTCCCCCAAACGGGCCGAAGACATCCTCAATACCCTGATCAACGTCTACAACGAAGAAGCCATTAAGGATAAGAATCAGGTAGCCATCAACACCGCCAACTTCATCAATGACCGTCTGATCATTATCAGTCAGGAACTGGGCGATGTTGAATCAGACCTGGAATCCTTCAAGCGCGACAATCAGGTGGTAGACATTGCTTCCTCGGCCAGCATGTACATGAGTGAATCGCAGAAATACAATGCTGACGCCCTGGAACTGGAAACCCAGTTGCGCCTGGCCAGGTATATCAAGGAATATCTCACCGACCCCAAGAAAGAAACTGACCTGATCCCGGCCAATACAGGCATCAGCGACATGAACATTGAGACCCAGATCACGGCCTACAATGCCACCAAGCTGAAACGCGACCGGCTGATCAGCGACAGCAGCGACAAGAACCCCGTAGTGGAAGAACTGAACAACACACTGCACGCCATGAAGCAAAGCATCATCCGTGCCGTCGACAATATGATTGTCAGCATCAACGTGAAGCGCAACGACGCACAAAGCCGCGAACAGCGTGCACAAAGCCGGGTGGCTGCCATTCCGACCAAGGAACGCCAGATGCTTTCCATCGAGCGCCAGCAAAAGATCAAGGAAGCTCTTTACCTCTTCCTGCTTAACCGCCGCGAAGAGAATGCTCTGTCACAGGCCATGGCCGACAACAATGCCCGGGTCATTGACAGTGCAGAAAGTACCAGTTTCCCGATTTCCCCGAACCGCAACCGCATTCTTCTGCTCGGTGTCCTTATCGGTATTGCCCTGCCGGGAGCCGCCTTCCTCCTTATTCTGTTCATGGATACCCGCGTTCACAGCCGCAAGGATCTGGAAAAAGCAGTCAGTGTACCTTACCTGGGTGAAATACCGCTCGACAAGTCCATCCAGAAACATCACGACAAGAATGCACCCACTGTCCGGGAACAGGGTGACGACATCGTATCGGAAGCTTTCCGCATCCTGCGTACCAATATGGCCTTCCTCTCCCGGAAAGACAACCCTGTGCAGGTCATCACCTTCACCTCATTCAATGTAGGTGCCGGAAAGACCTTCATTGCCCGCAATCTTTCCATGAGTCTGGCTTACACCAAAAAGCGCGTGATCATGATCGACCTGGACATCCGCAAGGGAACCCTGAGCCGCCACTATGGGCATCACCATGTGGGTATCACCAACTATTTGTCCGATTCCACCATCCGCGTAGATGACATTATCCAGCGCCGGGAAGACTTCGACCTGATCGCCTCAGGAACCGTCGCTCCCAATCCGGCCGAACTGCTGATGGATGAACGTCTGGACGAGCTGATCCGGGAACTTCGTACCCGCTACGATTACATCATCGCCGATAATGTACCGGTAGGTATCATTGCCGATGCCACCATTGCCAACCGTATTGCCGACCTGACCATCTTTGTGGTGCGTGCAGGCAAGCTGGACCGTCGTCAGCTGCCTGACATTGAGCAACTCTATCAGGAAAAGAAACTGAAGAACATGGCTCTGGTACTGAACGGAGCTGATCCGGAACGTCACGGATATGGATATGGCTACGGATATGGTTATGGTTACGGCTATGGCTATAAATACGGATATAAAAATCATTCAAAATAACAACTAAAAACGGAGGTAAAACTAGAAAGAGAAAAGACAGAAAAGACAAAACAGTTTCATGTGAACTAAGAAAAGAGAAGTGAGAGTATTAACTAAAAACTAAAAAAGAAAACAATAGTATGAAAACTCAAAAAAAGTATGAAGCTCCACAAACCCAACATGCGGAAGTGGAGTTGGAACAAGGATTTATGTCTGCTTCGGTTGTAGATAAGAAAGATCCTAATAGTGAAGTAACAGCTGGTAATCAGACTATTTCTGAAGAGTTTGATTTTACAGGAAATGAATGGCAATAAAGAAGAAAGGAGATATTATGAAATTTAAATCGTATTTAATGAACTTGTCTTTATTGAGTGCAGTAGTTCTGGTTATGAGTGGATGTACTGATGACGAGTTCAAACAGAATAATAATATTCCAAAAGGAAATGGTATTGTTTTTGGAGCTAATGCCAGCTATAATGGTGGACTGCAAACAAGAACTGAATATGGAGATTATGTTACAGGCGCTGATGGCAAGAAAAGTCAGGAGATAAAATGGTTATCTACAGATAAAGTTGATATTTATTCTCCATCATCTCCAAGTTTGAAAAAGGTAGAGTATGGTATTACTAATGTCGATGAGAACCAGGAGAACCAGGCTTATTTGTTGGCATTGGGGGATGGTTTGCAGTGGGATAGAACTTCTTCAACACAGAGTTTCTATGCTATCTATCCTTCCAAGGAAAGTATGAGCAATGAAGCTGTAAAGAATGTTGTCTCATTTGAGAATGGTGTATTAAAAGGATATATTCCTGTAAACCAGCAACATACAATAACAAAGAATGATAAAGGAGCTTGGATAGCAAAGCCGAATATGGATTATTTATATATGGCTGCTGTTCAAAAAGATTATACTATACCTGCAGCTGATGCTAATGATGGCGTATCTCTGCATTTCGTGCCCTTGACTACAACTTTGGAACTGACTATTGAAGGTCCTACAGAAGCTCCAATTGCTTCAATCAACGTTTTTGCGAATAATGGTGAAAATATTGCCGGATACTTCACTTGTGATTTGACAAAAGTAGGAACAACTTCTGGTACAAATAATGACTTGAATTGTGATTATGGGCAGTCAGCAACAGTAAGGGATATGATCAGTATCAGTGGTTATTATGATGATAATGGAACTCAAAAACCATTGGAACTTGCAGCAGGTGAATCTATTACGTTCAATGTATTTCTTCTGCCTCATACAGATTTGACAAATATTAGTGTCAGAGTTGCAGGATTCAATACGGCAAGTAAGACAATGTCTCTTGCTGGGGTAACACTGTATCCGCATCAGAAAACTTGCGTAAAACTCAAGGCTCCTCAAATTGCCAAAGATGGTGTGAACAACTGGATTACCGGTATGGATAAAAAAGTTTTGATTTCACAGTTATCTATTCCAGGAACAGCAAATTCATTCTCTGCAAATTATAGTGGTACTGATGCTGAATATTATAAAGCACAGACAGCTTCATTCGAACAGCAATGGAATGCTGGAATTCGTTGCTTTGAGTTGAGATGTCCTAATAGTGACGGCAATAGTCTTGATGGTGTTCAGTTGCAGTGCAATCGTGAGAATCTTGGTATTACATTCGGACAAGCTGTTGATATGATTTGGGATAAGGTTAAGAATTCTGGAGAGTTCGCCATGATTATGCCTGCATTTGAATCTAATGCTGGACGTGATTGGCGTGTTACAGATTTTGCCAATGACTTGAACCAGTTCTTTACAGATCATTCAGATTATAAATATGTTACTTATGGAAGAGAACTCACTGTGGGTGATGCCAAAGGTTCGTTAATGTTTATTGCTCGTATCACCAGTGAAGAAGACGGTGGACTTACGCTTCCAGCCCCAGGACAGGGAGTATTTATAGACCAGTGGGGCTCTTTGAAAGATAACTGGGCGAGACGTGGTTATCCGGTTGACAACTGGGCTAAAAAAGATTATTTGGGAACAAATACTATGGAGTATTATATGATAAATGAAAATAATGATGCCAATTTTGTTCCTAATGGTATGCCAATTAAAGGAGCTGTGGATTATATTCATAATACTACACGTAAAGGTGGTTCTACTGGAACTGCATATATTCAGGATTGGGCACGAGTAGTGAAGGAAACAAAGAATTATAGCCTGTATGATGTTTATAGAAGAGAATATACAGTTATTCCGATTTGGACATATTATTATGATCATACTAAATATGCATATTGGCAGGAATCTCTGACTGAAAAACAGAATGACATATGGAATACTTTTGAGCTTGCCATAGAGGACAATAACAATCAACAGGGGTCTACATTCTATATTAACTGCTTGGATGGTTATTATGTAGATGATAATGTTCCATTGAGTAAAAAGCCGTATATTGAAAGTTATAGTGAAAGTTATATGGCTGATGGTGGTGAAGATAGCTATAGTTATGGTAATGGTGGTGTAGCCGGTAATATTGATGCTTTTGCACGTGATATCAATAATTGGTTCTATAATAAAATTTTGAAATATGGTACAAGCAATATCTATGGCCCGATGAATATTGTGATTTTGGATAGAGTGTATGAAGATGGTGGTGGCTCTTATCTGCCGTCAGTTATTATCAATAACAACTACCGATTCCCGCTTATCACAATCGACGATGTTCAGGGACAGACAAATTCTGATGCTTCCTATACTTCAGGCGGCAACGTGATAGAATGATGAAACTCTCAAGGGAAGCTGTTCTGGAAATAAAATCCGGGACAGCCTCCTTTACTCTTTTATATAACGAACAAATCAATGAAACAAAAGAAGAACGGATTGATAGGCTGTTTGCTCGTTTTTACCGGTTTGATGGCAGCCTGTACAGAGCTGGAGGAACCTTCTTCTTCCATGCAGGAGAAAATTAATATAACCGGAACACTTGACGGCTTTTCGGCATTGCACTCTACCCGCACACAAGTGGGAGGTATGGCCGAAAACGGGGCTTTGTTTATGGAATGGTCGGTCGGTGACCAAGTGGGTGTGTTTGGTGACAATACAGTGAATGCTGCATTTACAGGCAATCACTCTTCGCCTGCTGCTCAGACCACATTTTCAGGTAGTGTGACCGCTGGTGATACTCCCAAGTATGCTTACTATCCGTTCAGTGATAATGTATCGAATCTGCAGGCTGTTCCTGTTTCAATACCTACAGAGCAGATTTATGCCGATGAAAACTCTATAGCAGCTTATGATGTGAAAGCCACAGATGCTATTGCCAATCTTGGTAGCGGAAACTATCAGTTGAAGATGCGTCAGATGGTTTCGCTGGTGCGTTTCGAGTTCAGTCTCACAAATGTAGATGGCTTGTCTGTGGACGAGAAGCTTCAACGTGTGACACTGGAGACTGGAGCTCCTGTGACTGGAAGCTACACATACGACCTTACCAATCTTGATAAAGGTCTTGCAGGTGTGGCCGACGCACAGAGCACTTCTCTGAATCTGACTTTCTCAAAACAGCCTTCACTCTCGGAAACAGTAATTGCTTATGCTGTTGCTGCTCCGGGTGCACAAAAGGGTACTACATGGCATTGCACTTTCCTGACCGACAAGCATGAGGTGTCTTTCACAACAGATGCACTCTGCGACTTCGAGGCAGGCAAGTATTACGTAATGCCGTTGAATGCCACTGTGCTGGAAAACAATCAAGCTGTGATAGATGATGCACCTGCTCAGGAAGAGACTGCCAACTGCTATATGATAAATTCTGCTGGTGAACATTCTTTTTTGGCTACTGTCATTGGAAATGGTCAGAAAGGTATTATTCCGGGAGCCGGATTCCATACTGAATCGGCATATATCAGTCCTAAATCAGCCAAGCTGCTGTGGCAGGATGTGGATGGTTTCATTGATGCTTCTTCTATCAGACTTGGTGGTGATGGACGTTGTTATTACACAGCGAACAAGAATGTCGGTAATGCGGTGATTGCAGTATATAGTGGCGATAACCAGACTGGTGATATCCTCTGGAGCTGGCATATCTGGGGCGTAGGCGATGAAATGCCTGCCGATGAGATATATACTAACAAAATTGGTGACCAGTTTACTGTAATGGATCGTACTTTGGGAGCTCATTCTCCAACATCTCTTTATGTTACTCTGTATCAATGGGGACGAAAAGATCCGTTTCCAAATACTTCAACATATTATGTGAACGGAATAGCAGAAGAAGTTGAAACATCTTTCCCCGTATATGTTTCGCAGACCGGTACAATAGCAGAAAGTGTGAAGCACCCGGCCGAATTACAGAAATATATCGATAACTTCCATGGTAATTGGATGGCTGAAACAAACAATTACCTTTGGGGAGATACGAACGGAACTACTCCAAAATATCCTGACTATCTTGAAGATCCTATGGCATGTTCCGGATGGACGGATGTGAAGACCATCTATGATCCTTCTCCTGTGGGATACCGTGTGGCAAACAAATATACATGGACAGGATTTGTAAAAAGAAATGATGGCAATACATCTGGAATTTCAGGAACAACAAGCAGACTTGATTACATTAACTATGTCAAGTATGACAATGGCTACTATTTCAAAAAGAATGACTCGGATACCGAAGGAACATTCTACCCTCAGACCGGCAGCCGATACGGATCAACGGGAACAATGTGGTCTGCCGGACAAGAATCTGTACTGATGAGAGGAGGTTCATCCAGATATTGGTCAGCTTCTCCTTATAATATTGGGGGAACAACCGATGCCTATTCGGCTTATATGTCGATCGGTTCTTATACGGAAGTGAACGGTTCAACCCCATGGGGAGCAGAAAACAAAATCAATATCTGTGATTTTAGTTCAAGCCGTCGCGATGCCTGTGCTATTCGTTGTGTAAAAGAGTAATAAACAAAAAACACATTAATCAAAACATAATGTTATGATGAAAAAATCAATCTTTGCAGCCCTTACTTTAGCGGCTGCAAGTCCTGCTCTGGCTCAGTCGGAGCAGACAACACAAAACGGTGATATCACGGAGAAAGTGGAATACACCGATGACAAATATAAAGTGGAAACCAACCACTTCTGGGACAACTGGTTCATTACGGTGGGCGCAGGACCGCAGGTGATGTTCGGAGACCATGACAAACAGGTCGGATTCGGCAAACGTATTTCGCCCTCTCTGGACATTGCTGTCGGCAAATGGTTTACTCCGGGTGTCGGAATGCGACTGATGTACAACGGCCTTTCTCTCCGGGGAGCTACCCGCTGGGGAGAAGCTCACTCCACCGGAGAACAGGTGCCTGACTGGGGAGAGGGTATGTATTACTCCAAGTTCAAGTACTACAACGTACGGGCTGATGTGATGTTCAACCTGTCCAACCTGTTCTGCGGATACAAGGAAAAACGTATCTGGAACAGCAGTTTCTATGCTGGTGTGGGTTACATGCGTACCTGGGAAGCACCGACAGCCGGAAACATCACGCTGAGTGCAGGTTGGTTGAACTCCTTCCGTCTGTGTGATGCACTGGATGCCAACATTGACTTGCGGGCTTCCATGGTGGATGATGCCATTGACGGGGAAATCGGAGGATCCAAATTCGATGGTCTGCTGGGAGCAACGGTCGGTCTGACTTACAAGTTCAAACGCCGCGGATGGGATCGCAGCAAAACGGTTACCCGTTATGACAATGCTGCCATCAATGACATGCGGGCTCAGTTGAACAAACTGACTGAAGAAAACGAGCGTCTGCAGAAGGCCATTGCTGAAGGTAACCAGAAAGCAGCTGAAGTGGCTGTCAGGAAGGTTGCTTCCGGAAGCCTGATTGTATTCGCCATGGGACAGACTGAACTGTCAAACGAAGCACGTGTAAACCTGGGTATGCTGGCTGAAGTAATCAAGTCATCCGACTCGAATACGGTATATACCATCACCGGTTACTCGGATGCCGGTACCGGCAGCAAGAAGAGAAACGAACAGCTGAGCAAGGAACGTGCACAGGCTGTATTCGACTGCCTGACCAAAGAGTTCGGCGTTTCGGCTTCACAGCTTCGCATGGACTACAAGGGTGGAGTGGATAACATGTTCTACGATGATCCTCGTCTGAGCCGTGCCGTTATCACCCGTGGAGAATAATTCAGATTTTTAATTAAATTAGGTTCATGGATTCCTGCCGCGGACAGTCTTTACGGACTGTCCGGCGGTATGGAATCCATGTTTGTTTTCAGACAGTACATGACAGACCAACCAAATTCGGAGTTGAAAATCACACTTCCTAATGAAAGCATGCTTTCAGAGGTGACCAGCCTGCTCCAGACAGGACACCGGGTGAAACTGCGGGCCAGGGGAAACAGCATGCTTCCTTTTATCACAGGCGACAGGGACAGCATCATCCTGCAAAAGAAAAAAACGGTTCACAAAGGTGATATCGTGCTGGCCCGGATTCCGGACAGGGGATATATCCTTCACCGGATCATTGCCATCCGGGATAATGAAATGACCCTGATGGGCGACGGCAACCTCCAGGCTACCGAACAGTGTAACCGGGACCAGATCTGCGGGACCGTCATAGAAATTATCCGCAACGGACGTTACATCCGCTGTACATCCGTAACAGAACAGTGTAAAGCCTGGTTATGGATGTGGCTGCGACCGCTGCGGCGATACTTGCTGGCCATCTGCCGGATAGAAAGGAGGTTGCATGTATAGAGACAGGGATAAGGAAATGCGGCTCAGGGAATGCCTGGGCTGGCTGTGGAAAACTTCCAAAGGATTCCGTCTGCCTGCTGTACTCAACGGACTGACCGGCATCCTGCAGGTGAGTGTGTCACTTTGCTTCGTCTGGGTATGCAAGTATCTGATTGACATTGTCACCCGCCATACAGAAGCCAGTCTGTATACAGGCATCGCCTGTCTGATCGGATGTATCATCGCCCAGTTGCTGCTGTCAGTGATCAGCACACGTCAGGGAAGCCGGATAGAGATCCGCTTCCGGAACCGGCTGCGCCACCAGCTCTTCGGACGTATTCTGGAAAGCCGCTGGATGGGAAGGGAAAAACTGCATTCGGGAGATATGCTCAACCGTCTGGTAGAGGATGTACCGGTCATTACGGCTGCTTTGTGCCGGAACATTCCGGCGCTCTTTGCCACAGGGGTACAACTGGCAGGGGCTTTGTATTTTCTCTACCGGCTGGATCCCCAGTTGACGGGACTGCTGTTGTTCATCACGCCGGTCGCCTTGCTCTTCAGCAAAACGTATGTACGCAGGATGAGACGGCTCTCACGGGAAATCCGTACCACGGACAGTCAGGTACAAAGTCACCTGCAGGAACAGATACAGCATCGCATCCTGATCCGCACACTGGAGTATACGGAACAGGCCGAACAGGCTCTGGCAGGCTTACAGGCTGATCTGCAAAGGAAGGTGATGCGGCGTACGGACTTCTCCATTTTCTCACGGATCATGGTACAGACAGGCTTTGCCGCCGGATATGCAACCGCCTTCTTATGGGGGATATTCGGTCTGTACGACGGTTCGGTCACCTTCGGTATGATGACCGCCTTTCTGCAGCTGGTTGCCCAGGTGCAGCGTCCCATGGTGGAACTCAGCCGTCAGATTCCGGCTTTTATCCAGGTATTTACTGCCACCGAACGGCTGGAAGAGCTTTCATCCTTATCGCCGGAAGAACAGGGGGAAGCGGTCCGGTTACAAGGCAGACTGGGTATTTGCCTGAAGGACGTGGACTATTCCTATCCGGGCAGCAGCCGCAAAGTCTTGCAGGGATTCTCACACGACTTCCTGCCGGGAAGTCTTACTGCTGTGGTCGGTGAGACAGGAGCCGGAAAAAGTACAATGCTGCGACTGATGCTGGCTTTGCTGAAACCGGACCGCGGGTCTGTGACACTCTATAACGGGAAAGAAAGGGAAGAGGTGTCTCCCCTCACCCGCTGCAATTTGTCGTATGTGCCCCAGGGAAACACACTGATCAGCGGAACGATCCGGGATAACCTGCTGCTGGGAAAACCGGAGGCAACGGAAGCTGAACTGCAGGCTGCTCTGCATACGGCTGTTGCCGATTTTGTCATGACCTTACCGGAAGGACTGGATACGCTTTGCGGTGAACAGGGGGCAGGACTCAGTGAAGGCCAGGCACAACGGATTGCAATTGCCCGCGGCCTGCTCCGCCCCGGAAGCATCCTCCTGCTGGATGAACCGACTTCTTCCCTGGATGAAGAAACGGAACGGAAGCTGCTGGAACGACTTTCCCGGCAGGTACAGGACAAGACGCTGATCCTGATCACCCACCGGGAAACCATTGCGCAGCTCTGCACTTCGGCAGTAAGGCTGCATAAAGAAGATGCCTGATTAGATCTTACAGGGAGTTAAACTCATCCAGTGCCTGGAAAAAGGCTGCAATATTCTCCTGCGAAACCTGGGGAGGTACGTCACATCCTGTGGACAATACAAAGTTCCGGCAGGAAGCTGTAGCCTCCAGCAAGGCCAGGGTTTCTTTTCTGACAACCTCCGGAGAGGCCTGTTTCATAATTCCGACGGGATCTATGTTTCCCATGACCAACAGACTGGAAGGGCATTCCTGCAGGGCGCTCACCATATCTATGGCGTTCCCGAAATGCAGTGCGGCCGCCCCGCTCTCCACCATGGCCTGGGTACACTGTCCGGTGTCGCCGCAGTTATGAAGGATTACCGCAAAGTCATCGTCCTGCAAGGTTTGTACGATCTGCCGGATAAACACGGTGGAATATGCCATGCAGTCTTCATTGGAGAGCAGCCCGGCTGCCGGTTCTGCGATGAAGACTCCCGAAGCTCCCAGACGTTTCAGTTCTGCACAATACTTGAGAATAAATGCCGTACATTTATCCAGCAGCTGAAGAATCACTTCCGGATCTGTATAAATGGCAACCATGATTTCTGACATGTCATACAAACGTCCGGCCAGTGAGAAAGGGCCGATGCATCCGGCCAGTACGGGACGGTCGGTGATATGTTCTACTGCCAGCCGGACAGCCTTCAGGTATTCGGGTACCCGTCCTGCCTGCAAATCGGGAACCTGCAAGGCTGCCACGGAGTCTGCATCACTGACCAGTCTGCCCACCACACTGGGAACTTCATCTTCCGGAAAGTTTATCTGACATCCGAAGGCCTCAGCTTCCACCGTCAGGTCCATGATGGTGGAAGTGGCAAAAGAGGGATAATGATCGGCCAGGTATTTGATGGCTTCGTAATGTACACGGCCGTCTGTCACGGCTTCAATTACCCGGTGTCCCGTCAGTTCTATTCCGGGATGGGTCATTACAGGAACAGCCACACGCTTGCTGTTCTGAAATATTTCATTGATCCATTGATTCATAACAAGTCCTCCTATTACTCTTTTTCCCCTCTCAGGCACTCAGCTTGTTCAATGTTTCCACCAGATCCTGCGGACCGTCTGAATAATAGTCGACTCCGATCTGTCTGGCAAAATCCGCTGTCACGGGTGCTCCTCCGATAAATGTCTTGACTTCCGGATGTTTTTCCTTGAGCAGCTGATTAATCTTTTCCATGTGAATCATGGTGGTGGTCAGCAAGGCAGACATGCAGACAAAGGCTCCCGGATGCTGTTCCAGGGTTTCTTCAAATTTCTCAGCCTTTACATCCACTCCCAGATCAATCACTTCGTATCCGTTTCCTTCCACCATCATGGCTACCAGGTTCTTGCCGATATCATGCAAGTCTCCTTCCACGGTGCCGATGATGACTGTTCCCTTACGCTGCACGCTTCCGTCCTTAAAGAACTTCTTGAGATGATTCATCGCCGTTCCCATTGCCTTGGCACTCATCAGCACCTGGGGAACAAACACCTGATTGGCCTTGAATTTCACTCCGATACGTTCCATTCCGACAATCAGACCTTTCTGAAGAATATCTGACGGAGAAATTCCTTCATTCAGTGCCTGCAAGGTCAGCTCATCGGCTCCAGGCTGTCCTTTCATGGCAGGGGGATAAGGGGTTTTCTCGTTAATCTTACCCAACTCCACACATTTTGCAATTCGTTCTAACAACTCTTCCATATTTATAGACTTTAATTATTACCAAAATACATAATAAATCACACCCAGAATAGCCAGGATCACTCCGCTCAGGAGCTTGAAGGTCCAGGTGGTGGCAAACAGTCCCGGCTCCAGAATAATTGCTCTTTCATCTGTCTTCTTGCCGGACAACAGTCCAAACACCACGATCAGCAGTACGCAAAGGATAAAGACATAGGCCATCCGGTCAATAAAGGAGATCTCCGGAAAAAACAGCATAAGTACCAGCGAGAAGACAAAGGTTCCTGCAGCCGCAGCCAGGGCTCCTTTCATCTCTGCCCGTTTCCAGAAGAATCCCATGACAAAGATGGCCAGGGCTCCCGGACTGATGAAACCGGTAAACTCCTGTATAAACTGGAAGGCCTGTTCCAGACCGGCCAGTGCAGGGGCGATCAGTACGGCCAGTACCAGACTGAAGAATCCGAAACAGCGGCCGACATTCACCAGACGTTTCTCCGGCACATCCTTTCCCGCAAAATATTCCTTGTAGATATCCATCGTGAAAATCGTCGTGATGCTGTTTACCATCGAGGCCAGCGAACTGACCACGGCTGCCACCAGTGCTGCGAATGCAATTCCTTTCACTCCCGAAGGGATAAAGTTATGCATCAGCCAGGGATAGGCCTGATCGGGCTTCTCCAGAGGGGCATCCAGGGCAAAAGCTACGATTCCGGGGATCACGACGATCAGGGGAAGAATCAGCTTCAGCAGACCGGCAAAGACGAGTCCCATACGGGCTTCCGAAAGACTTTTGCCTGCCAGAGCACGCTGGATAATGTACTGATTGCATCCGAAATAATACAAGGCACTGACCCACAGTCCGCCCAGAATGACCCCGATTCCCGGCAAATATTTATAATCCGGATTGGAGGGATCAAGGATCATGTCAAACTTTTCCGGAACCTGCGCTATCAGTTTCTGCATTCCGGCTATAGCACCGGCATCTTCCGAATAGTGATTCAGGGCTATGTAGGTAGTCAGCAGACCGCCCCCGATCAGGAAGATCACCTGTACCATGTCGGTCAGTGCCACCGCTTTCAGTCCTCCATAGATGGCATAGGCTCCGGCAAAGACAGCCAGACAGACAATACTGAATCCGACCGGTATGTCGACCACTTTATGAATGGCCAGGGCTCCCAGATAAAGGATGGAGGTCAGATTGACAAAAATAAAAACCAGCAGCCAGAAGAATGCCATGAGAGTCTTGACTGGTTTTCCATAACGGATTTCCAGAAACTGAGGCATCGTATAAATTTTCGTCTTCAGGAAGATAGGCAGAAAAAATACGGCAACCACAATCAGGGAAGCGGCAGCTACAAACTCATAGGAAGCGATTCCCAGTCCGATGGCAAAGCCGGATCCGGACATGCCGATAAACTGCTCTGCCGATATATTGGACGCTATGACGGAAGCTCCGATCGCCCACCAGGGCAATGTATTCCCTGCCAGGAAATATTCCTTCGAGTCTTTTACGCCTCCTTTACGGGTACGGGAACACCAAAGGCCTATTACCACGATCAGGAGTACATAAACAATGAAGATGACACTGTCTAAAACGGAGAATGTGTTCATAATCTGCTCTTATCTTACACGCAAAATAATGCTGCCACTGATCACGTCTCCCACCTTAAGCGGTTTCCGGTAAGGCGCATAATGGCTGCCTAAAAACATTTCGTCGCCTGCTGTCACAAAGTCTGCCACCAGGAAGCAGGTCTTCTCTCCTTCTTTCCAGGAACGCCAGTGCTGCCGGCCGTCAGAAACAACCGTTACCCGGGACTGTCCTTCCACATCCTGCAATCCTGCATACCAGATGTTTCTACGGGTAGAACGGAAATCGTTGCTTCCCAGCTGGTTGAAGTCCTTGCTCCATGCCCAGGCCGGTTTGATACGGGGATTCTGTACGGCAGGTACTTCCGGATAAAAGCTCTTTGCCGTACCGGACGGACGGCTGATATGATCTGCCGGATAGACGCTCCAGAGTCCCTTTCTGCGCCAGAAGGTTTCTTCAAATCCGGCAGGGGTCTCAAAGACCATTCCCCATTGTCTCGGATTGACAGCCGTACGAACCGTAAACTGATAATCAACCCGGATCTCTCCGTTCGCATTGCATATCATTTCATACTGTCCGTCGAAACCGTCATACGATCCGCTGACTTTCAGACGGACGTCCTGTCCTTCTTCCGAAACTTCCACACCGGTTACTTTCCATCCTTTGCACAAATCATTGAATACCGGAGTCTCGGCATTATGGTTCGGATAGCATCCTCCGCCTGTCAGAGGTAGCGCCATCAGCCACGGACCTCCGGAAAGTATCTGTCTGTTGTCTTTCTCCACGGAAAGGATCATTCCGGTAGAACGGTCTACCAGACAGGTGAAGTTCTTTCCGTATATGCGAATACGGGATTTATCCTGTTTCACCTTCGTACGTTGTCTGGCAGGTGCTTCCACCTGATTCTGCTTCTGCTCACCCACCGGAATCAGATACTCATCGGCCACAAATCCTCTGGGGTCGACAAATTCCAGGCTCAGCTGATTGGAAGCAGAAGGATCACTGACCTCTACCACCAGTTGTCCACGGCCCTGAGGGGCTACATCAAGTACAGACATTCCGCTTTCCTTTCCGTAAGTCCAACGGATCTTCAGCTCGTTCAGGTTCGTATAAGTATAGCGGTTTTCCACATCAATCACCAGTTTCCGGGCGGGTTCCAGGGCTTCGGTATGTAACCTGACCGGACTATAGATCTTTTTCATGTCCCAGTACTCAGGCTTCGGACGGCGCCATCCGTCCACAGGTCCCCAGGCACCGTATCCCACTGCATTTCCGTCCGGCAACTGGAAAATGTCATCAATACCCGACCAGATTGAACCGCCGAGAACACCATCTGTTGCATACATGTTCTCCCACATCGGAGCCAGTGCCAGGGCCCAGTCACTGCGGATACCGGGATCAGTCACCAGTTCACTGCGGTTATAGACGTTCAGATGACAGTATTCTCCGTACGTCATCGGACGGTCACTTTTGGCCGCTTCCTGATATCCTCCCGGTCCGGGATAATGAATATTGGCTATCGGAGCCGTACTGCCCTGATTGTTGAAACCGCCATAGGCCTGATCATGGAAAGCAAACGGACGGGTCGTATCCGCTTTCTTCATGTATTCGGCAACCTGTGCAAATCCTTTGTTCCAGTAGGATTCGTTGGCCATCGACCAGAAAATGACTGAAGGATGGTTCCGGTAGAAATGTACAGTTTCCATATCAGCCTGCAGAACATAGTCATAATATTTTTCATCCTTATAATTCAGCTTCTGCCAGTTCTCATTGGCATGATGACCGATCCAGCATACAGGTGCTTCCAGTTCGACAAACAGCCCCAGTTCATCGCAATATTCAATGAACTCTTCTGCCGGAGGATAATGAGAGGTTCGGATGAAGTTACAGTTGGCAGCCCGATACAGTTCTGCATCGGCCTTCCATTCCTCATCGGTCAGAGAACGTCCGTAAAGAGGATGAGCCTCATGACGGCAGACTCCTCTCAACTTGACAGGACGGCCGTTGACCAGCAGACGGTTTCCCCGTACTTCCACTTCACGGAAGCCGAATTTTTTCTCAATCTGTGCTATGGAATTTTCTCCTTCATACAAATCCAGATGAAGCCGGTACAGGTTGGGATGCTCATTGTCCCACAGCAAAGGTGACTTCACGTCCATCTCCAGCCATCCCTTCCAGGTTTCTCCCGGAGCGATTTCCGGCAAGTTCAGGGAACCGGATGCCTCATGCTTGTCCAAAACGGCCTTCAAAGATACTTTCCGGGACGGACGGTCGGAATCATTTCTGACCGCTACATAAAGTTTCAGACGTGCATCCCGATAGTTCTCGTCCAGGTCTGTCTGAATACGCAGATCCGAGAGATGAATGTCAGGAACAGCGAACAGGGTAACCTTACGGGTGATACCTCCCAGCTGATGAGCGGCATATTGGGTAAGGCTTCCCAGCATATCGGCCAGCGATTCACTCCGCACCTGAAGAGACAGGATATTCGTTCCATCCTGCAAGGCATCCGTAATGTTGACTTCATACGGTGTCATTCCTCCCAGATGGGAACCCACCTGACGGTGGTTGACAAACACTTTATATTCACTATGAACTCCGTCAAAACGAAGGATGACCTGCTTGCCTTTCCAGTCCTGCGGCACTTCAAAGTTTTTCTGATAACGGGCAAATGCGGCTGAATCCACCTTAAAGCCCTGCATGCACCACTCTCCCGGTACCATAATGCGATGCCAGTCTTCTCCTTCCGCCTGTTCTGAGAACAGCCACTCCCCATTGAGGGAAAGCTGATTCCGGTAGACATCCTTCACGGAAGCCGGTATCGGGACATAGGTCGGCAACACCTGTTCCGCATCCACCTGAGTGTCTACGACATAAGCCTGAACCGACTTCAATGCCTCGCGTGACTCTTCAGACACGGCAGCCAGCTGTCCCGGATCGGAAGATAAAATCCGGATCCCGGAAATAATGGCATTAGGTCCCTTGACGGGATTCACCACCATCACGAACTGACCGTAGGCAAACGAGTGACGGGGCAAATCGATTGTTTTCTTTACTACCTCTCCCGCCGGAAGATGGATAGACTCACAGACTGGATTTCCATCGGCGACAATTTCTATGATCCGTTCACTGTCGGCCAGAAAAGTCACTTCCATCCGATAGTCGGCATGAATATCCATCTTATCGAATGCATAGATCACCTTCCCGCCGAAATTGCAGGAACGCTGGGCCGTGCTGCCCGACAGTTCAGCCGGCATTTCATAATTTTCCCCCAAAACCAGATGAGGCTGTTTTCCTTTCTCGCCACAGTCGTCATAAGCTACTTCCACCCATTTCTTGTCTTGCGACCAGGAAGTCAGGGTCAGACTTAACAGACCTCCCAACAACAGTATCTTTTTCAATCTCATATACAGAATGCTTTTTCAGTATAACCAATCCTTTTTACGGCAGTTTCCCGCTCTTGTCTGAATCTGTCTTTGCATTAACCGATGGTTCCTACAGTTTTCAGCAAATGGAAGAAATTCTCCATCGGAGTATCCAGCTGCACATGGTGAGTCGGAGCACAAATCCATCCTCCTCCCTTTCCTACAGAGTTTTTCAGCCATGCATATTCCTTTTCTATCTGTTCAGGAGTTCCCATGGGCAAGGTTGACTGAACCGCCACTCCCCCGAAGAAGCAAAGCTGATCTCCATATTTTTCCTGCAGGATCTCCGGATTCATACATTCCGTCTGGATAGGATTCAATACATCCAGACCGATTTCGATCAGATCGGGAATAATGTCGTAATTACAGCCGTCCGTATGATAAGCCACCTTGATATCCGGCTTAATTTCTTTCACCGTGCGGATGATATCGGCCATTCTGCCCTTGAAGAACTCGCGCCACAGTTCCGGATCAATCATCAGTGAATCCTGTGCTCCCATGTCATCACCCAGCCAGATCATGTCAACGCCTATCTGTGCCATCTTCTTAGCCACTTCCTTATGGAAGCCTCCGGTCTCATCCAGCAGGTGATTGGTCAGATCCGGATTGATATAAAAATCGGTCATCAGCGTATCAAGTCCTCTCAAAGCCCATGCAGACTCAAAGATGGTACAGTGAATACGCCCGATAATATAATATTCATCGCCATATTCCTTCACCAGACGCTCCACATTCTTATAAAGCTCCGGCCGGTGTGGATCGGGTGCCTTATAAGCCATTGCCAGTTCATCATTATCACGCAGAGGATTCCGGGCAATGTTCGTATAATGTCCGATGCCAAACGGAGTTTCATAAGGATCAATCTTCCATTTGACACCCCATTCGTCCGTGTAAGGCTCCTGCTTCAAGTAATAGTTGGCAGACCATCCGACACTGGCCTGAAGCAAATCCTGTCCTGTCAGCTTCTCCAGCTCATATCCGTACCAGTCTCTGTGGTGTGGTTCCGAAAACTGTCTGGGAAGATGAAAGACTTCGCGTAAACGATCTGCAAATTCCGGAGTAAATGTGGCCTGAAAAGGAGGCCTGTCCGTTTCTTCATGATTTAAAGCTCTGATAACCCGTTCTCTATGTTTCATAATCGTATTAGTTTTTTACTGCTGACAAATTTACACGTTGCTTTTTAAATCGTTTTATAGTATATTTGCATGGTTGTGTGATTTATTTGCCTGAACAAAAAGATGAAAACAAACTCCTTACATCAGATGGAAGCTACCTTCGAAAAAGTAGAGAAGAGAAAAGGAACTTCATTTTCTGTGGTTTCGTACACGAATCCCTACTTTGCCGCACCTTTACATATCCATCCGGAATATGAACTGATTCTGATAGAGGAAGGCAAAGGACTCAGCTTCGTAGGCGATTCCATCCAGGAGCTTTCTCCGGGCGACTTCATGCTGATCGGAAAGAATCTCCCCCATCTGTGGCTCAGCGCAGACGAATACTACCAGAACTCCGGACTGGTTTCACGGTCTGTCTATACCCAGTTTGATGACCGGATCTTTCCCGCCAGCTTACACGACATTCCCGAACTGGAGAATATTTATTCCCTCCTGAAGAAATCTCAGAAAGGGGTCTTCTTTACCGGCGGCAGCATTGAGGCTTTAAAAGAACTGTTCCGCTCCCTGGTTACCAAAGAAGGATTTGAAAAGATCGAAGGACTTTATACTTTACTCTACAGGCTAAGTTCCGAATGCAATCATGCAACCCTGACAACAGAGAACTATATCAACAGTGATTCGACAGAAGATCCGATTATCAACAAGGTGCATCTGTTTATCAACAAGAACTACCAGAACAATATCGCCCTGGAAGACATTGCCTGTAATGTCGGTATGAATCCAAGTGCACTTTGCAGATACTATAAAAAACATACCGGGAAAAGAATGTTTGAATACCTCACGGAACTGAGAATCTCATACGCAACCAAACTGCTGATCAACAAAAACATCAATATCAGCCAGGTGGCATACGACTGCGGCTACAACAGTCTCTCCCATTTCAATCATCAGTTCAAGCAGGTAACCGGCTATACCCCCAGTGAATACGCTCAAAAACTGTAATGCCCGTTGCAGCTGAATCGTGCGGTCGTTGAAGCCCAAACGTGCGGTCGTTGCGGTCCAATCGTGCAGTCGTTTGAGGGCAATCGTGCGGTCGTTGCTTTTGCATTGACCAGTCAATTGCGAGGACATCGTGCAGTCGATTGACTATGCCTTGTTCCATAAAAAAGAGGGATTACAGTCACGGCTTCACAGCCGGTTCTCTGTAATCCCTCTCAAGACAAACTTTATTATTTATCCAGAAAAGCCTGTTAATTCAGAATCACACCTGCATCGCTGGTCGGATTCTGTGTCAGCGTACATCCGCTCGGATATGCATTGATCGCACTTTGCGGAATGTAATAAGTTACACGATAATCCGTAGCCGGAACATCTTCCATTGCATTGTGCGGACCCGGATAATGACGGGTCAACGGTTCACCGTTACGGAATACGTCATAGCTTCGCTCTGCCTGATAAGCCAATTCAAGCTGACGTTCCTTGTCGATAAGTTCAGGAGCATTATTAGCATCCAGAGAAGCATATCCGGCACCCGGAATAGAGCGTTCACGAATGGTATTCAGGTCAGTCAGGGCAGCACCGTAATTACCCAGTTTGGCATATGCTTCAGCACGGTTCAGGTAAATCTCACCCAATCGGGAAATAATCGGTGAATGCAGGTGAGATTCTTCACCTTCGTAAGAACACTTCGTAATGTAGAACATCGGATATACACGGTTCAATGACATCTGATAATCAATGACACCAGTATAGGTCTGTCCGTCGGAATACTGGATGGAATAGATCTGTTGGGAAGCATCCACCGGAGTCATCGCATAAGTCTTGTCCACACCGTCAATGGTTTCTGTACAAGTATAATTGCCTCCGTTCTGGTTCAGCTTAGCCTGCACGTAGTTGAAGTTGATCACATTGCCACTGGTATCATATACATTCTTGATGAAACGGAACACATTCGTATAATTTCCGTTATCATCCTGTACATACTGCGGAGCAATGAAGTTGGCACGTGCATCTACAATCTTTTTGCTGTCCGGACGCCAGTCGTTACGTCCTGTCTCATTCAGCAGGTCGAGATACTTGGCACTGGCATACATTTCGCCCCAACCCATACCTCCGACAACACCATACATACCGCCGATACCGTAATAATGGTCATATCCGGAGAACTCGGAAGCCACACGCTTCACTACGAAAATGGATTCCTTATTATTTTCAGGAACAATCGTATTATAAGTCATGAATTCATCGTGTCCCAACAGTTCATACTGACCGGATTCAATCACCTTAGTGGCATAATCAACGGCCAGCTGGGCATATTCCGCATTCGGATTGCTGTAAGTTCCACTCATATACAGGTAAACTCTGGAAAGCATGGCCTGTGCAGCTTCCTTGGATGCGTATGCCGGTCCCTTGTTCTCTGTAATCATGGCTTCTGCCTTCTTCAGGTCACTGATGGCCTGTTCATAAACTTCCTTCACAGTCGAACGGTCGGGCAACTGAAGATTGTCCATATCATCCGGAGTACCATTGACGATAGGCACACCCAGATTCTTGTCAGGAGCCTGATAATACGGACGGCCGAACGCACGGCACAGGTAGAAGTACATCATACCACGGATGTAATAACATTCACCCAGCTTACTGTCAATTTCCGGATCCTGTCCTTCTTCAATCATCTTGATGATATTTGAAGCCTGGGCAATGGCCTTATAGCCATAATCCCAGAAGTTCTGAAGACGGTAGTTGTTCGGAGTACGGGAGAAGGTTATGAATTCATAAAATGCATCGGTAGATGCACCACGGATCATCATATTATCACCAGCATATTCGCCGAGACGGTGCATCGGATCTGACCAGTCTTTCAACTGGGCATAAGCACCATCCACCAGACCGTCCAGGGAAGCCAAAGGATCATTCGTAATCTGTTCTGCAGACATGCTGCCTTTGGGCAGGCGTTCAATGTCACATGATGTCAATGTTCCGCACAGACAGGCGGTCACCAACAAAGAGGTTGATATAATCTTTTTCATACGAATCAGCTAATTAAAAGGTTAAGTTAATACCAAACATGTACTTGCGGGTAGAGGGATAAACACTCGGACCGGTAGAACCGATTACAGAACCTCCACTGGCCGGAATTTCAGGATCCACACCGGAATATCCGGTTACGCAGAACAGGTTTTCACCGGTAAAGAAGATACGCATATTCTGAATGTAGTATTTCGGCAACTTCAGGTTGTAACCGATAGTCAGTGAACGCAGCTTCAGATAGTCACCATCTTCCAGATAACGGGTAGAAGCTTTATTGGAGTTGGATGAGTTATTGTAGGAAGCAACAGGATGCGTAGCAATGTCACCCGGCTTTTCCCAACGGGTCCATCCGTCCATCAGTTTCATCTGGTTACGGTCTGTATAGGCACCATCAGAATCGTATTCCTGACGAGAATAGTTATAGATCTTGCCACCGATGGAGTAACCGAATACAGCTGTCAGATCAATGTTTTTCCATGCAAGAGTTGTATTGAATCCACCAAACAGTTTCGGAGTGGAAGCATCACAGATCACCTGATCTGCTTCTGCATAATTTTCAGTGATTTCACGTCCGGTGATATTTCCATTTTCATCTTTGGTATGCTTGTACCATTGCGGAGCTCCCGTTTCAGGATTGACACCTGCCCATTCTACCATGTAGAAGCTGTCGCTGTCATAGTCTTTTTTCAGAATCTTGTCGGCTTCACCGGCGATACCGATACCACCGCTACGAATGATTTCCGTATTGTTTCCATACAGTTCCTTGATACGGTTTCTGTTATGTCCCAGGTTCATTTCCACACTCCAGTTCCAGTCTCTGGTACGGATGATATCGCCACCGACAGTCAGTTCAATACCCTGGTTTTCCATTTCACCCACATTCTTCCAGCGGGAAGTTACACCGGTAAGACCGGATACAGGTACAGCAAACAGAATGTTGGAAGTATACTTGTAGTAATAATCGAATGAGAAGCGGAAACGTTCATGGAACATAGATGCATCTAAACCGACACCCGTCGTATAAGTCTTTTCCCAGGTAAGTTCCTTGTTACCGATCTGACTGATCAAAGCAGCGGAAGTTCCGTTATACTTTGCAGAGATAGAATAAAGGTCATACTGCGGATAAAGTGAACTTGGACGGTTACCTACCGTACCATAGGAAGCACGTAATTTCAGGTTGTTCACCCAATCAGCCTTGAACCATTTTTCACGGTTGATATTCCATCCGGCACTGACAGAGAAGAAGTTACCATATTTGTTTTCATCACCGAAATTGGAAGCACCATCCCGACGGAAAGAAACTTCACCCAGATAACGGTTGTCATAAGAATAAATTGCCTTGAAGAGATAAGACTGCATAGCCCATTCGCTCAGGCTTCCGCCTACATCTTCAGGAATCGCTGTAACATCAAGTACCTCAAATCCGGGTACAAAACCGGTACCGGTAGCTGAAATAGCCTTGCCCTGATAGTCATTGAATTCATACGCCAGCAAGGCATTCAATGAATGTTTATCCCACATTTTGTTGAAACGCAGAATCTGGTTGGTATAACGGCGTACGGTATTGCTCTGATATTCCTCCAAACGTCCGTTTACACCGGAAGCTCCCTCGCATCGGGGATCAGAATAAGAATTATAGTAATAACCGGTCCAGCGGAAATTATTGACAGAGTTAAAAGTCAGCCAGTCCGTAATCCGGATATCAAAATCAAAGTTTCCACTGAACTCATAGGTCTTGTAGTCTGTATGGTTACCATAGCTCAGGTCGTTCAAGTAGTTGGTTGACTGGCTGTTCACCCATCCGCTGTAACGGTCGGGAACCAGATTGCCGTTTTCATCATACGGACTGTCCCACGGGAACATAGAGTACATGGCTGTTACAGAATACTGGGCATCATGCGTATTACGCATTGCACCGGCAACAGACGGTTTGATGGTCAACCAGGAGAAAGGTTTGTAATTGGTACGATAACGGAAGTTGTAACGCTGCAGATCATATCCTTTCACTGCACCTTCTTCGTCATAGTAACCCATAGAGAAATAAGAATTGATTTTTTCACCGCCTCCGGAAAGAGAGACATTATATTCCTGAGTCACGCCGCTTTGAGTCGCCAGATCCCACCAGTCAAAATTGGCATTGCGCAAGTCTTCATTCCAGCGTGGAAAATTGATCTGGTCAGCATTGCTGAATGACTTATAGTAATCATACAATTCAGCACCGTCCATCATTTCCAGATTTCCATTATTCAATCTGCTGACACCGGCCTTGGCTGATACATTGATAGTCATCTTACCGCTCTTGCCGCTCTTGGTTGTTACCAGGATAACACCGTTGGCTCCCTGAGAACCATAAATAGCTGTAGATGCAGCATCTTTCAGGATGGTCATGGTTTCGATATCGGCAGGATTCAATTGTCCGGCTCCATCACCGACAATTACACCGTCGATTACCCACAACGGAGATGAACTACCGTTGATAGATGCCTTACCACGAACCATCACGGCACCGCTTGAACCCGGCTGACCGGAACCCGGAGCAACGAAAACTCCGGAAACTTTACCGTTCAACATGTTTTCCACATTGGCCGTAGTAACATCCTTCAGTTTATTTTCCTTGACTGTCTGTAAAGAACCGGTCAGACTTTCACGGCGCTGAGTACCGTAACCGACAACTACAACTTCATCCAGCGTTTCGGTGTCTTCCTTCAGGTTTACCTTCATGTTGGGTTCAGCCTTCACTTCAATGGTCTTATAGCCGACAAATGAAATCTGCAGGACAGCACCTGCCGGTGCATTCAGTTCATACACACCATCCAGGTCTGTAATCACCCCATTAGTCGTTCCCTTCACAATGACATTGGCACCAATCACAGGTTCACCAGTCGATGCGTCCAGAACCAAACCTTTTACCTTCATCGTCTGCTGGGTAATCTCATTGGGAGAGGCGGCTTCAACAGAAGTCGGAAGTGCAGCCATTGGCAAGGATGTACAACAGAATGCACCCGTCAAAATTGCCAGTCTGCCTCGGTAATTTACATTTCTTAGTTTCATAATATTAAAATTATATTAATAACAATGATTAATAGTTATCTAAATAAAGGTTACCACAAAGCTATAGAAAAAATTCAAATAAACAATAGAAAATATTAAATTTTATAATAACAACTTTCTTC
>NZ_EQ973647.1:61255-61919 GCF_000157915.1 Phocaeicola coprophilus DSM 18228 = JCM 13818 | reverse complement strand
GATGTCAATATAATAATCATCACCAGACACCTCTATATGATACTGCCGTCCCATGAAAGCAAAGCCAGCCCCCATTTCTACAAGGAATTTCTCCACATGCTTCACCAAACCGATTTCTACATCACGCTCATTGTATTGCTCCGTGAAAGTCAGCATATCAAATATATATGGGTCTTTAAGCATTAATTTCACATCATTTGCTTCCGGAACAGGCAGGGTTTCTGTGAAATTGTTAGCCAACGCTCCATGCTTGCCATAATCATCAAGTTTGATGGCTTCTTGCAGATAGCGTGTTGTCCAGTGATTGGTAATGCTCTGCACCATATACCAATATCGTGCACGAATATCTTTGACCTGCTTTATCAATACAAGATTATGCGTCCAATCCAGATGCTTGATGGGGAGGGTGAAATTATATTCATCCAAATGCGAAATCAGTGATTTCGCATTTGGAGAAGCCGCTCTCTTTATCATCGTAAGTTCCTGATTATATTCGTTGAAAAACTGCACCATATATTGCATATTACGTACAGTAAATCCTTTTATTTCGGAATAATCGTTCTTCAAATCCGCTGCCAGCCGTTGCAAGGTTTTCTTACCCCAACCGTCTGCTTCTTGACAACCTCCCGTCTGTTTTTGATTTGCCCGACTGTCTAATTCGCCC
>NZ_EQ973647.1:42489-60767 GCF_000157915.1 Phocaeicola coprophilus DSM 18228 = JCM 13818 | reverse complement strand
GCCAAACAAATATTACCTCAGAAAATCTACCTGAGAAAAGGTTTCATAAACGTATTTTGATCAGTCCGGAAACCGGAGTTACCTCCAGTTCCTTGCAATAATCACCCCAGGCTATTTCAGGGTAGTCCCAGCGATTATTGACATAAAGGATCAGCTGGTCGTCCGACATCTTGTTCATTCTGCATCCCAGACTGCCTTCACGCGACAGCACGGTCAGCAAATGATTATCCGCAGTTTTCAGCTGATACTCATAAATGTTCTCTTTCATTCCCTTTGCCTTATTCGTCAACGGACGCTGACAGATGGCTCCCTTGTCTGAGAAATAGTAATAATTATAGGTGTCCATATTCCAGGGCTGTTGCGGATCTTCCCCATATTCCACTTTTTTCTTATTATATAAAGGAGTCTGTCCTGCATTTCCGGCAAAATTATCTTCCGGGTAATAAGACCAGTACCCGTCACGTTTCCATTCCAGCTCTGCAAAATTATCCGTCAGATAGAACTTCAATCCGGCCTCTCTCAGCCAGCCGTTCGGTTCTCCCTGAGTCTGATAGTTGAATGTCACTGTTCCGTCAGCCTCCACTGTCATCTGAAGTTCCAGATCAACACCCAAATAGTTTCCGGAAAGGAAGACATGGCATTCCGAGCCTTTCAGCGCGTAACGAAAATCCTTCTTCTTCCAGTCCTTGTCGGCAACAATGTAGTTTTGGGCTTTGTCACGAACCTCTGCTCCGGTCAGGTGGTTCACATTCAAATCCAGATTCAGGAACGGACCTTTCCGGATGACAATTTCTCCATGTGAAGTTACATTTTCCATCAGTCCGGTAGACTTGTTAAAAGGAATTTCAAAACCTTTTCCTTTTAACTTCAGATATCCGTCCGTATCCTCAACCATCAGCTTCAAATTGCCGGAAGCATTCAGATATTCCGGCCGGACCGGATTTCCTATGGCTATTTCTTCCGCATCAATCAGTCGTCCTTCTGCATCAAAGAATTCGAGCAGGAAGCTGTTTCCATTTTCCCAGGCCTGAGCAGGCACGCTCAACACACCTTTGTCATGCGGATTCAGATCAGGAAGAGTTACGTCAAAAGTCTGTCCCTTGTAAGTGGCCTTAGCCGTAAGCTCATTGAGATTCGTATGGTCAAAACGGTTAAAGACCGGCAGCAGTATCGGAGTATTTCTGGTAACATCTCCCACCTGAGTCTTCAGCACACGGACAGGAGAATATGCCTTCTTGGTTCCCCAGAACTCGGGCTTTTCTCTCCGCCATACATCTACGATTCCCCATTCACCGTAACCGACACAGTTGCCGTTAAAGTCTTTCGGCTTCTTGGTATAGGCAAACTCAA
Organism: Phocaeicola coprophilus DSM 18228 = JCM 13818; assembly: GCF_000157915.1. Taxonomy (GTDB): domain Bacteria; phylum Bacteroidota; class Bacteroidia; order Bacteroidales; family Bacteroidaceae; genus Phocaeicola; species Phocaeicola coprophilus. Next base: position 59,417 of record NZ_EQ973647.1, on the reverse strand, counting down.
TCCAGTAAGAGGTTCCTTTCTTCGGAACAGGCAGCATAAACGTTTCATCGGAATAACACCAGATAGCTCCTCCCAGGCCACCCGGCGCCTTAAACAGATTACTCCACATTTTATCCAGAGAGATTGCCCAGAATCCCCGGATATTGGGATCATCCTGCAAGGTCGTATACGTGTAGCAAGGAACATGCGCCCACTCATCAAACAGAGCCGGTTTTCCTTCTCCCTGGAAACCACGGGTAGAAACATTAAACTGGGACAATGTACCGTCGCAGCCGGGATAGTGCATGCTTAACAGGTCGAATGCTGTTTTTCCTTTTTCCACCAGTCCCGGGTAACTGAATATCACCGGACGGGTCTTGTCTTCATTCTTCAGCCAGTCATACGACAGCTGGAAGTTCTTTCCATAAACGGATTCGTTACCGATCGACCAGAAAAGCACGGAAGCATGCGAACGGGAAGTAGCGACCATCTCTTCCAGCTGACCCAGATACTGGGCAGTAGCTTCCGGATCATCCTGACTCTTTCCGGGAGCATAATTCTTCTGACGGTAAGTATCCACAAAACAAACCGCCGTTTCACATTCTACATAAATACCTTCCCGGTCACAATATTTCAGGAAACTTTCTGTAGGAGGATAATGAGAAGTCCGGACAAAATTCATATTGGCACGCTTGAACAGCGCTGCATCCAGACTGTCCAGTTCCGGAGTAGAAGTACGCCCCAACGTAGGATGAATGTCATGACGGCAGGCTCCACGCAGCTTCACCTGCTTGCCATTGACCAGCATGCGGTCACCTTTCACCTCAATCTTCCGGAAACCGATTTCACGTTCAAACGAATATCCGCCGTCAGCCGACTGGACATTCACCTGCAAGACATAAAGGTTCGGATGTTCGGCATCCCACAACTCCGGACGGCTGATTCTGAAACGATGTTCATTGTCTCCCTGCTGACAGGCCAGAACACCGGACTCCAGGCAAACCCGGCCGCTTTTCTTCTCCTTTAAGGTAAATGAAACCTTGGCAGAAGCAGACATGGAATAAACAATGCGCAGATCAGCATCCTGATAAGCATCATCCAGCAAAGTCTCAACAAAGAAATCCCGCATGTTGCTTTCCGGAAGCGCATAGAGGGAAACACCTCTCAAGATTCCTCCGATAGGATGATGGGCGTATCCTGAAGCATAAGATATGTCATTCAGCCGGTCGGTTACTTCCAGACGGATTTCGTTTTTCTTTCCGATGCGGATCAAAGAGGTGATATCCGTTTCCCAGCGGGTAAATCCTCCGGCATGTTCGGCAGCCTGCTTGCCGTTGACCCACAGACGTGCATACGAATAAACTCCGTCAAAGCGTAAAATCACCTGCTTGCCCCGATAGTCAGCCGGCACAAGAATCGTCTTCTTATACAAAACCGGTTTATCATGCTCAATGCCATATCCCTGCATGGCCAGTTCCCCCGGAACCGTCACACGTTCCCATTTCTCTCCCGGAGCATACTGAAACTGCCACTCTCCGTTCAGGGAAATCACCTCGTCACGGACTCCCTCAACGACATCCGGCAGGGTACGCTGCACATTCTCCGCTTCCAGCATGCCTGCAAACCCCAGCAACAGCATGCTCAAAATTAAATGTTTCTTCATTTTCATATCCTGTTATCTTTAAAATTATTCATAAGGAAAAAACAAATGCTCACAATAGAAGTCCTGAAATTCCGCTGCTGTTTCAAGCGGACAATAGACCAGGCGCTGCAAAATATCTTTCCAGCCGGCAGTGTCCTGTCCGGTCAAAGAAAGTTTGCATCCCCAAAGGGCTGCATTGGGCAAGACCTGAAACCGGTCAGACGGAACCTGGGACAAAAGCCCCAGACGTTTGATTTTATCTACATTCAGGTGGTTGCCCAGTCCTCCCGTCACATACACACGGGTCAGATCTTCCATCCGGATTCCACTGTATTTCAGCAAGAAGGAAATGCCTGTTGCGATGGCAGCCTTGGCCAGTTGGAACTCACGAATATCGGCCAAAGTCAGGAACACTCCGTCCGCCAGCTGAAAATCTCCTGTATTTTCACCGGTTGTCATCCCTGTAAAATCAATGAAACCCTGCTGCAACAAACAATCAACGGCCTCAACCAGTCCGCTTCCACACAAGCCTTTGGGGGGTTCTCCTCCGATGGTAGTCACCACAAACTTTCCATCTTCAAACTCCACTCCGCTTATGGCCCCGTCGGAAGCCCGCATCCCACACGAAATATTAATACCTTCAAAAGCCGGCCCTGCAGCAGTAGAAGTACACCACAGTTTTTGCCGGTTGCCTGCAACCATCTCTCCATTGGTTCCCAGATCGATCAACAGGACATATTCATCAGAGTCAGCCATACCGCAGGCTTTGATTCCCGCCAGAATATCGCTTCCGATAAAATGACTGATGTTGGGAAGAAACTCAACGGAACAACGATCCGGCAGATCCCATCCTAATTCAGAAGGCAAGTACCTGTATCCGTCATTCAGCGGTGACTGAAAAGGTGCTGCGGACAAGGGACGGACGTCATAGCCTGCGAATAAATGGTGCATAACCGTATTGCCAACCAGCCGGATCCGGGATGGAATACAACCGGGACATTCACGGAGCAACTGAGCTATCTGTTTTCCGATCTCTTCACGCAACAAATCGCGCAGAAGAGCGGCCTGACGCTTATCCGACACCGCAAAGGCAATACGGGATATGATATCTGCTCCGTAGGTTGTCTGAGGATTGATTCCGCTACAGGTTGCAAGTACCTTTCCCGTATGCAACGCCACCAGCTGGGAAACGACCGTTGTGGATCCGACATCCACAGCAACGGCATATTCCTCTTTCCCGCCGTTTCCTGTAATCTCAGACTCATCCGTCTGTATGTCCATCGCCCCCTCAGGTATTTCGATGGTCAGGTCTTCCGTCAGCACCGTCAGACAGGCCAGACACCATTCCGAGGACAAATGTTTCCGTTCGAGGAATGCCCTGTGAACTTCCGTTTTCTCTACCTGTCCGGAAAGAATCCGTACCTTACAGTTACCGCACAGTCCTTTTCCCCCACAGGGAAATTCCAGATGACAGTTTTTCAGCACTTCATAAAGAGATGTCCCTCTGTCGGCAGAAAGAGTTACTCCCAAAGGTTCAATATGTAATAGACACTGCTTCATTTTTACCACTTTAAAGAACGATAAGCGCAATTAGGCAACCTGCAGTCTCCACAACCGCTTTCTTTATAAATCACCTGATCACCTATGCCGACAACTCCACTCATGGATTTTACAGGACGCATCAGCATGGAAGAGGACAAGGTAATTCCCCACTGGTCAGCACCGGACAAAGGCAACAGTTTTTCCTGCTCTTTCAAGTCCCAGCCACAATATCCGGGCCCCCAGTGAGAGGTGATCTTCAGATGATCTTTCGCCACTTCTTCCCGAAGTTCCTGTTTCAGCAGGCGCATCAGCTGCTCCAGGGCCCAGTTTGAAAGCTTATCCAGCCAGTAAGCCGTGATAAAATCAAACTCCTTATTATATTGTTCGATCAATCGGGAAATATCTTCACCTAACGTAATTGATACGACCGCCAATGACGACGATCCCCTCAAAGCATGAGCTATTTTGTATCCTGTATGAAAAGGTATACCTTCCAGCACAAATCCGTCTGCATCCAGATGAATGGTTTCATAGACTCTGTAGCCTCCTGCCGGATGGATAGTGCGATTGAATGCTTCAACGACTCCTTCCAACTGATCGGCCAATGAATCACTCAACTCCAGCAAGGCGCCTGCTTCATCTGTCGTAATATGTAAGTTATACACCATAGCACACAAGGTTAATAATACAATAGCAAAGATAGAGGTTTAAAAATAAACTGCTTGTCACAAAATTTGCACATTCTAACAATATATTTGCAAAGAGAACAAAGCAAGCAAACGAAACAGAATTCTCAAAAGCTACTTCGCCTCAAATAGTTACAAATAAAACAATTTCATTTTGAATTATTAGTAAGAAATAAAAGAACAAATATTTGGTTCACATGTCCTTTTAAACTACCTTTGCAGCCGAATTTTAAAGAGATTTACATGTCAACAAAGAAATTTTTGCTGATCGGTGCAGCGACACTGATCGTTTCAAATCCAACTTTTGCAGGAGACTATTTGACCAATACGAATCAGAATGCAGCTTTTCTCCGTATGGTGGCACGAGGAGCTTCCATCGATGTAGACGGAGTATACAGCAATCCCGCCGGACTGGCTTTTCTGCCTAAAGACGGATTCCACCTGTCACTGACAGGACAGAGTGCCTATCAGACCCGTGAAATTCATGCAAGTACTCCGCTTTGGACTCAAGATGGAAATATCACCGAGAAATATTATAAAGGAACAGCTTCAGCTCCGCTTATCCCCAGTTTCCACGGTGCTTACAAACGTGACAATTGGGTAATCTCTGCCGGATTTGCCATCACGGGCGGAGGAGGAAAAGCATCCTTCGACAACGGACTTCCCATGTTTGATGCCATGGCTGCAGGCCTGATTGCCCAGCAGTCACAAGGACTGGTCACTCCTTCCATGTATGACATCAATACGGCTATGGACGGAAAGCAATACATCTATGGTGTACAACTGGGATTGAGCTACAAAATCAATGACTGGCTGAGCGTGTTTGCCGGAGGACGCATGAACTATGTGAAAAGTGGCTACGAAGGTTACCTCATCGCAAAAATGAAAGAAAGTTATGGTGGAAAGACACTTGCTGATCTACAGCTGAAATGCGACCAGAGCGGATGGGGACTCACTCCGATCATCGGCATCGATGCAAAGTTGGGACGATGGAACCTGGCTGCCAAATATGAATTTAAGACCAACCTGAACATAGAAAACAAGACCGACAAACTGCTGGTGCCGGATGGTGTACCGGAATCCGTACTTAAGCCCTATGCAGACGGTGAACAGACACCGAGTGACATTCCGGCTTACCTCAGTGTAGCTGCCGGTTATGAAATCCTGCCTAACCTGAGAGCTTCAGTAGAATATCATTTCTTCGATGACAAACGTGCAGGTATGCTCAATGACCGCCAGAAAACCCTGACACACGGAACCCATGAATACCTGGCCGGTATAGAATGGGATATCGTCAAAATGCTGACTGTCAGCGGAGGATTCCAGAAGACCAGTTACGGACTGAGTGATGATTTCCAGACAGACACCAGCTTCTATTGCAGTTCTTACTCACTGGGATTCGGTGCCAGAGCCAGACTCAGCGAAGCTTGGAGCATTGATATTGCTTATTTCTGGACAAATTATGAAGATTACGAAAAAAGCTCAGACAACTATAACGGTACAGGAATGCCGGGAACGGATGTATACAGCCGCACCAACAAGGTATTCGGACTGAGCCTCAACTATCAATTCTAAATACAGAACAAACACGCGAGCCGTCTGTCTGCAATTCTGCAACAGACGGCTTTTTTTATCTCGCTGTTCCAATATTCAGATAAAATAACACATCTGGCGAAAATAATTTCATCAAAATCACACCTGTCACATTTTTTTCTTAACTTTGCGCTGCATCTAAGAAAATAAGATTCAAACAACTTTTTAAAATAAGGAATTATGATGACTATTGACAAATTCAACTTTGCCGGCAAAAAGGCAATCGTTCGCGTTGACTTCAACGTACCTTTGAACGAAGAAGGTAAAATTACTGATGACACCCGTATCCGTGGTGCCCTGCCTACCCTGAAAAAAATCTTGGCTGACGGTGGTGCACTGATCATCATGTCACACATGGGTAAACCCAAAGGCAAAGTAAACGCTAAATATTCTCTGAGCCAGATCGTTGACGCTGTTGCTGCAGCTCTGGGTACTCCGGTTCAGTTTGCTCCGGACTGCGCTAAAGCACAGGAAGCTGCTGCTGCATTGAAACCGGGTGAAGTTCTGTTGCTGGAAAACCTGCGTTTCTATCCGGAAGAAGAAGGTAAGCCTGTAGGTATCGAAAAAGAAGATCCTGCTTACGAAGATGCAAAGAAAGCTATGAAGGCTTCTCAGAAAGAATTTGCCAAGACTCTGGCTTCTTACGCTGACTGCTATGTAATGGATGCTTTCGGTACTGCTCACCGTAAACACGCTTCTACTGCTGTTATCGCTGACTACTTCGATGCAGACCACAAGATGCTGGGTTACCTGATGGAAAAAGAAGTACAGGCTGTTGACAACGTATTGAAAGATATCAAACGTCCGTTCACTGCTATCATGGGTGGTTCTAAAGTATCTACTAAGATCGGTATCATCGAAAACCTGATGGATAAAGTAGACAACCTGATCCTCTGCGGTGGTATGGCATTTACTTTCGCAAAAGCACAGGGTGGTAAGATCGGTAACTCACTAGTTGAAGACGACAAACTGCAGCTGGCTTTGGATATCATCGAAAAGGCAAAAGCAAAAGGTGTAAACCTGGTTCTGGGTTGCGACTGCATCGCTGCTGATAAATTTGCTAATGATGCCAACACTCAGGTTTGCGACGACAAGAACATTCCTGACGGATGGATGGGTCTGGATGCAGGTCCTAAGACTCGCGAAGAATTCAAGGCTGCTATCAAGGGTGCCAAGACTATCCTGTGGAACGGTCCTGCCGGTGTATTCGAAATGGACAACTTCGCTGGTGGTTCTAAAGCTATCGCAGAAGCAATCGCAGAAGCTACTAAAGAAGGTGCTTTCTCACTGATCGGTGGTGGTGACTCTGTAGCTTGTATCAACAAGTTCGGTATGGCTGACCAGGTATCTTACATCTCTACTGGTGGTGGTGCTTTGCTGGAAGCTATCGAAGGCAAGATCCTGCCGGGTATCGCAGCTATCCGCGGTGACAAATAAGATTTGATTCTTATCAATCATACATTACCCCAGCAAGAAAATCTTGCTGGGGTATATTTTTGTTTTCACACATGGCAAGTACCATATCCTCATATCTGGCATTCTATTCCTGTCTTCAATCATAAATTTTCCTGTTGCAACGTAAATTTCTTGCAAAAATCATCGGCCATACAATAAATCTCTGTAACTTTATGCCCGGGGAACATAGGGGCTATCGTTTAAATGCTATAATTTGATACTATAAATTTACACTTTATTACCTCTAATATTCGGATAAATATATTAATATTTTTATCACGTTAAATTATTATGAAAACCATATTATCTGCTTTTTTATTGATATGTTGTAGTCTGATTTCACAGGCTCAGGTTTATCCGGTCAATGCTAATTTGGAAGACGAGAAATCCTTTTCCATGATTCTACTTCCTGACCCGCAAAGCTACATCAAGTTTGCAGCCAACCAGCCTCTCTTTGATTTACAGACCGCCTGGATTGCTAATAATATTGAAACACTTCATATTAAAAATGTACTTTGTACAGGAGATTTGGTAGAGCAAAACAGTATAATCCAGGCTGATGGTATCAATGGTGACCAAACAAGCCGGGAACAATGGGAAGCTGTTTCCCGTTCTTTCGAAAAACTCGATGGTAAAGTTCCTTACGTAGTATGTACGGGCAATCACGACTACGGCTACAAAGCTTCCGAGAAAAGATTCACACAGTTCCGATATTATTTTTATCCGGAACGCAACCATTGTCTACAGGAATCATTAATTGCTGCCGGAAACAATTACGAAGGACTTCCTACTCTCGAAAACGCCGTATACGAATTCATTTCTGATACATGGGGAAAAATCCTTGTACTCAGTCTTGAGTTCGCACCTAGAGACGAAGCCATTGAATGGGCCAGACACATCATCGGGGATAAAAAATATAAGGACCATAAAGTGATACTGCTTACTCACTCTTTCCTGGATTATGAAGGCAAACGTTTTATTACGGAAAATTATCAGATGCAGGATGTGAACTATGCGGAAGCTTTATGGCAAAAACTGGTTTATCCTTCCGATAATATCAAGCTTGTAATTTGCGGTCACGAATGTCACATTACAGACTATGCACAACAAGTCAGTTTCCGGACGGACAAAAACCATTCAGGGAACGAAGTAGCCCAGATGATGTTCAACGCGCAAACAGCCGACGGTCAATGGTTTGGCAATGGAGGAGATTGCTGGCTGCGTATTCTTGAATTCAAACCGGACGGAAAAACAATTTCAGTACGTACTTTCTCTCCCTTATTTGCCCTTTCTCCAACGACCTGCCAATATGCATGGCGTAAACAACCCTTTGATCAGTTTAATATAACATTAACAGAAAAATGAAAAAGTATCTTTGTATCTATTGCCTATTATGCATGGCTGCACTAGCCTGTGCACAAAACTTAAAGTTCAATGCCAACGGAAAGTTCAAAATCGTCCAGTTTACCGATGTACACTACATTTCTGATGATCCACGTTCTGACATAGCCATTGAACCCTACGGACGTTATACTGGTGGAAATACCGTTTACAACAATCTGTCCAACGGGGCCCGTATCATCGAACTGACTGAAGGAGAAAAAGGATTCCGCACCTGGATTCGTGTAAAGAATCATACGGAACAAGAAGTGACATTTCCAGAAAGTTTTTTAAAACCCAATAAATAATTTCTACCAAAATACACTGATTTTTAATACCATAACCAATTTACTGACCAAGCATAAAAAAACCTTCCAATCTGATACGTGTACTTTCTCTGTTATTTTTGCTCCCTGTCGTTCTAACCGTCCAGGCCGAAAAAAAATACAGTTTAGGAGGCAGATTGTTTCTAGATGGAGGTATTTTTACAGCTTCTCCCGCCTGTTTCAATTCAGGTGTTGGCATATCAGACCTGCGTATTACGGGCAAAGCCGATTTTGGTGATGGATGGTACACCAAATTGGATGTAGGATTTGCTTCAAACAAAGTGAGACTGAAAGACGCCTTCTTGCAGAAAACGAAAAACGGACACATGCTGAGGATAGGCTATATGATAGGGATGTTCAGTCTGGACCAGTCTGTCAGTACCAATGATTATCTGTTCATGACTGGTACCAACGTGGCAGAAATATTTTATCCCGGTCGAAGAATTGGAGCATCCTACACCTGGTCGAAATCAAAATTTTATGCATCAGGCAGCGTATTCTGCGGAGATGGTCTCAACTTCCATAAGAATATCAAACAAGGAGTAAATGCTACATTACGTTTCGTCTACAGACCGTTGGACAATGCACATACCCTGCTTCACATCGGAACAGGTGGCCTGTACAAACGCCCGGATAAGAATACAGAAACCGGATAGAGAAGCATTTCATTAAAAGGTACGGGAGACACATACCTGCCCGTACCTTTTGTATTCGACTCGACAATCAGCCACAGTCAATGCCAATATCAATGGAACATCGAATCTATCTTCCATCACCTTAAGTTCTTCCTGCAGGGAGAAGTTATGGGCATGATCATCAGGCGAAATAACAGCCCCAGCTACAACGCTTATGGCGGATATATAGAAGGTGGATATTTTATTTTAGGAAACCGGCTGGGATATGACCGAAGAGATGCCCTGCCATTATGCCCTGAAAATAAAAACTCACTAGCCATATTTGTACGCGTTAACCATACGAATCTGAATGATTCTGACCTGAAATGCGGCGCATTGACGGATCTTTCCGCCGGGATGAATTACTATCTTAACAAACATATTATCTTCCGGTTAAACTATTCGCATGTAAAGACAGACCAATATTCAGCCCTAGGAAAAGCACATTATAATGTATTACAATCCCGCATACAGATAAAGTTTTGAGTTGTTACTCATGTTCTTGCCAGACAGGATAACCAGTGCCTTCCGTCACCTTATTCTTCCGAAATCTGACTGTCTACAGGAAGCTCTCCCACCTCTTTCTCCTGCGGAAGTTTCAGGGTATAAAGGGCTGCATTCAGTTTACGGATCTGGTCACGCTTCAGTTTGCCCGGATTATAGACAAAACCTTCTACGACGACAATCCGGCCGTTCGTACGGTCCACACGGGCATGTGAAACGAAAGGACCTCCCATCGCATCGTTCTCCATCTCCCACAAACCACGTACTTCATATGCATAATCACCCTGCACCGCAATGTTACGTGCATCTACAAACATGGAATCAGCAGTCACCATATACATACCTTCTTTTGCTCCCGGAAGGTTGGCTTTCATCACAGAATCCCGTTTCTCTATGAAATATGCCTTTGTAAAGGTTTCCTTGCTGGCATACGGATAAGTATAGATAACAAAGTTCAGATCATTCAGGTTGCTGGAAGCCCACAGGAACTGCTGGCCGACCTTGTACGAAGCCAGTTCTACCGGCATCCAAATGTCACAGTCAAACAAGCTTTGCACCTTGGCTGACAAGACCTCATTATGCTTCTTCTTCAACAGCTTTACTTCCCGGTTCATTTCTGCACGGGTAAAGAAATCAATAATCACCTGCCCATGCCTGGATACATATTCGGCAAACTCTTCCTGACTCGGTGACTGGATAGTCATAATCATCTGTGGAGAAGCATACGCATCACGGGTATACTTGAATTTAGTCTGAGTATAAATGTCCTGAATATCCGCGATAATGATGTTGCGGAACAAGCGGGTACTACGGTTAAAAGACTCCGGACGAACTCTCGAAATCCGGAAAGAACGCTCCGGCTGGGGCAACCCCGGAACATCGGTATCAAGCACGTGGAAAAGCGCACTGTCCGGACTGTTCCAACATTGGTCATCAGCAACCACCAATACCTCATAAGGCCGGCCACTGGATACCGGAGTCACAATACTTTTACCCTCCTTATGGCAAGAAGCAAACACAAATATAACTGATATAAGACTTGAATAAAAGGCTAAAGGTTTCATAAATTTAAAGGTATCAATTCTAAAAATCGTTCGTAAGATTCAGTTTAAGCATATATCCTTTGCGCAATACCTGCTTGATATCATACACCACTCCTTCAGAAGCATCCGAAGGAATCTTCAACGAAACTGCAAAGTTTTCAGCCTTATTTTCCTCACGCAACTGCATGATTTTCGAAGAAAGTTCATCCAGCGAAAAATCCTTCAACTCTCCTGCCAACCTGTTGTCTACCCAGAACTGGATTCCATATCCCGGCAACGGAACACTCTTGTCGGCCACTCCTGCCGGAACATCCGCATATGCTTTCGGAGAAGCATAATAGAAACGGGAAGTCAGACATTTGTCCACCAGCTCCTGAGGATAAGTTTTCGAAAGTTCCTGCCTGGCCTCACCATACGCTTTCATCAGTTTCTGCTTGGCTGTAGTAATAGCTCCCATCTTCGCATTGCGGTCGGCTACAATACGGACAACAATGGGAAACATCTCCTTTTTCTGTTTTGAATACAGCTCAGCGAATGCGTCTGTCAGTTGCTTCCTGACCTTGTCCGTCATGGCTTCCCAATCAACAAGCTCCTTCTTTGAAACAGGATTTTCCGGCCCGAAAAGGAAGTGGTTCCGCTGGTTGCAATACAATTCCAGAACATACGCCTTTTCCGACGAAATATGATCCAGCATCAGATTGTCTGTGTCCCGCCGCTGTTCCGCATCCCTTACCACCAGTCGGGATTTCGCCTTTCCCTGATTCTTTGTCTGAAGAACTGCACTATAATCTGCTACCGTTTCTTTCACTTCCGGCTTCGCAAAGGCATACACTACTCCTGCAGCCAGAGGTACGGCCAACAAGACACGCAGCCGGACCCACTTGGTGTTTCTTTTTTTCGACATCATAGAAATACGTTTTTTAAGTGAACTGTGAGTAAAACCGCAAGCCATAGAGTAGAGCCTTGAACCCACTGCTTTCCTCACCAATAACAATTGATATATTTTTACATCGAAGCCTTGATCTAATACACCTTCATCGGCCTGATACTCATGAACACCACTAAGTTCATGCTTCAGTTTCCACACCAACGGATTCCACCAATGAAAGATTAAGATGAGCTGTATCAGCAGATTATCATAACAATGTCCGTAGCGGCAATGCATTTCCTCATGCAGACAGACCGGAGAGGATGCTTCATACTCCTGACGGCTCATGACGATATACGTCCCCCAGCTGAAAGAGCGGACAGGAATATCGTACAACACCCATCGTAGTCCATTACACTTTTTATACTCTTGCCGGTTTATCCAGCGGAACAGACGGAGATAGCCTGCAACCCATTGTAAGAAAACAAAAGTACATCCCGACAGATAAACCACCATCCATATCACAAGCCAGTCCCAATGACTGGTTTCCGGCCGAACAGTCTCTGCCATACCGGCAGCAGGAGCTGGTATTACTTCAACTGGCTGTTCCCATTCCTGCATAAGCCTGAAAGGAGACTGCACTAAAGGTTCATGCTCCAGTTCCAGAGAGACGAAAGGCAATAACAGACAGGTCAGCATTCCGCCCACCAGTACCCATCGGTTCAAAGAAAAACGAGTGGTCGAAGCGAAAAACAACTTATAGAACCCATAGAGCAATGTCAGGCAGAATGAGCTTTTCAGTAAATAGATCAAAAAGGCTACCATAAGTTCAAGATTTACGATCATTCTTTTCCTGCTCTATCTGAGCTATCAGCTGCTTCAGTTCTTCCAGGTCCATTTTCTCATCTTCAATAAACTGAGAAACAACCTTGGTATAAGAATTATCAAAATATTGGGCAACAATCTCCCCGATCGCCGAACCCTTGTATTCATTTTCAGTTATCTTAGCCTCGTAACGGTAGGTATTCCCAAACGCACGATAACTGACAAAACCCTTTTCTGCCAACAGTTTCACCAGGGTAGCTACCGTATTGTAATGTGGTTTAGGCTCCGGATAGAATGCCAGCATTTCACGAATGAACAAAGGACCTTCGGCCCATAAGATATTCATTATTTCTTCTTCTTTTGCCGTCAGTTTCTTCATAAACAGATCATTTAAGATTAATACAATACGAAGATATAAAATTTTTCAGACAAACAACTAAATATATTAGTAGATCTACTAATATTAATAGTAATTAACAACAAAAGCGAAAGTTCAGACAGTTTACTGAAAACGCAAGCAGATTTCAACAAATGAGCCGTATCAAAACCTTGTTTCAAGTAATGATACGGCTCATGTTCTTATCCTGACAGGATAATCTGATATTCCATCAAAATCTATCTAAAAATCATTCTGACACTTTTTTCACGACCAGAGTATGATTGTTGGTATCTCTCCATTCTGACAGAAGAGCGTAAAGTTCCTTATAATTTGCCGGAGTCTGCAACTGACGGTCAATGCGAATGGAACGTGTTACTTTCACTCCTCCTTTCACTGCCTTATAACTGAAGACTACTTTTCCGCACGCATTGCTTATTTCCTTGTCTGCATGTCCGGACCATTTCATTCCTTCAGGAAGACGGACTATGGTTTCCAATGCACAATCCACCATTCTCGGCAAAAGAATCTTTTCTGAAATACTTGTATTACCGGCATAAGCATAAAGTGAATGTACCGGAGTCGGATCAGACAAAGGAACGATTCCCCATCCATCTGCCAGCTCTTGCAATTTGTCACTCTTAACCTCCAGCGTATCAATTGTTCTTGCTTCCTTTGCACCCAGATAGGATTCCAGCATCAGTTTTTTGCCTTGCAGATCCGTAATGGTCATGAAAGGCTGCAAACAAGCTTCTTCCGTTCCTGTCAAAGCTACTTTCTCCGGCATTTTTTTGCTCTGACACACCAGTGACATAACCGTAGCCAGTCCCCGGTTTCCATCCACTGACGGACGTAAGGCACATACTGCAACTTCTGCTTCCAGTCCGGCAGCCCGCTGCAAAGTAACATCCAGATTAACCAGTTCCGCCTGAGTTCCATAGGCAGAAGTAATCACTTCCGATGCCGGACGTAACCGGTAACCGGCGTCCTGTAACGAAACATTGCAATGTCCCAGCTGATAAAGTCCCGCCATATAATTTGCAATGGCATTACGCATTGCCTGAGGATTGCCTTCCAGCCCCTGAGTCAGCTCAGCAACCTTTCCTTCTACTACGGAAGTATTGCCAACGGCAAACTGCTTCTGCAAATACTTCACCGCTTCTGTATATCCGGGCCATGTGGAAGCAACAAAAACCGGCATCATACCACTGGCTATGGCCTGCACAAGTCCCAAGTTTCCTCTTCCGGAAGGATAAGCATAAGGGCGGGGCGCTACATCTTTCAAAGTCCATATAAAGGACTTCATTCCATTTCCCTGGGCAATAACCGGTTTGGCCGATGCATTCAACAGCTCATAGCGAACGGATTTCCCAGCCGGAACATTCAACCGGAAGATAAATTCCTTGACAGGAGAAAGTTCCTTTACCGGACAACATACATCCAGTTCCGGCAAATATCCCGCCTTGCTCACAATGGAATAATCCAGATAAATCGTAGCTCCCAGTTCCAGTCCTGTATGTACAACCACCATTTCCTTCAGATGATTATATGCCGGAGCATTAGCCGCAGAAGACGGCAGCACTTCTACCAGTGCATTGGAAGGAGTCTTGATCACCGTACCATCCTTCTGACGCGTGTACGACTCATGGATGGTCAGTTCCTGAAATTCCGGATCATAAACGATAAATGTTTCTCCGTACAAACCATTCATCGCCGCATGAGTAAACAGAGTCAGTTCCTTCTGTACACGCAACTCCTGACTGCCGTCAGCACGTAAGGTATAAGTTTTCGAGAGTTTACGGAACTCCGCTTCCGATTCTGCCTTTACCGGTAAAACAGCCAGTAAAAGCATCCCTAATATTCCTATATAGATTGATAATGTCTTCATCACTTTTTCATTTTAAAACAGTTCGATACGCCGTTATTTCTTCAGTACTATATATTCCCCGCATTTCTTGGCAGCATTCACAGCCTTACGGAAACTGTCCCAGTCAGAAGCTTCATACACCCGTTTCTTCAACCGAAGAGAGGTCTTCAGCTGCAAACGGTTTCCGTCCTGTCCCAGGTATCCGGTAAATCCTGCACCCGGACCATCCAGATTTTCCAGCTTCTCGCCTCCCTGCAACTGATAGCCGGAAGGAATTCTCAATGTTTCTTCCAGTTCTACCAAACGGGAGCAGGCATCCTTGAATCCATATTTCCGTTCTTCCAGATTTGTATCTATCCGCAGATAAGATAAAACCTGTGTATAAAGATTATTCAGAACAAATGGTTTAAAAATCAGCACTCCCTGATCTGACTTCAGTGCATAGTCAGGGATTTCATAACGGAACGTCATGCGGATCGGTGCACGCTGGTAGTCTTTCGGTGAACGTCCATAGTCAACACCTTCCAGACGCGCCTTAGGAGATACATTCAGCAACTGGCGTTCCAGAGCGTTTTTCCATTCACTTTGGAAACCGGTTGTAAAGATCCGGCGGATATTGCTGTCACTCTGGCCTTCTGCCTCAATGGTGAAAGATCCTTTTAAAGTTCCCTTATCGTCCAGTACATTATTTGCCTGAATCCGTACATAATGGTTCTCAGGAGCAGAGATGGGAGTAATGCAAAGGTCGGTTCCCTCCGGTGTACCCGGCAGGTAATTCTGCTGCTGTTCGGCACTGCTCCACAATTCCCGGCAGAAAGGTACCCATGTCGGATCGAGCGGCATCATAGTACCGTCACTCAGTTTCACCACTGCCACACAATGGTTGAAATGATCGGCCGGAATCGTTTCTACCCGGCTTCCAGCCATTGTCATTGCCGGAAAGGCTTCAAATCCGGCCATCCGCAGGAATGCAATCAGTGTTCCTGCAATATCCTTACATACTCCACAACGGTCTGTATAATTCATTTTCAGGTTATGCAGTGTAAATCCTTCTCCTTTTCCCATGGAAATACCTGCATACCGGATGTTATCAGCCACCCAGTGAGTCAGTACCGCAACCTTTTCCAGTTCGGCTTTCTTTCCCCGGATCAGTTCATCCACCTTTTTCTGAGCTTCCGGTATAGCCGTGAAACTGCCATAGTCTTCATTGACTCCATAAAACCAGCGGGACTTTTCTTTCCAGTCCGGAGTTGTCGACATCATCAGTTTCGGAGCAGCATCATATAAGTCTACCATATTCGGCTCACGACGGAACGGCATCATTTCATTTTTTGCAAATGTATAGACCTTACGTCCATCCTCGTAGCGCATGGACGAACTGCAATCACCCTGATAGAACTGAAACTGGATTTCTTTTTCTGCCGGAAGACTTACCCGATATACCTTGCGCAAAGTCGGATCACTGCTCCAGAAAGGTACAATATCATAGAATTGTCCACGCATGGGAGGAATGAAACGGGAATCATCTCCTTCCTGAGGCATATCGCCCAGCAATGCATAAGTAAATCCTTTCTTATCAATTTCATAATCGATAATATCCCCCGGTTCCAGCTGTCCCAGTTCCAGCATGATCTGGCGGGCTCCCCAGTAAATAGCCCTTGCCGGAGCAGCATAATCGCATGTTTTGGACACATCCACCGGAGTGTATGTTCCATCCGAATGATAAATAGTGACCCGCTTGAATACAGCAGCTGCTGTCAACGGATCATAATCGTATTTCAAGACACGTTGCTGAAGTGCACCGACCGGTGTCTGTACCTGAACGGCCCGGCAAACGGCAAACGATCCCTGTCCGGTGGGTTCAACCGTTACACTCGTACTGTCTAATAAATTCACACAATGATAGCCTGCATATTTTTTATCCAGAGTTACAGGTCCTCCGCCTCTCCATGACTGGGCATACATACTTGTTCCCCCCAACAGCAGAACAGCCAGCCCCACGAGAGATAATTTTGTCTTTTTCATATTGAACAGGTTACTAATTATACATAACTGGCTAAAGATACATATTCTCCTGCAACCAGCCTAGCAATCGTGAATTTTTATTTTCAAGCCAGTGGAAAGTATCAAAATGACAGTTTGGAAATCTGACTTTTCAAGCGTTTTTC
>NZ_EQ973647.1:36999-40917 GCF_000157915.1 Phocaeicola coprophilus DSM 18228 = JCM 13818 | reverse complement strand
ATTCAGGTTCATTTTTGGGTCCAGGGTCCACTGGGTCCATAATGGACCCTCCACCGTAAGAGGAAATCAGCCATTTTTATCCCGAATGGCCAAAGACCCTGACGTTTTTAAAAAACATCGAGAGCTTTTCATCCAAACGCCGAAACAAACACAGGCACACGCCGAAACGTTTTTTGAATAACCGGGATTCAAAATCCAGCGCCTTTCCCTGTTTTCATTTTTTAAACTATGCACATAAAAAAAAGACATTATGCATACAGTTTTTCATTTTTATATATATATTTGTCAATACTTAATCTTCAAGCAAGGAATGAATCCATAACACAGACCAATTCTTTGCTAAAAGCGTATTGAAATTTGTATAAAACCAACTAAAAATAATAGCTATGACTCGTACAATTCAAAAATACGGCCTTTCCTGCCTTATATTTATCGTTGTTTATTGTCTAATTTATTTCACAACTCAGGCTATGAAAATGGCTGAACAAGAAAGCCTGTTTCTGAGCGTATTTTCAGGACTTTTCCTTTCGGCCAACTCCAAACTGATTTTGAGACAAAATAGTCTCAAAAACCACAAGGTATAAATAGTAACATTCTATAAAACAACACCTTATATCAGGATATTTAAAATCTGGAACAATTACAAGAGTTTTTTCTCTTACGGTAAAGGGTCCATTATGGACCCAGTGGACCCATGGACCCAAAATGACGCTGCTGACAAAGTCCTTATTCGGCTTTGCCAAGGGAACTAATTGTCACTATTTTTTAAACCTCCAAGAGATACAACTATGCTTTTATCCGGAAAGCAGGTTTCCGGATATGCAGCCAGTAAGCAGTCAGTACCAGAATGCCTGTCAGCACCCAGGATATCGGATAAACCATCATCAGCACATCATATCCTTTCCACAACGGAGACACGACATACACCCAGACTACCCGGAGCAGACAGGTTCCGAAAACCGTCAGCAGAGCCGGAGTCAGTGATTTGCCCATCCCCCGCAAGGAAGAGCCGGCAATCTCGTAACTGCTGGCAATGAATTGCAGAGCCAGTACAATGTGCATACGGATAGCTCCATAATGGTGTACCATCGGTACGTCCGAGAAGAATCCCAGAAAGAAATTGTCCTGCCAGGCAAAAAGCCAGTTGAAGGCGGCACAGAAAGCAACACTTGAAGCCATGCAGATCCAGAAGATCCGATGTACGCGATCCATTTTTCCGGCTCCGTAATTCTGGGCAATGAAACTGATCGCAGCTCCGTTGAATCCCTGAATAATGAAATAGCAGTAGTACTCAAAGTTGACTGCTGCAGCCGACCCGGCAATGGCATCGGCTCCGTAACTGTTAATGGATGACTGCACCACCACATTGGAGATCGAGAAAATCATGCCCTGGATACCAGCCGGCACACCGATTCGCAGCATACGGCTTAACTCCGAAGAATAAATCTTCATCCGGTCAAAATGCAGACGGAACGGTTCCTGTTCCTTCCGCAGCAACCGGATGATCAATGTAGCACTCACCGCATTGGCTATACCCGTTGCTACGGCTACCCCGGCTACCCCCATCTGAAAGCCAATGACAAACAAAAGATTAAGCAGGGTGTTGATTACACCGGCAACCACCAGAATATATAACGGACGCCGCGTATCACCCATGCTGCGCAAAATGGCTGATCCGAAATTAAATGCCATGATAAAAGGCATTCCCAGAAAATAAATCCGCAAATAGATCACAGCCTGATCCAGTACTTCCGGGGGAGTTCCCATCCAGGTCAGTATCGGCCGGGCAGCTACCTGTCCCAATACCAGCAGGAATAATCCGCTCAGGACAGCCACCAGCTGAACCGTGCTGATGGAGCGGCGTATACTCCGGTCATCCTGCTGTCCGATGTGGTTGGAAATAATCGCACAGGCTCCCATGGAGATCCCCATAAACAGGTTGATGAGCAATCCGATGACCGGTGCGTTACTTCCAACAGCTGCAAGGGCTTCACTTCCGACAAAGTGTCCCACTACAGCCACATCGACTGAATTGAAAAGTTCCTGTAACAGACTGCTGGCTGCCAGCGGAAGGGCAAACACCAATATTTTCCTGAACAACGGCCCGTTCAGCATGTCAATTTCATTGCTTCGGGAACCTTGATTAACCTTGCTATCCATCTTTTTTTTACCTTAATCCAAAATGCGCGGCAAAGTTACAGTAAAATCGGGAATGCCTTCCGATAAAAAGCATTTTTAATACACTCTTACCTCTCCACTGGCTGCATCTCCCCTCTGAAGGCTGCCAATTTTACAACCATTTCTTTCTGATTACGCATAACAAGCAGCTCTCCGGATTTTCTTGCATATTCTTCTAAAAGCTGTTTGAAAGAAGCAGCCGTAGAAATCTCTTTCCCACCAAATGACAGCAATAAATCTCCCGACCGAAGCCCCAGCTTATAAGCTTCAGATTCTGCTGGAACACGGTCAAGCGCCATACTGGCCTGACTGAATTTGGCTCCATAGGCCGAAAGCTCTTCACCTTTCACTTCTTTCAGAACAGCTCCCAGCCAGGTATATTCCGCAGAAACCTCATCCTGAATTTGCAGGACTATTTCGGGTATGTCAGGGGTACGGGCCAGCTTTTTCAGCTTTTCACTCTTCACTCCAAAATCGGTCATATCGAAATTGCGGAAACCAATCTTAAAAGCAGGAGACTCCGGTCTGACTCTGAAATCTCCCTGACCGGGATTTACAAACAGGGGATCTGCCGAAACGGAATGTGCATCAGCTCCATGAGCCGCAAATTTTCTCATTGCTGCCTGACCGGTTGCAAACAGATTATAGTCCAGTTCCTTTCCCCACCGGTCTGATTCTCCCAATGCGCTATTCATCACAGCAGGCTTATAGGCAGTAAACACAATATTATGCTTGAATACATCGTCACTGTTACGTACCCAGACATGTGGATGCAGCGAGTTGTTCAGTATAATATTATTTGTAGCCACACGATCATAACCTTCACGCATTTTCAAACCACCGTTGAGAAGCAGGTTGCAATAGATCCGATAAAAAGAAGAACCGTCATCCAGGTCAACATCCCAGCCATGATCACAACGCCAGCGGTTATAACGCAGTACATTAGGTTCCAGAACATCCCAATATTGCATATCCGGATGAAGAGCGACCTGATCGGATATGGTCACCACATCGGGAGTCCAGAAACGGTCACGTCCCCATGAATTAAAACTTCCGTGGTCTCCTGTCTCAAGAACCGTATTAAACACATCGCAGAATTCGATGATATGCCCGCCAAAGGTACCTTCGTTAATATTGATACCTGCACGCGGTACGTCATAAATGGAACAATGACTCACGCGGATACGCTGTGACATGGAAATCTGTACCGGAGCCGTCTGTTTTTCATCACGTCCTGTCATGGTTATCAGGCAATCGTCTACCCAACAATCCTGAGGATAATTATCTCCCAAAGGACCGGGAGTCATATCCATCGTCTCGTAGTTCTGATTGCCATAACGAAACAGCGGGCTGCGGACCATGTCAGGATCTCCCACGAAAACAATCCCGTTGGCACCGCTGTGATGAATGTAACATCCTCTGACTGTCAGATAACGATTATAGTTATTCACAAAAATCGTATTCCCTCCCAAATGGTCAAATTCACAATTTTCAACCGAACACTCCTCTGCACCGTTGAAAACGATGGCTCCGCCCTGATACATGGTCCAGTCTGAGCGCAATAATTGCTCTTTATTTTCCATAAAGGTCCGGGCTGTATGCTTAAAGGTAAGTCCCTGCAGATGAATTCCCCGTACAGGATTCTCCTTCGTTCCGTTGAATTCAATCAAATGTTTCAGACGTACAATTTCCACTTTAGCCTCATCCAGATCGATCTCCGGCAAAGGCATATAGTATAAC
>NZ_EQ973647.1:27692-35974 GCF_000157915.1 Phocaeicola coprophilus DSM 18228 = JCM 13818 | reverse complement strand
GGTTACTTTTTCAATACCTGGAAGCGATGGACTCTCCAGCTTTCCTATGCCTATACCCGAAGCAGGGAATGGTTCGACGACCTGAAAGAACAGGGCAGGCTTCCTTCCCTCTATGACATTCCCCACCAGATAGGAGGTGCATTATCCTGTCAGCTGACGAAACGTGCCAGTGTATCCTTAGGCGGTCTGGTACGCTCCGGAAAAGTCACAGACCTCGACCAAAACTTTGACCCTCTTCCGCAAGAAGATTTCCGGAAGGTACGCGAACCGATGAATTACCGGGTAGATGCCAGCTATACTTATAAAAAAGAATTCAGGACAGGAAGATTACTGCTTTTCCGTGCAGGGCTATACAACATCGTAGGAAACCCGCCTGAAGAAGAAATACTGAATTTCCATTCCGTACACTGGCACCGGAACTGTCTTCCGTACGGTTCCATCAGCTTTAAGTTCTGAATATACTTCCGAAATCTGACAGTTTTACTGTCCAGAGCGGGTATTTGTGTAAAATTTTTCCCTTTACTACAAGACTTTGATTATAAATTGTTACTTTTGGGGCCTGAATCTAAAAATTTACATATTATGATTACATTTACCCTTTGCCTGCTGGCACTGATCATCGGATACTTCACTTACGGAAAACTGGTGGAACGTATCTTCAAGCCAGACAACCGCCAGACTCCCGCTTTAGTTCATCCAGACGGAGTAGATTACATGGTTCTTCCTACATGGAAGATCTTTATGATCCAGTTTCTCAACATAGCAGGAGTAGGTCCTATCTTCGGAGCCATTATGGGTGCTATGTTCGGAACAGCTTCCTACCTGTGGATTGTTCTGGGTTCCATATTTGCCGGTGCGGTACACGACTATTTTTCGGGGATGCTCTCACTGAGAAATGACGGAGAAAGCCTGCCGGAAATAGTAGGCCGTTACCTGGGAAAATCCACCAAACAGATCATGCGAGCCTTCACGGTCATTCTGATGATGCTGGTCGGTGCCGTGTTTGTTGCCTCACCGGCAGGACTTCTGGCAAAGCTTACTCCGGAATCACTGAACGTAACCTTCTGGATTATCGTCATTTTCGTCTATTATATTCTGGCCACTCTTCTGCCCATTGACAAAATTATCGGAAAAGTATATCCCTTATTTGCCATTGCCCTGATCTTTATGGCACTGGGATTATTAACCATGCTTTATGTGAACGCACCCGAATTGCCGGAATTATGGGATACCCTGGAAAATACGCATCCTCATGCGGAAACAACCCCCATCTTCCCGATGATGTTCATCACAATTGCCTGTGGAGCCATTTCCGGTTTTCATGCAACTCAAAGCCCGTTGATGGCACGCTGCATGCGCAGTGAACGTCATGGACGTCCTATCTTCTACGGAGCAATGATCACGGAAGGCATCGTAGCCCTGATCTGGGCCACTGTAGCTACCTATTTCTTCCATGAAAACGGTATGGGCATCAGCGATGCTTCTGTCGTTGTGTTTGATATCAGCAAAGAATGGTTAGGTACAGTCGGAAGTATTCTGGCCATCCTGGGAGTTGTTGCCGCACCGATCACAAGTGGAGACACCGCTTTCCGCTCTGCCCGCCTGATCGTTGCAGATTTTCTGAACTTTGAGCAGAAATCCATGAAGAGCCGCCTGTATATCTGCGTGCCCATGTTCTTCCTTGCCAGCGGATTACTTCTGTACAGCTTACGGGATGCCGACGGATTTCAGGTCATCTGGCGATATTTTGCATGGGCCAATCAGACCCTGGCCGTATTCACCCTGTGGACAATAACCGTATGGCTGGTACAGGAAAAGAAAGGATATTCCTTCCTGGTCACCTTCCTGCCCGCCCTTTTTATGACGACCGTCTGTGCAACCTATATCTGCATTGCTCCGGAAGGTTTCGGAATCGGTAAAAACCTGATTCCCATCCTCTCACCCGTCTTTCTGATCATAGCAGCATTATGGTTCTATTTCTGGTATACCCGACACAAGGCCCATTCCTGAATCCGGCATTGGAGTAAAATGGCTTCCGACAACATCTTTTAAATATGGCAACAGCCATCTTTTGAAAAAGATCCCCTATTTTTACGTCCTGAAAAGCCATACATTTTATTAACCCCAGGATTTCATGAGTCAGAAAACACTGAAATCTCTTTAAACCAATTATTTATGTATAAAAGATTACTCCTTTCCGGATTGGCTCTTACCACACTCGCTTCGTATGGAACCGAATCTGCAGCTCCCGCCAAAGACAAACCGAACATCATTATGTTTCTGGTTGACGACATGGGATGGCAAGATACCTCAGTTCCTTTCTACAACAATCAGACCAGCAATCTGAACACCCGCTTCCAAACTCCCAATATGGAAAGACTGGCCAGGATGGGGGTGAAATTTACGGAAGCCTATGCCTGCGCCATATCTTCTCCAACCCGATGCAGTCTGATGTCCGGAATGAATGCTTCGCGTCACAGAGTAACGAACTGGACCCTGGAACTCAACCAGCAAACAGATGCTACAAGCGATGTCATATCTCTGCCTTCATGGAATTATAACGGCATCCAGCCGGAAGGGGCAGACAGCATCAGCAATGCAACTCCGATCACTTCCCTTCCGCAAGTGCTGAAAGACAACGGATACAGAACCATCCATTGCGGAAAAGCTCACTTTGGTGCAAGAACCACTCCCGGAGAAGATCCGGCCCAGATGGGATTTGACGTAAATATTGCAGGAGGGGCCAATGGAGCTCCGGGAAGCTATCTCGGAACCAGGAACTTCGGAGAAGGATCGCGCTTTGCGGTTCACGGACTGGAAAAATACTACGGGAAAGACATATTCCTGACAGAAGCTTTAACGCTCGAAGCGATCAGGGAAATGGATGAATCGGTTCAGATGAAACAGCCTTTCTATCTGTACATGTCACACTATGCAGTCCATTCTCCCTACGATGATGACGCACGTTTCAGCGGAAAATACAGAGGAAAAGAAGACAAGCAGCTCAACGCTCCCCTGAATGAAAGCGAAGCCCGATATGCGGCCCTGGTAGAAGGCATGGACAAAAGCCTGGGAGACATTCTGGATTATCTGAATTCGAAACCCGAAGTAGCACAGAATACCATAATCCTGTTTATGTCTGACAACGGAGGACAAGGACTGAACAACGTACGTCAAGGTGTTGAAAACCGGGATCAGAACTATCCGGCACGCGCCGGTAAAGGCTCTGCCTTCATGGGAGGAGTCAGAGAACCCATGATGGTGTACTGGCCCGGAGTAACCCGGCCCGGCACCGAATGCGCACAGAGAGTTATCATCGAAGACTTCTACCCGACGATTCTGGAAATGGCCGGAGTCAAATCCTACAAAACCAGACAAGTCATTGACGGAGTCAGCTTTGCAGATGCTCTGAAAGAACATCGCATCAATCCGGACCGGACACTCATCTGGCACTTCCCGAACCTTTGGGGAGAAACCCAGAACAAGGAAGAAGGTTACGGAGCTTACTCTGCTATCCTGAAAGGAGACTATCACCTCATCTATACCTGGGAAACCAGACAACTCCGCCTTTACAACGTGAAGGAAGACATTGGCGAACAAAACGACCTGGCACAATCCATGCCGGATAAAGTGAAAGAACTGGCCAAAGAACTTTCTGACTACCTGAGAGCCAGAGATGCCCAGAGACCAACATTGATCCAGACCAACAGTCTGATTCCTTATCCCGACGAAAAGTAAGGACCAATCCATAGGATTCAAAAAAACGGCAGAAGTTCAGAACACGACTTCTGCCGTTTGCTTACCTGAAAACAATACAGACATCTTCACAGATATCACTTTACCATTCAAACAGGCATATCTAGAGGTGTTTACAAACAATAATCATCCGCTTTTTCACAAAGACAAAATAAAGATTTTCTTCAAACACAAGCAAGCAAAATCGACCAATGTCCATGAAAAGCCCACGAATGCAAACAACTCTCCAACGAATCTTTTTTCACCGGCTTCCATCCTCTCCTTCTATTCATGCCACCCACTCCGCGCCATAATGACATGACAGATTATCATCAAAAACGACAGAAAATCATCCCGACCGAAATGGTCCTGAATTTGTATAATCGTAAAACGAAAAATAAGAGAAAGGAGGTTCGCACTACAGATCAGTCAACACAGATTTACTAAAGAATAAACATCCTCTACCCAGGAATAGAGTTCTAAGATTCAACAAAACAAGATAACTTCATAAAAGCAAGATTATATGACTACTCCAGACACAAAAACTACAGAAGATAAATATATCGGCGTACTGACTTCCGGTGGAGATGCTTCAGGTATGAATGCTGCCATCCGGGCTGTCACACGCAGCGCCATTTTCAACGGATTCAAGGTAAAAGGTATCTACCGGGGATATGAAGGCCTGATCACAGGTGAAATCAAGGAACTGACCACAGAAACGGTCAGCAACATCATCCAGCGGGGAGGAACCATCCTGAAGACAGCGCGTTCACAGGCATTCATGACCCCGGAAGGACGGAAAAAAGCCTATGAAACCATGCAAAAGGAACACATCGTTGCACTGATAGTCATCGGAGGTGACGGTTCTCTTACAGGAGCACGTATCTTTGCCGAGGAATATAACGTAGTCTGCATCGGACTTCCGGGCACGATCGACAATGACCTGTATGGTACGGATTACACCATCGGATACGATACAGCCCTGAATACGATTGTGGAATGTGTGGATAAGATCCGGGACACAGCCACCTCACACGACCGAATTTTCTTTGTTGAAGTCATGGGACGGGATGCCGGATATCTGGCCCAGAACAGTGCCATCGCCTCCGGAGCAGAAGCTGCCATCATACCGGAAGACCGCACGGATGCCGACCAGCTGGAACAATTTATCAGCCGCGGATTCCGGAAAACCAAGAACAGCAGCATCGTCATTGTTTCGGAAAGCCCCAAAGATGGAGGAGCCATGCACTATGCAGACCGCGTCAAAAAAGAATACCCGCAGTATGACGTACGGGTATCCATTCTGGGACACCTGCAGCGGGGAGGATCTCCAAGTGCATACGACCGTATTCTGGCAAGCCGGCTGGGAACCGGAGCCATCGAAGCCTTACTGGAAGGACAGCGCAACGTTCTGATAGGTATCCGCAACAATCAGGTTGTCTATATACCTTTTGCGGAAGCTATCAAAGATGACAAGCCTTTCGACAAGAGCCTGATCAAGGTACTCAACGAATTATCTATTTAATTTACAACCATTTATAATATTCAAAGAGCTGGTTTCATTAATGAAATCAGCTCTTTTGTTTTATCTGGATTCATCATGCGGTCGTTGCGCCTGAATCGTGCGGTCGTTGAAGCCCAAACGTGCGGTCGTTGGAGCCCAATCGTGCAGTCGTTGAAGACCAATCGTGCGGTCGTTTGAAAATAAATCACACCATATCTGAAAATACAAAAAGAATTTATACCTTTACCCCGAAAAACAAGACAAGAATGTTAACTCGAAAGAACTATGAAAGGTGTTATCCTTATATTGCTATGTATGCTTGTAGCCTCTTGCCGGATGCGTCCGGTTTCTTCGGGACTGGAAGAAACCTTGTCGCAAGCGGGAAGCAATCGGGACGAATTGTTCCGGGTACTTGCCCACTATGAAAAAGAAGGGGATTCCTTGAAATTGCGTGCTGCACAATTCCTGCTCGAAAACATGGCGGGGAAAGCGTACGCTACCGGTCGGGTGGTAGACGAGTATTGCGCTTTCATGGATTCCGTATTCCGTACGGGACATAAGAGTGAGGAGGAGTTGCCATCAATTTACGAACAGTACGAAAAACAGGCGCGCTACTTGAAGGAAGAGCCGGTTCTCGCCTTGGACGCACGGACTCTGACCGCTGACTATCTGATTCGGAACATTGACGAAGCCTTTGCCGTATGGGACCGACCGTGGAACCGCCATCTTTCCTTCAATGAATTTTGCGAGTGGATATTGCCCTACCGTGTCAGTGGAGAAGTGCCGGAGGAGTGGCGCACCTTGTATCGGGAGCGTTTCGAACCTCTTTTGCAATCGGACACAATACGGACAGCCAGGCAGGCTTGTACGGTTATCAACAACGAACTGATTAAGTATTCTATCTGCATACCCGAAAAATCGGTGCTCCCGGTTACTTTGCCCCCTCATCTTCTGATGAACATTAAGTTTGGCTTGTGCGGGGACTATGCCAACCTAGCCATGTTTGCCATGCGTGCGGCAGGAATTCCGGTAGGCATTGAAATCGTGCCTTATTGGGGAAGGGGAAACGGCAGACATACTTTTAATGTAGTATACGACAGCGACAGTACTTTTCATGACTTTTCCGGAGCAGAGCAGAACCCGGACGAACATCTGATTCGTTTCCGCCACGAAATGCCAAAGGTGTACCGACAGACTTTCGGCAAGCAGCCTTCCTCATTGGCTATGCAATGTGGGAACGAAGATGTGCCCGACTTTTTCAAGAATCCCTGTTTGGAGGACGTTACCGGCAATTATCCGTTTATCGAGGCACGGGACATTACTGTTCCGGTGGAGGGACATTCCGACCGCAAGTTCGCCTATCTGTGCGTGTACCATCCCACCCAATGGATTCCCGTGGCGTGGGGCAGGCGGCAGGGCGACAGCGTCCGCTTCCAGAACGTATGCCCGAACATCGTGTACCATCCGGCATTGTATGCCGACGGGAAGCTGCAACTGACCAGTCATCCTTTTCTGCTGGATACGTTGGGATGCGTCAATGTGCTTGCGCCTCAGACAGATACCGTTAACTGCGTGCTTAGTACACTGTACAAGGATGCTCCCAAACTGATAAAACTGCTTCCCACCTTTGTCGGGGGTAAGATACAAGGAGCCAACCGTCCCGATTTCAGCGATGCGGTTACATACTATACCTTTACGGAACAGCCTACTTTTAAGTATACCACGGTGGATTGCAGGAATACAAAGCCTTGCAAGTACCTGCGTTACCTGTCGTCCGACCGTGGCACGGGAAATATGGCAGACGTGGAGTTTTATGCCGAAGGTTCGGATGTTCCCTTAAAAGGAAAAGTTATAGGGCATTACAAGCCCAGCCTACAGTTTTTCGATTCCGGTGCGGAAGCGATGTTCGATGGCGACCCCACTACGTTTTTCCATACGGCGGACACGCTGAGTTGGGGAGGACTAGAGCTGGAGAAACCGGCAGCGGTTTCCCGCATCCGCTTTATTATCCGCAGCGAGAACAACGGCATACGTAAGGGAAGCGAGTACGAGCTGTTCTATATGGATAGGGACAAATGGGTATCTCTGGGCAATCAGGTTGCCACGGAGGACGACCGCCTGGAATATAAAGGTGTGCCCAAGAACGCTTTATTCAGGTGGATCGACCATACAAAAGACAATTCGAAGAGAATATTTATCATAGAAAATAAAAAGGAAGTTTGGTATTAAAACTATGGAAACATTAAGGACATCATCGTATATAATTCCTGTCAAGCTGGAAAGTGAAGAGGGAAAGTATATGCTTATTCATGGATATACAGGGGCTATGGATATTGTTAGTGAAAGTGTAGTATTGTGTCTAAAATACAATGAAATAAAAAAGCTTTCAGATTTGACATTGCAGGCTCTGCAGAGAAGAGGGTATATTACAAACAAAACAAAAGAGGAAGAAATAGAATATGTAGAAAGGGTAGCTCAAGCATTACATAAAAGAGATGAAATCTTACATAAAAGTTTCACATGGGTTGTTACATATAATTGTAATTTTAGGTGTCCTTACTGCTTTGAAAAAAAAGAGAATATAAGGATTCGCCACATCGCATTGTACTTACAAAATCTCAAGTAGACCGATTGTTTAATGCTATGATTGAAATTGAACCTAGAAAACAACTTCAAGATTCTGTAATAACATTGTATGGAGGTGAGCCTTTGTTGAAGGAAAATAAAGAAATTGTGACATATATCGTTCAGGAAGGTAGAAAAAGAGGCTATAAGTTCCATGCTATAACTAATGGATATGATTTAGATTCTTATTTGAGTTTATTAGCACCCAATTTAATTACTTTGCTTCAAATTACAATTGATGGCACGAAGAAGAATCATAATCAAAAACGGAAACATTTTGAAGATTCAAATTCTTTTGATAAGATTATTTCTAATATTAAATTGATTTTTGAAAAAGGATTAAATGTAGATATTCATATAAGGGTAAATGTAGATAAATATAATTTAGAAGATTTTAGGGCTTTATATTTTTATTTTG
>NZ_EQ973647.1:24504-25091 GCF_000157915.1 Phocaeicola coprophilus DSM 18228 = JCM 13818 | reverse complement strand
TTTATTTTGGACAAATAGGATTTTTAGCCCATAAAAACTTTAAAATGTATTTAGCATTAATACAAAATAATGAGGAAGTCAAAGAAAATGATAAAAATGATATCAATTTTTTATCCGAATCCGAGTATTTAAAAAGTAATGAAAAGATGGGCTACTGCTTGTGCAGGATATGATGCAGTTTATAAAAAGATAGAATATGCTATTACAGCCAAAAAGTCCTTACCACTAACAGCAGTGCATTGTACTGCTCAAACTGGAGAGTATGTATTTTCGCCATTAAAAGAAATTTATCCATGTTGGGAAGTTGTTGGAAATAAAAAATTCCAAATAGGGATTATTGAGAATAATACTATCAGCTGGAATAAAGATGAATTAAAAAAATGGCATACCCATGATGTTACTTCTTTGTCTTGTAAATATTGTAAATATGTCTTCTTGTGTGGTGGAGGATGCTTGGCGATGAAAACTAATCAATGCAATTTATTCAAGAAAATGATAATAAAAGCCGTAAATACTGTATATAATAGTGTTTATGCAAATTTGTTTAATAAATAAAATTTTAGCTATGATTAAAGATGAAATTTTTG
>NZ_EQ973647.1:0-21903 GCF_000157915.1 Phocaeicola coprophilus DSM 18228 = JCM 13818 | reverse complement strand
AAATTTTTTCAGTAAACTCTGATTTTTCAGAGTTCGATCTTCAGCAATTGGAAGAACGTTTAGAAACCGATCCTTTGGTTACGGGTGGGTTATTGGATTTAGTGGATGATCCAGCGCCAACTTGTCGGTTTAAATGTCCTCATTTGCAGGTTTGTGAATTACAATGCTAAAACAGAAGTATTAAAATCTATCTAGATTAAGATAGATTAAGCGACCATTAAACGATATTTTATTCGTGCGACGTATTGAGTTTAGATAACAAATATTGAAGCTAAATAAATAATTCGTTCAATGGTCGCTTTAAATAATCAGTTGTTTATGAAAACATTAGGTCTAACTATTTGCTTTTTGTTGTCTTATGTACTTCCTATAACCTCTCAAGTATTAGTCAAAGGTAGAGTTAAGAGTGAAAATGATCAGGATGTAATTTATGCTTCCATTCGGCTACTACGACCCGATTCTTCCTTTGTACAAGGAACTATAACCGATAGTATCGGTAACTACTGTCTACGAAATGTATATTCAGGTGATTATCTGCTTTCTATAAGTTCTATAGGGTATATATCGCAATGGCATGTTTTTACCATAGAAAACCAAGACAAGAAAATCCCTTTATTTACGTTAAAGAAAGACAATATATTATTGGGCGAAGTAGAGGTAAAAGCTTCTTCCTTTATCCGTCAGAAAGATCGAGTGTTAATTATCCCGACTGAACAGCAAATAAAGCATACTTCTACAGGATATGATTTGTTGTATAACCTGATGATTCCTGGAATGCATGTCGATACACAAAAAGGTTCTGTAAATACATTGTTTGGGGAAACTACTCTTTATATAGACGGACAAAAAGCAGACTATAAAGAAGTACGAGCTCTTCGTCCCAAAGATATTGAAAAAATAGAATATTTTGAAATGCCTACAGGGAAGTATGCAGGTGATAAAACTTCGGTCAACTATATATTAAAAAAGAAAAACACAGGCGGTTATGTTGCATTAGATGGGATGCAAACTATCGGTTATTTGGGAGGTGATTACAATGCCAATCTAAAAGTTACACACAAAAATACCAACTATACGCTATTTGCCGGTCACTCTATGGAACATAATGGTGGAGTACGAACAGATAAAAAAGAAATTTTCTACTTTCCAAAACAGGAAATAAGCCGTACAACCCATATAGATGATGCTGAACTAAAAAAGGACAAACAATATGCACAACTGAATATTAATAACAACAATGATAAACAGACATTGGCTGGAAAGATTTCCTTTGTCCGACAAAGTATGCCTGACAATTATAGTAAAAGTGTCATTGAATATAGCAATGCTTCGGTTAATGATATTAGTTCCAGAACTGAAACAAACCAGATTACTCTAATGCCAAGTTTGAATTTATATGGAAACTTTAAATTGGGACAGACGCAGGTTTTGAATGTCGATTTAACGGCTACTTATACAAACAATGAATATATACGAAAATATAGCGAAGGGAACTACTTCTCTCATACGAAAGTAAACGAAAATTTATACGATGTCGCATTTTCGACAGATTATAATATTCAGTTGAAGCATAATAATTCTTTTGGATTAAACTTCAGCCATTTACATTCTATTTCTTCAGCCACATATAAAGGTGATTTTAATGATTGGAGTCATTTATGGACAGCTGAAACTTTATTAATGGGACAATACAATCAAAGTTTCGGAAAAGTTTATATGAGTTTGCAATTGGGAGGTGATTTGCTACAATATTGTTTGCATAGAAATGAAGCAAAACGTTATCTGTCTCCTCATGCTAATATTTTATTGAATTATCAGATAAATTCCGAACATTCTATATTGTACGGATTAAATACAGGAAACTCCAATCCACCTATGGAATGGATAAATAATGTTAGTCAGGATTTGGATTCATTGTCTGTTAAACGAGGCAATCCATATCTAGAAAAGACCGATTATTATAATAGTTATTTGGTTTATGCCTACCAAAAAGGGAAAATTAATCTACAAGTGGCAGGTCTTTATTTTGGAGCTATAAACAACGTTTTCAGTGATTACTATATAGAAAATGATAAACTGGTGAATACATTTCGTACAGGAGGAAATTTCCATCAATTAAAAGGATCACTTGCTGTTACTTACAAGATAATTCCTAGTTTACATATTAAACTGCTAGGATTTTATCGTTATAATAAAATTACGGGAAAGGTAAAGCAACATAGGAACGAGTGGGGAGGAAGTATGGATATAAACTATTACTGGAGAGATTTTGCATTTAATATACACGGAAAATCTACGGAAAAAACATTAGATAATTATCCTGCTTTCATAGACACACCTGCAACTTACGGTGCATTTGTGCGTTGGAATCATAAAAATTGGATGGCAGAAGTTGGCACGGACAATACATTTAGTAAATACAATCGAATTAAAATGTATACGGATATGGGGGTATATCGTTTTCATAACAACTCTTATAGCGAAACGTATCAAAAAACAGGTTATATCAAAGTGACTTATACATTCGATTTTGGAAAGAGTTCTTCTAAAGAACACCGTGATATTAATACAACGATTAACAGTGCAATATTAAAAGCAGAATAAAGAAATGAAAACCTACAGCGACATCACCATCCACCATCCCTTTTCTTCTTCGGTGCAGAAGGAAAAGTATCTGTTGTCCTACAACGGGCAATACTACGAAGCCAGTCACGCCATTGTGGAACTGGTGGAAGAACTGCAACGGTATGAGGAGGAAAAAGCGGCTATCGAAGCATACGTCCGGAAGAAAGAAGGAAAGTACACCCCGGAGCAAGTGCGGGAAGTGATAGAAAAATTCATTGATCCCATCTTTCGTGCAGTGCCGAAAAAGCGGAGCTTCCTTTACGAAAAGGAACTGTTCAGCGCCGGCGCGATAGACCGATTCTCGGATACGTTCCGTTTTTTGTTCCATAAGGCATATATGATGGTGGTGCTGGTGGGAATGTTGGCATTGGACACTTGGTTTTTCTTTACTACCTCCGACCTGCTTCTGTTCAACAACAAAGTGAACATCTATATGGTAGCGGGATTACTGGTGTTTATGTTTGCCTCTTCCTTTTTCCACGAACTGGGGCACGCTTCCGCTTGCAAATACTTTGGCGTGCGCCACGGGGGGATAGGATTCGGGTTGTACCTGAACTTTCCCGTGCTCTATACGGACGTTACGGAAGTGTGGAAACTGAACCGGGCGCAACGGTGCGTGGTGAACCTTGCCGGGGTTTACTTCCAGTCGTATTGGCTGATAGCCCTGCTGGTGGCTTTTCTCATAACGGGAAACGACATCCTGCGGTACCTGATACTTATTATGAATCTGGGGTTCGTGATGACGCTGAATCCTTTCTTCAAGTTCGACGGTTACTGGATTGCTTCGGACTTGTTGGGAGTGCCTAACCTCCGGCAGCGTTCGCTGGAGTTGCTCAGTTACCTGTACCGGCTTGTCCGCCGGAAGCCGATAGACAAGAAGCCTTACCTGCTCCAGATACGCCCGCTGGAGAAATACGGGCTGCTGGCGTACTCGGTGGTGGTGAACGCCTTTATGGGATTTTACTTCTGTTACGTTATCCCCATGTTTCTGTACCGCTTTGTGCAGACCTTTCCCGATGCAGTGAACGAACTGATTCTTTACTTGTCCAACCGCATGGTTCCACCTTTCGCCTTGCTGCGAAACATCAGCATGCAACTGATATTTCTTGCTCTGATAGGTTACCTTGTGTACAGGACGATAACCTCATTCACAAAACGCTATGCCAAAAAACAATAATACAGGTATCCATCCGAACAAGGCGGTGTGGTACGCCACAGCTTGTCTGCTGCTGGTAGCGATGGGAATTTTTTTGTATCGTGTGGACGACTCCCATTTGGTTTCCTTCCTGCTTCTTGCGGGAGGGCTGACGGCAATCCATGTGTTACCATTCGGGCGATGGACTGTTTTGGACACTTGTGTCGGCATGATTACGCTGTACGACCTGGTGTCCTGTCTTTATGCCGATTGTCCTTTACCTGCCATACGTGTTTCCCTGTACTCCCTGTATGCGCTGGTGGCATATTTCACGTTTCGTCGGCTGTCGGCATGGCAACCTGCGGAACGTATCGTCCGTTCGGGCAGTGACGTACTGATGGGTATTGCTGTGGTACTTGCCATTCTGTCCTTCTTTGTGTTTCGGAGTTCTGTACTGGGAGTCGGTTTCGAGGACACGTATCATTTCCGCTTTCTGTTTCGTCCGCTGGGATATATCACCAATGTGTGGTCGGAGATACTCTTGCTTATTTTGGGGTGGACGTGCCTTTCGCGCCGGCGTTATGCGATGGTTTTAGTAATCCTGACTTTTACAGCTATCTTTCTGTCCTTTTCCCGTGGAGCTTACATCGCTTCGGGCATTTTTCTTATTGGCAGTATGGCGGTAATGCATAAGGCGGACAAATTCCGTGTTCTCTTTTCTGCGTTGGCTGCATTGGCACTGGTTACGGTGTGTTGTCCGAAAGAGTTTCGGACTACCTTGGCGATGAACAGCACCGTTTCGCAGCAACAAAGCACAGAAAGCTGGATACAAGGTACGGAAGCTGCTTGGACGGTGTTCAAAGAACGCCCGTTGGAGGGGTACGGCAACGGCAATTATATGTATGCGCTCGATACCGTGACAGGGCAGGACAGCACGAAACCGTTCACTTCGATGGCGCCGAACACGTTGGCACGGCTGCTGGTGGAAAAGGGAATAGCCGGGACGTCGCTTTACGCCTTGCTTTTCCTTGCCGTAGCCCGTGCCTTGTGGCAACGGCGCAAGCAACGGGAAAGCCGTATCATCGGTTGCACACTGCTTGCCTTGCTTGCTAAGGACATGAGCCAGTCGGCATGGGAGGAAGTGCCTTTCCTCATGCTGATGGTATATCTGCTCCTTGCTTATCTGCAAAGGGAAGAGGAGGAAGAACCGGAACGGATTCCGTTTTCGGCAAGCGGCTATGCGATAGCCGGACTTGCGCTGGCGACTGTGCTGGTGTGGAATATTCCGAGTATGCTGAGAGCTACCGACCCTACAGGGACTTATCTGGAACGGAAAGAGTACCGGAAAGCTTGGATGCGGCATCCCGAAGATGTGCAGCTCCGCTACTTGTATGCTTCCCGAACGCTTGTGAAAGAAAATCCGGCGGAGGCAGACAGTATATTGCGGAAATTGGCAACGGACTTTCCTCGTAACAGCTTGTATCTGCGTGCTTATGCCGAGAGGTGCTATATCCGTGACGATAAGGGAACTGCCTGCCGGATGATGGCAGAAGCTATTCGCTATACTCCCCGCTTGCTGGACGATGAGCGGATGCGTTACTGGAAGCAAACCGACAGTATTTTCCATGCGAGTGTAGTGCGGAAGGCATTGGAGGATAAACCCGTCAACGGTGCTTCGGCTTTAGACTATGCACGCTACGGTTACGTGGCTCATTGGGCGGGAGATACGATCACGGCAAATGCCAGCCTGCGAGAAGCGGTGAAGATATTACCGAATCTTACCACCCCGTATCTGCTGTTGGGAGAATATGACAAATACAAGTTACTGATGTATGGTGCTTTCCATGCCGACCTAGAGCATGCACCACTTCCCGAATATCCTCCGGTAAATGAAGATTATTTACTGGAAAAACAGGTTGACGTAAAGGTCAGAAACTGGTACAGGTCATGGTAAAGTTCCTATTTGGCGTTTTTCAAATACAATAACAACCTTAAAAACTTAAGGTCATGAAAAAGATTGCATCAGACTGAGTCAGTACTGAACATATAAGCGGGAGGTTGTAGCATCTTTCTTTACAACCTCCCGCTTTTTTATCCTGACAAACAATGATCAGAATTGATAAATGGCAGTCATCACCACACGATGGTTCATCACTGTATGAGATGACAAAGCCTTTGCTTTTGCACTAAATTCATCACCATACCAGGCATTGCACAGTGAATATTCAGCACCCAGTTTCCAGTTGCTACGATTATAAGTCAATTCAGCCGTGGCATTCAACAACTGATCCAGATTGGTTCCGGTGCCCAGCACATCAGACACTTCCGTAGAAGCACCGAGGCTTTTCAGATAACCGAAGAACAGAGCCGGACGCCAGGTCTTTCCATAAGCTACATTCAGCCAGGTGGCAGAAGTACGCAACGGAGTGTAAGTCTGTTCACCCGTACGAGGATCTACCGAAGTAATGCCATATCCTCCCACCGTACTGGTCTGCGTCAGATTCGTACCCAGTACACTCTTGGCCGAGAGAAGGAAACGTTCATGCGTAAATTTCAGATGAGCCTCAGCTGACACGCCGGTTACCCGTTCATCTACCTTATATGTATCACTCCCTACTACAGATTTTGTACGCGGCCGGATGGAAGAAACATGTACTCCGGCACCGGCAATCAGTTCCGGCCGGCGATAGTCCATACCGACATAAAATTCCGGTACGCAGCTGTTCTTAATAAAGTTCTGACTCTTGGACGTTGAAGCTTCTCCTGCTTTATCCGATGCCGGACCGACAGAGAGATACTGAGACTGCCAGATGGCAGAGGCTGTCAGCTGAAAATGCTTCCGGGTGAAACGATAACGTACCTGAGGAGCACGGCTGAACGGCTGGAAAGGTGCTCCCATATTCAAATTCAGGATTTCAGGAGCAACATCTCCATACAGCGGATGCCAGGTCTGTCCCACCAGCAATGCGGAAGTTCCCCAGTCAAGATTGAAATAAGCATGCCGCAGACGGAACAGAGAATAAGATGTTCCCGAACCCCGGAAGTCCACTTCAACCTTCGCCGAAGTCCTGGCCTTGCCCAACATCGGCCCAGCCACATCCACACCGACACGGCTGTAAAGCGCATACAGATTTCCGTTTCCCTGATCATTCAGGTCATTGCCATCCGCATCGGGCAACTTATCCAGCGGATACATATAGAACAACCCGTCTACGGTTTCCGAGTTTGTACGTGTATTGTAAAACAGGTCTGCACGTACTTGCCCATAGAACTTGTAACTGAACCCCTTCTTTTGTGCCATCGCACCGGCTGACATTCCGACCAATGCAGCCAATAAAAGATACTTCTTTTTCATGTCTGTTTATTATAATCTTCCTTATTCCAGATATACGGCCGTACCGCTGGCTGTCACCATCAGCATACTGCCGTTTCCTCCTACCGTTTCATAATCCAGATCTATACCGATCACTGCATTAGCCCCCAACGCGGCAGCCTCATCCTGCAACTCTTTCAATGCTGTTGCCTTTGCTTCACGCAACACTTGCTCATATGAAGAAGAACGTCCGCCGACAATATCCCGTATGCTGGCAAAGAAATCACGGAAAATATTGGCACCAATAATCGTCTCACCGGAAACGACACCGTAATAATGTACGACGCGCTTTCCTTCCACTGTGTTTGTTGTAGTCAATAACATAACTCTTTCATCTTTAAGTTTTAAGTCTGCAAAAGTACTAATTTCCAAGAATATTTTCATACCTTTGCGCGATTAAAAAGACCGACTTTATGCGCATATTGTTCATTTTATTCATCTGCCTGGGAACATTACTGCCTGCACAGGCTGCCCCCAAACAGGAAATCCGGGCCTCATGGATCACTACTTTGGGAGGACTGGACTGGCCTTCCCAGAAAGCAACATCCCCCGCAGGCATTGAACGCCAGAAAAAAGAATTATGCAATATATTGGACAAACTGCAGGAAGCCAATTTCAATACGGTGCTGTTCCAGACCCGTCTGCGCGGAGACGTCATCTATCCTTCTGCCCTGGAATGCTTTGCCGAATCCCTGACCGGACACACCGGACAGAATCCCGGCTATGATCCCCTGAAGTTTGCCATTGAAGAATGTCACCGCAGAGGTATGGAAATTCATGCCTGGATGGTGGCAATCCCCATCGGAAACAAGCGGCAGGTAGGACTGCAAGGCAAGCAATCAGTGGTCAGAAAGCATCCCGAACTCTGCAAGCAGTTCCGGGGAAGCTGGTATCTGGATCCGGGCAATCCGGGAACGGCCGGCTACCTGAGCCTGATGGCCCGGGAAATCGTGGCGAATTATGACATAGACGGTATCCACCTGGATTACATCCGTTATCCGGAACAGGGAGAAGACTTTCCCGACAAAGACACGTACCGGAAATATGGACATAAGCAGGAGAAATCCCAGTGGAGACGGGACAACATTACCCGTATCATCAGACAAGTCTATACGGAAGTCAAGAAACTGAAGCCGTGGGTGAAGGTCAGCAGCTCTCCCGTAGGGAAATACAGAGACACTTACCGCTATCCTTCCAAAGGATGGAACGCTTATCATGCCGTTTATCAGGATGCACAGAAATGGCTGAAAGAAGGAATCCATGATGCCATTTTCCCCATGATGTACTTCCTTGGCAACCAGTTTTATCCGTTTGCCCTTGACTGGCAGGAGAACAAAAACGGACGATGGGTAATCCCCGGACTGGGAATTTATTTCATGCATCCCAAAGAACAAAACTGGAAACTGGATGAGATCGTCCGACAGCTATATTTCCTGCGGGATATCCACACGGACGGACAAGCCTACTTCAGGAACCGTTTCCTGATGGACAATACCAAGGGACTGATGGATGAACTGGAAAAAAACTTCTATCTGTATCCGGCCGTAGTTCCTCCCATGACATGGGCTGACAGCATTGCTCCCAGTGTCCCTACCCTTCCCTGCCTGATTCCGGGAGAACGGCAGGTGCGCATGAGCTGGCATGCTTCGACAGACAACAACCCCGGAGGCATTTATTACCGTATTTATGCATCCGACCAGTATCCGGTCAACACAGAACGGGCAGAGAATCTGATCTGTACGCGGACCGACAGCACATCGTACACCTTCATACCTCTGTTTCCCTGGCATCAGCGGACTTATTGGGCCGTGACTGCCGTGGACAGATTCGGCAACGAAAGTCAGCCTCTGGCTTTGAATATTCCGGACAGCGCAGGCATCCTGACAATTACTTTACAGAATCTGCCCCGCATCCCGGAAAACTGCATGCTGATCATTTCGGACGCAACTGGACAGGAAGTGCTCCGGACAGCTCATCCTACACGGGAAATGCTGCAACGGCTGGGAAACGGACTTTTCCGCTTCAGCATCCAGACTCCCGACGGACAAACCAGACTGATCGGCATGGGAGCTCTGAACCAACCGCTTGTGGAATAAAAATCCACTTTGCGCCCAGTAGTTATGAAAAAAAATCGTACTTTTGCAAAGATAATTGAAACAAATAAACTTATACTATACTCATGAGTAATCAACGATACATGCAGCGCGGCGTATCAGCATCCAAAGAAGATGTACACAACGCCATCAAGAACATTGACAAAGGTATTTTCCCGAAGGCATTCTGTAAGATCATTCCGGATATTCTGGGAGGTGATCCTGAATACTGCAACATCATGCATGCTGACGGAGCCGGCACAAAGTCATCTCTGGCTTATCTATACTGGAAAGAAACCGGCGACTTGTCTGTATGGAAAGGCATTGCACAGGATGCACTGATCATGAACATCGACGACCTTCTTTGTGTAGGAGCCGTAGATAACATTCTGGTGTCTTCTACCATCGGCCGTAACAAGCTGCTTGTACCGGGAGAAGTGATCTCGGCCATCATCAACGGTACAGACGAACTGCTGGCTGAGCTTCGCGAAATGGGTGTCGGTGTCTATGCAACCGGCGGTGAAACAGCTGATGTGGGCGACCTTGTCCGTACAATCATCGTGGACAGCACAGTGACCTGCCGTATGAAACGTGCAGACGTTATCAACAATGCCAATATCCGTCCGGGAGACGTGATTGTCGGTCTGGCTTCTTACGGACAGGCTACTTACGAAAAGGAATACAACGGAGGCATGGGAAGCAACGGTCTGACCAGTGCCCGTCACGATGTGTTTGCCAAATATCTGGCTGAAAAATATCCGGAAAGCTACGACAAGGCTGTACCAGAAGAACTGGTATACAGCGGTCAACTGAAACTGACTGACACCGTAGAAGGCTCTCCGCTGGATGCCGGTAAGCTGGTTCTCTCTCCGACCCGTACGTACGCTCCGGTTGTGAAGAAACTGCTGGATGCCCTGCGTCCGGAAATCCATGGTATGGTTCACTGCTCTGGCGGTGCACAGACAAAAGTGCTGCACTTTGTTGGCGACAACTGCCGTGTCATCAAAGACAATCTCTTCCCTGTTCCTCCTTTGTTCCGTACAATTAAAGAACAAAGCGGCACTGAATGGGACGAAATGTACAAGGTATTCAACATGGGACACCGTCTGGAAGTCTACCTGTCACCGGAACATGCCAAGGAAGTAATCGAAATCAGCAAGTCATTCAATATCGATGCACAGGTTATCGGACGCATCGAAGAAAGTGACCACAAGGAACTGATTATCCGCAGCGAGTTCGGAGAGTTCAAATATTAATACAATAAAGTCACAATGCCTATGGGATTCCTTTGCATTATCCTCATAATAGTTTGTTTATTGGCCTGGAGACAATATAACAAAGGTATCAATCATAAAAATAAATGACTATGAAAGGATCTACGCCGGTGCCATGTACACAGAGTTCGTGTCAGGCAAGAAATGGACTTGGAAGAAACATGTAAATTATATACTGATAATTTTATTGATACTTATTATTATTACGTATTTATTGAGCGGCAGATTGTGGTAAAAACAAAACAAAATATTTAAATGGCAGAAAATAACACCATACTGGAGAAACTGGAAGGCCTGGTAGCCCGCTTCGAGGAAGTATCAACCCTGATTACAGACCCGAACGTAATTGGCGATCAGAAACGCTATGTCAAACTGACGAAGGAATATAAGGAACTGGGTGACATCATGGCTGCCCGCAAGGAATATCTGCAATGCCTCAACGGACTGGAAGAAGCAAAAATGATGATGGCTGAAAACGATCCGGAAATGAAGGAAATGGCCCGTGAGGAAGCTGCAGCCTGTGAAGCCCGTATTCCCCAGCTGGAAGAGGAAATAAAACTTCTACTGGTACCAGCCGACCCGCAGGATGACCGCAACGCTATCCTGGAAATCCGTGGAGGTACGGGAGGCGATGAAGCAGCCATCTTTGCAGGAGATTTGTTCCGCATGTATTCCAAATATTGCGAATCGAAAGGATGGAAGCTGGAGGTATCGAATGCCAACGAAGGAGCTGCCGGCGGTTTCAAGGAAATTATCTGCTCCGTTACCGGGGACAAGGTATACGGCACTTTGAAATATGAATCAGGCGTTCACCGTGTACAGCGCGTTCCTGCTACTGAAACTCAGGGACGTGTTCATACATCAGCTGCTTCGGTTGCCGTACTTCCCGAAGCAGAACCGTTTGACGTAGAAATCAACGAAGGTGAAATCAAATGGGATACTTTCCGAAGCGGTGGTGCCGGAGGTCAGAATGTCAACAAGGTAGAATCCGGAGTTCGTCTGCGCTATAACTGGAAGAATCCGAATACCGGCGTCGTAGAAGAAATCCTTATCGAATGTACGGAAACACGCGACCAGCCCAAAAACAAGGAACGTGCACTCAGCCGTCTGCGTACCTTCATTTACGATAAGGAACATCAGAAATACATTGACGACATCGCTTCCAAACGCAAAACCATGGTCAGCACCGGCGACCGTTCGGCCAAGATCCGTACATACAATTATCCTCAGGGACGTATTACTGATCACCGTATCAACTATACGATCTATAATCTGGCAGCGTTCATGGACGGAGATATTCAGGACTGTATTGACCACCTGATTGTAGCCGAAAATGCAGAACGACTGAAAGAAAGTGAATTATAACAACTGGTAGCAAAAGACTTATAATTTAAAGACTCAGGAATATGAACAAACAACAATTATTTGAAAACATCAAGAAAAAACAGTCTTTCCTGTGTGTAGGACTAGACACGGATATAAAGAAAATACCGGAACATCTGCTGAAAGAAGAAGATCCTATCTTTGCTTTCAATAAAGCCATCATCGATGCCACAGCTCCTTACTGTATCGCTTACAAGCCGAATCTGGCTTTCTACGAAAGCATGGGTGTCAAAGGTTGGATTTCTTTTGAAAAGACCATCCAGTATCTGAACGAAAACTATCCTGATCAGTTTATCATTGCTGACGCCAAGCGCGGTGATATCGGTAATACTTCAGCTATGTATGCACGTACATTCTTCGAAGAAATTAACCTGGATGCAGTTACGGTAGCACCTTACATGGGTGAAGACAGTGTTACTCCGTTCCTGACTTACGAAGGAAAATGGGTTATCCTGCTGGCGCTGACATCCAACAAAGGTTCTCACGATTTCCAGCTGACTACTGATACAGAAGGCGAACGTCTGTTCGAAAAAGTATTGCGCAAGAGCCAGGAATGGGGCAACGACCAGAACATGATGTATGTGGTAGGTGCAACTCAAGGACGCATGTTTGAAGACATCCGCAAGATTGTTCCGAACCACTTCCTGCTGGTTCCGGGTATCGGAGCACAGGGCGGATCACTGGAAGAAGTCTGCAAATATGGTATGAACAAAGAATGCGGACTGATTGTCAATTCCAGCCGTGCCATTATTTATGCAGATAAAACCGAACGTTTTGCTGAAGTTGCCGGTGAAGAAGCACATAAGGTTCAGCAACAAATGGCAGAACAGCTGAAAGCTATCTTATAATACAAGAATTTAAATTCCATTTAAAAGCCATTTCCCGGTTTCCCTAAAAGGAATCGGGGAATGGCTTTTCTGCTGAAAAACAGGAAAAACAAAATAAAAACATTTATTCACCAACTTTTCAGGACTCTCAACAGGAAATAATTGCCATTTTACACGGATATATAAAAAAAAATACGTAATTTGCATAATTAATGAGTCACTATGCCATATTATAGAAGGCTCGAAAGGTTATTTTAAAATATAAAAAGAACAAAAGATAGACAGTTATGGAGTTTTCAGCTAAGCAGATTGCGGAATATATCCAAGGAGTCATTGTAGGAGACGAGAATGCAACCGTACACACTTTCGCCAAAATAGAAGAAGGTATTCCGGGCGCATTATCTTTTCTCTCGAATCCGAAATATACACATTACATTTACGACACACAATCGTCCATTGTTCTGGTAAATAAGGACTTCGAACCTGAACACGAAATCAAAGCTACCCTTATCAAAGTGGATAATGCTTATGAAAGCCTGGCAAAACTCATGACTCTCTATGAAATGAGCCAACCGAAAAAACAGGGTATCGATCCTTTGGCATCCATCGCATCCAATGCAAAAATCGGAAAGGATGTCTATATCGGTCCATTTGCCTGCATTGAAGAAGGAGCCATCATCGGAGACAATACCTATATCCATCCTCATGTAACTGTCGGATGTAATGCAAAGGTTGGCAACAATACGATACTCTATCCTCACGTAACGATCTATCATGACTGCCGTATCGGAAACAACTGTATCCTTCACGCAGGATCAGTCGTTGGAGCTGACGGTTTCGGTTTTGCACCATCTCCAGAAGGTTATGAGAAAATACCTCAAATCGGTATTGCCATACTGGAAGATGATGTGGAAATCGGTGCCAATACCTGTATTGACCGGGCTACAATGGGAGCAACAATCATCCACAAAGGAACCAAGTTAGACAACCTGGTACAGATTGCTCACAACGTAGAAGTGGGAAGTCATACCGTAATGGCATCACAGGCAGGAGTTGCAGGTTCTGCCAAGATAGGAGAATGGTGTATGTTCGGAGGACAGGTCGGTGTGGCCGGACACATCAAAGTCGGTGACCATGTAACCGTCGGAGCACAGTCCGGAATACCGGGAAATACGAAGTCAGGAAGTACGCTGATGGGATATCCGGCCATTGATCCTAAACAGTTTGCACGCTCTGCAGCCATTTATAAGAAATTGCCCGACATGTATACTGAATTGGGACGCCTGCAAAAAGAAATAGAAGAATTAAAGAAACAACTAAATAACTAAGCCCATGTTGAAACAACAGACTCTTAAAGGCAGTTTTACACTGAATGGTAAAGGACTCCATACCGGAGTTAAACTGACTGTCACATTCAATCCTGCCCCAGAACATCACGGGTATAAGATTCAGCGCATTGATCTGGATGACCAGCCTGTTATCGATGCCGTAGCTGAAAATGTAGTTGACACAACCCGTGGAACTGTACTGGCTAAAAACGGGGTAAAAGTAAGTACCGTTGAACATGCTTTGGCAGCCCTCTATGCTGCGGGCATTGACAACTGCCTGATACAAGTAAACGGACCTGAATTCCCGATTCTTGACGGTAGTGCAAAAGCATATGTGGAATGCATCAAACGTGTAGGAATTGAGGAACAAGCAGCTCCTAAAGACTATTATATCATTAAGTCTAAAATAGAATTCAGAGACGAAACAACCGGTTCATCCATCATCGTTCTTCCAGACGATAAATTTAGTGTAAACACACTGATTTCCTATGACTCCAAGATTCTGACCAATCAGTATGCGACACTGGAAAATATGGAGGACTTCCCAACGGAAATAGCATCTGCACGTACCTTTGTGTTTGTGCGTGAAATCGAGCCTTTGCTGAATGCAGGCCTGATCAAAGGAGGTGACCTGGACAATGCCATTGTTATCTACGAAAAACAAATGACACAAGATAACTTTGACAAACTGGCTGACGTAATGGGAGTTCCTCACATGGATGCTGCCAACCTGGGATATATCAACCATATTCCTTTGGTATGGCCCAATGAGCCTGCACGTCACAAACTGCTGGATATCATTGGTGACCTGGCACTGACAGGAAAACCAATCAAAGGACGTATCATCGCAACCCGTCCGGGACATACGATCAACAACAAGTTTGCCCGCCAGTTGAGAAAAGAAATCCGCCAGCATGAAATCCAGGCTCCGGTCTATAACTGTAACGAAGCTCCTGTCATGGACGTAAATCGTATCCGTGAACTGCTTCCGCACCGTTATCCGTTCCAACTGGTGGATAAAGTTATTGCAATCGGTGCCAACCACATTGTAGGTGTAAAGAATGTCACTTCCAATGAACCGTTCTTCCAGGGACATTTCCCTCAGGAACCGGTTATGCCCGGAGTTCTTCAGATCGAAGCTATGGCTCAGGTAGGAGGATTGCTTGTTCTGAATTCAATCGACGAACCGGAAAAGTATTCAACCTATTTCCTGAAAATCGATAATGT
Organism: Phocaeicola coprophilus DSM 18228 = JCM 13818; assembly: GCF_000157915.1. GTDB lineage: Bacteria > Bacteroidota > Bacteroidia > Bacteroidales > Bacteroidaceae > Phocaeicola > Phocaeicola coprophilus. The sequence continues at coordinate 6,638 of NZ_EQ973647.1, read as the reverse complement.
AAAATTCCGCCAGAAAGTCGTGCCTGGAGATACACTCATTTTCCGTGTAGAACTGATGGCCCCCATCCGAAGAGGAATTTCTACGATGAAAGGTTACATCTTCGTTGGCGAAAAGATTGTTTGCGAAGCTGAATTTATGGCACAAATTGTAAAAAACAAATAATAAAATGGATAAAAATATGATTAGTCCATTAGCTTACATACATCCCGAAGCAATTATTGGTGAAAATGTAGAGGTAGGTCCGTTTACTTTCATCGATAAGAATGTCGTCATCGGAGACAATAATGTGATCATGTCGAACGTAAACATTCTATATGGTTCACGTATTGGCAACGGAAATCAGATTTTTCCGGGAGCTGTAATCGGTGCAGTTCCTCAGGATCTCAAATTTAAAGGAGAAGAAACGACTGCTGAAATAGGAAACAACAATACAATCCGTGAAAATGTCACCATCAACCGTGGAACCGCAGCCAAAGGCCGGACTATCGTCGGCAGCAATAACCTGCTCATGGAAGGGGTACACGTTGCTCATGATGCTCTGATCGGAAATGGATGTATCATTGGTAACTCAACCAAAATGGCTGGAGAAATCATCATTGATGATAATGCCATTATCAGCGCCAACGTCCTGATGCATCAATTCTGCCGGGTAGGCGGATATGTAATGATACAAGGAGGATGCCGCTTCAGCAAAGATATTCCACCTTTTATAATTGCAGGAAGAGAACCCATTGCTTATAGTGGAATAAACATTGTAGGATTACGCCGGCGCGGATTTTCAAATGAGCTGATTGAGAATATCCATAATGCCTATCGCATCATTTACAATAGCGGAAAAAATGTAACCGAAGCATTGGAACAAGTTAAACAGGAAATTCCGACAAGCCCAGAGATTGAATACATCATTTCTTTCATTGAGAACTCACAGCGAGGAATTATCCGATAAAAAGTAAACGACAATATTTCTAATAAATATTACGATGGTATACAAATTTAGAATTATATCCGATGAAGTCGATGATTTCCTGAGAGAAATCAAAATAGACTCCGAAGCTTCATTCTACGATCTGCATGAGGCTATTCTGAAATGTTGCAAGTATAAAGACGATCAAATGACTTCTTTCTTTATCTGCGATGATGACTGGGAAAAAGAAACGGAAATCACACTCGAAGATATGGGAAGCGGAAGTTCAGAAGAAGATACATATGTCATGAAAGATACCCGCTTAAGCGAGCTTCTGGAAGAAGAAAAACAAAAAATGATTTATGTTTTCGACCCATTGGCAGAACGTGTATTCTTCATTGAACTGGCAGAAATTATCACAGGAAAAGAACTGGTACATGCTACCTGTTCCCGCAAGGAAGGAGAAGCTCCCAAACAGACCATAGATTTCGATGAGCAAATGAACACCAATGCTGCTCTGGATCTGGATGAGAACTTCTATGGAGACCAGGAATTCGATATGGAAGACTTTGATCCGGAAGGTTTTGACATGGGTGGTGGAAGCAACTCCTATGACGAAGATAAATACTAGTCAAAGACAACATTTATTATAAACTAACCCGGACACGCAGAAGTATCAACCGGAATAAACCGGAACGTTCTTCTGCGTGTCTTTTCTAAATATATGGATAACCTGAAACCAACGCTTATAGTACTTATTGGCCCTACCGGCGTAGGTAAAACAGAACTCAGCCTGGCAATTGCTGAAAAATATCACACCTGCATTTTATCGTGTGATTCCCGTCAATTGTATGCAGACCTGAAAATCGGGACAGCAGCGCCAACACCGGCACAACTGGCACGGGTTCCGCATTACTTTATAGGCTCCCTCAAATTGACAGACTACTACAGTGCTGCCCAATATGAGATTGAAGCATTAAAGAAACTGGATGAAATATTTCAGACTCATCAGGTTGCATTAATGACCGGAGGATCTATGATGTATGCAGATGCTGTATGCAAGGGTATTGATGATATCCCTACAGTGGACAACGAAACCCGGGAACTCATGATGCAGCGTTACGAGACTGAAGGGCTGGACAGGTTATGTGAAGAACTGAAACTGCTTGATCCGGAATATTATGCCATTGTTGACCGGAAAAATCCCAAACGTGTCATACATGCGCTTGAAATCTGCTACATGACCGGACGTACCTATACTTCCTTCCGAACACAAACCTGCAAAGAACGGCCGTTCAATTTATTGAAAATCGGACTTCGGCGAGAACGTGAAGAGTTATACGAACGTATCAACCGACGGGTAGACCAGATGATGGAAGAAGGTTTACTGGAAGAGGCCAAACGCGTTGCCCCTTACAAACATCTCAATTCCTTAAACACCGTAGGTTACAAGGAATTATTCAAGTATCTTGACGGTGAATGGGATCTGGCATTTGCCATTGAGAAAATCAAGCAGAACTCCCGAATCTATTCCCGAAAACAAATGACCTGGTTTAAACGAGACCCGCAAATCACCTGGTTTCATCCAGACCAGATGCAGGAGATTCTATCTTACATTGACCATCATTTACCGACAACGGCAGCAGTATCAATGGGAAGTAAAGAATAAAGCTTCTTGCCTTTGAGCTTAGCTTCCCAAAGAATGCTGAAAGGAAAACGTCCTAAAGGGTGACGGACAACCGTCAACCGCAGATTCTGTTTACGATCAGAGACAAACTGTGAACGCATACGTGAAAACTCCTGTCTGGCCTTGATAACAGCACAGGCATTTCCCCAGTCTCCCTTTAATAGAAAGACTCCTGCAGCAATGTAATCCAACAGACACCGCATACGCATTACCCGGCCCAGTTCTTTATCCGGAAGATTCTTATAAAGCATCAATAAGTTATTCCGGAAATTCAAAAAGGTTTTATGAGGATTTTCCTTTTTCAGCGTGGCTCCACCAACATGATATACTTTACTGGAGGGAAGACACATGAGTGTATATCCTCTGCTGCACAAGCGCCAGCAAAGATCGATTTCTTCCATATGCGCAAAAAAACGTGAATCAAGTCCTCCTACTTGCCGATAAACTTCCAGACGAATCAATAATGCAGCACCGGTTGCCCAAAATACAGGTAAAGGATCATCATACTGTCCACCGTCTTTCTCCACCTTTTCAAATATACGGCCACGGCAAAAAGGATAGCCATAACGATCAATAAATCCTCCGGAAGCACCTGCATACTCAAAAAACTCTTTCTGATGCCAGCTTAATATCTTAGGCTGACAAGCAGCTACCTGCGGATGGGCCTCCATATAATCAATCTGCACGTCCAACCATCCCGGTGTCACCTCTACGTCACTGTTCAACAGGACCACATATTGGGCTTCAATTTGAGACAAAGCACGATTATACCCCTCAGCAAATCCGTAGTTACGATCCAAACGAATCAGTCTGACAGACGGAAACTCACGCTCCACAACCTCACACGAAGCATCAGTTGAAGCATTGTCAGCTACGCAAATTTCCACATCTGCTCCTTGTGAACAAGCTATTACAGAAGGCAAGAAACGCCGGAGCATTTCCATGCCGTTCCAATTGAGAATGACAACCGATGTACGTATCATACCAATTCTCCCTTTAAAGCAGTACTGTCTTCATTAAACTCACCCATACGAACCTGAACGAGATGATTGTCCAAAGAATCATCATGCTCCAGTTCCACACGAATGTAATTTTCCGTGAAACCATGCATCGGCATACCGGCTTTCGACTTTTCCATCAGAACCTTTGCTTCCTGACCGATATGACGCGCATAAAAGGCTTTGGTCTTTTCATCCGACAAGGCAAGCAACCGCTGGCTTCGCTGATGCTTTTCTTCAGCCGGAACCACATAATCTATTTTTAAAGCTTGTGTACCGGGACGCTCCGAATAACTGAAAACATGCAATTGTGTTACATCCAATCCGCGGATAAACTCATAAGCCTTTTCAAAATACTCCGGAGTTTCTCCCCGAGTACCCACAATCACATCTACCCCGATAAAAGCATCGGGCATCAGTTCTTTGATCTTCCGTATCTTCGACGCAAAAAGCGCTATATCATACCGACGGCGCATCAACTTCAGTACTTCATCACATCCTGACTGTAACGGTATATGAAAATGAGGCATAAAAGCCCTGGAATGTGCAACATATTCAATAATCTCATCAGTCAGCAAGTTGGGTTCTATGGAAGAAATACGGAAACGTTCGATGCCTTCTACCTGATCAAGAGCCTTTACCAAATCAAAAAAAGTCTCTCCTGTTGTCTTGCCAAAATCACCGATATTCACACCTGTCAGTACAATTTCCTTTCCACCTTCGGCTGCAGCTTGTCTGGCTTGTGCAACCAGATCCTCGATTTTTCCATTCCGGCTTCTGCCACGTGCAAAAGGAATTGTACAGTATGAACAAAAATAATCACAACCATCCTGAACCTTTAAGAAGTATCGTGTACGGTCACCACGTGAGCAAGATGGAGCAAACGAACGAATATCTTTAGTAGCAGTTGTGATAGCTTCTCCATGTTCATGTTTTTCCAAACTGCCTAAATAGTTGATCAGCTCTCCTTTTTGTTCAGCTCCCAATACCAAATCAACTCCTTCTATATTTGAAACCTGCTCCGGCTTCAGCTGTGCATAACATCCGGTTACAACAACAAAGGCTCCCGGATGCTGTTTGGTCAGGCGATGAATAGCCTGACGACATTTCTTATCTGCAATTTCTGTCACCGAACAAGTATTGATCACACAAATATCCGCTTTTTCTCCTTTTCGGACAGTACGGACTCCCACATCCTTCAGCATTTTCCCAATGGAAGATGTTTCTGAAAAGTTCAGTTTACAGCCCAATGTATAGTAAACCGCTTTTTTATCCTGAAAAACAGTTGTATCAATCATAAAAGAAATAATTAGAACGCAAATTTAAGCAATAAATTCGATGAATAAAACCTTGTTTAATTTTTATTATTATCTTTCACAGATTCATCTTACGATTATATCATTGATAATCTGATAAATACAATCCAACTAGTCTCTTATTAACGGTAATTCGGGCCAGAAGTCTATACAAATAATCTACAAAAGCAAATAGAAAAATAGGTTTTAAAACACATCATTTAAGAGGAAAATAGGTTTTAAAACATATTTTTATCGAAAAAACTTGCATGCAAGTGAACAACGTATTGAAAAAGTATATATCTTTGCAGCGTTTTAAGAGAACAACATAAGTATTACAGATTTAAAAAGCAAAGAAAATGAAAAAATTAGTATTTTTGTTCGTAGCATTCGCTGCAGTATCATTCGCATCTTGCGGTAACAAAGCTCAGTCAACAGAAGAAACTACTGATTCAGTAGCAGTTGAAACAGTTGAAGAAGCAGCTCCGGTTGTTGATTCAGCAGCAGTAGCAACTGACTCTGTAGCTAGCGATTCTGTAGTTGCTGAATAATCTAGCGAACATCAGAGAGAATTGAAAGTCTGTAAGCTCAGCCTACAGACTTTTTTTATGTCCTTATGCATCGTTCAGGAGTATACAGACATCATCTTTACCTGTTTTTCCTTTTATTCGAAGATCTCTCGCCTCTAATTCCTCTGTACCATTTCAATCAATTTCCGGTACACTAATAGAGATCATACCCATTTTCTTCTTGATAACAATCGCATAAATGGTATTTTGAACTTCATCTACACACAATCGCAACAAACGTTTATCTGTAATTATCTTTATAAAGGACTTTCCATTCCAATTGAATAAAGTAACAGCTGAAGGGTTCATTGCATCTCCTATATCATACAATAAGGTATAAAAGTATCGGTCAGGTCAGTGGCATAGACATCTTCAAATTCCAATTGAGTAGCTTCCTTCCCTACGACATGATCAGAATTTGCCCCTTCTGCCAATGCATATACAGATTCATAAATAAACAACGTTGTATCCATAGAAAGTTGGCAGCCTTTTTGATCATTAAAAATCTCCAGAATTCCGCCCACTACTCAGAACAGACCATGCTTCTTCCTTACCGGGACTCTGATACATTCAACAGAATAATCCGTATAAACAGATCTCAATAGATGCTACGCCTTATTGTAAAGGCCATAACGCAATACAGACAGGGTTGCTTTAATCAGATATTCCTCTTGTGCAAAGAAAGCATATCATAAAAAACATAAGGTTATCTGAAGCAGGAAATAGATGATAGTCCAACCTATATTCCGGATAAGGCATATCCAGAATAGGATCAGTCTGCGGATAACAGGAAACCAGCTTACGTGAAGCTGAATCATACACATATAGTGAATCTCTCCGAAAAAACAGTTGAAATTAGTTAGCAGACAAAAGTTCTACCGTGTCCTGACCTTTATGCACAAAATGTTTAATAGGAATTCCTTTCAATGTATAGAGATGAAAACAATATCCATTTTCAAATAATCTATAATATGACAATAAATGGATCAGTACACTCTATCTGCAAAGGGAAACGCCATAAGAAAGAATTATTAAGAATCCTTACAGAAGTAACAGATACACTATCCAAACTAGAAACAGTTTCAGCGTCATAAATTGATTTTTCCAATCCCGAACATCCGCTGTCAGATATCAGTGTCACGGATAAATCCAGTGTCACCTTACATTAGCAGGTTATTCCCGGG
>NZ_EQ973648.1:49569-60918 GCF_000157915.1 Phocaeicola coprophilus DSM 18228 = JCM 13818 | reverse complement strand
GTCGAATACTCCTTCATACTACACCTTATTATATATTATATAAAGGCGAAAAACTGATTTACACTGAGAACTTCCTTTTAAAACTGTTTTTTATACCGGCAGGAAGCCCCAGACAAGACGAGATACTTTATATCACCGGAAGATTTTATACAAACAGAAATCCTATACTTGCTGAGAAATTCCATTTAAACGGAAAACCTTATACCGGTAGCAAATACCAGAGAAGACGATAAACTTTACACAAACTTCAATTTATACTTCCGGGAAAATACATTCAAACCAGGAAACCTTATACCAGTAGGAAATACCAGACAAGAAGATAAACCTTACATAAACTGACGGATTTCACATTAACTGGAAAAACTTTTATATCAGTCGAGAGATTCTATTATTGCTGGAAATTCTTTAAACCGAAACCATATACCAGCTGAATGATCTGACAAAATCAGGAAACTTACAGATCATTCAAAGTTGTATAGGAAAAAGCCTGCGATAAAAGAAATAATACTGTTCAGCTAAATATTATTTGGTAAATGTCTCTGTCTGCTTCAATACATACTCGGAATTCTTCACGTCCCATACATAAGTTTTTTTATCTATCACATCTCCCTCCTCATCATAAGAAAAATCTATTTTGCAAAGACGGTTCAGATATTTTCCATCGGTCACTGAATACATTTCAATATTCGTTACCTTCTTTCCTTCTGATTCTACATTATAAACAACTTCAGGAGTAGAAACGGACGCTGCTACAACAGCTGAGATAATCAAATTTGCGATCATAATAAATAATGTTTTTAAAGTTAAACCTTTTTGTTATTTCTTATGATGCAAAGGTAAAGCGGCTGATGTATCTTTTATGTTATCAACAAGTTATCTTTAGGTTAAGACTGAGAGGGCTTAGCGTTCCGGTAATAATCATTTTTCCGAAAATGAAAATGAGCGATCATCATAGAGAAATGTATCTGCATATACTCTGCCCGCTATAATGACGCAATCTCCACAGAAGACTGATTTCATCGGAGAAAAACAAAACAGACAAAAAAGCAAAGTAGCAGATCGAGACATCTCCCACAACGAAACCCACGATCAAAGGAATATACCCACACAAACTATGTGCAAGCATGTTCGCTATACGGAAATGACGGATTTTTAAATTGCCTTTATGAAACAAGCGGAAAGTGTAATTACGCTTATTATATCTGATCTTCAGCATCCGGTATGCCGCCGGATGAATCAGAATATACACCACAGACTGTAGCAGCCAATTCACCAGAACTCCGCAAACAAAACTGGACAATACCAAGTACTTGCCCCGGCTGAAACAATTCTCAGAAGTCACATTCAGACTGTCAACTCCATAAACTGCTGAAAAAAGCGCCATCATGACTGGCAAACAAACAAAGAAAGTTATTATCACCTTCAGATTAATATGCTTCGTTTCTGTGATATCTATAATCACCTCCTCTCCTTCCGGCCCTCTGCCGTATGAAATCACTGTACCTTTCGGAGATGCAGATTTTCGGGAAAACAAATACTTGAACAGTTTCATACCTAAATTATCTTTGTAACAGATCTTTTTTGCTGTTACAAAGATAGAACAAGAAAAAAAACCGTCACCTTATCCTTATGTTATCTTTAGGTTAAGACTTCATTTTCATACCCTGCAAAAGATTCTATACTTTATCTTTGCAAAAGAAACATGCGACAAAATACAACAATACCCATGAATACTTCCCGACGCAAGAAAAACATCATCTTCATAACCATCCTCTCAGTTCTCGGACTTCTGGGAGCTATGGTCCTGCAGGTGACATGGATTTTCAATTCATATGAACTGATTCGGAACGACATTCAGAAGGAAAGTTATGCAACCATCGAAAAAGCCCTGGAAGAAGAAGGGAACATAAGATTCGGCAGAACACCGAAAGGAACAGAAATATTGAGTGGTCCGACCAATGACACCATTCCACCTATGGCATATTTTTATCAGCGTCTGACCGAAATGGGCTACCCGATGTCGTTGCATAACCTTGATTCCATCACCTCCGAACTTCTGTTCAAGAACGAACTGGGCGATCAGTATTACATTTATATCATGAATCCGCGTACCGGAAAAATCTTCCATGAAATCGGAACACGGAAAGCTCCTTCCTTCATGGCCGTCAAGCCGAAATACTTCCCCATCCGCTCTGATTATACCCAGGTTGTCCAACTCGTCCTTACCAATCCTTACCAGACATTTCTGAAACGGATGGGCCTGTTGCTTGCCGGTACTTTCATCATCATGCTGCTTGTGATTGTATGCATAGGCCATCAAGTGAGATTCATTTCGCGATTCGAAAAGATTTTCCAGATTCGTGAGGACTTCTCCTATGCCATGATCCACGACATGAAAACACCGCTGACCACCATTATCATGGCCTTGAAATTCCTGAGAAGCGGTAAGCTTGATGACAAGCCGGAGATGAAAGACCGCTATTTCAGCATAGCAGAAACAGAATCCGACCATCTGCTGACGCTCACCAACAAAGTTCTGACCATCTCCAAACTGGAGAATCACAAACTGGAAATGAACAAGACAACGGTAGATCTCGTTCCCATGCTGGACAAACTGACGGAGAAGTTCAAGACAAAATCACAGAAACCGGTGGAGTTTACACTGGATTTCCAAAGCAAATCGGCATATGCTGACAGCGAATATCTGGAGGAAGTTATCAGCAACCTGATAGATAATTCCATCAAATATTCCAAAGACAGTGTACAAATCAACATCACTGCCGAAGAAAGCGACCGATACACGGCTCTGAAGATTCGCGACAACGGACTGGGCATAGCAGAAAAAGATATCCACCTGATCTTTCAGAAGTTTGAACGAACTTCTGCTGTCAAACGTAACCGCAGGAACGGAGTTTCCGGATTCGGACTGGGACTTTCTTTCGTGGACCAGGTAGTAAAGGCACATCACGGGAAGACATTTGTTACCAGTATAGAGGGCGAGTTTACTGAATTTATAATATATTTGCCTCTGACAGACAGTGAAGAATAAGCCTAAATCAATAACAATATGACAAACAGACAATTGAACTTTGAAAACATAGACAAGGTAGAGAATCTCAATTATACTCCACTGGAAAAGAAATACCTAAAAGTCCAGACAGTAAAAACGATACTAGTTTATATCATCTTTATGGGACTCACGCTTCTGTTCCTTCTGGCAGAGGAGTTCGCCTATCGTGTGGTAACGACAATCGGCATAGAATGTGTTTTTCTGACAGCTATGATTGTGAATCTTTTTCTACTTCCCAAGGCCTATTCCTATAAAGGATTCGCCATCCGTGAACATGACATCACATACCGTTCGGGAATTATCTTCCCTTCAGTAATTACGATTCCTTTCTGTAAAATACAGCAAGTCAGCATACGCCAGAACCCGATAACACGCATTTTCGGACTTTATGCCATCGACATCGTGAATGGTGCGCAGATGCTTGAAGCTACCAGCATTCCGGGACTGACAGAAGAGAAAGCAAATGATATTAAAGCACTTATAATAGAAAGCATCAGAAATGAAAATAAATGATTTCTCAATACCGCGCAGGATGAGCAAAAGTGCTTTCGTAATTTATTTCGTGAAGGCTCTGCGAAACTATGCAAGTATTATCCTGATACTTTTCACTGTCAGAATATTCGATTCATCCGAGGAGACTTCTATTATGGAATACATAATAATGCTTCTGTCCTATCTGGCAGGATTCCTTGTCATATCGCTGATAACCGCATTCCTAAGCTTCTACTTCAAGAAATATTACGTTGAGAACGGGAACCTGATTTTTATCCATGGTGTCATACAGCATGAAAGGACAAGCGTCCCTCTGCATAAGATCCAGTCTTTACGAACCAAAAGCGGTCTCATTTATCGTATACTTGACATGAAAGGCATCTCGTTTGACACTCTTGCATCACGGACTGAAGAGATAGAACTCATCCTTGATGATGATGACTGGGATGCTCTGTTAAGCCGTGTGGAGACTCAGGAAAATACACAGGAAGAAGTACACAAGACAGAAGCTACGGAACAAGAGGCCACAGCAAACTGTAAAAGTATAAAACTGGAAGTAAGCAACCTAAACCTGATTAAAGGCGCTCTCTGCCAGAATCACTTCAAAGGCATGGCAGTGTTGTTCGGTGTGCTTGCCACGCTGTACAATCAGATAACTTCTGTCAACGACAAGGCTGCAAAATATTTCTTAGACTATGTAGAAACACATGCTGATACTTCCGCATTCTCTATTACAGCTGTATTAACAGTCATAGTGATACTGTACATAGTAATTCTGATCCTATGGATGGGAAAGGTTTTCCTTCAATACTTCAATATGGATATACGTATGAACGAAAAACAGCTCTTCTTCGAAAGCGGACTGATTACGCGTAACAGCAACCGGTTCTCATTCGACAAGGTATGTACGCTTTACGTTAAAAGGAATATCATTGAAAACTGGTTGGGCTGCTGCACTATAATGGTCAGGCAGGCGCTGAATGCAACAGACGAAAAAAAAGATACCGACGTAAAGATTTACGGTTCATCACATGACGGGAACTTCCTGAACTGGTGGCTGGGAAAAGACTATAACTCCTCGCCAACTGTCATTTCTGCCCGTTCCGGTTATGGCCTGCTTGGCTACATCATAAGATTCGATATTCTGATTTCGCTTCCGGCCGCCATAGCCTTGTGCTATTACGGACAGTACATCTGGATTTTTGCTCCCATAGCCTATATGCTGGTTTCACTGAGCAAGGGACTTCTTGCCTTACGCAGGAGCCATATCACACTGAAGGAGGACTATATGGAAATAAGCAACGGAAAGTTTGCCGAAATCTATAATTATATAAAGTATGACAATATAGAAGTCGTACGTATGGTTTCCACTCCTTTCACACCATATAATCACAGGGTGAAACTGGTGATTTCCACCAATGGAACATCGTTCGCCATAAGGAGTCTGAAAGAGCAGGAAGCCAAGGAAATATACGAACTACTGTTGCTCAACAGCTACAACAATTAAATCATATTTTCACTTTTACTCAATTTTTATTTTACAAATATATAGGCAATACGATATTTTAAATATCTTTGTATAGATAAACACGAAAAAGCTATGATCAGATTATTATTAGTGGAAGATGACAACAATCTTTCATACATTGTCCAGACTGGACTTCAGGACATTATCGGAGGCTATGAAGTCATTACTGCCTGCAACGGAAAAGAAGGTCTGGAAGCCTGGAAAGAACATCACCCTGACATCATTATTTCAGACATCGACATGCCCGTGATGAACGGATTCGAAATGGTACGGCTGATTCGGGAAACCGACGGCGACACGCCCATCCTCTTTGCTTCTGCGCTTACTTCGCCCAAGGATGTCAGAAAAGGATATGACATCGGTGTCAACAATTACGTGAAGAAACCGTTCATTCCCGATGAACTGGATGCCCATCTGCATGCCATCCTCAAGATGAAGGAAGGGGCCAGAAGCCGCAACGAGAGCAGCATGTGCAAGTTCGGCAATTATACACTGGATGCCGGACATGCCACCCTCCGCAATACGGCTACCGGACAGTCGACAACCCTGACCGCCCGGGAGGCACAGATTCTGCAACTGCTGGCCGGGAACAAGGGGGAAGTGGTCAGAAGAGAAGTCATCCTGAGCCGCTGCTGGGAAAAGACGGACGACTATTTCGCTTCACGCAGCCTGGACGTATTTATCAACAAACTTCGCAAGCTGTTTGAAAATGATCCTCAAATCGAAATCAAGACAGTGCGCGGAGTGGGACTGATGCTGACCGACTCCTGAAAACCCCTCGAACTTTTTTAAAAACGCTTCGGCCTTTTTAAAAAACGTTTCGGCGTAATGAGTAAAATGTTTCGACGTTTTTTCACCCGCTCCCGGGACGTTAAGAAAGGCTTCCGGAATGTCTGGAAACCGCGGAAACATCTTGCAGACAACCCGCCGGAATCGTGCGGTCGTTGGGGCTGGATCGTGCGGTCGTTTCCGGGGCATCGAGTAGTACGATGGAGCCGAATCGTGCGGTCGATTCCGGAGGATCGAACGGTCAAGGCCGGAGGATCGTCCTTCCGCCGGCCGCCTGTATAGATTCCGTCTCCCAATAATTTACTAAAGCATTAAAACACAAACAGATAATAAATAGAAAACCTGATTACTTGTAGAGATTCATTTCATCAAGGAGAAAAATATTTTTTCTAATTTTGCGGAGAAAAAAAATTATTTCAGACTTTATAAGATAAGACACAAAATAACATTACAAAATGAAAACAACCAAACAAATCTTATGTCTGCTATGCAGCCTGGTTTGTGCCTGTGGATTGTCAGCACAAACCATAACCGGAAAACTGACTGACGAACAAAACCAACCTCTTCCCTATGCCAATGTTGTGATACTTTCGCTTCCTGACTCCGCCTTCGTAAACGGTACCGTCAGTGCTGAAGACGGAAGTTTCAGCCTCAACGCAACAGCTTCCGACCAGATTATCCGTATCACTTCAGTGGGATACAACACCGTCTACAAGCCGGTCCAGCCTGCTGATCTGGGAACTGTCCGGCTGATTCCGGACACTCAGCTGCTGAATGAGGTAGTGATCAAGGGCGATCTTCCCCGAACACGCGTAAAAGGAGATGCCATGGTGACTACCGTAACCGGAAGCATACTGGAAAAAGCCGGAACAGGAAATGACCTGCTCAACAAGATTCCCGGTGTATCGGCAGAAGAAGGTTCGGTCAATGTCTTCGGAAGCGGAGCAGCCGAAATCTACATCAACGGACGAAAGATGCGTGATGCTTCGGAACTGGAGCAACTGGAATCAAACAACATCAAGTCGGTGGAAGTGGTTCGTAACCCCGGTGCCCGTTACGATGCATCCGTGGCCGCCGTCATACGCATTTTCACCAAAAAGCCGGAGGGAGAAGGATTCGGCTTCAACAACCGGACTGGCATTTACTACCGGTATAACTGGTCAGAGCTCAATCAGTTCAACTTCAATTACCGCAAGGGCGGATTCGATCTGGGGGGTATGATTTTTGGAATGGACAGCCGGGACGAAGATAATAAGAAGGTCATACAGGAAACCTTTCTGGAAAAAACATGGCGGCAGGAGTCCGACCTTTCATCGTGGGTACATACACAAAACCTGGCCGCCATGCTGTCACTCAACTATCAGTTCAACGAACAGCATTCGCTCGGCATGCGTTACAACTACGACTATACTCCCAACAACCGCTGGCATATTCCTCCCCTGCCTACAACGGTTTACTGTGACGGCGAACGGTTTGAGGAAAGCAGCAGTTCCGGATGGCAGGACCGCCTGGAGACGAGACATGACTTCAACCTGTACTATAACGGACAGGTGAAAGGACTGAACATTGACTTCAATGCCGACGGTCTGTGGCAGGACATGAAAAACCCGCAGGGAAATGCTCGAACGCATCACTTCGGCCGAAGGCGGCACACAGGAACAGCCCGTCACCAGCCATAACGACGAACAGAATCGTCTGTATGCCGCGAAACTGGTCCTGTCACATCCCTTGTGGGACGGCAATGTTTCGCTGGGCAGCGAGTTCACTCACAGCAGCCGGAAGAATCTTTATATCAATACGGAGGGCATCCTGGATAATGACAACAGCCGGATCAACGAGAATGCAGTCTCTGCCTTTCTGGAATACAGCCGGAATTTCGGTCCGCTTCAGGCACAGGCAGGCGTGCGTTACGAACATCTGGCGTCCGGTTATTATGAACAGGGCCGGCGGATAGACGAACAGAGCCGCACGTATGACAACGTTTTCCCCTCTGTCTCCCTGTCCATGCCCGTGGGAAAAGCTCAGGTGCAACTCGCCTACTCAGGCAGTATCAACCGCCCTTCCTATTACATGCTTCGCAGCAATGTAACCTACATCAACCGCTATACCTACGAAAGCGGAAACCCCATGCTGAAACCAACGCTGATGAACCGGCTCACGCTGAACACTTCCTATAAATGGATATCGCTGAATGTCAACTATACGCATTTGCGTGACGGACTGCTGTACCAGAGCACTCAATACTCGGCCGAGAATCCGACCATCTCAATGGTTACTTTTGTCAATACTTACGACACCGACCGTCTGTACGCCACACTGACACTGGCTCCCACCATCGGCATCTGGTCGCCTCAGTTCAGTGCCATGCTCCTCAAGCAGTGGTTTCCCGTTGATACACCCGACGGACAGGAAAACTTCGGCCACCCGATGGGGAACTTCTCATGGAACAATCATTTCACTCTCCCCAAAGGTTTCCAGCTGGATATTGACCTGCAGGCCGACACACGGGGAGACAATGAAAATAGCCGCATGCTTGAAGGTGCCTGGAGAGCCGATGTCTCTCTTTATAAAAGCTTCCTGAACGAGCGCCTCAGTCTTCAGCTTCAAGGCTCAGACCTGTTCGAATCTTCACAGGCACGCATCACGCTGTTCAGCGGCAACCGCCTGATGACTCTGGATCAGGAAACACGGCGTCAGTTCCGCCTGACCGTACGTTACAAATTCAATGCCGCCAAAAGCAAATACAAAGGTACGGGAGCAGGCCAGAGCCAGAAGAACCGTATGTAACCCGTCGGGAGATAAACACAGGCAAACACAAACCTTACATATAATAACTCGACAAAAGGGCAGTCTTTTTTTTACAAAGGCTGTCCTTTTCACTTGCTGACTGGCTTTCATACAAAAGAAACTATTATATTTGTGAAAGAAACAGGCAGACAAACACAAGCGCAAAACACTTTATAAAAACACGAATATGAAAAACTGTACAAACCTTCTTGTACTCTGCTACTTCTTAAGCGGAGTTACGGGCAACATGCTGATCATCGATCACCAGTTGCTCAAAGTCCGGATCATGACTGTCATTACTCTGTTTCTGGCTGTCGTGATCATTCTGATCATCATCTATCAGCAAAACCTGAAAAACAAAGAGTGTACCATCCGCCGGCTCTCCCCAAATCTGCAGAATTATATCCAGCAGCAAAAGGAGAATGAAATCCGCATCAAACAGAATAAAGAATATATCAGAAGCTTTCAGGATCAGCAGACCGGCCAGCAGAAAGACCAGGAACCTGAACAGACATCACAGATCAGCCAGCCGGAACAACAGAACAAGAATCTGGCACCGGCTAACCAGGAACTGCAGAAACAGATTGAAACCAGCTGGAAAAAACTGAAGGAAACCCCGGTCAGGACACAACACATTCAGGAACTGACCACTGAAATGCTGCTGCTGAAAGAAAGGGAACAGAAGCTGACCGGACAACTGATCGCGATTCATCCCTTAATGAATGAATTACGGAACTCTCCACGTTTCATGCGTCCTGAAGATCTGGCCGTTCTCAGACAACTGACTGACGACATATATCAGGATTTTACTTCACGGCTGAACAGCCGCTTTACGAACCTGACGGATGTGGACATCCAACTCTGTATTCTGATCAAGCTCGGTTTCAGCATTTCACAAATAGCCATACTGACGGCAATATCTCCAACCTCCGTATCCCAGCAGAAATCAAGAACAAAGAAACGTATCCAACAGCAGAAACCAGACTGTTTTGCTGAAGGAGAAACGCTGGATTTATGGTTACGAAAGTTCTAAAAAATAGGGATTGTATATATCACACTTTCCCTATAAGGAACCAATATTCTGGTTTACAGCAATTTAGTCATTACATGCTGTATATATAAATTTATTCTGATGTTAACAAGAATGCGCTAACTTTGCCATAAGTATAACAATAGCGTGAAAAAACAAACTCCAGAAAAAGATGAAGCCCTTGAAAAAGACATCCGGAAAACGAAATGAGACTCAGTCAAAGGTCAATCACAGGTTCAACATACAGACGCTGACCACTGAAATGGAGCTCCTGAAGAAAAGAGAACACCAACTGGCTGAACGATTGATCTCTGAACAGCCACTGGTCAATGAATTACGAAAGAATCCACGCTTTATCAAAGATGCTGACAAAGTCTGTCTGGCTAATCTGGTGGACGATGTCTACAATAACTTTACATCCCGGCTGGTCAACCGTTTTCCCAATCTGACAGAAGTTGATATTCAATACTGTATTCTGATCAAGCTTCGTTTCACGGTTGCACAGATCGCCATCCTGTCGGCTATTTCTCCGACATCCGTATATCAGCAGAAGTCCCGCATGAAGAAACGGATTCTCAGGATAGAACCAGATGTGTTCTCACATGGGGAAACCCTGGATGTATGGCTCTATAAACTATAAAAAAAGACAGCCACGATCTCCCTCAAGGATCTCGTGGCTGTCTTTTTTTCTTCTTTTTTACCAGCAGGCTTCAGCCGGGAATCAGAATTCACTGGTGAAATGGAACTTGATATGCTTGAAGTCCATCTGAGCCATCTGAAGCACATAACCGCTATCGGCCAGGAACACATCGCGTCCGTCACGGTCTTTGGCCATATACTGATACTTACGTTTCTTAAAGGATTCCAGTTCGGCAGGATCATCACTTTCAATCCAGCAGGCCTTGTAAAGGCTGATCGGTTCCCAACGGCACTTCGCATTGTATTCATTCTCCAGACGATACTGAATCACCTCGAACTGCAGCTGTCCTACCGTTCCGATAATCTTCCGTCCATTAAACTGATTCACAAACAACTGGGCCACACCTTCATCCATCAGCTGGTCAATACCCTTGTTCAATTGTTTGGTCTTCATAGGATCAGCGTTCTCAATATACTTGAACATTTCCGGTGAGAAACTTGGCAGTCCCTTGAAGTGAAGCATTTCGCCTTCGGTCAATGTATCTCCGATCTTGAAAGTTCCATTATCCGGCAAACCGATAATATCTCCTGCCCATGCTTCATCCACCGTAGTCTTACGCTGTGCCATAAACTGGGTAGGCGATGAAAAACGCATCGTCTTATTGTGGCGTACATGTAAGTAAGGTGTATTACGGGTAAACTTACCGGAACAGACTTTACAGAATGCAACACAGGAACGGTGGTTCGGGTCAATATTGGCAGTAATCTTGAAAATAAAACCTGTAAACTTCGGTTCATCAGGCTGTACGGTACGTTCTTCAGCAGTTACCGGACGAGGGCTCGGAGCAATTTCAACGAAACAGTCCAACAGCTCCTGAACACCGAAGTTATTCAATGCAGAACCGAAGAAGACAGGAGCCAGTTCTCCTTTCAAATAGTCATCAACATTAAATTCAGGATAAACTCCATCAATCAGTTCCAGTTCGCTGCGCAACTTCTCAGCCAGCGGAGTAC
>NZ_EQ973648.1:0-49365 GCF_000157915.1 Phocaeicola coprophilus DSM 18228 = JCM 13818 | reverse complement strand
TGCTGATCGAGTTCCTCGGTGTGAATGTCAACTTCCACCTTTTCCGTAACCACCTGTTTAGAAGGCTGGAAAAGGTTCAGCTTCTGTTCATAAATATTATAAACGCCCTTGAAGCGAGGTCCGCTCTCGATCGGCCAGGTCAACGGACGTACATTGATAACCAGTTCTTCTTCCAGTTCATCCAACAAGTCAAACGGATCTTTAGCCTCACGGTCCATCTTATTGACGAAGATGATCACAGGTGTATTTCGCATACGGCAAACTTCCATCAGCTTACGTGTCTGCGTTTCCACACCTTTTGCTCCGTCCACCACAATGATAACACTATCCACAGCAGTCAATGTCCGATAAGTATCTTCGGCAAAATCCTGGTGTCCCGGAGTATCCAGAATATTCACTTTGTAGTCATGGTAATCAAATTCCATAACAGAGGTTGTTACAGAGATACCACGCTGCTTTTCGATATCCATCCAGTCGGATGTCGCAGTTTTCTTGATCTTATTCGATTTTACAGCTCCGGCCACCTGGATCTGTCCTCCAAAAAGCAGCAACTTTTCTGTCAATGAAGTCTTACCGGCATCCGGATGCGCAATAATCGCAAAGGTTCGTCTTCTTTCTATTTCTGCGTTCATTCTATTATTTATTCTATCTGTTTTATTAATCTGTCAATAACTTCTGCACACATTCCTGAAGGCTGTCTACCCAATAAGGTATTTCCACACCATACGTTTCCTTGATCAGCGTTTTATCCAACACTGAATAATGCGGACGATTGGCCTTTGCCGGATATTCACAAGTGTGCAACGGCTTTACCTGGCAGGACGTAATTCCAGCCAACCGGAAAATCATCTTTGTAAAATCATACCAGGAACAAACTCCTTCATTACTGAAATGATAAACACCGGGTACGATACCTTTATCCAGAATAGTGAAAATTGCAGCAGCCAGATCACGTGCATAGGTTGGAGTTCCTACCTGGTCAAACACGACTCCCAAGGATTCTCTTTCCTTTCCCAGACGAAGCATGGTCTTCACAAAATTATTGCCGAAAGCAGAATATAACCATGCAGTCCGGATAATCACGGTGGAAGAACAATATTTCAAAGCTTCCTGTTCTCCGGCCAGCTTTGTCGAACCATACACCGAATCCGGACAAGTGGGCTGTCCTTCACCGTAAGGGACATGCGCAGATCCGTCGAATACATAGTCCGTTGAAACCTGTATCAAGGCTCCTCCACGGGATTGTATGGCCTTAGCCAAATAGCCCGGCGCCAGATGATTCAGACGATCACACAATTCAACATTGTCTTCGGCTTTATCCACCGCCGTATAAGCAGCACAATTTACAACAATATCAATCAGATGTTCCTCTATATATGCAGCAACAGCCTTTTCATCGCATATATCCAGTTCCGCAACATCTGTGAAATAATAATGATAACCTGTATTTTTTTCGGCAAGCAAACGCATCTCATTACCCAGCTGTCCGTTTGCACCTGTTATCAATACATTTTTCATATTCATCAAAAATTTCTACTAATCAAGATCCAGTTCACCTGCTTTGTCCTTTGCATAATAACCGGACAGCATAGCCAACAAATCACTTATCACCTTAATGGCCTTTTGAGTATCTTCACTTATTTCCTTCTTTTGAAGTTTCAGCATCAGAACACCATACATGGCATCAAAACAGGTCTCTATTTCAGGAGCATCCTTATCTGCCCCCTTTGCACGCAATTCAACAATAAACGGAAGTGCTTTGTAATAAGCCGCACTGTAATAAGGGAACTTAGGAGAACGCAGTAAGCGTAAATGCAGATCAGTCAACCAAATAATGACATTCCGGTTAATCTGAATATGTCCTTTCTCCATAACCCCTTCATCATGCATCATGGCAATCAGGTCTTCATACCATTGTGCCAGCGCTTTTTTATGTTCCTCATCCACAGGATAAGAATTAACGATGGTCTCGCGTATCTTCTCCATATCAAAATTGTTGGCACGAATCAGATCTTCTACCTGCCACATATAAAGCAGATATTCCGCAATGTTTTGTTTTTTTAATTGTTGAGAAATATACATGATTAAGAGAATGATTTTCCAGTCAATGCTAATACGATTCCTATAACCGAAGCAACCATGACTACAATACCTATAATACGATTCAAGACCCAGATACCTCGTACATTAAACCGGGTCCGAACCTTATTCACAAAATAAGTGATACTAAACCACCAGGTTAATGCTCCCAGAATAATAGCCAAATAACCAACCAGCTGAAATCCGACGGGACTACCTGGCATAACAAAGGAAAAACGAGCAAAAAGACCTATAAACAAAAATATGATCAGCGGATTGGACAGAGTTACGAAAAACGCCGTTACAAAATTATGCAGATAAGATCCCCGGTTGGCAGACGTAGGACGAAGTGATTTCACCGGATTACTCCGGAATGTATAGATACCAAATACCAGCAGCATCAAACTGCCAACTACCTGCAAAAACAACTGATGCTTAAGAATCAGTTCGTCCATAAAACTCATTCCGTAGCCGGTCAGTAAAGCATAACAGATATCACTTAAAGCAGCTCCCAGTCCTGTTACAAAACCAAACCAGCGTCCTTTGTTCAACGTACGCTGAATACAAAGCACACCCACAGGTCCTAACGGAGCCGAGACCACAACTCCCACGATAAACCCTTTCACCAATAAATCCAGTATTGTAACCTGCTCTATCCAATTCATACTGCAAATATGATACTTTTTTACGAAAGTACCTATATTTCGTTCTCTTTTTCTTTCGTACAAACAGGCTTTTATGTAACTTTGCAACACAATTTAAGCAGCATAAAAATATCATTTAAATAACATTAAAGTGCTATGATTCTATTTTTCAGAACCCCGACAAACAGTGTGATTGCTACAGCGTGTAACAATGAGTTCAACGCTGAAGACATCAAAAAATTGTGCTGGCTCTACGATAATGCGACCGTAGAAAAGGAAGATAATCTGAAAGGTTATTTCATTGGTCCGCGTCGTGAAATGATAACTCCCTGGAGTACCAATGCGGTAGAAATCACTCAAAACATGGGATTGACCGGTATTCGTCGTATCGAAGAATATTTTCCTGTCAAAGATGAAAATGCCGAATATGACCCGATGCTGCAACGTATGTATCACGGGCTGAATCAGGACATTTTCACTGTGGACATCAAGCCGCAGCCAATCATATATATTGAAAATCTGGAAGAATATAACGAAAAGGAAGGTCTGGCGCTCTCACGCGAAGAAATGGATTACCTGATGAAGGTAGAAAAAGACCTGGGACGCAAGCTGACCGACTCTGAAGTATTCGGTTTCGCACAGATCAACTCAGAACACTGCCGCCACAAAATCTTCGGCGGAACCTTCATCATCGACGGACAGGAAATGGAGTCTTCTCTGTTCCAGATGATCAAAAAGACCACTCAGGAAAATACCGAATAAGATTATCTCAGCTTACAAAGACAACGTTGCCTTTGCCGAAGGTCCGGTAGTAGAACAGTTTGCTCCGGCTGACCACTCAACATCAGATTATTTCATCATCAAAGATATCAAAACCGTCATCTCACTGAAAGCGGAAACTCACAACTTCCCGACTACCGTAGAACCGTTCAACGGTGCTTCTACCGGTACAGGTGGTGAAATCCGCGACCGTATGGGTGGTGGTAAGGGTTCATGGCCGATTGCCGGAACCGCTGTATACATGACTTCTTATCCGCGTACAGAAGAAGGACGTGAATGGGAAAACATTCTTCCTGTCCGCAAATGGTTGTATCAGACTCCCGAACAGATTCTGATCAAAGCATCAAACGGTGCTTCTGACTTCGGTAACAAGTTCGGACAGCCGCTGATCTGCGGTTCTGTACTGACCTTCGAACACGAAGAAAACAACGAAAAATATGCTTACGACAAGGTTATCATGCTGGCTGGAGGTGTGGGCTACGGCACACAACGTGACTGTCTGAAAGGCAGCCCAGAAGCAGGAAACAAGGTTGTAGTGATGGGTGGTGACAACTATCGTATCGGTCTGGGCGGTGGTTCCGTTTCTTCTGTAGAAACAGGACGTTACTCTTCAGGCATTGAGCTGAACGCTATCCAGCGTGCCAATGCAGAAATGCAGAAACGTGCTTACAATGTGGTACGCGCCCTGTGTGAAGAAGACGAAAACCCGATCGTATCTATCCACGACCATGGTTCTGCCGGACACGTGAACTGTCTGTCTGAGCTAGTGGAAGACTGCGGTGGTCTGATTCATATGGACAAGCTGCCTATCGGCGACGAAACACTGTCAGCCAAGGAAATCATCGCCAACGAGTCTCAGGAACGTATGGGCTTGCTGATTGACGAAAAAGCTATCGAACATGTACACAAGATTGCAGAACGCGAACGCGCTCCGATGTACGTGGTAGGTGAAACAACCGGCGATCATCGCTTCGCCTTTGAACAGGCTGACGGCGTACGTCCGTTCGATCTGGCCGTAGACCAGATGTTCGGTTCTTCTCCGAAAACTTACATGGTGGACAAGACTGTAGAACGCCACTATGAAAACGTTTCTTACGATGTTACCAAACTGAATGAATATTTGAACCGCGTGCTGCAACTGGAAGCTGTAGCCTGCAAGGACTGGTTGACCAATAAGGTAGACCGTTCAGTAACAGGTAAGATTGCCCGTCAGCAATGTCAGGGTGAGCTGCAGTTACCTTTGAGTGACTGTGGTGTGGTTGCTCTCGACTATCGCGGTGAAAAGGGTATTGCTACTGCACTTGGACACGCTCCGCAGGCTGCTTTGGCTAACCCGGAAGCTGGTTCTGTACTGGCAGTATCCGAAGCTCTGACCAACCTGGTATGGGCTCCGCTGGCAGAAGGTATGGACAGCATTTCTTTGTCAGCTAACTGGATGTGGCCTTGCCGTTCACAGGAAGGTGAAGATGCACGTCTATATAAAGCCGTAAAAGCATTGTCAGATTTCTGCTGCGAACTGCAGATCAACGTACCGACCGGTAAGGACTCTCTGTCTATGACACAGAAATACCCGAACGGTGAAAAGATTATCAGCCCGGGAACCGTTATCGTTTCTGCCGGTGGTGAAGTATCTGACATCAAGAAAGTCGTTTCTCCGGTAATGGTCAACAAAGCAAAGTCTACCTTCTATCATATTGACTTCAGCTTCGATCAGCTTCGTCTGGGTGGTTCAGCCTTTGCACAGTCACTCAACAAGGTGGGCGACGACGTGCCGACTGTACAGAATCCGGAATACTTCCGCGATGCATTCCTTGCAGTTCAGGAACTGGTGAACAAAGGCCTGATTCTGGCCGGACACGATATTTCTGCCGGTGGTCTGATCACTACCCTGCTGGAAATGTGTTTCGCCAATACAGAAGGCGGTATGGAAATCAACCTTGACAAGATCAAGTGCGACGATATCGTGAAGATTCTGTTTGCCGAAAATCCGGGTGTAGTGATTCAGGTAGCAGACAAACACAAAGCAGAAGTCAAGAAGATCCTGGAAGATGCAGGTGTTGGTTATGTGAAGATTGGTGTTCCGACTGAAGAACGTCACATTCTGGCGACTCTGCACGATGCAACTTACCAGTTCGGTATCGACTACCTGCGTGATGTATGGTATTCGACTTCTTACCTGCTCGACCGCAAGCAGAGCATGAACGGCTGTGCCAAGAAACGTTTCGAGAACTACAAACAGCAACCGCTGGAATTTGTATTCGACAAATCATTCACCGGTAAACTGTCACAGTTCGGTCTTGATCCGAACCGCCGTACACCGAGTGGCATCAAGGCTGCCATCATCCGTGAAAAAGGAACCAATGGTGAACGTGAAATGGCTTACATGCTGTATCTGGCAGGCTTCGACGTGAAAGACGTAACAATGACTGACCTGATCAGCGGACGCGAAACACTGGAAGACATCAATATGGTAGTATACTGTGGTGGATTCTCTAACTCCGACGTATTGGGTTCTGCTAAAGGATGGGCCGGAAGCTTCCTGTTCAATCCGAAAGCTAAAGCTGCCCTCGATAACTTCTACGCTCGTGAAGATACATTGTCACTGGGTGTCTGCAACGGTTGCCAGCTGATGATGGAACTGGGACTGATCACTCCGGAAGACAAGAAGAAAGGCAAGATGCTGCATAACGACTCACATAAATTTGAATCTAACTTCCTGGGTGTAACCGTACCGATGAACCGAAGTGTGATGTTCGGCTCACTGAGCGGCTCGAAACTGGGTATCTGGGTAGCTCACGGAGAAGGTAAGTTCTCATTGCCTTATCCGGAAGACCACTACAATGTAGTCCTGAAGTATTCATACGATGAATATCCAGGCAACCCGAACGGTTCAGACTACAGCGTAGCCGGTATCGCCAGCCAGGACGGCCGTCATCTGGCCATGATGCCTCACCTGGAACGTGCTTGCTTCCCATGGGAAAACGCATATTATCCGCTTGACCGCAAAGACGAAGACCAGATCACTCCGTGGATGGAAGCTTTCGTAAATGCCCGCAAGTGGGTTGAAGCACATAAGAAAGCATAAGCCTAATAGCTTCTATAATGATAAAATGCACAAGCTTCATGATACAAAACCATGAAGTCTTGTGCATTTGTTGTTTATTCCAACTTCCTTTATTGCTAATTTATCAGCTTTTCATTTTGAGAACCCATCTATTTTTCCGACATTTGCAACAATCTTCATACGGAGTTCTCTATGTATCGATTTGTATTCATATTATTTATAGCTCTTTCATCCATACTTCAATCCTTTGGACAGACATTTAAATATA
Source organism: Phocaeicola coprophilus DSM 18228 = JCM 13818 (assembly GCF_000157915.1). GTDB lineage: Bacteria > Bacteroidota > Bacteroidia > Bacteroidales > Bacteroidaceae > Phocaeicola > Phocaeicola coprophilus. Next base: position 42,530 of record NZ_EQ973648.1, on the reverse strand, counting down.
TCGGAATGGAAGATGGATTAAGCAGCCAGCGCGTTTTATCTATCAGCCAGGGTGCACAAGACTATATCTGGATACTAACCCATAAAGGTATTGACCGATATAACGGAAAACAATTTGATCATTATACACTTCTGAAAGAGGGTACCCCTTTAAATTTCTATCCTGACTTAAATACCATCAATGTAGATATTGACCGAACTCTTTGGGAATATGGTAAAGATGGATATGTCTTTCGTTTCAATGAACTACAGGATACATTCCAATTAGTATTCGATTTGCGTAAGCAGTTTCCGCTACAAAAGAAACAACCGATTACAGCTGTTTACTTCGACAGCTTTAAAAGAATCTGGTTCTGCAGCAAAGGAAAACTCTATATATACGATACACAAAATCAAAAAAGTTACTCGCTTTCAAGCTCTATCAACGAAGAAATCATCTCTATTACCGAAAATGAGGAGCAGGGAATATATTATCTGGCCAGTCAAAACAAGATATATGCAACCCGGTTAGAAAAAAAGGCATTAAAGAAAATAACAGATATTCAAATTAAAAACATCTCTGTTATTAATTACATCTATTATCATTCTTATAGCCATCAGCTCATCGTTAACACGCTGGCTAATGGACTTTTAATATATGATCCTCAGTCACAGAAAGCAGATTTGATGGGGGATCTGTTAAAAGACATTCGTATCAATCGTATAATACCTTATTACAAATCACCGAATGATGTGCTGATAGCCACCGACGGAGATGGTGTATACTGGTTAGATATGAAAAGTCACCACTGTACACGCTTCCTGCAAGAGAATTATCAACTGCCCAACAAAATGAATGGAAGTATCATTAAAGACATTTATATTGATACGGCTCATCGAATCTGGAATGTTATTTACCCCACTGGATTAACTGTATATTCAGAACAATACCCTGCCTACGAATGGATTACTCACTCACGTAACAATACAAACTCCTTGGTAGATAACCGAATCAACGGCATCATGCAGGATTCGGAAGGAGATACATGGTTTGCAACGAATAATGGCATCAGCTGTTATAATCCGACTAGCAAAAAATGGCGCAACTACTTGTCATCGTTTGATCAGAATGCTCACAATGACAATCACGTCTTTATATCACTCTGCGAACTCAGACCAGGAGTCGTTATGGCTGGAGGATACATGTCCGGTATCTATTTGATATATAAAAATACCCAACAAGTAAGATACATTTCTCAATTATCCAATGAAGAGGAACCCCTTCCTGATAAATACATCCGAAGCATTCTACGTGACAACGACGGTAATATCTGGACTGGCGGATTTTATTGTTTACGTATGTTCAATCCCAGTAATGGTAAACGCTACCGTTATGATACGGTCTACCCCATTACACAGCTACTTGCCAAGGATGAAAACACTCTTTGGGTAGGAACGATCAATGGTATTTACATTTTTGACAAGCAAAAGAAATGTATGACACCTTATGATACAGACACAGAAATAGGCTGTATCAACATGATTTATCAAACGCCCGACAGAAGTCTGACCTACTTCGGTACTTACGGAAATGGATTATTTATCATCAATAACAAAACACATGCAATAACCCACTACAACGAAAAAAACAGTGGGCTTGTAACAGATAACATTTATTGCATTGCACCTGACAAATACGGGAATATTTTGTTAGGGACTGAAAAAGGATTGTCCCAGTTCAATATTAAAGAACAAATCTTTATCAACTGGAGCAAAGAACAAGGTTTAGTTCCGTCAAACTTTAATCAAGGCGCAGGCATTAATGCCAGAAATGGGAATCTGATATTCGGAAGTAGCAAAGGAGCCATCGTCATTCCTGACAGCATTGAGCTTCCCCGTACATTCTCCAGCCACATGGTATTTACTGATCTGAATATCATGTATAAAACTGTACATCCACAAGAACCCGGATCTCCCTTATGCAAACCATTGAATGAGACCACTAACATTGAACTGAAGTACAATCAGAATACCTTCTCTATGAATGTTTCCTCTATCAATTTTGATAATCCTTCGAACATTCTATACAGTTGGAAACTGGATGGATTTTATGACTTATGGTCTCCTCCTTCAAGTAACAACCTGATCCGTTATACAAACCTCTCGCCTGGTAACTATACCTTAAAGGTAAGAGCTATCTTGTTTGACAATCATCAGGTACTGGAAGAACGTGAGATCCAGATTTTTGTCGGCCGTCCATTTTGGCTTACCTTCTGGGCATTTCTCATTTATGCCTTAATCATTATTGGAACATTCTATGCATTAATACGATATCAGGCGATCAAACGAGAACGGCGTTCATCACGAGATAAAATCAACTTTTTCATCAATACCGCCCATGATATCAGAACACCTTTGACTCTGATCAAAGCACCTTTAGGAGAAATCTTAAAGAATGAACAACTGAGTGAACAAGGGATTTCCAATATAAATCTGGCTATTCAAAATACTGATAACTTATCAGAACTGGCCAATAACCTTATCAACTTTCAGAAAGAAGAATTATACAGTTCCAAGGTAACTGTATCTCAATACGAACTGAATCAATATTTACGTTCATATCTGCTTCAGTTTGAAAATTATGCGATCCAGAATGCCATAACCTTGACTTATCAAAGCGATTTTGAAAGTTTAGATGTCTGGATTGATAAGAATAAAATGGATTCCATTTTACGGAATTTAATCACGAACGCTTTAAAATACACTCCTCAAGGAGGAAAAGTATCCCTGAAAGCTACGCATAATAAAAATACATGGAGTCTGAATATAACAGATACAGGTATAGGTATCTCCCGAAATGACCAGAAGCGTCTCTTCAAATATCTGTTCCGAGGAGCTAATGCAACCAATCAAATGATTACAGGTTGTGGCATTGGTATGTTGCTTACTTACCGCCTTATCAAGAATCATGAAGGGAAAATCAGCTTCCAGAGTACGGAAAATGTAGGTACCAGTTTCCAACTCTGCTTCCCGATCAAAAGTAACCGGTACGTTTATAAATCAGAAGAATCTGTCAGCAACACCACTTTCTCTGTGTTGTTACAAGACAATACTCCTTCTACTCAGACTGGAGTTATTGCCGGCAAAGAATCCCATCCGGATGCTCCGCTCATTCTGATTGTAGAAGACAATATTTCTCTTCGGGCCTTTCTTATGCAAAGTCTGTCTGAGACTTATCGGGTAGAAGGTGCCGGGAACGGTCAGGAAGCCTTGGAACTTATACAAAACCAACAACCGGATTTAGTGCTTTCAGATGTCATGATGCCTATTATGGACGGTCAGGAATTATGTAAAAACTTAAAGAGCAATATTGAAACCAGCCATATTCCGATCATTCTATTGACAGCACTGGGAGACAAAGAATACATATTAAAAGGATTGGGAAATAAAGCAGATTTGTATATAGTCAAACCTTTTGACCTGACTGTTTTATTGGCCAATATCAGTAATGTACTGGAAAACCGGGAACTGATCCGCCGCCGTTATCAACAACATGTCACTCAGCTTCCTGAAGAAGAAGTTCCTGCTGCAGAGCCTACTTTATCCCCATTGGATGAAGAGTTTATGCAAGAGGTTACAGCCATTGTCAAAGAGAAACTGGACAAGGACCTGACAGTTGATACTCTATGTGCTGCCATGAACATGAGCCGAACCAGTTTTTATAATAAAATAAAAGCACTTACGGGAATCGCTCCTGCAGATTTCATCCGTAACATCCGTATGCAGGAAGCTGCCTTATTGCTCAGAAGTAAACGCTATACCGTTGCCGAGGTAGCAGATCGCATGGGATTTGCCGATCCGAAATACTTCACGGATACATTCAAGAAATTCTACGGAATGCCCCCAAGTGTGTACATGAAACAGGATAACAATCAATAAAAACGTATGAATTTTTACATTAAAGCATTCCTGATCTTCAGCCGTATCGGACTTTTCACCATCGGAGGAGGATATGCCATGGTTCCACTTATTGAAGCAGAAGTGGTAGACAAACGTAAATGGATCAGTAAAGAAGATTTTCTGGATCTGATGGCTTTAGCTCAAACTGTACCCGGTATTTTTGCTGTAAATATAGCTATCTTTATTGGTTATAAGTTACGCAAATTAAGAGGAGCCTTAGCTATGGCTTTAGGTACAATCCTGCCCTCTTTCCTTATCATTCTGGCTATTGCTTTGTTCTTTCAACAATTTAAAAGTTATCCGGCTGTAGAAAGTATATTTAAAGGAATTCGCCCGGCTGTGGTTGCCCTGATTGCAGCACCGACTTTCAAAATGGCCAAAACAGCACGTATCAACCGTTATAACATCTGGATACCTGTTGTTTCTGCAGGACTAATCTGGTTACTGGACTTCTCACCTGTCTATGTCATTATTCTCAGCGGACTGGGAGGATTTATTTACGGACGTTGGCAAGCCCAACATAACAATCAACAGAAAGGAGAAATGGAACAATGATTTTCTTACAGCTCTTCTATACATTCTTTAAAATCGGACTTTTTGGATTTGGTGGCGGATATGCGATGCTCTCCATGATTCAAGGAGAAGTTGTAACCCGGCATGAATGGCTTTCTTCTCCGGAATTTACCGATATCATCGCAATCAGCCAGATGACACCCGGACCTATCGGTATCAATTCTGCTACTTATGTAGGCTATACAGCCGTTGTTAATGCCGGCTATTCACATCTGGTCGGTATCGCAGGATCCATAATTGCAACCCTGGCCGTTATTTTCCCTTCCTTTATCCTGATGCTTCTCATCAGCCGGTTCTTCTTGAAATACCAGAAGCATCCTTCCGTAGCTGCCGTATTCAATGGGCTTCGTCCGGGAGTAGTAGGTCTGCTGGCAGCTGCCGCACTGGTACTGATGAATGGAGAAAACTTCGGGAATGATTCCTGGCAGGTAATAGTCAGCATTCTGCTTTTTATCGGTGCTTTCATTGCATCGTTTCGTTACAAAGTTAATCCGATCCTGCTTATCGTTATCTGCGGTATTCTGGGATACATTATTTATTAAAGACTTATGCCATGCTACATACTCCGGAAATTGCAATCATAGAACCCAATACTCTTACAAGTATCGGACTGAGAATCATTCTCGAAGAACTGATTCCCAATGCTGTCATCCGTTCCTTCTCAACTTTTGAAGCCCTGATCGATGACACCCCCGACATGTATGCACACTATTTCGTGTCAGCTCAAATTTATTTTGCCCACACCAGCTTCTTTCTGAATCGTCGTCCCCGGGCTATCGTTCTTGCCGTAGGAGAACAACCTGCTCTGAACGGAGTTCCTACACTGAATATCTGTCTGCCACAGGATCAGCTGGTACAGGCTATCATGCAGCTCCGCAAATATGGACATAGCATGCATCCGCATCCTTCCACCCAACAACAGGATACTGAGCATGAACTTTCTCCCCGGGAAATCGAAGTTCTGGTGCTGATCACCAAAGGATTGATCAATAAAGAAATTGCAGATAAACTCAACATCAGTCTGACAACCGTTATTTCTCATCGGAAAAATATTACCGAAAAGTTAGGCATAAAATCGGTTTCCGGACTGGCTATCTATGCAGTTATGCGTGGTTATATCGAAGCCGACAGCATTTAAAACAATTTCCAGAAAACGATAGCAACAATAAAGATCCTTTTTATCAGTTCAGACGGAATAAATTCAGTCTCTGCTTTTTCAATAAACAGTGCCGAATGCCGGATATTCATATAGCTTATGCATAAAGGAATCCTAATAAATGAGGATTGCATAACACATCAAATAGCCGTTACTTTGCAGCCGAATTACTAAACGACTGATTGAGACAGAATGAAAAGACGTATTACCCTTGCCCTGCTGGCTGGCATAAGCACACAAGTGGCTTTCAGCTCCCCTACAGACGAGTTACTCCCCAAAGACACTACAAAAGTTTTCGACATCGAAGAAATAGTAGTCATTGCAACCCCTAAAGAAAACAGCCGCCTGAGACAACAGCCTCTTTCGGCTACCTCTTTCTCGCAGAATGAAATGCGGGGAAATGCCGTAACCTCTGTTAAATCGTTGTCCGGTCTGGTACCTAATCTCTTTATCCCTGACTATGGTTCCAAACTGACTACCTCCGTATATGTCCGTGGTATAGGTTCACGTATCAACACCCCGGCTGTAGGATTGTATGTTGATAACATTCCGTTTATTGATAAATCAGCTTTCGATTTCAATTATTCGGATATTGAACGTATCGACGTCATGCGAGGTCCGCAAGGAACCTTATATGGCCGTAACACTATGGGCGGTCTGATCCGAGTATTTACCAAATCACCTTTTACCTATCAGGGAACAGATCTTCGGTTAAGCGGAGCTACCTACAATGACTACAAGGCATCACTGACACACTATCACCGGATTTCTCCTCATTTTGCTTTTTCTGTAGGATTGTTTTATCAGCACAACGGAGGTTTCTTCAAAAACAGCCTGACTGGCAAACGGATTGATACGGACGACGAATTCGGAGGAAGAATCCGTGCAATCTGGCTTCCGAAAGAAAATCTGAAACTGGATTTTACCGTCAATTATGAATATACCAACCAGGGAGGATATCCCTATGAATACACCGGTAAAGTAGAAGGAGAAGAAGACCGGGCAGAGTATATTGGAAAAATTGCTTATAATAATGAATGTGGATACAAACGGAACCTGCTGAATACCGGACTGAATCTGGAACATCAAGCTGAGAACTTTATCCTGAGCAGTGTTACCGGCTTCCAGTATTTATATGACCAGATGAATCTGGATCAGGACTTCACCGAACAAGACCTGTATACCATGATGCAGAAACAGAACTCCAAGACATTGTCTGAGGAAATTGTCCTGAAATCAAAACCAGGAAGACGTTGGCAGTGGACTACCGGTATCAGCGGCTTTTATCAGTGGCTGGGTACTAATGCCCCCGTAACTTTCCAGGCTGACGGAGTCAATTGGCTGAACCAGACGATCAACACCAACGCCAACCGCTACATGCCGCAAATCCAGATGGGTCCCATGAGCATGAAGTTCCAATTCAGCGATCAAATCAACGGATCCCAACTCCCGATTAACGGACGTTTCGATACTCCGATCCTCAACGGAGCCGTATTTCATCAGTCCACTTTCAATGATTTATTCGGACTGGAAGGACTTTCTCTGACAGCCGGTTTACGGCTTGACTATGAAAGTCTGCGTCTGAAATACGATACCGGATGTGAATTCACACATACCTATTCATTAAGTGGAGTTCTACAACCGCTGAACAAAGAAATTTCCATGATACCGGAACAGTCTTTTGAAAGCCGGAACAACTATCAGGGAAAACTCAGCCATGACTATGTACAGTTGCTCCCTAAAATAGCCTTGCAATACAACTTCGATAAAGGAAACAACATCTATGTCAGTGCCACAAAGGGATACCGTTCCGGTGGATACAACATCCAGATGTTTTCAGACCTGTTGCAGAATGACATGCAAAGCAGTATGATGAAAGACGTTGCTGATGTTACAATTCCTGTTATCAACAACGTCCCCATGATCGGAGATGACATCAAGCAGAAAGTCATCGGTATTCTGGAAGGAATGTCTGCCAGTGGAGAGACCGATATTCAGGCAACGACACTCTACAAGCCGGAATATTCATGGAACTATGAAATCGGTTCTCATCTGACGCTGTTCAACGGCAAGCTGCAAACTGATCTTGCTCTGTTCTATATGAGCACACGCGACCAGCAATTGTCCCGTTTCGCAGAAAGCGGACTTGGACGTATCACGGTCAATGCCGGAAAGAGCAGAAGCCTGGGAGGTGAAGTTGCCTTACGGGCACAAATCACAGATGCGTTCAGCCTCAACGGTAACTACGGTTATACCTATGCAACCTTTACCGACTATGTAACCGAAGAACGGATCAACGGACAAAAACAGGAAGTGAGCTACAACGGACATTATGTACCTTTCGTTCCGAAACATACCTTTACCGTAGGGGGAGAATATATTTTTGCCCTGAAGAAAAACAGTTTTCTGGACAACATTACAGTCAATGCAGCTTATCGGGCAGCGGGACGCATTTATTGGACAGAAAAGAACGATGTCAGCCAGGCTCTTTACGGAACACTGAACGGACGTGTCAGCTTCAACAAAGGAAACGGTCAGGTGGCTTTCTGGGTCAACAATGCACTCAACAAGGACTATCAGGCTTTCTACTTTGAAACAATGAGCCGCGGATTTGCACAGAAAGGACGCCCCGTACAGGTAGGTGTCGATATCCGCTGCAGATTCTAATCTGCTTTTATCCTAATTCAACTATAGTTCAGGCGGTAAGCTACTTTTTTAATAAGTAACTTACCGCCTGAACTATAAAAAAACTAAAAACGCGAATATATTCATATTAATCTATTACTTTTGAAAATAAAAAACATTCTCTTATTAACCCCTATTGCTTATGAAATCACATTTTGTTTCATGGAAATTACTGACAGTCTGTTTATGGGCTTTCCTTACCCTGACAGCCCGAGCTGACTATCAGCCAACTTATTCTACTGCGGGTTTCTATGAGCTGCCGAATACCGGACGAACCGTTTATAGCATGAATCCCGGATGGCGCTTTCACAAAGGAGCAGCAGAAGGAGCTGAACAAACAGACTACAACGACCGGGAATGGAACGTTGTATCACTGCCCGACGGAATAGAATACCTGCCTGCCGAAGCCAGCGGATGCATCAACTATCAAGGAGAAGTCTGGTACCGGAAACACTTTACTCCCGAAACATCCTGGAAAGGAAAAAAGCTTTTCCTTCACTTCGAAGCCATCATGGGCAAATCAAAAGTCTGGGTGAATGGAAAACTCCTCAAAGAACATTTTGGAGGATTTCTGCCGGTAATCGTAGATGTTACCTCAGCTTTGAAATATGGTGAAGACAATATTATCACCGTATGGGCCGACAATAGTGACGACCCGTCTTATCCGCCGGGAAAGACTCAGGACATGCTCGATTTTGCTTACTTCGGCGGTATTTACCGGGATTGCTGGATGATTGCACACAATGATGTGTACATCACTGATCCCAACTATGAAAATGAAACAGCAGGAGGAGGACTTTTCGTTTCTTACGACCAGGTATCTGACCAGTCTGCAAAAATCAGAATGGATGCACACATCCGTAACGAATCCGGAAAGTCCTTCAACGGAAAACTGGTCTATGAATTATGGGACCGGGAAGGGAAACAGATATTTACGCAGGAAAAAAGCTTGTCCGTCGGCAAAGGAAAGGCACGTCAGTTTTCTGTCCAGACTCAGGTAGAAAATCCTCACCTGTGGTCACCCGACTCTCCGTACCTTTACTCGCTGCGTGTCTATGTAAAAGACAAGAACGGTCATGTGACAGACGGATACAGTCGCCGTATCGGTATCCGAAGCATTGAATTCAAAGGAAAAGACGGATTCTGGTTAAACGGAAAACCTTATCCGGAACCTCTGATCGGAGCAAACCGTCACCAGGACTTTGCCATAATCGGCAATGCCTTGTCCAACAGTCTTCACTGGCGAGATGCCAAGAAATTGCGTGACGCCGGTTTACGTGTCATCCGGAATGCCCATTATCCGCAGGATCCGGCCTTCATGGATGCTTGTGACGAACTGGGACTTTTCGTCATCGTCAATACTCCGGGATGGCAGTTCTGGAACGAAGCTCCGATTTTTGCCGAACGGGTATACAGCGACATCCGGAACATGGTTCGCCGTGACCGCAACCATCCTTCGGTATGGATGTGGGAACCGATTCTGAATGAAACCTGGTATCCGGCAGAATTCGCCAAGAATGTAGTCAATATCCTCAAAGAAGAATACCCTTATCCATATTGTTATGCCGGATGTGATGTCACGGCTTTGGGACACGAATACTTCCCGGTTCAGTTTACTCACCCGCTAAACGGCATGGGAGGGGCATTCAATACAGATAAACTCGATCCCAATATCAGTTATTTCACCCGGGAATGGGGAGACAATGTAGACGACTGGAACTCCCATAACTCTCCCAGCCGTGTCAACCGGGGATGGGGAGAAGTACCGATGCTCGTCCAGGCACAAGGATATGCCAAAACAGATTATCCATACACATGCTACGATGTTCTTTACCGCAATCCGAGACAGCATGTCGGCGGATGTCTCTGGCATTCTTTCGACCATCAGCGGGGATATCATCCCGATCCGTTCTACGGAGGAATCATGGATGCTTTCCGCCAGCCTAAACTTTCCTATTATATGTTCTGCTCTCAAAGACCGGCTCAAAAAAAATCCGGAACTGATTGCCGACAACGGACCGATGGTGTACATTGCCAATGCGATGACTCCTTTCTCGCCCAAAGATGTCACAGTCTACAGCAATTGCGAAGAAGTCCGCCTGACTTTCTGCAAAGATGGCCAGACACAAACTTACCACAAGCCGCAGACCAAGGAAGGAATGCCCTCACCCATTATTGCGTTCAAGGATGTATTCGATGTGATGCATGACAAACAGTTGGCACGCGACCGGAAGCATGCCGATTCTTATCTGCTTGCAGAAGGGCTGATCGACGGAAAGGTAGTGGCTACTCATAAGGTTATGCCTTCACGCCGTCCTTCCAAACTCCTGTTATGGGCAGACGATGAACAGGCACAGGCCACAGCCGATGGTTCCGATATCGTAACGGTAATCGCAGCAGTCAGCGACGATAACGGAAATATCAAACGCCTGAACAATTATGAAATTCAGTTTGAAATCGAAGGTCCGGGCCAGTTAATTGCCAATGAAGAAACCTTTACCAATCCGCGTCCTGTTTTGTGGGGAACAGCTCCTGTACTGGTTCGCACAACGACTACTCCCGGAGAGATCAAAGTGCGTGCGTCCGTGGTATGGCAAGGGAAACATACCCCCGTATCGGCTGAACTGATCATTCCGACCCGTAAGGCGGCTCATCCGCTCATTGCCAATCCGGAAGAAGTCAGGGAAGCTGAAACAAAAGATGTACGCAATTCTGCCAGTACGTCCGTTGGCACATCCGACTGTGAAAAGCGGATCCACCAGCTACAGCAGGAGCTGAACCGTCTGAAACTGAAAGAGGTGGAGAAGCAGCAAAGTGATTTTGAATAAATCTTTCCATGATGCCCAGGCGAAGATGTCCCGTTGTTACAGGGGGATCTTCGCCTGAACTTTAACAACAGATTCCAACTGATTTAAAGTCCGGATATTCCGATTTTTTTCTAATTTTGTTCGGAATTAAAACAATTACCATGAAAATCCTTCCTTACTTGTTTTTCCTGTTATGGACAATCACAATTACTTCCTGTGCGCCGCAGGAAAGTTCTTCCGGTAAAAATACTGCCACCCAGGTACATCAGCTACTGCAGGACGGCAAACGGTTTGAACAGGAAAACAAGGTCAAACAGGCACTGATCTGCTACTGGGATGCCCTGGATCTGCTGGGAGAAGAACGGGATACAGTGTTAAAAGCCAATACATACAATCAGTTAGGCGATCTGCTTTTCCGGTACGGCCTTTATGAGAAGGCTGTTGAAAACCATCGGAAAGGCTACAACCTTGCGCAACGTACGGAAGATCATCGGCTTCTGTACGAAACGACCAGCCGGCTCAGCCTCGACTATACTTTATTGAATCAGGGAGACACCGCCCGCTATTTTAAGGAACTCAGCCAGCAGATTGCAAGCAAAAACAACCTTTCCCGCCTTCTTTCCGAAAGCACCCGGCTGACTTCATCAATCCTTGCCGAACAGAAAGATTCCATCTGTTCACTGTACGAGCGTGAGCAATTGCTGAACTGGGAGGCACGCTACAAACAGCAAAAGGCTCAGCTGCAGGCTGAACGGATCCGGAATGAAAGACTGACTCATCTGTCTGTCGGACTGGGAATCATCTTGCTTCTGCTCACCCTGCTGTTCATCACCTACCGCCGCAAAAAGCACGAAGAACAACGCCGGGAAAAAGAAATCCAGTGGTTCAAAAGTCTGCTGGACGAAAACCGGAAGAAAATCGAAAACTACCAGACCGAACTTTTCAACAGCCATACACATATCCGGGAACTGCAACGGACGCTGGAAGAAAGCCACGCTTCGCTCGAAGAAAACCGCCTGCTCCACGAAGAACTGGCGTACTACCTGCAACAGGAACAGCAGATGCGGGAAAAGGAGCAGTCTCTCCGTAACCGGGAACAGTTACTGCTTTCCGAAAACAGTCTGAAAGCCGTGGAGCTGTTGAACCGGATGAAAAACAAACCGGCTTTCATGCCTGTCTCCAGCGAGGAGGACTGGCAGGTTCTGATTGGTTTCATGGATATTCTCTATGACGGATATTCTCAGACGATCCGGAAAATAAAAGGACTGACCGGACGTGACCGGAAACTTTGTTACCTCATGCGCCTGGGATTCACAACCGGACAAATGGCCATATTCTACGGAATCTCACCGGGATCTGTCACGAAGGCCAAGTTCCGAATCCAGAAGAAAATGGAAGCTGAATTACCATCAGCATCCTGCAGAGAAGCAGCCTCCTGCGGATAGGGAAACGGACAAATGTCCGCATGCCCGTCCTTGACAGTTCAGACATTACCTATTGATTATCAATAAGTAGAAAAAGATAACGGACTCATTAAATGTCCGCATCCCTTGCTTGAGTGTCTCTTCAATCCGGAGTAACTTTGTCGCATAAACCAAACTGATTGATTATGCGATCCTATCGAACCATCAACCGTGTGTGCGGATGGATATCTTTTATCCTGGCCGCCACCGCCTATACGCTGACAGTAGAACCTTCTGCCAGCTTCTGGGATTGTCCGGAATTCATCCTTTCGGCAGCCAAACTGGAAGTCGGTCATCCGCCCGGTGCTCCGTTCTTCATGCTGACCGGTAATGTCATTTCCCAACTGGCCGGAGATCCTGCACAAATTGCTCTTCTTATTAATATCATGAATGCCCTGCTGAGTGCCGGCTGCATCCTGTTTCTGTTCTGGACCATCACTCATCTCACCCGGCAGCTGATTGCCGGTAACGGAGACGGAGAAAACCTGCGGCCCGAACAGATCTTTCTGGTCATGGGATGCGGATTTGCCGGTGCGCTGGTCTATACGTTCAGTGATACCTTCTGGTTCTCCGCGGTGGAAGGTGAAGTCTATGCCTTCTCTTCCTTCTTCACGGCCGTAGCATTCTGGCTGATGTTGCGCTGGGAAGAAGAAGCCGACTCTCCCCGAAGCGACCGCTGGCTGATCCTGCTGGCCTATCTCATCGGTCTGTCCATCGGGGTTCATCTGCTCAATCTACTCTGCATTCCGGCTGCCGGACTGCTCTTCTATTACCGGAAATGGAAACAGCCTACCCTGAAAGGTACCTTACTGGCCCTGTTCCTTTCCTGTCTGCTGGTAGCCTTCGTGCTTTATGGTATTGTTCCGGGTGTGATGAAAGTGGCCGGACAATTCGAACTGGCTCTGGTCAACGGCCTTCATGCAGCCTACAACTCCGGTATGCTGCTCTATGTGCTGCTGTTGATGGGAGTCCTGATCTGGAGCTGTGCCGAAAGTATCCGTTCCAGTCATCCGATGCGCATGAGCCTCACTTTCCTGCTCAGTCTCCTGCTGCTGGGCATCACCATGCAGGGAAGTACTCTTTTTACCGTGCTGCTTTCAGCCATCCTTGCCTTCGGATGTCTCTTTTTGCTCCGGCGTTATCTCAGGCAACATCCGGAAGGAGCTGCATGGCGCATACTTCATGTACTAAGCTTCAGTCTGCTGATGATGACCGTCGGTTATTCGTCGTATGCCGTCATTCTGATCCGGTCGGCCGCCAATACGCCGATGGACCAGCAATCGCCCGAAGACCCTTTCACGCTCAAAGACTATCTGGGGCGTGAACAGTACGGTGACACCCCGCTTCTGTACGGACCGACCTTCGCTTCTCCACGGGCTCTCAAGGAAAAAGACGGATACCTCAGCTACGACTATCAGGAAACAAAACCGCAATACCGGCGGAAAGACTGGACTGCTGACAATACCCGGCACGAATATGTAGTAACCGGACACAAACTCAAACCGCTATATCAGCCGGAAACCTGCGTATGGTTTCCCCGTATGTATAACGACCAGTATGCCGATGCTTATAAGAGCTGGCTGGGAACCATGCAGGGAAAAACCGTAACCTATTATGACAAGGCTTCCGGAGAAATGACTTCCATAGAGATTCCCTCGGCCTGGGATAATCTCCGTTATTTCCTGACTTATCAGGTCAACTTTATGTATATCCGCTATTTCCTGTGGAACTTTGTAGGCCGACAGGACGATGTACAGGGAAACGGACTACCGGATCACGGCAACTGGATCACCGGCTTTTCCTTCATCGACCGGCATCTCACCGGTGCCCCGGAGGCTTTACCCGACTCGCAGAAACACAACAAGGGACGCAACGTATATTACGGACTTCCTTTGCTGCTGGGCTTACTGGGTATCTGCTGGCAGCTGCGAAAAGGACAGAAAGGAAATCAGCAGTTCAACATCGTCCTGCTATTGTTTCTCATGACCGGACTGGCCATCATTCTTTACCTGAACCAGGCCCCCACCCAGCCGCGTGAACGGGACTATGCATACGCCGGTTCATTTTATGCCTTTGCCATCTGGACCGGAATGGGAGTTGCCGGCATTGCTGCTCTGCTGAAACGGAAACTGAAACCGGCGGCTGCCGTTCTTCTGGCCGGAATAGTGGGAATCCTGATTCCCCTGCAAATGGCAAGCCAGACATGGGATGACCACGACCGCAGCGGAAGAATGGTCTGCCATGACATGGGACAGAATTACCTGTACACATTGCAGGAGAAAGGAAACCCCGTTCTGTTTGTCAACGGTGACAACGAAACCTTCCCATTGTGGTATAGCACTGAAGTGGAAAACATACGCACCGATACACGTGTCTGCAACCTGATGTATCTGAGCGGAGGCTGGTATGCAGACCAGATGAAACGTCCGGCCTACAGCTCGCCCGGACTTCCCTTCTCCATTCCGCGGGCTTATTACCGGGACGGAGTGAATGATGCGGTCAGCGTAAATCCTGTTGTCGGGCAGGATGAAAACGGAACTGCTATCCGCCTGAAAGAACAAATTGAAACTTTCTATCGGGAGCATCCTGATGAAAATCCTTTCGGGGAAGATCCCTGGGAATGGAAGAACATTGTCCGCCACTGGCTTACAAGCGACAAAGCCGACTTACGCTGTATTCCGACGGACGAAATCCATATCCCGGTAGACAAAGAGGCAGTATGCCGTTCAGGGATGCTGATTCCCGAAGGCACAGAAATCCCCGATACCATGATCATCCGTCTGAAAGGACGAGGCTACCTGACCCGCTCCAGCCTGATGCTGATTGATCTGATCAGTTCGTGCAACTGGGAACGCCCGCTCTACGTCGCCTCCACGATGAGAATCGAGGAATATCTGGACATCAGCCGCAATCTGGTACAGGAAGGACTGGCACAACGCATCGTACCTTACGATGCTGTGGCTGCCGGAGCTGCCATCAATACGGACAAAACTTACCGGAACCTGATGGAGAAATTCCGGTACGGAGGACTGGACGACCCGGATCTGTATCTGGACGAAACCAATATCCGGATGGTACTTTCCCTGCGACGCATCATGACGGAAACTGCCGAATGTCTTTATCAGCAAGGAGATACCCTGCGGGCCCGCCGCCTGCTCGACCGCTGTTGCCAGGAGATCCGGAATCCCGCCGTACAGACCGACAAATATGGTTACTCCGACCGGATCGGCATACTTTACCAGCTGCTGGGAGAAACTTCCATGGGAATCAGGCATTGGATGGACTGGTATACCGACCGGACCCAATATGCAGACTGGTATCTCACCCTGTCACCGGAACGGCTGCTGGCCTGTGATGAAGAGCTGGTACGGATTCTCTATGCACAAAGCGACGGACTCCAGAATGCTCTCCGCTGCGGCATGCCGGTTGAGGAGAAAACGATTACACGCTACCTCCATACCGCACAGACTGCCCGGCTGCGGCTCCAGCAATGCGGAAGCAGATATACCAGACTAATTGACGAACTGACGGCTCCTTTCAACGGAACGGAAGAAGACACTATTCATTGATGGCACCACAATGCGGACAGACTCCTTTTGTCCGCATTTTCGCGCCACAGGCTCCGCAGGCATAAGGATAGGCTCCCGATTTCCGAAGACGGGACACACACCAGGCTGTGTAGGCCACAAAGCAAAGATAAGCCAGCCAGATCCAGACCATCGTGAAAAAGATATAAAGGAAAATGCAGCAGGCTGCCAGACCGACCAGATAAAAGAAGGCAACCTCCAGCGAAGTCTGATGGAAAAGATCGTCGAGCAATGCCACTGATACCAGCAGGATCAGCGCCACGCTGATGATGAACAACGACAAAATAAACGGCAGTTCAAAAGGATTCAGTGTCGGATTATAGTAATAACGCTCCCAGGTCTCAGGCACAAAATGCTGCAGACTGTTATATAGCGTCGCAGCAGCAGCCATGAGCCAGGAAAGCGTGATCGAGAAAACACTGTCAATGTCGTTCAGCCAGATCAGACGGATCTGTTTCCGGTGAACCGCCCGATAAGCGTAAGCCAGAAAAAACACACCCAGTATGATGAAGAAAGGCAAGGCGTGAGAACTGCTGAACCAATGGATGCACTGGGAAATCGGATCGACCGGAACAACCTCTTTCAGCAAGTCCTTTTCGCGTACCCAGCCGATCGTGGACTGATCGCGGGCCACTTTTACCCACCGTTGGCCGATCGTGTCTTCGCTGTGAACGGATATTTCAGCCACCACCAGTTCATCATCCCGGCAAACCGGAATTGAATCGGTGAGCGGCAGCTGGTGCAGCCACAAAGTGTCTGCCGTCACCTGAAAGTTCGCATTCAGCGAATACAGACAGCTGTCGGTCACCAGAGAGTCCGCTCCTTCCCTTCCCTCAGCCGGGACGACGGTCTCCGCAATCCGATAATGACAGGCTGCCAGAATAACCGTCAGCAGCAGACATCCGATCAAAAACAGTTTTCCCCTCATCTCTTCATCGTTTATTCTTCAGCCATCACTTTCATCTGACACGCCTTACAGTCAAACTGGAGCCGGAAACGGCGCCCGTCTCCGCTCACCAGATAAAATGGCTCCCGATAAGGCGAACGGACTTTCTGGTGCTGCGGACACCATCCCATGCTGTAACGGATGCAATGTTTGCAGAACATCAGGACTGCTTCACGGGGAGCTTCCTGTTCAAAGGCGGGAGCAATCCGTTTCACCCCATGCTGATGATAGAAACCGAAAGCTTCCTTGTTCATCACATTGCCCAGATAAGTCAGTTCCTTTTCAGGGAAAGCATGATGAGTAACGGGAAGTACGGCTAGTTCTGCCGGATAATTGATGCGGCGCGCTTCCAGCATTTTTTCCACAGCCCGGCGGCGCAGGTCAGCGATTTCCGAAGAAGGAATGAACCAGTTATCCGTCAGGACCAGATCCAGACGTGTACATTCAAAGGGAGTATTTCCCAGTTTGCCCAGCTGGTTGCGCAGGTTGTCTGCCTGCGGAGTGCGGGCCAGTTCTTTCACACGCGGCAGGACTACACTGATGCGGTTGTCGTCTTCGTCCTCCAGACTCAGCGTAAAGCCGAAATTGTTTTCAGCCAGTGTCATGGATACGGCAATCTTCCGTTCGGCAGACTTCTTCTGCATCTGCTTCTCAAACTCCTGGTCGAAGTTCCGGTACAGCACGGTTTTAGGCTTCACACGCGGCATCTCCTGCGGGAAGAGCTTGTTGTTTTCCACCCGGTTTACACGGAATCCCTGCAGACGGCCCTGCTCATCCAGAAAGCATATGCCGTCGCCGTTGCTAAAGGGTTTCACACCTGCCACTGTCAGGTAATTACCGCGGATTTCCTTGACGGTTCCCATCTCCTCACCCAAAGACTTGGGGGTATCAAACGAGAAAATGCCGGCATTGCGTCCGCGTACAAAATAATCCGTAAAGCCGCGGCTGAAACTTTTGTCCAGCTGCGGACGGAAATCCAGCCGGACACTTCCGGAAGAAGCCCGGCAATATTCCTTGCGACGCTTCAGAATCGCGTCCAGACGCTGACGGTAATAAGCCGTCACATTCTTGACATACGATACATCCTTCAGGCGGCCTTCGATCTTCAGCGACGAAGCTCCTGCATCCAGCAGGGCTTCCAGATTCTCGCTCTGATTCATATCTTTCAGCGAAAGCAGATGCTTGTTGCGGACAATCACTTTCCCGTCGGCATCCACCAGATCGAATCCCAACCGGCAGAACTGGGCACACTCTCCACGGTTTGCACTGCGGCCGTAACAGGCCTGACTGGCGTAACACTGACCGCTGTAGCTCACACACAAGGCTCCATGAACAAATACTTCGAGAGGCGTGTCGGGACAATCCCGGTGAATCGCCGCAATCTCTTCCAGCGTCAGTTCGCGTGCAAGCACCACCTGACGGAAACCGGCCTCAGCCAGAAACTTCACTTTCTGCGACGTACGGTTATCCATCTGCGTACTGGCATGCAGCGGAATGGGAGGAAACTTCAGGCGGGTAATCCCCATATCCTGCACGATCAGTGCATCCACACCGGCACGGTACAGATCCCAGATCATGGCTTCCGTGTCCTGAAGTTCGTCGTCTTTCAGAATCGTATTGACGGTAACATAAATACGCGCATTGTAAAGATGTGCATAGCGCACCAGGGCAGCAATATCTTCCAGAGAATTTCCAGCTGCCGCGCGGGCACCGAAACGGGGAGCACCGATGTAAACGGCATCCGCTCCATGATTAATGGCTTCCATGCCACACTCCAGGTTCCTGGCTGGAGCCAGCAGTTCGATAGGACGTTGTCTGATCATTCGTTGATTTCGTTAATATCGTAAGGAGTTTCCTGATATACATAATAATTCAGCCAGTTGGAGAACAGCAGGTTGGCCGTGCTTCTCCAGCGTACCAGCGGTCCCTGTTCGGGATCATCATTCCGGTAATAGTTTTTCGGCATGTCAATGGGCAGGCCTTTCGCCAGGTCACGCCGGTATTCTCCGTCCAGCGTATAAGGAGAATATTCGGAATGTCCGGTCACGAAGAATTCACGTCCTCCGCGGGCCATCACCATGTGTACCCCCGAATCAGCCGACTCGGAAATGATCTGAAGGGCAGGACAGCGCTCTATGTCCTCGCGGCGCACCTCGGTGTGACGGCTGTGAGGAACATGGAAAACATCATCAAATCCGCGGAAGATCGGCAGTTTCTGGAAACCGTCGCAAATGTGATGTTCAAAGATACCGAACATCTTCCGGTCCAGCGGATGCTTGGGCACTCCGTAATGGTAGTACAGTCCGGCCTGTGCTGCCCAACAGATATAGAATGTAGAAGTGACATGCGAACGGGTCCAGCGGAATATTTCCGAGATCTCTTCCCAGTAGTTGACCTCCTCAAACTCCAGATGTTCCACGGGAGCACCGGTAATAATCATACCGTCAAACTTTTCATCGCGCATCAGTTCGAAATCACGGTAAAATGCTTTCATGTGCTCAATGGGAGTATTCTTGGAAGTATGACTCTTCAGTTTCATGAAACTGACCTCAATCTGCAAGGGAGAATTGGAGAGCAGACGGATCAGGTCGGTCTCCGTGGTTATTTTAATGGGCATCAGATTCAGCACGACAATCTTCAGCGGACGGATATCCTGAGTGCTGGCCCGTGAATTATCAATCACAAATATATTTTCTTCCTTCAGCAAATCAATGGCAGGAAGCCTGTCTGGTAAATTTAACGGCATGTCTCTAAATGTATTAATCTTTTAATCAGCAGGCAAAAATACGAAAAATACAGGAGGAAAAAGGTGCGGAAAGAAGATTAATTTGCGGAAAAAGTCATTTTATGAACCGGCTGCGACGTCTGCTTCCCCATGTTCTTCCGGCTTTCAGGAAGCTGTGCCGGGCTTTTGAAAAAACGTTTCGGCGAATGAAAGAAAACATTTCGGCGTTTAAAGGAAAAGACTTCGGGCTTTTTAAAAAACGTCTCCGGCTTTTTTCAAAGGAAACTGCGACGTATGGAAGAGGCTAAAGGAAGGAATAAAGAAGCAGAAAAAGCCTTCTGAAGAAAGAGCTGGAATTATGCGGTCGTTGGGGCTGAATCGTGCGGTCGATTGAGCCTCATCGTGCGGTCGTTGCGGGCTCATCGTGCGGTCGATTTTTTGCATTGACCGGTCGTTGCGGCCGGATTGTACGGTCAACCTTTCATATAGGACAACCGGCAGCGGAACCGCAGGAAAACCGGATGATCCGGAAGTTCCTGACAGACCGCTGCCGGTTGTTGTTTACAGGCGGTTCTTGTAGATTTCCGCCATCAGTTTCTGATACTGGTTTTCCAGTTTGTTATAAGCCTGAAGGTTCTGATATACATTCTCGGCTTCCACATAAAATTCGATAATGGAAAGCTGTCCGGCTTCCACTGCATCCCGAAGCATGCGGAGAGTCTGATGCATCAGACGGATGTCATAGGCCTGCATAGCCTCATGCAGTTGGGTCATCTCGTTGAATTTTCCCTGTACCTGGGCTTCCACCTGCAGGCGGGTATTATCCAGCTGCATCCGGGCACTGCTGGCCTGGGCGCGCGCAATTTTCAGTTTCTTGCGGTTCGAGAACAGAGGAAGGCTTCCTCCGATCAGGAAACCGTTGCTTTTCTCGCCCATAGACGTATTGCGACGGTAACCGACTTCGATGCTGGGAAGCCAGTTCTGTTTGTTGACACTCACTTCTTTTTCGGCCGCACGCACCTGGGCATCGGCTGTCTGCAAAGCAACATCCGAGGCGATCACCTCGTCATACAGCGTATTATAGTCTGCAACAGGAGGCACATTCGGATAGGAAGTTTCGTCAAACTCCAGAGGCTGGTTCCCGTTCATGGCCAGCAACTGCTGCAAAGCAGTCCGGTGGGCAGCCGCGTTCTGTGCGGCTTCGGTCTGCACATTCATGCGCTCCATCTTGATCTTGTTGACTTCAAGCGCACTGGCATCGCCCTCACTCAGCCGCTTCTCAAAAAGTACCAGCAGCTCGTCAGCATTCTTCCGGCGTTCCTCCAGCAAAAGGCGTTCCTGATTCAGTCCGATCAGATCCAGACAGAGATTCTTGGCCCGCAGCAGGACATCCTGCCGCAAAAGCCGGTGCTGGCGGTCAATGACTTCCTGCTGCAACTTGCCCGAACTGCGGCGTGCCACATAACGGGTCGGGAACTCAAATCCCTGCTTGACCACCAGTTCGGAACTGGCCATTCCGGTCACACCGTCGGCATAGAACGGGCTGTATTCCACACTCGGATCTTCCAGGTTGTTCTGCGTCTGCACTTCCATTTTACCGGCCTCGGCCGCATATTGTCCGGCCTGCAGTTCCTTGTTGTTCTGTTCCACGGAACGAAGCACCGCTTCGATCGTCTGGGCATGCAGGGGCGCTCCCGTCAGAACGCCTCCCAATGCCAGTATCCAATATATTTTCTTGATGTTCATAATTTAGCAATTTAAACAAGATTGACTGATATCCGGTCAGTTACCGGCCTTCCGGCGGTTCATCAATTCATAGACAATAGGAATGATGAAGGCGTTCAGGAACGTAGATGTCAGCAGACCTCCCAGAATAACCTTGGCCATCGGGCTTTGGATTTCGTTACCGGGCAGTCCTCCGCGCAAGGCCAGAGGGATCAGGGCAAGTGCCGACGACAAGGCGGTCATCAGAATCGGATTCAGACGATCCAAAGAGCCATGGACAATGCTTTCACGCAGTCCCATTCCCTGTTCTTCGCGCAAGGTATTATAGTGACTGATCAGCAACATTCCGTTACGGGTAGCAATACCGAAGAGTGAAATAAAGCCGATGATGGCCGGAATACTCATTTCTCCGGTCGTCAGCATCAGGGCAAACACACCTCCGATCAGGGCCAGCGGAAGATTCAGCAGAATCACTCCGCTCTGGGCTGCATTGTGGAACTGCATGTAAAGCAGCAGGAAGATCACGACAATACTCATCAGAGAAGTCAGCAGCAAGGTACGGCTGGCTGCCTGTTCGCTTTCAAACTGTCCGCCATATTCAATGTGATATCCTTCGGGCAACTGGATTTTTTCGTTGACACGTTCCTGAATATCGTTCACCACGCTGCGCAGGTCACGTCCGCTGGTGTTGGCAGAGATCACGATCTTACGCTTCACATTCTCACGGTTGATCGTATTGGGTCCCATGGCCGAAACGACATCTGCCACGTACGAGAGCGGAATCTTGCGGCCCTGTCCGTCATCGATCATCAGGTCCTTGATACGCTCCATCGAACCGCGGTTATCTTCATCTGCACGTACCACCAGGTTGAAGGCCTTGCCCTGTTCATAGACCTGCGATACGACTTCTCCCGCCATGTTTACCGTTACAAATTCATTGAAACGGGGCAGAGAAATGCCATACTTGGCCAGCATCTCCCGACGGGGAATGATTTTCAGTTCCGGGCGTTCGATCTGCTGCTCCACATTCAGGTCGGCCACACCTTCCACATCCGAAACTGCATCCTTGATCTGATTACCGATCGTAAACATGCGGTTCAGATCGTCACCGAACAGCTTGATCGCAATGCTGGCCTGCGTACCGCTCAACATCGCATCAATACGGTGACTGATCGGTTGTCCGATCTCAATGTTGGCACCCGTAATCACAGACAGCTTCTGACGTACATCGGCCAGCACCTCGGCATGCGAACGGTCTTTCAGTTCAAAGGGCGCTTCGATCTCGGAAACGTTGACTCCCAGGGCATGTTCGTCCAGTTCCGCACGACCGGTCTTACGCGCTACGGTCTGAATCTCCGGAATCGACAGCAACAGTTCCTCGGCCTGACGTCCGATCTTGTCTGACTCTTCCAGAGAAATACCCGGCATGGAGCTGACATTGATGGTGAACGATCCTTCATTGAACGGAGGAAGGAAACTGCTTCCCAGCGTACAGAAACATCCCACAGCGACAGCAAACAGTCCGACAGTCACCCCCAGCACAGCTTTCTTATGAGACAAAGCCCAGAGCAGGCCGCGTTCGTAATATTTTTTCAGCCATACGGCCAGAAAAGCCTCCTTGGGCAAGCCCTTCTTGCGCGGATCCGTTCCCAGCAGATAGCTGCACAACACCGGAGTCAGCGTCAAGGCTACAATGGTAGAAGCAAAGAGGGAAACGATAAAGGCAATACCCAGAGGGATCAGCATACGGCCTTCCATACCGCTCAGGAAGAAAAGGGGAACGAAGCTGACCACAATGATAAGGGTGGAGTTCAGAATCGGCATACGGACTTCGCGCGAAGCATTGAATACGACTTCGCGAACCGGTCTCCGTTCTCCTTCGGGCAACAGGCGGTTCTCACGCAAATGTTTCCAGACGTTTTCCACGTCAACAATGGCATCGTCCACCAGCGAACCGATAGCGATGGCCATACCTCCCAGACTCATGGTATTGATGCTGAGTCCCATGTAGTGTAATACCAGGATGGCTACCACCAGAGACAACGGCAGAGTTACCAGTGAAATAAGTGTGGTACGGGTATTTGCCAGGAAAAGGAAGAGTACGATTACCACAAAGATCGCACCTTCATACAAGGATTCCTGTACGTTGCTGATTGAACTTTCGATAAAACGTGACTGACGGAAAATGTCGGTCGAAATATGGACATCGGCAGGCAGGTTCTTCTGCAGGTCCTTCAGGGCTGCTTCCAGCTTTTCAGTCAGTTCAATGGTACCGGTATTGGGCTGTTTAGTCACCGTAATCAGAACGGCGGGCTTTCCTTTTTCGGAAGCCAGACCCAGTTTCGGCTGCTGGGCACCGATGCGTACGTCGGCTACATCACTCAGCGTGACCGGTGCTCCGCCGATATTCTTGATAACGGCGCGCCCCATCCGCTCGATGTCGGTTGTCGCCAGTACGCCGCGCACAATGTATTCATTGCCATATTCATAAATCACTCCACCGCTGGTGTTCTGGTTCATGCTCCGTGTCACGTCCATCACTTCAGCCAGCGTCACGCCATAATGCTTCATGCGTTCGGGATGAATCAGGATCTGATATTCCTTGATATCTCCTCCCAGCACGGCAACCTGTGCCACACCTCCGGTGGAAAGCAGACGCGGGCGGATCGTCCAGTCGGCCATCGTACGGAGATCGAGCATGGACGTGCTGTCTGCCGTCAGTCCGACAATCAGCAATTCTCCCAAAATGGAAGACTGGGGACCCAGTGTCGGCTTGCCTACATTGTCAGGCAGAGCGTCGTCTACAGCCGCCAGTTTCTCGGAAACAATCTGGCGGGCCAGGTAAATATCCGTATCCCAGTCGAACTCAACCCATACGACAGAGAAGCCGGTAGTCGAAGACGAACGCACCCGGCGAACACCAGTTGCACCGTTTACAGCCGTTTCAATCGGGAAAGTAACCAGTTGTTCTACTTCCTCAGCTGCCATACCATTGGCCTCGGTCATGACCACTACCGTCGGAGCATTCAGATCCGGAAAGACATCAACTTCGGTATGGAACGCCATATACGTTCCGCCGACCAGCAGCAAGATGGATGCCACCAGAACCAGCAGGCGGTTCTGAAGCGAAAAATGTATAATCTTGTTCAGCATCGTTTCAGGAATTAATGGTTATGGGTATGACCCGGAATCGCATTGGAGGCCGAAGCCAGTTTCACATGAATGGCTCCCTGAGTAACGACTTTCTCTCCGCCTTTCAGTCCGGAAAGGATTTCTACACGGTCACCATCCGTAGCACCGGTCCTGACTTCCTGTTTCTGATAGCATTCAGCATCCAGCTGAAGATAGACGAAAGTCAGTCCCTGTTCTTCTGTAAGTGCAGAAACAGGAAGACTGATCACTCCCTGACGTTCGCGTCCCAGCAACCACACTTCTACAAACGAGCCGGGAACAACATCGCCGCGATTATCGAACTCAAACGTTACCGGCACATAGAAAGAAGCCTCAGCAGAAGCCTTTCCGTAAGCCAGCAGGCGTCCCTGCAAGTCATCAAGCCGGTAAACATGATCCGAATAAGGAGTCTTGAAATTGGCAGACGACACTTGCTGCAGTGCCGGATAATAACGTTCGGAAACTTCAGCCTTCAGCTGCAGCCGTCTGGTCTTGGTTACAGTCATCAACGGCTGACCGACCGTTACATAATCGCCGGCTTTCACCAGACAGGACTTCACATATCCGCTCATCGGTGACTTGACAGCCACACCTTTTCCATTGCTGCTGGGAGAGAGAGCTTCATAGGCCAACCGTGCATTCTCATAATTCTCACGGATGACATTGAAGTCTTTTTGAGAAACAATCTGGCTTTCCACCAGTTTTCCGGCCCGCTCATATTCTTTCCGGGCAGCCTCATACGCAATACGTGCCCGCTTCAGAGGGTCTCCGTCCTGAAGAGTTTCGGAAGACAAGGTCAGCAGACTGCTTCCCTGAGCAACCTGCATACCTTCGGTGACCGGTCCGGAAAAAGAAACGACACCGGACATATTGGCTACAACCACGGCTTCTTCTCCCTGGGCAGCCATCACCTGTCCGCTCACCGGAATCACCTGACGGAAAGTACCGGGCTCCACCGTTTCAACTTTCACACCGGCAGCTTCAGCCTTTTCCGGTGTCAGTACAATTTCATTGGAAGCTCCCTTGTGAGCTTCTTCCGCCTCGTGATCATGCTCGTCATGACCGTGAGCTGCCTCAGCCTCGTGGTCATGGCCTTCTTCCGCATGGTTGTGTTCATGAGTTCCACAGGAACCCAATAAAAAAACAGCTAATACTCCTGTAATGATAGATTTTTTCATAGATTAATTTTTCATTGTTCCGGAACCGACAGCCCCGAACGACCGCCCTCCGGAAGATTTATACTGCAAAAATAAAGGATTGTCCTTGCAAGCAGGTTGCAAAGAGTTCCCGGACATTCTTTGCCGGGAAAGATGTCAGGACAGAAAACAGGGAGGTGCACGCAGTCCCGAAGACGCCACGAAATGCCGGGCGTGCAGACGCTCTATATAAGCAGAAAAGGGACAAGGCAAGTCATTTTCGAACGAAGACAAACGTTCGAGGGTAAGCACAAAAGGATAGATCAGCAGACTGTAACTGTAAGCTGGCGAAAGATCCGTTCCGTGACTGTCAGGAGCGGAAAAAGCAAAGTGAGTCACGCATGAAGAAGTGCATGCATGATTGTCTTCATCACCCGTATGATGCAGGTGATCCGGACATTCCACTGAAGCCGGACAAGTCTCCAGATCATGGGCTACACAGAAGTATAAATCGTGATGATGGTGCGGAAAAACTGAGGCCACCAGCATAAGTATGCTGACGACAAGCAAAAAATATGATTTCAGTTTCCGTTCCATTTATCTTCTTATCTTTGTGATAGCGGGGCAAAGATAAGATAAAAATATGAGAAAACTGACCGGAAATGAGGTAAATCCGAAAATAAGAAGACTTAAAACCAGTCCTTAAACTCCGAAACCTTCGCTTTGCTGACAATGATCTTCTCCGGAACCGGGACTTTCAGATTGATGACCAGCCGCCCGTTGAACCACAGGCTGACATCCGTAATGGCTTTCTTTGCGATCAGATACTGACGGTTTACTCTGAAGAAATCACGCGGATTAAGCAGTTCCACCAGCTCGTCCAGCGACTGCGAAAAGATATATGCATCTGCATGCCGGTCAACCGCCTTGACAATTCCGTCACTGATATAGAAAAACAGAATGTCGTTTACAGATATGGGAATCAGTTTGTCTCCTTTGGCCGGTACCAGGAAATGGGTCTTGTAACTCTCCTCTTTCTTCAATTCATGCATGACTTTCATAAAATCGAAAGGCGGGGTCTGTCCGCCCGCAGTACCGCACAAGGTCTCCAGTTTGTCCAGTGCATTCTGCAAATCATTCCGGTTGATCGGTTTCAACAGATACGCAATGCTGTTGACATGAAAAGCCCGCAAAGCATATTCATCGTAGGCAGTAGTAAAGATGATCGGACATTTCACCTCCACATGCTCAAACACTTCAAAAGCCGAACCGTCTGCCAGATGAATATCCATAAACACAAGTTCCGGCATCGGATGGGTCTGAAACCATTCGATGGTATCCACAATGCTGTCTGTCTCCCCGATAATTTCCAGCCCGGCAGAAACTTCGTTAATAACGGCCTTCAGATTACGCAAGGCAGCCTTTTCGTCTTCTATAATCAATGTTTTCATATCAGCGGTAGTCTAACAATGAAACAACTGTTTTCCTCTTTCACCACAATTTCCTGTTTAAACAGCAGCCGGTAACGCTTGGCCAGATTGTCCAGCCCGATCCGGGTTCCCGTATTTCCCGTCAGTTTGGACTGAATCCGGTTCTCTACCGTAATCCAGTCTCCGGAAGTTGAAATGGCAACCGTCAGCGGATGACGCCGGCTGATTTCATTGTGCTTGACGGCATTCTCCACAAGCATCTGTACGGCCATGGGAGGAAGTTTCTTCTGCAATGCATCAGAGGAAATACGAATGTCAAAATTCAAATTCTCTTCATAACGCATCTTCAGCAGATACAAATAAGCATGTACAAAGTCCATTTCCTCAGCCAGAGTAACGGAATGGGAATCATTATCCTGCAAGGTATAGCGCAGAACCCGGGAGAGTTCCTGCAAATAATCCTGCGCCTTGTCTGAAGATTCCCGGATCAGCGTGGACAGCGTATTCAGCGAATTGAACAGCATGTGCGGATTCAGCTGGTTCTTCAAAGTCTCATACTGATTGGCAATGTTCTCGGTCCGTAATTGCTGATTCTCCAGCAGTACCATGTTGCTTTTCCGGTTCTGATACATTAAATAGCAGCTTCCGGTCACCACAACAGAAATGAGAAAGTCTCTCAACGGATGCAGATAATGATGCAACAGGGCATCAATGGCCGGAATATCAAAATGCTGATGAAGAGCCACGAAGCCTTTTCCCAGCAGGTTGCTGGCAATCCAGGTGACCAGAAAGGACAACAACAGTTTTTTCCATCCCATATTCACCTGAGTGTCACCGAAGCGGAACAAACGTTCATTCAGGAAAAACAGCAACAGCAGGGAAAGATAGGTGAAAAACACTTCATTGAAAACATCCGTCCAATGCATGCCCGGAAAGATCACCTCATCGGGCATCATATCCGACAAAGCAATCATTTCCGGCAAATGAATCAGGAATGCCACCATGACAGAGATGGCATTCACGATCAATATAGATTTATTAGGCATGAAAAGTTTCATGAAACAAAATTACTCACTTTTTTCGGATTTTCGGGCCGACACATACATTCCCGGGCGGAAATTACCGTCCGGATGATTGATCGTCGCATAAATCTTGATAGAACGGTTCGTATTGTCCACCATCTGGTCGATGGAAAGCAAAGTGGCCTTGAAAGTAGTTCCTCCCATTCCATTTACATGAAAATCAAATGTATCTCCCACTTTCAGTTTGTCCAGATCTTTCTCATAGGCAGTCAGCTGAAGCATCAGAGCACTTTTGTCTATCACGTCACAGATCGGCTCACCGACATTGAAGTATTTGCCGACATTCACCTGCATGTTGGTAACATAACCACTGACCGGAGCCTTAATCTCCAGATAGGTATGCATACCCTCTTTCTGCAAGCCGGAAGGAGATATCCCTAAAATTTCCAACTGGGAGACACTGGCATCCAGACGTGCTTTCATGGAAAGATATTCAGCCTTGCTCTGCTGAAGTTTCTTCTGTGAGGCAGCTTCATGGGAAGTCAGATTCTGCTGACGGGCATACTCCTTTTCAAGGTATTCCACCTGAGCCGAAGCATCCAGATACTCCTGCTGAAGACGGATAAAATCGGGATTTTTCAATGTGGCGATAACCTCTCCCTTCTTCACATACTCTCCGGGAAACAAATGAATATCCTGAATCGTTCCGTCCATCATCAGTGTAACCGTTGCATGCTTTTCCGGCGGAAGCATAATCACTCCGTTGAAAGACGGGGCATTGGCCACGGCAGTAGCCGACGTCACGGCATCTACGGAATCTGATTCCATGTCCAATGTATCTGTACGTTCCTGCGTTGTTTCTTCTTTTACATCTGCCGTATCTGAACTTTTTCCACACGACACGGCTACAAACAACAATGCTAATGCGATCCAAATCTGTTTCATATCTTTTCGTTTATTCTGTATATAATTCCATTTCCAACAACGAGACATTGTAGTTATAAACATTCTCGATATATCCTTTACGAATCTCTCTCACTGTATTCAGGCTCTGCACCAGTTCCGAAATACCGATCTCACTTTCACGGAACTTCAGCATCGAACTTTCCTGCAAGGCATCTGCCTCGCGAAGGGCGGCTTCCGAATAATAATCCAGACTCTTGCGCTGCTGGCTGATACGTCCCTGCAGGTCTGCGACCTTATTCTGCAACTGAGTCCGGTTCTGATCGGCCTCATAGCTGGCAATCTGCCAGTCTATTTTTGCCTGCTTGCTCCGGCTCTGCTGAGGGAAAAACAGCAGCGGGAAAGAAATACCGACCATCCAGGAATCCAGTTTCCGAAGCGGAAATATCTTTTGCTGTGCATATCCTACCGAGAACTCCGGAAAGAACTTACTGCGCTCGATGCGCAACAGATCCTTCTTTTCCTTGACCTGCATGGAAAAGTAACTCAAATGATCTTGTGAAAGTTCCCGGGCAGAACGTTCATCGAAAGGAAGAACGGACAATGAAGTATCCTGAGGTACAATGGCTGAATCGGCATAACAGGCCCAGGCAAACCGGCGGGCGGCCAGCCGGACTTCATCCTTTGCCTGCAACCACCGGGTATGCAGGTCGGAAGCCATTGTCGTTATCATATTCCGTTCAGACAAATCGATGTCACCCTGCTGGTAACGCAATTCTCCACTGGAACGCAAAGTTCCTGCCAGACTCTCCTGTTCATTGTACAGCTGATACAAATTGTAGGCATACTGATAATAAGCCCAGGCACGCTTTACTTCGGCCACGATTTCTTTCTTGACCATGTTCCGGTAGGCTTCTCCTTTTTCCACCTGCGTATTGACCAGTGCATTCTTATAAAAAGGAGTCAGCAATGATCCCAAAGACTGTTCCACAGACAACTCGTGGTCGTTACGGAATTCTCCGTTCAACTGTCCCCAGGAATAACTGAACGAAGTACTTCCTCCGTCCCAGATTTCTCCTCGTGTTGCCCGTGCCCGACTGATTTCTGCCGTGGCCATCTTCAAACGCGGATGGTTCTCCAGCGCAATGTGAATGGCCTCATCCAGTGAAACAGGTTTGCCTCCGTCTGCCGCAAAGGATGATAAGGAACAACCCAGCAACAGAACCAGCATCAGTCCGCTTTTACGAACCGGAAGACGACGTTTCCGCATCCACAAACGGGAAATTTCATTGACCAGCCGATAGAATACGGGAATCACAATCAATGTCAGGATGGTAGAGACAATCAGACCTCCAATAACCACCGTAGCCAGCGGCCGCTGTACTTCTGCTCCGGCTGATGTGGCAACAGCCATCGGAACAAAACCTAAAGAAGCAACCAGTCCTGTCAAAAAGACCGGACGCAACAGGTGATGACACCCTTTCCGAATAATCCGATTTGTACACATAGTGTATTCTTTCTCCTTCCGCAAATCATTAAAATGGTTAATCATCAATATACCATTCAGAACCGCAACACCAAACAAGGCGATGAATCCGACACCTGCCGAGATGCTGAACGGCAACCCGCGTACCCACAAGGCCAGAATACCTCCGATCAGAGACAGCGGAACCGTAGAGAAGACCACAAGGGAATAGATTACGCTTCTGAATGCAAAGAAAAGAAGCAACAAAATCAATACCAAAGCAATCGGGATGACCAGTGTCAGTGTACGAATGGCATTCTGGAGATTCTCAAACTGGCCACCATACTCAAAATAGTATCCCGGCTTCAGCTTGACATTCTTGTCCAAAGACTCACGAATGGCAGAAACCACTTGCTGGATATCGGCATCACGCACGTTCACTCCAATTACAATACGGCGCTTCGTGGCATCACGATTAATCTGCAACGGGCCATTCACCAGATCTATACTTGCCACCTCACTCACCGGAATCTGAATACCTTCTACGGTACGGACAAACAGTTTATCCAGATTCAGATCACGCACTTTTTCCTGATCCAGGCGAACTACCAGATCAAAACGCCGCTCATTTTCAAAAACAACTCCGGCAGTCTCTCCTGCATAGGCTGTACGGATAATGGTATTCAGTTCCTCAATATCAATTCCATACCGCGCAATTTTGCTCCGGTCATAATGAATCAGCAACTGAGGTAATCCCATAGCCTGTTCAACCAATACATCGGATGCACCGGGAATCTGTTCTACATATTCAGCAGCCTCTTTGGCCTTACTATACAATTCGTCCATATCTTCTCCGTAAAGCTTAATGGCAATATCGGCCTTGGCTCCGGTCATCAGTTCATTGAAACGCAGCTGGATAGGCTGACTGAAATTAAACTCTGCTCCTTTGACGGACTCAAGTGAATTCTTCATCTTTTCGACCATCTCAGCACGGCTTGAAGCTGAAGTCCACTCACTGAACGGTTTCATGACAATCATTACATCGGCATCTTCAACGGCCATCGGGTCAGTCGGAACCTCAGCCGTACCGATCTTGGCTACAACATGCTTGATTTCCGGGAAATCTTCTTTCAGGCGTTTCTCAGCCTGCAAGGATATTTCAATACTCTTGCTCAAGGAACTTCCGGCCGGAAGAGTCATCTGCATGGCAAAATCACCTTCATCCAATGTCGGAATAAACTCCGCTCCCAACCGGGTAAACAGGAACAAAGAAAAGATCAACAAGGCAAATGCAGAAACAATTGTTCCCCAAATATGTTTCAGACAGAAATCCAAAGTCCGCCGGTATCCTCTGTTCAACCAGTCGAAGAAACGGTCGGCCAGTGTTCTCTTTACGGAAACAGTCCGCTTCAGAAATACAGAAGCCATCATGGGTACATAAGTAAGCGAAAGCAAAAGTGCACCGATGATACAAAATACCAGCGTCTTGGCCATCGGGGTAAAATACTTGCCTTCAATACCGCTCAAAGTCAGAATCGGGAAAAAGACAATCAGGATAATCAATACTGCAAAGGTTGCACTACGGACTACATTTCCGGCTCCTTTCGCCACTTCCTGATCCATTTCCTTCCGGGTCAACTTTCTGTCTGCCATCTGTCGTCCATAAATATGGGCCAGAATTCCTTCCAGAATGACGATGGAGCCATCGACCACAATACCGAAATCTATGGCACCCAAACTCATCAAGTTGGCTGAAACTCCAAAGATCCGCATCATAATGAAGGCAAACAGCATGGCCAGCGGAATGACAGAAGCTACAATCATTCCCGCACGGACATCTCCCAGGAAGACAATCAAAACCAGAAAGACAATAACTGCTCCCTCTATCAGGTTCCGGATAACTGTCGAGATATTCCGGTTAACCAATTCTGAACGATTCAAATAAGGTTCAACACTGATACCTTCCGGCAACATCTTCTGAACCTGAGCCACCCGTTTTTCCAATTCCTGAGTAACCACATTGGCATTGGCTCCTTTCAACATCATGGCAATGCCGCCGACACATTCTCCTTCGCCGTCTTTGGTCATCGCTCCGAAACGTTTCGGGGCTCCCAGACGAACCGTACCGATATCACTGATATGCACAGGAATTCCTCCCCGGTTAGTCACCACAATCCGTTCAATGTCTTTCTGATCACCGATCATACCTTCTGAACGGATATAATAAGCCTTGGAAGTCTTTTCAATATAACTTCCTCCCGTATTCTGATTGTTCCGGCTCAAGGCTGAGAATACATCTCCGATGGTAATATTCAAGGAGTACAAAGCGTCAGGATCAACTGCTACTTCATACTGCTTCAGATAACCTCCGAAACTGTTGATCTCAACAATACCGGGTATACCGGAAAGCTGTCGTTTCACAATCCAGTCCTGAATTGTACGCAGTTCCATCGCATCGTATTTCTTTTCATAGCCCGGGGCTACTTTCAGCACATACTGATAAATCTCACCCAAGCCGGTCGTAATAGGCATCAGCTCCGGAGTCCCCAGTTCTGCAGGAATCTCTCCTGATACGGTTTGTATCTGCTCATTAATCAACTGCCTGGCATCCAACACCGAGACATCTTCCTTGAAAACAACGGTTACCAGTGAAAGTCCGAAACGGGAAACCGAACGGATTTCCTCCACATTCATAATATTGCTCATGGCAATCTCAATGGGGAACGTGATTAACCGCTCCACTTCCTGAGGAGCCAATGTCGGCGATACGGTAACAATCTGTACCTGATTATTCGTAATGTCCGGCACAGCATCAATCGGTAAGGTCAACATGGAATAAATACCTCCCGCCAATAAAAGAAGTGTTGTCAACACCACAAACATCTTCTTCCTGATAGAAAAGCTTACAATCTCCCTAAACATTTTATTTGTCTGTTAGTTAATAAAATCAATTATACACCTTACAAAATTAATCCGGACCCTGCTGAAGCTAAAGAAGAATCCGGCGAAGCAGACAAATCGGGAGGTGAACGAAAAAAAAGAGAGGATGAAGTAAAAAACTACCTCTTTACACAAAAAGCGGACCGCATGGAGAAAACTGTTCAACCATGCGATCCGCCAGACGACAAACGGTCAGATAAAGACCATCTGCCTACATATATCAGGATTCTTCATCCTCCAGGAGCGGAAGAGCACGCCCATCCGGTCCCACAGGATGAATTACTTCCTGAAATTTTATTTCAAAGATCAAAACGGATGATGCCGGAATGTCTCCATAATCAGCATTTCCATATCCCAGATCCGGATGAATATAAAGTTTGAAATGAGAACCGGCAGGAATATGCTGGAAAGCAACTTTCCAGCCTTCACGCAAGCCAGTATCATTCAAGGCAAACGTTATAGGATCATAAATCTTATCATCCAGACAAGTATCAAATACTGTACCGTCGATCAACATTCCTTCATAATTAACCGAAACAGAATCAGTGTAAAGAGGAACAGTTCCTGATCCTTTCTCTATGTACTGTACATAGACATAATCAGCGACACCCAGTTCCGGACTAACAATACCGACTCCCGGTTCTACAAAATCCAGTTTATAATTCTTATAGATTTCCCAATCACCGGTAACATTGGCATGAGCCACATCCGCAATTGAATCTATATAATGCTCGTTACGAACCTGCCAATCCGCATAAGGATCTGCAACAACCGTGTCTTTGGCACAAGATACAAATCCCAAAGAAAAGAAGAGCAGCAAGGCATTTAACCAAGTTACAAATTTATTCATAATCACAAACTTGGATTATTATTGCAAAGTTTTCAGCAAGCTGGTAATGCTTACCTTGTCTGCAATAATATTATTCAATTCAGAAATTGCCACACGTTCCTGTTTCATTGTGTCACGGTTACGCAGAGTAACACAATTATCTTCCAGTGTCTGATGGTCAATCGTAATACAGTAAGGAGTACCGATAGCATCCTGACGACGATAACGCTTACCGATTGAATCCTTTTCATCATACTGGCAATGGAAGTGGAACTTCAGATCATTCATAATCTCACGAGCCTTTTCAGGCAGACCATCTTTCTTTACCAGCGGCATAACGGCCAGTTTCACCGGAGCCAAAGCTGCAGGCAATTTCAAGACAACACGAGTTTCACCGTTTTCCAGAGTTTCTTCGCAATAAGCTGCGCTCATGATGCTAAGGAACATACGGTCAACACCGATTGAAGTTTCAATTACATACGGAGTGTATGATTCGTTGATTTCCGGATCAAAATATTTAATGCTCTTGCCTGAGAACTTTTCATGCTGGCTCAAGTCAAAATTGGTACGGCTGTGAATACCTTCAACTTCCTTGAATCCAAACGGCATCAGGAATTCGATATCGGTAGCAGCGTTCGCATAGTGAGCCAGTTTTTCATGATCATGATAACGATAGTGATCATCACCGAAGCCCAGTGCCTTATGCCATTTCAGACGAGTTTCTTTCCATTTCTTGAACCACTCCAGTTCAGTACCCGGTTTTACGAAGAACTGCATTTCCATCTGTTCAAACTCACGCATACGGAAAATAAACTGACGGGCTACAATTTCATTACGGAAAGCCTTACCGATCTGTGCAATACCGAACGGAATCTTCATACGGCCGGTCTTCTGTACATTCAGATAGTTTACAAAAATACCCTGGGCTGTTTCCGGACGAAGATAAACTTTCATTGCGCCATCAGCAGTAGATCCCATTTCTGTAGTAAACATCAGGTTGAACTGACGAACTTCAGTCCAGTTCTTTGTACCGGAGATCGGGCAAACAATTTCTTCATCCAGAATGATCTGACGGAGTTCATTCAAATCCGGTCCGGCATTCATAGCCTGTGCATAGCGTTCATGCAAAGCATCACGTTTAGCCTGATGTTCCAATACACGGGCATTGGTGCTACGGAATTCAGCTTCATTGAATGCTTCACCATACTTTTTAGCAGCCTTGGCTACTTCCTTATTGATTTTTTCATCATATTTTGCAATCTGGTCTTCAATCAAGACATCAGCACGATAACGTTTTTTAGAATCGCGGTTGTCAATCAAAGGATCATTAAACGCATCCACGTGTCCGGAAGCTTTCCAGATTGTAGGGTGCATAAATATAGCAGAATCAATGCCCACGATATTTTCGTGCAACAGCACCATGCTCTGCCACCAATATTGTTTGATATTGTTTTTCAGTTCCACACCCATTTGTCCATAATCATATACGGCTCCCAGTCCGTCATAAATTTCACTTGACGGGAAAACAAAACCATACTCTTTACAATGTGAAACCAGTTTCTTAAAAACGTCTTCTTGTGCCATTTCTCTAATTTATTTGATTTTTCTTATATATTTTCTTCACTCAGACGGCGCAAAGATACGGATTTTATAAGTAAAAAGCACGATAGGTATATTAATTTATCTTATGAATTTAAGGATGATTAGCGGTCGTTCTTACCATGAAGAGTAGATTTTTTTGTAATTTTGTCCGTTCATTTCAGGATAGGCCCTATCAGGAAAGCCTTTACGGCAAGAAAAATGTTCATTGTGACACTTTGGCCTTTCAGAAGGAATTCCCCTAAAAGTAAAATTTATGAAACAAGCCACACAGAACAAATATACCCAAATGACTACGGCCCCCATCCCCAGCCTGATCGGAAAGCTGGCCATCCCGACCATAGTCAGTATGCTGATCACTTCTTTTTATGTCATGGCAGATACCTATTTTGTTGGAAAAATCAATACTCAATCTACTGCTGCCGTAGGTATTTCATTTTCCATCATGGCCATTATCCAGGCTTTCGGTTTTTTCTTCGGACACGGTTCAGGAAATTATATTTCCCGTAAACTGGGAGCACAAGACTACAAGAGCGCTGAGAAAATGGCATCAACCGGTTTTTTCTATGCTTTTTTTGCCGGTATATTAATCATGGTATTGGGACTGATTTTTCTACGTCCGATTTGTCTGGCATTGGGTTCAACTCCCACTATTCTCCCCTATGCTGAACAATATCTGGGCATAATCCTGCTGGGAGCTCCTTTCATGGCTTCTTCGCTGGTACTTAACAATCAAATGCGATTTCAGGGAAATGCTGTATACGCCATGGTGGGAATCATTGTCGGAGCCGTCCTGAATATCGGACTCGACCCATTACTGATTTTTGTTTTCGATATGGGAATTGCCGGAGCAGCATGGGCCACATTCACCAGCCAAATCTCCAGTTTTCTCATCCTGCTCTATATGGACAGCAAAGGAGAAAATATCCGCATTCATTTCCGCAATTTCACTCCACGCCTTACCTTTTTCAAAGAAATTATTTACGGCGGAAGTCCGTCACTTTGCCGTCAGGGCCTGGCCAGTATTTCCACGATTCTGCTGAATGTTGCAGCCGGGGTCTATGGCGATGCAGCCATTGCCGGAATGTCCATTGTTACAAGAATCTGCATGTTCATCAATTCTTTTGTCATCGGATTTGGACAAGGTTTTCAACCAGTATGCGGTTTCAATTATGGTGCAGGACTATACAGACGGGTTCGGGAAGGATTCTGGTTTGCCGTCAAGACAGGAGTCATTTTTCTGACTTTTTGTGCCATTGCAGGCTACATCTATGCTCCCGAAATCGTAGCGTGGTTCCGAAAAGAAGATCCACTGGTCATCGAAATCGGAGCACGTGCCTTACGCTGGCAATTAATAACTCTTCCGCTTGGAGCCTGGGTTATTCTTTGTAACATGCTGCTGCAAACGATCCGCAAGCCGGTACGCGCCGTCTTGTTGTCTTCTGCCCGTCAGGGATTATTCTTTATTCCATTTATCCTCCTCCTTCCCTATTTCCTGGGGTTACAAGGAGTTGAAATGTGTCAGGCTGTATCCGACTTATGTTCTTTCCTGCTGGCTATTCCGTTGACTGTGCCTGTACTAAAATCGTTCCGGCAGGACGTTTCATCTGCCAGATAAAGGAAATGAAAAGATTTTTCGCCCTGCATGTCCGAAAAAAATTGTATTTTTGTCTCCATAGTTTAATTTTGATTTATGAGCGAAGATACATTTGACAAAGATACTGACAAACTCCCGGAAAAAGAGGGACACTCAGACTACAAGCCTGTTGATCAAACTGACGAAGCAGTCAAACACCAGCTTAGCGGCATGTATCAGAACTGGTTTCTGGATTATGCTTCCTATGTTATACTGGAACGTGCCGTCCCTCACATCAATGACGGTCTGAAGCCTGTACAACGACGCATTCTTCACTCCATGAAGCGTTTGGACGACGGAAGATATAATAAAGTAGCCAATATTGTTGGGCATACCATGCAATTCCATCCTCATGGCGACGCTTCCATCGGTGACGCACTCGTTCAGTTGGGTCAGAAAGAACTGCTCATAGACTGTCAGGGGAACTGGGGAAATATCTTAACAGGTGACAGCGCAGCTGCTCCACGTTACATCGAAGCACGCTTGTCGAAATTCGCACTTGATGTTGTCTTCAATCCTAAAACAACAGAATGGCAAGCCTCATACGACGGAAGAAACCGAGAACCGGTAACGCTTCCGGTTAAATTCCCATTACTCCTGGCTCAGGGAGTAGAAGGTATCGCCGTAGGTCTCTCCTCCAAAATCCTGCCACATAATTTTAATGAATTGTGTGATGCAGCCATTGCATACTTACATGGAGAGGAATTTAAGCTTTATCCCGACTTTCAGACAGGTGGCTCTATTGATGTTTCCCGCTACAATGACGGGGAGAGAGGTGGTGTAGTACGTGTCCGGGCTAAAATTTCCAAGTTAGACAACAAGACTTTATGCATCAGTGAAATTCCTTATGGAAAAACAACCTCTTCACTGATTGACTCTATACTGAAAGCCATTGAAAAAGGCAAAATCAAAATCCGCAAAGTAGACGACAATACGGCCCGCAAGGTAGAAATTCTGATTCATCTTGCTCCGGGAGTATCGTCTGACAAGACCCTGGACGCATTGTATGCCTTTACAGACTGCGAAGTGAATATTTCGCCCAACTGTTGTGTGATCGACAACAAGAAACCTCACTTCCTGACAGTCAGTGACGTACTGAGGAAATCCGTCAATAATACACGTGACTTGCTCCGGAAAGAACTGGAAATCCAGAAAAACGAAACACTGGAAACCCTGCATTTCGCTTCGCTGGAAAAGATATTCATCGAAGAGCGTATCTATAAGGACAAACAGTTTGAGCAAGCTGAAAACATGGACATCGCCTGCGAACACATTGACGAACGCCTGACTCCTTTCTACCCGCAATTCGTACGTGAAGTGACTAAGGAAGATATTCTTCGCC
This sequence comes from Phocaeicola coprophilus DSM 18228 = JCM 13818, assembly GCF_000157915.1. Lineage (GTDB taxonomy): Bacteria > Bacteroidota > Bacteroidia > Bacteroidales > Bacteroidaceae > Phocaeicola > Phocaeicola coprophilus. The sequence goes on along the minus strand of NZ_EQ973648.1, from coordinate 3,452 downwards.
TGATGGAAATCAAAATGGCACGTATCCTGAAATTCAATAAGGATAAAGCAGATGAACTGATCGCCCGTCTGAAAGCAGAAATTGAGGAAATAGACAACCATCTTGCCCATCTGACAGAATATACCATCGAATGGTACCGTCATCTGAAAGACAAATACGGAAAAGATTTCCCACGCCGTACTGAAATCAGAAACTTCGATACGATTGTAGCAACCAAAGTAGTAGAAGCCAACGAAAAACTATATATCAACCGGGAAGAAGGTTTTATCGGTACCGGCCTGAAAAAAGATGAGTTCATCTGTAACTGCTCAGACATTGACGATGTCATTATTTTCTATAAAGACGGAAAGTATAAAATCGTACGCATTTCAGACAAGTTGTTTGTCGGAAAGAACATTTTGTATGTCAACATCTTCAAGAAAAATGATAAGAGAACTATCTACAATGTCATCTATCGTGACGGCAAAGAAGGCTACCACTACATCAAGCGTTTCAACGTTACATCAATGATCCGTGACCGTGAATATGACGTTACTCAAGGTAATCCGGGTTCAAAGATCGTCTATTTCAGTGCAAATCCGAACGGAGAAGCCGAAATCATCAAAGTAACGCTCCGTCCTAATCCCAGAATAAAAAAACTGATCTTTGAAAGAGACTTCAGTGAGATCAATATCAAAGGACGCCAGTCAATGGGTAATCTGCTGACTAAATTTGAAGTACACAAGATTACTCTGAAACAACGTGGAGGATCAACTCTGGGAGGAAGAAAGGTTTGGTTCGATCACGATGTGTTACGTCTGAATTATGATGGACGCGGACAATATTTAGGTGAATTCCAAAGCAGTGACTGTATCCTGGTAATTCATAAAAACGGAGACTTCTATACAACAGATTTCGATCTGAACAACCATTACGATCCGGATATACAATACATTGAGAAATTCGAAGCAGAAAAAGTATGGACAGCTGTACTTTATGATGCGGATCAACAGAACTATCCCTATCTGAAACGGTTTACCTTTGAAGCTTCATCCAAACGTCAGAATTATTTAGGAGAGAATAAACACAATCAACAGATTCTTCTCTCTCAGCAGGTTTATCCTCGCATACAAGTCATATTTGGCGGACATGACAGTTTCCGAGAAGCACAGATTATCGAGGCCAGTGACTTTGTTGGAGTCAAGAGTTTTAAGGCAAAAGGAAAACGCCTGACGACCTATTCAGTCGACCGTATTAAGGAACTCGAACCAACCCGCATGCCCGAACCAGAAATACTGGAAGAAGATAATGATTCTGTCGATACCAATGTTCCGGAAGAAGAAGAGAACGGACAAATGAAACTTTTCTAAGAACATGAAAAAAACGATAGTCTTTTTGCTCGTACTGTTCTCTGCCATGCTCGTTCAGGCACAAAAGGACAGTTTACGGGCTAACCGATATGTTATGCGTTCCATACTGTTCGGTGCCGGATATACCAATGTACTGGATACATACCTGTCACCCCTGGAATATAAAGGCTGTGAAATCAGAATTCTTAGGGAAAGCATGCGCATGACTCGCTTGATGGACGGAAATGTCTCTTCTCAGAACATTCTACAAGCATATACCTCATATACGAAGAATACCTCCGGTACATCCTATTTTTATACGGGAATGCTGAATTGGAGTTATGCTCTGCATTACCAATTCCAAATCAATGAACGACTGAAGATACTGTTCGGACCGGTACTTGACTTAAATGCAGGCTTTGTCTACAATCCACGCAATTCCAACAATCCTGCTCAGGCCAAAGCCTATGGAAATATCGGTGCCTCAGGCATGGCTATTGGGAAATTCCACATTGGGAATTATCCTCTAACAGCACGCTATCAAGTTGCACTGCCTTTAATGGGAATAATGTTCTCACCAGAATATGGACAATCATATTATGAAATTTTCTCTCTGAAACACGGAGGAAAAAATATTTTGTTTACTTCCTTGCATAACAATCCATCATTGAAACAAATGATTACATTGGATTTTCCCATCAGAAATACCATACTACGGGTTGGCTATCTCTGTGAGATCCAGCAGGCTCATGTCAACAATCTCAAAAGTCATATCTACTCTCATGACTTTATGATTGGATTTGTAAAAAACCTCTATCTCTTAAAAGGAAAAAACAAAATCAGTATGCCTAACGCTTTCACCCCCTATTAAATATGAAACTTCCGCATTTATTCACCTGTCTCTCAACCCTACTTCTAGTGTGGACCTGTACTTCCTGTATACGCGAAGAAGTATCCGGAAATAGTCCTAAAGACAATTTCGAATCCTTATGGAAAATAATAGATGAACAATATTGTTTCCTTACATATAAACAAGAGGAATATGGACTGGACTGGAACGAGATTCACAACCGATATGCTCAACGAATTACTCCAGAGATGGGATCAGAAGCACTATTTGAAGTACTTTCAGAAATGGTTAATGAACTTCGGGATGGCCATGTTAATTTAAGCAGTTCGCTCGCAACTTCTCAATACAGAGAATGGTTTGACGCATACCCTAGAAACTTTAGTGACAGTATACAAAGTAACTATTTGGGAAAAGATTATACTAACTCTTCCGGATTAACATATCAGATTCTGGAAAACAACATAGGCTACATCTATTGCTCCAGCTTCTCTAATGGTATCGGAGACGGAAATCTGGATCAAACCCTCAATCAACTGGCTGTATGTGACGGACTGATCATTGACGTCCGCAATAATGGAGGGGGAAATTTAACTACTGCACAGAAACTTGCAGCACGATTTACTAATGAAAAAGTACTTGTAGGCTATATGTCACACAAAACGGATCCTGGGCACAACGATTTTTCAACTCCAGAAGCTATATACTTAGAACCATCCAATGGCATACGCTGGCAAAAAAATGTCATAGTACTAACTAATCGGCGTTCTTTCAGTGCTACCAATGATTTTGTAAATTGTATGAAGCAACTTCCTTTAGTTACTATCATCGGAGACAAGACAGGAGGAGGATCCGGGCTTCCATTCAGTTCTGAAATCCCGAATGGATGGTCTATTCGCTTTTCTGCCAGCCCGATGTTTGACCCTCAAATGAACCAACTTGAATTCGGCATTGATCCGGATCTTAAAGTAGATATGAGTAGTGAAGATATTCAACGAGGAAAAGATACCATTATTGAAACAGCTTGCTATTTGTTAAAAAATTCACTATAAAATTTGAGTATATCAAAAATATATACTACATTTGCATCGCTTTCAAAGCTTAATTATACTTTAAAGCGCCTGTGGCGTAATTGGTAGCCGCGCCAGACTTAGGATCTGGTGTCTCTGACGTGTAGGTTCGAGTCCTATCAGGCGCACAATTTTACTTTTGAGGATTTTCCTTCGGGAAAATCCTCTTTTTTTATTTTCATAACTTTTTGAAATTCTTGCAATTAC
>NZ_EQ973649.1:10871-20311 GCF_000157915.1 Phocaeicola coprophilus DSM 18228 = JCM 13818 | reverse complement strand
AATGCAATGTTTGTCTATATTTGTGTATTAATATAATTAAATCTCTATGGACACAATTATTCCTTTTGCACTTTTGTGCTTCACGTCATTCTTCACTTTGACGAATCCGTTGGGTACAATGCCCGTATTCCTGACTATGACTAAAGGTTTGGATGAATCAGAACGGCAGCATATCATAAAACGTGCTACCATTATTTCATTTATTATTTTGATCTCTTTTACTTTCTGTGGACAGTTCTTATTTAAATTCTTTGGAATTTCAACTAATGGTTTTCGTATCGCAGCAGGTATCATTATATTAAAAATTGGATATGATATGCTTCAGGCACGTTATACGAATACGAAATTGAAGGATGAAGAAATCAAGACCTATGCTAATGATATTTCCATCACCCCATTGTCAATACCGATGTTGTGTGGTCCCGGAGCAATAGCTAATGGAATTATCTTGATGGATGATGCTCATACCTGGGAATTAAAGATAACCTTGGTAGTGGTTATTGCAATAGTCTATTTGCTGACCTATATAATTTTACGCCTGTCTACCCGTTTGGTTTCTGTCATAGGTGAAACTGGTAACAATGTGATGATGCGTCTGATGGGACTTATCCTGATGGTTATTGCGGTTGAATGCTTTGTTGGGGGAGTGAAGCCTATCTTGATTGATATAATTCAGAGCAGCCATTTGGTTCCATAGATGTATCTCTAATAGATTTGTTTAGTAATTCCCGGAATAGCAAGATATATGATACGAAGGAAGGCTGTACAATAACCCTGGTTATTTGTTACAGCCTTCCTTATTATTAGAATGTCTTAAAATAAAAATCAGAGAATTGATGTGCGTTTGACATAATCAATGATCTCATCGATGTAGCCGAAAGCCATTCCTACTACCGTGTCTGCAGCACCATAATATACAGCAACACGTTTCCCGTCTTGTAGTGCGGCACAAGGGAATACCACGTTCGGTACATCTCCCTGCAATTCATAAGGTGCAGCCGGTGCTAACAGATAGTCACGGGTACGGTATAGAACCTTTTCTGGATTCTCTTTGTCCAGAATTGCTGCCCCCATGGAGTAACGGAAACCGTTGCAGGTTGTAATCACTCCATGATAAAACATTAACCATCCAGCTTCTGTCAGGAAAGGAACAGAACCAGCTCCGATCTTTGTACATTGCCATGCACTTTCCGGGAAAGGCGTTACTTTCATTACACAACGATGCTCTCCCCAATATTTCATATCCGGGCTGTAGCTGATGTAGATATCTCCAAACGGAGTATGTCCGTTGTCACTTGGGCGACTTAACATGGCATATTTTCCGTTGATTTTCTGAGGAAATAAAACTCCGTTCCGGTTGAAAGGCAGGAATGCGTTTTCGCATTGGAAGAATTCCTTGAAGTCGAAGGTATAGCCGATACCAATGGTAGGTCCATGATAACCATTACACCAGGTGATCCAGTAACGGTCTTCTATCCAGGTTACACGCGGATCATATTTATATTCAGATTCAATCATATCCGTATTGCCGGCTTTAAACTGAATCGGCTCATGATTGATTTCCCAGTGAATACCGTCTTTGCTGAATCCGGCAAAGATATTCATCTGTACCGCTTTATTATCACAACGGAATACACCGGCAAAACCATCTTTGAAAGGAACGACAGCACTGTTGAAAATACTGTTGGAAGAAGGAATATGATAACGTCCGATTACCGGATTCTGAGAGTATCGCCACATCACATCCGTACATCCTGCCGGACGTTCTTCCCAAGGCATGTTTATTTTTTCAGTCATATCATAAAGTTTTTTAGTGATTAATAAAATCTTCTTTAAGTGATTATTCCTTTTCTCCTTCTATTAAAGTACCGTCCTGATTATACTTGAATGGGACAAAGTAAGTGATTAAGAAGGCAGGTATCGTAGCAATCAGTACAAAGATAAAGAACGGTTCATAGCCGCTGGGCTTATTAAACCATTCCTCAAACAATTCGCATACCCATCCGCTGAGCATTCCCGGAATCATCACTCCCAGGTTCATGATGCCAGAAGCAAAGGCGTAGTGCGCCATCTGATGTTTTCCAGGGGCAATTTGTTGCATCATAAATAAGGTAAGTCCGACAAATCCGAAACCATATCCGAAATATTCAAAGATGATACCGCTGCAGATAAGCAAACCATTGGTCGGTTGGAAGATGGCAAATAAAGTATAGACCAGAAATGGCAGATTGAAGATGCCGCATAATGTGAAAAGCGTTTTTTTCAATCCCCGGGATGAAATATAATATCCGGCCAGTAAAGAACCTAACACAAAAGCTGCCGCACCATAGCTGCCATAATATAGCCCGATCTCTTTTTCGCTTAGTCCCAGACCTCCCATTTCCCGTTCGGTCTTGAGGAACAGCGGAACGATTTTCATGACAAAACCTTCAGCAAAGCGGTAGAGAATGATAAAGCAGATGTAATAGACAATATGTCTTTTCCGGAAAAAGTCGATTAAAACTTCTCCCAGTTCTACCATGACCTGCTTTCCCGTCCGATGCACCTCAGCTGCGGCCCGTTTTCCTCCTGACGGAAGCATAAAGATATGATAAATACCTAATAAAACCATTACAGCACTCAGAATTGCCATAATGATCATCCAGGCATGTTGGTTTGCATCATATAGACTGTCTCCCTGACTTGTGGATTTCTCGATCAGGATTCCTGCCAGGTAGACCAGTCCTCCTGTTGCAACAATTTTGGCAATGTTATAGAAAGCTCCCTGCCAGCCGATATATTTAGACTGGTCGGCATTGGACAGTTCCCCCATGTATACGCCATCGCATGCGATATCATGGGTAGCACCGCTGAATGCGACAATGGCCAGTAGGGCAATGGTAATGCTGAAAAAGTGAGGAAGATTTAATGCAAAGGCTACAAGTCCAAAAGTGATGCCTGTAATCAGCTGAGTAGCTATGACAAAGAATTTTTTAGTTTTGAACAGCTCCAGGAACGGGCTCCATAGAGGCTTCAGAGTCCAGGGAAGAAGAATCAGAGAAGTCCAGAAAGTAATCAGTTTGTCTTCTACTTCTAACCCCTTAAACATAAGTACTGTCACCATATTTAATACGACAAATGGAAGCCCCATAGCAAAATAGGCTGTAGGAACCCAGGTGATCGGACTCCTTTTCTGAGTTTGATGAGTTGATTGTGAGTTATTCATGGTATTAATTTCTTATGCGCCAAAGGTACATATTTAATTGTGAAACTCGGATACTTCCCTGCTAATTATTTCAGAATACCTAGATTTAGGTATTGACTGCTTTTCCTCTAGCCCGTATCTTTGCATTGTAATAATTACAAATTTAAAACAAGATATTAATTTAAAAAGTAGTTTATATGACATCAATTATTAATTCAAGAATTCCCGAGTTTAAAGTACAGGCGTTTCACAATGGCAAGTTTGTTACAGTGTCTAATGAAGATCTGAAAGGCAAGTGGGCTGTGTTCTTCTTTTATCCGGCCGATTTTACATTTGTCTGTCCGACCGAATTAGTTGATATGGCTGAAAAGTACGAGCAGTTCAAGGCAATGGGAGTAGAAGTATATTCTGTCAGTACAGACTCTCATTTTGTGCATAAAGCCTGGCATGATGCTTCCGAAAGTATTCGTAAGATCCAGTATCCGATGCTGGCAGATCCCACCGGGGCTTTGTCACGTGCCTTTGGAGTAATGATCGAAGAAGACGGAATGGCGTATCGGGGAACCTTTGTGGTTAATCCGGAAGGTTTGATTAAACTGGTAGAAATTCAGGATAACAGTATCGGCCGTAATGCAGATGAGCTTTTGCGCAAGGTGGAAGCTGCTCAGTTTGTAGCGGCTCATGATGGTGAGGTATGTCCGGCCAAATGGAAGAAAGGGGCTGAGACTTTGAAACCAAGTATTGATCTGGTCGGAAAAATCTGATTGGAAAGGAGGAAATATGCTGGACGTATCTTTGAAAGAACAGTTGCGAAGCCTGCTGGGACAGCTGGATGCGGATTATGTTTTCGATATTTCTGTCCGTCAGGATCATGAGTCGTATGCAGAGCTGATCGAACTTCTGGAAGAGACAGCCTCTTGCTCTTCCCGCCTTTCCTGTCGTGTAAGGGAAGGCAGCGGACTGGAGTTCCGTTTGCTGAAGAATGGTGCGGATACGGGTATCTGCTTCCGGGCAGTTCCGAATGGGCATGAATTCAGTTCTTTGCTGCTGGCTGTTCTGAATGCAGACGGAAAAGGAAAGAATCTTCCGGATGCGGCAGTTACCCGTCGTATTGAGGCTTTGCAGGGACCACTCGAAATAACAACTTACATGTCACTGACGTGTACCAATTGTCCGGATGTTGTGCAGGCTTTGAATGTCATGACACTGTTCAATCCGCAGATCACCCATGTGGCTGTAGACGGAGCTTTGTTTCAGGAAGAGACTCAGCGCTTCAAGATTCAAGCGGTTCCGGCAGTCTTTGTTGGTGGAGAACTGTTGCACGTCGGACGCAGTACGCTGGGAGAATTGCTGGACAAGCTGGAAGCCAAGGCTGGAACGCGTGCCCAGGAAGTAACTCCGAGTGAACATCATTTTGATATTCTGGTTGCCGGAGGCGGACCGGCCGGAACTGCTGCAGCTGTTTATTCGGCCCGTAAAGGATTGAAGGTGGCGATAGTGGCAGGAAGAATCGGCGGACAGGTCAATGAAACTGTTGGTATTGAAAATCTGATCTCTGTTCCTTATACCACAGGACAAGCCCTGGCCGGTGATTTGAGAAAGCATTTGGATGCTTATCAGATTGCTGTTTTTGACAACCGGCAGATTGAATCATTCATGTTGGAAGGTCAGGAAAAGGTCTTGCGGGTGAAGGGAGGCGAAATATTCCGTGCGCCGGCTTTGATTGTTGCAACCGGTGCATCCTGGCGTAAACTGGGCATACCCGGTGAAGCCGAGTATACCGGTCGTGGTGTTGCTTTCTGTCCACATTGTGACGGACCTTTCTATAAAGGAAAACATGTGGCCGTCATTGGCGGAGGCAATTCCGGTGTAGAAGCCGCCATTGATCTGGCAGGAATCTGTTCGAAGGTTACTGTGCTGGAGTTTCTCGATACACTGAAGGCAGATACCGTTCTTCAGGAAAAACTCCGTTCTTTGAGTAATGTGGAGGTATTCACCAGCCGTCAGAGCCTGGAAGTGATGGGTGACGGAGAAAAGGTGACAGCCTTGCGAGTGAAAGACCGGGAAAGCGGAGCTGAAGAAGAGCTTTCACTGGATGGGATTTTTGTGCAGATTGGCCTGACTCCAAACAGTCATCTGTTTAAAGAAGTGCTGGAAACAAACCGTCCGGGAGAAATCGTGACCGACAAGAATGGCCGTACTTCTGTTCCGGGTATTTATGCGGCAGGAGATGTTTCCGATGTGGCTTACAAACAGATTATTATCTCCATGGGAGAAGGTGCCAAGGCAGCCTTGTCTGCATTCGAAGACCGTATGCGCGGTGTTCTTTAGCCTGAAACAATACTTTCCTTTTTGGCAGGAGCATGTGAATCGTCGTTCAGAAAGATCCATGCTCCTGTTTGCTGATATCTCTTTTTTTGATTCTTAATGGTTGTTAAATTTTGAAATACCTCTTGTTATTTCAAAAACAATACTTACATTTGCGGTGTACTATTAAACTAATACACTAAATAACTATAAACAGTCACAACATGAACACGTCAATGATAAAGATCGAAGGGTTAACCTTCAAGTATGGAAAGAGAGCTTCCGTCTTCCAGGACTTCTCCCTGGAGATGGAAGCCGGAAAGGTAATCGGCCTTTTGGGCAAGAACGGTACAGGAAAATCTACCCTGTTGTATCTGCTGAGCGGACTGTTACGCCCTCAGGCCGGACACCTTTATTTCAGAGGGGTAGATGTACAGAAACGCTTACCCCAGTCTCTGGCCGATATGTATCTGGTGCCGGAAGAATTCACACTGCCTAATCTCAGTCTGAATCAGTTTGTCAGGTTGAACGCTTCCTTTTATCCTCGCTTCAGCCGGGAGATTCTGCGGAACTGTCTGGAAGATTTCGGTCTGAATGAAGACATTCATCTGGGAGAGTTGTCCATGGGGCAGAAGAAAAAAGCCTATATGTGTTTTGCACTGGCAGCCAACACTTCGCTGCTGCTGATGGATGAGCCGACCAACGGACTGGATATTCCGTCCAAGAGCCAGTTCCGGAAAGTTCTGGCATCGGGAATGAGTGAAGAAAAGTCTGTCGTGATTTCTACCCATCAGGTAAGAGACATTGACCGTCTGCTGGACCATGTGATCGTGATCGACGGCAGTCAGGTATTGCTTGACGAGTCTGTGGTCCGTATTACCGACAAGCTGTTTTTTGCCGAACAGGGAATGAGTGATCCGACGGACGATGCTCTTTATGTGCAGCCTTCAGTTCACGGAAACAGCGTCATCCTGCCGAATCATTATGGAGAAGAGAGCCCGTTGAACCTGGAACTGTTGTTTAACGCCCTGCTGACAGAGAGTGAGAAAATACAAAAGATATTTACTGAATAAAAACACGCAAGATAATGACTACGAATTTTAATTTCACACGCTTCACGAATCTGTTGAAGCTCGATATAGCTGAAAACTGGAAAAACTCCCTTTTTGGTTTGTTGGGTATTTATGCCGCTTTCCTCATCCCTATGCTGGGATGGTTGTGGAATCCTTCCGCATACAGCTTTCATCAGTTCTGCAACAATATGCTGGGAGTCGTTTTTCTGGTAACCAGTTTTTTCTTCATATTTTATGCTTCCCGCATCATGATCTGCATGAACAGCAAGGAGAAGCGTATCTCATACCTGCTGCTTCCGGCCACGATGTTTGAAAAATTTCTTTCCCGCTTCGTGATTGTTACAGTATTTCTTTCGATTCAGGTATTTGTTGCCCTGCTGGCACTGGAATTGTCACGCTATCTGTTGCAGCCGCTCTTCCGGCTTCCTGCCGAGTTCAGTCAATCGATGCTGGCAGAAATGGCCGAGATGATGTCTCGCACGGGACGCGCTCCTGTTAATATGGATGGCGAATATGCTTATAGCAAAGTCCTGATGCAGTTATTGGGATTCATTTTCCTCTTGTGGAATCATTCCCTGTTCATTCTTGGCGGAAGCCGCTGGTACAAGCATCCGTTCCTGAAGACTCTGGGAGTAATCATTGCATTCAATCTGATAGGCGGAGTTATATTTGCCAGACTGGTTGAAACGGGAATGATGGAACGCTTTTTCCAGTGGATGAGTGAAAACTTCGAAGAAACTCCGGCAACGACCAACGGACTGATGACAGCAGGCTGTCTGATTTTCGCTTCACTGACAATTTTCAACTGGTGGCTGTCTTACTGGCTTTTCACCCGTTCACAGGTTATACGACGTAAATGGTTGGGAGTATGAAGTTCAAGGAAAGCAAATCTATTTATTTACAGATAGCCGACCGGATCATGGATGAGATACTCCGGATGGTATATCCCGAAGAAGGGCGTGTCCCTTCTGTTCGGGAATATGCCGCAATGGTAGAGGTCAATGCCAATACGGTTGTCCGTTCCTATGATTATCTGCAGGGACAGGAAATCATTTACAACAAGCGTGGAATCGGTTATTTTGTGAGCTCGGGAGCCCGGGAGCGGATCATTCAGCTCCGTCGTCAGTCTTTCCTGCAGGACGAACTGCCCGACATGTTCCGGCAGATTCATCTGCTGGGTATTCCGCTGGAGGAGATTGCAGCCATGTATGAAACCTATCTGAGCGAAAACGGAGAGAACTCTTGATGTAGGTCAATCCTTTCACCGCCGGAAAAGCAGTAACTTTGCAGCCGGAAATGAGGAAAGGATCGTGGAACAGGCTATTCAACAAACCAATATTCGCAAGGGACTGACCGGACTGGTGATTCCCATCTTTATCGAAACATTATTGATCATGATGCTGGGGGCGGTAGATACCGTCATGCTGAGCCAGTATTCAGACGAAAGCGTTGCTGCCGTAGGGGTAGTGAACCAGATTGTGATGTTCGCATTCCTGGTGTTCGAGGTCATTAATATCGGAACTTCGGTTCTGTGTTCCCAGTTTCTGGGAGCCGGCCTGCGTCAGAAGATGGTTCAGGTAGTCGGTGTTTCCCTTTGCCTGAATCTGGCAGTCGGTCTGCTGGTCAGTGCCATTCTGCATTTCGGTGCGGAAACTTTGCTTGGCTGGATGGGATTGCGTCCCGAACTGTTGAAATACGGAGTCGGCTATATGCAGATTGTGGGAGCCTTTGCCTTTTTCCAGGCACTTTCACTGACAGTTTCCGCTTCCCTGCGGAGCGCCAACAAGGCTATTTATCCGATGCTGGTCACGGTGTTGGTCAATGTGATGAACATCATCGGCAATTACACCCTGATTTTCGGTAAGTTCGGTTTGCCTGCCCTCGGTGCGGAAGGAGCGGCGATTTCTACTTCCATTGCACGCGGAGTCAGTATGGTAGTGCTCTTTGTGATTCTTTTCCGCAAGCACATCCCCAGTTTCCCGGTACGTTATTTCCGGCCTTTCCCGTGGAAGGAACTGAAGAATCTGCTGAAAGTGGGACTTCCTTCAGCGGGCGAGAACATGTCGTACAGCTTCTCGCAGGTGGTGATTACTTATCTGATCAATATGCTTGGCAACAATGCGCTTGCCACACGCACCTATACAGTGAATATCGTGATGTTCGTTTATTTGTTCGCCATAGCCATGGCACAGGGAGGCGCCATCACTATCGGCCATCTGGTAGGCCAGCGTAAAGTACGTGCTGCCTATCTGCTCGGCAAATATGTGATGCGCCTTTCCATTCTGGTTTCACTGATTCTTTCGTGTATATGGGCCGCTTTAGGGCATACCATCTTCAGTCTGCTGACCGATAATCCGGAAATTATCCGCATGGGTGTTACCGTGATGATTATCGATGTTGTGGTCGAGATCGGACGTGCCGTCAACATTTATGCGACCAATGCCCTGCGCTCAGCCGGGGATGTAAACTATCCGTTCTATGTCGGTCTGGTAGTACAGTGGACCGTATCAGTCGGTTTCAGTTATCTGTTCGGCATTCACTGGGGATGGGGACTGGTCGGCATGTGGTGTGCCTTCCTGCTTGATGAGAACATCCGTGCGTTCATCTTCGTCAAACGCTGGGGCAGCATGAAGTGGGCCAAGAAAGCTTTCTGCTGAGCCGTACTTATACACTGGCCTTGAGTGCCCGGATAACGGCAGCACTGAATCCGGCCATCTCCAGTTCATTTACTCCCTTGATCGTAATACCTCCCGGAGTCGTCACTTTTTCAATTTCCAGTGCCGGATGTGTCTGTTCGTTGGAAAGCAGCAGCTGGGCGGCTCCTTCCAGAGTCTGAGCCAGCATCTTCATGGCATCCTGAGGCTTGATGCCCATTT
>NZ_EQ973649.1:4125-10700 GCF_000157915.1 Phocaeicola coprophilus DSM 18228 = JCM 13818 | reverse complement strand
GCTTGATGCCCATTTCCACTCCAGCCTGCATGGCTGCCTGTACATATTTCAATACATAAGCAATGCCGCAGGAAGTCAGTGAGGTGGCCGCTGCAAATAATTTTTCTTCGATAAGCATCGAACGTCCCATTTCGTTGAACAGGTTCATGATTGAACTGACTTGTGCTTCCGATGCGTTGCGGGCGGCTACCAGAGTCATGCTGGCCCGCTCAGAAATGGCTGTATTGGGAATGATGCGGAAGATGGTCATTTCCGGGTCTACGAAGTGAGCCAGATCTTCGAACGTCAGTCCGGCAGCAACTGAAACCAGGATCTGCGGCTGCCGGAGGCGCAAAGGCTTCAGTACCTCTTCCACTTTCCAGGGTTTTACGGCAATGATGACAATATCTGCATCCGCTGCAGCCTCCTTGTTGCTCTGTGTAGTATGAATGCCGGGATATTCAGCTTTCAGTCTCTCCAGTTTTTCAGTTCCGGGATTGGATACAAAGATATCTTCTGTATTCACCTGATGTCCATGTGCCAGGCCACGGGCAATGGCACCACCCATGTTACCTGCTCCGATAATTGCAACTTTCATGTTTTCTTGTTGATTTAGAGTTTATACGCAAACATAAGTAAAATTTTCCGGTTTCTGAAGAGGAGCCGGCGCCTGTTTTATGAATTTTGTGATGGGCGGGGCTGAAAAAAAACGTTTCGGCGTATTCACTCAAACAATGAGACGTTTTGATGAATACGCCGAAACGTTTTTTAAAAAGCCCGAGGCCTTCTTTCAGGTGCTCCGGCAATATACCTTCGATGCCCTTGCAACGTGCGGTCGTTGGAGCCCGATCGTGCGGTCGTTGGAGCCCGATCGTGCGGTCAATTTTTTTTGTATTGTACGCATGATTTATACGAGGCGGTGCAGGCGTTCCAGGAAGTCTGAAACTTCGTCCATGCTCAGGCAGAGCGGCGGAAGCAGACGGATGACATTGGTTCCGCTGACCCCTGTAAATACTTTCTGTTCGAAAAGCAGTTTGCTGCGGAGTTCCTTGATCGGTTCTTCAAATTCCAGACCGATCATCAGACCTTCTCCACGGACTTCCTTGATTCCCTTGAATCCTTTCAGTTCATTAAGCAGGAAACTTCCCACGCGGGCTGCATTTTCCACCAGATGTTCTTCCTTCATAACGTCGAGAACGGCGATGGCAGCGGCACAGGCCAGATGGTTTCCGCCGAAGGTTGTTCCCAGTTGTCCGTAGACCGGAGCAAACTTCGGACTGATCAGGACACCTGCCATCGGGAATCCGTTGCCGATACCTTTGGCTACAGTGATGAGATCAGGACGGATGCCGCAGTGCTGGTGGGCGAAGAATTTTCCGCTTCGGCCGTAACCGGACTGGATTTCGTCAAGAATCAGGACGGTTCCTGTTTCGTCGCATGCCTGGCGAAGTGCCTGCATGAATGCCGGAGTGGGAACCTGAATGCCGCCTACTCCCTGGATGCCTTCGATGATGACGGCACATACGTCGCCTTTGGCCAGTTCGGCCTTCATGGCTTCCGTGTCGTTCAGCGGAAGGTAAGTGACATGTCCGTTGTTATTGATCGGTGCAATGATTTTCGGATTGTTGGTCACTTCCACTGCCAGTGAAGTACGTCCGTGGAAAGCCTTGGCAAAGGAGATTACGCGCGTACGTCCGTTGTGGAAAGAAGCCAGCTTCAGTGCATTTTCGTTGGCTTCAGCTCCTGAGTTGATGAGGAACAGCTGGTAGTCGTCATAACCTGAAAGAGCTCCCAGACGGTCGGCTACTTCCTGCTGCAGCTTGTTGATGACAGAATTGGAATAAAATCCCAGGGTAGCTACCTGCTTGCTGATGGCTTCTACATAATGCGGATGAGCATGTCCGATGGAGATCACGGCATGACCGCCGTAGAGATCCAGATATTCCTGTCCCTTGTCGTCCCATACGTGACAGCCTTTTCCTTTGACAATGTTGATGTCGAAAAGGGGATATACGTCGAATAGTTTCATAATCGTTCTTGATTTAGAATGCGCTGGGCTTCAGCTTCAGTCCCACGGTTTCTTCGAGGTTGAACATCAGGTTCATGTTGTGAACCGCCTGACCGCTTGCTCCTTTCAGCAGGTTGTCGATGCAGGAAATGATGAGCAGCTTGTCACCGTGCTTTTCCAGATGAATCAGACACTTGTTGGTGTTGACTACCTGTTTCAGGTCGATGTTCTTTTCTACGATGTGAGTGAAGGAATCCTCTGCGTAATAGTCCTTATATATTTTTACGAGTTCATCCAGTTCCACTTTAGTCTTGACAACGAGAGTTGCAAAGATACCTCTTGCGAAGTCGCCGCGGTAGGGGATGAAATCAATTTCCGCGTCGAAGCTGTTCTGCAACTGGCGGAGTGACTGCTTGATTTCAGGTACGTGCTGATGTTCAAAAGCCTTGTAGACACTCATGTTGTTGTTACGCCAGCTGAAGTGACTGGTGGCTCCCGGCTTTACGCCTGCGCCGGTACTTCCCGTAATGGCATTCACCATCACGTCATCGTTCAGCATCAGGTGCTTGGCCAGCGGAAGCAGGCCGAGCTGAATACAGGTTGCGAAACATCCCGGGTTGGCCACGTGTTTGCTGTGGCAGATCGTCCGGCGGTTCAGTTCGGGCAAGCCGTATACGAAGTCATGGCTGTCGTCCTTGATGCGGTAGTCCATCGAAAGGTCGATGATCTTCAGGTCCTCAGGAACGTTGTGACTTTCCATGAACTTGCGGGTATCGCCGTGTGCCGTACAGAAGAACAGCACGTCGATCGTGTCCAGCGGAAGTTCGTCGGTGAAGACGAGATCCGTTTCTCCATACAGGCCTTCGTGTACGTCAGTAATCTTGTTTCCGGCGTTGCTGGAGCTGTTGATGAACTTGATTTCTACATCGGGATGATTGATGAGCAGGCGAATCAGTTCGCCTGCCGTATATCCTGCGCCTCCTATAATACCTGCTTTGATCATACGTTCTCCTCGTCTTTGTGGTTTGCGTAATAAGCGCGGAGCGGAGTAGAAAGAACCTTGATGAAGCCTTTGGCATCTTCGGCTGTCCATCCTTTCTGCATTTCACCGTATTCACCGAACTTGTTCTTGACCAGATCGTCCTTGGATTCAACTCCTACTGTTGAGAAGCAGTACGGACGCAGTTCGAGGATTGCAGTTCCGTTGACGTTGCGCTGTGATTCCTGCAGCATGGCTTCGATATCGCGCATGACGGGTTCCAGATACTGGCTTTCGTGGAGGAACATGCCGTACCAGTTGGCCACCTGGTCTTTCCAGTACTGCTGCCATTTGCTCAGGGTATATTTTTCGAGGAACTTGTGTGCTCCGATGATCAGCATGGGAGCAGCTGCTTCGAAACCGACACGGCCTTTGATACCGATGATGGTGTCGCCCACGTGCATGTCACGTCCGATACCGTATGCAGCTCCGATTTCCTCTACTTTCTGAATAGCCTTGATCTTGTCGTCGAACACTTCGCCGTTGACTGCATACAGTTCACCTTTCTTGAACTCCAGTTTCAGCTGTTCGCTGCCTGTCTTGGTTACCTGTTTCAGATAAGCACTTTCAGGCAATCCCTGTGCAGAATCCAGGATTTCACCTCCACAGATGGAAGTACCCCAGATACCTACGTTATAAGAATATTTCAGTTTGGTGAAGTCGGCTTCGAATCCGTGTTCCTTCAGGTAATTGATTTCATAGTCACGGCTCAGTGCCATGTCGCGGGTAAGTGTGATGATTTCCACTCCGGGAGCCATAACCAGGAAAGTCATGTCGAAACGCACCTGGTCATTTCCTGCACCGGTTGAACCGTGTGCAATGGCGTGAGCGCCGATTTCATTGGCGTAACGTGCAATGGCGAGTGCCTGGAAGATACGTTCTGAGCTGACGGAAATAGGATAGGTTCCGTTGCGCAGTACGTTACCGAAAATCATGTATTTCAAGCTCTTGGCATAGTATTCCTGTGTTACGTCGAGGGTAACATACTTCACTGCACCCAGCTTGTATGCGTTTTCCTCGTTTTGTTTCAGCTGTTCGGGGCTGAAACCGCCTGTGTTGGCACAGGCTGCATATACTTCATAACCTTTTTCTTTAGCCAGATACATGACGGTGAACGATGTATCCAGTCCGCCGCTGAATGCGACGACTACTTTTTTCTTTTCTTCCATAAGGCTTTATTTTATTTCAGTTATTTTTCATGAAGGGGATTAAAAATTAGTAACCTTGTCGTCTGTGTGCAGAGCCGGATCATAAAGCATGGCGGTGCAGATACAGAATTTGCGTTTCTTGGCCATCAGGATTTCGTGGTTGATACAGCCTTCGCATCCTTTCCAGAACGATTCATCATCGGTCAGTTCGTTGAAAGTCACGGGGACATATCCCAGTTCCGTATTCATTTTCATCACGGCAGCTCCTGAAGTAAGACTGAAGATCTTAGCTTTCGGCCAGCGCAGGCGTGCCAGGGTGAACGAAGCATGTTTGATGCGCTTTGCCAGTCCCTGTCCCTGATACTTGGGATGGACAATCAGTCCCGAGGTGGCTACATACTCTTTGTTTCCCCATGATTCGATGTAAGTGAATCCGGCGAATTCGTCTCCGCACAGGGCGATGATAGCCTTTCCTTCTTTCATTTTTGTGGCCACATATTCGTGTGTACGTTCGGCAATACCGGTTCCGCGTTTCTTGGCGGCTTCTCTGATGGTGTCCAGAATCGTGTCAACATAAACCTCGTGTGAGGCGTCGGCTACCATGACCTCTATTTGTTTAGTAGTATCCATTTTTTTTCTGTATCTATGTATTATTATATTAATGGTTGATATTCGGAATGACATGCTCCAGCGCATGTTTGACACTGGTGCGCGAACATCCTTCGCGGAGCACCAGCATGATGGTGTCGTCTCCGGCTATCGTCCCGATGATCTCGTGAAAGTTGCTGCTGTCGATGTCGTAGGCCAGGCTGCTTGCGTATCCGGGGCGCGTCTTGATGACGGCAATGTTGGCGGAGAATTCGATAGAGAGGAATCCATTGTGACGAAGCATCTCGGTTGCACTTTGCGGATCGGTCATGCGCTTGTACATCGTATTGTTGGGAAGCACGTATACATAGTTGCCGTTCATACTGGCGGCTTTGGCTACCTTCAGTTGCTTCAGGTCACGTGAAAGCGTAGCCTGTGTCAGTTGAAAACCTTCCCGGGCCAGTTCCTGCAGAAGCTCTTCCTGGCTTCCGATCTCTTTGCTTGAGATGATCATTTTGATGGAATCAAGTCTGCTATTCTTATTCTTCATTGTATAATTATTCTTGTTTGGCTGCAAAAGTACGCAATATTTTGGAATATAGATACAGAAATCGGGAAAATTTTATGCATATATGCAAGTTTTTTCATCCTGCTGCATATCTTTTCGTATCTTTGCACGCAACAGACAATCAGGAAACAAGAAATATAGAATAATGGATATAACTTTATTGACGGAAGACAAGGATCCGATGGGATCGGCTGTTTATGATTATTTCAAGCAGGGGAAGGCTGCACGTCTGCGTGTGTTTTCTTCTCAGTTCGAGGAAGATGAGATTCCGGTGAAAGACCTGTTTCGCTCTTATGAAGAGATGCCTTTGCTGGAGCAGAAGGCTTTGCAGCTGGCAGAAGGAAAAATTCTGGATGTGGGAGCGGGAAGCGGTTGCCATACGCTGGCTCTCCGGAAGATGGGCAAGGAGGCACTGGCGATTGACATTTCGCCCTGGTCGGTGAAGGTGATGGAAGCCCGTGGGCTGACAGCCCGTCAGGTAAACCTGTTTGATGAGCGTTTTACGGAGCGTTTTGATACGATCCTGATGCTGATGAATGGTTCTGGAATTATCGGACGCCTGGAACGTATGGGAGATTTCTTCCGCCGTATCCGGCAGCTGCTCAATCCGGGCGGGCAGATTCTGATGGATTCAAGTGATCTGCGTTACCTGTTCGAGGATGAGGACGGCAGTTATCTGGTTAATCTGGCAGGCAACTATTACGGAGAAATAGACTTCCGTATGCAGTATAAACAGGTGAAAGGGGACAGTTTTGACTGGCTTTATGTAGATTTCGATACCTTGTCAGCCTATGCTGCCCAGTGCGGTTTCCGGGCAGAATGTATTCAGGAAGGCAGTCATTACGATTATCTGGCCCGTCTGACCGTAACCAATGAGGCTCTTTAACTCTTGTATGGTGAAATCAGGGTTTCAGGAATAATTGGAAAGTTTTTTGCCTGTTTTTCGCTCAATTGAAGAAACTTTGTTAATTTTGAAGCAACTAAATGATAAAACTATGGATGAACAGATCAAACAAATAGCAGAACGCGTGCGAGGGTTGCGCGATGCATTGGGCCTGGGTATAGATGAAATGGCAGAAAGCTGCGGACTGGCTTCTGCACAATATGCTGCCATTGAGTCGGGAGAATGTGACCTGTCAGTCAGTTCCCTGCAAAAGATAGCCCGCCATTTTGATGTCCCTCTGGATGTGCTGATGTTCGGTGAAGAACCGAAGATGAATGCCTACTTTCTGACTCGTCGGGGAG
>NZ_EQ973649.1:0-3843 GCF_000157915.1 Phocaeicola coprophilus DSM 18228 = JCM 13818 | reverse complement strand
TTCCGGTTTCCGCAACCGGATTGCAGATCCGTTTATTGTGACCGTAGAACCGAAGCCGGAAGAAACTCCTGTCTATTTCAATACACATGCAGGGCAGGAATTTAATCTGGTGATTGAAGGACGTCTGCTGCTGAACATCAACGGAAAGGAACTGATCCTGAATCCGGGTGACAGCCTGTACTTCAATTCGGCACTTCCTCACGGAATGAAAGCACTCGATGGGAAGACAGTGCGCTTCCTGGCTGTAGTAATGCAATAATTTAGAAGTTGAGTATGTTAGAAAGATTTATTGAACAGACACATTTTACCTCTCAGGAGGATTTTATAAAGAATCTCCGGATTAAAGTTCCCGAGAACTTCAATTTCGGATATGATGTAGTGGATGTATGGGCTGCGGAAGAGCCGGAACGGAAAGCTTTATTATGGACGAACGACAAGGGAGAGCATATCCAGTTTACTTTTGCCGATCTGAAGAAATATACGGACATGACCGCTTCCTGGTTCCAGAGTCTGGGAATCGGACGGGGCGACAAGGTCATGCTGATCCTGAAGCGCCGCTATGAATTCTGGTTTTCCATCATTGCCCTTCATAAGTTGGGGGCCGTTGTAATTCCTGCTACTCACCTGCTGACCAAGAAGGATATCGTTTATCGCTGCAATGCGGCTACCATCAAGATGATTGTTGCTGCGGGTGAAGAAGTGATTACCCGTCACATCATTGATGCCATGCCGGAATCTCCCAGCGTTGAGAAACTGGTAAGCGTGGGCCCTGAACATCCGGAAGGATTTGAAGATTTCCATCAGGGAATTGAGCAGGCTGCTCCGTTTGTGCGTCCGCAGCAGGTCAATACGAATGACGATATCTCGCTGATGTACTTCACTTCGGGTACGACCGGTGAACCTAAGATGGTGGCTCATGACTTTACATATCCGCTGGGACATATCGTGACCGGCAGTTTCTGGCATAATCTGCATCCCAACAGTCTGCACCTTACCATTGCAGATACCGGCTGGGGTAAGGCTGTATGGGGAAAACTGTACGGACAGATGATTGCCGGAGCCAATATATTTGTTTATGATCACGAGAAGTTTACACCGGCAGACATTCTTCAGAAGATACATGACTATCATATTACCTCACTTTGTGCTCCTCCTACCATTTATCGTTTCCTGATCCGTGAGGACCTGACAAAATATGATCTGTCATCACTGGAATATTGTACGACGGCCGGTGAAGCCTTGAACTATTCAGTCTATGAGACTTTCAAGCGGATTACCGGTATCCGGCTGATGGAAGGATTCGGACAGACTGAAACAACCCTGACTCTGGCTACTTTCCCCTGGATGGAACCGAAACCGGGAAGTATGGGTGTTCCCAATCCGCAGTATGATATTGATCTGCTGACTCCGGACGGACGTTCTGCAGAAGATGGAGAACAGGGACAGATTGTGATCCATACAGACAAGGGAAAACCGCTTGGTCTGTTCAAGGAATATTATCGCGCTCCCGAACTGACCCGTGAGGCCTGGCACGACGGAATCTATTATACCGGTGATGTGGCCTGGCGTGATGAGGATGGTTACTACTGGTTTGTGGGACGTGCAGATGATGTGATCAAGAGTTCTGGTTACCGCATCGGTCCGTTTGAGGTGGAAAGTGCACTGATGACTCATCCGGCTGTAGTGGAATGTGCCATTACAGGTGTACCTGACGAAATTCGTGGTCAGGTAGTCAAGGCAACCATTGTGCTGGCTAAGGATTATCGGGCCAAGGCCGGACCCGAGCTGATCAAGGAGTTGCAGGATCACGTGAAGCGTGTAACTGCTCCTTATAAGTATCCTCGTGTGATTGAATTTGTGGATGAATTGCCGAAAACAATCAGTGGAAAGATCCGTCGGGTAGAGATCCGTCAAAAGGATAGAGGCTGAGATTTTTCGGATTCGGATATAAACTTGCTGCGGCCAGATACGGGCAAGTGAGAAGAACCGGTGGTGCAAAAAAACTTGCATCACCGGTTCTTTTATATGTCTATCCAGCTGAAACTGCCGGAAGCGGGCATAAAAAAAGGCTGTCCCGAAAGACAGCCTTTCTATTGAGTTTAAGATTGTGCGGATGATTATTTTTCAGCAGCCCATTCTTTTGCACCCTGTTCTTTCAGCTTGGCAGTAGCTTCTTTAGCTGCTTTTTCTGCTTCTGCTTCATCTTCAGGACTTGCGAAAGCGTGCTTGAATCCTTTAACGTCGTTCCAGTGACCGCGAGTAAAGTCGGGGAACTGAACAGCTGCACAGTTGTTGTCCATAGACAAAGCACCCAGTTCAGCCAGACAGCACCATTCAGCGAGGTCATAAACGTCCATATCCAAAGGCAGACCGTTCTGCAGACAGTAAACCAGACGGCTGTCCATGATGAAGTCCATACCACCGTGACCACCTACTTCTTTTGCCATTTCACCATATTTCTTCAAGATCGGGTGCTGGTATTTCTCAACCAGAGCTTTCATTTCAGCGTCAGGCATGAAACCGTGTGAGCTAAGGTTGTCTACTTTAGGCTGAACGCCTGAAGCCTTCATCTGAGCAGCATCAACTGCATATCCTTCTACCGGATACTTGTTGGCAAAACCTTTGGTACCAGTCAGCTGATACAGACGGTTGTAAGGCTGCGGGTTCATAACGTTGTGCTGGATTTCAATTACTTTACCGTTAGCAGTGCGGATCAGAGTTGTTGTATGATCACCATTCAGGAAGTTTTCGCATTTTTCACCACTTGCTTTTTCTACCAGTTCTTTACCGTGAACAGATTTGGTATCCATAGCAACCAATGTAGTCATGCGGTCACCACGGTGAATGTCCAGAGCCTGTGCAACAGGGCCAAGGCCGTGAGTAGCGTAAACGTCACCACGATGTTCCATGTTGTAGCGCAGACGCCATCCCAGTTTGTCTTCTTTACCGTTCTTCCAGTAGTAAGGCCAGAAGTCATCCAGGTTGTGGATGTAAGCACCCTGAGCGCGGAGAACTTCACCGAATACTCCGTTCTGAGCCATGTTCAGTGTGTTCATTTCAAACCAGTCATAGCAGCAGTTTTCCAGAATCATACAGTGTTTACGAGTCTTTTCAGACAGGTCGATCAGTTCCCAGCACTGTTTCAGATCCATTGCTGACGGAACTTCGATAGCTGCATGCTTACCGTTTTCCAAAGCACATTTGGCAACAGGGAAGTGGTGATCCCAGTCAGTTGCGATATATACCAGGTCAATGTCTTCACGCTGGCAAAGTTCTTTGTAACCTTCAGCTCCTGAGTAGATAGCAGCTTTCGGCAGGCTAGCAGCCTTCAGATATTTCTGGCAATTTTCAGCACGTTCCTGTTCGTAGTCGCAAAGAGCAACGATCTGTACGCCCGGAATGTGAGTGAAGCGTTCCACGGCACCCGGACCACGCATTCCCAGACCTACAAAACCTACACGTACAACTTTCAGTTTCGGTGCAGTCAGACCGATGGCAGATTCCTGTCCAGCCGGACGTTCCGGAGTGTCAACTACGATAGTTCCCTGTTCCCAGTGGTAGGGAGTTCCGTAAGCGGATACTAATTGTTCTTGCTTGGGTTGGGGGCTACATGCTAAAGCTAACAAAGTGCAAGCTCCCAGGATCAATTGATTGAGTTTTCTCATAGGTGTTGTTTTTTAATTTAGATTATTTTCTGCAAAGGTATAAATTTAAATTGATTCAATCAGTCTTATTAAAAAGATAATTCAAGAAATGTTGTAATATTGATTTATTCTTAATTTCTGAGGCCTTCAGAAAGGAATGGTGAGTGTAGGAGATCTCTTACCTTATATATAGGATATC
>NZ_EQ973650.1:332175-361429 GCF_000157915.1 Phocaeicola coprophilus DSM 18228 = JCM 13818 | reverse complement strand
ATCCATACCTCAATATTCAATGCCAGATTATCGATACCGCCTGAAATACGTGAATAACCAAACTTCAGACCCACGACCACATTATCAGCTACTGCATATCCGACAAAAGGATTCACTGACAGCGTGCGAAGATCCAGATCAATATCCTTGAGCAAGGAGAACAACAGACGGCTGTTGTCACTTTCAAAATTAAATACTGAAACCGTGACACCACCAATCCATTTGTGCTTGGGGACAAAACGGTAATTAATGATACCACGGTCATACCGCCCTACTGGCTTCGTACGGATAATGCGCGAAGAGTCAACCGGCATTTGTGCTTCCGGAATCGGAACATAAACCGTATCGTGGACAACGACCAGCTTATAACGGATCGTAGAGTCTCCCCGGACCACAGTCAGGGAATCCGCCTCCTGAGCATGAGTATGCAGACAACTCAGACACGCAAACAAAAAGAAACAACTATATAAAAATTTCATCATGTTTACAAATAAAATGCAATTCCCAAACCTATTGAGAAAATATTAATCTTAAAATTGGCAGAAGTAGACGACTGTTCTCCCGTCTCTACCTGATTGGTGACCTGTCTTTTCTTTCCAAAATTGACTCCCAGTACACCGACACTGACTTCCACAGCCGTATAGTTATTAATGAAAGCCACCAGACCGGGAGCGACTCCAAATCCCAAGTCCGTAGACTTGGAATATGTACCCGTCAGTGCCTCTCCTTCTCCGTTGGCAACCTTTGACTGACTTCCTCCAACTTCCAGCTGTGTCTCACTGAACAGAGCAAACCGTTTACTGTCTCCCAGCGGTATGTAATTCCGGAAAATCGCCATGGCCGAATAAGAATGCTTCAACTGATAAATGTTATTGATGTCAAACTGGTTTTCATCATCCAGATTCAATTGAGTTTCATCCATTCTTACCAGGGTACGTCCGTATTTAAAACGGCCTCCCAATGCCATGTTATCCTTCAATGCATACGCAAACATCGGGCTGACTTTAAAGGAATAGCCATCCGCATTTATTTTCTCTACAATCAGAAAATCGTAGTTGTTTTCCGTGTGTTCCGAATACGAAACAGAACTTCCGACTATCCATTGTCCTTTAGGAACAAAGACTTTAGGCGGAAGTTTCTTTTGCGAACTTTGCGCGTGCACCCCCAAGGCGCAACACGCAAAGCATAATAGATATATTAATTTTCTCACTTACTCACTTACTAGAAGTTTATTCATAAATCAGTTCCATGTCGTCAAGCCACATTACACTAGAAGAACTACCTTCATAATAATCCCCATATTGACTGGCAGATGCTACAATCAAAATAGTTTCCGGTTTTCTATTATAACCACCATACCCCTCATAATCCAATGGAATGGTAATTTCTTTTAAGCTTGTCTCTGTTTCAGTTCCGTAGTTTTCCGTGAAAATATGTTCGCCGTACCCTATTGTACCTTCATCATTAGGATTGAACAATACAGGCCCTTTCGTACGAACAACAATCGGCCATTCTGATCCATATGTACTATCGGAAGACTTCCAATCACCCACAGCTACATAAATAATTCCTTTATCAGTCTCACCTTCGGAGATATGAGAATCTCCTTTATCCACAGTACCAGGAGTATAACGAACCCAAACTTTTAAAGCTTTAGGTCTGCTTGTACAAGGACGTCCCCAGCCCAAAATACCTTTTGTCAAGTCTTCAGTTCCCAAGAACTTTCCTGTAAACAAGTTTCCGGCAGCGAAAGTATTCATTATTATAGCAGAAGCTAATTTTGCCGAATAATTACCAGAGTTCTTAATCTTTGAATCTTGGGTAGTAAGATTTTTACCTGCAGTAGCAGATCCGGTATTACCCGTATCCCACCACATTTCCTTTCCTGCTTGATAGAAAAAAAGACAATCTTTATCACCTAACATGGTAGAAACTTTATATGTCTGTGTATATTCAAAGCTTGCATTATCCGGCTGGAAAGCTGTTTCTGTAGTAAATTCACAGGTAACAGTTGATGCCTGCGTTCCATCCATTGCCTGATACTCATAAGTTGTACCCGGAGTTAATCCTGTAATCTCCTTGCTAAAAGTTGATTCTGTCAAGTCTGCATCTACGGTAGTCCATGAAGAACCAGACCCCTTCACACGATACTGGAATTTCGGTGTAGAAGCCAACGTACCGGTTACCTTTCCATGAAGAGTAGCTTTGGATGTCCAAATTTCATAAGGAATTGCTTCAGTGGTTGCAACAGTAGCATTCGAAACAACAATGTTCCATGTAACCATCCGCTGCTTGCCATTCTTATCTGTTGCTGTCAAAGTAGTCGTTACCTGTCCTTCCTGTGCCGTCATCTTGGCTATCAGTTCTTCAGAGAACTGGATTTTCCAGGTTCCGCCTGTTTCCATAATCGCATTTGGAGCATGTAAAGAAATTCCGCTAGCTTCTACACTGGCATCCTTTCCTCCCAGATTCATCAGATCCATACTATTAGCCGGAACTCCAAACTCTGTAAATCTATCATTTTGCAGCAAAGCTCCCTTCAAAGGAGACGAGGTAGATACAATCAAATAATAAGTTCCCTTTGTATTTGTAGCCAGATACATCGGTTGTTCCAAATCATATTCAATATTATCTGCATCCTTACAAACGATAACCGGGCGCTGTTTTATCCCAATAGTAGTAGTTTCTTCTGATAATGGGGTTTCATCAACACTCAAAGTCAACCATGCACCACCTGTAGTCTCTTGTCCTGTGGCTGTATATTTACAAGTCATATTATATAAGGTAGCAGGCTGTGCATCTGTCAACTCTGTAGTCTGTTCATACGTGCCACCCGTCAGTTTAGTTGCCGTAAACTTACATGTCAACTTTCGGTTATCGGCAGGCAGGCTGAAATAACCTTTTGCATCGGCATTGGCAGATGAATAAACCAGTTCACCGGTAGCAGAAGTAACAGTAACCTGACAATCTCCTTCGAAAGCCTCTTTCAAAGATTCATCCCATGTAAAAGCCAATACAGTATTGGCAATACCACATTTCACTTCAACCGGACTCTGCTGGCCTTTGGTTATTGTAAACTCTTCATTTCCTTCAAAGAAGCGTTGATCGAATGAGGCAGCCACAGAATCACCAGCAGTAACACGAACTGAATAAGTTCCGCTCATCAAAGGAATACTGGAAGGTACATTATCTGTTCCTTCATATTTTCGTACCAAGCTGGTTTCATTATAAATACGGACTTTGCAAGCCTGTTCCAGTTGAGTCTGCTCTTCACTGCTCAACGTACGGGATGCAACAGTTATCTTGTCGGACATACCAACAGATAACTGTAACGTACCTTGTTCCCCGGCAATATCTCTGTCCTCTTTACATGCTCCAAGACAAAATGAAACACATGTAAGGGCCGTTACTATATAGAAATTGGCTATTTTCATTATTCTTCAACTTTTAATTTTAATGTTTTAGTCTCTTCCAAACCTTTAGAATCCACTACTCTAATTTTAAAATCATGATTACCTTTAAAGGTTGGTAAAAGTATAGTAAAGTTTGAAATATCGAAAAGTACTTCTGTCTGACCAATAACTTTATCTCCTACAGGAAAACCTAAACCACTTAGAGCGTCTGAGTTTTCTCCAGGATATGCCAAATCAAAACTTTTAGGTAATCCTACTTCTGATACATCCAAAGTTTCAGAAATAATTTCAACAAACAAATTAGCAATTCCATTAGGTGCCCCAATAGTGACTTGCAATTCAGCATCCCCAGATATTGTTAACCTGTCATTATCTATATCAAAAGGTACTTTGTTAAAACTTGTCCCTTCAATAGTCGGCATATTCTGCTCAGAGCCACTTTCATCTCCGCCATCACCATCTCCGTCACCAGGTTCTTCTCCTCCGTCTGTCGGGAAATCATCTATGCCCGGTTCTTCTCCCGGATTAACTCCTACTGTTTCATCAGAAGAGGTCATGGAAGAGTCTATATTAATAGCAATATTTAAATTTCCCCCGCCATTACTATTTGTGCCATCATCCACAGAATTAAGTACGTACTTAATGATATTATACTGTCCTGCTTGTACATTATCCACACGCTTTACTTCCGTCACAGATTCTCCATCAATTGTTCCTTTCAATGTAATATCCATTGAACCTGCAGAAGCCGGAGCAATCAAATAAGCCTTACGGGTCTCAGAAGAAGGAATATCCAATGAATATTCTTTAATCATATCCTGAGTTTTTTCTTTAATTGTCACCGTTGTTACCACATCTTCTCCCATTAGTTTACGGAGTTCCTCATCATACTCAACTGAGATCATCACATTGGCCAGTCTGCAAGTCAATGCAGAAACTTCTGTCAATTCATTTTCCTTAATTGTAAACTGCTCAGTTGAACCTGTATAGAAAGGAACATCAAAACCATTGGTAGCTGCCTCTGCAGAAGAAGCCACAACAGTATAGGTACCAACCGGTAAAGAAATAATTTCCGGCATCTCGCTGTAAGTGTATTGTTCCACCTGCTCTCCCTGACTGTTCTTGATGGTCAGCAGAAAGTTACTTACATCAACTCCAGCACGAGATTGAGGATATACTGTATCAACTTTCAAATCCACCTCCATCTTCATGGAAGCCAGACTCAACTGCCCTGTCACACCTGTTGTTCCTGTTTCCATTTTCTCACTATGGCACGCACTAAATGTAAAGAGTACGACCATCAGCGTAAAACAGATTAAAAATATATTCTTCATATTTATAGGCTTTATTTTTTATTCGTAATTTAAAACAATATTGTCAACAAAGAATTCACTACCTACATATTCTCCGTTAGAAAGGTTTCCAAAACTAGGCACAGTATTAAAAGAACTATTATCTGATTTATCTCCAGATTTAAAGACAATATACATATTTGTTGCTTTTAACTTCTTTCCTTCTTCCGTATATACAATATCAACGCTAGTAGACGACCATTCCTGTACAGAATCACCTTTTCGAAGCAATCCACGACCGATTTCAGTCGCAACATCTCCTTGTTTATTCAATATTACTATTTCAGCATAATATTGATCACCACCTTTTCCTGGAGTATACTTATAATCAAACGATAAAGATTTAGGTCTTGATGTAAATTCAATTCCATCATATACAGCCTTCTTTGCTTCTGAATCATAATAACCAAGATACAATTCACCAACAGTACCATATTTCGCATTGGCAGAACCAACTGCACTATTACCTTTTCCCCATCCTACAGCTCTTATCTGTGCAGCATAACCTCCATTTTTACCTTCAGCACGTATTGTACCAGAATTTGCATTATAACGATATTTATCCCTATTTATTCCTCCAGAGGTTCCACCTTCAGAGGTCGTTAATTGATTCATTGTATTCCATACGGCTTGTTCTCCATCTTTACAAGCATACCACACTTCCCAATATTCAACACCACTTGGTCGAGTATAATACCAGTCTTCCATTCCTGCATTAGGAACAGATAACTCCGATTCAGTTGTAATATCAACAAAGGCAGAAGTCTTTGTTTGATCATCTTTACCAATAACCCGGAATGTATAACTTTGACCAGAAGAAAGTCCTGTTACTACATAGCCTGTTGTACTATAAGTAAAACTTACATTCTTCCAGGCTTTATTATCCATATATTGTATAATAACATTATCTGCAGAAGCAACCCAACCATCATCGGTATTAGAACTTACCTGAAAATTCACATGCTTTGCCCACACATCTGCATCACCGTTCTTCAAAGACAAAGTAAGTTCAGGATCTTCTACTTTAAAAGCCTTTTCAATAGTCTTTGAGCCATATTGTGCTTTAAATTTCACATCGCTTTCTGTATCAATCAAAGGATCCGGATAAGTTAAGGTAACAGTATGTGTAGTACCTTCACTGGAGATTGAGACATTTTCTGATGTAAACAGCTGAAAAGCACCTAAATTATAATAATAGAACTTCACTTTCGAAGCATCGCCTTCCAAATTCATTGTAAAGCTCATCGTATTACTTCCATAAGGTACAGATTCAGGCAATGTTACTGCGAAACCATTGTTACGGCTCGTTACGTTCAACACCAAAGGAGTTTCTGTTGTCTTTCCATATACATCGGTAGCAGTCAGTGTAAAGGAGTGTTCTTCGTTTCCGTCTCCGGTACAATATAAATAAGGTACTACATTCTGAAACTCAACCGTAGCAATCTTATCGTGAGTACTTCCCAAACCTTTCATTACGAGACCAAGTTCAGTCAGCTTCTGCTGATCTTCGGCACTTAACGCCATGAGATCAACCTTTTCCGGCCATCCTTGTGCTTTCAATGCTGCGGATGAGGTAACCAATTCACAACCGGCCAAACCAGAAGGCGCATTCAGATAAGCCTGCAAAGTACCTTCTACGCTTCCACCTTCCATTACTTCCATAGCCTCACCAGAGGTAAATCCATGAGCAACTATAGTGGGAGCCGGTGCATTCAGTGCAGCATCCGAAATATTAAATTCAACATTTTGTGTACTCTCCGGATCATCATTGAAGATAATATTCAAAGTGGAAGTTCCGGCATCCACATCCATGGTAAGACGATATTCATGCTTTACTTCCGCTGCCAGCGTCTTAACCTTCAAAGCCACTGAACCGGAAACGCCCGGACGAGTAACATTCAGATAAACATCCAGATTCCCGGGAGTAAAATAGGCTGCACGGGTTTCGTCAGCTGTATAATCAATTTTATTTCCACGAGAAGAAGAAACATAAGCACTGTAAGAAGTGAAATAACTCTTGAATGCATCTGTATAAGAGATACTGACTCTGGCTTTATTGATTGTACAGTCAATAGTCACATCAGTAGTTTCGCCTTCAGCAACATTGGCAGTCGTACTTCCGACATAGCTCAATCCGTCAAAGCCCTCAGTTGTTGCATCTCCATAAGAAGCAGAAACTGTATAAGTTCCTACCGGAACGACTGTAGCCTCTGCATCGTAATCACTGAATTTATCCCATTTACTAACCAATTCTCCATTCTCCTTGGCTATGGATAAACTGAAGTCTCCGACATCTGGAATTCCATCACCCTCTGCACGTGAAGCGGCAGAAACCACTTCATTATC
The DNA here is from genome assembly GCF_000157915.1 of Phocaeicola coprophilus DSM 18228 = JCM 13818. Taxonomy (GTDB): domain Bacteria; phylum Bacteroidota; class Bacteroidia; order Bacteroidales; family Bacteroidaceae; genus Phocaeicola; species Phocaeicola coprophilus. The sequence goes on along the minus strand of NZ_EQ973650.1, from coordinate 354,318 downwards.
AGCTGCCACCCTGACAGCAAGATAACCGCCGCCTGAGGGAGTACGTTCGTCACTTCGGCATGCAGACAATCCCAATGCAACCAAAGCCAGCAACATTAAATAATTTTTGTTCATTCTTATTGTTTTCATTTATATCTCTCTAATTAATTGGTCTCAACTACCACTGTAAAATACCAATTCCACAGCATCTGAATCTGGCTGCAAAGTAACGGCTTTTTACACACCCTCACAAGGTCAATTTATTTTATTTTTGGTCTATTCTTTATCTTTACCTTTTCAAGAAAGACATAACACACCGATTTTCTCTGTTTTATGTTATTTTATAGCATTACTTTATAGCCGATATTTCAAATTGGCTAACTTTGCAAATGAAATATTTTCAAACAAAAAGAGACATGGAAAAAGAATTGCCTAAAATAGATTTACCTGAACCCTGGCTGATCGGTACGGACATCAGCAAGGAACTGCTCAGCCTCTACACCAATTACCCGGTGAGACTGAAATGTGAAATCTTTGTGCTCTGCATGGACGGAGAAGTGGATGCCTCAGTGAACCTGAACCGTATTGAGGTACGCCCCAACGACATCATTACGCTTACTCCGGGAAGTATCTTCCAGATCTATCGTGTGGACGGGAATCTGAAAATCTATTTTCTGGGCTTTTCTTCCAAATACATTGAGGAAAGCAATCAGACCAGAGCAATGCTGGATTCCATTTATCTGACTTTGGGACATCCTGTCCTCTCGCTGAAACCGGAGGGAGCAAGTGTTATGCAGGATTACCTGAAACTGCTGATCCGGATGTATGAGACTTTTCCCGAGAAGATGCGAACAGAAATGGCTCCCAATCTGTATGCGGATATACATAAAGGTGTATCCATATTATATAAGAATAAGAATACGGACAAGAGTCCTGTTTCAAAGAGTGAACAAATCTGCCGGAACTTCGGACAGCTGGTCATGCAACATTATAACCAGACAAGAAACGTGGCTTGGTATGCCGAGAAACTGGGTATCACGCATGCTCACCTTTGCACGACTGTGAAGCAAGTTACCGGAAAGACATGTGTGGACATCATTTCATCCATGGTAATCATGGATGCCAAATCACAGCTGAAATCTACCAATCTGTCCATACAGGACATATCAGATTCACTGAACTTTGCAAATATGTCATTCTTCGGAAAGTATTTCAAGCGGAACGTGGGTATGAGCCCACTGGAATATCGCAATAATGGATAAACTAAACAGACTAACAGATTAAACTATGAAAAAAACGTATGTAACAACGGTCGGAACCTTCCTGCTGGGACTGACGCTGAACTCCTGTATCCAGGAAGAGGCTCCCAATGCAGAAGCTGACATCACGGCCTGCTCACTCTTGCCTGTAGACTGTCTGGCAAGCAATACCATTGAGGTTGGACTGCCTTACAGTGATGAGTTGAATGCCTATCCCATAGAAATAAAAGTGAAGGAAGGTACTGACCTTTCCAGCCTCGCACCGACTTTTGAACTGACTCCGGGGGCAACCATCAGTCCGGAAAGCGGGAGCATTCATGACTTCTCTTCCCCAGTGAGATATACCGTGACTTCGGAAGACAGACAATGGCACCGCACTTACAGTGTGTCGGTCACGGAACAGACTTCGACCAACATACCGACGGTATATCATTTTGAAAATGTCAAGACTTCGGGCAATTATTATGTATTCTATGAACAGCAGGGAGAGCATTCGCTTACCTGGGCAAGCGGAAACGGAGGATATGCTCTGGCAGTCAGCCAGGCTGCGGCTAAAGATTATCCGACTACACAGGATGATAACGGATGGAACGGAAAATGCCTGAAACTGGTTACGCGGAGTACAGGAAGCCTGGGAAGCCTTGTGGGCATGCCGATCGCAGCCGGAAACTTGTTTATCGGGCAGTTTGACCTGACAAACGCTCTGACTGCTCCGCTCAAGGCAACCAAGTTCGGAATACCTTTCTATAGCAAACCGATCCGCCTGACAGGATATTATAAGTATAAGGCGGGCGAACAGTTCTTTGCCAATGGCGCATATACGGATCAAAAAGATGTTTTTGACATCTATGCGTTCTTCTTTGACAACAGCAACGGAACAAGCATGCTCGACGGAAGTTTGCCGTCCAACGGATATACTCATCCGGATATGGTAGCTGTGGCACGCATCAAGGATGCTCACGAAACAGATGAATGGACCAGCTTCAGCCTCAACTTTGATTATGATTCCTTCGGAAAGGGAATAGATGCACAGAAACTGGCCGAAGGGAAATACAGTCTGGGCATTGTCATGTCTTCCAGCAAAGACGGGGCTTCTTTTGAAGGTGCACCGGGAAGTACGCTGCTTATTGACGAGATGGAACTGATTTTTGAATAAACGGACGGATCACTCAAGATCCATAAAACAGAATCTGACAAGAATATGAAAAGATATTTACTTGCACTGACAGCTGCCATAATTACTGCCGGAAGCTGTCTTTATGCCCAAAAGAACGAGAATCAGACGTTGCTGAATGCAGCCCTGCACGGATGGGAATACGAAGTCCGGGCAGGTATCAGTATCGGAGGAAGTTCTCCCCTGCCTTTGCCTGCTGAAATCAGAAGTATTGATTCGTATAATCCCACGCTTGCCATCATGCTGGAGGGAAATGCGATCAAATGGTTCGGGGCAGAAAAGAAATGGGGACTGACCACCGGACTGAGACTGGAAAATAAAAACATGACGACACGGGCTACGGTGAAAAACTACGGAATGGAGATCATCGGCAGCGACGGGAACCGGTTGAAAGGAAACTGGACCGGCGGTGTACGGACCAAATTAAGAAGTTCACTGGTAACCATTCCTTTACTGGCCACCCACAAATTCGGCGAAAGATGGAGTGTCAAGCTGGGCCCTTATTTCTCGTATCTGATGGACGGGGATTTTTCCGGTGAAGTATATGAAGGCTATCTTCGGGAAGGAAACCCTACGGGACAGAAGATTGTATTCACGGACGGTGCTATTGCAACATATGATTTCCATAATGATATGAATCATTTTCAATGGGGTGTACAGGCTGGTGCTGACTGGAAAGCATTCAAGCATCTGAAAGTTTTCGCCGACCTGACATGGGGACTGAATGATATTTTCCAGAAAGATTTCCAGACAATCTCATTCGCCATGTATCCCATTTATCTGAATTTCGGATTCGGATATGCTTTCTGAGCAGAAAGATCCGACACGTAAGAATACAAAAAAGACCGCAGCCTCTCCCCAAACGGAAATGGCTGCGGTCTTTTCTTATTGTTTTATTGAGCGGCCTGCATCTTGATACCAATCTGAATGGTTTCTGTTGAACCAATAATCTGCGGCATCGCAACCAGAGCCGGCTTCAAGAATACATCAACCATTCCGGCCATCTCACCAGCCTGAGCTTTCAACATAGAAAGAATCTGTTCCACTGCTGCTTCATCTTCAAAGAGCGGTGCTACGATCTTCAGAATCGGGAGCAGAGTTTCTGTATCCAGATAAGCTTTCAGCACACCTTCTTCACCTTTGTCCAAAGTAATCAGAATTCCTTCGGAAAGCATCGGAGTAACAGCAGCCATCAGCTGTGAAAGAACATCCGTCATACCGGCACGGCTCTTACCGGAAGCTGTTGCTGCAATTTGTGCCGGATTCAGGAACAAACGGATCCTATTGGGTTCAGGCACAGTATAAGTAGCCAGATTCAAAGGTGAAGTCTTCCACTCTGTTGCATTCAGCGAATCCTTGTATTCAGCCTGAACATTTCCGTCAGAAAGAAAAGTTACCTTATTTAATACTCCACAAAGCATTTTAGGAATGGTGTTTCCTTCAATTTGAGTCATACTAATAGCCAAAGTAATCAATGACTGAATTTCATAAGGAGATCCATTAAAATCAAATGGCTCTGCATCCCATACTATATGAATAGGCTGCATCGGATCACCACTGAACAGATTTCCCGGAGGAAGCAATTGCCAGGAAGTATTGGTCCAGGCAGTTTCAACAAAAGTCACATTCAAGGCCAGATTCAAAGAAGCATCGGTAGCTGATCCCTGATATTTCAAAGTATATCCTCCCCGGTTTTCTTCTCCGGCAAAGGTTACCGTATCGTTTTTAATTGTCAGGTCTACATCAATGGTAGTACTTACTTCGCCCGGAATGACACCTGCCGTAGCCAGACCGGAAGCATTATCACTCAACGGAGAAGTTGTCTGAGCACCTGATAAAGTCAACGTTGCCTTGGTAATGTCATTTGCATCCGGTGTAAAGACAACCTGCTTGCCCAGCATAGGGGCACCGCTATATGTAAGAGTCAGCCCGTTGGCATCCGCATAAGTTTTAGTCTGTGTGATCGGAGATACGACAGATGAATCATCATCGTTGCTGCAGGAAGTCAGCACACCTCCGGCCAAAGCAATAGAGAATAAGCCAATAAATAATGTTTTTTTCATGATGAAATAATGTTTAATAATTAATGAATAGTTATTCCTTTTCAAATCGGGTGCAAAGTAAGAGGGAAATAAATACACCTACAAGGTCTATTCTTGCGACTTTTGTTCTATTTTTCACATCATATGAAAAACAGACAAAAAATTACGGACATTTTTTGATCTTTTTTTCTTATTTTAGAAAATTATTCCAAATACACTTTTTCACGGTGCCTGTTCCCCTTCGGGCTTTTTAAAAAACGTCGAATTCTTTTCCTTCGAACGCCGAAACGTTTTATTGCATTCGTCGAAGTCTTTTTTTAAAAGCCCGAGGCGGGCAAACATCCACCGACATTTGCCCGCCTCCTTATTATATAACAGCTTCTTTCGTTCTTATTCTTCTTCCGGCAGTACCACGACTCCCAGTTTCTTGCGGCCGTCCATCTTCACAGTCAGCGGACGGTCAAAATGTACCCAGCGCAGGAACTTCGTTTCCTCCACAGCCGGCATGGAGTTCAGCAATTCCTGATTGTAAATACCTTCATTCATATAGGCATTAATGGTGAAATACCCCACTCCAAATGAAGTCAGATTCTGGAAGAAGTGAGTTCCCTGACTGGGATCTACCCGATAATTAGTCAGTCCGGCTTCCACAATGACACGGGCCGCTGAGATATGCGGCCATTTGACCGGTACCCCCAGCCACGTATCGCTGCTGCCCCACCGGCCGGGCCCTACCAGCACATAATGCTTCCCTTCATCCAGGAAACGGCGGTTCAGCTTCTCTATATCATAAGCAATCAACTGGTTATTGGAAGCCGAATAGCCTTCCGTCTTCACGTAGATCACATCGCTGATATCTTCCATAATACCATGTCCCAGGGCATTTTCACTCTTCAGCAGCAACTGGTCATCAGGTATCTGGGTAAGATCTTCATCAAGTCCGGCCTTCACATCAACCATCGGACGAATCTGAAGCAGATAGAAGACACCGCTCTTGGTACGCGCATCGAAGTTAACAGCAAACTCAATCTCTACAGGACGCCTCATTTCTGCCTGTCCGTATTGCTGGGCAAGCTGAAGAATGCGTGCCAGAGGAAAGACATCATGCTGAAGGATATTGGCAAAAGTAATCAGCTTACGGCCGCCCGGATAGATTCCGTCACGGATCACCATATCATACGGATCGTAGGTGGAAGCAATATAATCGAGGGCACCGTCATTTTCGGCATCCTTTACGGTAAGCTTCAGGAGATTAAATCCGTCATCAAGCGAGAAGTTATGTCCGTTGTTCTTCAAGTCAAGCGCATAGAAACGGGTCTGCGTTTCGCGCAGGGCTATTTCCATTTCACTGGTCTGAAGCACCTTGTCCGGATGATACGGACAGACACGCAAAGTCAGTCCGCCGTCAACGATATACTTGCCGAGTCCCAGTGCCAGACTGACGGTACCTTCTTCAGCCGTTTCGTCATTGATCGGATAATAGTTGATGGAACGGGCCACTCCCGATATGGCCGGATAATAACGGTCGCCATACTGGGTTCCGACTACCTCCTGCAAAATAACGGCCATCTTTTCCTGGTCGATGACGTTACTGGTGGCCTGCATGTAAGCCTTGCTGTCACGATAATAAACCGAAGCATACACACCTTTTATCGCATCACTCAGCATACGGAGCATTTCATATTTGTCTTCCAGATAAGGAATCATATAGGTGGAATAGATACCGGCAAACGGCTGGTAATGCGAATCCTCAAGAAGACTGGACGAACGGATGGCTATCGGAGCTTTCACTACATCGAAGAAAGCAAAGAAGTCTTCCACCAGACGGTCGGGAAGTTTGGCTTTCAGAAAGGCTCTCAGAATGGTATCATCATCGGCATCGCTCAAAGCCAGCTGATAAAGAAGATTCGTATCCATGAACTCATCAAAGATATCGGTACACAGCACCACGGTCTTGGGAATAACTACTGAAGCATTCTCAAACTCCGAAAATTCAGGATGACGCTTCACCATGTTGTCGATGAAAGCCAGACCACGTCCCTTTCCTCCCAGCGATCCGTCACCAATGCGTGCAAAATGGGAATAGCGGTCGAAACGGTCGCGCTGGAACACAGCCACCACTCCCTGGTTTTTCATCTTGCGGTATTTCACGATGGCTTCGAAAATAATCTTCCGGTGAGCGTCGATATCCTGCAGACCTTCCCAACGAATCTGCTTCAGGAATTCGGCCACAGGGAAAATAGCCCGGGAATAAAGCCAGCGGGATACATGGTTGCGTATAATATGGTATTGCAGGGACTCAGCCGGAACAGAGAATATAACATTCTGCAATTCCTTCAGATTATGAACGCGGGCTACTTCCTCCATCGTACGCGGATTGATGAAAATAAAATCGCCGAAACCGAAATTCCGCGAAACAGCATCCCGCAAATCGATATTCATTTTCTTGGAATTCTTATCGATGAAAGAAGCTTCAAGCCGGGAAGCATAGGCACGGTTGCTCTCCTCTGCCGACTGAAGAATCAGCGGCATGTAAGGATCACTCTTGCGGATCTCTCCCAACAGTTTAATGCCGGCCAGCGAATCAACGGCCCCTTCACGGGGGAAACGGGCATCGGAAATAATTCCCAGAATATTGTTTTTGAATCTTTCATAGAGGTCCATTGCTTCTTCATACGAACGGGCAAGTACAATCTTGGGACGGCCGCGCATCCGCAACGTCCGCTGATGTTCGTTCAGAGCTTCCGTGGCAAACTCCTGACTCTGGGTGAGGACAAACTTATAAAGATTCGGCAGGACAGAAGAATAGAAACGGATGGAATCTTCCACCAGCAGGATCATCTGAACGCCAACTTCATTGATATCATGCTCCAGATTCATCTTATCCTCGATCAGCTTGATGATGGACAAGAGCAGATCCGTATTTCCCAGCCAGCAAAATACATATTCAAATATACTCAGATCCTCATGTTCCATACGCGCCCGGATGCCGTGGGAAAAAGGAGTCAGAACAACCAGCGGAATATGCGGATATTTCTCCTTGATCTGACGTCCGATATCAAACGTATCGCTGTTGTCGGATCCGGGCATACAGATTACCAGATCAAACATTGTATTTCCCAGTTGTCTCCAGGTATCTTCTTCCGTAGAAACCTGCGTGAAACGCGGCGGATAACGCAGGCTGAGGTTCATATATTCAATAAAGATCTTTTCGTCTATCCGACCGTCATCCTCCAGCATAAATGCATCGTACGGATTGGCAACCAACAAGACATTAAAGATACGTTTCGTCATCAGATTGGCGAATTGGGTATCTTTGAAGCGGTTCAATTTTAATTTTGTGAGCATATAGCAGGATTTAAGCTTATTCTATGCAAAGAACGGAAATTCCCGTGAGTTTTGCAATACCGAAATGAGAGACTATACATTTTATCATTATTTAGCACAAAAACCGGCCGAAACATTTTGTCATGCGACGAAAAAGCATAACTTTGCAGATACAAAAGATTTCATTTTGTTAAACCTTATAACATTACGACGTATGAACATCAGTCAAATCATGGCTTCCCTGGAAGCCAAACATCCAGGTGAATCGGAATATTTGCAAGCCGTAAAGGAAGTTCTGCTCTCCATCGAGCCTGTTTACAACCAGCATCCGGAATTCGAAAAGGCAAAAATCATTGAACGCCTGGTAGAACCGGACCGTATCTTTACATTCCGTGTGACATGGGTAGACGACAAAGGTGAAGTACAAACAAATCTAGGTTATCGCGTACAATTCAACAATGCCATAGGCCCTTATAAAGGAGGTATCCGTTTCCACGCTTCCGTCAATCTTTCTATCCTGAAATTCCTCGGATTTGAACAGACTTTCAAGAATGCACTGACCACTCTGCCGATGGGCGGCGGAAAAGGCGGTTCAGACTTCTCTCCACGTGGAAAGAGCAATGCGGAAATCATGCGCTTCTGCCAGGCATTCATGCTGGAACTTTGGCGTCATGTAGGTCCTGATATGGATGTTCCTGCCGGTGACATCGGCGTTGGAGGCCGTGAAGTTGGTTATATGTTCGGAATGTATAAGAAGCTGACCCGCGAATTCACCGGAACCTTCACAGGCAAGGGACTGGAATTCGGAGGCTCTCTGATCCGCCCGGAAGCTACGGGATTCGGAGGACTCTATTTCGTGAAACATATGCTTGACGAAAAGGGTATTGACATCAAAGGCAAGACGGTGGCAATCTCCGGTTTCGGTAACGTAGCATGGGGAGCTGCAACGAAAGCAACCCAGCTGGGAGCCAAAGTGGTTACTATTTCAGGACCTGACGGATACATTTATGATCCGGATGGTATCAGCGGTGAAAAGATTGACTATATGCTGGAACTGCGTGCTTCGGGCAACGATATCGTAGCTCCGTATGCAGAAAAGTTCCCGGGTGCTACTTTTGTTGCCGGAAAACGTCCTTGGGAAGTTAAAGTAGATATCGCTCTTCCGTGTGCAACTCAAAATGAATTGAACGGAGAAGACGCTGCTCAGCTGATCCAGAACAAAGTATTGTGCGTAGGCGAAATTTCCAACATGGGATGTACGCCGGAAGCTATCGACGCATTCATCGAACACAAGATGATGTATGCACCGGGCAAAGCAGTCAATGCAGGTGGTGTAGCAACCTCCGGACTGGAAATGAGTCAGAACGCCATGCATCTGAGCTGGACGGCAGAAGAAGTTGATCAGAAATTACATCAGATCATGCATAATATCCACGAGCAATGCGTTAAATACGGTACAGAGCCTGACGGCTACATCAACTATGTAAAAGGTGCAAATATCGCAGGCTTCATGAAAGTTGCTCATGCAATGATGGCTCAGGGTATTGTATAATCCTTTCTATTTAATATAGTATAGAAGATTCTCGTTTAGTTGTATTTGTATTAATCATAGACGTTGCCTGGCTGTGAGAGCCCGGCAACGTTTTTTTTAGTCTGAAAGGTATCTTTGAATAAGGCTTTGCGTTTTTAAAAGAAAAACGCCTTATGACATGCCCTAGAAGTTACTTTCCCATAAAACCCTCCTGCCTTTTCTGCCTGTTTCTGCTTTCATTGGTTTTCGGATGCTCCAGTGATGAAAGTTTCACTCCGTCGCCATCCATTCTCATTTCGGGCAACCAATACTCCGGCTTCCTGGAATCAAGAACCTCCGCCGCAACACTTCCTGCAGGCAGCAGGCTTTCCCTGTTCAGCACCGGAGGGATGGAAGCCGACAACGTTCTCATGACTTACAACGGTACATTCTGGGAAGGAGAGCTGCCCGACGTCTGGAATGAAAATGGAAATGCAGCCGAACTTACCGTTTATACACCTTATATCGACACGGATCCTCAACTTTTTTATGACGGCAAAGGACAGCTGCAAGATATCCTGTACGACCGGCAAAATTGCCGGAAAGGTGACCGGATCAACCTGACGTTTAAACATCTTTTTGCCTGTATCACCTTTCATGTAGCAGCAGGAATCAACCAAACCCTGCAAAACATTACGTTCCGTCCCTCAGTTCTCATAACCGGTCTGAACCATCGGACGGGAGCATTGAGTATGGAAACAACAGAAAATCCGCAGTCGGTCACACTGAACAAAGCCGAAGACGGAAACTATTCACTGATCATTCCTCCCTCAGAACATCTGAAAATAGACATCTGCATACAAACAACTGATGGAAAAAGCTATGAAACATCCATGCCCGAAAGCCATTTCGCCGCAGGTACGTCGTATTCCTGTCGCATTCTTTCGAATGCTGACACACAAGGGATTCATACGGCTGCAGATTTCATCGCCTTTACCCATCTCATCAACGGAGAGGCTTACGAAGGACGTAGTCTGGATGAATTCCGGACCGAAGAAAACGGAAGAAACATCTACAGGCTGTGTGCAGACATTGAATTTACTCCGGAAGAATGCAGTCAGCTGATGGAAATTGGAATCGCATATCGCAATACACAAAAACAATCATCATTTGAAGATATCTTTGACGGACAAGGATATTGCTTATCCAATCTGACTTTAACTACTCCGGAAGAACGAAACCGGTTTGGAGTATTCGGAAGCATCGGAGAAAACGGTATCGTTAGAAACCTGCATATACAGAACTCCTCCATTCACATTTGCGAAAAAACAGGCATAGGCTTCATTGCTGGAGAAAACTGGGGAACAATCACCAATTGCAGCGTTAAAAATGTATCTATCACAGAAACAGCCAATGCAGAAGGAAAAGAAGTTGGAGGCATTGCATCCAATAATTTAGGATATATCGCCAATTGTACCACGGAAGATTTTTACACAGAAGCCTCTGTGGCACACATTGGAGGACTTATTGGAGTAAACCAGGGATTTCTTCTCAACAGTTACAGTGCCAATTGTGATCTGGGAAGCAAAACGCAGGGCATGCTCTGTCACTCATGCAATTCAGGCAATATTTACAATTGTTACTGCATAGGTTTAAAAACCACATGCTATGCATTCTGCTATCAGACAATAAACAAATGTACCATCGAATATTGCTACTACCCCGAAGGCACAACAAGAATCGGGAAAAAGGGATCTGGCACTATTATGAACATAACGTATTATTTCACAGACCAGACATCCTATAAAATAACCAATCTTCTCAATAACTGGATCACCGGACAAGGAGCATCTCTCTTTCCTAATTTGGAATTCCAATCCTGGCAATCCAATGATTCTCCTCCTGCCATTCTGGTTCTATAAGCTGAATTTCCGGGACAGGCCGCCGACCATTGCCGTTCTTGCAGCCTGGAAACATACAGAGATTACTGATCCATCTCTCAAACCCTCGAACGGATCAGGTCCGAACATGAGATAAAGTTTATCGAACATTCTTCAGCTTTTTATCGACTTCCATAAGGAAGTCGATAAATTTCCTAATGAAAGTTGATTGATTTCCATCAGGTAATCAATCAACTTTCTCATGTCAGCTGATCAGAATATCCTTAGTTTTCAAGCGAAATATACGCAAAATTGCTTTGTACAATTGGGACAAAACAACACCGGTCCAAGGTATCCGGCAAGAAAACGACAGCCCGGCGGAGGGCCCGGTTCTGCTTCCAATTTTCACCGGCGGAAGTTTAGAACGTTTTTAATCTGAAGGTTTTATTCGTTTATTCAATGATTTATTGTAATTCTGGAAGATTTTTATAACCACTTTATTAGCAAGCAGTTCTGAGGATAAGGTAAAAATGAGGTAATGATTTGGCAACCCTGTCTATTTCTACGTTCTGCTGTGAGTTGCTGTCAATGTCTCTCGTCTTGGTACAAAAGTAGCAATAAAAATCGGATACACATCAAAATGTCCCATGATTTTTATCACAGGACGTTTTTTATCTTCGCTGAATAATCCGGTTTAACCGTTACTTCTATTTTCGGCAAGTTGCGGGCTATGATTGCTGAAATTTATACTTTAATCCATACTCTTCCAACTTGCTATACAGCGTTGTACGTCCGATTCCGAGCAATTCGGCGGCAACCTTGCGGTTTCCGTTTGCCTGCTTCAACGCGCGTAAGATGCGTTCCTTGTCCTCCGCATCGTTTCGCAAGGCGAAGCTGACAGGTGAGGTCGGTTTCGTTACGGCAAGTTCCAGATGCTCTTTCATGACAACTCCCGTCTGTGCCTGCAACACCGCGCCCATTATCTTCTGCCGAAGCTCACGGACATTACCCGGCCACGGATGGGTCAGCAATGTCTTACGGGCTTCCGCATCGAGCCCAGTCACGCTACATTCCAATTCATTGTTGGCAATCTCACGGAAGAACTCCGCCAACGGCATGATGTCCTCCTGACAGTCACGCAAGGGCGGAACAGTTATCTCGAAGTCGTGCAAACGGTACAGCAAATCCTGTCGGAAACGTTTTTCAATGACCGCTTTCTCCAGATCCTCGTTGGTGGCGGCGATGATGCGGACATTGAAGCTCTTGTCCGTCTTGTCACCTATAGGGCGGTATCTCCGTTCCTGTATGGCACGGAGTAACATCTGCTGGGTTTCCAATGCGAGATTGCCTACCTCATCCAAGAACAATGTGCCACCCTCTGCCTCATTGAAGTATCCTTTCTTTGTGCTGTCCGCACCCGTAAACGCGCCTTTGACATGTCCGAAGAATGCCGAGGGCGCAAGGTCTTTGGAGAGTGAACCGCAGTCCACAGGCACAAACGGTTTCCCTGCCCTTTTGCTCTTATCATGCAGATGGTGGGCGATATGCTCCTTGCCCGTGCCGTTCTCTCCGAATATCAGCACGCTCATATCAGTAGGGGCAACTAATCTTATCTGTTGCATGATTTTCTGAAAGGCGGAACTGTCACGGGCAAAAACGGGCATACGATTTCGTCCGATACTCCGTTCTTTCAGGATGGTATGAAGCAGAGGCATAAGTTTATCCTCCACAAGCTGCTTGGGGATATAGTCCAGCGAGCCGAGTTTCATACTTTCGACTGCCGTATGCACTTCGGCATAGTTGGTCATGATGATTAACGGTTGTGTCATGCCTTCCTTGCGCATTCATCGTAATAGGTCGATGCCGTCACCGTCGGGTAGTCGTAGGTCAGAAACCACGATGTCCCCGTCTGAGGCTTGTTGCAGAAGTTTCTTCGCGGTCGAGAGGTGGTAAGCCTGCACGGTACGGAATCCTTCCCGTGCCAGCAGGTTGCAGACAAACTCGCAATACACGATATTGTCCTCCACCACGATGATTCTTGTTTTATCCATTTTCGTATTTTTCCTTTCTTCTTTTGCCTGCCGGATAATTTCAGCACCTTTATCCAGCACAGCCGGTCACCGCTTTGCATATCGCTTCGTCATCTGGAGTGGCACTTCCATGAAGTTGGGCGTAAAGTTCCCTCAATGGCTGGTCGGCACGGAGAATCTGCCATGAACTTCGCAGATGGTGTGTAAGTGTGTCCAGTTCTTGGAGGTCTTTACGCTGTTCTGCATCCTTGACCGCCTGCATTTCCTTTTCGGTTTCCGCTATCAGTTTGTCCAGCATGACGGATTCATTGCCATAAGATAGCAGAGTGGAAAAATCCGGCTTTTCATCCAATATGCTGCTTAATGCGCATTTATCCGTAATCTCCATCAGTTCGGATATGGAGAACGGCTTGAACAGGCATCCGGCAAATCCACGCCCTATAAGTTCCTCCTTGCTGCAACTGCCCGAAGCGGTTGTCACGACTATGGGAATACTCTTCGAGTTGCCTACATTGGATGAGCGCAACAGTTCCAGCAGTTCAAAACCGCTTATCTCAGGCATATTCAGATCCGTCAGAAGCAGGCTGTATTCCTTTTTTCGTATCAGCTCCATCAGTACCGAAACATTGGTACAGGTATCGCAGTGCATCCCTTCATGGGCATACATTTCTTTCAACATAAGGAGAAGTACCTCGTCATTGTCGATGGCAATCACATCATGGCAGATATGATTATGGCGCATTTGCGCTTGAATTGTCTGTTCCGGCAGTTCCTCGGCTGTCTGCATGGGAATTTCCACCGTGAAGCGGCTCCCTTTGCCTTTCTCGCTTTCCAAGCGTATAGTTCCACCGAGCATCGCCACAATACGCTGCACGATGGACAATCCTAATCCGAAGCCGTCTTTTGCGGCGGCATTTGAAAGACGTTCAAATGCACCGAATACTCGTTGTTGCTCATCTTCGGTCATGCCCGTACCGGTATCTTCAACGATAAGTTTCAGCAAACCGTTATCATAATCCGCTGCCAATGATACACTACCGTTATCCGTGAACTTGATGGCGTTTGACAACAAGTTGTTGCCGATTTGCAGGATACGTTCCTTGTCGGTCAAAACCACCGCATCGGTGTGGCTCTCCACTATCAAAGTCAGCCCCTTGTTCATGGCAATGGGCATGAACTCCGTTTCAAGAATATGCGTGATTGCGGAAATCCTGCAAGGGGAAAGGTTGGGTTGCTCCTTGCCGTTGTCCAGACGGAAGGAATCCAGCAGCGTGTTGAGCATCTCCCGCATACGCTCGGAAGATTGCCGGATATTATCCACATACATGGTGCTTTTATCCGCGCTACAACTTTTCTGCATCAGTCCGGCATAGCCTCATTTTGTCAATCGTATTTTTTCGTGGTAGAAGTAGTTTACGATGACAGGTTTGCCTTTTTCCGAGCGTCCGTATGGCAGATCGTTTATACGATACGGGAAGCCCTGCTCCTTGGCGTAATTTGAAATGTCCTGCTCCAATGCCTGCCAGTATTCAAGCCTTTTTTTATTGTAAATTTCCTCGTAAAGCGGTATGAGGTCAGGATACTTCTCACGGATATACGTCATTATCCCGCCTTTGAACTGCCCGCGTAAATTCAGGTTTTCAAGCCAGATTAAATCAGCATAATCTTTTACCTCCTCTATTATTGCCTTCACGTCTGTTATTCTGGGGAATATGGGCGAGACGAAGCATACGGTGCGGATACCTGCCTCGTATGTCTGACGCATCGCTTTCAGACGGCGTTCAATGCTTACGGCGTTGTCCATATCTGCGCAGAACTGCTCGTCGAGCGTATTGACAGACCATGACACAGTCACTTTGGGAAAACTCTTCAACAGGTCGAGATCGCGAAGGACAAGATCGGACTTTGTGCATATCATAATCTCGGCATCGCTTCCTCGCAGCTCTTCGAGCAGCCTTCGGGTACGGTGGAATTCTTCTTCATACGGATTGTAACCGTCCGTCACAGACCCTATTACAACACGTTCACCGTCGTATTTATGAGGATTCGTTATCGGCTTCCAGTTTTTTACATCTAAAAACGTACCCCACGGCTCGGTGTGCCCGGTGAACCGTTTCATGAACGATGCGTAGCAATACCTGCAGGCGTGGGGACACCCTACATAAGGGTTGACCGAATATCCTCCCACCGGCAGAGAGGATTTGGTCATTACACTCTTTACATCTATTTCCTTTATTGTATCCATATTCATTGTATTCGTATGGTAAATTGTTCCGGCAATTCCTGAATCATTCTTTCGTCGCCCATAATCGGCAGCAAATCCTCTTTCATGAACACCGGTATGCCATGAGCCTTTGCCTGTTCTGCAATGCTAAGCACCCATTCGGGGCGCGAATATGACTTTCCTTTTCGGTTTCCGGTCTCTGTGCCTATGACAATCCAGTCAATTCCATCGAAATCAATCTCGCCGATATCATCGAAGAGAGGTTCAAACGTGACATGGTAGTGTCGTGCTTTGATATTCTTTTTCAAATCATCAATCCTCCTTTTCTCGGAACTGCGCGTGACGGTCACGCCCATCCATACGTTCTCGTCGTCAGAGGAGAAACTGATTTTGTCAGGGCGCTTCGTCAGAAAGATATAGGCGTGCTGGGGATTGCTGCTGATCCGCTCGAAAATTTCTGCGTTCCATTCAGGCTTCCAATCGGAGAAATCGCTCATTCCTGTCATGAGCCACACATGAGGACGGGACGTATCGATGATGCGCAGTTTTCGTTCCATGTATTCAGGCACGGAAAAGTCGTCGGTAATGTGGAAACGGCGGCAGTTGTTACGGGCATAGCAGTAAGGGCATCCTATAGTGCACCCTACCACTATGTTCATGTTTTTTATCAGGGATTTAATGCAGACACTCATAACACAACTGTTTCTCCGTCCTCCGGGATAATCAGCCGGCTCATGTCGGCTTCGTGATGCGTTGCCTCATTGCGCAGAATTGCACGGGTGGTCTGGCAATGGTCGATGGCATCCATGTGTACGGCTATCAGCTTGATATGCGAAGGCAATTCGTCAAGTATCTGCATCACTTCGTTCTCGTCGGGGATGATAGGACCGTCCGTTTTGGAAAATTCGGGAAAGATTGCACCTCCGGAGTTTACCACGATATAGTCAGGATTGAACCGTTCCACGGTGTCTCGGATACATGCTTCCCATCGGCAGTCACCCATTATATAAACGGTCGGGAAGCCCTCGGCTTTTAGCACATAACCTGATACAGGTCCCATCATCTGCCCGATCTGCCCGAAACCATGATGTCCGGTCGTGCGGTAAATGGATATGCCGTCTATTGTTTTTATTTCTTCGATGGGTATCACATTTGTAAATCCGTCGTTTCTGATGGCGTCCGCGTCCTGGGGCTGAACGTAGAAAGGAATTTCTTTGGGCAAATGTGTGGGGACACTCGGCTCGTAATGGTCGATGTGATTGTGGGTCAGGAGCACCATGTCCACGCCTCCGATAATATCCTGAATAGGAATGGTGAGGTGTACCCTCGGTGTTTTATTCACACCGAGGGCCGATATCAAAGTGCCTTTGTCGGCTAAAACGGGGTCAATTAGCATGGTGTGTCCCGCATACCTGATTTTCAAGGTGGCATTGCGCACCAATTGTACTGTGGATGTCTTTTTCATGACTATATGTCTTGTTATTGATTACGGGTGCAAAGTTCGGAAGAATCCGGCGAAACATCTATGCCTGAAAAAACGGTAATTATGCCATTTTGATAAATGAAATTATTATCTTTGCAAAAACGACAAGGATATGGACGAGATAATCAACCCTGATCGACTGGTCAGCGTACCGTTCAACAAGACACGCTGCGGCGTGGATTTTTACATCAATACTGCCATAAACAAGGACATCGGACTTGTGCTGACAGAAAACAAGCGGTTTAAGACAGACTTCTTCAGCTTCTACTTTTTCCGTAAGGCAAACGGATATTTGCTACTGAACTTCCGCAAGATTGAACTGCGCGACGGCATGGTTCTCCTGCTTTCACCCCATCAGCAACAAGAGTGGCATGTAGATGAGACGGCGTTGGATTACACGTTCCTTATATTCCGCGAAGATTTCATGCGTACTTTTATCGCCGACAAGTTCTTCGTTTTTCGCCTTTTGTATTGTTACCAGACAGATACGCCGCCTTACATCAATGCCACACATGACGAAATGAAGGAATATATGCGGCTGCTCGGAAAGATTAAGTATGAGCTGATGAATCCAGTGTCCGATACGTACAATATCATTGTTTCCTTACTATATTATCTTTTGCTGATTATCAATCGTACATACGCTGCCGCCTATTGCTTGCCCGCTGAAATTGCTAAAAACAATTTCGCTTTTCGGTTCAAGGACTTGTTGGAACAGAATATCCGCACCCACCAGCGGGTGCAGGAATATGCAGACATGCTTCATGTCAGTCGCATCACACTCAATAACTCAGTAAAAGCCCAATTCGGAGTATCAGCTACCCATTTGATAAAACAACGTCTGCTTGAGGAACTGAAGAACGAATTGCTATTCTCCAACCGCACTGTCAGTGAAATGGCGGATGATTTCAATTTCTCTGATCCGAGCCATCTCATGCGCTTCTTCAAACAGCAAACAGGCAAAACATTTACTCAGTACATGACGGATTACAATAAAGGCATATACGAATAACTTCTTAATATAGTCGATAGCGGCTATCGAAATATGGTTGTTGATGTTCAGGCGTTTTTGTACTGCATGAACCATTTTACGATTTCTGGATCTTCGTGCGAGCCGAGTAAGAAAGGCTTGTCGGTATCCAGCGTCTTTATCCGTGCCATGTCGTCGGCCGACAGGGTGAAGTCTAATATGTCGAGATTCTGCTTCATGCGTTCCGGTTTCACAGACTTAGGAATAATTATGCACACTGATATTTATCGCGCCCGGACAGGTGTTCGGTGCGGAAGATGACGGCATGCAGTTCCAACCAGATGGCTACCTGCTTATGTTCCATCCCGACCTGCTGCGGAATACACCTCTCGGGCGGATAATGCGTGAATATTCGTTCTTTTCCTACGAGACAAACGAGGCATTGCACCTTAGTGTGGAAGAACGGCAAATCATCATGGATTGCTTCCACAAGATTCAATATGAATTGAACCATCCGATACACCGTCACAGCAAGAACCTCATCACAGACAGCATCAAGACGTTCCTTGATTACTGCACACGTTTCTATGACCGCCAGTTCATCACACGCGACAACCAAAACCGAGACATCCTCGCAAGATTTGAGCGGTTGCTTGACGAATACTTCCATGATGGGGCTGCTAAACGGATAGGCTTGCCCACTGTACAGTATTGTGCAGACAAGCTCTGCCTCTCGCCCAACTATTTCAGTGATTTATTGAAAAAAGAAACAGGTTCAACCGCCCTGCATTTCATTCATGACAAGTCTATTGAAATAGCCAAGACGGAACTTGCATCTACAGACGACACCGTTAATGAAATCGCCTATAATCTCGGTTTTCAGTACCCGCAACATTTTACCCGACTGTTCAAGAAAGAGGTAGGTTACACTCCGAATGAATATAGAGCGCAAGTGTCGTGAGAATTGGATTAGTACAGAATATTAGAACCCAACACCTCTCTTGCGCTTAACTTTCTTCCTTCTGCGAAGTATATCCACCATTTCCTGATTGGCTTCCGCATCAGCAGCGTTATAAGATGAGCCACTGCTTTTTAGCAATCCCCAAGAGCCGTTGAACAACTCGCTTTGTGCCGTGCCGGACGGTGCGCTTGGTGTAGCCGTTTCATATATTCCGGCTGTTATTCCCATACGTTCCCTGCATCTGTTGTGCTGCAAAGCCGCGTCAATCTTGGAATAACTGAAACGCCTGTCCACTTTGGAGCCGTTGAAATGGTAGCCATTCATGGAGAATACAACACCCTGCACCTCGCTGGTCTGCCCCTTATGCTTGAAATGTACTTCCACTCCCTGCCGTTTCAGGTTGGCGATAAGCACGTTCCAGTTGCCGCATCTGCCGACTTCCATTTTGATGATGTCGTAAAGCGCATATTTCGTCCTGTCTGGCTCTTTCAGGCGGTTGCGTTTGACATTGTCCTTTCCGCCAGCCATATGCAAGCCGTATTTCAAGGTCAATTCCTTGCAGATGCGGGTACTGCGCAGACGCTCGTGCCTGTCCGATATGGTATTGCCGTTGTTGTCTATGCGGTTGAAAGCAATATGCACGTGCGGATGCTCCTTGTCGAAATGCTGGGCGATGAAGAACTGCGTATTCTTGATTCCCATCCGTTCCATATATTCGAGCGCGATGCCTGCCATGATACGGTTCGTCAGCCGTAACTCATCCTCTTTGGAAAAACTCAACGCGATATGTCCGACAGGTTTTGTCACCTTATCGTTCATCCGTGACTGGGCATTGAAACTCATGGCGATAGTTTCCAGATTTTCCATAAACAAGCCTTCGCTTGCTACTATCTGCGTATCCTTCTTCTTGTCGATGATGTAATCCACCACACCCTTGAAGTCGCTTCCTTTTACGATTTTCGCCATCATATCCCTATCTTGGTTATAAGTTCATGAATCCTTGCCACTGCCACCTTGCAGTCCCACCGTTCATCGTGGAAGCCTCCGGCGTTTGCCTTACGCGCAAGCTGGTTGAAATTGTTAGCCATGCCGCAGAGTTGGCGGATGTATCCGGCATGTTCCTCCGACAGCCGTTCTTTCACATGACCGTTACGGAAACATTCCCTCATGTACTCGCTTGGTGATACGCCCGCCTCATGCGATCGTGTCAGCAGGCGGAAGTAGTCGGCTGCCGTCATTTTCACTGCGATACGGTATTTCAGTTTCTCGGTTGCTTCCTTCTTGGGGCGACCTCCCTTGTTGCGTTCCTTGTGTTCCTTTGTCTGTTCCATATTTTATTCCTTTTAATTCGGTTACTGATTCAACTGTATAGACCGACGGGATGCCACCTCCTGCAATTTGGATGGTGGGTGGCAAGCGGTTTCGGTACACCCGAAACACAAACTTGCTACCTCCCAATCCTTAAGGAATGAGTTTCGGGCATCTCCCGTTTTTCTCATTCGGGATGTCATAATCCCAACCCTTTCTTCTTGGGTTTTACGATAGTTCTTAGCGGTGGACTAACGGCTAATTTCTGCCGGATTCCACGCAGGTAATCGTTCAGGTCTTTATGCCCTTTGTAGTTGTCGGAGAAGTCGCGGATGCGTCCGGCGAACTTCCTTTCCAATTCCCGATACGCCTTTCTTCCCGCCTCGTCATTGTCGAGCATGCAGTGGATACGTCCATACCCGTGCAGCACATCTATAGCTTTGGAAACATTGGCGGTCGAATTGAGGATGACGTAATCCTGCCTGTCAAGGTCGGGCAAGTTCGAGCAGTTCCTCTTCCGCAACGTGAGGAATGAAAGATAGTCCATCATGCCCTCGAATACAAGGCATTTCTCTCTCGCTTCTCCCTGTTGCCGAATATGGCTGATGTCTTTGGGTGCGACACAGCCTTTGAAAAAACGGTTACGCACTTCAAATCCTCCCGCCACATTCGGAAAACCGATGGCGAAATAGGGCTTGCCGTTATGGGTGAAGTGGAGCTCTTTACATTGCGCCTTTGCCAAAGCGATGTTTATGCCCCGTTCCTGCAAGTATCGGAGCAATGCCGGATGGGTGAGTTCGCCCACCTCCAAATGTTGGAAACTCGGTTCGGATGCCTGCTGGCGAAAAGAGAAAGATATGGGACGGATGTGTGGTGCCTGTTCCGCTATCTTGCCAAGCAGATAAGGCACATGGTCGGATGCGTACAGTACCCCTGCAAGTGCGATGATGTTACCACCTCTTCCCAGTCCATAATCGAACCACAGGTTGCGGTCGGTGTTCACCTTGAACGAGGCTTCCGTTTCCTGACGGAACGGGGATTTATACCACAGGCAGTTTCCCTGTTGCTTTACGGGCGAATAACCCAAACTTTGCAGATAGTCCGCAATTTTGATTTGTTTTGCTTCTTGGATGTTCATGATATAATTTCTATGGATTTGATGATGACTGTAAAAACGTTGATTTGATGAATGAGATATGTATTGTCCTATACGTTAATGCTTTATATTCTCAACATCTTCTCAACAAACCACTCACAAATAGAGAATCCAACAAACTGATGCTGTTTCCCTCTCAACTTTTCTTTTCGATTGTTGAGAATTTGTTGAGAGTGTATGCTGTTTATTATCAGTATGGTTATATCATTATTCATCAATTCAACAAAAAAAGAATAGTATTACAGGGATTCAAGTTGTTCCCTTGTGACGGTGTAGAAACGACCGACTCTTTTTATCGGCTCATATCGGCACTCCCGATTGTAATTGAATTGGTAAGTGGTATATGTAAGCCCGTTAGAGGCAGGAGTAAGTTTCCAACATTCCTGCAATACCTTTCTGACTTGGTGCTTCTCCACCTTTACCTGCGAATGTACCAGCAAAAGAAGAATGTCGTTGTGGCAGAACGAGAATGTGTCCGTGCCGACACTTTCCATAATGTCAAGGATAAGTTCGCACATCTCTATCTCCAATCGGTTGCGGTTGCTGCGGATAATCTTCTGCAAGGCTTCGGTATGCAGCAAAGAGGGCGCAAACCACATACGGCTTTCCTTTTCGGTGGAAAGTTGTCTGTATTGCAGGTAATACAGAAAGGCAGGTATCTCAGCTTTCAGCTTTTGCAGGAAGTCTGTGTCATCGGATTGCAGACGGTCTATCTTGCGCACCCAATAGCGTGTTTCACCTGCATCAATGATAACAGGCAGATACTCGTTGTTGGAGCATAGCACGAACTTGGCAAAGAACGCTATCTCGTCACGGTCTTTGCCTTTGGCTTCCACCTTG
>NZ_EQ973650.1:322467-332116 GCF_000157915.1 Phocaeicola coprophilus DSM 18228 = JCM 13818 | reverse complement strand
TACCTCGTCCACCACGATGAGCAGTTTTCCTGCCCAGTCGGAATTGAACTGGCTGCGGAAGTCCTCGTTGGTATTGAAAGTGACATTGTTTTGAAACACAGCTTTCAGGAAGTTCAGGAATGTACTCTTGCCCGTGTTGCGTTCTTCTGATACCAACAGCAGGATAGGCAGTTTCTGCACGGGTTGCAGGTAGAGCAATTGAAGATAGTCCATGCCCAATTCATACTGTTCACCGAAGATATGGCGCACCAATGACCGGATACAGGGAAACTCGCCTTGTTGCGGACGGTGTCCTATCGGCTCGTAGAGGTTCAGGAACTTGTCCACCACGGGACGGTAGTCCACATGGTCGGGGACGGTGCAGAAGCCGTCGTACTTCGGCACGGTGGCGAGATAGTCCTTGCCGTAGTCCTGCCGCAGTGTTTCGTTGTTCCACACGATGCGCTTCTTCACATAGCCTCCGTTCAGACGGGGCTGGTTCACTAACTTGTAGAGGGTAGTACCCACACGGATAAACTCCTCATTTTCAAAGTTGCCTTGTTTCATTAGCACTTCTTTTTTTGTTTAATCAGTGCAAAACTCGGCAATTAGCGCAGAACGGATTAACAACTCACGCATACCTCACGTAAGATTTTCTTGGATTTGGCTTTATGACATACTACAAAAGC
This sequence comes from Phocaeicola coprophilus DSM 18228 = JCM 13818, assembly GCF_000157915.1. Taxonomy (GTDB): domain Bacteria; phylum Bacteroidota; class Bacteroidia; order Bacteroidales; family Bacteroidaceae; genus Phocaeicola; species Phocaeicola coprophilus. The sequence continues at coordinate 331,448 of NZ_EQ973650.1, read as the reverse complement.
CCGAAGAAATGCCATTCTAATGGATTTTTCTTCGGGTTTGTCGTAATCGTACGTATGAATGGCAATACACCTATTCACATACTCGTATAAATACATTGTTGGCAATGGGAATACGCATAGGTCTCACTACTTCATGTCGTCATATCATTAGAACTTATGCCTGATAATTAGACATATCCCAACCATTTATACCCAGCGAAAAGAAGATATTTGTTTTCTCTTTTCGCAAGTACAGCCTTTTAAATATGGCATTGCGCACCTGTTCCGCACCGAAGCTGTCAATGCGGAAAGCAAGTGCGACTATCATCGGAAAGCTGAACACATCGGCATGATACCCGTTCTCCTGCCGAACATACTTCTGTACCTCGTATTCTTTTAATGCTCCACTGTTATAGATGTTTCTGATGGCAGAACGAAGTGTCGGAGCAATTACTCCGAACAGTTCCACCAATTCCGGCTCGCTCATCCAAATGTTTGAGACATTCTCCGGCATGATGATATTGCCGGATTCATTCACTGTTATGCTGTTTCTTCTCATACTCATGACATCGTTATTCCGTTAAACGTCTTACTCAGTTTGTCGCCGAACATGGTCAGGTCGTTGTCGAGCTTCTGCGTGGTTATCTTTGCGTAGAGTTGGGTCGTGACTATATTCGTATGTCCCAACACACGGCTTACGCTTTCAATGGGCATCCCCTTGCTCAAAGCTAATGTTGCGAAGCCATGACGACTGCAATGAAATGATATTGACTTGGTTATGCCACATTCCCTTATCATCCGTTTCAACGGTTTGCAGATAGACCAATAGTTCAAGCCGGGGAATATACGATTGTCTTTCTGCATCGGTCGGTAGCGTTCGACTATCTGCAAGGGTATATCCAGCAGCTTCACTTGGAAGGCGACTTTTGTCTTGTGGCGTTTGGACAATATCCACTTCTCGCCGTTCACCTCCACGATGTTGTCATTCGTCAGTTCCTGAATGTCCACGAACGACAAGGCGGTGAAACTGGCAAAGATGAAAATGTCACGGATGTATGCGAGCTTGCTGTCTGCAAACTCATGTGTCATGACCGCTTTCAGTTCATCCTCCGTCAGATATTCCCGTTCTTTCACATTGGGGCTGATATGAAACTGGATGAAAGGATTGCGCGGTATCAACCCGTTATAATGCGCTTTCATGACCACGCCTTTCAGCCACATACAGTTTGCCCATATCGAACCGTTCCGCAATCCGGCTTCAGTCGAGAGGTATGCGGCGAACTCCTTGATGAAATCGGGAGTAAGTTCCAACATGGACATATCGCTGCGTCTGTAAAACGACTTGATAAAGGCGGCTACATGGTTTCTTGCCCGTACACGTGCCCGATAGGTAGCCATTACCCTGTCTTTGCCTACCCGTTTCTTGAACACTTCGTTCTCACGGTCGAATGCTTTTAGCAGCGTCTCATACTCGCTGCCGATTCCCTGATAGGCGTTGCGCACCATCTCAGCCGTAACAAATGCCTCGCGGTCTGAAATGCGCTGGTAATGTTTGATGATTTGCGCCTTGATGTTGTCAAGGGCAAGGTTGATGTCTCGTGCCTCGCGGCTCTTGCCTTTCGCCTTGTTTCCTTTCACGTCCCAAAGCGTTTTCGGGATGTTCTGCTTACAACTGAACTGCGCCACAGTCCCGTTGATTGTCACTCGTCCCATGATGGGGACAATACCGTTTTTCTCCTTGCTGCCGTTCACGTAGAACAGAACCTTGAATGTGCTTCTTGCCATACTCGTTTTTTGTTTGCAAAGTTATTACTCAACGAGTTAGACCTTGATATGCCAACCTGTGCCACAAGCTGCCAAATACAACACGGTGTGTTAAAAATCACCATTCGGCGGGTAATGATTTGGAGACCGTTCTTCTTCATAAATCCGCTTTCCTTTACGTTACCTCGATTTTTCGCCTGTCCTCATTTGTCTTCGCAAACGCCTTATTGACAGGCATTACGAAGACATTTGTCCCTTTTTATTCGTCTTTTCCAGAGATTTTTCGTATTTTTGCCAAAAATCATAGCATTCATACAATATGGACAAAAACAAAAAACTGATTATAGTTATTATCATTCTGGCGGTAATTGCTGGTGGAGTTTCGTTCTTTGCTGTACATGAAGCACAGAAAAATAAGGAAATGAGCGAGTTGTTTGCTGTAGAAAAAGAGGAAATGGAGAATGAATACAGCACCTTTGCCACCCAATATGACGAGCTGCAGATTCAGATCAACAATGACTCTTTGCGGGAAAAACTGGAAAGTGAAAAACTGAAGACCCAACGTCTGCTGGAAGAATTACGTCAGGTCAAGAGCAGCAATGCCGCTGAAATCATGCGTCTGAAGAAGGAATTGAAAACAGTACGTGCCGTATTGCGTACTTATGTCATACAGATTGACTCTCTGAACCGCTTGAATGCAGAACTGACCAAAGAAAATCAGGAAGTCAAGAATAAATATTCGGCAGCAACAGCACAGATCAGCACACTTTCAAAGGAAAAGAAAAGTCTGAACGAAAAAGTCTCGCTTGCAGCACAGCTGGATGCTACCAATATTATCGTCAATCCGATGAACAAACGGGGCAAGACTGCCAGAAAAGTGAAAGACGTCAAAAAGATCTCCATCCAGTTTACAATCGTAAAGAATATTACGGCTGAAACAGGAAACAAGACATTGTATATCCGGATCGCCAAACCGGACAATGATATTCTGACCAAGAGCGAAGCCAATACTTTTGCTTATGAAGACAGAAACATCGGCTACTCCATCAAAAAATACATCGAATACACCGGAGAAGAACAAACCGTTACGGTATACTGGAATGTGGAAGAATTCCTTCCCTCTGGAAATTACAGAGTATACATCTTTGCCGACGGAAATATGATCGGTCAAGGTTCATTCAGCATGAAATAAGATTTCGCATGAAAAGAACTGCTTTTTACCGTCTGATCTATGGAACGGTTATCTCCCTGACATTAATGGCATGTGGAGAAGACCGCTCGGGAGAATATTATGCATTGATTGCCAGCAAAACATGGATTTACGAAACCATGCAGCAGAATTATCTCTTTTATGAAGATATTCCTGCTGAAGAGAGCCTCGACTTTTTCCAGACTCCGGAGAACTTCCTGAAAAATGCAGCCTCCAGCAGGGATCAGAAAAACGGTACGTTGTTTTCTCACATTGACTCGGTGAATGTCTCCCGCGCCTTAAGCAGCAGCCCTACATTCGGATATGAAGCAGCCCTGATACGGACAGGAAGCGGAGACTACGCCATACGGGTGCTTTACACCCAGCCGGGATCTCCTGCTGAAGAAGCCGGATTAAAAAGAGGAGACTGGATCATTGCAGCCAACAACAAAAAGATAGGAAGCGGAGATTACAGCAAATATGTATCTGCACCGACTCAATCATATACCTTCACTTTAGGCAACTATAACGGAGAAGGATTCGACACACTGGGAGTTACTGAAATTCCGGCTCCCCGGTATATTGAAGAAACCAACCTGATGAAGACCAGCTTTATCACGGCCGGAAACCGGACTGCTGCCTATATTCTTTACAACAGTTTCGGCGCAGATGATACCGAAACATTGCAGAATATGTTCGTTGAGATAGCTGCCCGCCAGCCCAATGACATCATTCTTGATTTGCGTTACAATCCGGGCGGATATGTCAGCACATCTCAATTGCTGAGTACCTTGCTTGCTCCCCAGAATGCCATGGGACAGACTTTTCTGAACATGACTTACAATGACAAAATTGCGAAAACGGAAAGTTATCTTTTCGAACCTTCGCTCATCCCCGGAGGAACACCTCTCGCCTACGAGAATCTATACATCATAACTTCAAACAATACGGCTTCGGCCTCTGAAATAGTCATAAACTGTCTGCGTCCTTATCTGAAAGAAAGACTTTTGCAGGTTGGTACAGCAACTTTCGGCAAGAATGTGGCACAAAGTTTATTTACCGATGAACAGAGCCCGCAACTGGAGCTGTGGCTGACAACTGCGTATCTCAGCAATGCCGAAGGATTCCAGGATTATTTTGACAACGGACTGCAGCCGGACTATGAACTCGCCGAGAACTATGCAGGAGAACTTGGAGAGCTGGGTACGGCAGAAGACATGTTGCTGGCACCTGTATTCACAAGAATGGCAACAGGAAGCTTCCCTGCCGGAGAAGACACAGCCACAGAGACAACGCGTTCCAATCCGAATGTAGAGGTAACCCATTGTTCGATCAGTAAAAAGCCGAAACTGGCAAAGAATAATTTCCATTAAATTTTGGTTGCATTGACACTCTTTTCAACAAAATGCTTGGGAAGTTTGTTAGAATGTCATACATTTGCACTGTTGCATAAGCAACCAAAAGAACACAAAGACCCAATTGGCCATGAAACGAATCTTAAGCCTCATCGTTTTTACTGGCATAGCTATCGGAAGCTATGCACAGCAAGTATTGACTCTCGACAGCTGCAGAACGCTGGCCCTTGCCAACAACAAGGAATTACGCATCTCACAGGAAAAGATCAATGCAGCCCGCTATCAGAAGAAAGCGGCATTCACCAATTTTCTGCCCAAGATTGATGTCATGGGAGCGTATATGCGTACGCAGAAAGAAATCTCTCTGTTAAGTGACGAACAGAAACAGACAATCAGCAACATAGGAACAGCTACCGGAGCACAGCTGCAAGAGGCCTTGCAGCAACTGGGGGCTTCAAACCCGATGTTGGGATCTCTGCTCCAGCCTCTTGCCGGAATGATCCCCGGACTCAGTGCCGGACTTAATGGCATAGGACAAGGTATCGTGGATGCTTTTCGAACGGATACCCGAAACATGACATTAGGAACCGCTACACTGACGCAGCCGCTGTTCATGGGAGGAAAGATCATCGCCTACAACAAGATCACCAAATATGCAGAACAGCTGGCCCAATCACAACATGCCACAGGCATGCAGGATCTGATTCTAAACACAGATCAGGCTTATTGGCAGGTCATTTCTCTGGTCAATAAGAAAAAACTGGCTGAGAGTTACGTTGAACTGGTCCGCAAGCTGGATTCAGATGTAGAAAAGATGGTGGCAGAAGGAGTTGCAACCCAGGCGGACGGACTGAGCGTCAAAGTAAAAGTCAATGAAGCAGAAATGACTCTGACACAGGTGGAAAACGGCCTGAGTCTTTCCAAAATGGTGCTTTGCCAGTTATGCGGTCTGCCTTTAGACAGTGAAATAAGACTGGCAGATGAACAAATGGAGAACCTCAGCCTGCCCAACGTATATACGGAGAGCAATGTAAATACGGCCCTGGCCAACCGGGAAGAATTGCGCAGCCTGGAACTGGCTTCACAGATCTACCGGCAAAAGGTCAATGTAGTCAGAGCAGACTTTCTTCCGTCTGTTGCATTCACCGCCAATTATCTGGTCACCAATCCTTCATTAATAAACGGATTTGAAAACAAGTTCCGCGGAATGTGGGCTGCCGGAGTTGTTGTCAAGATTCCGGTATTCCACTGGGGAGAAGGTATCTATAAGGTAAGAGCAGCCAAAGCCGAAGCCAACATTGCCCGCTATCAGCTGGAAGACGTCAGAGAGAAAGTCGAGCTTCAGGTTACTCAAAGTTCATACAAAGTAAACGAAGCGTCCAAGCGTCTGATTATGGCCGAGAAAAACATGGATAAAGCCAATGAGAACCTGCGTTACGCCAATCTCGGCTTCAAGGAAGGAGTAATTTCCACCAGTAACGTACTGGAAGCACAAACAGCTTGGCTGTCAGCTCAATCAGGAAAGATTGATGCTCAGATCGATTTAAAAATGAGTGAAGTATATTTAAACAAATCAATGGGAACTTTAAAATAACAAACAGATATGGCTGAAAAAACTCAACGCAACAATGTTTTGCTGGCTTTCATTACTTTAGTGGCCGTAGTTGCCGTAGTCAGCGCAATAGGCTTCTTTACGTTAGGAACTGAACCGGAAGTCATCCAGGGCCAGGCAGAAGCGACTGAATACCGGGTATCCAGTAAAGTACCGGGCCGGATCTTAAAATATTTCGTATCGGAAGGCGACCAGGTGAAAGCCGGTGACACACTGGCAATTCTGGAAGCTCCGGACGTCATGGCTAAACTTTCGCAGGCACAGGCTGCGGAACAGGCAGCACAGGCACTTAACGAAAAAGCAATCAGAGGCACACGTGCCGAACAGTTGCAGGCTGCCTTTGAAATGTGGCAAAAGGCCAAAGCTGGTCTGGAGATTGCTGAAAAATCCTACAACCGCGTCAACCGTCTGTTTGAACAGGGAGTCATGACTGCCCAGAAACGCGATGAAGCCAAGGCACAATATGATGCCATGGCGGCAACCGAACGTGCAGCTCATGCTCAATACACAATGGCCAAGAATGGAGCACAACGGGAAGATAAAGCCATGGCGGCAGCACAGGTGGAACGCGCCAAAGGAGCCGTTGCCGAAGTGGCTTCCTATATTGCCGAAACCTATCTGCTGGCTTCTGCTGATGGAGAAGTAACCGAAGTGTTTCCCAAAGAAGGAGAACTGGTGGGAACCGGAGCTCCGATTATGAATATAGCCCGCCTGAACGAAATGTGGGTTACATTTAATGTCCGTGAAGATTTCCTGAAGCAATTCTCCGTCGGAGGTGAAATCAAGGCTTATATCCCTGCCCTGGAAAAAGAAGCAACCTTTAAGGTTACTTATATGAAAGATCTGGGAACGTATGCTGCCTGGAAGGCAACCAAGACAACCGGACAGTATGATCTGAAAACATTCGAAGTGAAAGCCAAGCCCGTACAAGCTGTTGAAAACCTGAGACCTGGTATGTCAGCAATCTGCACGATCAATAAATAAACAGGAAATTATGTGTCTGCTCAATATTGCCAAACGAGAAGTTCTGCGCATCGCCGTCCGGCCGCTGTATCTGTTTTGCATGATTATTGCGCCGGTATTCTGTTATCTGTTCTTCACCACCCTGATGGCGAACGGACTGCCGACAGACCTGCCTGCCGGTGTTGTGGATCTGGACAATACTTCTACCACGCGAAATATTATCCGGAATCTGGATGCCTTTCAGCAGACACATATCGTAGCACACTATCCCAGTGTCATGGAAGCCCGAAAAGCTATCCAGCGGGGTGAAATTTATTCTTTTTATTATATTCCCGAAGGAACTACAGAAGCAACCCTGGCCAGCCGGCAGCCTAAAGTTTCCTTTTATGTCAATTATTCCTATCTGATTGCCGGCTCATTGCTTTACAAGGATCAGCGGACCATTTCCGAACTGGCAGCCGGAGCTGTCGGACGGGCAACCTTGTATGCAAAGGGAGCTACGGAAGACCAGGCCATGGCCTTTCTGCAACCGATAGTCATAGATACTCACGCGCTGAATAATCCATGGCTTAACTATTCGGTTTATCTCTGCAACACGCTGTTTCCGGGTATTTTAATGTTACTTATATTCCTGACCACCATTTATACCCTGGGAGAAGAAGTGAAAAACGGAACAGGCAGAGAACTGATGCATTTAGCTGATAATTCGATCACCAAAGTACTGATCGGGAAGCTGCTTCCACATACCCTTGTTTTCTTTGTCATTGCAGTATTCTATAATGTATATCTATATGGATATTTACATTATCCCTGCCACAGCGGAATCTTTCCGATGTTATTGGCCGGACTTTTACTGGTACTCTCCTCACAGGCCTTCGGTGTATTCCTTTTCGGCCTGTTCGGATCTTTCCGTCTGGCCTTGAGTGCCGCCTCTTTATGGGGAGTCATTTCGTTCTCCATTTCCGGATTTACATTTCCGGTTATGGCCATGCATCCGACCCTGCAGGCATTGTGTGTCCTGTTTCCTCTGCGGCATTATTACCTGCTTTATGTCAATTTTGCTTTGAACGGCTATCCGCTGATCTACGCATGGCAGGCAGTAGTAGCCTTACTTGTATTCCTGCTTCTTCCTTTCCTGGTATTAAAGAAACTGCGGACTATTCTGCTGCAATATGTTTATGTCCCCTAATAACACGATAACCTCATGAAAGAACGTTCATTCTCAGATATTATCCGAAACGGCCTGGCTGGATTATTCCACATCTTTGCCAAAGAACTGAAAGCCACGGTACGCGATGAAGGAGTACTCATCTTTTTCCTGCTGGTACCTCTAGCCTATCCGCTGGTGTATGCTTTCATTTATACCAACGAAGTGGTACGTGAAGTTCCTGCCGCAGTTGTGGATGACAACAACTCTACACTTAGCCGGAAATATTTACGGTTAATGGATGCAAGTGCCGATGTGCAGATCCAGTCTTATTGCGCAGACATGGAAGAAGCTAAAAGTCTGATGAAAGAAAAAAAGGTATATGGCGTTATCCATATTCCAGAGAGTTTCAGCCGGGACATATCTCAAGGTCGTCAGACTCAGGTCAATATTTATTGTGATATGAGTGGTATGCTGTATTACAAAGCCATTCTGCTATCAGCGACCAATGCCTCTTTAACTGTCAATGAACAAATAAAAATCCAACGGATGGGAAATACAACCCAGCGGCAGGATGAGGTCAGCACGGCTCCTATTGAATATGAAGATATCTCTCTATTCAATCCACAGGACGGGTTTGCCAGCTTTCTGATTCCGGCCGTACTGATGCTGATTCTGCAACAGACTTTGCTGCTGGGAATCGGTATGTCTGCCGGAACGGCCCGGGAAACCAACCGCTTCAAAGATCTGGTACCGATCGGACGCCATTATGAAGGGACATTGCGTATTGTATTTGGCAAGTCTATGGCCTATTTACTGATATACATTGCGATCTCAGCATATGTTTTATGTGCTGTACCGCAAATGTTCAGTCTGGTACAAATTGCCCAGCCTTCGACTTTGATGGCTTTCATCTTCCCTTATCTGCTGGCCTGCATTTTCTTTGCCATGACCTGCTCGATTTTCATCCAT
>NZ_EQ973650.1:293939-322244 GCF_000157915.1 Phocaeicola coprophilus DSM 18228 = JCM 13818 | reverse complement strand
ACGTCTATCCCGTTACTGTTTATTTCGGGTATTTCCTGGCCGGGAGCAGCAGTTCCATCATTCTGGAAAGTATTTTCCTGGCTGTTTCCCTCAACCTTCGGAATCAATGGATTCGTACAAATCAACAATATGGGAGCGACCTTGCAGGAAGTCTTGCCGGAGTATCGGGCCTTATGGATACAAGCCGGAGTTTATTTTCTGACAACCTGTCTGGTTTACCGCCGGCAAGTCATGCTCAGCCGCCGGCATGCCCTGGAACGTCTCCAGAAGTTAAGAAGCGGAAACGTCAGCCGTCGTTTCATCTTGCCTGTAATGATCAGCATGATCTGTATCAGTATTCAGGCTGCTGTTCCGGGTCCTGCCCAAAACGGCAAGACCGATTATCGCATTACGGTCAAAAAGTCAAACGGTGATCCGCAGCTCGGAGTCTTTTTGAGAATCATGGGACGCACTCAGGAATATACTGGAAATGCTCAGGGAATCATTTCTTTTCAGGAAGAAAGCAGTAACAATATCTTCCGTACGGCAAATCTTTTTTTCACCGATGATAAAAAGACTCCGGTACTGAGCTTCCGGCTGAACGAAGCAGCTCAAGATACCATTATCTATCTGGACAGTCCGGAAGACCGCAGACTGTTCAAACAAAGCGGACAACTGTATCCGATTGAAGGATATGTACTGGACAACCAGGGAAAACCCATTACAGGTGCGGTAGTCAGCATTCAGGGTACTGGAAGAAAAGCCCTGACCGATGAAATCGGACTGTTCCGTCTCGATGCGGATTTCAGCCATCCCATAACGATACGTGCTGACGGTATGGAGAACCTGTCTCTTTCTATACAGCCTTTCTTACAGAATACTTCCGAACCTTATCCGATTCGTCTGCAACCTAAAGGCTCAAACCGCATTTACACAAGCGTAGAAGAAATGCCGGAATATCCCGGAGGCATGAAAGCTTTTCAGGAATATCTGGACCGGAAAATAACCTATCCGGAAGCTCTCAAGAAAAACAAGACGGAAGGTATTGTCATCATTCAGTTTGTCGTGGAAAAAGACGGAAGTATCTCAACTCCTCACGTAGTCCGTCCGCTGGAAGCAACACTGGATACCCTGGCGCTGAAAGCAATTCAGGAAATGCCCCGGTGGACTGCCGGCAAAGATCATGGTACTACGGTTAGATGCCGCTATTCTCTGCCTGTATCGTTCAAGGTTCCGGAAGAGAAAGTTGTTGCAACTCCGTCTTCACGGCGTAGACGGCCGGACACGGCTGCCAAGCCTCAACCGGTACGCCCCGTGTTCAAATTAGGATGGTTAAAGCCTCAGCCCCTGTTTATTCCTCCCCGGCCTGCCGTTATCCCGGAAAAACTCCCTTTGAAATAAGGCAACAACATGTAATTTACCCGCATTTAAAGACATAACATGTCGTTGCTCTCATTTTATTGTCGTATCTTTGTCCGAGTATAACTGATAAAACCAAACAAAACCATGAAACGATTTTTCACCTTGCTGTTGTTGGCCATCTTTGTCACAGGCATACAGGCACAACAAAAAGTAACATTGCGGGACATCGCTCAGGGAACTTACCGGGCACAGGGTATCAGCGGACTGAAACCCATGCTGGACGGCGAGCATTACACCCAGATCAGCAGCGATCACAAACGAATTGTCAAATACTCGTTCAAGACCGGAGAAGAAGTCGGAACCCTTTTCGATGTGACCACGGCACGCGACTGCGACCTGAAGTCCTTCGATGATTATATTCTTTCTCCCGACGAAAAACTGATTCTGATCCAGACAGAAACCAAACCTATTTACCGCCATTCCTTCACTGCGGTATATTATATCTACAATGTCAAGAATAACAAGATGGAACCGCTTTCCAACAATGGTCCTCAGCAAGTTCCTCTTTTCTCTCCGGACGGTAACCAGATTGCCTTTGTACGCAACAACAACATCTATCTGGTGAAACTGCTTTTCGGCAACAGTGAATCACAAGTCACCAAAGACGGAGAATACAATCATGTACTGAATGGTATTCCAGACTGGGTGTACGAAGAAGAATTCAGCTTCAACCGGGCTTTCGACTTTAGCGCAGACAGCAAAATGATTGCTTACGTACGCTTTGATGAAAGTGCCGTTCCTATGTTCTCTTTCCCCTGGTATAAGGGACTCGCACCGGAAAAGACTTCCTATGCCACTTATCCGGGAGCATACGAATATAAATATCCGAAAGCCGGCGAAGTAAACTCCAAAGTCAGCGTACATACTTATGATATCAAGAGTCACGTTACTCGCAAAATGGATTTGCAGATAGACAGCGACGGCTATATTCCCCGCATCAAGTTTACATCTGATCCGGAAAAACTGGCAATCATGACTTTGAACCGCCATCAGAACCGTCTGGATCTGTACATGGCCAACCCACGCAGCGGCCTTTGCAAGGTAGCGATCCGTGATGAAGCAGAACAGTATATCAAAGAAAGTGCTTATTCAAACATTAAATTCTATCCGGAACACATCGTCATGATGAGCGAGAAAGACGGATACAACCATCTTTATCTGTACACCATTGCCGGAAATCTTGTAAAACAGATCACAAAAGGACAATTTGAGATTACCTCTTTCCTGGGATGGGATCAGAAAGCCAATGTCTTTTATTATGCCAGCAACGAAGGAAGCCCGCTCCGTACCGCAATCTATAAAATAGACGGAAAAGGTAAAAAGACTAAATTGTCTACCCGTACCGGAAGCAACAGTGCAATCTTCAGCACGAACCAGAAGTATTACATCAATACGTTCTCCAATATCAGCACACCGACACTGATTACCTTAAATGACAATCGGGGTAAAGAACTGACAACTTTGCTGGATAACAGCAAACTGAAAGCACAGACAGCCCAGCTGAATATGCCGCAGAAGGAATTCTTTACCTTCCGTACAAGCAGTGGCGTGGAATTGAACGGATGGATGATGAAACCTGCCAATTTTAATGCCAACAAAAAATATCCGGTCATCCTGCATCAATACAGCGGACCGGGTTCTCAGCAGGTTATTGACCGCTGGGGAATCGGAAGCTTCGGCGACGGAGGCTTGTTTGAAGCTTATATGTGCGATAAAGGATACATCATGGTTTGTGTAGACGGCCGTGGAACCGGAGGAAGAGGAGCTGCTTTCGAAAAATGTACTTACCTGCAACTGGGTGTCAAAGAAGCCGAAGATCAGGTGGAAACTGCACGCTATCTGGGTACACTGCCCTACATTGACGGTAAACGAATCGGAATCTGGGGATGGAGCTTCGGAGGATATAATACACTTATGTCAATGAGTGACGGAAGCGGCGCCTTCAAGGCCGGAGTAGCTATCGCAGCACCCAGCGACTGGCGCTTCTACGATACTGTATATACAGAACGTTTCATGCGCACTCCGAAAGAAAATGCTGAAGGCTACGACGCCGGATCTGCCATCAAACGTGCTCCGCAACTGAAAGGAAGCCTGTTGCTGATCCATGGTACAGCCGATGACAATGTACATTATCAGAACTGTGCTGAATACAGTGAGGCGCTGGTACAGGCAGGTATCCAGTTTGACATGCAGGTGTACACGAACCGTAATCATGGTATCTTCGGCGGAAAAACCCGAGAACACCTGATGAACCGGGTAGCCAACTTCTTCATCCAGAATCTTTAAACCTCTTTATTCTGAAAGGCATGGAACACGTTAAGAAACCGGAATGGCTGAAGATCAGCATTGGTACCAACGAACGGTATACGGAAACCAAGAAAGTTGTAGACACCCATAAACTGCATACAATCTGCAGCAGCGGACGTTGCCCGAATCTTGGAGAATGCTGGGGAAAAGGAACCGCCACATTTATGATTGGTGGAGAAATCTGCACCCGGTCCTGCAAGTTCTGTAACACCCGGACTGGAAAACCTCTGCCACTGGATCCGCAGGAACCAGAAAGAGTGGCTGACTCCATCCGGCTTATGAAACTGAATCATGCCGTAGTTACTTCCGTAGACCGGGATGACCTGGAAGATCTGGGTGCTTCCCATTGGGCACGTACTATTGCCGCCATCAAACAAACCAATCCGGACACAACACTGGAAGCACTGATCCCCGACTTTCAGGGAAGAGCGGAACTGATCAGACTGGTTACAGATGCCCGGCCGAATATTCTTTCGCACAACATGGAAACTGTGCGAAGAATCAGCCCGCTGGTACGAAGTGCAGCCCGTTATGACACAAGCCTGAAAGTAATCCGACAGATTGCCGAAAGTGGCATCACTGCCAAATCAGGAATTATGGTCGGACTTGGAGAAACGGTTGAGGAAGTAGAAGAAACCATGGATGATCTGCTGGCAAACGGTTGCAAGATCCTGACTATCGGCCAATATCTGCAACCCAGCCGAAACCATTATCCGGTGGCGGAATATGTCACTCCGGAACAGTTCCAGGCCTATAAAGAAACAGGACTCTCTAAAGGATTTGAAGTTGTGGAAAGCGGTCCTCTGGTCCGTTCTTCCTATCATGCAGAGAAACATTTCCTGAAGATCAACAAATAGTGTCTGCAAAATCGGACACTTCTGACAACAGATTCGGATAATCCGGAGAAGCAGTCTTCCAACTGCAAAATTTCCAGATTATCCGAATTGTTTTTATCACTTTTCATAAACAAACAAGCTTTTCCTGTTGTTACATTCATAAAAGGAAAAACGAATGGAATTTTTATTGAAGCATAAAGACAAAATCGTATCTTTTGGCCTGTTGCCAACCATCATAACGCTGATCGGTCTGCATTTTTTTCCTACAACAGAAATGCTGGGAGTCGGACTGGTTATCAGTATTACAGCTCTTCTATACGATATTTTTCACCTAAAAGGATTGAATTTCTTTTTGCTTCAAGGAACCATCGGTATCGGCCTATGCTTCTTCTTAAGAGTATTTTATGGCTATCAGTATGTTCCTCTGAATGGAATAACCCCTGCATTGGAGTTCATGCTACTGATCTTTGCCTCCATTCACGTCATTGCCCCCGATATCTATTTTTTCTTGCTCAAGAAATTACGGCTGACTTCCCGGTTCTCATACATACTGGAAGCCAGAACCATTTTCGCGTTGTCTGCCATCCATCTGATTATTCTGCAAATCATGATCTCCCGTCATGCACCGCTCAGCGAGAACTGGAGATTCTTTATGGGAAATGTAATTCCTGTATCTATTTATATTCTCTGCCTGATTGCAAATATTACCGGTATCCGGATGGCTGCCAAATACGATATACTGAAAATTGTCATTCGCATCGCACCTTTATGCTGTGACAAACTGCTTTTGGTACGCCGTGAAGACAATAAATGGGACCTGCCAGTGATCCGTACTTACAACGGAGCTTTAAGAAAGGCTGATTCGTTTGCAGAACGATTAGTGGAAGACTTTCTGCATTACAAAAAAAGAATCCCCCTGATGATGGTCCAGTCGTACACGGCATCTCATCCCAATCCCGACTGTTTTCCATTAAAGACACAGCTGTATATCCTGCCGGTAGAGAATATTTCCGACGTCACGGTTCCCGGAGGAGAATATGTTCCGATTGATAAAATAATGGAAAAAAGTTTTCCCAAGGCAGAACGCCTCTATAAAGAACTGCTTCAAATCTGGATGGTCAGCGACGTCTGGAAAGAAATGGGCACTCCACCGGTGATAAAGAAAAAACTACGCTGATCCGATTCCGGTAAACCATTTTTTCTGCATTACCGGAATACAAACTTCTGCTCTCCCTTATTTGTATAACAAAAAGATACAAGGAATCTTGCTCAGATCAGGCAAAGCTATACCCTTCCATTCCTTGACCGTACGCGTCTTGATATACTCTCCTTCACAAGTTATATTGGCTGCGATACACAATTTGGTCTGCGGTCGGCAAGCCTTCAGTATATCATCCAGCATCTTATGATTCCGGTAAGGAGTTTCAATGAAAAGCTGCGTCTGATGTTCCGAATAAATCCGCCCTTCAAGTTCTTTCAGCCGCTTGGAACGTTCATTCGGTTCAATTGGCAGATAACCGTGAAAAGCAAAACTCTGTCCGTTGAATCCCGAAGCCATTACGGAAAGAATGATGGAAGAAGGCCCTACCAGCGGAACAACCTTCAGATTCCTGCGCTGGGCAA
The DNA here is from genome assembly GCF_000157915.1 of Phocaeicola coprophilus DSM 18228 = JCM 13818. GTDB lineage: Bacteria > Bacteroidota > Bacteroidia > Bacteroidales > Bacteroidaceae > Phocaeicola > Phocaeicola coprophilus. The sequence goes on along the minus strand of NZ_EQ973650.1, from coordinate 316,077 downwards.
TAGCCACAACATCTGCTCCCGGGTCAGCTACGGCCGGACAACCAGCCTCTGAAATCACGCCCATGGAATGACCTTCCGCCAAAGGATTCAGATATCCCGAAATATCTTCCGGTGAAGTATGCTTGTTCAGCGGATAAAAAGAAAGAGTATCAATGTCAATTTCCCGATCTACCTTTTTCAGAAAACGACGTGCCGAACGGACATCTTCCACAATAAAATGCTTGATTTCACGAATGATACCGGCATTATAAGCCGGCAAGACTTTGTCAATGGCCGTATCGCCCAGTGTCACGGGCAACAAATATAAGGCTGTTTCCATAAAGAATTCTTTAGACTATGTTTAATCAGGGATTAAAATCCATTTCCTGCAACAAAGTGTGGCAGTCTTTCCGCTGAAGCAACTGCTGCACAGTTACCTCCTTATGCTGCGACATATAAGCATCCACCAGCTGTACTCCCATCCATGTTCCCAGGAACGGAGGAACTTTCTTTCCGCCAAAAATCACACTCGGATCAGGGTGTGTATAAGCACGGATCAGCATGGGATCAGTAGAAGACAAGTGATTCCGTTCCTTCATCCATTCCCAGATACTGGAAATATTCTTCTGACACCATTCCGTTTCTTTTGCCGTATAGTTCAGCAACTTTCCGCTTTCCGTATCATAATTCAGAATCTTATCCATCACCCAGGCCACTTTGCCATGGTAAATCATGATATCAAACAATGTGCGATTACCTTCTTCCCAGGGAAAGGGATATTGGCTGTAAAGATAGGACATCAGACAATCGGGCACAATACAATCAGGATTCATCGCCCGAAGCTGATAATTGTAATAATAGCGTTTGTAAAGGGGATAATCCGCTCCCATATACTTGTCGATGCTGAAGCCCAGCAGACTGTCGCCTACCACCACCGACTGATTTAAAGCCGAAACTTGCGAATAGACCTGAGGAATCACGAGATCAGGCAGTTCTTTCTTCAACTTCCGAAAGCCTTCGGTCAGTCCCTTCTCGATATCCTTCATATCCTTGAACTTCACAAGTGTGGCATCTTCCATGATCCGTTGCAGGATGGAATCAGAATAATATGCACACAACCGCTCGTTGATATCCGTATCTTTTGCTCTTCCGATGTCAAGCACTCTTTCAATCAGCAGCTTGGTGGCCTGCGGACATTCGGTACTCATTTTCTGCAAGGCCGAGAAACTGTTCAAGGCAAAAGCTTCATACTGCAGGCGGTCGTAACGGATCACCTTGATATCCACATCAGACAAAGCATCGTCTTTCTGCCCGCCGGAATGGCAGGCAGAAAGTGTCAGAATGCTTATCAATATGAATATCCATCTACGCATGAATACGCTGATTATCCGTAGATGATGTTACCGTTTTCGTCTTTGTATTCATCCAGTCCCTTTTCATAAGTTGCCATGGCACGCAAGCTCATACCAACGCTGGAGAAACCTCCGTCGTGGAACAGGTTCTGCATGGTCACCTTACGGGTCAGGTCAGAGAACATCACGATACAGTAGTCTGCACATTCGTCAGCAGAAGCATTACCCAGCGGAGACATACGGTTGGCAAAGTCAAACAGCTTGTCCATACCCTTCACTCCTGAACCGGCAGTGGTCATGGTCGGTGACTGAGAAATCGTATTGATACGAACATGATGTTCACGTCCGTAAATATATCCGAAGCTACGTGCAATAGATTCCAGCAAAGCCTTTGCATCAGCCATATCGTTATAACCATAGAATGTACGCTGTGCAGCAACATAGCTCAAAGCAACGATAGAACCGTATTCATTGATTGCATCCAGCTTCTTGGCTGACTGGATCATTTTATGGAATGAAACAGCAGAAATATCCAAAGTTTTGCTCAACATGTCATAATCCAGGTTGTCATAAGTACGTTTCTTACGAACGTTCGGAGACATACCGATTGAGTGCAGAACGAAGTCAATCTTTCCTCCCAGCACTTCCATTGAACGCTTAAATACATTTTCCAGATCTTCCACAGAAGTAGCATCAGCCGGAATCACTTCGCAGTTCAGCTTCTCTGCCAATGCAGAAACCTCACCCATACGTACTGCCACAGGGGTATTGGACAATGTAATCATGGCACCTTCTTCAACAGCTTTTTCGGCCACTTTCCAGGCAATTGACTGTTCGTTCAATGCACCAAAAACAATACCTCTTTTACCTTTTAGCAAATTATAACTCATACTTATTTTAATTATATATTCGCCACAAAGATACAAACAAATCCTTAAACACAGGCTTTTTCTTCCATGAAATATTTTGAACTCCATCAAAATGAGAGAGTAAAAAAAGACTTCGGCATTTACATGAAAACGTCGAAGTCTTTTCATGCAAACGCCGAAGTCTTTTTTAAAAAGCCCGAGGCCTTTTTATCCCAGGAATGAGATCAGCACACCGGCAGCCACGGCTGATCCGATGACACCCGAAATGTTGCTTGCCATACAATACTGGAGCACATGGTTCTTCGGGTCGTATTTCAAGGCAATCTCATTAGCCACGCGGCTGGCCATCGGCACAGCGCTCAAGCCTGTTGCACCGATCAGCGGATTGATCTTCTTCTTTGTAAAGAGATTGAATATCTTGACAAACAGGATACCGCCGGAAATAGACAGTGCAAATGCCAGGAAACCGCCGATCACGATACCGATAGTCGTCCAGTTCAGGAAAGCATCAGTCGTCATGGTTGCGCCGACAGAGATGCCCAGGAAGATCGTTGCTGCATTCATAATGCTGTTGGAGGCCGCATCAAACAAGCGGGAAGTATTGGATCCGATTTCTTTCACCAGATTACCGAACATCAGCATACCGATCAAAGGCACGGCACTCGGTACGAACAGAGCGACAATGGTAGTCACGACAATCGGGAACAGAATCTTCAGCACCCGCAGATTCTTGATCTCAGTTGTTGAAGGATATTTCTTTTCCTGCTCCTTCATATTGATGGAAAGTTCCTTCTTGGTACACCAGAGACGGACAACCAGCGGAATGATAACCGGCACCAGAGCCATGTACGAATAAGCTGCAATGGCGATCGGGCCCAGCAGATGAGGAGCCAGCTTGATGGTAGTAAAGATCGCAGTCGGGCCGTCGGCACCACCGATAATACCCAGTGAAGCTGCTTCCTTGGGAGTGAATCCCATCAGAATGGCCACGAGCAATACAGCGAAAATACCCAGCTGGGCTGCCGCACCGAAAATAGAAAGGCGGAGATTGCGGAGCATCGGACCAAAATCTGTCAGTGCACCGACTCCCATAAAGATAATAGGCGGAAGGAATCCCGTCTTGATCAGCATGTAATAAATGAAGTTCATCAGTCCCAGTTCGTGGGCAATTTCATGCAACGGCATTTCCCAGATGTTCTTCATCACACCGTTAACCATCACCATGCCGTTCTCGTCAGCCTGTATCACGCCCATGTCACCGCCGGGGAAGTTGGCCAGCAACACGCCGAAAGCAATCGGTACAAGCAACAGAGGCTCGTATTGCTTCTTGATTCCCAGATACAGCAAAATAAACGCAATGGCATACATGATGAGGAACCGCGGATCGGCAACAATGTTGCTGAACGCAGTCATATCATATAATCTTGCAAATATATCTTCCATTATAATATTTTCATTAAAACGTCATCTTCTGATACGGCATCGCCGGAATTCACACAAATGGCGGTCACTGTTCCGCTAAACTCAGCCCGAACGGCATTGTAGGTCTTCATGGCTTCCACATAGCAGAGCACATCGCCCTGGTTGACTTTGTCGCCGACCTTCAGCGGAGTTTCCTGAGCCCCCTTGGTCAGGAAGAACTTGCCTTCCAGCGGAGAAAGCACTTCTTTTCCTTCGCCTGAAGCTACCGGTGCAGCCGACTGGGCCGGAGCTGCTCCCTGAGCTGTTGCCAGGGTAGCCGGATTGACATCGCCGAATGCAACCGTCACGCGGTATGCCTGACCGTTCACGTCAACCGTAAGCACCTTAGTCGTATCGTTAGCCATATGGACTTCTTCCTTGGCAGCACGGCGCTTCTGTACATCTTCCAGGAAGTCAGCCTTCGCCTTTCCACTCTTGTAAGCCTCATACTGTGCCGGATGCATGGCATATTCGAAGAGTTCTTCGTCGTCCTGTCCGGTTTCCCATTTCTTCTCCCACATCATCTGACGATACTTTTCCAACTGGTCAGGATAGTTGTCCTGAGGATTGCCGGTAAAGAACTTGCGGCCTTCGCGTTCTGCCTTTTCCACGATTTCCGGAGCCAGTTTGCCCGGCAGCTGACCGGCCTTGCCCAGAATCATATCCCAGATATCATCGGCAATCATTCCCCAGCGTTCCTTACCCTTTTCCATCTGGATGACATTCATCATAGCCAGGTTCTTCACATACTGGCTGAAGGGAGTAACCAGGCAGGGATAACCAACCCGCGGCCATACGTAAGCCACCTCATCGAACAGCTTGATCAGCAGTTCATCCTGTGTCATGAACGGCAGGTTACGTTTAGCCTTGTATTTATTGATAGATTCCAGATTCGTTTCCAGATCGGCCATCAGACTACCCATCATACCGCCCGGAAGTCCCGGTCCGATCAGCAGGGAGTTCATCAGACGGTTTTTCGGACTGATATACAATCCCAGGAAGTCGTCCATAAATTCCTGAATCATGGAGCGTACCTTCATGTAAGCCTGCATGTTGATTTCAGGCACTTTGAAGCCTGCATCCTTCAGCATGGCCTGCACGCTGATTACGTCTGCATGTCCGGTTCCCCATGACAGCGGTTCCATACCTACATCCACGTAGTCGCAACCTGCCTTGCATACTTCCAGAATGGAAGCCATATTGAAACCGGGACCAGCGTGAGAGTGATACTGGATGACAATGTCCTTTTTCAGTTGTTTGATGCCAGCCACAATCTTGCCCAGGAACACCGGACGTCCGATTCCGGCCATATCCTTGATACAGATTTCATCACAGCCGGCTTCAATCAGCTGTTTGGCCATATTCAGATAATATTCAACAGTATGGATCGGTGAATAAGTGATGCAAAGACAACACTGGGAAATCATTCCGGCATCATGCGCATAACCGATAGAAGGAATAATGTTACGGACATCGTTCAGTCCGCAGAATGTACGGGTAATGTCTGTACCCTGAGCTTTCTTGACTTTATAGAACAGTTTACGGACGTCGGCCGGAACCGGGCTCATACGCAGACCGTTCAGTGCACGGTCAAGCATGTGCGTCTGAATTCCTGCTTCGTGAAAAGGTTTGGTCCACTCACGCACCGCACGGTTCGGATTTTCCCCGAATAAAAGATTAACTTGTTCAAAACCACCCCCGTTTGTTTCTACACGGGCAAAACAGCCCATTTCAATAATGGCCGGAGCCACTTTTACCAGCTGGTCTACACGAGGAACATACTTTCCGGCACTCTGCCACATGTCACGAAAGACCAGGCTAAACTTTACTTCTTTTTCCATTGTAGTAAGTAATGTGTTTTTCTAATTTTCAGAATTGTTATAATTTCTCGATCTTGATAACCTGGCCCTTGCCTGCTGTAAGAATATTCACAGCCGACTTGATGGCATCCATTGCTCCGGCATCCGTAGAAGGACCGCTGGCAGCAGGTTTCTTTTTCACTTCTTCTTCAGGGGCAATCTTATTGACCACCTTAATCAGAAACTGACTCAACCAGATTACAATAAGGAGAATCACAAAGACAGTAGCCATACCGACCACCATCAGCATCAATCCTGTTCCAATGTTTTCCATGTTATTATATGCTATAATTCAGTTCAAAACTAAAAAATCGCCCAAAATTAAAGAATTCGAACAATATTTTGTTATAATTCGCGTTAAAAAAGAAATATTTCATCACAGAAAGAGTTCTGCCGGAACTTTCCGTTTCTTCTCTGCCACAGACGGGTCGGCCGGATAGCCCAGAGGAATCAAAGCTACAGGTTCAAGGTTTTCAGGCAACTGCATCACTTCCCGACAACGGGAAACATCAAAGTTACAAACCCAGCAGGTGCCGAGTCCCTGTTCCGCTGCTGCCAGGCAAAGATGTTCGACGGCTATGCCCAGATCGATGTCAGCATGATCTTTTCCATCCGATTTCCGGTGCCATGATTCCTCATGGTTGGCACAAGCCACAATGATACACGGAGCTGTCTGTATCCATTCGCGGGGATAGGCTGTTTTCAGAGCTGCCAGACGTTCCGGATCGGTAACAACGGCAAATCGCCAGGGTTGATAATTGACAGCAGAAGGAGCCATACGGACACATTCAAATATATAATCCAACTTTTCCGGCTCAACCAACCGGTCTGTGTAATTGCGTACGGAATAACGTGCGCGGGTTAATTCAAGGAAATTCATACGTAAAAGTTTTAGATTCGCCTGCAAAAGTAACAAAGTTTGTTATACCTTTGCGGTCACAAAAACAGAATTTTATGAAGAAGCTTGTGATATTCGATCTGGATGGTACGCTGCTGAATACCATCGCCGACCTGGCTGCCGCCACCAACCACGCCCTGCAACATTACGGCTATCCTACCCACGACACCGATGCTTACCGCTATTTCGTAGGCAACGGCATCAACAAACTGTTCGAACGTGCCCTGCCCGAAACAGAACGGACAGAAGCCAATGTCCTGAAGATCCGTTCGCAGTTTATACCTTATTATAATATACACAATGCAGACCTCAGCCGGCCTTATCCGGGAATTGAGCAGGTGCTGCACACCTTACAGGCAAACCAGATTCTGATCGGAGTGGCTTCCAACAAATACCAGGCAGCTACCAGCAAACTGATTGCACAATATTTCCCGGACATCCAGTTCGTTGAAGTGCTGGGCCAGCGGGAAGGAGTTCCAGCCAAACCGGATCCGCAGGCCGTACTGGAAATTATGGAAAAAGCCGATGTGTCCCGGGAAGACGTAGCCTACATCGGTGATTCCTGCGTGGACATGGAAACCGGAAAGAATGCCGGAGTAACAACCATTGGAGCAAGCTGGGGATTCCGTCCGCGTACCGAACTGGAAGCATACAACCCCGACTTCATCGCTGACGAAGCCTGTGACATTCTCCGTTTTCTGGGAATACCTGAGGAATAAATGCATTGCAACAGGTTGAATTTAACAATTTATTACGCAGTATTTCATTCAAATTCCATTTACTAGACAAAGAATGAAGTTTAATGATAAATAACGTGACGTATGAAAACCTGTTCTAAACTAACTCAATGGATCGTCGGGCTAACCGCATGCTACTGTGCTTTCGGCTTTCAGTCATGCAAAGAAGACAATTACTCGTATTATGTATTACCATATCCCAATGCACTGGTAACGGTCAAGCCTCAGCAAGACAATTCCTTCTACCTGCAACTGGATGACAGCACCACGTTGCTTCCTACCAATCTGGCCACTTCCCCATTCGGAGAAAAGGAAGTGCGGGCACTGGTCAACTATGTTGAGACCGACGAGGCACACGGCAATTACAGCAAGGCCATACACATCAACTGGATAGACAGTATCCTGACCAAACCAATCGCTCCCCTGCTGGGTTCAGACAACGATGCCGTTTATGGAACCGACCCGGTAGAAATAGTCAACGACTGGGTTACTTTGGCAGAAGACGGCTATTTAACCCTCCGTTTCCGCACTCTGAGAAGCGACATGGGAAAGGCACACTTTGTCAATCTGCTCCACGTTCCGGAAACTGACAATCCGTATGTCGTAGAATTCCGTCATAACGCCTATGGCGATGTATACGGCAGAGAAGCAGATGCTTTGGTAGCCTTCAATCTGGACCGCCTGCCGGACACCGAAGGAAAGACCGTGAAACTGACATTAAAATGGAACTCTTTCAGCGGGGAAAAATCAGCAGAATTTGATTATTGCACACGCAAGTCGGTATCGGCTTCTTCCAGTTCTGCCGCAGCAGTAAGAAGCAGTATTCCCTTAAAATAAATTCAAGAGATTTTCCGGATTTGTCCGGGAAGTAAACTCCGTTGTTTCAACAAGGCTGTTTCCGCTCAGGTGGAAGCAGCCTTCTTCGCAAACGGGCAGGCACACCGCCCTCACAACTTCCGCAAAGGAATCCGGGAGTCTTTGGAGAGCGTTTTCACAATGTCCGTTCAACGGGCCGGAAACGACCGCACGATCCGGCTCAATCGACCGCTCGATCAGGCTTCAACGACCGCACGATTCGGGCTCAACGAACGCACGATGCAGCCTGTTGAAAATCAAGGCTGTTCGCAACGACCTGTCAAATAATCGCTGACACGTGATGGGCTAACCCAAGAAGTTCTGAAAGTTTCGCCTGGATGTTCTGTATAGTATTCAACAACCTTGCTTCTTGCTATGATTCTCATAACTGATTGAGTTTGTAAATATATATATATTATTTTTTGAAACACAAAACATTCTACCGAATTTCAATATACAGGATGGTGTATAAAAACAAAAAAGACATCTAAGAAATTATATTCTTAAATGCCTTACAGTAGCGGGACCCGGGATTGAACCGGGGACCTCATGATTATGAATCATGCGCTCTAACCAGCTGAGCTATCCCGCCATCATTTAAAAAGAACCGCCAGGCGTGGAAGCCACCCAACGGCCTAATCGTTTCCTTGTAGCGGGACCCGGGATTGAACCGGGGACCTCATGATTATGAATCATGCGCTCTAACCAGCTGAGCTATCCCGCCATCATTTCTCGATTGCGGGTGCAAAGGTAAATCATATTTTTGAATTACGCAATACCTTCGCTAAAAAAATGCAAACTTTTTCCTCACTTTCCTCTTCCCGCACGATCTTCGGGTAAAAATTACAGGGCTTTACAAAAAAACAGATATTATCCTATGCAGTATACAAAAAATTACTTTAATTTGTCGCCGTTATCTTTAAACTCAAAATAAGAAAAACCGACCATGAAAAAGAAAATACGCATTGAATACCCACTAAATCCCTCTTCCGGGAGCATTATATGGGCAACAATCAGTACTCCTTCCGGCTTACAGCGATGGTTTGCCGACAAAGTTTCCAACGTAGGCAAACTCTTCACTTTCCAATGGGGAAAAACAGAAACCCGAAAAGCAGAAGTCATCAATTTCAGAACAGAATCATTCATCCGATTTCACTGGGCCGACGAAGATACCAAAACATTCTTTGAACTTAAAATGAATTACAACGAACTGACCTCCGACTATTTGCTGGAAGTTACCGACTTTGCAGATCCGGGAGAAGAAGAGGATGTCAGAAGCCTTTGGGATTCCCAAATCGAAGTCCTGAGAAGAGTTTGCGGACTATAAATCTAAAAATATTCAAAACATAGTCTTTCTGTCCGCTTTTTATGCTATTTTTGCACTTTGATAATAGTAAACAAGCATGCTACGCATAAAAAAGCTCGACATATTTGTACTGAAAAGTTTCCTGCTGCTCTTCGCAGGAACTTTTTTCATCTGTCTGTTCATCTTCATGATGCAGTTCCTGTGGAGATACGTAGACGAACTGGTGGGAAAAGGTCTGGAAATAAAAGTCCTGGCCCAGTTCTTCTTTCTCTCGGCACTGACACTGATTCCATTATCACTTCCTCTGGCTATCCTGCTGGCTGCCCTGATGACATTCGGAAACTTCGGCGAGCGTTATGAGCTGCTTTCCATGAAAGCCGCCGGTATTCCGTTGCTGCGCATCATGCAACCGGTCATTCTCTTTTGCGTACTGCTCGGACTGACTTCCTTTTTCTTTCAGAACGTAGTCGGCCCCAAGGCACAAAAGGAACTGTGGACGCTCATCGTTTCCATGAAACAGAAGTCGCCCGAAGTAGATATCCCCGAAGGTGTTTTCTACAGCGATATCGACGGATACAACATTTACGTAAAGCAGAAAGACCGTGAAACCGGTATTCTGAAAGATGTACTGATCTACAACTTCTCTGACGGATTTGAAAATGCACATATCATCTGGGCTGCCGAAGGAAAGCTGGAACTGACCGCCGACAAGCAACACCTGTATCTGCACCTTTACAATGGTGAGCAGTTTGAAAACCTGAAGTCGCAAGCCGGATTATCCAGAAATGTTCCTTACCGGAGAGAGACATTCCGGGAAAAGCATACACTCATCCAATTCGACACACAATTCAACATGGTTGACGGAAACTTCCTGAACCGGCGTTCGGATATCAAGAACATGAACGAAATTACGCATGCCATTGACTCTCTGACTGCCTATGCGGACAGTCTGGGACGTTCCATGCACAGCGACATCATGCAGTCAACCTACAAAGCGCCCATATTAAGCAAGTCGGACTCCGTCAAAATTCAGGAAGAAAAACTCTCAGTCATCAATATAGACAGCGTTTTCAACACACTGACTTCTGCCGAAAAGCTCAAAACTCTTTCTACTTGTGAGAACCGGCTTTCGTCCCTTTCATCCGACTGGAGCATGAAAAGTTATCTGACCAAGGAAACAGATGCCAATATCCGCGGGCACCGCTCTGACTGGCATAAGAAGATAACTCTTTCACTGGCCTGCATCATTTTCTTCTTTATCGGAGCTCCGCTGGGTGCCATTATCCGAAAAGGAGGACTGGGTATGCCTGTGGTTCTGTCCGTGCTGATCTTTATCCTGTATTACATCATCGACTCAGGAGCAACACGTGTAGCCAAAAGTGGTGAAATGAACATTATATTAGGAACCTGGATGAGTACCCTCGTTCTGGCTCCGCTGGGAGGATTCCTGACCTACAAGTCAAACAAGGACTCCGTCGTATTCAACATTGATGTTTACATTGCTTTCTTCCGGAAACTGCTCGGCATCCGTCAGAGCCGGCACATCTTCAAAAAGGAAGTTATTATTCATACTCCCGACTATGCAGACGTCGTAAACCGTCTGGAAGCCATCAGCGGACAATGCCAGGATTATGCCAATAAGCATAAGCTGCTGGGACCTCCTAATTACTTCCAGATCTTCACCAACAACGAACACGACGATGCAATCCGGGAAATCAGCCTGCAAATGGAAAATCTGATCGAGGAACTTTCAAACAGCAAGGACAACATCCTGCTGAACATGCTGAACAAATATCCTTACTTGTCGGTTAAAGCTCATAAGAGCCTGTTCGACAACCGCTGGCTGAATCTGATTTTTGGAATCATCGTTCCGGCCGGACTGCTGGTATGGCTCAACATCTGGCGGTATCGGGTGAGACTGGACAAAGATCTGAAAGTGATACTCAAGACGAACGAAGAATTGGAAAACCATATACGAACTAATCTTTTATAACCCTATAAACAAGCATTATGGAGAAAATAAAACTGAATACAATTGAAGAAGCAATTGAAGATTTCCGCAAGGGCGAATTTGTCATTGTAGTGGATGACGAAGACCGTGAAAATGAAGGCGACCTGATCATTGCCGCTGAAAAGATCACTCCCGAGAAAGTAAACTTCATGCTGAAACATGCCAGAGGCGTGCTGTGTGCCCCGATTACCATTTCCCGTTGTGAAGAACTTGATCTTCCACATCAGGTAAACAACAATACATCTGTATTGGGAACTCCCTTTACCGTAACCGTCGACAAACTGGAAGGATGCAGCACCGGAGTTTCTGCTGCTGACCGTGCCGCTACCATCCGTGCACTGGCTGACCCGACTTCTACTCCCGAAACTTTCGGACGTCCGGGACATATCAACCCGCTGTATGCACAGGAAAAAGGAGTTTTGCGCCGTGCCGGACATACTGAAGCAAGTGTAGATATGGCTCGTCTGGCCGGACTTTATCCCGCAGCAGCACTGATGGAAGTCATGAACGAAGACGGAACCATGGCCCGTCTGCCGGAACTGAAGAAAATGGCTGATGAATATGGCTTCAAACTGATCTCTATCGCTGACTTGATTGCTTACCGGTTGAAACAGGAATCACTGGTAGAAAAAGGTGTGGAAGTAGATATGCCGACTTCTCACGGTCACTTCCGTCTGATCCCGTTCCGCCAGAAAAGCAACGGCCTGGAACATGTAGCCCTGATCAAAGGTGAATTCAAGGAAGACGAACCGGTACTTGTACGTGTACACTCTTCCTGTGCAACCGGAGACATCTTCGGCTCTATGCGCTGTGACTGCGGCGACCAGCTTCACAAAGCAATGGAACGCATCGAAAAAGAAGGCAAAGGTGCTATCGTTTACCTGAACCAGGAAGGACGCGGCATCGGACTGATGGAAAAGATGAAAGCCTACAAACTGCAGGAAGAAGGTATGGACACTGTTGACGCCAACCTTTGTCTGGGACATCAGGTGGATGAAAGAGATTATGGTGTAGGTGCACAGATTCTCCGCGAAATCGGTATCCACAAGATGCGTCTGCTGACCAACAATCCGGTGAAACGTGTCGGTCTGGAAGCTTACGGACTGGAAATCGTGGAAAACGTTCCTATCGAAGTAACTCCTAATCCTTATAACGAACGTTACCTGCATACCAAAAAAGAACGTATGGGACACACCCTGCATTTCAATAAATAATTAAACTGCAAACCATGGAAACAAACGAAATAACCAAAACATTTACACGCTCGGTCGCACAGGCCAGCCTGTTCCGGAGCGTGTATGTATGGATGACTCTTGCACTGGTCATCACCGGATTCACCGCTCTGTATGTAGCCAAATCCTACACATTGCTGAATCTTATGCTGCAAAACCAGATGGCTTTCTGGGGAGTGCTGATTGCTGAGTTCGGTCTGGTATTCTACATGTCGGCCCGCATCAACCGCATCTCCTTTACGACAGCAACCATCCTGTTCATTGTCTACTCTATCCTGAACGGAGTCACAATGTCCATGCTGTTCCTCATTTACACCATGAGTTCAATAGCCACGACATTCTTTGTCACCGCAGGAACGTTCGGAGCAATGGCTTTGTTCGGCTATGCCACCAAGAAAGATCTCACACGCATCGGCAACTTGTGCATCATGGGAGTGATCGGACTCATAATCGCCTCACTCGTCAACATGTTCCTGCACAATTCCATGATGGATCTGATCATTTCTTACGTAGGCGTGCTGCTGTTCGTAGGACTGACAGCCTATGATTCACAGAAGATCAAGCAAATGCTGAGCGGAGAAGATATCGAAGTAAACGAGACAACCCAGAAGATCGCACTGATGGGAGCCCTGACTCTTTATCTGGACTTCATTAACCTGTTCCTCTATCTGCTGCGGATCCTGGGTGACCGTAAATGATACGGACACTTTAAATACAAAACAACTCTAACTTAAATAAAACTAACATGAATCAACTTTCAGATCGTTTGAACAGCCTGTCTCCATCGGCGACACTGGCTATGTCACAAAAAAGCAGTGAGCTCAAGGCTCAAGGCGTTGACGTTATCAACCTGAGTGTGGGAGAACCCGATTTCGATACTCCTGACCACATCAAAGAAGCTGCCAAAAAGGCAATTGACGAGAACTACTCACGCTACTCTCCCGTAGCCGGATATCCGGCTCTGCGGAATGCCATCGTAGAAAAGCTGAAGAAGGAAAACGGTCTGGAATATACCGCCGCTCAGATCAGCTGTGCCAATGGTGCCAAGCAATCTGTCTGCAACACGATTCTGGCTTTGGTGAACAAAGGTGATGAAGTAATCGTTCCGGCTCCTTACTGGGTAAGCTATCCGGAAATGGTGAAGCTGGCTGAAGGTACTCCCGTTATCGTACGTGCCGGCATCGAACAGGACTTCAAGATCACTCCGGAACAGCTGGAAGCTGCCATCACTCCGAAAACCCGTGTCCTGATCCTCTGCTCTCCGTCAAACCCGACCGGATCTGTATATTCACAGGAAGAACTGGCCGGACTGGCTGCAGTTCTGGCTAAACATGAACGTGTCATCGTTGTTGCCGACGAAATTTATGAACACATCAACTACATCGGCAAGCACCAGAGCATCGCTCAGTTCGCTGAAATCAAAGACCGCGTTGTCATCGTCAACGGTGTATCCAAAGCTTATGCAATGACCGGATGGCGTATCGGTTTCATTGCCGGACCGGAATGGATTGTGAAAGGTGTCAACAAGCTGCAGGGACAATATACTTCAGGACCTTGCTCTGTATCTCAGAAAGCCGCTGAAGCTGCTTACACCGGTACACAGGCTCCTGTAGAAGAAATGCGCAAGGCGTTTGAACGCCGCCGCGACCTGATCGTCAAGCTGGCTAAAGAAATCCCGGGATTCGAAGTAAATCACCCGCAAGGTGCCTTCTACCTCTTCCCGAAATGTGATTCTTTCTTCGGCAAGAAGGACGGCGACCGCGTTATCAACAACGCTGATGACCTGGCTATGTATCTGCTGGAAGTAGGTCATGTGGCTTGCGTGGGCGGAACTTCTTTCGGAGCTCCCGAATGTATCCGTATGAGCTATGCAACTTCCGATGAGAACATCGTGGAAGCCATGAAGCGCATCAAGGAAACACTGGCACGCCTGAAATAAGACGAAACATACCATTGAAAGCCTGAAGGGATTAAAACCCTTCGGGCTTTTTTTAAAACGCTTCGGCGTTTGACCTAAAACGTTTCGACGTTCAAAGTCAAACGCCGAAGCGTTTTTTTATGCCTTAAAATGAACATTCAGAAAAGACTGGTTGTTCTTTCCAGAAAGGGATTTTATGAAAAGAACACTTATACTGGCCGACAATCAGGATATCACACGACGGGGGATGCAGGCACTGGCCGTTACAGAATGCGCCTCTCTCTTCAGCACCGTCACGGAGGCAGACAGCCGGAGCGAGCTGACCCGAGCCCTGCTTGCAGATCCGGAAGCAGTAGCCGTAATCGATTATACCCTGTTTGATTGCACGGAAAGTCAGCTGTCAGCCTTGAAAGAACGCTTTCCACGTGCTCCCTTTATTCTGTTCTGTGATTCACTGAATCAGGAACTGACCCGCCGGCTGGTGTTCAGTCAGGCTCTCTTCTGCATGCTGCCGAAAGATTCCTCCCTGAAAGAAATCCGGGAATGCCTCACCGAAGCAACGGAAGGACGTCCTTATCTCACCGGGAAAGTGGCCGCCTGGCTGAAACAATCCGGGAAGACAACAGACGCTGTCTCTCCGCTTACCACGACAGAAAAAGAAATACTCCGGGCTATGGCATTGGGAAAAAGCACCAAGGATATTGCCTCAGAACGCTTCCTGAGTATATATACCGTCATGACTCACCGCAAAAATATTTTCCGGAAACTGGGTGTCAACAACGCCCACGAAGCCATCCGTCATGCACTCCGCTCGGGCCTTGTCGACGTTGTGGAATATTACATCTGAACTCCGTTTTCCTTATCAAAGAGGATAGTCCTCAAAAGCATACAGCACAGTCGAAAGATAGCGCTCACCGGTGTCAGGAAGCAATACAACGATATTCTTGCCTGCATATTCCGGCTGCCGGGCCAGCTGCAGGGCTGCAAAGACAGCCGCTCCCGACGAAATACCTGTCAGCAAGCCTTCCTGCAAAGAAAGTTCACGTCCTGTCCGGATAGCATCATCGTCTGCCACACGAATCACTTTATCAACGACACTGGCATCGTATGTCTTCGGAACAAAACCGGCTCCGATCCCCTGAATCTTATGCAGGCCCGGTTTGTCACCTGACAAAACCGCAGAAGAATCCGGTTCCACACCAATGATTTCCACAGCCGGATTATGAACTTTCAGTCCTCTTCCTGTTCCGCTCAAAGTTCCGCCCGTCCCCACTCCGGCGACGAACACATCCACCTGTCCGTCCATATCGGCCCAGATTTCCTCGGCCGTCGTACGAACATGTGCTTCCGGATTGGCAGGATTTTCAAACTGCTGAAGGATCACAGCACTCGGAGTAGTGTCACGCAATTCGTTGGCTTTTTCAATGGCTCCGCTCATTCCTTTTTCTCCAGAAGTCAGAACCAGCTGCGCTCCCATAGCTTTCAGCAGATTCTGCCGTTCCAGACTCATGGTTTCAGGCATGGTAAGTATGGTCTTATACCCTTTCACCCCGGCTACCCAGGCCAGTCCTACTCCAGTGTTTCCACTGGTAGGCTCAATGATAACAGCTCCGGGCTTCAGGATTCCCCTGCGCTCTGCGTCTTCGATCATAGCCAGTGCAACACGATCTTTGACACTTCCTCCCGGATTAAAATATTCCAGTTTGGCGATGATTCTCGCTTTGCTTTGATGCAAACGGGCCAGTTTCTGCAATTCCAGCAGAGGAGTATGCCCGATCAGTTCGGTCAGTTGTTGATGTATCTTTGCCATAACAAAACATTTAATAACCACAAAAGTAGGAGAAAAAGCGAAATATCACAATACCCTTTTTAGGGTAAAAAAAAACAGAGCCGCCTCAGAAGAAGTAGCTCTGTATAAATTGTCATAAAAACGACTTTCGATTATCCCAGGTGAATAGCTTCAGAAGGACAAACATCTGCACAAGTTCCACATTCTGTGCAAGCGTCAGGATTGATAGAATATTTATCACCTTCTGAGATTGCGCCTACCGGGCATTCATCGATACAAGTACCGCATGCGATACAGTCGTCACTAATTACGTAAGCCATTGTTGTAAAAGTTAAGTTATTTTATTAGTACTAATTGATGTCACAAAGGTAACGTTTTTAGTGTTTATTGCAACATCCACATTACAAAATCTAAATAATTTGTACCTAGTCTAAATTGTTTTACTTCGTTAGTGACTGATACATTGCCTGTTGGATACGAGGACGTATATTCAGTTTCATCAGAGCATTCCGCCCGTAAGGATTCGGATAAATCCGGTTGCTCAGGAAAACGAACACCAGTTCATTATCCGGATCCACCCAGGCACAAGTACCTGTAAATCCCGTATGACCAAAGACAGAGGCCGGAATTCCGGCTGCACATGGTCCATTCTCTGGATGCTCCGTATCCGGCTTGTCAAAGCCCAGTCCCCGGCGACTGTTTTTCGACTTCAAGGTAATGAAAAGATCACACGTTGCCCGTGAAAGATAACGGCGGTCCCCGCACACTCCTCTGTCGAGCAGCATCTGCCAGATGACCGCTACGTCATGAGCCGTGGAAAACAGTCCGGCATTTCCTGAAACTCCGCCCAGCAAGGCTGCAATTTCATCGTGTGCATAACCACGCAACGGACCGCCTCTCAAAAAGTCCTGCTGAACCGTAGGAACGATTTCCGATGGACGGAAGTGTTTCAGCGGATGATAAGTGGTACGAGTCAGTCCCATCGGCTTGTAGAAAGTACTGTCCAGATATGCATCAAGCGGCATTCCAGCCAAACGCTCCACAATTTCTTTCAACAAGACAAAATTAAGGCAACTATACCGATACGACTTTCCTTTCAACGGCATTTCAGCAATCTTATCCAGCATCACCTGACGGAATTCCTCCTTTATATATAAGTTTTCGGCCACCTGTACCGGATATTCCGGTGAAGAAGTGCGCGAAGCCCACTGAGGATTCAACTTAAAATCAGTACAAGCATATAAATTGGAAGCCACCTGTATGGTATGCGTAGCATCCGGACGTTTAGTAAACAGCCCTCCCTTGCAGCTTTTCGTATCAATTACCTCCTCATAGAAAGGCCAGTAAGCAGGCAAGCCTGATTCATGGAAAAGCAAATCCTGAATAGTAATTCGGGACTTGTTTGTTCCCTGCAGGAACGGAAGGTATTGTGAAGCCTTGTCTGTCAGTCCGAATTTTCCCTCATCATATAATTTCATAACGGCCAGCAACGTGGCAGAAGCCTTGCTGAGTGAGGCCAGATCATAAAGATCATTCTCGCGGACAGGCTGTTTCCCTTCGTAGGTATGAGAACCGAAACATTTGTTGTAAACCGGATAACCATACCGCATAATCAGCACATGACATCCCGGATAGGCACCAGCCTTGATTCCTTCTTCTGCAATCGTATCGATTTGAGACAAGATCTCCGAACTCATGTTAAAATCCTCCGGCTTATAGTCACGCGGATGATTCGGATCTAAAGTCACACCGGTTCCTGCCGCAAACAAATTCCCCAACGGAACAGACAGCCGTCCGTCAACCAAAGCTTTTCCCAACAGTACATCCGCAACATAATGCTGCAAGGATTCACTGTCTGAATGAGCCAGCACCACAGAAGCTGCTGAAGCTACCGCCTTTTCCAGCGGAAGCAGAACATCCCCATCCTGAAAACAAACCAGCACCACCGGCTTATCGGCAGCCAGCGGCTCCAGCAAAGAGGCATATTGGGCAACATTCTTTTCGTGTACGGCAACGATAACCTGCTGGGCCGGACGAAGCACTCTTTCCAGGGAACGCAAGGAATCCAAATCTGCCCGAACCCAATTGACAGGAATTACTTCACGCAATCTTTTATAAAAAGGATATGCCTGGGCCAGGCTTGGAGAAAGACTGAGCAACACGGTTCCCGACAGGGACAAGTCCAGTGGGAGCATGTCTTCTTCATTCTTCAGTACGGTCACCGAAGCATTGTTCAAATGACGGATCAAACGCCTTGTCGAAGCTGTTTCAATACGTTTCCGTACATCCGACGGAACAGGAGCCGGACGACGAGACAATCCTAAAGCATATTTATAAGTAAGTACCTTGCGGCAATGTTCATCAATATCCGCTTCAGTCAGCTTTCCGGCTTTCACGGCATTCAGCACGGCATCCAGTTCACGCTTCAGATTACGTGGCGCCAGCAGCAAGTCATTTCCAGCCTGTAAAGCCTGGGCGCATACACCTTCGTTCCCGGAAATACCTTTCATTTCCAGCGCATCCGTAAACACCAGTCCGGAGAAAGCCAGATCCTTCTTCAATAAATCCCGAACGAGAGCCGAAGAAATGGATGCAGGCTTCCGCCCGATCTGAGGCACTTGCAAATGTCCAACCATAACTCCTCCGATTCCAGCCTGAACAGCCTGACGGAAAGGATAAAGTTCAATGCTGTCCAGACGGGCACGATCAAAGTTCAACACAGGAAGCTTCTTGTGAGAATCCGTATCCGTATCACCGTGTCCGGGAAAATGTTTGCAGACTGCCAGCACTCCCCCGTCTTCCAATCCCTTAGAATAGGCAATAACCTTGTGGGCCACATTCTCAGGTACACTTCCGAAAGAACGGGTATTGATCACCGGATTATCCGGATTATTGTCAATATCTGCCACCGGAGCAAAATTCACATGAACGCCTATCAGTTTCAGCTGGCGGGCAACTTCACGGCCATATTCATACAACAGCGAATCGTGCTGGATACATCCTAAAAAACGATTACGCGGAAACTGAGGAGTTTCTTTCAACCGCATGGCCAATCCCCATTCTCCATCGAACGTGATGAGCAATGGAATATCCGCCAATTCCTGGGCCATGTTGGTCAGTTGCACCTGACGTTCCAGTTCACCGCCGGAAAACAAAAGCCCTCCGACTCCGTATTCACGCACTGCCGCTGTAATATTGGCTTTATTCTTTGCTGTCTGGATCGGAGCTACCGTATGAATAAACAGCTGTCCGATCTTCTGCTTCAAAGTCATTTTGCCCATCAATGATTCAACCCACCTCCTGCATGCAGCTGTATCTTCCACCTGCTGCAAGACATGAGGGGTCTGAGCCAACATCTGCCCGACAAAGAGCAAACATAATCCGAGCCAAGCTATCCGTTTCACCATAGGCTATTTATCTTTTTGCATTTGAACAACCATTTTTCCAACAAAGGCAGCGTGTTTTCCCATCTGCTGAACAGGAACTTCCACCCCATCCAGATTCTTATAAAAGACAGGCTCTTCAAAGAAAGAATGAGAATGTCCGCCTATCACAAGATCAATGTTGCGCGTATTCTCAATCAGTTCTACATCAGAATAAGGTTCACCTTTCCATCCCAGATGAGACAGACAGATCACCAGATCACACTGTTCCTGCTCTTTCAGCAAATCAGCAATGCGCTGTCCTTCCGAAACCGGATCTTCAAACCGAACCTGTCCATAATTCTCATGAGCCACCAAACCGTCAAGTTTTGCTCCCAGTCCAAACACACCGATACGTAAGCCATTCCGTTCCAAAACGACATATTCCTTGACAAGTCCCTCCAATACAGTTCCCTTTACATCATAATTGGCACATACGACAGGAAATTCAGCCATCTTAAAAAGACGTGCCATATTTTCAAGTCCAAAGTCAAATTCATGATTACCGATGGCACAGGCATCATACTTCATGTGATTCATCAGACGGATTTCAACCTCTCCCTTAAACAAATTATAAAACGGAGTTCCCTGCGAGAAGTCACCTGCATCAAACAACAGCAAGTCTTTGTGTTTCTTACGTTCTTGCTGCAAGAAAGCTGCACGACGGGCCATTCCGGCTTTGCCAGCCAGCAAAGTATCAGCAAATGTATCAGAGAAAGGCTCCACACGACTATGCATATCGTTGGTGTGATAAATATACAGTGACTTAACATTTTGGGCGGCCAGTACGCCTGTCAAAAAAACAACCAGCCCGAAAGTCCATATTCTTTTCATTTTCATACTCATCTTTATTAATACCAACATGTTTATCTGACAATGATACGGTTTTCCGTTTCAGCCTGGATCACACGTCCTTCCTTCTCGCACTTTGCCACATAGTCAAGCAGCAGATTCCGCAACAAATGCTTCTTCGACACCTGCTTCGACCTGGCATCACGGAAAGCCTCCAGCTTATCATTGCCTTCAGCCAGATAATCGATCGTTGCAATCGTATATTCCTTATCTTTCTCAATCTTACGTCCGCCCACCTTTGCCTCTTCAAGTTTTCCGTCGGAAGTGATAACCAGCTGTGCGCCACTAATCCCTTCTCCATGGACAGATGCAATCTGAGAAAACAGGGTTTCCAACGTTGCGCCATCCATTGTCACCACGCACAAAGCATTTTCAAACGGAGCTATCTCGTAAATTGTCCCATAAGTAATATTCCCTTCAGGCAAAGCATTACGGATTCCACCCATATTCATGACGGCAACATCTGCCGGCTGACCGGTGAGCTGCTTTGCCCCGTCACGAAGCACATCGGCAATCAAATTGGACAAAGGTGATTCGGGACGATACGCTGTTAAAGTTGCAGCAGCGTATCCGATGACGGGTGACATAATGCTGTCTACTTTTTCTTTATAGTGTTCTATCAACTTTTCAGCTTCCTTATCCGGATACTCATCATACACCGCAGTAATCGGAACGCGTCCTCCTTCTACACGAACCAGAGAATAATTGGACTGACATCCTGCCAGCAACAACAAGCCGGCTCCCATTACAGCTTTCAAGCCATATTTTCTAATCCATTCGTTCATATTTCAGCAAATCTTTATCAGACAAAGGTAGGTAAAATTGATGAAAAATGGAAAGCCTTCAATTATTTCCTGGAAATCATCAAAAAATAAGATTGAAAAACTTGCCTATTTTACAAAAAATCACTTACTTTGCACCGCTTTCGCGCAATCGCTGTCAAAGAAGAGTTACTTGATATGTTGCGTTGTAACGATCAAACAATTAATAAACTAAGAAAAAATGGATTTTATTAAAATTGCAGAAGAAGCATTTGCTACTGGAAAACAGCATCCTTCATTCAAAGCTGGTGACACTATTACCGTAGCATACCGTATCGTTGAAGGTAACAAGGAACGTGTACAGTTGTACCGTGGTGTTGTTATCAAAATCTCAGGACATGGTGAAAAGAAACGTTTCACTGTACGTAAAATGTCCGGAACTGTTGGTGTAGAACGTATTTTCCCTCTGGAATCTCCGGCTATCGACAGCATCACAGTTAACAAAGTGGGTAAAGTTCGCCGTGCTAAATTGTATTACCTGCGTGCTCTTACCGGTAAGAAAGCTAGAATTCAGGAAAAACGTGTTAACGCATAATTCCCCGAAAACTATTACTCCTTACACACATACAAAAAGCGGTAACTTACACAAGTTGCCGCTTTTTTATTGCCCCGAACAGTCATAAGGGATGTTAAATAACATTTATTCCTTAAACAACTGAGCCGTTTTCCTTGTTTATAGAATAAAATCAAAGAAGAAACATCCCCATACAATAGTTTTAATAAGTTAGTTAGCAACACAAGCTGCCTTCGGAAAAGAAGAGCAGCTTTTTCTTTTTC
>NZ_EQ973650.1:283131-292579 GCF_000157915.1 Phocaeicola coprophilus DSM 18228 = JCM 13818 | reverse complement strand
CGGGGATATATGCCACACGGCACATATCCCCGTCCATTTAAACATCAGACGAATTAATTGTCTCTAACTTCCCAACCCAATGCACTGGCACCCAAAACGGCTGCATCAGCATCTTTCAACTGGGAAAGCAACAACTTGGTTTTTCCTTCGTAGATCTTCAGTACATTTTCTTCCATCGCTTTCTGAACCGGCTTCATGATATAATCACCAGACTTAGCCAGACCACCAAAGAGGATAATTGCTTCAGGACTGGAGAAAGCAATGAAGTTTGCCAAAGCTGTACCAAGGATAGTTCCTGTATATTCGAAAATATCCTGAGCCAGTTTGTCACCCTTAACAGCTGCATCATAAACATCTTTCGACACAATTTCTTCTGCCGGAATGTTTCTCAGCAAACTAGGACCTGTACGCTGTACCAAAAACTCACGAGCAGTACGGGCTACACCCGTAGCTGAGCAATAAGTTTCCAAACATCCTTTACGTCCGCAACCGCAAGCACGTCCTTCCGGATTCACAATAACATGACCCAATTCTCCAGCAAAGCCATCGTGACCATATACCAACTGACCGTTGATTACGATACCACTACCAACTCCTGTACCTAAAGTGATCATGATAAAATCCTTCAAACCGCGAGCTGCACCATAAGCCATTTCACCAATTGCTGCAGCATTTGCATCGTTTGTTAACGCCGTCGGAATGCCTAACTTTTCTTCAAACATGGCAGCCAATGGAATCACTCCCTTCCAAGGAAGATTCGGGGCAAATTCAATTGTACCATTATAGTAGTTACCATTCGGAGCGCCGACACCCATACCTTTAATTCTCTCTGCACCGCCAACCTGCTGCAGCAGCGGAAGAAGTTTCTTGCACACAGCATCAACATACTCGTCGATTTTATCATACTGCTGTGTCTTTACTGAATCAGAAACTAACACATTACCACGAGAATCGACAATACCAAATACTGTATTTGTACCACCGATATCCATTCCTACCACATAAGGTTTTTCCATGTTTACAGTCATGACATTACATTTTTTAGGGTTAATTCTATCACGCAAATGTATAGAATACCACTAAACAGAGCAAATTTTTTTTCATTTATTTATCGAATATCTGTAACTTTTTCTAACTTCGCAATGTCTAACAAACACAAGCAAAAGAAACATGATACATTTGAAAGACATCAACAAGACCTATCACAACGGAGCACCGCTCCATGTATTGAAGGGAATTAATCTCGACATCGAGAAAGGAGAATTTGTCTCCATTATGGGAGCTTCGGGCTCAGGTAAATCTACACTGCTCAACATCCTTGGCATTTTGGACAATTATGATTCAGGAGAATATTACCTGAATGATGTCCTGATCCGGAATCTGAGCGAAACCAAAGCTGCTGAATACCGGAACCGAATGATCGGATTCATTTTTCAGTCGTTCAATCTTATTCCGTTTAAGAATGCCATGGAAAATGTAGCTCTTCCTTTATTCTATCAAGGGGTAAACCGGAAAAAGAGGAATCAGCTGGCGCTGGAATATCTGGATAAACTGGGACTCAAAGAGTGGGCTCATCACATGCCTAACGAACTTTCCGGCGGACAGAAACAGCGGGTAGCCATTGCCCGGGCACTAATATCAAAGCCTCAGATCATCCTGGCTGATGAACCGACCGGAGCCTTGGACAGTAAAACCTCCGTAGAAGTCATGCGGATACTGAAAGAGCTCCATGATAAAGAAGGACTGACAATCATTATTGTTACGCATGAAAGCGGAGTCGCCAATCAAACCAATAAGATTATCCACATTAAAGACGGGGTCATCGAACGGATTGAAGATAACATTGATCACAATGCTTCACCTTTCGGAAAGAACGGATTTATGAAATAGCATGTGTTATGATTGATCTGATACAAGAAATATATGGAACCATCCAACGCAACAAACTGCGTACGGTTCTTACCGGATTCTCTGTCGCATGGGGAATCTTTATGTTAATAGTTTTGCTGGGAGCAGGAAACGGACTGATCAATGCTTTTGAAGGACAGACACGGGACATGAAAATGAATTCTATGAAAATCTATCCCGGATATACTTCCAAGCCTTATAACGGATTAAATGAAGGAAGAAGCATTTCACTGGATGATACAGACAGAGAACTGACTGCTACTGCATTCTCGAAGAATATTATCACGACAGGAGCTACCATCAGCAAAGGAAGCGTTTATCTCAACTTCGAAAAAGAAAATGTAAGCATATCACTTGATGGGGTTTTCCCCAGTTATCCGGAACTGGAAGCAATCAAAATCAAGAAAGGACGTTTCATCAACGAACGCGATATGAAAGAACGCCGCAAAGTGATTGTATTGCATGAGAAAACAGCCAAACAACTTTTTCCCAAAAGCCAACCTCTAGGAAAGTACCTCAACGCACAAGGTGTTTCTTATCAGGTCGTAGGGATCTATACAGACCAAAACAGTTTCTCTCCGTCGGCTTTGATTCCCTTTACTACCTTGCAGGTTGTATATAATAAAGGTGACAGTATTGACAACATCACATTTACAACCCGGGGACTTACCAGTGAAGCCGAGAACGAACTGTTTGAGAAAGATTACCGTCAGGTTATGGGAAGCAAAAAAATGTTTGCGGCAGATGATGACGGTGCTATATGGATATGGAACCGCTTTACCCAATATCTCCAGCAACAGGCAGCCAATCAGACCTTACACATTGCGATCTGGGTAATCGGAATCTTTACGTTGCTGAGCGGCATTGTGGGAGTCAGCAACATCATGCTGATTACCGTGCGCGAACGTACTCACGAATTCGGCATACGAAAAGCACTGGGAGCAAAACCTTCCTCCATTCTATGGCTGATTATATCTGAAAGCGTTGTCATCACAACATTCTTCGGATACATCGGCATGGTAGCCGGAATTGCCGTTACCGAGTACATGAACAAAGTGGCCGGAACGCAAACCATGGATGCAGGCTTGTTTAGCGTAACAGTCTTTGAAAATCCGACAGTAGATATTCACATCGCTATCCAGGCCACCCTGACACTTATTATTGCCGGAACTCTGGCCGGTCTTTTCCCTGCAAGAAAAGCTGTCCGCATCCGGCCTATTGAAGCACTTAGAGCAGACTGATTATGAAACAATTTGATCTAGATACGTGGGAAGAAATACTTGTCACGATCACACGAAACAAGACACGAAGCCTTTTAACCGCATTCGGTATATTCTGGGGAATCTTCATGCTGATTTCTCTGCTGGGCGGTGCGAAAGGCATGCAGGAAACATTGTCACTCCAGTTTAAAGGATTTGCCACAAATTCCGGATTCATGGGTACGAACCAGACAAGCAAGGCTTACCGGGGATTCCAGCAAGGACGTTACTGGGATCTGGAAAACAAAGATGTAGAACGGATCCTGCGCAATGTGGAAGGAGCAGATGTCGTTACTCCGACACTTGCACGCTGGGGAGTGAACATTGTCTACAACGAACAAAAGATCTCCGGAACCCTGAAAGGACTCTATCCTATTTACAGCCAAATAGAAGAACCCCTGATCACGCAAGGGCGCTACCTGAACGATATGGATGTAAGAGATAACCGGAAAGTTTGCATCATCGGCAAACAAATCTATGAATCCTTATTCCCGGGAGGAGAAAACCCCTGCGGAAAATACATCGAAATCAACGGTATCTATTATCAGGTGATCGGCGTAAACATGGGAACAGGAAATGTTTCTATCCAGGGAAATACGGAAACTTCTGTTATCATTCCATTCAGCACCATGCAGAACAATTATAATTTCGGTCAGAAAGTCCAGATGATTGCCTATACTGCACGGAAAGGATATGCCATCAGCGAAGTGGAAAAGGATATCGCCAAAATTGTGAAACAGGCACATCTGATCCATCCAGACGATGACCAGGCACTTGTACAGCTGAATGCCGAAGTTCTTTTTGGCATGATGGACAACCTTTTCTCAGGCATACGCATCCTGGGATGGATGGTCGGTTTGGGAACCTTGCTTGCAGGGGCGATCGGAGTCAGCAACATCATGATGGTTACAGTGAAAGAACGTACCACAGAAATCGGCATCCGGCGGGCGATCGGTGCACGGCCCAATGATATTCTCCAGCAGATTCTTTCAGAAAGTATTGTACTGACAAGCCTTGCAGGAATGAGCGGAATTACCTTTGCGGTCTTTCTTCTGAACATCGTAGAAAGCGCCACATCGACTCCGACAGCACCAATCCATTTTCAAATCAGCTTCTGGCAGGCAATCGGAGCTTGCATTTTGCTGATCATACTTGGACTTTTGGCCGGACTGGCACCCGCATACCGGGCCATGGCCGTAAAACCAATTGAAGCAATCAGAGACGAATAAACCAATATAAAAACGACAAACAAGTGAATATTAACCCATTTATTAACAAAACAAACACCTTTTCTTATGAAAAAGTACATTAAAATAGCTCTGCTGGTAGTTCTGGCATTGATTTTCATCGGAACCTTTGTATTCCTCTATCAAAAATCCCAACCCAAAGAAACTATTTATGACGTATTGACTGCTGAAAAAGATACGTTAGTGCAAACCACCGTAGCAACCGGAAAGATTGAACCACGCGATGAAGTCCTGATCAAACCTCAGATCTCGGGTATCATTGCCGAAGTCTATAAGGAAGCCGGACAAAAAATCAAGAAAGGAGAAGTTATTGCTAAAGTCAAAGTAATCCCGGAACTTGGTTCACTGAACGCCGCTGAAAGCCGGGTAAGACTGGCTGAGATGAACGGACGACAGGCCGAAACCGACTTGCAGCGCATGGAGAAACTGTATAAAGGCAAACTGGTCAGCAGTGAAGAATACGAAAAAACTCTTCTGACAACCCAGCAGGCCCGTGAAGAACTTCAGGCAGCTAAAGATAATCTGGAAATCGTAAAAGAAGGTATCACGAAAAACAGTGCTTCGTTCAGCAGCACACTGATCCGATCCACAATTGACGGATTGATTCTGGACGTACCTATAAAAGTGGGTAACTCCGTTATCATGAGCAATACCTTCAATGACGGAACCACCATCGCTACCGTGGCAGACATGGGTGATCTGATCTTCCGCGGAAACGTAGATGAAACGGAAGTGGGACGCATTCACGAAGGAATTCCCGTAAAAATCACTTTAGGAGCTTTACAGAATATGCAGTTTGATGCCACTCTGGAATATATTTCTCCGAAAAGCACGGAAAACAACGGAGCCAATCAGTTTGAAATCAAAGCAGCCATCCAGGTGCCGGACAGCGTAACGATCCGTTCAGGCTACAGCGCCAATGCTGAAATGGAACTGCAGCGTGCCGACAATGTAGTTGCCATTGCTGAAAGTGCCATTGAATTCGAAAATGATTCAGCCTTTGTCTATGTCCTGACCGACAGCGTACCGGTCCAGAAGTTCGAACGCCGTTCAGTGACTACCGGAATCAGCAACGGTATCAAGATCGAAATCAAGAAAGGATTGAATGCAGGTGAACAAGTACGCGGACTGAAGAAAGGAGAATAAGCCATGATAACAACCAAACAAAAATATCTCGCAACATTAACTTTTTGTGCCTGCACACTCTCTGTCCAGGCACAGGAGGTCTGGAGCCTGAAACAATGTATCAACTATGCCATCGAACATAACCTGACCATCAAGCAACAGGAAGCAAGCCGTGACCAGAGTGAAGTGGAATTGAATACAGCCAAATGGAGCAGACTGCCCGATTTGAACGGAAGTGCTTCCCACTCTTTCAACTTCGGCCGAAGCCTGCAGGCTGATAATACTTACCAGAGTATCAATACACAGAACACCGGTCTGAATCTGACAACCAGTGTCCCGTTGTTTACCGGTATGCAGATTCCTCACAGCATTTCACTGGCCAAACTGAATCTGAAAGCAGCCATCGAGGATCTGAACAAAGCCAAAGAAGATATCAGCATTCAGGTTGCATCCGCCTATCTGCAAGTTCTGTTCAATGAAGAACTGGCTAAGGTGGCCCACCAGCAAGTCAGCTTAAGCCAGGAGATGCTGAAGCAGAAAGAAGCCTATTACCAGAACGGCAAAGCCTCAGAAGCAGAATGGCGCGAAGCGCAGTCGCGTGTGGCACAAGACCAACTGTCTGCCGTTCAGGCCGACAACAATTACCAACTGGCCCTACTCGACCTCAGTCAGTTGCTGGAACTGCCTTCTCCGGATGACTTCCGCATCGTTTCACCTGAAGTAGACGAACAAGCCCTGACTGCTTCGCTCACCTCGCCGACTGAAATCTATTCACAGGCGGTACTTTCAAAACCTTCAATCCTTGCAGCACAGTATCGTCTGGAAGGAGCACGGCACAACATTCGTATTGCCCAAAGCCGATATTATCCGCAATTGAACTTCGGTGCCGGTCTGAGTACGAACTATTATAATGTCTCCGGACGGGAAAACGGAAACTTCGGTGCACAACTGAGAGACAATTTCAGCCAGTATATAGGTCTTTCTCTGAGCATTCCTATCTTCAACCGGTTCAGTACCCGCAATCAGGTGAGAAGCGCACGCATCCAGCAAAGCAATCTGAACTGGCAGCTGGAAGAAAGTAAAAAGACACTCTACAAAGAAATCCAGCAAGCTTACTACAATGCTCTGGGTGCTGAAAGCAAATTGCAGAGCAGCCGTACGGCCGATGAAGCAGCCGAAGCCTCCTTTCTCCTGATGAAAGAGAAATATGCCAACGGGAAAGCCAATGCTACTGAATATAACGAAGCAAGAACAAACTGGATGAAAGCCGTATCCGATCGTATTCAGGCCAAATACGACTTTATCTTCCGGACCAAAATCCTGGATTTCTACAAAGGTGTTCCTCTCACCTTATAAAGCATAATATATGACCCTTCGATGCCCCGTAATCGTATATACGTTGGAGCCTCATCGTACTACTCGATGACCCGCAAACGTATATACGTTGCGGCCTCATCGTATATATAATTTTTCAGAAGCCAGCTTTTCATTCAGGCCCGATCTCTGTATGTTTCTTTTCCAGACTCCTGAAAGCAGAAGGTGTCATTCCTAAATGCTTTTTTACATATTGGGCAAAAAAGGACACATTAGAGAACTCAAAGTCCATGGCTATTTCCTTAATACTTTTATTCGAATATTTCAGTTCCAGAATGATGTGCTCTATTGCATTCTCATAAATAAGCGTCAATGCCCGCTTACCGCTCACCTGTTTGATAACCCGTGACAAATATTTGGGAGAATAACAAAACATTTCCGCATAATATTCCAGCGTACGATGTTTTCCATTATCCGCAGCCAAAGCTTCCATAAATTGCTTGAATATAAAATCCGGCTGTGCCACCAGCCCTGTATCAGTGCGCAACTCCTTGTCCACTGATTTTCGGGTCGTTTCCGCAATCATTTCTTCAAAAAAAGCCGAAGCAATATACAACAGTATTTCTTTTTGAAGTTCATCCATTTCAGCCTTGACCTTATGCTCCATCAGATTCAGATACAGGGAAAAATAGTTACTTTCATCCTCTTCAAAATGCTTGACCGGCTGATTCTGGATATAACAGATAGACTTCCACGTATACTTCTTGGTCTGGGTCAGCCTACGAATAAAACGGTTGGAAAAGCAAATTACCCGGGCACGGCAGTTCGGACTTGTCAGCACCTGCGCAATCAATGTATTCGGCAAACTGACAATTAAATCATTATGCCGTAAGATACGAGACACATTGTTCAATTCCAGCCTGATCTCACCTTCCAGACAATAGATCATGAGAAACATATCGAGCTTAACATTTCTGTTCTCCTGAAACACATCCTCCAGCCGATCCGACAGAAACAGATAATCATCTGCATAACAGCCTTGTCTGGCTTTCCGCTGAAGCATATCCAAATTTATATGTTTGATAATCTCTTCCATCTTTTAATTTTTCTGCAAAGATGGGGAATAATCCGACAGGTTATCTATTCCATTTTCACCTATCTCTATTCTGTTTTCCACTTTCAGGCCATCCGACAATGCTCCAAGGAAAAACAGAACATTTCTGTACGAAAATTCATAGCATGCCGTATGAAACGAGAGACTACTTTTGCACGAACAAAAAAATGAATATGACAAGAGAAATCAAAAAACTAAAAACATGGCTCATGTTAACAGCCATCTGCGCAATAGGAGCAACCTCCTGTAAAACAGAAACCAAGCAGAACGAAAGCAAGAACTACAAACTACAAACTGCCCGGGCTGATACGGACAAGGAAATCACAACAGCCTATTCTGCTTCCATCGAAGGAATGCAGGACATTGACATCTATCCTCAAGTAGCCGGATACATCGAAAAGCTGAATGTCTCGGAAGGGGATATTGTCCGAAAAGGAGAAATCCTGTTTGTCATTGACCAGGTTCCCTACAAGGCAGCGCTGCAAACGGCCATCGCCAATGTAGAAGCTGCCCAGGCTAATCTGGCAACAGCCGAGCTTACCTATAAGAGTACTCAGGAACTATATGCCAAAAAGGTTGTCTCCAGTTTCAATCTTCAAACAACCGAAAATGCCTATCTCACTGCAAAAGCACAATTGTCACAGGCTAAAGCGCAAGAAGTAAATGCCCGAAACGACCTTTCCTATACAGAAGTGAAGAGTCCAAGTGACGGAGTCGTCGGCATGCTGCCTTACCGGGTAGGAACCTTAGTCAGTTCAAACATGCCACAACCTTTAACCATCGTGTCCGACAATTCAAATATGTATGTTTACTTTTCCATGACGGAGAATCAGTTTCTCTCTCTGGCCCGCCAGTATGGAACAATAGAAAAAGCCTTGTAAGATATGCCGCCTATCCAGCTTCAGCTCAATGACAACTCCATTTACGATGAGCCGGGAAAGATTGAGTCTATCAGCGGCGTCATCGACAAAGAAACAGGAACCGTGGGAGTACGTGCTGTTTTCCCCAATGCTTCCCGCCTCTTACACAGCGGTGCTTCCGGAAAGGTACTGATTCCAAGTAGTTATAAGCAATGTATCCTCATTCCACAAAGTGCCACCATCAAATTACAGGATAAAATACTGGTTTATAAAGTTGTTGACGGAAAAGCTGTATCAACTCTGATCAAAGTAGCTCCGGTCGACGACGGAAAAGAATACATCGTACTGGACGGACTCAAAGCCGGTGATGAGATTGTTGCCGAAGGAGCCGGAATGGTCCGCGAAGGCACACAGGTCAAATAATTAACAGAAGCTTATGAAAGGAAACGTATTCATCAAACGGCCTGTCATGGCCTTGTCTATATCCATTTTGATTCTGATCGTTGGATTCATTTCACTTTATACCCTTCCCGTAAAACAATATCCGGATATTGCTCCGCCGACCGTGCGCGTGGAAGCAACTTATACGGGAGCTGATGCCGACGCCGTGATGAACAGTGT
>NZ_EQ973650.1:209526-282898 GCF_000157915.1 Phocaeicola coprophilus DSM 18228 = JCM 13818 | reverse complement strand
TTGAAAACATGATTTACATTACCTCTACGGCTACCAATGCCGGAACAGCCGAGATCCTGGTTTACTTCAAACAAGGCACCGATCCTGATATGGCTGCGGTCAACGTACAAAACCGGGTTTCGGAAGCACAAGGGCTTTTGCCTTCTGAAGTAACAGCCATCGGTGTCAGCACCATGAAGCGCCAGAACAGTTATCTTCAGATCAACAGCCTCATCAGTCCGGACAAGCGCTACGACGAAACTTTTCTGGCCAATTATCTGGATATAAACGTGATTCCGCAAATCAAACGTATCCAGGGTGTCGGTGATGTCCAGCTGATGGGAGATACATACAGTATGCGTATCTGGATGAAGCCGGAGAAAATGGCTCAATACGGACTAACCCCATCGGATGTAACAGCCGTACTGAACGAACAAAATATAGAAGCCCCCACAGGCTCTCTGGCTGAAAGTTCAGATAATGTATTCCAGTATACCATGAAATACAAAGGCCGTCTGAAAAGTACAGAAGAATTTGAGAATATAGTCTTACGCTCTCAAAAAGACGGTTCCGTACTTCGGATCAAAGATATTGCTGAGGTGGAACTGGGAAGAGAATCATACAGTTTTCACGGGGAAGCCGACGGAGTTCCCGGAGTTACCTTTATGACATTTCAGGTAGCCGGAGCCAATGCAACGGCAGTCAACGAAGAAATATCCCAGTTATTGGATGAAATTTCAAAAGACCTTCCTGAAGGTACGGAATTCATTCAGATGATGAGTGTCAATGACTTTCTTTTTGCCTCCATTGACAATGTAATTGAGACTCTGGTTATTGCCATTATCCTGGTTGTTCTGGTTGTCTATTTCTTCCTCCATGACTTCAAGAGTACTCTCATTCCGACCATATCCATACTTGTTTCACTGATCGGAACCTTCGCATTCCTCTCCATCGCCGGGTTCAGTATCAACATTCTGACATTGTTTGCCCTCGTACTAGCCATCGGTACAGTGGTGGACGACACGATCATCGTAGTAGAAGCAGTGCAGGCTAAATTCGATGTAGGCTACCGTTCTCCCTATCTGGCCACCAAAGATGCCATGAATGATGTGACCATGGCCGTTATTTCGTGTACCTGTGTCTTCATGGCGGTATTTATCCCGGTTACTTTTATGGGAGGTACTTCCGGTGTATTCTACACTCAGTTCGGTGTGACAATGGCCGTAGCGGTAGGACTTTCGTGTATCAATGCCCTCACGCTCTGCCCCGCCCTCTGCGCCATGATGATGAAACCTTCGGATACAGAAAAAAATGTCCGGAGCTTCAACGGCAGAATACGTGCTGCCTACAATGCCTCTTTCAACGTTTTGATGAGCAAGTACAAAAAGGGACTGATGTTCTTCTTCCACCATCGCTGGATGGTATGGACCTCACTGGGACTGGCATCCATTCTGTTGGTTTATCTGATGGGTACCACCAAAACCGGACTCGTTCCGCAGGAAGACCAGGGAACCATGATGATCAATATCAGTACCTCACCGGGAAACTCTCTGGCCGAGACCAATAAAGTAATGGACAAAGTGCAGGATATTCTGAGAGCCACTCCGGAAATAGAACACTATTCCCGTATTACCGGTTATGGTTTGATTTCCGGACAGGGAACTTCCTACGGATCCGTTATCGTCCGCCTGTATCATTGGGATAAGCGAAAAGGTAAGGAACATACGGTAGATGCCGTCATGAAACGCCTGAACGCACAGTTCAGCAACATCAAGGAAGCGCAGGTGTTCTGCTTCCAGCCTGCCATGATTCCGGGCTACGGAACAGGTAACTCTGTGGAACTTTATATGGAAGACAAGACAGGCGGCGAAATGGAACCTTTCTACAACTCCGTCATGCAGTTCATAGGTGCGCTCAATGAACGTCCGGAAGTAGCCATGGCTTACAGCTCATACGCCATGAACTTCCCGCAAGTAGCCGTAGACGTAGATGCAGCCAAATGCAAGCGGGCAGGCCTCAGTCCCAACGATGTACTCGATGCATTGGGAGCGTACTGCGGAGGATCATACGTATCCAATTACAACAAATTCGGAAAAGTATACCGCGTTATGATCCAGGCATCTCCTGAATCACGTCTGGATCAGCATGCCCTGGACAATATGTTTGTACGCAACGGAGATGAAATGGCTCCTGTCAGCCAGTTTGTTACTTTACGCAATATACAGGGGGCAGAAATTGCCAAGCGATTCAATCTGTACAATACGATCAACGTCAACGTAAACGCGACAGAAGGATACTCCTCCGGTGAGGTTCAGCAAGCGATCAGGGAAGTAGCAGCACAGACCTTGCCTTCGGGCTACGGTTATGAATACGGAGGTATGGCCCGTGAAGAAGCCGGAAACAGTGGAGCACAGACCGTCTTCATCTATACCATCTGTGTCGTGCTTATCTACCTGATTCTTTCCTGTCTGTACGAAAGTTTTCTGGTTCCCCTTGCGGTCATTCTTTCCGTTCCGTTCGGACTGATGGGAAGTTTCCTGTTTGCCCGTATCGCCGGACTGGAAAACAACTTCTATTTGCAGACCGGAGCCATCATGCTGATCGGATTGCTGGCGAAAACAGCTATCCTGATCACAGAATATGCCATCGAACGGCGCCGTGCCGGAATGGGTATCATCTCTTCTGCTTACTCTTCCGCACAAGCCCGCTTCCGCCCCATCATCATGACTGTGCTCTGTATGATATTCGGTATGCTTCCGCTGATGTTCTCAAGCGGTGCCGGAGCCAATGGCAACAGTTCTCTGGCAACCGGTGTCGCAGGAGGTATGCTTATCGGAACATTGGCCCTGCTCTTCGTCGTTCCTGTATTCTTCATTGTATTTGAATACTTGCAGGAAAAGCTGCGCGGTCCCATGCAAAAGGAACCCGACCAACAGATTGTCTACGAAAAAGAACAGACTCTGATAGAAAAAAGTGCTTTTAATACAGAAAAATAAAGTATATGAAAACTCAAAATATAATTGCATTCAGCGCAACGCTTCTCCTGAGCAGTTGCGGAATCTATAGCAGCTATCAGCCTCAGACCTCCGTACCGGAAAACCTGTACGGAGAAGAGGTCGCCGTTTCCGATACAAACAGTATCGGAAACATCAACTGGCGCAACTTCTTTACCGATCCCTGTTTGCAGGAACTGATTGAAAAGGGTCTGCAGCAGAACACAGACGTACAGACAGCCAAGCTGCGCGTCGAAGAAGCAAAAGCTTCTTTACTTTCAGCCAAACTGGCCTTTCTCCCGTCTTTTGCCCTTTCGCCCCAGGGAAGTCTGAACACGGCAGAAAGTCAGGTTTCACGAACTTACACACTTCCGGTTACAGCCAGTTGGGAAATCGACATCTTCGGGAAACTGCGTAACTCCAAAAGACAGGCCAAAGCAGCTTACGCACAAAGCGAAGATTACAAACAAGCCGTATATTCCAGTTTGGTAGCGAACATAGCCAACACCTATTATACCCTGCTGATGCTCGACGAGCAACTTGAAATCTCACGGACAACAGCTGAGACATGGAAAGAAACCGTCGAATCAACTCAGGCACTGATGGAAGCAGGACAGGCTGATGAAGCGGCCGTCTCCCAGATGAAAGCAACTTACTTTGAAGTGAAAAATTCCGTAATCGATCTGGAAGAACAGATCAATCAGGTAGAAAACAGCCTGTCACTCCTGCTGGCCGAAACCCCTCACCGGATCCAAAGAGGGAAACTTTCGGAACAAAACTTTCCGTAGCAACTCGCAGTAGGAATCCCTCTGCAGATGTTGTCAAACCGTCCGGATGTACGCGTTGCCGAAAGAGAACTGGAACAGGCTTTTTATGTTACCAATCAGGCCAATTCAGCTTTCTATCCGTCAATAACGTTAAGTGGAAACGCCGGATGGACCAATTCCATCGGCGGACTGATTACCAATCCGGGGAAATTCGTTACTTCCGCCCTCGCCTCACTCACCGAACCCTTATTCAACCGGGGAACACTCATTGCCCGACGAAAGATTGCCAAAGCACAACAGGAAGAGGCCTTGCTGGCTTTCAGACAAAAACTGCTGGATGCCGGCTCGGAAGTGAACGACGCTCTGGTGTCCTATCAGACCAGCAAAAAGAAAAAAGAAAATTACGAACAGCAGGTCGCTTCCCTGGAAACTGCCTTCAACAGCACATCATTGCTGATGGAACACGGCAATACCACTTATCTGGAAGTGCTGACGGCACGTCAGACCTTGCTAAGCGCCCAACTGTCGCAAACCGCCAACCAATTTAAAGAGATACAAAGTATGATTAATCTCTATCAGGCCTTAGGCGGAGGAAAGAAACTGTAGTTCTGTTGTTTTTTTGACAAAAGCTTCTTAACCGGTCACATTCTAAGCTCATTCTTACTTATCATTCACGCTTCATATTCATTATACTGAGAGCCTGCCGGTTAAGGGCTTTTGTTTTTCTACCATAAAATCCACACATTTCAGCTATTTCACCAGCTCTTTCCTGATAAAAGATTTCTGTCTTCCACGACGCCGTTTCTATCAATCAGCCCCGGATTCAGAGCATCATTACAACCGGCGGGCTCCTTCGTTCTTCCGTCTGTTTTCGTTCGATTCTTTCCGATAAGAATGCCCCTGTTCTTTCCGTCCCGGACGATATTCCGGACGTTTGTCTGATTCGTGACGCCCCGGACGGGTAACCGGCTTTTCAGGACGAGGCGATGGAGAAGGCTTGACAGAAGGCTTCATTACGGGACGTCCCGGACGGCCTGGACGAACGGGAAGAGGTTTGGGAGGTGCAGGACGATGAATAACATCCGGACGGGGAACCTTTTGGGGATGCGGATGCAGTCCCGGACGGAAATCATGTTTGCGGAAATCATCCCGGCAACGATAAAAGCCGGTATATACAGGATGATGATAGCGACCCGTAAAATGACGGCGATAATAGCTGGCTCCTCCAAAATGACAACGGGCATGAGCACCCCGATAAGTTAAATAATGAACCGGACGGGAAAAATAAAAATAATCATAATCCGTATATACCTTATATATTCTAAGGTAGCATACGTTATTCAAGGCGGAAACGGGACGGAAAAAATATTCAATTCCCATAAAACGCACATACTCCGGACTGGAAAGGATCCAGCGTAAATCATCGTTCCGCTCATCCAGAAAACGGTAATACGCATCAAGTGCAGCAGCATCCGCCCGGGCCATTCCGGAAAGATAGGGAGTAACATTGCTGAGGAAATCAAAATTAACCTCAAACAAATCATTATACTGATTCTGATTCAGATGCAACTCAAAGGCCATACGATCAGTCAGGAAACGGGCATTTACCCGGATATCTCCCAAGCCGGAGGCCGAAACAGGAAGCAGCATACAGGAAAAGACTGCCAGCAACCAAAACTTTTTCAAATACTGTTTCATACGCTTTTTCTTTTTTGATTACATTGCAAATTTAGCAAGGGAAAAAACTTCTTACAACAGATAATCCCCATGTTTGGATAGGAAGTCTCCTATTTTCATGGGGCATTTCCCTATTGGCACATAACAGCTTGTCCCGCCTACCGGCATTTCATCAGTAACAGGATTCCTCCGTTCGCCCCTTTATCAGGCCAGACGGATTCCTGTATCTTCCAAAACAATCAGACGTTTCTTATACAAATCTCCGACAGCTTTCTTGAATGTCTTCTTGCTGACACCGAAAGTCTCATAAATCACGCCGGCATCAGTTTTGTCATTCAAACTGATATGTCCGCCTTTTCCCTTGATATATTGAAGCAATGTTTCAGAGAAGTCATCCACTTTTTTGGCTCCGTAAGGCTGTAACTCAAGGTCGATCTTGCCGTCTTCACGCACCTGCTTGATATACGCTTTCAGCTTCATTCCCAGCTTGACCGGCTGGAAAATCTCATTCTGATAAAGCATACCGCTGAAACGATTGTCAACAATGACTTTAAATCCAAGATCTGTCTTTTGCCAGACCAGTACATCAACCTCCTCACCCCGGCGATACACGGGCTTTTCATCCGACAAATAACGTTCCACCTTGGCAGATGCCACAATGCGGAAACTTTCTTCATCCAAATGTACATGCACGATGTACCGGTTTCCCTTCAGCATCTTCATCTTCTGCTCACGGAAAGGAACAAACAAATCTTTCATCAGTCCCCAGTTCAGAAAGGCTCCGAACTGATTGACCCAGGCAACTTCCAGAGAGGCAAACTCACCCACCTGCACATAAGGATGCAATGTCGTTGCTACCAGACGTTCTTCCATATCCAGATAAATAAAAACGTTCAGAACATCTCCCGGTTTGCATCCGGCAGGAACATAACGTTTGGGGAGAAGAATTTCTCCGTCTTCATCTCCATTCAAGTAAACTCCGAAATCGACTTCCTTAACAACTTCCAGTTGATTATATCTTCCTAACGCTATATGACTCATAATCCTTTTATTTGGGGATAAAGGTACGGATTTATCTTCATATAAACGTGATTTCAGTATACGAATCTTGCTTTTCTGCTCTTTTCTTTATCCATCTCTGCCCCAACAAAGAAATACCGCACAAGAATATCTGAAATAAACTCTATCTTTGCAGAAGAAACCTGATTCTATAAAAACAAAAGAAAATGAAAAAACTATTGATCAT
Organism: Phocaeicola coprophilus DSM 18228 = JCM 13818; assembly: GCF_000157915.1. Taxonomy (GTDB): domain Bacteria; phylum Bacteroidota; class Bacteroidia; order Bacteroidales; family Bacteroidaceae; genus Phocaeicola; species Phocaeicola coprophilus. The sequence continues at coordinate 276,236 of NZ_EQ973650.1, read as the reverse complement.
CTGCCTGGCCGGAATATCCGGAATACTGACTACCGCATGCCAGGAAAAGAAAACAGAAAAAATTACCGTAAACTGGGCAACCTTCAACATTCGCTATGACAACCCGGCTGACAGCCTGAACAACTGGAAATACAGAAAAGACACCGTCGCAGCTTTTATCAAAGCGAACCAGCTGGACATTGTAGGCATGCAAGAGGTTTTACACAACCAGCTGGAAGATCTCAAACAGCGTTTACCCGAATATGCAGAAGTGGGAGTTGGACGTGAGGACGGAAAAACACAGGGAGAATATGCTCCGCTATTCTATCGGAAAGACCGGTTTGAAGCATTGGACAGCAATACGTTCTGGCTTTCACAATATCCCGACAGCGTAGGTTTCATCGGATGGGACGGTGCATGTACCCGCATTGCAACCTGGGCCAAACTGAAAGACCGGAAAACCGGAAAGATCTTCATGGCAGTCAACACCCACTTTGATCACATCGGAGTAGAAGCACGCAAAAACAGCGCTTTGCTGATCATTCAGAAGATCAAGGAAATCGTAGGCGACCAACCTGCCGTATTAACAGGCGATTTCAATGTTTCTGACCAATGGGATGCCTACACGACGATCACAACTAATTCTTTCGTTCTGAAAGATGCCTATAAAATCGCAGATAAACAAGAGGGAGTTAACTATACTTTCCATGATTTCGGACGCGAACCGATCGACAAACGCGAAAAAATAGACTTCATTTTCGTAACACCTCAGATAAAAGTAAAAGATACATCCATACCTCAGGAATCTCAAGGTGAAACCGGCTTCCTGTCCGACCACAACCCTCAATTGGCCACACTGGAATTCTAAATTTATTTCCACGAACCAAAATCTTTTTTCATCCGTCTTCCGCTTCCCTGCAATCATCCATTCAGGAAACGGAAGACGGCTTTTTCAACTTATATAAAACTTTTCAAACACTTTTTTTGCTAATTAGAAAAAAAAAATAACTTGCAGCAAGTTATCAATAAAGTAGGTCTGTATAAAAAGGAGGTGTCTGCAAAAACAATAAAAAAGACTAATAAGACAAAGTATTCCACTGAAAGGATATATGTGGAAAATATAAAGTTATCTAATACCTAAAAAAAACAATATGAAAATAAACAAATTAATAGTAGCAGCTATCATCACACTTATAGTTACTACAACAAGTTATGGAATTTATACTTACAATAAGCATAATTCTATGTCTGATTTAATGTTGGCTAACATTGAAGCTTTAGCTGACGATGAAGTTTCAATAACAGGCTGTCAACCTAACGGAGGTACATGTGTTATCTCAATAGGTGGAACCCATATCATAAAAGATGATCAACATCCATAATAAACAAAGAAGTGTGTTAAGAGAGCGAATATTATTAACTCTTTTAACACACTCTTATATATAAATTTCTATTATGAAAAGACTTTTTTATTTGTTAATCCTAACAATCAGCCTTCTGGGATGCCACCAAAAATCCTTATTTCCAGAAAAAAGAGCTCTGACAGGCAAAAGTTTGAATCTACGAGACAGCTTAAATCAGACAACAAGAATATTCGCCTGGAATAACAAACTATATGTCAAAGACTTTGACGGCACACATTTCATTCTGGTATATGATCTGCTCCAGAAAAAGTTCAGCCGTTGGATCACTAAAGGAGAAGCTCCTCATGAAGCCCTGTCCGTACAATCATTAGGCATTCATAATAATCAATTGTATATTTTTGATACAGGTAATCAAAACATAAAAATGTACAACGCCGATAACGGAGATTTTATATCTGGAAACGGCAGAATCAAACCATACGCAACTTTATTTGCCCGTCCTATAAATGATTCGCTATCAGTAGGATGCCCTTATTCGGACAGCATACGAGTCATCATGTTTGATAATACCGGAAAAACTTTGATAAAAAATTATGAATATCCTTTTGAATCATCGTTCTCCGCTTCCTATGCACACATGTTCGCTATGATGAACGATATAGTTGTACATCCAGCCGAACACAAATTTGCCATGGCCACTCAATATGCTTCCGCACTGCAAATATTCGAATGGAATGAAAAAGATATCCGTCTGCTTATAGAAAAAGATATGGAAGCTCCGGAATATGATATGAAGGATAATTCATTTCAGGTAAACAATCGTACTAAATGGGGATATCTCTCATCCTCAGGTGATGAACAGTTTATTTATTTACTTTATTCAGGAGCTGTACAAAGTCAGGTAAAAAATCCTTGCATAGGAAATCACATTCACGTTTTCGACTGGGACGGCAATGCTATTGCAGAGCTGGAAGTTCCGGAAATGTTAAGTGCTATCTCTGTCTGTAATCAAAAACTTTATGGTATTCAGTCTGACGATTCTTTTGGATATGAAATTATGGAATATGATTTAAAGACACTTAACTTAAAATGATTGCCAGCATTAGCAAGTCCCAACAATCCATTTTCAAATTTACCAAGAATCAGCTGTCTTCCGCTTCCCTGCAATCATCCATTCAGGAAACGGAAGACGGCTGATTTTTATATCCTATCCGGAGTATAAAAACTCATTTGATCTCTCCCTGAAAAATCTGACGCCGGTAAAGAGCCGGCGAAATACCATAGCACCGCTTAAAGAATTTTCCGAAAGCAGACTGGTCACTGAAAAAAAGCTGGTCTGACACACTTTGTATACTATAATCCGGATTACGCAAAGCCAGCTTGGTTTCTTCAAGCAGAAGTTCATCAATAATCATACGGGCCGTTTTCCCATATAAACGCTTCGTGACCGCCGTAAGTGTATTGGCCGAAATCCCCAACTGCTCACAGTACCACTTTACTTCATGATGTTCCAGACAATGTACATGAGCCAAATGAAGAAAATGACCACCCGAATCTCCCCACTTATAAAGCTCCGCAGGCTGAAGCACAGAGCGGCATTGACGGAATACCACATTCCATAATTCACATAAAAAAGCACACATCAGACTTTGGACAAGCTCTCTCCGAAACACATCGATCCGTTCCGTCATTGATGAAAACAAAGCAGAAACCAGTGATTCCATTCTGACAGCATCTTCGGAAGAAAATAAAATAAAAGGACTTTGTGCAAAAGCCATCATCCGCTCAGATATACGGGTCCTGAGCTTGGACGTTACTTCATGGAAAAATCCAGTCTCTGCGGCCATCAAATAGACTTCCACCTCTCCTTTCAGTTCAATATTTTCCCAACGGTTAGGAAGCACGAAATCAATATAAGCCGGAGCAAGCAAGCCTATCCGATTACCATTCAATGTAAGATGCAGCTCCCCACGCATAATAAACAATGCAGCATGATCATGGCGTCCGTCCGGTAATCCATAATTCAGCAAGCCTCCGTCACCTTCCAGCCTGACCATCACCAGCTCATTTCCACAATTCACCATGTCTCCCCTGCATTCATCAGTCTCCTTGTCCCGAATCCAGTCAGATACAAAATCCTTTAAGTTTCTCATACTCCCTTATTTATTCATCCTTTCAGGTTATACCCGATAAAAATCCCATGCACCAGATTCTTTAAGAATCATTCTCTAAAGATGACGTAAAAGTAAAGGTAAGAACTTATAAACCGAAGTTTTTTTTCACTTATTAAAAATTATAAAGCAAAAAAGTCGTAAAGCGTGAATTCAAACCAATCGCTGGTGAAATCGAACCAAAAGAAGAACTTGCATAGCCGATAACTTTGCGTCATAAAACTTTAAACGAATTAAGTTAAAAATGAAAAGATTGTTTTTACAAGCAAGTGCATGGATCCTTTGTATCCTGCTTGCAACTGCCTGCAAGAATGCCCCTCAAAACATGAATGGAGGAAGCTACAAAACGATGGAAGTAACACGAGGCACACGCACACTGAACCAAAATTATACCGCGGTCATCAACGGACGGCAAAGTGTGGAAATACGCCCTCAAGTAAGTGGAACCATTACGCAAATCTGTATTGACGAAGGTGCCAAAGTGAAAAAAGGCCAGACTCTGGTAATTATTGACCAGGTACCTTATGAAGCAGCCTTGCAAACAGCCGTTGCAAATGTCAAGAATGCAGAGGCCGCAGTTGCAACGGCCCGGCTCATGGCAGAAAGCAAAGAAGAATTATTCAAAGAACATGTTGTTTCTGATTTTGATCTGCAAACGGCACGAAACAGTCTCTTTCAGGCTGAAGCAACTCTGGCACAAGCCAAAGCCGACGAAATTAATGCCAGAAACAATCTGTCATATACAGAGGTTAAAAGTCCTGTCGATGGTGTATCCGGCATGCTGCCTTACCGAGTCGGAGCTCTTGTCGATGCTTCGATCTCTACTCCGCTGACTACGGTTTCCGACGACGAAGAAATGTATGTGTACTTTTCGATGACAGAAAGCCAGATTCTTTCCCTGATACGTGCAAACAAGACACTGGAAGAAGCGCTCAAGCAAATGCCGGAAGTTGGACTTCAGTTAAGTGACGGTCTGACATATAATCACAAAGGTAAAATTGATGCCATCAGCGGAACCATTGATGCTAATACCGGAGCCGTAAGTCTGCGAGCAACGTTCCCCAATCCGGAACACATGCTTCGGAATGGAGGAAGCGGTACCATCATTTTTCCTTATGTAAAAGAAAATGCACTGATTGTTCCACAGGAAGCTACTTACGAAATACAAGATAAGATTTTTGTCTATAAGGTTGTAGACGGAAAAGCCACTTCAGCCCAGGTAGAAGTGTTCCCGGTCAACAACGGAAAGGAATATATCATTGAAAAAGGCCTGAAAGAAGGTGATATCATTATCGCAGAAGGTGCCGGACTGATACAGGAAGGAACAGTCATCACTCCGTCTGATTCCAATGACCAACCGGCTCAATAATCATTGAAAAGGAGGATTTATCATGAAACTCAGAACATTTATCGACCGTCCCATTCTGGCATGCGTCATTTCAGTCCTGATTTTGATGCTGGGACTTATCAGTCTCTTCAATTTGCCAATGGAACAATATCCTGACATTGCACCGCCTACCGTAATGGTTTCTACCAGTTATACGGGTGCCAATGCAGAAACCGTACAAAAAAGTGTTATCGTTCCTCTGGAAGAAGCCATCAACGGTGTGGAAAACATGACTTACATGACTTCTACATCCACCAACAACGGCTCTGGAAGCATCACTGTTTATTTTAAACAGGGAACAGATCCCGACATGGCTACCATCAATACCAAAAACCGTGTTTCCGAAGCTGAAGGACTGTTACCTGCCGAAGTAACCAAAGTTGGTGTCACCGTTGAAAAACGACAGAACAGTACCCTAAAAATATTGACTCTATATAGTCCCGACAACAGTTATGACCAGACTTTCATCAACAACTATTTCAAGATCAATATCGAACCTCGCCTGTCCCGTATTACAGGTGTAGGAAATGTCAATGTGATGGGTGGAGATTATGCCATGCGTATCTGGCTGAATCCACAGGTTATGGCACAATATTCACTGGTACCCGATGATGTCATCAGTGCGTTGGGTGACCAGAACGTAGAAGCTGCAACCGGAACATTAGGAGAAGACTCGGAGAATACTTACCAGTATACTTTAAAATACCGCGGCCGTTACGAGACATCTGAAGAGTTCGGCAACATCGTTATCAAATCACTTGCCAACGGAGAAGTCCTCAGACTAAAAGATATCGCCAAGGTTGAGCTCGGAGCTCAAAGCTATGCTTACAACAGCGAAATCAACGGACATCCGGGAGCAACGTGTATGATTTCACAAACAGCCGGTTCAAATGCCAACGAAATCATTCAGGAAATTGATAAACTGACAGAGGAAATTTCCAAGGAACTGCCCAAAGGCCTGGTTCTGTCCGACCTGATGAGTACAAAAGACTTCCTGGATGCCTCTATCCATGAAGTTGTAAAAACTTTGATCGAAGCCATTCTGCTGGTTATCCTGGTTGTTTACGTTTTCCTTCAAAGCGTACGGTCAACCATCATTCCGGCAGTATCCATTATTGTTTCACTGATCGGAACATTTGCTTTCCTTTATCTGGCCGGATTCAGCCTCAACCTGCTGACACTCTTCGCACTGGTTCTGGTTATCGGTACGGTAGTCGATGATGCAATCGTCGTAGTCGAGGCCGTACAGGCGAAATTCGATGAAGGCGAACGCTCGCCTTACAAGGCAACCACAGGCGCCATGGACGGAATTGCTGCCGCCATCGTTACCACTTCTCTGGTATTCATGGCCGTATTTATTCCATCTTCTTTCATGGGAGGAACCAGCGGTACATTCTACATGCAGTTCGGTCTGACCATGGCTGTTGCAGTAGGTATATCAGCCATCAATGCCCTGACATTAAGTCCGGCCTTGTGTGCGCTTATCATGACGCCTCACATTGACACGACCACGGGACAGAAATTAAGTTTCTCTACCCGTTTTCACCATGCTTTCGAAGCATCGTTCAACCGGCTTATCCTGCGTTACAAAAATGGAGTAAAATGGTTTTTCCGTCGCAAATGGGTTGTCGGAACGGCTTTGGTAGCCAGCATGGCCTTACTGGCGGTATTGATGAAGACAACCAAGACCGGTCTGGTTCCTGATGAAGATATGGGATGTATCTTCATGAACGTCACGACTCCTCCCGGAAGCAGTCTTTCACAGACCATCAAGGCGATGTCTGAAGTAGAAAACAGCATCAAGGATATTCCACAAATCATGAGCTACTCCAACGTGAGTGGTTACAGTATGATGGGAGGACAGGCTCCTTCCGGCGGTATGCTGATTATCCGTTTAAAGCCCTGGGAGGAACGTCCGGAGAAAAAAGACGAAATTAATGCTGTCATTGCTGAAATCTACAAACGTACGGCTAATATCAAATCGGCAAAGCTCTTTGTCTTTGCCCAGCCGACCATCATGGGTTATGGTATGGGAAGCGGTTTTGAACTTTATGTACAGGACCGTGCCGGAGGTGACATCAATACACTTCAGAAATACACAACCGATTTCATCGCTGCCCTGAACCAGCGTCCTGAAATTCAGATGGCGTATACTTCATTTGACACCAAATTCCCTCAATACACCGTCGAAGTGGATGCTGCCCGATGTCAGCGCGCAGGGATTACAACGACTGATGTTCTCAGTGTCTTATCCGGTTTTATCGGAGGTAACTATTCGTCAAACTTGAACCGTTTCTCCAAGCTTTACAGAGTCATGGTACAGGCAGATAAAGTCTATCGCCTTGACAAGGATGCCCTGAACAACATGTTTGTACGAACCTCATCCGGAGAAATGGCTCCCATCGGGCAGTTTGTTACACTGACCAAGGTATACGGAACCGAAACACTGACCCGGTTCAATTTGTACAACTCCATTCAGGTTAATGGTCTTCCTGCCGACGGATACAGTACCGGAGAAGCCATTGCTGCCATTGAAGAAGTAGCCAAACAGACACTCCCCGTTGGATACGGATATGAGTTTGGAGGTATTACACGTGAAGAAGCCGGAAGCGGAAGCAATACGATCATTATCTTTGCTATCTGTATCATCTTTGTCTTCCTTATTCTTTGCGCACTCTACGAAAGCATTTTCGTACCGCTAGCTGTCATGCTCAGCGTACCTTTCGGATTGATGGGAAGTTTCCTCTTTGCCAAGATGTGGGGACTGGAAAACAATATTTACATGCAGACCGGTCTGATCATGCTGATCGGATTGCTGGCTAAAACAGCCATTTTGCTGACCGAATACGCATCAGCCCGTCGCCGTCAGGGCATGACCATCGCTCAGGCCGCTGTCTCGGCAGCCGGTGTCCGCCTGCGTCCGATTCTGATGACGGCTCTTACCATGATCATCGGATTGCTTCCGCTGGTATTTGCTTCCGGTGCAGGAGCAAACGGAAACATCTCACTCGGAGTAGGAACAGTTGGCGGTATGATTGTGGGTACACTTGCTTTGCTTTTCGTTGTTCCGACCTTGTTTATCGTGTTCCAGACTTTACAGGAAAAACTAATGCCGACACGCAAAAGAGACGAGGATTAATCAGAAAACAATTTCAAATTAAAAAAAGATGAAAAGACTATTTATAGCTGCCCTTTCTTTAATGGCAACCGGTTGCGGCATATATAACCGATACGAACGGCCTGATTCCGTCCAGGTGGAAGCAGACAGTCTCTATCGCACGGAAAATGCCCCCGATACAACATCCTCCCTTGCTTCGCTCAAATGGGAGGAACTGTTTACGGATCCTTATTTGCAGTCGCTCATCCGCCGCGGTCTGGAAGCAAATACGGACTTACAAACTGCTGTTCTGCGCGTAGAAGAAGCTCAAGCCACTCTCCGTTCGTCCAGACTGGCCTACCTTCCTTCAGTACAACTTGACCCGCAGGGTACGCTCTCCAGCTACGACGGAAGCAAAACACAAAAGACATATTCTCTCGGTGGTTCTGCATCGTGGGAAATCGACCTGTTCGGAAAACTGACAAATGCCAAACGTCAGTCACGGGCCGCTCTCCTGGAAAGTGAAGCCTACCGACAGGCCATGCAGACTCAGGTCATAGCTACCGTAGCAGAAAGCTATTATTCACTGCTGATGCTTGACGAGCAGATCAGAATAACCGGACAGACGGTTGAAAGCTGGCGGGAATATGTTCAATCCCTGCAGGCCCTGATGAAAGCAGGAGAAGCCGACCGAGCAACATTAAGCCAGGCTGAAGCTTCACGCCTGAGCGCCGAAGCCTCTCTCCTCTCTCTTCAGCAACAGGTGTCTGAACAGGAAAACGCCCTGTGCAGTTTTATTGGAGAAGCTTCCAGAAATATTGAACGCAGCACTCTGGACGAGCAACAGTTTCCACAGGAAATGTCAGTAGGTTTACCTGTTGAATTGCTATCCCGGCGTCCGGATGTCCGTCAGGCTGAAGCTTCCCTGATGCAAGCTTTCTATGCGACCAATTCCGCCCGTTCAGCTTTCTATCCCAGCATAACCCTGAGCGGAAGCGCCGGATGGACCAACAGTGGAGGTGCTGCCATTGCAAATCCCGGCGCCTGGTTGCTGCAAGCCGTAGGATCTCTGGTTCAGCCGCTCTTCAACCGCGGACAAAACATTGCCAATCTGAAGATCGCCAAGGCCCAGCAACAGGAAGCCTTACTTGCTTTCAAACAATCTTTGCTCGATGCAGGACAGGAAGTCAACAATGCGCTGACCCAATGGCAGACAGCCAGAGAACGCATCCGGCTGGAGAATGAACAAGTAAAACATCTGGAGACAACTGTCTCTGATACCCGCCTGCTGATGAAATATGGTACCATCAATTATTTGCAGGTACTAACCGCACGTCAGTCCCTTCTTTCAGCCCAGCTGAATCTGGCCTCCGACCGATATAATGAAATACAAGGTGTTATAAATCTTTATCACGCTCTGGGAGGAGGATGCTGACAGTATCCTCACTTCATCTATTCATGCAGAAAAATCCGTATGCCTCGCGACGAAGCGTACGGATTTCTTTTTTTCAGGGAGGTCAAACCTGTCAATTAATTGCTAACTTTGTCCCATCATTATCAAGCATTGAAACATCATGAACTATCTTTCCAAATGGCGCCGAAAATGGCATCAGTTCCTGCACGACGAAGACCTGAAACAACGAATCTATTCCATCGTATTCGAATCTGATACCCCGAAAGGGAAACTTTTTGACATCATTCTGATCGGAAGCATTACGCTCAGCGTACTGCTCGTCATTCTGGAAAGCATGCACATATTTCCCCATTCGGCTTATCTGGCCCTGCGGATCACGGAATATATCCTCACGTTTTTCTTCACCGTAGAATATCTGGCACGCATTTATTGCCTGAAACAGCCCCGCAAGTACATTTTCAGTTTCTTCGGCATCGTCGACCTGCTGGCTACACTTCCCGTCTACCTGAGCTTTTTCCTTCACGGTTCCCACTATTTGCTGGTGATCCGTGCATTCCGGCTCATCCGGGTGTTCCGTATCTTCAAGCTCTTTACATTCATCAACGAAGGCAATCTTCTTCTGCGCTCCCTGTGGATCAGTGCTCCCAAGATTTCCATCTTTTTCTTTTTCGTGCTCATTCTTGTCACCTCCATGGGAACGGTCATGTATATGATTGAAGGAAATGTGCCCGACTCGCAGTTCAATAACATTCCCAACAGCATCTACTGGGCCATTGTCACGATGACCACAGTAGGCTATGGGGACATCACTCCCGTTACACCGACCGGCCGTTTCCTCTCGGCCGTCATCATGCTCATCGGTTACACCATCATTGCCGTACCTACCGGAATCGTTTCGGCTACCATGGTAAGCGAACATAAAAAACAGGAGAAACGCCGCTGCCCTCGCTGTCACCGTGACGGACATGAGTTTGAAGCCCTCTATTGCAAATACTGCGGTGCCAGACTGAAACAGGAAAAGCCTGAAACGCCCGAAAAGGAACGTCGTGCAGACGAACGTTTCTGATTCTGAAAAAAGGCCTCGGGCTTTTAAAAAAACGTTTCGACGTTTTCATAAAAAGATTTCGGCGTTTTAAGGAAAAGAATTCGACGTTTTTCTTCAAAGACGGGCTCCGCATAATCACCTGAATTACAACACATCATTAAAGGCATAGTCAAGAATCGTCCAGTGCAGTTCCTGACTGACTTTACTTTTCGGGAATTTATTTTCAGACTCTGCTGACCGGAACTGTTGAAAAGACATACCTGACAAAAAGAACAATTTCACTTTTTTTCTCATCCGGGCATAGTGGATTTATCCCGAAACGCCGTCATAATAAAATAAACACCCGCTAAAATCACTGAAGGATGAACAAAGCAAACATAGACATCGATACTACTTTCAAATACTACTACCGGCCCTTATGCCTGTATGCCATTCATTATGTCCGGAACATGGAACTGGCAGAAGACATCGTACAGGACAGCTTTTCCGCTTTATGGGAAAAGCTCAACGAACAGGAGCATCCGATTGAAAACCTCAAAGCATACCTATATACCATGGTACGCAACCGCAGTCTGGACTATCTGAAAAAGGAACCACTTTTCGACATGTCCCTTTCTCCTGCCGATCTGGAAGAAACACTTACTGATGAAGAGGCAGAAAATCGCTCGCTTATGGAAGCACGGATGTGGACAGCCATTGATGCTCTGCCTGAACGATGCCGGGAAGTTTTTCTGCTGAACAAACGTGATGGCATGAAATACAAGGAAATTGCCGAACTCTTCGGCATCTCCGTCCATACGGTAGACAACCACATCACCAAGGCACTCCGGCTGATCCGGGAGGGTGCGAAAAAAATCTATACCTTTCTGTTTAACTAATATTCACGAGGAAGCCATAGGGACATTTCACCAATTCTTCCTCTTAGCGATGTAACTTCAAACTACAGATGTATGAAAGAATTAGAAAACAAATGCCTCCGGTTTGTCCTGCATTACTATCAGAAAGATAAACTGGATACACCGAAAGCCTTGAAAGCATTCAAAGAGAAAAACCGGATCTCTGTACACAAACACTCCTCTTTCCGTACTTTCCTGTTTACATCAGGAGCTGCTGCCATAATCCTGCTGGCAGTGGCTCTGCATACAGTGCTCCGTCCGGATTCCGAACGAACCGTGATTACCGCACATGCCCAACGGGTGAACTATCTGCTTCCGGACAGTTCTCTCCTGACCTTGTACCCTTATTCTTCGGTCAGCTTCTGCAAGCAAACCTATCAGAACGACCGGCGTGAAATTCAGATGAAAGGAAAAGTTGCATTTACTGTCAGACACGATGAAACCCGCCCCTTCCGTGTACTGGGCCGGCTTACACAAACAGTCGTGCTGGGAACGCAGTTCACAGTCGACGAAAGCCGGCAGGACACCGCTTCCGTGCAAGTAACAACAGGTAAAGTCCGGCTCACTTCGCTACAGGGAACGGAAAGTGTTATCCTGACCAAAGGCATGACTGCACAAATCGTCAAAGGGGAAACGAAGCCTCGGGTGATCTCTCAAAAGCAGGAAATCCGAAAAGGCAGCTTCCAGTTTGAAAATACACCGCTGTCTCAGGTCCTTGAACAACTGTCCCGATATTATCAGGTACGCCTCACGACACAGGCATCCGACAGACGACTGACAGCCCGATTTGAAGAACGCAGTCTGGATGAAATCATTGAGATCATTGAAAAGGTGTTGAAGGTCAAAATCAGAAAGGAGAAACCATGAGAGTGCTTTTCAGTATGCTGATCGTCTGCATCTGGCTGAGTGCAGCCGCTCAGTCCGGACAGACAGAGATGAGTAAAGCCATCGGGCAGATGCAGCAATTGTATGGAATGAATTTCGTGTACGATGCCTCTCTGACTGCTGTCAGACCGAAACAAAAACCCCTGCCTGACAAAACGCTGGCTGAAAATCTCAGGCGAGTGTTCGGAGGAACGGGTATCCAATGGGAAATACAGGACAAGCATGTTCTGCTGTTGCGTCCCAATCTGTATACCTTTTCCGGCTACATCCGCCTGGAAAACGGAGAGTCGCTGATCAATGCAACCGTATTCGATGCCGGAACCCAAACGGGAACTCTCAGCAATGAACACGGTTTCTTCAGCATGACGCTCCCCGAAGGGAATCATGTCATCCGCTTTTCGTATGCCGGTTGTCAGGAAGTGAACAAAGCAATCAGCCTGCAGGCCGACCACACGGAAACCGTTTATCTGAAAGAAAACATCACTTCATTGGGAGAAGTAGAAATCAGGGCCGACCTGAATTCACCTCTCCGCACGACACAAACCGGCAAGATATCACTGACTCCCGAACGGCTGAATCCCGGATTTTCACTGTTGAGTTCACCCGATCTCGTAAAGACTCTTCAGTCGCTTCCCGGCATCTCATCCGGAACAGAACTGCTTTCCGGATTATACGTTCACGGAGGCAGGAATGATGAAAATCTGTTTCTGCTTGACGGAACTCCCGTTTATCAGATCAATCACCTGGGAGGGCTGTTCTCTGCATTCAATACGGATATCGTCAAGAATGTGGACTTTTACAAAAGCGGATTCCCGGCCCGTTACGGAGGACGGACCTCTTCCGTCATCGACGTGCGTACCAGAGACGGAAACATGAAAGAACATCACGGCACTTTTTCTATCGGACTCCTTGACGGAAGAATCCAGTGGGAAGGTCCGATCGTAAAAGACAAGACTTCCTTCAACATTGCCATGCGAAGAAGCTGGGCAGACCTGATTACTGCCCCGGCCTTCCTCCTCCAGAACCGTCTCAATCCGAATGACAAACAGAATATGCGTTATGCCTTCCATGATATCAACGGCAAACTGACCCACCGCTTTTCCGACAGAAGCCGGATCTCGCTGAGTCTGTATTCAGGCAACGATCTGCTGAAAGGAAAGAGCAATCAGAAATTCCAGATCTTCTCGGACGAAACGCTTCAGGAACTTTATCAGGCTAATTTCAAGCTGAGATGGGGAAACCTGAACACGGCACTGGCATGGAACTATCAGTTCAATCCGAAATTATCGGGTAACTTTGCAGCCGTCTATACGCATAATTCTTCCATGTACGACTATCTGGAAGACGACCGTTACCTGAAGGACAAGCAGCTACAGTCCCATACACGAATGGAGCGCTACAACCATTCAACCATTCACGATGCAGGCTATTCCGTCGAATTTGACTACCGCCCGAACGGAAAACACCACATCCGTTTCGGAAGCAATTACCTGTATCATCTGTTCCGTCCGCAAAGCCAGGCTTCAAAGAACCTGAGCGGAAACCAGGAAGAGGCAGACAGCATCTGGAGCAGAAGCCGGAATATTCATAGAGGACACGAACTGTCTGTGTATGCGGAAGACGACGTGACTCTAAGCCGTAAGCTGAAGGTCAATGCCGGACTTCGGTACACACTCTATCAGACAAACGGATCGGCCTTTCACTCTCTGGAGCCTCGTTTCGCTCTCAGCTATCAGTGGACTAAAGATCTGACCCTGAAATTGTCCTATACCGAAATGAGTCAGTTCGCCCATCAGCTTTCAAGCACTTATCTGAACCTGCCCACCGACTGCTGGGTTCCTTCTACTTCCCGCATACGGCCGATGCATTCCCGGCAACTGGCAGGAGGTCTGTACGCCCGGCTGCTTCCGCAACTCAGTCTGAGCCTGGAAGGTTACTACCGTTTCACGGAACGTCTGCTGGAATACGACACGGGAAACAATCTGATGCTTCCTGCCGACAAATGGGAAAATCTGGTTCGGACCGGAAACGGAAAGAGTTATGGTCTGGAAGCCCGCCTGACTTTCGCCAATACACAGAATGCGCTGGAGGCCAATTACACCTTGTCGTGGACAAAAGAAAAATTCAAGGACTTCTATCCGGACTGGTATCCCGGGAAGTTTGACAACCGGCACAAGCTGAACCTTGCGTTCAGTCACAAGTTCAATCAGAGAATTGACTGTTATGCTGCATGGACTTACCACAGTGGAGACCGCGCAACGGTGCCCACCCAGTACGTTCAGGGACCTTCCCTGCCGGGCATCCCTGACTCCGGTTATGCGGAACTGATTTATGAAAGGCCGAACAACATCACACTGCCTGCCTACCACCGGCTGGATTTTGGAATCAACTTCCGACGCACAACCAAACGGGGATTCGAACGCATCTGGAATATCAGTATTTATAATGTCTATTGCCGGATCAATCCATTTTACACCAAGGTGGAGCAAACAACAGACGGAAGTTTCAGAGGAAAAAGCTTCGGAATCTTTCCGATCCTGCCTTCTTTCAGTTATACACTTAAATTTTAAACACATGAGATTGAATAAATACCTGTCGGGAGCGGCTATCCTGAGCCTGATTTCCTCCTGTACTTATTATATCCCGCTGGACAACGTAAACGAACCTTCCAAACTGGTATTGTACTGTTATCCGGGAAACGGAGAAAATACAGTTGTCCGGCTCTCGCGCAGCCTCCCGGTCGGAAGCAAAAATATTCCGGAATTCTCAGCAGAAAGAGCTGAAGTACATTTCTTTCTGAACGGAGAGGAGCAGCCTCTTCAGTGGACGGACGACTCACTACCCGGAATCCCGGCACAGAGTTTCTACCGGCCGGGCAGACTGAACGACAAGGATCTTGTCAGAATCACGGCAGCGGCAGATGAGATGAAAGCTGTCACATCGTCAACCGTCGTTCCAGCTCCGTTCCTCGCCGACTCCATCCGGATGGAACGGGAACCATCGGATCCCGGCAAGCTTCTGTTCCGGATTCATTTCACAGACCGGCAGGACACAGACAATTACTATGCAGTAAGAGTGGAATGCAGACAGACGAACTACCTTAACGGAGATTATAAAGAATGGATTTATGCTGTCAACTTTGATCTGGACAAAGAGCCGCTGCTGAATACGAACTCCGGTCTGGATGACATTCTGATGAGAGAAGAAAATTATTATCAGGACCTTTATTTCTGGGACGACAGCCAAATCCGCGGAAAAAGTTATACCCTCCGGCTAAGGGCTAATTATCTGCCCGATTCTGAAGATACCTATGACACACCGGAAGGAGAAGTTTATACCATCTATAAATACCAGTATCGGATCAGTCTTTACAGTTTGTCGGAAGAATTCTACAAGTATCTGAAATCCATGAATGACCAGCACAACAACGAACTGGGCAAAACCGAACTGGCACCGATTCGTGCCACCTATACCAACGTCACAAACGGTATCGGTCTGGTAGGGGGATGCCGGTTCACGCAGACCGGTTGGCTCGACAATCTTCCGGCAGAATAAGATATCTTTCAGCCCGCCCCACTCTGCATGGCGGGCTTCTGATTTTTATTTGCCCGCCGGATGAGGATAATTCACGACTTCTCCGTATCTTTACCTGCAGAACCAAACCATCAAAGAAGTTCATTGATATGATTAACGAATACCAATTAAGAATTCTGCCCGAACAGGCAGCCAGCGAACAAAGTATCAAACAATATGTCAGCCGTGAAAAGGGAATAGACATCCGTACCATTCAGGCCGTACGCATCCTGAAGCGAAGCATCGATGCACGCCAGCGGACCATTTACGTCAATCTGAAAGTACTGGTATTCATCAACGAAATGCCGGAAGATGACGAATTTGTGCATACCGAATATCCCAATGTGGAAGGAAAACCGCAAGTCATCGTAGTAGGTGCCGGACCGGGAGGACTGTTTGCAGCCCTGCGTCTGATCGAACTCGGACTGCGCCCTGTCGTTGTGGAACGCGGAAAGAACGTACGCGACCGCAAGGCCGACCTGGCACGCATCAGCCGGGAACACAAAGTTGATACGGAATCCAATTACAGTTTTGGTGAAGGGGGCGCCGGAGCTTACTCCGACGGAAAACTCTACACCCGCAGCAAGAAAAGAGGAAGTGTAGACAAGATTCTGAATGTATTCTGCCAGCACGGGGCCAGCACTTCCATCCTGATCGACGCACATCCGCACATCGGAACGGACAAACTCCCGCGGGTCATTGAAAACATGCGGAACACGATTTTGGAATGTGGCGGAGAAGTCCACTTCCAGACACGGATGGATGCCCTGCTCATCGAAAACAACAAAGTGGCAGGAATCGAGACAAATACCGGAAAGACATTCCGGGGACCTGTAATCCTGGCCACGGGACACTCTGCACGCGATGTTTACCGGTGGCTTTATGCGAACGGGGTTCCTGTTGAAGCCAAAGGACTTGCCGTCGGAGTCCGCCTGGAACATCCTTCCATGCTGATTGACCAAATCCAATATCACAATAAAAACGGACGTGGAAAATACCTGCCTGCTGCCGAATACAGCTTCGTCCAGCAGGTGGAAGGACGCGGCGTTTACAGTTTCTGTATGTGTCCCGGAGGTTTCGTCGTTCCCGAGCCAGCGGACCGCATCAGCTGGTTGTCAACGGAATGAGCCCGAGCAACCGCGGAACGCAATGGAGCAACTCGGGCATGGTGGTGGAAATCCGTCCGGAAGATCTCACCGATCCTGCTCTCCAGCCGCAGGCTCTTGAGCTGATCGCCGGTTCAGCAGAAGCAGAAACCGAACGGCTGATCCGGGAAAGCAAGGCAAGCAGCGGCAATGATATCCATCCGCTGGCTGTAATGCACTTTCAGGAAAAGCTGGAAATGCTTTGCTGGCAACAGGGAAACATGCGGCAGACAGCCCCCGCACAGCGTATGGCAGACTTTACCCGGCAGAAGCTGAGTTATGACCTGCCCAAGAGTTCCTACAGTCCCGGACTGGTATCTTCTCCTCTGCACTTCTGGCTGCCTCCTTTCATCAGCGGACGCCTCAGCAAAGGATTCCAGCTGTTCGGTAAAAGTTCAAGGGGCTTCCTCACCAACGAAGCTGTCATGATTGCCGTCGAGACACGTACTTCTGCTCCGGTGCGCGTGACACGTGACGGAAACACACTGCAACACATTACCGTAGAAGGACTCTTCCCCTGTGGAGAAGGAGCCGGTTATGCCGGAGGAATTGTTTCTGCCGGAATCGACGGTGAACGGTGTGCCGAAGCTGTGGCAGCCTATCTGGAAGCTCGTCCTCAGGCATGATCAAATCTGCTGCCAGACAAACAAGAATCCCCATAAAAACAAGAAGGTGTCAGAACGCAAATCCTGACACCTTCTGTCTGTTTTAAGGCATTCCGTCCCGCGAAAGGGACGGAAACATTTTACTTCTTCTGTTCTTTCAGCTTCTCTTCAATCGGATCCTGATACTGCTTCTGCAACTTCACCAGTTCCTGTTTCAGCTCTTCCGTAATCTTTTCATATCCCGGTTTGCCGAAAAGATTATGCATTTCAGTCGGATCTTCCTTCAGATCATACAACTCCCATTCATCAATGTCATTGTAGAAATGAATCAGTTTGTAACGGTCTGTACGCACTCCATAATGGCGTTTCACCATGTGTTCTGCCGGATATTCATAGAAATGATAGTACAGCGACTTGCGCCAGTCTGCCGGTTTCTCGCCTTTCAGCAGCGGCAACAGAGATACTCCCTGAATATCTTCCGGAATCGGAGCACCAGCCAGATCCAGGAAAGTCGGAGCATAGTCGATGTTCTGTACCAGCTGAGGAATATCTCCCCGAGTCTGGAAATCTTTCGGCAGATGCATGATCAACGGTGTACGCATGGATTCTTCATACATGAACCGTTTGTCGAACCATCCGTGTTCGCCCATATAGAATCCCTGATCAGAAGTATAAACAACCAGCGTATTGTCCATCAGACCTTTTTCCTCCAGATAGTCAAGTACACGACCTACATTGTCATCCAGAGTCTTTACAACCTTCGCATAATCGCGCATATAACGCTGGAACTTCCATTCGGCCAGTTCCTTTCCCTGCGGATTCTTTTTATAGAACTCTTCGATGATAGGTTCATAGAAAGCATCATACTGCTTGCGTTCTTCCGGATCCAGGCGTCCGATGAAGCTTTCGTACGTGCTCTTCAGCGGAGTTTCCTTGTCCTTGCGGTACATCTTGGTATCATAAATGATATCCATGTCTTTCCAGACGCTCATCTCCTGTGCGGCAGCAGCAGGACGTCCTTCGTAGTCATCATAGAAGTTTTCCGGCATGGGGAACGTCTTGTCTTCATACAAAGACAGGTATTTCAGCTCAGGAAGCCAGTTGCGATGGATTGCCTTGTGATGAATGAACAGGCAGAAAGGCTTTTCCTTATCCCGCTGATTCTCCATCCAGTCAATACTCATATCCGTGATCAGGTTGGTCAGATAACCTTTTTTCTCAATGGTATCATTTTCCATGGTGATGAATCTCGGATTGTAGTAATCGCCCTGTCCCGGAAGAATTTCCCAATAATCGAATCCCGTAGGCAAGCTTTCCAGATGCCACTTTCCGATAATTGCCGTCTGATATCCTGCTTTCTGAAGCAGCTTCGGCATGGTCTGCTGGGATCCGTCGAATACACAGGTTGTATTGTCTGTAAATCCGTTGGCATGGCTGTGTTTGCCGGTCAGCATACAGGCACGGCTCGGTCCGCTCAGGGAATTGGCAACAAAACTGTTGACGAAACGCACGCCATCATTAGCGATCCGGTCCAGATTCGGAGTCTCAACATACCGTGTGTCGTAACAACTCATCATCTGAGCCGTATGGTCATCAGTCATGATGTAAACAATGTTGTATTGTTTCGCGGCTTCTTTCTGCTGAGAGGCACAGCCGGACAGTACGGGCAGCAGGGCTGCAACGCCCGCTACCGAACCAATGAAAGGGTGACAAGTTAATGGTCTCATAAATAAAACTTTTTTCTTGCTAAAACTAACAGGTATACGACAGGGTTACTTGGTTATTTCATTATAAACCTTCAGGTTCGTCACACGTCCCTTGAATGATCCGGCCTTCTCAAGCGGGAAAACAAGTGTACGTACATAATTCATGGAGTCTTTTCCACCATTGAAATAACGTTTCTGGATATCCATCTTTTCAATCAGCTGATCGTTGATGAACAAGGAAGTGGAAACATTGTCCCCCTGTACTTTTACATGAACTTTCTCACCCGGATACGGACGGTAGTTGAATGTGTTCAGATAACCGTCACGGGCAAAGCCGAACAGACCGCTGACAGGATCTGCCAGATAGAACACAGCGTTCGGAGAACGGAAGAGTTCTGTTCCGCAAGATTCAGCCGCAGCTTCCAGATCAAACGATACGGTATATCCGTAACCAACTTCAGGGTAAGGCAGAGTTTCTCCCGCACGTACTTCATCTTTCTGATAAACCAGTCCCGGTTTCTTGCCGATCTTTCCCATCTGATTTACACCCGGAGCTTCGCTGAGGAGCTGGCGGTTCGCATCGAATTCAGCATAAGGAACTGTCACTTTCGCATCCCATGTCTTGACAGCCAGTGTCTGCAAAGCCGGGAAAAGACGATGATGAATGTCTTTTACTGAGATACCGTTTCCTACATGATCGTTCCAGACAGCAAACATACCACCCAGAATAGCCGGATCCTTTTCTTCGAATACAGCTTTACCGACATGAGCCGGAGTCCAGTTTTCGTACAGATATTTGGTATTCAGATAGTCATAATAATATCCTGCAGCAGGCACAATGTAAATCAGTCCGTCAGGGATGCTGATCAGCTTATATCCCTGTTTCACCATTTCCTTCGGTTCGGCATATCCGTTATACCATGCGCTCATGATGACATTTTCCGATTTCACCGGAGTTTCACCGTTGGCATGTGTCAGGGCTCCCCATACGCAAGCCTGCTTGCCGAAGCTTTCCACATAACGGATATAACGGTCAGTAAATGCACGGAATTTTTCTACGACATCTTTTTTCTTATTGGAATATTCATCGGTACCGATGTGTACACGCGGGCCGCGGAACACAGGTTCTTCCCCTTCCAGGTATTCTTTAAACAAGGCATCCATGAAAGTATAAGTCTCCGGATTGAACAGATCAAGATGATCCATACCATATTCCTTGCTTCCGAGTTCCGGTTTGTAATGGCTGAAAGCCAGTGTATGAGCCGGAGCATCAATTTCCGGAATGATTTCTACGCAACGTGCAGCAGCATCCAGCTGGAAATCCACGAACTCACGTTTGGTGTAATAACCATCGCGGGCAGTCAGACCGGGGAAGGTTTCACATTCCAGACGGAAAGCAGCATACGTCTTGCTCCAGTCGTGACCGAAGAACTGCTTGAAGCCGTTATCGTTCAAATGTACCTGCAGTACATTCATCTTGTAATAGGACATCATCTTCACCAGATCGCGCATGTAAGCCATCGGAATGAACTTGCGTCCGCAGTCCATCATAAATCCGC
Organism: Phocaeicola coprophilus DSM 18228 = JCM 13818; assembly: GCF_000157915.1. Taxonomy (GTDB): domain Bacteria; phylum Bacteroidota; class Bacteroidia; order Bacteroidales; family Bacteroidaceae; genus Phocaeicola; species Phocaeicola coprophilus. The sequence goes on along the minus strand of NZ_EQ973650.1, from coordinate 255,410 downwards.
GAACAGAATAATCCGGCCAGTCGCGCACGGTTCCATGGGGTAAAGCATGATTGTCGGACTGTTCTCCGATCTGAAGCAGGGTACGTGTAGCCCAGTAAACACCGGTTGTTTCAGGAGCTGAAACAGTTACATACTTCGCAACGGCAATAGCATATCCTTCTTTTCCCAGTTTCTTATCTTTCTTCAGTGTCAGATAGAAATCACCGGCCTGCGGTTTTCCGGCCTTGACCTGAAGTGCGTTTCCGAACATTTCTTTCCAGTCAGCAGCAAAGGCTTCCGCAATACTTTGCAACGCAGCGTTGCCATAAACGATGCAGGTCTTTTCCGAAGGGACGAACGCTCCGTCCTTGCCCTGCCATTCTTTCAGTTCAGGAATAACAAAAGGTTTTGCATTCTGAGCGGCTACGCCCACACAAGTCAAACACAGCAGACACAGTCCCAGGATTGCTTTTTTCAAAAAGTTTAAATGATTCATGTTTCAAAGTTTTAAAGTCAATAATGTTGCAAAAATACGTTTTTTTTAAATATAAGAAAAGGAGTCTCGTCAAAAAAGCCTATTTTTGCAAGGTCATCCCTAAAACAACGTTTGATTCATGAAAACATCTTTTTTTAAAAGCTGCACAGCAGCAGCCCTGCTCTTTCTTGCTTTTTCGGCATGTTCGCAGCAGGAAACAACTCTCGGCAACCTGCATGTGATTCCCCTGCCGCAGGAAATTACGGAACAGGCCACGGCAAATCCTTTTGTGATCCGTACTTCTACCACCATCTGTTATCCGGAAGGTAATGAAAAGATGAAGCGCAACGCTGAATTCCTGGCTTCCTATATTAAAGAGGTGGCAGGTACACAGGTGAAAGTTTCTTCAGAAACGGCCGCAAGCAACTGCATCATGCTGGAAACCGACACAACCCTTACAAATAAGGAAGGCTATGAAATGGATATCAACGCCGACCGCGTGATCATCAAAGGCGGTTCGGAAGCTGCCGTTTTCTACGGCATTCAGACCCTTCACAAAGCACTTCCCATCACCAATGGTCAAACGTTGGCTTCACTGCCAGCCGGCACCATCAACGACTGGCCGGAGTTCAGCTACCGCGGATTCCTGGTGGATGTGGGCAGACACTTCTTCTCTGTCGACTACCTGAAGGAAGTCATCGACATGCTGGCCCTGCACAACATCAATTATTTCCACTGGCATCTGACCGAAGACCAGGGCTGGAGAATCGAAATCAAGAAATATCCCAAACTGACCGAAATCGGCTCTCACCGCAAGGAAACCATTGTGGCTCCGGGTTCAGATCAGTTCGACAATACTCCTGTCAGCGGATATTACACCCAGGAAGAAGCCAAAGAAATCGTCAGATATGCAGCCGAACGCTATATCACCGTCATCCCCGAAATAGATATGCCGGGACACATGCTGGCTACCCTCGCTTCGTATCCGGAGCTGGGCTGTACCGGAGGTCCGTATGAAGTGGCAACTCAGTTCGGAGTCTTCACCGACGTTCTGTGCGGCGGGAATGAAAAGTCCTTGCAGTTCGCCAAGGATGTGCTCAATGAAATCATGGATATCTTCCCTTCGCCCTATATTCACATCGGAGGAGACGAATGTCCGAAAGAACGCTGGGAAGCCTGTCCCAAATGCCAGGCGCAGATCCGCAAGCTGGGACTGAAGGATACACCGGAGCACTCCAAGGAAAACCAGCTGCAAGCCTGGTTCATGGGCGAAGTGGAAAAGAGCATCGTCGCACGCGGACGGAAAATGCTTGCCTGGGACGAGATTCTGGAAGGAAATCCTGCCAAGAGCACAACCGTCATGGCATGGACAAGTCCTAACGTCCGCATCAAGTCAGCCCGGCTGGGACATAACACCATCGTCTGCCCCATCACTCACCTTTATTTCAGCAACCCGGGATACAACCGCCTGAAAGGGGTAAGCAGTGTGGCACGCGTGTATAATTTCGAACCGGTTGCCGACGAGCTGACTCCCGAAGAAAAGGCACGCATCATCGGAGTACAAGGCTGTATCTGGACTGAATGGACGAAGGACAGCGTGAAAATGGAATGGCAGATGATGCCGCGCATTGCCTCCCTGAGCGAACTGCAATGGAGCAATCCGAAACAGAAGAACCTCGATAATTTCCTGGGACGCCTGCGTCATCAGCTGGATCTCTACGTACTGTATGGCTACCACTATAAACAGGATATCGACAATGTGACCATCGATATCAATGCCGGTGAAAACGGACAGGCCCTCGTGACACTGAGTACCTTCGACAATGCTCCGGTGTTCTACAGCACCGACGGCAGCGAACCGACAGCCTCATCGGCAGCCTATACGGAACCTTTCCCCGTACAGGGAAGCCAGACCATCAAGGCAAAGGCAATCCGGAACGGACGTGAAAGCGAAACCACCGAAGAAACCCTGAACTACAGCCTCGCCACGATGCGCCCCATCACACTGGCTTCGGAAGCCGACAAAGGCTATACTTTCAAGGGAGCTACGCTGTTGAACGACGGTTTGAAGGGAGACGGAAACTACCGCTCCGGCCGCTACATGGGATTCTATTCCAACAACGTGGATGCAACCATCGATCTGCAGAGTGAACAGGAGATTTCCGAAGCTTTCATCGACACGTACCTTGTGCCGGGCGACTACATCTTCGGACTGACCGGTATGGAAGTTTATGTTTCCAACGACGGCAAATCTTTCAGTAAAGTAGCATCCAGACAGATCCCTGTGCTGGAAAAAGGCAGCAAGAATAATGTTCCCTGCCACAACACGCTTGCTTTCGACAAGACCAAAGCCCGCTACGTGCGCATCGTCGGTAAATGCACGCCTACCCTTCCGGCATGGCATTCCGGAGCCGGCAAAAAGGCTTTCCTCTTTGTAGATGAAATCGGTGTAAATTAACCGGATATACATAGCCGAAAAACGTTTCGGCGTTTACATGAAAATCCTTCGGCGTTTAAACTAAAACGTCGAAGGATTTTTTTAAAAGCCCGGCGGCTTCTGACAACGGTCCGGAAGGCTACGGGCAACAAGCAGAAACCGTGCGGTCACAGCCAAAACATTATGCGGACATTGCGACTCAATCGTGCAGTCGTTGCAGCTCAATCGTGCGGTCGTTGCGGCCCAATCGTGCAGTCGTTCCAACCCGATCGTGCGGTCGTTGCAGCACATTGTTAATCAAACACTTGCAAAGTCTTCTTTCCTCATCTTCCCGACAAACAGTTTCATGCTCACCGGAAGAAGCATACATAAACCCGCAGCGAATTATTGCACATTCAAAAAAGTTTCCTACCTTTGCGAAGTCTTGTTCTGTAAACCTCCTTTCCTGAGGTTTCAGATGAAAAGGGAATCGGGTGAAAGTCCCGGACAGTCCCGCTGCTGTAAGCTCCATAAAAAGGGTTGCCCATCTATCCTTTAGCCACTGCCCCCGAAGCAACCGGAGGGTGGGAAGGCCGGGCCAACCGGAGTAAGTCAGAAGACCTGCAAGACAAAAGCCATGTTTGTACCCTCGAGGAAAGGGTGACAAATACATGCACATCAATAAAAACTGTAAATTTTATGCCCATGAAGTATCTGGTACGCAGACTTGTTCTGTGCCCTATCGTTGCAGCCTCCGGTGTGCTGACTGCCGTCGTCCACGCACAAGATCCGGTCAACGACAGCATTTCCCGACGTGTTTATGACATTCCGGAAGTGACAGTCAAAGCCCGGCGTACGCCCCCTTCCGTAAAAGCCGCCTCTCCCTTACAGGTGATGAACAAGGCAGAAATGGAACGCATGGGCATCAGTGAAGTGGCAGATGCCGTCCGCCATTTCTCCGGAGTCAGCGTAAAGGACTATGGAGGCATCGGCGGTCTGAAAACCATTTCCGTACGCAGTCTGGGTGCCCAGCATACAGGAGTGATCTACGACGGTGTCAGCGTCAGCGACTGCCAGTCGGGACAAATCGACATTTCCCGCTTTTCACTGACCAACATCTCCCAGCTGACCCTGACCATCGGCCAGAGTGACGACATCTATCAGTCGGCCCGTGCCTTCGCTTCGGCAGGAGTGCTCCACATCCAGACCGACCGGCCGAACTTCTCGGAACAGAACTGGCATATCAATACCACACTGAAAGCCGGTTCATTCGGGCTGGCCAATCCTTCGGTGCTTTACAGCCAGCAACTCTCGCAGCGCACTTCGTTTTCCCTCTATGGTGACTACCTGCGGGCAGACGGAAATTATCCTTTCAAATTATGGAACGGTAATCAGTTGATCGACAGCAAACGAAACAACAGTGATATCCAGACATATCGGGCCGAAGCAACCCTATACACCTCTTTCACTCCGAAACAGGACCTGCAAGTAAAGGCTTATCTCTTTGACTCGGAACGCGGTTTGCCCGGTGGAGTCATCTACGACAACCCCTATGCGGCCGAACGGCTTTCCGACAAGAACTATTTCGGACAGTTCCGTTATGAGAACCGTTTCAGCGAAAAGTTCAAGCTGCAGGCACTGGGCAAGTTCAACTACAGCTGGAACCGTGACTACAACGACGAGGCATCGGGCATCACCGACGACCGTTACCGGCAGACAGAAAGCTACTTGTCGGCTACGCTCTGGACCGAACCTCTGAAAGGGCTTTCCTTCTCACTGGCACAGGATTTTGCCTACAATTACCTGCATACAACTCTTGACAAGTGCCAGTTTCCGGAACGCTTCACCTATCTGACAGCCTTTGCCGCACGTTACGAACACAACCGCTTTTCGGTCACGGCCTCGCTGCTCAACACTTATATTACGGAAAAAGTACGCATCGGTATCGCTGCAGACGACCGGAAACGGCTTTCACCAGCCTTCAGTGTGTCCTGGAAACCTTTCCTGGAAGCCGGTCTGCGTATCCGCGCATCGTATAAGGACATTTTCCGCACTCCGACTTTCAATGACCTCTATTATCTGGAAATCGGCAACACCAGTCTGCGCCCGGAAACCACACGCCAGGGAAACCTGGGAGTTACCTGGAGCCGTTCAAATCTGGGCTTTCTCGACTTTATCAGTCTTTCGGCCGATACCTATTATAATAAGGTGAAAGATAAAATCGTAGCCGTTCCGACCATGTTTGTCTGGAAAATGTCGAACGTAGGAAAGGTGGAAACCATCGGAGTGGACGTCAACCTGTCCGCAGAATGCCGTCTCAACCAGCAGATGAAGCTCTACCTCACGGGCAACTATAACTTCATGCAGGCCGAAGACGTGACCGACCGCAACTCAAAAACCTGGAGAAACCAGATAGTCTATACTCCCCGGCATTCGGGAAGCGGAAGTCTTACTCTGGAAACGCCCTGGCTTAACATGACGTACAATCTCACCGCTTCGTCCGAACGGTACACGCTGGCACAGAACCTGCCGAAGTACCGCATTGATGCATATACGGACCACGGAATCTCACTTTCGCGCAGCTTCCGCTGGAACCGTCATCACCTTCGTATACAGGCCGACGCGCTGAACCTGGGCAACAAGAACTACGAAATCATCCGTTTCTATCCCATGCCCGGAAGAAACTACCGAATTACCATCAATTACTATTTATAAAAACAACAAGACTTATGAAAAAGAACTGGATTTATTTCTTATGCATGGCATTGCCGTTGGGCCTTGGTCTGACAGCTTGTGACAACAACGATGATCCCGATGGTCCCGGCACCGACCCGATACCTACCCAAACCCTGGGCGCTTACGTCATCAATACCGGTAACTGGGGAGCCAACAATGGTTCGCTTCAGTGGTACGATACACAGGCCGGAACAATCAGCGGTGACATCTATGAGGCTCAGAACGGAAAAGGAATCGGTGACATTGAAGACCTTTGCGTATATGGTTCCAAACTGTATGCCATCGGAAGTACTTCTTCAAAAATCGACATTCTCGACCGCAACGGAAAACTCCTGAAAAGCCTTCCGATGACCAATGAAGAAGGAAAGCCCATCGAACCGCGCCGCGCCGTTGGTGCTGAAGGATGCGTATTCTTCACTGCATACGACGGAACGGTTTCCAAACTGGATACACTGACACAGACCGTAACTGCCAAGGTGGAAGTAGGCGCTTATCCGGAAGCTCTGGCTTATACCGACGGAAAACTCTACATCAACCTTTCCGGATATGGAAAAGGAAATCAGGTAGCTGTAGTCAACACTGCTACGATGACCAAAACCAAGGATATTGAAGTAAAACTGAACCCGTCTTACCAGTGTCTGAGAGGTGACGACGGAGCAATCTATGTAGTATCCTTCGGTAACTACGCCGGCAAACCGGGTCTGGCTGAAAGCGACTACATCTATCAGACTCTTCAGCGCATTGATCCGGCAACCGATCAGGTGGAAGATCTCTGTAAGGCTACTTACATTGCCAACAAGGGTAACAAGATGTATATCCTGTATTCAGAATATTATCTGCCGGAAACACGCGGCTGCTTCGTTTACGATCTGGAAACCAAAGAAGAGAAAACATTTGTTGACATCAGCGACATTCCTTCACCGAACGGTATTGCCGTTGACCCTGTAACCGAAGACGTTTACATCATCAACCAGCCATACGGCGCTCTGTGTGAGCTGTACATCTATGGAAGCGACGGTACATTCAAGAAAAAAGTTGAAACAGGAATCTATACAACCAACGTACGCTTCGTAACTGAATAATCTTTCTTCAATGAAAAAGATCTTACTATCTGCCTACATAGTAACATGGGTCTTGCTTCTCTCTGCCTGCGGCGGAGGAAGCAAGACTTCTTCCTTACAAGCTGAAGGTGACACCGTCCGGATGAAATATTCGTCCCTGCTGCAGATCGTGAAACATGCTGACTATACGGTTGTCACGATCCGTAACCCCTGGGACACCCTGAAAGTGCTGCATACTTACCTGCTTGCTGACCGCGAAAAACCGCTTCCGGAACACCTGCCCGAAGGAACCGTCGTACGTACTCCCCTGCAGAAGTCGGTCATCTATTCGTCTGTACACTGCAGCCTGTGGTCTGAACTCGACGAGCTGAAAGGCATTGGCGGAGTATGCGGTCTGGAATACATCAAACTTCCCCAAATCCAGGAAGGCTGCCGGAACGGAAGCATTGTCAACGTCGGCAACAGCATGAATCCCGATATCGAGCGCATCATCGACCTCCGGCCGGATGCCATCCTGCTTTCTCCTTTCGAGAACAGCGGCGGTTACGGAAGAGTCGGCAAACTGAATATTCCCATTATCGAATGTGCCGACTACATGGAAACCTCTGCCCTGGGACGCGCGGAATGGATGCGCCTCTACGGATTATTACTTGGAAAGGAAGCACAGGCTGACTCTCTGTTTGCCGGCATCGAGAAGGAATATCTGACCCTCACGCAACAGGTAAAATCGCAGAACCTCAAACGGCCGACGGTGATCAGCGAAATGAAAAACAGCTCTGCATGGTACATTCCGGGAGGAAACAGCACTATGGGTCGCCTCTATCAGGACGCCGGAGCCGACTATGTCTTTGCTTCCCTGTCCAACAGCGGATCTGTACCTCTGGCTTTCGAAACGGTATTCGACCGGGGAGGAAATGCCGACATCTGGCTGATCAAATACAATCAGCCTCAGGACAAAACCTACAGCGAACTGGAAAGAGACTATGCTCCCTACGCACGCTTCAAGGCATTTCAGGACAGAAAAGTATACGGCTGCAACACCAACCATGTTCCTTTTTATGAAGAATCCCCGTTCCATCCGGAGCTGCTTCTGAAAGATCTGATAAAAATTTTCCATCCGGAGCTGCTCCCTGACTATGATTTAAAATATTTCAGTAATTTAGCGGAGTGAAACAAAAAGGATTTATTTATGGAGGAATACTGGCCGTTATCATCCTTCTGCTGATGGCCGGCAACTTATTCCTGGGTGCAGTAAGCATTCCGGCTTCTGCTGTATGCGACATATTGACGGGAAATGAAGTGGAGAAAGCCAGCTGGAGCTTCATTGTATGGGAATCACGTTTTCCCCAGTGTATTACGGCCCTGCTCTGCGGGGCGGCTTTGTCTGTGTCCGGACTGATGCTGCAAACCGTCTTCAGTAACCCGCTGGCCGATCCGTCAATACTGGGCATCAGTTCCGGGGCCAGCCTGGGAGTAGCACTGGTCATGCTGGCCGGTGGAGGAACGATTGTAACCGGAGCCTTTACCCTGTCCGGATTCCTTTCCGTCATCGTGGGAGCCTTTGCAGGTGCCTCCGTGGTCATGGGACTGATCCTGTTTCTTTCAACGCTGATCCGGAACAGTGTCATGCTGCTCATCGCCGGTATCATGATCGGCTATATCACCTCATCCGCTATCTCATTGCTTAATTTTTTCGCTACGGCTGAAGGAGTACATTCCTACATGATCTGGGGACTGGGAAACTTCGGCGGGGTATCATTGCAACAGCTTCCGGTATTTTCAGCCGTTACTTTACTGGGACTGTTTACGGCCGTTCTGCTTATCAAACCTCTCAACGCCCTGCTGCTGGGACCGCGGTATGCCGAGAATCTGGGTGTAAACATCCGGCGCATCCGTAACCTGCTGCTGATTGCCACCGGACTTCTGACTGCAGTCACGACTTCTTTCTGCGGACCGGTTGCCTTTATCGGACTGGCAGTTCCTCATATCGCCCGGCTGATGCTGGGTACTTCCAACCACAATTCGCTGCTGCCTGTCACTCTGCTCACCGGAAGCGCCATGGCCTTGCTCTGCAATCTGATCTGCGTCCTGCCGGGAGAAGCCGGTATCATTCCCCTGAATGCCGTGACTCCGATTCTCGGGGCACCAGTCATTATTTATGTTATCATCAACCAACGCAAGCTCTTCTCATGAACCACTCCACACCCATCATTGAAGGATGCGACCTCAGCATCGGATACCGAAGCGGAAAACAGGTGAAAACCGTACACCGGCATCTGAACTTTTCACTCCACCGGGGCGAACTGACCTGCCTGCTCGGAGCTAACGGAGCGGGCAAATCAACCTTGCTGCGCACACTGGCCGCCACACAAATGCCCCTGGAAGGTTCCCTCAAACTGCTGGGACGTCCCATCGCATCCTATTCCGAACGGGAACGTTCGCGCACCATCGGAGTGGTACTGACCGACAAGACTCAAGCCGGCGGGCTGACCGTCTATGAGCTGGTAGCCCTCGGAAGACAGCCTCACACGGGCTTTTTCGGACGACTGCACGCCCGCGATCACGAAGTAATCCGACATGCACTGCAAGCCGTAGGAATTACCCACAAGGCACAGACCTACACCTCCGAACTGTCGGACGGAGAACGTCAGAAGGCCATGATTGCCAAGGCCCTGGTTCAGGAATGTCCGCTGATCCTGCTGGACGAACCGACAGCATTCCTTGACGTCACCAGCCGGATAGAAACCATGAACCTGCTCCATCGCCTGGCCGTAGAAGAACAAAAGGCGATTCTCCTGTCCACACACGACATCGAACAGGCACTGATACTGGCCGACCGCCTGTGGCTGCTGACTCGTGAAGGCGGTCTGGAATGCGGAGTCACGGAAGATCTGATTCTTCATAACCGGATGGATTCCCTGTTCCCTCAAAATAAAAATATCCGCTTCGACCTCATGCACGGAGGTTATTCTCCCATCGTGAGCGGACAAAAGTCCGTCTGCCTGCAGGCGGATGACGAAATGTTGCGTCACTGGGCCCAGAATGCACTGAACCGAAACAACTGTTTCTGCCTTTCCGAGTTGTCAGACGACTATCCGACTGTCCGCATCACTTCCCCCGAAAACATTCTTCTCACCACATCCCAGGGAACGTACACCTGTACATCTTTCGACGAATTGCTGCAAAATATTTAAAATTTTGCTACTTTTGCAGAAAACAGGTGTACTATGATAGAAGTCATACAGCTAAAAGGAACGGAGTCCCGACTTTACAAACACGTCGCTCCGCTGATAATGGATCCGAAAATTATCCATTACAATCAGGGATATCCCTTCAAGACAAGTCCCAACTATATCTGGTTTCTGGCCTTTTCTTCCCCCCGGAAGATTTCGGGATTTTTTCCTGTGGAACACCGGGGCGGACAATGGATCATAAATAATTACTACGTCGCTCCGACCGACAAAGAGCAGGAAACATTCCAGGCCCTGCTGGAAGCTGTCAAGACCTTTGCCGCCGACCAGCAGGAAGTGACCGCTATCGTACAGACACCCCATAAAGACTATTTCACGGCATATGCTTTCAAACCCGTAAAGGAATGGAAAGCTTACCTAAAAATGAGATTGAATGAACAAACAGAACACCAAGAAGAATGTATATGAGCTGACTCAGGAAAGATTACGGATGATCTTCAATGAGTTTGACAACATCTACGTCTCCTTTTCGGGAGGAAAGGACAGCGGCATCTTGCTGGAACTGTGTATTGACTACATCCGCAAGAATAACCTGAACCGGAAAATAGGCGTCTTTCACATGGATTATGAAATCCAGTACCGGATGACCATTGACTATGTGGACCGGATTCTGGAAGCTAACAAGGATATTCTGGAAGTATACCGGGTCTGTGTGCCTTTCAAAGTACGCACGTGTACCTCCATGTACCAGCAATACTGGCGTCCCTGGGAGAAAGAGAAAGAAGACATGTGGGTGCGTCAGATGCCCAAAGGCGTCATGACTCAGGAAGATTTTCCGTTCTACAACGAGAACATGTGGGATTATAACTTCCAGATTGAGTTTGCCAAATGGCTTCACCAGAAAAAGAATGCCATTCGTACCTGCTGTCTGGTCGGCATCCGTACCCAGGAAAGTTATCATCGCTGGCGGACCATTTACAAGACTTCCAAGCTCCTGCTGTATCATAATTACCGCTGGAGTACGAAAATAGATAATGACGTATATAACCTGTATCCCATCTATGACTGGAAAACGACGGACGTATGGACTGCCAACGGAAAATTCGGATGGGACTACAACAAACTCTACGACCTGTACTACCAGGCCGGAGTCTGTCTGGAGAAACAACGTGTAGCAAGCCCGTTCATCAGTGAAGCAACCGAAAGCCTTTACCTCTATAAAGCTATCGATCCCGACACATGGGGCCGCATGATCGGACGCGTGAACGGCGTAAACTTCACCGCCATATACGGAAACTCGTATGCCATGGGACGGCAGTCGCCCAAACTTCCGCCTGGACATACCTGGAAGTCGTTCATGGAATTTCTGCTCTCCACCCTGCCGGAAGAAAGCCGGAGAAACTATCTGGGAAAACTGGAGACCAGCATCAAATTCTGGAGAACCAAGGGAGGCTGCCTGAGCGAAGAGACCATCCAGCGCCTTCAGGACCTGAACATCCCGATTGAAGTCCGCAATACGACAAACTACAAGACGGACAAAAGACCGGTCATGATGGAATACCTGGATGACATCAATATCCCGGAATTCCGGGAAATCCCGACTTACAAGCGTATGTGTATCTGCATCCTTCGCAATGACCATGCGTGCAAGTACATGGGATTCGCCCTGACCAAAGAGGAAAAGAAAATGAAAGATTACATTCTGAAACAATACCAAAACATATGGACGTAAAAGAAGAAAAGAAAAGCCCTGTATATAATGTGATTGCTGTCCCCGTGGAAAAAGTGACAGCCAATGATTATAACCCGAATGTCGTAGCCCCGCCGGAAATGAAACTGCTGGAACTTTCCATCTGGGAAGACGGTTTCACCATGCCCTGCGTGTGCTATTACGACAAGGAGAATGACAAATATATCATCGTAGACGGATTCCACCGCTATACAGTGCTGAAAACATCCAGACGGATCTTCGAACGTGAAAAAGGAATGCTGCCTGTTGTTGTCATCGACAAGGATCTGTCGAACCGCATCAGTTCCACCATCCGTCACAACCGTGCCCGAGGTACACACGATATCGGACTGATGACACACATCGTAGGAGAACTTACCAATGCCGGAATGTCCGACCAATGGATCATGCGGAACATCGGCATGGACCGGGACGAACTGCTCCGCCTGAAACAGATATCCGGCCTTGCCGCACTGTTCACTAACTCTGACTTTTCGATCCCCGATCCGGAAACTACCATTCCTTCCATCGACGAATAAGAATCTGACCACTAATAATTGCATATGACATTTACAGCCGAAAATATCCTGCTGGTAGGATCTGTGCTGATCTTCTCCAGCATTCTCATCAGCAAGACGGGATACCGTTTCGGAATCCCGACCTTGCTTCTCTTTCTTCTGGTCGGTATGCTCTTCGGAAGCGACGGACTGGGACTTCAATTCAACAGCGCCTCTGATGCCCAGTTCATCGGTATGATGGCACTGAGCATTATTCTTTTTACCGGAGGTATGGACACCCGCTTCCAGGACATCAGGCCCGTGCTCCGTCAGGGTATTCTGCTTTCCACCGCAGGTGTGCTGATTACCACCGTACTTACCGGCCTGTTTATTTATTACATTACAGCCTGGTATACCGGAAGCCCGACGCTGCCCATGCTGACTTCCCTGCTGCTGGCAGCCACCATGTCGTCAACCGACTCTGCTTCCGTATTCAGTCTGCTCCGTTCACAGAAGATGAATCTGAAAGAGAACCTGCGTCCCATGCTGGAACTTGAAAGCGGAAGTAACGACCCGATGGCCTATATGCTGACCATCGCCCTGATTCAGGTGATCAGCAGCGGAAGCGAACTCCACGTCGGACTGATAGCCAAGGATCTACTCGTGCAGTTCTTTGTGGGAGGCGTTGTGGGATATGCCTTCGGACGCTTCGCCGTGTGGCTTATCAACCGGATCAACCTCAGCAACAGTTCGCTTTATCCGATCCTGCTGCTGAGCCTGGTTTTTGCCACCTTCACCATTACCGACTTGCTGAAAGGAAACGGCTATCTGGCTGTCTATATCACCGGTATTCTGGTCGGCAACTCAAGACTTGCTTTCCGCAAGGAAATCAATACCTTCATGGACGGACTTACCTGGCTGTTCCAGATCATCATGTTCCTCACACTGGGGCTGCTTGTCAATCCGCACGAAATGCTGGACATCGTGGTCATCGGCCTGCTGATCGGACTCTTCATGATCATTGTAGCCCGTCCCGTCAGTGTCTTTGCCTGTCTCCTTCCTTTCCGGAACCTGAGCGGACGGGCACGCCTGTTCGTCTCGTGGGTAGGACTGCGCGGTGCGGTTCCCATCATTTTTGCCACTTACCCGGTATTGGCACACGTGGAAGGCTCGCACTTGCTGTTCAACATCGTGTTTTTCATCACCCTGCTTTCGCTGATCGTACAGGGAATGACCATCGCCAAGGTAGCCAGACTGCTGCATCTGGACCTGCCTCAGGAAAAGGAAGGCAATGAATTTGGTGTTGAACTTCCGGACGAAATCGACACCCGTCTGCAGGATCTGACCCTGACTCCTGACATGCTGGCCGGCGGCAACCGCCTTGCCGACATGAATATCCCCAAGGGAACCCTTGTCATGCTGATCAAGCGCGGCAATGAATTTCTCATTCCGAACGGACAGATGGAACTGCATCCCGGCGACAAGCTGCTGGTGATGCTGGAAAACAAAAAACCAGCAGAAACCTGACTTCGCCTGCGGCGGGATTTTTGTAGGCAGTGAGATTCCTGCTCTTCCAAAGTTTCGGGAACTCCTGAAAAAGCCCGCCAGCTTTTTTAAAAACGTTTCGGGCTTTTCAGGAAAAGAATTCGGGCTTTGAAGCAAAACGTTTCGGCGTTTTTCAAGGCACCGGAAAGTTTCCTGTGCATTCCCTTCCAGATATTACAAATTATCTCTTTGCAACGCTTTGTATAAAAAATTTTTTCGTAATTTTGAAGCTCAAAACAAAATGTATAACTAACCTTATTATTATTCACTCAATGGGCATGCTATTACCATTGAAAAAACAAAAAACAACATGAGTCAAGAAAAAACGAACTTCATGATTCCTTTGTCATTCATCGGAATCATGTTCTTTGCGATTGGATTCGCATTGGGCATCAACTCCTTGCTGGTTCCCGTATTGCAAGGATCACTGGGTATTTCTAACGCCGCTTCTTACCTGATCATTGCAGCTACCTTCATTCCGTTCCTGGTATTCGGTTATCCGGCCGGACTGACCATCAAGGCAATCGGTTACAAGAAGACAATGTCACTGTCATTCTTCATCTTCGCCGCTGCCTTCTACCTGTTTATCCTTTCTGCCAACGAAAAGAGTTTCTCTCTCTTCCTGCTGGCTTCTTTCGTGAGCGGTGCTGCCAACGCTTATCTGCAGGCTTCCGTTAATCCGTACATCACCATCCTCGGTCCCCTGGAAAGTGCAGCAAAACGTATCAGTATCATGGGTATCTGCAACAAGATGGCATGGCCTATCCCTTCTATCTTCATCGTATGGCTGCTGGGCAAGGATGTAAACCTGATCAGCATCGACGACCTGGAAAAACCGTTCCTTATCATCATTGCAGCCTTCATCGTTCTGGGTATCATGGCTTTCTTCGCTCCCCTGCCTGAAGTGAAAGCTGCCGGTGAAGACGAAAGCGAAGATTCTGCAGATGCTTGTCCTTATGCTGCCGGAAAGACTTCAGTCTTCCAGTTCCCCCACCTGCTGCTGGGTTGTCTGGCTTTGTTCCTTTATGTAGGTGTTGAAACAGTTTCACTGGGAACCCTGGTTGACTATGCCAACTCACTGGGTCTGGAAGGTGCAGCCAACTATGCATGGATCGCTCCGATCGGTATTGTAATCGGTTATATCTGCGGTATCATCTTCATCCCGAAATACATCAGTCAGGCAACAGCCTTGAAGGTTTGCTCATGGCTGGCTATCATCGGTTCACTGCTGGTAGTACTTACTCCTTCTGACATCTCGATCTACTTCATTTCATTCATGGCACTGGGATGCTCTCTGATGTGGCCTGCTTTGTGGCCGCTGGCTATGGCTGATTTGGGTAAATTCACGAAAGCCGGTTCTTCACTGCTGATCATGGCTATGTTCGGTGGAGCAGTGATCCCGACCCTCTACGGCTGGCTGAAAGATATCACCGGTCCGCAGCAGGCTTACTGGCTGTGTCTTCCCTGCTTCCTCTTCATCCTGTACTACGGTATGGCAGGTTATAAGATCCGCACCAAATAAGAACGGTAATTTCCGTTCAGAAACGGCATAAAAATAACAGGCAGACGAAAGATCACCGGAAGGGTGCTTTTGTCTGCCTGCTTTTATTTCAGACACACTTTTTGCTGAATCATTCGTGGCCTTTCTCCTTGCGAAGACGGTTCATCTCAACCAAATAAGCAACAATCAGGCCTAGTCCGCCACCCAGCAGCAGGCAGGAACCATAGATCACACTGATTGAATTCTGAATCTTGCCTGACCATTCATCAGAAACAATGTACGATTGAAAAAACATCAGGGTAAGAATGAATCCGACCAGCAGTCCCAGTCCAAGTCCCAACATCAGGCATCCTCCACGCAAAGCCCAGTTACCGGAAGAGGAGAACTGAGGCAGCAGATTTCCCTTGAACTCTTCGGGGCGCCACCCGGAACTCAGTTTCTCGATCAGCATGATACGTTCCTGACGGCGTACATACAGTTCAAACAATTTATAAATCACTCCAAAAACAATTGCCACATTGGCAACAACCATTAATTCTTCCATAATTCCTTCTATTTAATGTGAATAATTTTGTTTCTTTGTCCCTTTAGACGCAGGGACCAGAGAAAGGTTACAGGCATTTCTGCTTTTTCACTGGATTCCGGAAATTTTCTCGCATTCTCCTATATTAAGGAAAGACTACGAAGAATTTTTTTCGTACGAAACCTGTAACCTTTATTTAACCTTTGCGTCTAAAGGGCATAATGAAAAACGACGAACTACATATTATTACATCCATTCTGGCCGGAAATACAGAACGCTTTTCGTATTTCCTCGACACCTACGGACAGCAGATCTTTACGCTGATTGTCCGGATGGTGGGATCGCCGGAAGACGCTGAAGAACTGACGCAGGACACTTTCATGAAGGCATTCCGCCACCTGTCGGACTTCAACGGCAAAAGTTCGTTTTCTACCTGGCTCTACCGGATTGCCTACAACACAGCCCTGTCTTCATTACGGAAACAGCCGAACGAAGTCTTGTCCGTTGACGACCGGTTATGGAACAACCTGACAGAAAACGAAATTGACCGTGCTCTGGATGAAGAAGACGAGGAACGGATCGAACAACTTCAGCGGGCACTCGAGAAACTGACACCCGATGAGCGGGCATTAGTGACCTTATTTTATGAAGAAGACAGACCTATTGCCGAAATCTGTCACATACTGAACCAGACCGAAGGCAATATCAAGGTCAAACTGTACCGGATACGCAAAAAACTATATATACTGATTAAACAGGAGGAAGAAACAAGATGAAAAAAGAAGACAGCAAAGCACTCAGAAAAGCAATCGGCCGGCAGCCGGAATTCAGATTGCCCAGCAACTTCACCTATCGCATGATGCAGCAAGTGGAGCAGGAAGCCTTTCTGCGCAAAAAGCGAAACGAAAAAAGAATTTTCATCCTGTGGGCCGCTACTCTGATTCTGATGGGAGGAAGTGCACTGGCCTATCTTGTCCTCACTTACATGAAAAATCTTTCCGGAATAGAAGAAACATTGAAAAATATACCGGAAGACAGTTCCTTGCTTCAGACATTCCCGGTTCTCCTGACGGTATTCATGTTGCTGGCAGTCCTCAACTACCGGCTGAACACCCTAAGATACCGCAAATTCATGGAGAAAGAAAAGTAGCGTTCCGAAAAGCGTCCTGTCTGAAAAATAACAGAGCCATGCCTGCGTCACACAGACATGACTCTCGGAAAGAAAGAGAGTTTTTATTACTGGAAAAACAGTATATGCTCGTAAGAATAAGTTAAGCCATTTCGTCTATCCTGTACATCAGGCTGACCTCATTGAAAAATTCATCGGCTACTTCCGACAGGTTTTCCACAGCCTCTTCTTCAGTTTCGCCATAAGCGCAACACTGGTGATAATCCAACAGATAAGCGTAAAATTCTCCGTCCGGTGTACATTCCACTACATAATTCGCTTCATTCATAATGAGTCCTCCTTTATTTTTTTAAGACACTGCGAAGTTAACCGGAACTTGTTACAATCCTGCAACCCGATAGTTACGTTTCTGTGAAACTCCTCCCGACAAAAAAAGTACCCGGATCATCCGTCCGGGAAGCCATTTTCCCTTTCGGATAATCCGGGTATTATCGTGCAGCTCTCCCTCCGCTACCGGAAGGAAAACCATCCATCATCAAGCCTGACGGTAAGAAGCCAGTTCTTCAGCCTGGAACTTACGGATAAAGTTGAAATGTTTTTCCACTTCAGATTCCGCATAATTAACATATACGTTCAAGGACTTGCCGAACATTTCAGGAGCCTTCGTTGCATCCTGCAGAAGCAGATGGCTCATCACGCAGACAGCAGCCATTTCATACAAGCGGCGTGATACCAGATCAAGCAGTTCCTGGTTCTGAGCTTCCTTCACGGCATTGGTGCAGGCTTCCAGCTTACGGGTCATCTCCTTGATACGGTTCATATATCCTTCAAATTCCGGTGCACAAGGAATCAGTTCATATTCATGCAAAGTAGCTGCATACGAACCGTTCGTTACATAACGGATGGCAGCAACCGTCTGCAACTGAGTAGTTCCTTCATAGATACTGGTGATACGTGCATCACGATAAATACGCTGACAAGCATATTCCATCATGAAACCGGAACCTCCGTGTACCTGAATACAGTCGTACGCATTCTGGTTAGCATACTCAGAGTTCATACCTTTTGCCAGCGGAGTAAAGCTGTCAGCAAGTTTTGCATAACGTTTCTGTTCCTGACGTTCTTCCGGAGTCAGCTTGCGTTCGCGGGCGATATCATCCAATGCTTTATAAATATCAACATAACGGGAAGTCTGATACAACAGCGCACGGCCGGCATCCAGCTTCGCCTTGATGGTAGCCAGCATATCGTAAACTGCCGGGAACTCAATAATGGCTTTACCGAATTGTTTACGGTCTTTAGCGTATGCCAAAGCCTCATCGTATGCAGCCTGACTCAGTCCGACAGACTGTGCGGCGATACCCAGACGCGCACCATTCATCAAGGCCATGACATATTTAATCAGACCGAGCTTGCGTTCACCGCAAAGTTCAGCTTTTGCATTCTTGTAAACCAGTTCACAAGTCGGAGAACCGTGGATACCCAGTTTGTTCTCAATACGACGAACGTCTACACCACCGTCGTTCTTGTCATAAATGAACATTGACAAGCCGCGACCGTCGTGTGTACCTTCTTCAGAACGTGCCAGAACCAAATGAAGGTTTGCGTCACCGTTTGTAATGAAACGTTTCACACCATTCAGGCGCCAGCAATTGTTTGCTTCATCGTAAGTAGCCTTCAACATCACACTCTGAAGGTCAGAACCCGCATCCGGTTCAGTCAAGTCCATTGACATGGTTTCACCGGCGCAAATACGCGGAATGAAACGGCTGTGCTGATCTTCATTACCGAATTCATAAAGAGTTTCGATACAATCCTGCAAAGACCAGATATTACCGAAACCGGCATCAGCCTGAGCCACGATTTCAGCACACATGGTATACGGAGTGATCGGGAAATTCAGACCGCCGTAACGACGAGGCATCGTCATACCGTTCAGACCTGCCTTCACCATTGCATCCAGGTTAGCCTTTGTTCCTGATGCATATTCTACACGACCGTTTGCACAGTGCGGACCTTCTTCGTCTACTCCTTCAGCATTGGCTGCAATTACTTCTCCGGTAATTTCACCTGTAATTTCCAATACTTTGTCATATGAGTCGATGGCATCCGCAAAATCCTGCGGAGCATAGTCATACTCGTCTTTATCTTTATAGCTGCGTTCTTTCAATTCGCAGATACGTTCCATCAACGGGTTATTCAGATGGAAACGCAGTTCCGGATGTTCTGTATAAAAGTTTGCCATTACTTACTGTTCTTTTTGTAGTACTTAATCATTTTCGGAATAACCTCTTCCACCGTTCCGTTGATCACATAATCAGCGATGGTATTGATCGGAGCGTTCGGATCATTGTTGACAGAAATGATAATTCCTGCATCCTGCATACCGGCGATATGCTGAATCTGTCCAGAGATACCGCAGGCAATATACAACTTCGGATGAACGGTTACACCGGTCTGTCCGATCTGACGGTCGTGTTCACAGAAACCGGCATCAACAGCTGCACGGCTGGCACCAACTTCTGCATGAAGTTCCTTAGCCAGTTCGAACAGCATATCAAAGCCTTCCTTGCTTCCCATACCATAACCTCCGGCAATCACAATCGGAGCTCCTTTCAGATTATGTTTGGCTTTTTCTACGTGACGGTCGATCACCTTCACTACATAATCCGTTTCCGGAACATACTTCGCAACATCGTGACGGATCACCTCGCCCTGATAATTGGCGTCCACAATTTCTTTTTTCATCACACCTTCGCGGACAGTAGCCATCTGCGGACGGTGTTCCGGATTGATAATGGTTGCCACAATATTACCTCCGAAAGCCGGACGAATCTGATACAACAGGTTTTCGTATGTAACGCCATTCTTTTTGTCTTCGTGGTTACCGATTTCCAACTGCGTACAGTCAGCGGTCAAACCACTGGTCAAAGCAGAAGAGACACGCGGTCCTAGGTCGCGACCGATAACGGTAGCTCCCATCAGACAGATCTGCGGTTTTTCTTCCTTGAACAAATTAACAAGAATGGAAGTATGAGGAAGTGAAGTATAAGGGAACAAGCCCGGAGCATCAAACACATGAACACGGTCAACTCCGTATGGCAAAACTTGTTTTTCTACATCTGCAAGATCGCTGCCGGCACAAATGGTTTCCAGCTGACATCCCAGCTGAGTGGCTAACTTACGACCTTTAGTTAAAAGTTCGAGACTGACATCGGCAACATGTTTGCCTTCCATCTCACAATATACAAATACATTATTCATAGTCTTATCCGATAGTATGGTTAGCCAACAATTCAACAATCAAGTTCTCTACATCTGCATCGCTGCCGGTAATCGTTTTACTTTCTTTTGCCTGGAAGATGATGTTTTCAATCTTCTTCACCTTTGTCGGTGAACCGGACAGACCACATTGCTTGGTGTCACCATTGACATCAGCTACACTCCATTCCGTAATATTCAGATAAGGACGACTTTCATATAAAGACGCATAAGGCAGAACGCCGCCATCTTTTGTGATCGCAGCTTTTTCCTGAGCTCCCAATGCACGTTTGTATTTCTGTACCAGTTTGGCATTGCGCGGACGACAGGGAGCAGCGCTTCCGTTTACAGTCAAGACGATCGGCAGCGGACCTTCTACGGTTTCCACACCACCGTCAATATGACGTTTCACACGGATACGTCCGTCTTTTACCTCCTGGATTTCTTCAACATAAGTAACCTGAGGCAATCCCAGTTTTTCTGCAACCTGAGGACCAACCTGCGCTGTATCACCGTCAATTGCCTGACGGCCGCCTACAATAATATCATATTCACCGATCTTACGGATAGCCGTAGCCAGTGCGTATGAAGTAGCCAGCGTATCTGCACCGGCAAAAGCACGGTCAGTAAGCAAATAACCATTATCAGCTCCTCTGTATAATCCTTCACGAATAATTTCAGCGGCACGGCCCGGACCCATGGTCAGAATCGTAACGGTAGAACCGGGATGTGTGTCTTTCAGTCTGAGTGCCTGTTCGAGGGCATTCAAGTCTTCCGGATTAAAAATCGCCGGAAGTGCCGCACGGTTAATTGTACCGTCAGCATTCATGGCATCTTTTCCCACACAACGTGTATCGGGAACTTGTTTAGCCAATACTACAATTTTCAAACTCATTAGATTATCTTTTTGGTATTAGTAATTTATTGTCGGCAAATTTAATGAAACCATTTGTTCTGCAAAACGATATAATAAAAAAAAGTTTAAGAAAGGAAGGTCCCGTCAATCCCCTGACAAAGAAGAAACAGCCTGATACAAATCCTCAAAAGAAGCTATCGGATTGTCCGTAAAAAGGTAACGGACATTACAGGCTGTATCGGAAACATAAACCAAAGGAACTCCTTCTTCCGAAAACAAAGAATATACTTTTCGGTCTGATTGTGCAGAATAAGGCAGAGTCAGAGCATTACTTTTCCAATATGCCAGTATTTCTTTTTCTGGTTCTTCCCGACTGATACAGGCAATTCGGACACGAGGATTTCCAGCATAAACCTCATACAATTGCTGAACAACCGGAAGTTCACGCTGACAATCCGAACAGGAAGTATGGAAAAACACCAGTACCGAAACCTTTCCCCTCAAAGAATCCCGGTCAAGTATTGTTCCGTCATTCATCTCTACCATAAATTCCGGTAAAGCATCTCCCGGCTGTATATACTGAATATGCTCACCTACTTCTTCCCGTATACAGGAAACACAACCTATCAGAAATACTAGTACTACTGTTACAAGCAACCTCATTATATCAATTCTTTAAGAATGCGCAAATATACATATTGTACTCCTGGCCGAACAGATTCTTCCTCCAGAAACTTCTGCTTTACCCGATACCTGCGTAATGTTTTCCGAATATATGATTCCACCACGACTGAAGGTTCATCTACATATTCCAACACCTGCACGGAGCCATCCGGCTGAATATTCACCTTCGCTTTCACATTCAGTAAACTCTTGCCTTGAGCAGAAGTTCCACGACGATCATAATCAATCCACAAAATCATTGTAGCTTTAGGGACAGATTCTGCCACAGATTCGTTCACTTCTTTCTTACCAGCCTTTTCATCTTCTTTCGCACGTTCGGAAATACAGGCACTCACCAGCAACAAGACAGAAACCAAATATAAAAAACATTTTCGCATAATCGGTTAACAACTAAAAATCGAATATCCAAAGATACAAAATTTTATTAACTTTGCCCAAACAAGTAATATTTATGGAACAAATCAATCAAAGTATCGCTCAGTTTTTACTTCACATCGGTATAGACAAAGAAAATATTAACTGGAGCCTGCAGATACTCCTTATTATATGTATAGCCCTGCTGTCTTACATTACAACCAAGTTATTCCGGTACATCATCATCCCTGCTGTACAAAAAATCACCTCCCGGACCAAAGCCAGGTGGGACGATTACCTGTTCAACGAGAAGATGATGATCAGCTTCTGCCGCCTGATTCCTCCTTTGGTTTGGTATATACTGCTTCCTCTTGTATTCAGCAAGTTGCCCCTTCTGCTGGAATTCCTGCAAAAAGCATGCGAAATCTATCTGGTTGTCTGCATGCTACTGCTGGTCAGCGCCTTTCTTAACTCCCTTTATGAGATCTCCAATGAGCACGAGACCCTTCGCAACCGTCCGTTGAAAGGGATCTACCAGATGATTAAATTAATTGCATTCGGCATTGGATTTATTGTAATTATCAGTATCATCACCGACAGCAATGCAACAAGTATCCTTGCCGGATTAGGAGCTTCAGCGGCTGTTTTAATGTTGATCTTCAAAGACAGTTTACTGGGACTGGTTGCAGGAGTACAATTATCAGCAAACGATATGCTACGTCCCGGCGACTGGATTACCATGCCCAAATACGGAGCAGACGGAGATGTTATCGAAGTTTCACTTACAACGGTCAAGGTGCGTAACTTTGACAAGACAATTACTACCATTCCACCCTATGTACTGGTCAGTGACTCCTTTCAGAACTGGCGAGGAATGCGGGATACTGGCGGAAGACGTATCAAACGTTCCATCAATATTGACCTGAATACCATTCGTTTCTGTACTGAAGAAGAAAAGAAACGACTCGTGGAAAAAGGATGGATCAAAGATAATACAGAAACAGAAGAGCTGACAAACCTCAGTGCTTTCACCAGTTATCTTCAGGAATACCTTGTTCATCATCCTCACACCCACAAAGAGCTGATGATCATGGTCCGGCAGCTACAGCCGACTTCCGAAGGTCTTCCTCTAGAAATCTATTGCTTTACGGATACGACAGTATGGATGGAATATGAGAATATCCAGAACGGAATATTCAATCACCTGCTGGCAGTCCTTCCTCAATTCGGATTAAGAGCTTTCCAACGGCCAGCAGGTAAAGATATTAATGATTCAGTTATACCACCATTGCAGCGATAAACTGAATGAACAAAATCAAAAATACCATAGCGATCGGATAAACGGTCGCATAAGCCACTCCGGGAATATTGCTGTCAGTCATGGAATCCACGGCTGCAAGTCCCGGTGTACTGGTCATACCGCCAGTAATGGTTCCGAGCATATCCAGCAGACTGATCTTAAAGACATACCGTCCGACCAGCGCTGCTATGAGCATCGGCACTAAAGTAATCAAAGCTCCAACCCCAAACAGCAGGAACCCGCTTTCACGGAAAGTCGAAACCAGATTAGCACCGGCCGAAGTTCCTACTTCTGCCAGGAAAAGCAAGAGTCCCAACTGACGAAGCAACTGATTGGCAGGCCCCGACATAGACCACAAGATTGGTCCCGTCTTACCGATAGCACTCAAGAACAATGCCATCATCAACACTCCCCCGGTCAGTCCTGGAGAAAAAGAGAAACCGGAGCCAAAGGAGAGATTTAACTTGCCAAACAACACACCCAGAACGATACCCATAGCTATCGGGAAGAAATCCGTATCAGATAATTGTTTGGCATCATTCCCCAGCAAACGGGCAACAGCCTGAATTCCTTCTTTCTCTCCAACAACCATCAGCTTGTCACCAAACTTGAGAGCCAGATCCGGAGACGGAGACAGATCAATACCGCTTCGGCGAATCCGGGTTACCGTACAACCGAAGTTTCGCTGAAAGTTCAGGTCTCCCAGCTGCTTGTTGATCATATCTTTCTTTGTCAATAACAATGATTCGATTGCCTGTGTATTTTCAAGTGGCAATTCTCCCTCTTCACGTTCTCCCAGCATCAAAGCCAGACTTGCCAACGCATCCTCACTGCCTACAGCCTGAATGCAGTCTCCTTGCTTCAATTCTGTATGAGCCTTCGGGATCACGATATCCTCTCCACGTTTCAAACGGGAAATAACCGCTCCCGTCATAGCCCGTATATTCAACTGAGCCAGCGTCTTTCCGATCACCGTTTCGTTAGTTACCCGAAACAGACATGTCTTTAATTCCGGGAACTGCCCACGCCGTTCTTTCTCCAGCCGGTGAGCCTCTTGTTCCAGATCGACCCGCAACAATTTAGGGAGAAGCTTCACAAACAGAATAACCCCAATAACTCCAAAAGGATAAGCAATACCATAAGCAATGGATGCCAATGGTGACTGAGTGCTGTCGATGGCTACAGCCAATCCCGGTGTACTGGTCAAAGCACCTGCGATAAGTCCGACCAGACTAGGCGTATCAATGCCAAAGGCATACTTCAGTCCCAGACCGGTAAGACAGGCTGATGCAACAATCAGAATAGTTATCAGGATCAATGTTTTTCCTTTACTTCGGAAAGAATCAAAGAACCCCGGCCCCGCCTGGATGCCTATGGTAAAAATAAAAAGCACCAGTCCGAAGTTTCCCAGCGCTTTAGGAATAGAAACGCCCCAATGGCCAAAAGCCAAGGCGATAAAGATCACTGCGGACACGTCTAACGACAAGCCCATCACTTTCACACGCCCCAGCATAAAGCCTAAGGCCACAATCAAAAATACAGAAAAATAAGGTGACTGTAATAAGTCAATAAACATAAGTATAACGGGTTACAGGTTTTGCGGTCAAAGATAGAAAAATTTCTTTAATCTGCAAAGACCTGCCTTCCTGCCCCGATACTAATGTGATACCGACTGAATATATTCATACAGTTTTCTGTAAAAGGCATGACGGGTCAGCGTTGACACATCTCCCAAGATGATCAGTTTCATGCGGGCACGGGTTATGGCAACATTCATACGACGTAAGTCACTGAGAAAGCCAATCTGCCCGTCTTCGTTGGCACGCACCAGACTGATCAGGATTACATCCCTTTCCTGACCCTGAAAACCATCAACCGTATTGACTGTAATCAAGGAACGGTAAGGCTTGAAAAAAGGATCCCGTTTAAGCAACTGTCGCAGATACTGCACCTGTGCTTTGTAAGGAGATATCAATCCCACATCAATGCGTTCTTCCAGAAAACGTTCTCTTCCGATCTTGGTAATATATGTTTTCAGCTGACTTACGGAAAGTTCAGCTTCTGCCTTATTGATACGTCCGTAATTCTCTCCCACAAACTCCTCGTTACAGTCCATATCTTCCGTATCAATCCACTCTATCGGTGTATCAAAATCAAGAATACTGCGGTATTTCACTTCGGGAGCCGACTGCACCATTCCTCCATAAAACCAGTCAGAAGAAAAGCGCATGATCTCTTCATTCATGCGATATTGCAACTTCAGCAAAGCTACGGTTTCCGGCTTGTTCTTCACAATTGTCTGCATCAGAGTTTCACCCAGTCCTGCCCGTAATGCCTGCGGACATTTGACTGTCGGAGGAAGCTGACAATGATCACCAGCCAGAATCACCCGATCCACTTTACGGATCGGAATCCAGCAGGCTGCTTCCAATGCCTGCGCCGCCTCATCGATGAACAAAGTCCCGAACTTCTGCCCTTCCAGCAACCGGTTGGCACTGCTTACCAGCGTACAGGCAATCACCCTCGCTTCAGCAAACAAAGAAGCATTGATACGTATTTCAAGTTCCGTAGCCCGGTCTTTCAGTGAATTGATCTTCTGCCGGATACTTTCCCGGTCCGAAGCTTTCCGCATCCGGGCATAAAGTTCACGAACAGCCTTGCGGATGCTCCACAATTGCGGATAGTCCGGATGAGACTCAAAACGACGTTCGTATGTAAATGAAAGCATTTTATCGTTTACCCGACTCGGATTTCCGATACGCAACACACTGACTCCCCGGTCTACCAGCTTCTCGCTGATCCAGTCAACAGCCATGTTGCTTTGTGCGCACACCAGCACCTGATTCTCCCGATGAAGTGTTTCGTACACTGCTTCCACCAGTGTAGTTGTCTTACCTGTACCCGGAGGACCATGTACAATCGCTACATCCTTGGCATGAAGCACTTTGTTGACCGCTTCTTCCTGTGTCCGGTTCAGCCAGGGAAAACGGACAGGCTGAAATGAAAAGGACGACACAGGCTGCCGGCCATGAAAGATATCACGTAACTCTGCAAGGCGATTATTACGCGCACTGATCACTCCCTTCAGTGCTTCAAACATCAGCCGATAACTGGTTTCATCAAAATACAGCTGTACTCCCAACACCTCCTGAGCCTGTAAAGCCAACAGAGCATCTGCATTGGGAAGGACTACCACCATCCGGTCTTCTTCCACATAACTGACCGTAGCTGTAAAGGAAAGATAGTGTAACTTGCCAAAAGTATCTTGCGTAAAGAAACAAACAGGACGCCCATATTCAAACAAATGTTCAATCTCCCGGTCTTCAGTGCGCTCAACTTCTACAACCAGCTGATTCAAGGCATTATAATAACTCCGTCCCAGATGAAGCGGATACCAGCACATGCCCCGTTTGACCTTCCGGCCTATTCCCATCAGTTCGGTCTGCTGACGAAACTGTTCCTTTTCATATTCATATTCCATCTGCAACAACTCATACTGACGTTGCAAGGAAAGTATCGGCGAATCTGTCATCAATGCGTTTTTTATGTTCCTTTTCTCCTGCAAAGGTACAAGTTATTTGAAAAAAGAATTGATTAATTCCCGGATTCTTCTTAATTTTGTTTGCAACGAGAACAATAACCAGACAGATGGAGGCTATCATGAAAAAGCAAGCTGACTATATCAAACGCATTGAGATCAAAAGACTTTGGGGACGGAAAAATATTTCATGGGACTTGCGTCCCGATGTAAATATCCTGAGCGGAATCAACGGAATCGGGAAAAGTACCATCCTGAACAATTCTGTAAGAAGCCTGAACGCCCTTGAAGGAGGTGCATTAACCAATGGAGCACAGCCTGGAGTGTCTTTCATCTTCTCTCCCGAAGATGCCACTTTCATTCACTTTGACGTCATCCGCAGTTTCGACCGACCGCTTATCAATTCAGGACTGCTGGAAAAAATAGGCAATCAGAATGTCAAAACGGAACTGGACTGGCAGCTTTATCAGCTTCAGCGACGCTATCTGGACTACCAGGTCAATATCGGCAACCGAATTATTGAACTGCTGACGAGCGGCGTACCGGAAGACCAGTTGAAAGCTACCGAAGTGTCACGCCCCAAGACACGCTTTCAGGATCTGATAGACGACCTCTTTCAGGAAACCGGAAAGAAAATCATCCGAAAAAGCAACGAAATTCAGTTTGAGCAGGATGGAGATATCCTCACTCCTTATCAACTTTCATCCGGAGAGAAACAAATGCTCGTCATCCTGCTGACCGTGCTCGTACAGGACAACCAGCATTGTACTCTTTTTATGGATGAACCGGAAATTTCCCTGCACGTGGAATGGCAACAGCGGCTGATCAGCCTGATCCGATGCCTGAATCCCAATGTACAGATCATTCTGACCACTCATTCTCCGGCCCTCATCATGAACGGATGGCTGGATGCCGTCACCGAGGTCAGTGATATAACGACTCTTTAAATGCTAAGATTATGGGAAAAAGACTTACTGAAAACCTTTCTTCCCTCTACATAGAGGCAGCCAACAGCCTGCGTCCGAAGAAAGCAAGAAGAAAGATCGTAGCTTATGTGGAAAGCTACGATGACATCTCCTTCTGGCGTGCCTTACTGGCCGACTATGAAGACAATACCCGATACTTTGAAGTCATGCTTCCCTCACAGGATTCGCTGGCAAAAGGCAAGAAGACCGTATTGATGAACCATCTGGGAAAACAGCTCGGTGAAAATATGATTGCCTGTGTGGACAGTGACTATGACTATCTGTTGCAGGGACGGACACAGACATCACGTTATATGATTGAGAGTCCGTATGTACTCCAGACCTATGCTTATGCCATCGAGAACTATCATTGCTATGCAGAAGGCCTGCACGAAGTCTGTGTAACCGCTACCTTGAATGATCACCGCCTGATTGATTTTCCGGCATTTATGAAATTATATTCCCAGATTGCTTACCCATTATTTATATGGTCTGTATGGTTCTACCGCCGGCATATCCTGTCAGAGTTCTCCCTACTTGACTTCTGCTCATACGTCAAGCTGGATCAGGTAAGCACACGCCACCCGGAACGCAGTCTGGAAAATATGGCCAAAAAAGTAGAGCGCAAGCTCAGGGAACTGGAAAGAAAACATTCCAATGCCCTCCACGAAATTGAATCCTTAAAAGCGGAACTGCTCAATTTGGACGTAACCCCGGACAATACCTATATGTTCATCCAGGGACATCACATTCTGGACAACGTGGTCATGAGACTACTGATTCCGGTCTGTACCGTGCTACGCAGGGAACGTGAACAGCAGATTCACGATCTGGCCCTGCATAACATTCAATTACAGAACGAACTGACGAACTATCAGCGCAGTCAGGTGGCCGTCGAAGTAGTCATTCATAAAAACCTATATTACAAAAATTCTCCTCTCTATAAAAAGATACAGCGCGATGTGGAGAGATTCCTGAAAATCATCAAGTGATCATCCCGGAATACGAGAGAGAATTTTCGGAAACTTCCAGGCAAAAAGCAGCGTACAGCAAACAGCAGCCGTGGCATCAGATATCGCTTCGGCTGCATAAATTCCATTCACACCCCAGAAGCGGGGCAACAACAAAGCCAGAGGTATCAGAAGGATCACCTTGCGAAGCAGGGCAATGAAAATGGAAATCCGCGCCTGCCCCAAAGCAACAAACATATTCTGACAGGCACGCTGCAAACCGAAGATCGTCATCCCGGCAAGAAAAACCGGCATTACACAACGTACCGTACCGATCAGAACTTCATCATCGGTAAAGGCTGAAGCTACAACCGACGGGAAACAGATCATCAGCAGCATCAGTGCAAAATTGAAAGAGAACATGGTGATCAGTGAAATCCGGAAGCAGGATCTCACCCGATCCTTATAGCCGTGACCGTAATTGTAACTGGCCACCGGAACAAATCCCTGCGCAAAACCCACCAAAGGAACACTGGCAAACTGCATCGCACTCTGAAGAATAGCCAGGGCACTGACATGAATATCGCCAAAATGTTTCAGACTACCGTTCAGCACAAACCCGACAAGGCTTTCCGTACTCGCCATGATGAAAGGCGAAACGCCCAGGGCCAGCATAGACAGAACGATCCCTTTGTCCAGTTTCATGTAACGGCGTTCCAGCGGAAGCGAAGCCTGTCGGGAAAACAAAAAGCGCAACACCCATCCGGCACTGCATGCCTGAGACAGAATAGTAGCCAGTGCTGCTCCCTTTACTCCCATGTCCAGCCCGAAGATAAAGACCGGATCGAGCACAATATTCATGGCTGCCCCGATCAGAACAGAAGTCATGGCTATACCTGGCCTGCCCTGTGTATTGATAAAAGCATTCAGCCCCACTGAAAGCTCGACAAACAAGGTGCCCAGCAAATAGACAGACAGATAATCCTCCGCATATCCCAGAGTATGTTCCGAAGCTCCCGTCAGCAACAGCACGGGTTCCATAAACAGATACGCCAGTGAAGAAGTCACAACCGTAAAAAGCAAAAGCAGGACAAATCCATTCCCTAATATCTTTCCGGCCCGTTCCCGGTTTCCCTGCCCCAAAGCAATGGCAGCAAGCGGTGCACCTCCGGCACCGACTATGGCTGAAAACGATGATATCAGAATCACAATGGACATGGTGACTCCTACCCCTGCCAGTGCATCCGTGCCGATTCCGGGGATATGGCCGATATAGACACGGTCGACAATGGCATAAAGTAAATTCACAAACTGCGCCGCTACGGCCGGCAAAGCCATCCGGAAAATCAGACGCAGCATGGGATCTGTCCCTAACCGCTCTTCGTAGGAATGATTCATAACCAACGCTCCTCCGGATTTATTTCAAGGTTTCTACCGGAAGTTCCTCGTTTTTCCGGTAGCCGGAACTGGTAAAAATCGCAACAAGCTGTCCTTCATCGTCCGTAATCCGTACCTCGATGAAAGGTACCCGGGCGTGACTGAAAGTCTCCGTCGCTTCAGCATACACGTACCCTTCATGCGCCGAACGCAGAAATGTAATGTTTGCATTCAGCGAAAGCGTCAGTTTCAGATGACTGTTCGCCACCGCAGCAAAAGCCAGGTCAGCCAGTGTAAACAGGGCACCTCCCTGACAGACACCTCCTGCATTCAGGTGTTTCACCGTAACAAGCATCCGCGCCCGGGCATATCCCGGAGACACTTCCAGCAGCTCCACGCCGGCATTGGCTGCAAAATGATCCTTTGCCAGCAATTCCTTCAATGTTTTCATAAGCCTCAACGAATGGTTACCATGGTTGCTCCGAAACCATATTCACGGAACGAAGCATCCTGACTCGGATAATTTTTATACTTGCGTTTCAGTTCATCCAGAATCGCACGGCGCAACACTCCGTCTCCCTTACCGTGAATAAAGACAATCTTCTGTCCCTTTCTGGTACGATACTCTTCCAGTGTCTTGCGGAAGACATCCAGCTGATAATTCAACATTTCCGCATTACCCATTCCTGTCGTATCATCCAGCAGTTCATGAATGTGCAGATCGACTTCCACAATATCATTCTTCACCTTCGGACCTTTCTTCTGAAGTTTGGCCGGAACCTCGTCCCCCTTTTTCCCCAACAGGGCATCCTTGATATCCTCGGCAGAAACAAACACCTGGCGGGCTGTTTCGTCATCACGTACAATGTCATAGATCAGGGCCGGTTCCGGGAAGAAGTCATTCTTCTCGAATGTATGAAGTTTGTAGAACTTCACCGTGTCAATACGCAATTCCTGACAGACTACATTTTTCATCAGGAAAGTACGGTCATCCTTATAAGCCATCAGCTGTACAGCCACGTGCTCCAGGCCGTTCAGTGCACTCCGGTCGAACTCTTCCAGATGCAGTTTCATATTCGGCTTCACGGTTCCCCGGCTTCTCAGCGTCCAGCTCTTGCCTTCGGCCGAAAGATACAGATAGTCTACAAAATAATTGCTGTCGTTCACCAGGTATGCATCAAAAGCCGTTGACGAGATTTCCCTGATATCCTGAGGCACATAAGCCAGGAATACATTCAGGACATCGTTCCCCCGGATCTCAGGAGCCCGGTAAGTAATGGGCTTTTCTTCTTCCGGCTCTTCCTCTTCCACTGCCGGAGCAGCAGGCTTTGCAACAGACTTCAACGGAATATTATAGTCGTCGGTCTGTATCACCACACACTCCTTGATCAGCATCGGAATTTCAAATCCGTCTTCACCTTCCACCAGTGCAATGTCCTTACCCTGAAATCCTCTCACAATGCCGCCTCCCACTTCACTCAGGAAACGGACTTTATCTCCTATTTTCATATTCGTTACATTTTTTACTTTCGCAAAAGTAGAAATTTTTATCCATACTATCACGAAAAAAACGTCCCGGTCTTTTCATCAAAAGGCCGAAACGTTTTACTTCAAACGCCGAAACATTTTTTTAAAAGCTGGAAGCCTTTTCCGGCTATGCCTGTTCCAGCTCCGACGAATATGAACAACCCCAATTAATTCTGACGAACTTCCTTGACAGCTTCAATCAAACGGAGGAAATCAGCAGGATAAACATCTCCGATATTACCGATACGGAAAGTATCTGCCTGAGAAATCTTTCCCGGATAGATCACAAAGCCTTTTGCTTTCAGCTGCTGATAGAAATCCTTGAAATCAAAGTCTGCAGAAGGATAATAGAAGGAAGTGATCACCGGCGACTGTTCTTCATCCGGAAGCAAAGTCTTATAACCCAAAGCACGCATGCCTTCTACCAGGGTACGGTGGTTTTCGCAATAACGGGCATAACGGGCTTCAATACCTCCTTCGGCCTCCAGTTCCTTCAATGCCTGCATAAAAGCACGAACCACATGAGTAGGAGAAGTGAAACGCCATTTGCCATGACCTTTTTCCATCGTTTCCCACTGGTCATACAAGTCGAGCGACAAAGAACGTGCCACTCCCTTGCACTGTTCCAGCAACGAACGGCGGGCAATGATGAAACCGAATCCCGGCACACCCTGAATACACTTGTTAGCACTGCTGATCATAAAATCAATTCCCAGCTTCGCCATGTCAATGGGTACTCCGCCAAAACTGCTCATGGCATCAACGATGAACACTTTACCATGTCGTTTGACCACTTCGGCAACTTCCTCCAGCGGATTCAGGACACCGGTCGTCGTTTCACAATGAACCACAGAAACATGTGTCACTTCCGGATGTTCATTCAGATACTGATCAATTTGCTTCGGATCTACCTGCTGCGTTTCTTCAAACTTCATTACGGAGCAGTTGATCCGATAATAATCAGCGATTACTCCCATACGCTTGCCATAAGCACCGTTGGCTGCAACCAGCAGATGATCTTCCGGACGAACCACTGTTCCCAATACAGATTCCACACAGAAGCTTCCGCTTCCCTGCATTAATACCGCAGTATATTCCTCAGGGCGGCTTGAAGCCAGCTTCACCAGTTCCTTGCGGATTACTTCAACAATGCCCAGATTATAATCTTCATCCCAGGTACACCAGTCGCTCATCATAGCTTCTTTTACAGTTTCACTGGTAGTCAAAGGTCCGGGGGTCAACAACAAATAAGGTCTCATATCTTGATTCGTTTTTAAAGTTCAATTATTTCATTTCATTCTCCATACGTGCATTGATGCTCTCGATCAAGGCAGGCAGCTCACAGATGCTGTCCACTACATAATGTGCACCGGCAGCATACATCCGGTTTCTGACTGCAGCCATGCGTTTCTTCAGTTCGGCTTCAGGAAGTTGCTTGACTTCATCTTCTGTCAGTCCCATCTCGTTACTTCCCAGAATTACTCCGACACTCCATACTCCGGCATTCACACCTTCCTTGATATCAGAAATCGTATCACCGTATTTCACAACAGACAAGCGTGAAGGTACAGCCAGATCACACATATTCTTATAAATCATATACGGATAGGGACGGCCGGCCGGAAGTCCGTCGGACGTAACACAATTGTCCGTACGGTAACCTTTTTCTGCTGCAGCAGGTACCACTACATCCATCATCTCACGGGTATATCCGGTGGTTGAACCGATCTTGATTCCCATCTTGCGCAATACGTCAATCGTTTCGATCACGTCTGAAATCGGAGCCGTATACTCTCTCAGCGTAGCAAACAGCAGACGCTGGAACTCAGCATAACGTCCTTTTACATCTTCCTCTCCATACACTCTTCCATACTTCTGACGGAATGCTTCTCCAATCCGCTCCATGTCAAACAGCGCACGGATATGATCAATCTTTGTCAACCCCATCGGACGGCGGGCTTCTTCCGGAGTCACCTCAATTCCGATCGCACGAAAACTCTCAATAAAAACCGATACAGGTGCAAAACATCCATAATCAATGGCTGTACCAGCCCAGTCCATAATCACACATTCAATTTTTTTCATATTGTCGTAGTCGTTAAATATACATTATTTTCTTCCATTACAACCTGCTCACCGGTCTGGGTCTTTCCCTGGTCAGGACTCTGGGGAGGAACCAGTTTCCGGTTTTTCTTCCAGGTCATATATACCAGCGATCCCATGAATGCAATACAGCAGGTGATTCCAACCCAGACGCTCATCTGATTGTAGAAAACAGCCCAATTGATATGGGAAGCAAAGTATTCTTTAAAGAACAGAAGGGCCAGAGTTCCGAGATATCCCACAAAGTCAATGGTGATGATAAAGAATCCTACATTACCCCGAATCTTGAAACATGCAATGAAGCGTTCGAAAAAGATTGTCTGAAAACTGAGATAAGCAATGTCCAGACAAAGGCTTTGCAAGAAGAGCCATATATGTACCGGGATGGCCAGTTCCTCAAAGTTGGCGGCGATGAAGGCCAGCGTACCCATACCTGCCGTTGAAAGAACCAGCAAGATACACAGTACTTTCAGGTGGTCGTATGTCGTTGCCAGCAGGGCGAACGCTGCCAGCATAACCAGTGTGGCGATTGAATCGATCTGTGCAAAGGCCCAGGAAGAAACCTGACTGACATCAATGATACAGACGATGAAATCTTCTTTGATGTCCCGCTGAACCGTCAGCAGCAGATTGGCAGCAAACAGCATGATCAGCAACGGCATGAAACGCCGGAAGAGTTCCCATCGCTGACGGCCGTCAAGCGTAACGCGGACAGAGCGGGAAGCAATATCCGCAGCACTGGGACTGGGGAATCGGGTCATCATCCACCCCGTAAGACACAGCAGCGGGAAAGCCAGTGCACCGATAAGAGCCGGCATCCAGAACTCACTGACATGAAGCGTGTTCAGGGCATATAATCCGAGCGATTTGGCCAGACCGGAACTCAATGCCATGCTCACTCCCATGATACTGGCCAGAATATCAGTTGTCCGACGGCCTTCCAGGAAACTGAAAATCACTCCCCACATGCATCCCAGCGAAAGCCCGTTGAAGAACAAGGCAATGATATTGTAAGGTACAGGAAGAAGCCCGAACGCCAGCAAGGAAGCTTCTGACAAGGCAGCCGAGCCGATGATAAACTTCAGACGTCCTTCCGGTTTCAATTCTGAGATATATTTAATTCCCAACAGCTTGGCAACAACATATCCCAGCAACTGAACCATGCTGACCGCAATCTTATAATCCATACCGGCAACCTGCAGTCCGTCGAACACAGCCGCCGTGAAAGGTTTTCTCAATGCATACACCAGCGAATACGAAAGAAGTGCCGTACCTCCTGCCCAGAGTACAAACAACCAGTCAGGAACAGGAGCCTTTTTCTTTTCGGAACCGGGTAAAGTTATTGATGTTTTTTCTATGGTTTTCATATCATCTTTTTTCAAATCCGATGCAAAAGTAAAGCACCTAAATCACTGAAAAAATGAATATTCCATGATTCATAACCCTGTAACAATTCAGAAATATTCATGCAACAGGATTCTCACAGAAACAACACACAACCTTATCAGAAACGAAACAGGATTGTAATATTCGCTTCCCCAATATAGGGTTCTGAACGCATCTTCGGGCTGACGGAATATAAAAAAGAACCGGATTCACATAAAAAAACAAGGATCACTGACGGAAAAACATTAACTTTACTCCCCCAAATCTATTATACCTCACATTGCATGGATGAACTGAAACAAATATATGAACGCATCACCCTTCTGCGACAAAAAGGAATCAAGATGAAAGAAATTGCCGGACAGACCGGCTTTTCACCCAGTGTGCTGTCTGCCCTTTACAGCACTGTGCTCCCTGCGTTCTTCCAGAATCAGAAAAAAGGAATGAACAACGAAGAAGCACTGGATCAGGCTCTCGTTTGGGTAAACAATATATCCAAAAAGAAACTGCTGGGTTCACTTCCCAGCCTGAAGGCTTCCCTGTTCGCCATGCAAGTGACTCCCAAAGTTCCGACAGGAGAAAACGACAACCCTTTCCTGGCAGAACTGGAAGCCAATATGCGGGAAACCCTTTCGTGGATTGCCAATTATAGCGGTATCTACATCAGTTACAGTCTTTCTTCCACCAGTCAGGCCATGAAGGTCGAGCCCTATCTCATCGTTCCGGCCGAAAAGGGAAACTACGTGGAAGTGATCCACAACAACGTCTACGGAACAACTCATCATGGGGCTGCCCTGATGAACGGGACCAATCATCTATATTTGGCATTCAACGAACACAAGACGCCCCAGCTGGCCCTTTTCCATATCAGCCTGAAGCTTCCGATGTATGACCGTCCTCCATTCCTCCGGGGGGTCTATACCTGCTTTGACTATAACTATAACCCCATTGCACGGCGTATCCTGTTTGTAAAAGTATCCGAAAGCGTTGCCCGGGATGAATTCATGAAGCTGAAAGGACAGCTGAAAACCTATGACCAGCTTGACGAAAAGGAGAAACGTTATTATCAATACACCTGCCAGCCGGAGGACATCATCCGGATCTGCAACATCCCTTCTCCCACTATGACCGAAGAAGATCTGGACATGGAAAAGAAACTGCTGACGATTTCAAAATAGACGGCCGGTACAAGTATTCGCGGTTTTCTTTCCGGATTTGCACAAATGTGCGTAATTTTGCAAAGAATGAATCATAGCGAATATGGAAGAAACAAAACATATCAAAATCAGCGATTACAATTATCCGCTGCCCGATGAACGCATCGCCAAATTCCCGTTGCCCGTACGTGACCAGTCCAAACTCCTTGTGTACCGTCACGGTGAGGTAAGCGAAACCCGTTTTACTTCTCTTCCCGATTACCTGGAAGCCGGAGAACTGATGATCTTCAACAACACGAAAGTCATTCAGGCGCGTCTGCATTTCCGCAAGGAAACCGGTGCCCTGATTGAAATATTCTGTCTGGAACCCATACAGCCCAACGATTATGTGCTGAACTTCCAGCAGACCAGCCACGCCGCCTGGCTCTGCATGATCGGCAACCTGAAAAAATGGAAGGAAGGATCACTTCATAAGGAAATGAACGTGAAGGGACATACGATTACCCTGACTGCCACACGCGGGGAATGCCGCGGCACCAGTCACTGGGTGGATTTCACCTGGGATAACCCGGAAATCACCTTTGCCGATATCCTGGAAGTGTTCGGCGAACTGCCCATTCCTCCCTATCTGAACCGGGAAACGCAGGAAAGCGACAAGGAAACCTATCAGACTGTTTACTCAAAGATCAAAGGATCCGTAGCGGCTCCTACTGCCGGCCTGCACTTCACTGAGCGCGTGCTTCAGGCTCTTCGTGACAAAGGTGTCGACCTGGAAGAGGTGACACTCCATGTCGGAGCAGGAACTTTCAAGCCTGTGAAGAGCGAAGAAATTGAAGGTCACGAAATGCACACCGAATATATTTCTGTCAACCGGCAGACTATTGAGAAACTGATCGCACACGGAGGAAAAGCCATCGCCGTCGGTACGACTTCAGTCCGTACGCTGGAAAGCCTGTACTACATCGGTGTGACAATAGCCTCTCATCCTGATGCCGGACAGGAGGAACTGCACGTCCGGCAATGGCAGCCTTACGAAACTCATCCTACGATGACGACCGTGGAATCGCTTCAACAGATCCTTGACTACATGAAACGTCACGAGCTGGAAGCCCTGCACACCAGTACACAGATCATCATCGCTCCGGGCTATACCTACCACATCGTACAGAAAATGGTCACCAACTTCCATCAGCCGCAAAGCACCCTGCTATTGCTGGTGTCAGCCTTTGTCAAAGGAAACTGGCGGACCATCTACGATTACGCTCTCGCCCACGACTTCCGTTTCCTCAGTTACGGTGATTCTTCCCTGCTGATCCCCTGACAGCAGGAAAGAAAAAAAGTTGTCTTACGTTCCCCAAAAATTGTGCGGTCGTTGAGCCCCAAACGTGCAGTCGTTGAAGCCTAATCGTGCGGTCGTTTGAGCCCGATCGTCCAGTCGTTGCGAAAAGGGAAAAGCACCGGAAATAATGATAAAAAAAGTCCGGAACCCTGGGATCAATTCCCGGTTCCGGACTTTCTGTTTGGATACGGTAAGTAAATTACCAAATATTTACACGCTTTTCAGGAGCGATGTACATCGGATCTTTGTCTGTAATTCCAAATGCATCATACCATGCCTGGATATGAGGCAGAGCGCCGTTTACACGCCATTCTCCCAAAGAGTGAGGATCAGACTTCGTATACTGACGGATAGCTTCTTCGCGGATGTTTCCGGCCCACAGAGCTGCGTATGCCAGGAAGAAACGCTGATCGGCTGTGAAGCCGTCTACAACTCCCAGCGGAGCATCCTTTGTTGCATTGCGGTAAGCCAGATAAGCCACGTTCAGTCCTCCGTGGTCTGCCAGGTTCTCGCCCAGTGTCAGCTGGCCGTTTGCCTTCAGTCCCGGAAGCACTTCAATGTTGTTGAAGAAGTCTACCATTACCTGAGCACGTTCGTTGAAGCGTTCAGCATCGCCTGCTGCCCACCAGTCACACAGGTTACCGTTCTTGTCGAACTGTCGTCCCTGATCATCGAATCCGTGAGTCATTTCGTGTCCGATCACAACGCCGATAGCTCCATAGTTGAAGGCATCGTCAGCATTCATGTCGAAGAACGGATACTGAAGAATAGCGGCCGGGAAGCAGATTTCGTTGGTTGAAGGATTATAATAAGCATTGACTGTCTGCGGAGTCATCAGCCATTCGTCCTTGTCCACCGGCTTTCCGACACGGCTGTACATGTCTCTCACTGCCCATTCAGAAGCACGGCAGACATTAGCCCAGTAAGAGTCTTTCTTGATTTCCAGGCTGGAGTAGTCTTTCCATTTGTCGGGATAACCCACTTTTACATGGAAAGCTGCCAGCTTTTCAGCGGCAACGGCCTTGGTGCTGTCGCTCATCCATTCCTGTGCCTGGATGCGTTCGCCCAGTGCAGTCTGCAGGTTCTTCACGAGGTTCACCATGCGTTCCTTGGCTGCTGCGGGGAAATATTTTTCCACATACATCTGTCCTACAACTTCACCCAGCATACCGTTTACTGCATTAACGGCACGTTTCCAGCGAGGCTGGTTCACCTGACGGCCGGACAATACCTTGCCGTAGAAATCGAAGCGGGCAGCCACGAAGTCATCGCTCAGACAGCTGGCAGCAGCGTCGATCAGGTTATATTGCAGATAAGAAATATGTTTTTCCAGCGGCAGGGTGCTGATCAGTTTGTCCACTGTCTGCAGCGGTTCAATCTGTTCCACGTTCAGTTCTTCCACGCCCTGTACGCCCAGACCTTTCAGGTAAGCATCCCAGTCAATTCCGGAGAACTGCTTCTTCAGGTCAGCATAAGTCATCTTGTGATAATTAGCTTCCGGATCACGGCGCTGAACAGCGCTGAAAGAAGCCTTTGCAATGGTTGTTTCGATTTCCAGTACATCGTTCATCTTCTGCTCAGCCTCAGCATCTGTGAAACCTGCCAGCTTGAACAACTTGGTGATGTAGAGTTTATACTGTTCACGGATGTTGGCAGTCACGCTGTCTGTATCCAGGTAATATTCCTTTTCGCCAAGGTTGATACCTCCCTGACTGATCTGGAAAATATTCAGAGCACTGTTCTTCGGGTCTGCATATACATAGCTGCTGAAATAGGTACCAATGCCGTCGTATGCCATTTCGGCGATCATCGGAACAATCTGCTTGCGGTCGCTGATGGCTGCAATTTTGTCCAGCTGTGCCTTGATGGGAGCTATTCCGTCGCTGTTCAGTTTCACACTGTCCATAGCCAGTGTATAAAGATCACCGATCTTCTGTCCCTGAGAGCCCGGCTCATTTGTCTGCGATGCAAAGCTTTCAATCAGTTCGCGAAGCTGCT
Source organism: Phocaeicola coprophilus DSM 18228 = JCM 13818 (assembly GCF_000157915.1). Taxonomy (GTDB): domain Bacteria; phylum Bacteroidota; class Bacteroidia; order Bacteroidales; family Bacteroidaceae; genus Phocaeicola; species Phocaeicola coprophilus. The sequence continues at coordinate 215,833 of NZ_EQ973650.1, read as the reverse complement.
TCTGATTGGTTTCAGCCAGCATATCAAACGATCCGTAGCGGGAATATTCGGCAGTCAGAGGATGACTGTCATTCCATCCGCCACAAGCATAACGGAAGAAGTCCGTACCTGCGGCAACTGTCGTGTCAAGGTTTGCCAAATCAATACCGGAAGTATTCTTCACTTCCTTTTGGCTGGTACAACCGGTCATTGCGGCAAAAGCCATTGCTGCAACGGCCACATAATGTTTAGTTTTCATAAGCTTTTATATCTGTTAAAAGTTACTTGAGTTCTTCCAGTTCCAGCGAAAGACGTTCCCATTCTTCTTCTTCGGAAGCAACCTGCTGCTTCAGCTGACGGTGTTGCTCATACAGTTGCATGTCGGAAGCTCCTTCAGGTGTTGCCATCTTGTTTTCCAGTTCCTGAATCTGCTGTTCCAGCTTGCTGATGCGCTCTTCACATTCGGCAACCTGCTTCTCCAGCTTACGGGCCTTGCGGGCCTGTTCCTTCTGAGCCTCATACGAAAGCTTGCTTTCGCTGACCGGTTCGGGCGCAGCCTTGCGGGCTTCACTCGTGGGCGACTGCGACAACTGCAGTTCATTCAGGTTTTCCATCTGTTTCTTTTGCAGGAAGTCATAGATTCCTCCAATGTGTTCCTTCACCACACCTCCGCCGAATTCGTAGACCTTGGTTACCAGTCCGTCCAGGAACTCACGGTCGTGGGACACGACGATCACCGTTCCGTCGAATTCCCGGATGGCTTCCTTCAGCACGTCCTTGGAACGCATATCCAGGTGGTTGGTAGGTTCGTCGAGTATCAGGAAGTTCACCGGTTCCAGCAACAGCTTGATCATGGCCAGACGGCTCCGCTCTCCTCCCGAAAGCACCTTGACTTTCTTGTCGGAGGCTTCTCCGCCAAACATGAATGCTCCCAGAATGTCACGGATCTTCAGACGGATGTCTCCCTTGGCTACCCGGTCAATGGTATCAAATACGGTCAGTTCGCCGTCAAGAAGCTGTGCCTGGTTCTGGGCAAAATAACCGATCTGCACATTGTGTCCGATCACCAGCTTGCCATCGTATGGAATCTGATCCATGATACACTTCACCAGAGTGGATTTTCCTTCTCCGTTCTTGCCGACAAAGGCTACTTTCTCTCCCCGGCTGATGGTCAGGGTTACGTCGTGAAAGACTACATGATCGCCATAGGCTTTTCGGACTCCTTCGCAGATAACGGGGTAATTACCCGACCGGGTGGCCGGAGCAAACTTCAGATGCAGGCTGGAAGTATCTTCCTCATCCACTTCGATGGGAACAATCTTCTCCAGCTGCTTGATGCGGCTCTGTACCTGCACTGCCTTCGTAGCCTTATAACGGAAACGTTCGATAAAGTCTTCCGTATCCTTGATTTCCTTCTGCTGGTTTTCGTAAGCGCGAAGCTGTTGCTCGCGGCGTTCCTTGCGGAGCACCACAAACTCATCGTAGGAAACCTTGTAGTCGTAAATCCGTCCGCAGGAGATCTCAATGGTACGGTTGGTCACATTGTTGATGAAAGCCCGGTCGTGGCTGACCAGTACAACGGCACCCGGACTGACACGCAGGAAGTTTTCAAGCCACTGGATACTCTCGATATCCAGGTGATTGGTCGGCTCGTCGAGCAGAAGTACGTCAGGACGACGCAACAGCAGCTTGGCAAGTTCGATACGCATACGCCAGCCTCCGCTGAACTCGGAAGTGGGACGGTCAAAGTCTTTCCGGTCAAATCCCAGTCCCACCAGGGTACGTTCTATTTCGGCTTTGTAATTTGCTCCCCCCATCATCAAGAAACGTTCGTTCTCATGGGTGAAACGGTCAATCAGTTCATGGTAGCTTTCCGAATCGTAATCCGTACGGTCTGCCAGTTCCTGATTCATTCTGGCCAGACGATCCTGCATCTCGAATATGTGTTCGAAAGCCATTTCCGCTTCCGCCATCACGGTACGCGTATCACTGAGTACCATCACCTGCGGCAAATAGCCGATGGTAATACCGCGCTGTACGGCGACAGTTCCTTCTGTGGGCCTTTGCAGTCCCGCAAGGATTTTCAGCATGGTAGATTTTCCGGCTCCGTTCTTTCCTACCAGAGCAATACGGTCTTTTTTATTGATCACGAACGACACATCCTGAAACAGAGGTGTCACGCCAAATTCGACTTTCAGTCCTTCTATTGAAATCATACGTATATACTTGCGCTACAGAATGTCGGCAAAGGTAAGAATAAAATTGCTAAAAGCAAAAACGCAGGCCGGAAACCTCCTGTTTCCAGCCTGCGTCTATAGCGTTTTTCCCTTATATAATAAGGTCTGTTATTCTGCTTCGGTATAACGTTCAATAGTCTGTGCGCGGTCAGGACCTACTGATACGATCTTGATCGGAGTTTCCAGCTGTTCTTCGAGGAAAGCAATGTATGCATTGAATTCTTCGGGGAACTCATCTTCACTGGTCATCTTGGTCATGTCAGTCTTCCATCCGGGAAGTTCCACATACACCGGTTCTACACCTTCTGTAATGTCATACGGAAAGTAATCGATCTCTTCTCCGTTTACCTTATAAGCCACACAAGCCTTTACGGTATCGAAGCCGTCGAGTACATCACTCTTCATCAGGATCAGCTGAGTAACACCATTCACCATAATGGCATAACGCAAAGCAACCAGATCCACCCATCCGCAACGGCGTTCACGTCCGGTTACAGCTCCGTATTCATGACCCAGATCACGGATAGTCTTACCGGTTTCATCAAACAGTTCGGTCGGGAACGGTCCGGAACCTACACGAGTACAGTAAGCTTTCATGATACCGTATACCTCTCCGATCTTGTTCGGGCCCAGTCCCAGTCCGGTGCAGGCTCCTGCACAGATAGTATTGGAAGAAGTCACGAACGGATAAGAACCGAAGTCAACATCCAGCATCGTACCCTGTGCACCTTCGCAAAGTACGCTCTTGCCTTCCTTCAGCAGTCTGTTCACTTCGTGTTCACTGTCTACCAGCGGGAACTGGCGCAGGTATTCGATACCTTCCATCCACTGTTTTTCCAGTTCAGTGATATCGTAAGAATAGTTCAGACTCTTCAGTATCTTTTCGTGACGGGCTTTGGCCGCAGCATATTTTTCTTCAAAATTATTCAGGATATCTCCCACACGCAAACCGTTACGGCTTACCTTGTCTGTATAAGTAGGACCGATTCCCTTACCGGTAGTTCCTACCTTTGCATCGCCTTTGGCTGCTTCATATGCAGCATCCAGAATACGGTGAGTCGGCATAATCAGATGAGCCTTCTTGGAAATGTGCAGGCGTTCCTTCAGCGGGTGTCCGCTTGCTTCCAGCGCTTCAGCCTCAGCTTTGAACAGTGCCGGATCCAGAACAACTCCGTTACCGATAATATTTACCTTGTCGCCCTGGAATATACCTGAAGGAATGGAACGAAGCACATACTTCTGTCCTTCAAATTCAAGAGTGTGACCAGCATTCGGGCCGCCCTGAAAACGAGCAACAACATCATAGCGGGGTGTCAATACGTCAACAACTTTACCTTTGCCTTCGTCTCCCCATTGCAAACCTAACAAAACATCTACTTTCATGCTTTTCAGTTTTATAAATTTATTTATGTTTCTTACGCTTGAGTCCCATACACTTGCTACAGAGTCCATATATATATAAGGAATAATGCGAAGGATAGAATCCCTTCGTACGATACTGGGCAATGGCTAACTTCAGATTTTCATCCTCAAACTCGGAAACCTTGCCGCAGGAAGTGCAAATCATGTGATGATGGGTTTCGTTATTGTATGAACGCTCATACTGCGAAGTATTGCCAAACTGATGCTTGATCACCAGACCTGCATCAATCAGCAGGACAATCGTATTATAGAGCGTGGCCCGACTGACACGGAACTTTTCCTTTTCGGCCATGTAACAATAAAGCTCATCAATATCAAAATGGCCCTTGATGGAATAGATTGTTTCGAGTATAGCATACCGCTCGGGCGTCTTCCGATGTCCGTTCTTCTGAAGATACTCTGTGAGGATCTGCCTAACCTTATCTTTTATATTCTCTTCCATCCGTTCATACGTTCAGTCGTCAAAGATAACTCTTTTTAAGTAATCCAAGAAAATTACCGGCAATATTCTGCCTCATTTTTTATTTCTTCCGCAATAGCACTCACTCCGGGGCGCTGTGACTTCGACAGAACAGCCAGCGGTTTTCCCAGTTTCTTCATATTTTCACGCGACTGGCAGCCAAACTTGCACAATGCCAGAGCAGCAGCTTTCCGTATTTGCAGCGAATCGCTTTCCAGAGCTGTAAATGCCTGATCCATAAACTCGGCTTCTGCCCGGTCGTTCAGCGTCATGCCGTTCATCAGCAGCCGGGCCATCAGCAGGAAGCCGCAAAGCTGGAAGTATTCGCGTTCATCGGCTATCCAGCAGAACACCACTTCCGCTGCATAGGGAAGGTGTTGAAACAAATTCATCACCGTATATTGTGCCAGTTCCGAATTGTGTATATCTTCCATCCAGATCTCTGCAATCTCCCGATAGAAGGTATCGACCGGTTGCAGCAGCCCGGCCATAATCTTACACTCCCGGATGTTCTCCTTCCAGAGTGCCTGAGCCAATTCGTGACTGGGTTCGTAGCCTGCTGCGATTTCTCTGATACGCGGATACTCTATTCCAAAATTCAATTTGTAGTCAAGTCCTTTTTCGCGCATGCTTTGAGAGACAACTCCGTTCATATACAAACGGAATTTAGCTTTGATATCTTTCAGAGTTTCGTGTAGTTGATCTGTCATTTCCTTGATTCTTTATAGTTGCCGTAAGTGTCATTCCGTCTCAGTCTTCCGTTACATTCGCATAATCCCGGCTGTAACGAAGCATCTGGGCGGCATATCCTTCCGTATAGTCTACTTTCACATCAGTCCAGCGCCCTTCCGCATCGTAACAAGGTGTATACACCGGATTGATGAACCCTTTGTAGGGAGCCAGATGCAGTTGCCGGTAACGTTCCAGCACCTCTGCATGCAAGGCAGGATCAATCCGTACGGCATAGGTTTCCACCAACTGGCGGGCAGCCTCATAATCGCCTTCACTCTTGATGTGCTGTACTTCGGCCAGCAGGCGGCCGAACAGACTCCGCAACTGCTCATAGTCGTTGATGCGGACAAATGTCTTGCCGTCGCGGACCACAAGTTCCACAACTTTTTGTTCCGCTCCCTGTTCCAATGCCCACCGGGCAATCAGCTGACGGTTACGCATGTGAGCTTCCTCGACATTGCATCCCGGCTCGATACGCACCAGCTGGGTCATCAGTCCGTTCATCATGTAAGCATAATATTCCGCCTTATACGCTTCCGCATCAGGCACCAGTCCCAGTTCCACCATACGGGGATCCGGAATATAATACAGTCCGAACAGGTCGGCACGCGCTTCCTCTATCGTTGAACCGTATGCTTTCAACGCATCCGGATCAACACCCGGCAGCAAGCGTCCGGAACCGTGTCCCAGACATTCATGCAGATCGGTATGTAAATCACCGGTGATGTCTGCATATTTATCCAGCAATCCGATCTCGACAGGGCTGTATACAAACTCGTCGCGGAAACCGTTTCCACGGGCCGCCTGGTTATAGGCCGATGTCAGGTTGCCGATAGTTACCGATTTGGATCCGTGCACGCTGCGTATCCAGTTGGAGTTAGGCAAATTGATACCGATAGCCGTACTGGGGTACAAATCACCGCCAAGCATGGCTGCCGTAATCACTTTGGCCGAAACACCTTTCACCTTTTCCTTGCGGAACTGAGGCGCCACCGGAGAATGATCTTCAAACCACTGGGCATTCTCACTGATGAGTTCCGTACGGCGAGTTGCTTCCAGATCCTTGAAGTTAACAATAGATTCCCAGCTGGCCTTGATACCCAGCGGATCACCATAGCTCTCGATGAACCCGTTAACAAAGTCCACCTGGGAATCCGTATCTTTTAACCAGACAATGGAATAGGCATCAAACGTCTTCAGATCGCCCGTGCGGTAGAACTCCGTCAGCAGGCGGATCACCTCACGCTGACGGTCATTTTCGGCTACCTCAGCAGCCTTGTCCAGCCAGGAAACAATCTTTTGCAAAGCTTCTCCGTACATGCCTCCAATCTTCCATACCTCTTCCTGTACCACACCATCCTTTTTCACCAGACGGCTGTTCATGCCATACATGACCGGTTCAGTTTCTCCGGGAGTCTTCATGGCGGCATAGAAATCCTCGGCCTCCTGCTGAGTGACTCCTTCATAATAATTGGCC
>NZ_EQ973650.1:205426-209325 GCF_000157915.1 Phocaeicola coprophilus DSM 18228 = JCM 13818 | reverse complement strand
GAGTGACTCCTTCATAATAATTGGCCGCTGAAGTCAGAATCAGATCTTCCCCATCGGCCTGATTAACCCGTTTGGGCATCACTTCCGGATCGAAGATGACGGGGAACAGGCGGTTGCAAAGTTCGGTACATGTTTCTCCTTCTGCCAAAGGCAATGCATCGGCAGGCAAAGATTCAACCAGGCTGCGAAGATAATCCGGTGTGAAACCGGGTACAAACTTGTCGCAGGAATAATGGTGGTGAATGCCATTGGCAAACCAGACGCGTTTCAGATACACCTCAAATGCACGAAATTCATCCGTATCACGAGGTCCCTTGTAAGCCACATACACTGCTTCCAGCAGCCGGCGGACCGGTAAATTGTACTTGCCGTTCTGATGATACAAGATGTCTCTTCCCTCCAGAGCTGCCTGAGAGAGATAGTAAATCAGCTGTTTCTGGCGCAGAGACAATTTTTCAAAACCGGGTACCCGATAACGCAAAATCTGCAAATCGGCAAACTGTTCCACTTGATACTCAAACGTATCCTCCTGTTGTTCCATTATCTATATTCTTATTTTTTGTCAGAATGTTTCTTACGGTAAGCATTCGGGGTCTCACCCATGTTCTTATAGAAAGCTGCATAGAACGATTGTCTGTTGGCAAAACCTACCAACGCGCTGATTTCTTCTACATTTTTCTCAGCGTAACGTTTATCAACCAGCAAATGCAAAGTTTCCTTGATACGATACTCGTTCAACAGACATGAATAGTTTTTTCCGAAGCGGGAGTTAATAACAGCCGACAGATAACGAGTATTGGTTTTCAATTCTTTAGCAAGATCACGTGCAGAATAATTGGGGTCTTTATACTTCTTCTGAAATACTACGATATTCATGATCTTGTCATACAGTTCATCCGCCAGTTCCGGACGAATCATTCCTCGATAAGCAGCATTCTTAATTTTGCGCTCCCTGATGTTGTAAGGTTTTTTTGCAGGAGATTGTTCCTGTTCCTGCATCTGAAGTTCTGTATCTTTCATCTGTCCTGTTTTTAATTAAGAGGTTTAATTTTTATATATTATACAAAAATGGCAGAAGTTTTTGAAATCTACAGTTAAATGAAAATCATTTTTCTTAAATATTACAAATCACGGCATATTTTTCAGTGTTTCCCGTCGTGCAGCCCCGTCTTCCCCCAACGGAAAAACGGAAAGAATAACTATCTTTGCACTCCGTTTCATCCCAATAGACAATTATGCTGAAAACATTAAAATCATACTTCGGATATACGCAGTTCCGCCCCCTGCAACAGGAAATCATCACGTGCATTCTGGAAAAGAGAGACACCCTGGTGCTGATGCCGACAGGAGGAGGAAAGTCCATCTGCTACCAGCTTCCTGCCCTGATGATGGAAGGAACAGCCATCGTTGTTTCACCGCTGATCTCACTCATGAAAGACCAAGTGGAAAGTTTGCAGGCCAACGGAATCATCGCCCGTGCCCTGAACAGCAGCAACGATGAAACGGTCAACGCCAATCTGCGTTTCGAATGTATGCAGGGACGGGTAAAACTCCTTTATATCTCTCCCGAACGGCTCCTTTCGGAACTGAATTTTCTGCTGAAGGATATCCGTGTTTCGCTTTTTGCCATTGATGAAGCTCACTGCATTTCCCAATGGGGACATGATTTCCGTCCGGAATATACACAGCTGAAAGTGCTCCGCCAGCAGTTTCCCAATGTACCGATTGTCGCACTGACTGCAACAGCAGACAAAATAACCCGACAAGACATCGTACAACAGCTGGCCATGAGAAATCCGCAAGTGTTTATTTCTTCCTTCGACCGTCCCAACCTCAGTCTGGAGGTGAAACGGGGCTATCAGCAGAAAGAAAAGATCAGAAGCATTCTTCAGTTTATCGACCGTCATCCGGGAGAAAGCGGAATCATTTACTGCATGAGCCGGAACACGACGGAAAAAGTAGCTGAGATGCTTGAGGATCACGGGCTGCATGTTGCGGTTTATCATGCCGGACTGAGTACGGCTGCACGCGATGCCGCACAGGATGATTTCATCAATGACCGGGTACAGATCGTCTGTGCCACCATTGCTTTCGGCATGGGTATCGACAAATCGAACGTAAGATGGGTAATTCATTACAACCTACCGAAAAGCATCGAAAGCTTCTATCAGGAAATAGGCCGGGCAGGACGTGACGGTCTTCCCAGCGACACCTTATTATTCTATTCTTTCGGAGACATTGTTCTTCTGTCCAAATTTGCTGCCGAAAGCAACCAGCAGGAGATCAATCTTGAGAAACTGAACCGCATGCAGCAGTATGCGGAAACCGATATTTGCCGCCGGCGTATTCTGTTGAACTACTTCGGGGAAACCATGGATCATGACTGCGGGAACTGTGATGTCTGCCGGAATCCGCCTGAAAGATTCGATGGTACCATCATCGTACAGAAAGCCTTGAGCGCCATTGCCCGTACCGACCAGCAGATAGGTACACGGACACTGACCGACATTCTGAAGGGAGCTGCCACACAGGAAATCATCGACCGGGGTTATGACAAGCTGAAAACCTACGGCGTCGGAAGAGACATCCCGTCACGCGACTGGCAGGACTACCTGTTGCAGATGCTGAACCTGGGATATTTTGAAATTGCATACAATGAAAACAACCATCTGAAAATTACGGAAGCCGGACGAAAAGTTCTGTTCGGTCACGAACGGGCCCAGCTGGTAGTCATCAAGCGTGAAGAAACCGCTCCGCGTGAAACCGGGAAAAGAAAGCGGAAAGCAGAAACTCCGGTTCTGCCGATCCTTACTCCCGCTGTCTACGAAAACGAAGACGAGCAGCTCTTTGAAGAACTCCGGATCCTGCGCAAACGGCTCGCCGACCAGCAGGCCATTCCTGCTTACATCGTCCTGTCAGACAAGACACTTCATCTGCTGGCTGCACAGAAACCCCAGAGCATCGAAGCCTTCGGAGAGGTCAGCGGTATCGGAGCCTTCAAGAAAGACCGCTACGGAAAAGACTTTGTGGAAGTAATCAACCGGTTCCTGCAAAACCGATAACGGCACGCGGAACCGGACATTCCGGCACCGGATTACCGGCACTCTTTCAGCCGTTCCTCGAGTTCACCGCGCGACACTCCCAGCGAAACAGCCTTTTCGTAAGCTTCCCGTGCATCTTTCTTCTTGCGAAGTTGCAGATAAAGATCGCCCATCTGGACGTATGCCTCGCGGTCATTGGCATCCAGTTTCAGAGCTTCTTCCAGATCAAGCAGGGCCGCCTGCGGCTGATTCATCTCAACTTCCAGGTTGGCCCGCATCTTCAGCAGCGAAACATCCTTCGGATAATCATCCACCAGACGGTTCATCGAACTGAGTGCCTGAGTCAGTTTTCCTTCTTTCTGATCCAGCATCACCAGTCCCAGACGGGCAGTCAGATTCCTGACATCCTTTGCCAGCACCGCATTATAGTCAATACGGGCTTCCGTATACTGGCGCCGCTGCATGTAGATGTATGCACGGAACATCCGGGCCTCCTGGTTCTCGGGCAACAGATCAATCACATTGCAATAATCCAGATAAGCCTTGTCGGTCAGCCCCTTGTCCAGATAAAGCGAAGCCCGGTTCAGCAGCATGGCTGTAGAATAAGGTGTAATGTTCAAGGCCATGGTATACGATTCAATGGCCTCATCAGTCTTTCCCATACGCTTCTGTACCGTACCCAGGTTGGAAAAAAGCAAGGCATTGCGTGCATTGCCCGGCTCCATCTTCAAGGCTTGCCGGAACAACTGTTCTGCCTGCACCAGACTGTCCTTCAGCGTATAGTCCATCGCCTTTTCGACCAGTTCATTATAAGTCTGTGCCTGCATACTGCCTGCCGCCAGCAGGAACATTATCGGG
>NZ_EQ973650.1:176466-205194 GCF_000157915.1 Phocaeicola coprophilus DSM 18228 = JCM 13818 | reverse complement strand
AGTTTCTTCATGTTCGGATCAGTTTGAAAATATTCATTCGGGAGGTAAAGATAACAGAATAATTTGCGAAGGGGCACGGATATTAAAAACTTTTTGTAAGTTTGAACAATCATTAGACCAAGGACTGTCCGTACGAACATTCCGTTCCGGCCGGCTGCAGTCCGCCGAACCAAACTAAAAAGACAACAAACATGAAACTGGAAAAAGCTATTTTCGCCTGCGGATGCTTCTGGGGAGCACAACATCAGTTTGAGCGGGCTAAAGGAGTGATCCGCTCTGAGGTAGGCTACATCGGAGGTGACAAAGAGAACCCGACGTATCAGGAAGTAAAGGCACACACCACAGGACATGCCGAAGCTACCCTCGTGGAATTTGATGCTGAAGAGACCACCTACACCGATTTGTGCAAACTGTTTTTTGAAATCCACGATCCGGCACAGATCGACGGACAAGGTCCGGACATCGGTCCGCAATACCGAAGCGAGATTTTCTACCTGAATGAAGCACAGAAGCAACAGGCTGAAGCCGTTATCGCCCTGCTGCGGGAAAAAGGATATGAAGTAAACACCCGGCTGACTCCGGCCACTGTTTTCTGGCCTGCCGAAGATTACCACCAGCATTATTATGACAAGACGGGAGGCGAACCTTACTGCCACATCCGCGTCAGAAAATTCTGAATCTCCCACCGGACTGCTTCCGGTTATCAGACTTTTTTTGCAGGCATCTGCCAGGGACTCCTCCCTCCAGATGCCTGCAATACTTTTCACAGACAGGAAACCGGCTGAAAAGATCAGGCCTTGCGGATGTAATCCACAATCCAGGCACCCACTTCCTTCGTACCATACTTGGCGCCGCCTTCCACCTGAATTTCAGGTGTACGCACGTTAGCGTCCAGTGAAGCGTCTACAGCCCGGCGGATCAGTGCGCCCTCTTCCTTACAGTCAAAATACTCAAACAGCATGGCAACCGACAGGATCTGAGCCAGCGGATTGGCAATATTCAGTCCTTTTGCCTGCGGCCAGGAGCCATGGATCGGTTCGAATACCGGAGTGCTTTCGCCCGTAGATGCCGAAGGAAGCAGTCCCATTGAGCCGCTGATCACGGAACCTTCATCGGTCAGAATGTCACCAAAAGTATTCTCCGTCACCATAACGTCGAAGAACTTCGGTTCCTGAATCATTTTCATGGCAGCATTGTCCACAAACATATAGTCGGTAGTCACTTCCGGATACTGCGGAGCCATTTCCTGCGCAATCTGACGCCACAGGCGTGAAGAAGCCAGCACGTTTGCTTTATCCACCACCGTCAGATGCTTGCGGCGCTTCATGGCATATTCGAATCCCACCTTCAGAATACGTTCAATCTCCGGACGCGTGTACATATTCGTATCGTATGCTTTGTCGTTATCCTGATATTTCTCCCCAAAATACATGCCGCCTGTCAGCTCGCGGATGCAGAGAAAATCAGCGCCGTCCACGAGTTCAGCCTTCAGCGGTGACTTATGCACCAGGCATTTGAACGTCTGTACCGGGCGGATATTGGCAAAGAGTCCCAACTTCTTGCGCATGGCCAGCAATCCCTGTTCGGGGCGGACCTTCGCCGTCGGATCGTTGTCAAACTTCGGATCACCCACAGCTGAAAAGAGAACGGCATCTGCCTGCTTGCACACCTGATAAGTTTCTTCGGGGAACGGATCTCCCACCTTATCAATGGCATCTGCACCGCAAATGGCATATTCATACGAAACCTTGTGGCCAAACTTCTCACAAACGGCCGTCATGACATCTACTCCCTGTACCGAAATCTCCGGTCCGATACCGTCACCGGCCAACACTGCTATCTTAAAATCCATCATCTTTTTTTATCGTTTAAAATGTTTGTACTCTATTTTGTATTCCCTTCATTCTGCCGGAACGGGATCTGCATAACCTTCTTCAATCATGTTCAGCATTTTCATGGTTGCCTTAATCGCAGCTTCCGTCTGGTCGGCGTCCAGTCCGCGCGTACGGAACTCACGGCCCTGATAACTCCAGGTAATGACCGTATGCACGAAAGCGTCCGTACGACCTCCGGGAGGAATCGTTACCGCATAGTTGACCAGCATCGGGAAAGTCCGTCCCAGCGTACCTTTATAGATCTTGCGGAGCGCCCGGACAAAGGCATCATACTGACCGTCACCGCTTGAACTTTCCTGAAAGACTCTTCCGTTGATATCAATGCTGAGTGTCGCCATAGGCTTCAGTCCCTGCGCCAGCGTCACGAAATAGCTGAGCAGACGTACACGGGCATTGGTTACATCGTGCTTCAGTACATCCGAAATGATGTAAGGAAGATCTTCCTGAGTCACCAGCTCCTTGCGGTCACCCAGCTCAATGATCCGGTCGGTTACCTTCTTCATCGACTCATCATCCAGCTCCAGTCCCAGCTGCTCCAGATTCTTCCGGATGTTTGCCTTTCCCGAAGTCTTGCCCAGTGCATACTCGCGGACACGGCCGAAACGTTCAGGCAGCAAGTCGTTACAATAGAGATTGTTCTTGTTGTCTCCGTCGGCATGTACTCCGGCCACCTGGGTAAACACACTGTTTCCCACAATGGGTTTGTTCGCCGGAATGACGACACCGGAATAAGATTCCACCACGCGGCTCACCTCGTTCAACCGGCTTTCGTCAATGTTTGTCACGGCATGGAAATGGTCTTTCAGGATCGCCTGCACGCTGGCCAGCGGAGCATTTCCCGCTCTTTCACCCAGACCGTTGATGGTGGTGTGCAGTCCTTTCACTCCGCTCAGCACGGCAGCCAGCACATTACTTACCGCCAGATCGTAGTCATTGTGCGCATGAAAGTCGAAATGCAGATCGGGATAACGCTTCTTCATCTTGCGCATATACTCGATAACCTGCAAAGGATTGAGCACACCCAGCGTATCAGGAAGCATGAACCGACGGATTCCACTGTCCTTCAGCCGATCGATAAGTCCAAAGACATATTCAGGCGAATCCTTGATGCCGTTACTCCAGTCTTCCAGATAGACATTGACTTCCATCCCCAACGTATGGGCATATTCCACAACCTGCAGAATGTCACCGGCATGCTCTTCAAGTGTCTTTTTCAGCTGATAGCGGCAATGTTTCACCGATCCTTTCGTCAGCAGATTGATCACCCGGCCTCCCGCCTGATGAATCCAGTCTGCTGAAACCCCACCGTCTACAAAGCCCAGCACTTCCACCCGCGACAGCAAATCATGACGGGCCGCCCAGTCGCAGATCATCCGGACTGCATTCAGCTCTCCGTCCGAGACACGTGCGGAAGCCACCTCTATGCGGTCAACCTTCAGATCTTCCAGCAGCATACGGGCAATCATCAGCTTTTCATGAGGCACGAACGATACGCCACTGGTCTGCTCACCGTCGCGCAGGGTGGTATCCATTATTTCTATTTTCGGATGGTTCATAGGCTTTTACATGAACCGGGCTGCCTTAAAGGCCGGCCCGGCGGTTTTCAAATTCTGCAATCTTATCTTTATTTTCAACCAGGAAGTCGATGTCGTCCAGACCATTCATCAGACAATGCTTCTTGTAGGCATTGATCTCGAAAGTCTCGCAACGTCCGGTTGCCTTGTTGGTCACTTTCTGTTCGGGAAGATTCACTTCCACTTCCGTCTTCGGATCGGTGGCAATACTGCGGAACAGCTCCTGCAGGAAATCTTCGCTCACCACCACCGGCAATACGAAGTTGTTCAACTCGTTGTTCTTGTGGATATCCGCAAAGAAACTGGAGATCACGACACGGAATCCATAGCCTGCAATGGCCCACGCCGCATGCTCACGGCTTGAACCGCTTCCGAAGTTTTTGCCTGCCACAAGAATGCATCCGCCATACAGGGGATTGTTCAACACAAAGTCCTTGTTCAGGGTTCCGTCGGCATTGTAGCGCCAGTCGCGGAACAGATTGTCGCCAAAGTATTTCTCTTCGCGGGTCGTTGCCTTCAGGAAACGGGCCGGAATGATCTGGTCGGTATCCACATTTTCCAAAGGAAGGGGCACACAGGTGCTTGTTATGATATTGAATTTCTGTTTCATTTGTTTTCGGATTAATAAGTATGCATCATTACATCAATTCACGGGGATCCGTAATTACTCCGGTCACGGCAGCAGCGGCAGCCGTCAACGGGCTGGCCAGCAAAGTGCGGGAACCGGGTCCCTGACGGCCTTCAAAGTTACGGTTGCTGGTAGAAACCGAATACTTTCCGGCAGGAATCTTGTCGTCGTTCATGGCCAGACAGGCTGAACATCCGGGCTGACGGATCTCGAAACCGGCTTCAGCCAATACCTTGTCGAGCCCTTCCTCACGGATCTGTGCGTCCACCATCCAGGAACCGGGAACCAGCCATGCGGTTACATGAGCTGCTTTCTTCCGGCCTTTCACCAGCGAAGCGAAGGCGCGGAAATCTTCGATACGGCCATTGGTACAGGCACCGAGGAAGACATAGTCAATCTTCTTGCCCAGCAAAGACTCGCCCGGCTGGAAGCCCATATACTGCATGGATTTGACGAAAGATGTTTTTTCCACTTCGCTCATGCCTTCCGTTGTCGGGATATGCGAAGTGACGGCCATGCCCATACCCGGATTGGTTCCATAGGTGATCATCGGCTGAATGTCGGCTGCATCGAAGCGCACTTCCTTGTCGAATACGGCATCGTCATCGCTCTTCAAGGTCTTCCAATAAGCTACCGCCTTGTCCCATTCCTCGCCTTTGGGTGCATATTCGCGTCCTTTGATGTACTCGAAAGTGACTTCATCCGGAGCGATCATACCGCCGCGGGCACCCATTTCGATCGAAAGGTTGCAGAGTGTCAGTCGTCCTTCCATAGTCAGGCTGCGGATGGCTTCGCCTGCATATTCCACGAAATAACCCGTAGCCCCGCTGGTGGTCATCTTCGACATCATGTAAAGCGCCACGTCCTTGGCCGTTACGCCTTTACCCAGCTGGCCGTCGATGGTAATACGCATGGTCTTCGGCCGTGCCTGAAGAATACACTGGGAAGCCATGACCATTTCCACTTCACTGGTTCCGATACCGAACGCCACAGCGCCCATCGCGCCGTGAGTGGAAGTATGGGAGTCCCCGCAGACAATGGTCATTCCCGGCAAAGTCAGTCCGCGTTCCGGACCTACCACGTGGATGATTCCGTTCCGCTTGTCCATCATTCCGAAGTGAGTCAGCCCGAAATCGGCCGCATTTTTGGCCAGGGCATCCACCTGTGCTTTCGAAACCGGATCCTCAATGGGCTTATCCTGATCGTGTGTCGGCGTGTTATGGTCGGGCATACAGTAGATACGCTCCGGACGGAAACACTTCAGGCCACGGGCACGCATCCCGGAAAAAGCCTGCGGACTGGTCACTTCATGACAATAAAGACGGTCAATATATAATTGTGTAGGGCCTTCTTTTACCTCCTGCACCACATGGGCATCCCAAATCTTGTCAAATAATGTATTCATGTTTTTATTTTCTGAATTTGTTGATACAATCAATATAAGCTTCCACGGAAGCAGCTATGATGTCGGTGTTGGCACCGAATCCGTAATACATCTGTCCGTCGTATTCCACCTGCATGTGTACTTTACCCACATCATCACTTCCCTTGCTGATGGCCTGGATCGTGAATTCCTTCAGGGTCATCTGACGCTTGATGATCTGTTTCACGGCCTTAATCGCAGCATCTACCGGACCGTTACCCGTAGCTGCGGCTTCAAAGTGTTCGCCGCTGATGTTCAGTCCCAGACTGGCCACCGAGCGCACTCCCACTCCACTGGTCACCTGAAGATATTCCAGTTTGATGTGATGGTTCACATTGCGGTCTGCACCTGCCAGCACCATAATGTCATCGTCCGTGATGTCTTTCTTCTTGTCGGCGAGCTTCAGGAAGTCCTCGTACACCTTGTCCAGTTTTTCCTGTGTCATCTCAAGCCCCAGTACATGCAGACGGTGCTTCAGCGCGGCACGTCCGCTGCGGGCAGTCAGTACGATGGCATTATCGTCAATACCGACATCCTTCGGATCAATAATCTCGTAAGTCTGTACATTCTTCAGCACACCGTCCTGATGGATACCGGAAGAATGGGCAAAGGCGTTACGGCCCACAATGGCCTTGTTCGGCTGGACAGGCATGTTCATCAGGCTGGATACCATACGGCTCGTTGAATAGATTTTCTGGGTATTGATGTTCGTATCGATGTCGATATCCTTGTGACAGCGAAGAATCATGGCCACTTCTTCCAGAGAAGTGTTTCCGGCACGTTCGCCGATACCGTTCATCGTAACTTCCACCTGACGCGCTCCGTTCAGCACACCGCTGATGGTGTTGGCAGTCGCCATTCCCAGGTCATTGTGACAGTGAGTGGAAAGAATTGCCTTGTCAATGCCGTCCACGTGTTCCATCAGGTATCTGATTTTCGCACCATATTCTTCCGGCAGACAGTAGCCCGTAGTATCCGGAATATTGACTACCGTGGCACCTGCCTTGATAACGGCTTCCACCACCCGGGCCAGGTATTCATTTTCGGTACGTCCTGCATCTTCCGCATAGAATTCAACGTCTTCCACATAACGCTTGGCGTATTTCACGGCAGCTACCGCACGCTCGATGATCTCTTCGCGGGTGGAATTGAACTTATACTTGATGTGGGAATCCGAGGTACCGATACCTGTATGGATCCGTTTATGCTTGGCAAACTTCAAGGCATCGGCCGCCACATCAATATCTTTCTGCACCGCACGGGTCAGCGCACAAATGGTCGGCCAGGTAACAGCCTTCGAAATTTCAATGACAGAATTGAAATCGCCCGGACTGGAAATCGGAAATCCAGCCTCAATAACATCTACTCCCAAAGCTTCCAACTGTTTGGCTACCTGAATCTTTTCTACCGTGTTCAACTGACATCCCGGTACTTGTTCACCATCTCTCAATGTGGTGTCGAAAATAAATAATCTGTCACTCATATATCTTCATTTTTATTTTTAATTACCGACTGATAAAGAAAAAGCCTTTCACACCGGGAAGTGAGAAAGGCTTTTTCCTATTTTGACTGCAACCTCAGTTACATGCACGACTCACTTCCCCACCGGTTTTTCCAGCAGATTAATCAGACCGCACAGCAAAATATGTAGAAACGTTGCATTCATAAAAGTCACTTTTTTCTTTAAGACGTTGCAAAGGTATGTATTATTTCCGAACATCAAAATAAAAATAAAACTTTTTTCATTCATTCCATAATAATTTGTCACCATCAACAAAGTTTATCAGAAAATTCATCATCCGATAAAATTGCCGTTTTATCAAAATGAAAGAAATACAGCCTCTATTCATTCAAATTAATACATTCAGGCGCTTTTTACTAACCAGGCCTTTATATATAATGGTGACTCCAGAGAAGAAATTAAACAAGAAAAGCCAAAATTGGCACAGAAATCAGGCAATTTGGGCCAAAAACAGGTCATCCGACCGAAATCGACTAATCAAATCAGGCAGAACGAGCCGACGTTTTTGCCCAAATATCGGCCCGATTCAGGCAAAACGGGCAGACGTTTCGGCTGAATCGTCTGCCCGTTGTCCTGATTTCTGCCGTCCGAAGGAAGAAAAACGTCTTTTTCTTACCGGAATGAAGACGACAGAAGTGTTAAAATGCGAGGTAATACACTAATATACAATTACATACTCTTCTTTTCGCTCCGTTCTTTTCTTTCGCCCAGAAGGCACTGCACAAAGAAAGGATTCTCAGAGGTCCAGATCGTCAAAGTGTCAAAAAGATCATATGAGTCAATTCTCTGAAGCAAGTCTCAGTTCATACAGACAGGCTTCCACTTCCGCATTGCTTCCCATGTGTTTTCCCATATCATCAGACAACTTGACGCATTCACGCCACTCCTGATTGACATTCATCTTGCAACGCGACAGCTTCATGACAATATTCGACGGCTGGTAACCGGTGTCGTTCGTCAGGTTCGTACCGATGCCGAACGAGCAGCGGATCTTTCCCTGACAATACTGGAATATCTTGAGGGCCTTCTCAAAATCAAGCGCATTGCTGAAGATAATGGTCTTCGTAGTCGGATCGATACCCAGCTCCTTGTAGCGGGCAATCAGGCGGTCAATAAACTCAAACTCATCGCCGGAGTCGCACCGTACACCGTCAAACAGCTTAGCCTGTTTCCGGCTGAAATTGGACAGAAACGAATCAGACGTATAAGTATCCGACAGCGCCGTACCCAGATCTCCGTCATAGACATTTACCCAGTTTTCAAGTGCCATATAATTGGCATGCTTGTATCCGAACTGGGCACCGTGGAACATGAACCATTCATGGGGATGTGTTCCCATAGGACGCATGTCGTACTTCATGGCCAGATAACAGTTAGACGTTCCCATGCAGAAGCGTGCATGTTCCTTCAGATAGCCTACCACCATATCCTGAACCTCGAAAGAGAAACGTCTCCGTGTTCCGAATTCAGAGAAAGGCATTCCGTTTTCGTTCGACAGATCAACCTTGCCTGCCAGCCGCTGAAGAATGGATTCTTTATCCGGGAAGCGGTTCAGGAACTGGTTCTTGATCTCGGAAACAATGGCCAGCAGGGGAACTTCGTACAAAGTCACCTTATACATATAATCAGTCACTTCCAGGTGCAAATGACGCTGTTCATCCAGATAGACATTGATGCGGGCCGGATCAAAACGGAAAGAAGAAAGCCATTCCCAGTAAACCGGCGGCAGAAAACGGCAGTGACGGCTCATGTAATCACGTTCTTCAGCAGTCAGGGCCACCACACTCAGGTTCTGAATCTCATTCTTCAGGGCCTGCAGGAATCCCTCCGTATACTCCGTATCGTCACGTTCCTTGAACGTAAAGGTTCCCATCGCATAAGGAAATAGCTTGATATAAGCATAGGATGTCGTAAACTTATATAAGTCTGTATCAAGAATTGTTTTTATAACCATAACCAAACTCCAATATTAGGCTATAAAGATAGTTTATTTCCGACAACTGAACAACAAAATCCCAAAATCATTCAGAATGATACGCTTATCCTTTTCGGAATCCTCTCCTTCTGCCTCCGCAGGTTTCCGGACAGGCGGCAGCGGAAAGGTCCGCATCCAAAAAGATCCGGGTTTGCGGAAAACAAAAAGAGGATGTGTTGAAACCAACACATCCTCGCTCTATTAAGTATCTACAGACAGCAAATTAAGCTTCTTCTGCAACAACTTCGAAAGGAATTTCTACAGAAACTTCCTTGTGAAGTTTGATGATAGCTTTGTACTGACCAACTTCTTTTACAGTGTCTTTAACAACGATGATCTTACGATCGATGTTGTGACCCAATTTAGCCAGTTCTTCTGCAATCTGAATGTTGTTAACTGAACCGTAGATAGCACCGGTAGCGCTAACTTTGGTAGCGATCTTCAAAGATACATTCTTCAAAGATTCAGCAACAGCTTCAGCATCTTTTTTAATCTTTTCCAGTTTGTGAGCACGCTGTTTCAGTTCTTCAGCCAGCATTTTCTTAGCAGCCGGAGAAGCAATAACTGCCTTGCCTGTCGGAATAAGATAGTTACGACCATAACCTGACTTAACGGTTACAATATCATTCTTGTAGCCCAAGTTAACTACGTCTTCTTTCAAAATCAGTTCCATATTCTTATTCCTCCTTTAATTATTTCATCATATCAGTTACGAAAGGCAGCAAAGCCAAGTGACGAGCTCTCTTAACGGCCTGCGCAATACGACGCTGGAACTTCAATGAAGTACCGGTAATACGGCGCGGAAGGATCTTACCCTGTTCGTTCAAGAATTTCTTCAAGAATTCAGGATCTTTGTAGTCGATATACTTAATACCACTCTTTTTGAAACGGCAGTATTTTTTCTTCTTAACGTCTACTGAAGGCGGAGTTAAATATCTGATTTCTGATTGTTGCTGTGCCATGATTAGTTTTCCTCCTTTTTAGTTGATTTTACATTTCTTCTCTTAGCAGCATATTCTGCAGCGAACTTATCCATCTTGAAAGTCAAGAAACGGATTACTCGTTCGTCACGACGGTAGTTAATTTCCAACTTCTCGATTACAGACGGTTCAGCTTTGAATTCAATCAGTTGATAGAAACCTGTAGATTTCTTCTGAATTGGGTAAGCCAGCTTCTTCAATCCCCAGTTTTCTTCATTGATGATCTCCGCACCTTCCTGAGTCAGGATAGCTTTGAACTTGTCTACCGCTTCCTTCATCTGAGCATCAGACAAAACGGGAGTTAAAATGAAAACGGTTTCGTATTGATTCATACTATTCGTTAATTAAATTATTAATAAAAAATTTTCAATTGCGGCGCAAAGGTACGACTTTTTCTCTAACATACAAACAATTAACTGCTTTTTATTATTTTTTTATTCATTCAGTTCCGCCACGGTTCCGTCAGACTGTCGGATAAACGGACCTTTCACGGCCTCTTCCTGCCCGGACAAAACCACAGGAAACAAACCTCACCGGACGTCCGCTATTTCCTGCCGGCAGGCGAAACTCCCGCACCCTTCCGCCTCCTTTTGCCCAATGTATTACAACCTTCTGCAAGGGGCCGTCCCTTCATAACTCTGTAAAAAAGCCTAAAAATTTGCATCAGGTTACACAATTCTGTCGTATCTTTGCATGGTTGTTTAAACAATAATTCCATGATCGAACAATTCAGTTTTGACATTCAACTTATATTCGCGATTCTGAACGGAAAAGTTTCCGCAGCCATTAATCGCAAGCTGAGCCGGAATTTCCGACAGAACGGTATGGAAATCACTCCGGAACAATGGACCGTCCTGCTCTTCCTCTGGGAAAAAGACGGGGTAACACAACAGGAACTCTGCAACGCCACCTTCAAGGACAAGCCCAGCATGACCCGATTGATTGACAATATGGAACGCCAGCATCTGGTTGTACGCATTTCGGACAAGAAAGACCGGCGTACCAACCTCATCCATCTGACAAAAACAGGAAAGGAACTGGAAGAGAAAGCACGCTTCATAGCCAACAAAACACTCAAGGAAGCCCTTCACGGATTAACACTGGAAGAGCTGAGAGTCAGCCAGGAGGTACTTCGCAAAATCTTCACGAATACGAAAAATTAAGCCGGCTGCCGAAAGGCAAAAAAGATATTTGGATATAATTCAGTTTTTTTTCTTGAAATAATTTTCTTGATAAAAGAATTATGCTTTAATTTGTAACCAAGAAAAATAAACCATAAAAATAGAAGACACACATGAAAAGCTTATTAAAAAATTTAGGAATGATATTGATTATCATTGGTGCAGTGGTTCTGATCGCTTGCTTTGCTACCGGCAACGTTAACAGCAACAACATCCTGGGAACTTCACTCGTTCTGATCATTGTCGGCCTGGTTGCTCATATCGTTCTGAACAAACGCATTGCTGAATAATCAGCTTTCAAGCAATAAAAAAGAAGCTGTCTCTTCAATCTCGGAGACAGCTTCTTTTTTTATTGCATATTGTCAGATCAATCATTTTCCGGAGTAATCAGTTTATATCCCTTTCCATGAATGTTGATAATCTCGATAGAATCATCTTCTTTCAGATGCTTACGCAGCTTCGTAATGTACACATCCATACTGCGGGCGTTGAAGTAATTGTCGTCAATCCAGATGGTCTTCAAGGCAAAGTCACGCTGCAGAATTTCATTGGCGTGCGCACAAAGCAATCCCAGCAACTCTGATTCCTTGGTTGTAAGTTTGGTCTGCTTGTCACCGATAGACAGAATCTGCTTCTGAGTATCGAAGGTAAAACGACCGATTTTATAGATGTTGCTTTCCTTGCTGCGCTTACCCCGTACACGGCGCAAAATAGCTTCAATACGGAAAGTCAGCTCTTCCATGCTGAAAGGTTTCGTTATATAATCATCGGCACCAATCTTGAATCCTTCCAGAATATCTTCTTTCAGAGTTTTTGCAGTCAGGAAGATAATAGGAATTTCAGCATTTGCCTGTCTGATTTCCTGGGCCAGTGCGAAACCGTCTTTCTTAGGCATCATCACATCCAGTACACACATATCATACTTATTCTTCAAAAAAGCCTTGTAACCGGCCTCACCATCAGGACAAAGTTCAGCTGAATAGCCCTTTGCCTGCAAATATTCTCTCAATAGCATGCCAAGGTTCTCATCATCCTCGCACAGCAAAATACGTAATTTTTCGTCCATATTATTCGTCTTTAAATAAAGGTAATACAATTATAAATCGGGTTCCCACATTCAGTTCACTTTCTGCACGTATCGTACCCTTATGATCGGTAATAATTTTCTTCACGTAAGCCAGTCCAAGTCCGAATCCCTTCACGTCGTGCAGGTTTCCGGTATGAACACGGTAAAACTTGTCGAAAATCTTCTTCAGATTTTCCTTCTTGATACCAATGCCATTATCCTCAATGGAGATGTGAAGTTTGCCTGATTCGTTCCAGGTCCGTACCTTGAGTTTCAGATCGCCTTCCGGTTTCTTATACTTCACGGCATTATCCAGCAAATTGAATATGACATTCGTAAAGTGCATTTCATCTACATAAACAATCGGATCTTCCGCATTCAATTCCGCATCAAGTGTTCCGTTGTACTTCTCAACCTTCAGCCGGAAGGTATTGATCACACCGTTGATCAGTTCGTTGGCATCTACTTCCTTCATCTTCAGCGTAGCCTTCTGACGTTCGAACATAGACATCTGCAAGACCTTCTCAACCTGGAATCTCAGACGCTTCGTTTCATCGTTTATCACTCCTGAAATATGCTTGAACATGGCAGGCGACTTTCCAACAGCCGGATCGTTCAGCATCTGTGCAGCCAGTGATATCGTAGATATCGGTGTCTTAAACTCATGGGTCATGTTGTTGATAAAGTCATTCTTGATCTCGGTCAGCTTCTTCTGACGGAAGATGATATAGATCGTAAATATAAAGGTTACCAACAGAACCAGCGTAAAGATGATGGAAGGTATCATAAATCTGACCGAACTGAAAATGTAATTATCTAAAGTCGGAAAGAATATGTTGACAAATCCCATCTTGGCCGGAGGATCATTCTCAAACAACAAACGGGAATAAATCTTTTCGCTGTCATAAGCATAGTCCGAACAACGGTATACTTCCTTGCCGTCCCGATCGGTCACTGAGAAATGATAAGGAATATCAATGCCATTATTCAGCAGTTCCGCTTTCAGGAAATGATCCAGTTGCTTAAAGTTGATACGTTCTTTCAACGGTTTGTCGCTGGACGTACGAAGAATGTTATATACCACTTCATCCAGCATGGCACGTTGATAAATATAACGTTCCTTCAAGATTTCCTGCAAACGGCGTGAAGTCTGAGGAATGTTCTTTCCGGTAGAAATAATCACCTTGGGCACATTAGCCGGACGCTCCATGATAGTCTTCAGTTCAAAAGAAGAAATCTGGGTTCCGTCAGGAGCCGTTACAGAAAACTGGTGATGTTCCGTCAGACTGGTTCCACCTCCATTCATCTGCTGTTGCTTCAATTGCTCGGAAAGACGAGCCGCACGTTCAGTTGCCGCCACATCCTTTTCCAGATATTTCTTGGTTTCCACCAATTCCAAATTGCGTGCAGCCTGTACCAGGCTACGGTTGACATTTTCTTCAAACTGTCCCCGTCGCATCTTGACCATCTCTTCAATATAGCTCACCTGCAGATAAAGCAGACTTAAAAAAGAGAGAGCCATTACAACACCTAATATCCAAATAGTTGACTTTTTCATGAAGGCAAAATTAATAGCCTAATGCATTCATACAACTGCACTTAACATGTTTTAAACCGGCATTCCTTTATATTAACAGAAACCTTCTTTTAACATCACAAAACAAATATCAAATGCCTTGCAGAGCACATCCTCATTGCAAAAATAATCAAATTTTAATCTAATAACAAATAAAAAGGATCAATTGTTTAAGTTTAGTTAAATAAAAAAGACCGTACTTTTAAGAAATACGGCCTTTTTATCTATAAAAACAACAACTATTATTATGCGTCTTCTTTTTCCTGTTCTTCGAACTCCTTCATCAGTTTGTTCTGAACATCGGTCGGAACCAGTTCATAGCTTGCAAACTTCATAATGAAGGAAGCACGACCTCCGGTCAAAGAACTCAATGCAGTGGAGTAATTGGACATTTCTTTCAAAGGTACTTTAGCAGCCAGTTTCTCATATCCCTTTTCACTGCTCATACCCATAATCATGCCTCTGCGGCCTTGCATATCGCTCATTACATCACCCAGCTTATCACTCGGAACGAATACTTCCACGTCATAGATCGGTTCCAGAATCTTCGGACCGGCATTGCGGAATGCTTCACTGAAGGCATTACGTCCAGCCAGCATAAAGGAGATTTCATTGGAGTCTACCGGATGCATCTTTCCGTCATATACGATCACACGCACATCGCGGGCATACGAACCGGTCAGCGGTCCCTGCTCCATACGGCTCATGATACCTTTCAAGATAGCCGGCATGAAACGGGCATCAATAGCACCACCGACAACACTGTTAACAAATACCAATTTTCCGCCCCATTCCAGATCAATGGTTTCAGTTCCCTTCACATTCATCTTATATTCCTGGCCATTGAAACGATAAACATCCGGAGCCGGCATACCTTCATAATAAGGTTCTACAATCAGGTGAACTTCACCAAACTGTCCGGCACCACCAGACTGTTTCTTATGACGGTAATCGGCACGTGCTGCCTTGGTGATGGTTTCACGATAAGGAATCTTCGGTTCGTCAAACTGAATCTGCAGCTTTTCGTTATTTTCCATACGCCATTTCAATGTACGCAAATGGAATTCTCCCTGACCATGAACAAGAATCTGTTTCAATTCCTTGGACTGTTCAACAACCCAAGTCGGATCTTCCTCACGCATACGATTCAGAATAGCCATCATCTTTTCTGTATCGGCTTCATTGACCGGACGGATTGCACGGGTATATTTCGGATTCGGATATTTAATGAAGTTGAAACGGTTTTCACAATCCTTGCCATTCAGTGTGTTACCTGTTTTCACATCTTTCAGCTTCACGGTACAGCCAATATCACCGGCACGCAGTTCATCAACCTTCTCACGGTTAGCTCCTGCACAAACGAACAGCTGAGCCATACGTTCCTTAGAACCTCTGTCAGCATTATTCAGGTCATCACCTTCCCGAACGACACCGCTCATCACCTTGAAGTATTGTACATCACCAATGTGGGGTTCAACAGCTGTCTTGAAGAAATAAAGTGAAGTCGGAGCATTGGCTTCAGGAGGTACAGGAACACCACGAGTATTGTGCACTACCGGCATTTCATCAACAAAAGGAACAACATTTCCCAGGAATTCCATCAGACGGCGAACACCCATGTCCTTTCCGGCACATACACAAAATACAGGGAACATACCTCTGGCAGCCAATCCCTTGCGAATACCTTCACGCATTTCATCTTCTGTCAGAGATTCAGATTCAAAGAATTTCTCCATCAGTGATTCATCGTGTTCAGCTGCAGCTTCCACCAAAGTCTTGTGCCAAGCCTGTGCTTTTTCCATTTCTTCAGCAGGAATATCTTCTATCGTAGGAGCACCACCTTCAGGGCCCCATGAATATTTCTTCATCAAAAGTACGTCGATCAACGAATTGAAGTCCGGACCGGTAGCCAACGGATACTGAACCGGAACAACCTTAGAACCGTAATTTTCTTTCAACTGTTCAAGTACATGATCGAAATCACACTTCTCACTATCCAACTGGTTTACCAGGAAAATTACCGGTTTACCCAGCTTTTCGGTATAACGAAAGTGATTCTGTGTTCCTACTTCCGGACCATACTGTCCATTCAAAAGCAGGATAGCTGTATCTGTTACATTCAGTGCAGTAATAGCAGCTCCCACAAAATCGTCACTACCCGGACAATCAATAATATTCAGTTTTTTGCCATTCCATTCTACATGATACACAGTAGAGAATACCGAGTAACCATACTCCTGCTCTACCGGGAAATAATCGCTGACTGTATTTTTGGCAGTGATTCTGCCGCGACGTTTTATGATACCACTCTCATAGAGCAGCGCTTCTGTGAGGGTGGTTTTACCTGAGCCATCATTGCCAAGGAGGGCAATGTTCTTAATTTCGTTGGTCTGATATACTTTCATGGTATTTCAAGATTTAATTTATAAACGAAAGGATATGCTTTTCATATCTCTTTTAAACGAGGCGCAAATTAGAAATTAATGTTTAGAAATGCAATAAATGCTTCCGTGTTACTAAACTATGTTCTTAGGCACAAACACAAACAAATCGCATCAAACCATACCATATAACAGGAAGAAACAACCTCCCCACCGTTGCGTGCCCGCCGAAATAACCTTACCTTTGCACCGGAACAACACTATATATTTTATGGCTGGTATCTATCTTCATATTCCATTCTGCAAACGCCGCTGCATTTATTGCGATTTCTTCTCGACCACACAGGCCGACAAACGCCGGGAATACATACAGGCTTTATGCCGGGAACTGGAGATGCGCAAAGATTATCTTCAGGGAGAAGACATAGAAACCATCTATCTGGGAGGAGGTACTCCCTCACAACTGGAAAAGGAAGATTTCGAACAACTGTTTGAAACGATCTTCCGCATATATCCGGTCAACGACCAGGCTGAAATCACACTGGAGGCCAATCCGGACGATCTGACACCGGAATATCTTAAAATGCTCAGCCAACAACCGTTCAACCGCCTCAGCATGGGGATACAGACATTCAATGAACATACACTGAAACTGCTTCATCGCCGCCATACTGCCCAACAGGCCATAGAGGCTTTTTACCAAAGCCGCGAGGCAGGCTTCCGGAACATCAGCATCGACCTGATGTACGGTCTGCCCGGTGAGACTGCCGAAGGCTGGGAATATGATCTTCAGCAGGCACTCCAGTTACAGCCTGAACACATCTCAGCCTATCATCTGATTTACGAAGAGAATACTGCGTTGTGGACACTCCGGGAACAGCATCGTGTGGAAGAAGCCGATGAAGACCTGAGTGTCACGTTATTCAAGCAACTCATTCATCGGCTGAAGGAGCATGGATACCAGCACTATGAAATATCCAATTTCTCGCTTCCGGGCTTTCATTCCCGTCATAATTCCAGCTACTGGACCGGCAAGAAATACCTGGGATGCGGACCTTCTGCTCATTCATACAATGGTACCTCCCGCCAATGGAACATTGCTTCACTGGATAAATACATAGCAGGTATAAACAATCATGCTCCTATTTATGAGATAGAGAACCTTGACCTGTACACCCGTTATAACGACTTTGTCATTACGACCATCCGTACTTCTGCAGGAATGTCACTTACTCTGCTGAAAAATACTTTTGGTGATACTTTGTATAACTACTGCCTGCGCATGGCTCGTCCTCATTTAAACCAAGGCACACTGGAGATAACCAATAACACACTCAAACTGACGGAAGCAGGCATCTTTATCTCCGATGGCATTATGAGTGACATGCTTTGGGTGGACTGATATGATATTGTTTATAAATTCCCGAAAAACAATTTCATCTCATCATTCACATAGCCTACAAAGAAAATAGTTCCTGTTGCTTCATCCACAGCCAAACTTCGAAGTCCCATATCAAACTTATATTGGTGCAATAAATTGCCATCCCAATTATACTTTAAAATATATCTTCCAAGTTCCGGATTATCAACTGCAGTTTCACCATTATATATTACATATACATTTTTATTTGTAACGTATACATCTTCAAAACCATATACCCATCCTTCATGCTCACGAGTGATCTGTTCTTTCTTTTTAGGCCTTTCTAACTGAACAGATTTTACAGGTACCGAGTCAGGTAAAGCAGACAAATCAAGAAACTCTAGTAAAGCACCTTTGTACGATGCAAAAACTGCTTTTTGTTTATCTGGGGACCGCCTAAATAAAGCAGTATTAAATAATATTGTCTGCATATCTTCCTCTGGTTTAACCAGCAAATCAGGAAGAATTTCAGGATAATTACCTATTGCAGTCTTTACATTACCCAGTGTATCCAATACCAGAAAACGATTATCCACAAACCGTCCATTCACTCCTGTTGCCAAATAATAGTTGCCGCAATTCACCAACTCACGGATATTCTCTTCATTTGTTTTTGCTGTTAACATAGAAGAAAAAGAAAAATAGCCTTCCTTATATTTAAAAGATATATTTTTCTTCCGAGAGCTATCGAACATATCCAAAATACAGTCATTGCTTAACTGAGAGTTAAAATTTGAAGAAACATACTCTTCCGGACCTTCACCCGACTGGAGAAATTCCTGAACCAGTTCTCCATCTTTTGTTATCACATGGAACAGTTTCCGATACCCCTTTTCATCTTTTATCACCAGCTTTCCATCAATAAGGAATATCCCAGTAGGATATGAAAGCAAGTAATCCTTCACAACTATTTCCTGATAAACTATTTTTTCACAAGAACTTAAGTCCAAAGATCTAACAGGGATATAGTCTCCAGTCTCTGTATGACAAGAACTAATAATCACCAAAAGAAAAACAAATAGAAACGTTTTCATAAAAACCACATTAAAATCAAGTTGAATGCGATCTATAATACATTCAACTTGATAAAACCCTTTTATATAATTTGTTTATTGATAACAAGTTAATGTCGCACTCTTTCCATTACCATACACAGTTAACGTAACATTACATTTATTACAAGTGGCTGAGCATGCTTTTATACCAGCTCCCCCACAATCTAACGTATGCCTAGTACCTCCTTCACTATTAGCTAACGCCTCTATATTCTCCTTTGCCAGATCTGATAAATTAATATTCTTTTGTGATCTGTACACATTATACCCCGCAGCAATAATAAATAACGAGATCAATGCCATATTAACCATACCCTTCAGTTTCATTATTCTATTTATTTTAATTAATTAAACTTTAAAATATTTCCTGCACAGAAGTTACAAACATCACTTCCTTCTTTTTAATCCTTATATTTGCATTGGCTCATCCTCCATACTTTAAAAAGTGAGAGATACAATATAATAATAAATGTCTAACACTACCCAATTAACAATATTTCACTTATCCTAATGTTAGTCTAGACTAAAGATATCTATACGTAATTTTGCTTTTATTCCAAAACAATCTATATCACCATAACCATAACATGCATGATTAGTTGTATCCTCATTATCAGCTAAAGCTTCTATATTTTTCATAACCAATACAGTCGAAGTCTTATCCGTATCAGATTCCCTACAGATATATCCTCCATAACAAAAAATACAAACTACAAAAAGTAATACTTTCACTTTCTTATTAAACTTCATATCATTAAATATTATTATATTTGCTACACTTGCTTATAATACTTTAATCATGAGAACCACACATAGCAAATGTAGAGAGAAGGATACAGAATACAAAATAAAAATTCTAAGAGATTTCTTAGAAATCAATATCCTTTAATAGTCAAGAATTTACATTCAACTTTCTTAGAAATTTCTTAAAAAAGATAATAGACGAATTATGAAAAACATAAAATATCAATCCAGCATACTGGCAGGTATATATTACTTACTCACAATAATCTTAATTATATTGGAATATACTTTCATTTCCATACAGAAAAATGAGATTGTACAACAGTGCCAAGGTTCTTTTCAAGAAGCCCTTAAGAAAGAAAAAGAAACTTTTATCATAAGAAAAAAATTCTTTTACGACGTACAAAAGTCCTCTGACAATATTTCTGCGGACGAAAAGAGCAACTGGTGTGATCAATTCTTTTTATTATCAGAAGACCCTAACAGGCATAGGCTAGACAGTATTTTCCGACAAAAACTTGTAGAAAACAATCTGCCTATAACCGGTTTTATAACCTGTACTATAGGAGAAACTTACACAATTCCAACTCATACAGAACTGATAAAAAAAGAAGTTTATCGAAAAAACAAAGACAAGAATCAAGATATCATACTGAAGGTTTACATAGACTTACCTATGATAATGCTCATCAACCGTCCCTATACTTATATTCTCCTTGCTGTATGGCTAATATGTACAACAGGAGTTGCCATCTATTTTAGGAGAGTTAAATCATACCAACGAAATATCATCTTACGTACACACATTCAGACTCTTTCCGACAATCCACATAATAACACACTCCAACCTACCGGAAAAGAAATAAGCAAAGGATACTATTGGGACATACAACATGTCTGTTTACAACACGAAGGCAAAAAGATAAAACTGAAAGGATTAAACTTAAAATATTTTCAAGCTTTTATTAATGATCAGGATTTTTTATTGCTTTATAAACAACTGGCAGCCTTTCATCACCTCAATGAAAAAACGGAACTGCATATTGTAAAATCCCGGGCATATCAGGTAATCAGCCAACTGAAAGTCACACTCAAAGAGGTAGATATTGACATTATATCTATACGGGACATTGGCTACCAACTTTTGTTCAATGCAAATCAGACTAAAAATAATACCTCATCCCTTCCCAAAGAAACAAAACTAAAGGCATAACAGGAAAAAAAGAACATGTCGTTTTTTTAGTTTATTCACACTTTACCCATAGGGGAAAACCTCCGATCTTGAGTTTTAATGGCAGAAACCATAAAAAAAACAAGATTATGAAACAAAGCAAAAAACTGATGGCACTTCCCCTCTTCTATGCATTGATGCTGACTGCATGCAATAACAACAACAGCATTCCAAGCAGCTATATCGGATTCAAGAATACGCAACAAACCATTACTTACGATCCGGCACAGGACATTCAGACTTTCTCCGTCACCATCATTTCAGGAGAGAAAATGACTGAAGACACCCGACTTTCCATCAGATGCTCCGGACAAAGCTTTGCACATCCTGAAGACAAGAATCCCATCTTTCCGAAAGGGAAAAAAGAAATGAACTTCAACATCAAGCTAAACCCTAAAAAGATAAATGTACCGTTTCTGCATATCAGCTGTACACCTCAGGTTAAAGATTCACAAACGACCAAAATGACTGTGGCATTAAAAAAGAAATAATGCAAATGAAACACGACAATCCAACCCTATAAAAAAGAAGAAAGACGCGTCAGGAAGCTTTCAAAAGTTCTCTACGCGTCTTTCCCAGTACAGCCTCAACAGGCAAAATCCAATTTATTTAGCCAGGCTGTATACAATATCCATAATCTGCTTACCCAGTTCATCAGCAGCCTCCATGGTTGAAGCTTCTGAATAAACACGGATAATCGGTTCTGTATTACTCTTACGCAGATGTACCCATTTGTCGGGGAAATCAATTTTTACACCATCAATGTCATTGATTTCTTCGTTCTTATACAGTTCTTTCACCTTGGCAAGGATAGCATCTACATCAGTTTCCGGAGTCAGGTCAATGCGGTTCTTCGCAATGAAATAGTTCGGATAAGAAGCACGGAGTTCCGTAACTTTCTTGCCTTCGTGTGCCAGATGACTCAGGAACAAAGCAATACCTACCAGAGCATCACGGCCATAGTGAGAAGCAGGATAGATTACCCCACCATTACCTTCACCACCGATTACTGCATGAGTAGCCTTCATCTTGGCAACCACATTCACTTCACCTACGGCAGAAGCATTGTATTCCATACCATACTTGCGGGTTACATCACGCAATGCACGGGTTGAACTCAAGTTAGAAACGGTATTACCCGGAGTGTGTTTCAATACATAATCAGCTACTGTAACCAGTGTATATTCTTCACCGTACATGGTTCCGTCTTCGCAGATCATTGCCAGACGGTCTACATCCGGATCGACAACAAAAGCAACATCAGCCTTTCCGCTCTTCATCAGGTTCATGATATCGCCCAGATTCTTTTCAAGCGGTTCCGGATTATGCTGGAAGTTTCCTGTAGGCTCGCAATACAGTTTTTCTACATGTTTCACGCCCAGCTGTTCCAACAACTGCGGAAGAACGATACCTCCAACAGAGTTTACACAGTCAATAGCCACATGGAAATCTGCCTTGCGGATTGCTTCTACGTCTACCAGATCCAATGCCAGCACGCTGTCAATGTGCTTCTGGTTATAAGAATTATCTTCCGTATACTTGCCCAGATGATCTACATCAGCAAACTCAAAAGCTTCAGCTTCTGCGATACGGAGAACTTCATTTCCTTCTTCCTTATTCAGGAATTCCCCATGTTCATTCAGCAATTTCAATGCATTCCACTGCTTTGGATTATGGCTTGCAGTCAAGATAATACCACCACAAGCACCTTCCATAGTAACAGCCAGTTCTGTGGTAGGAGTAGAAGCCAGACCGATGTTTACCACATCAAATCCCATCCCCATCAATGTTCCACATACCACATTTTTCACCATTTCGCCAGAGATACGGGCATCACGTCCGACAACGATTTTGTTACTCTTTACCGAGGTTGTCTTACGAATCAGCGTAGCGTAAGCCGAAGTAAACTTTACAATATCCAGCGGATTCAGCCCTTCGCCGGCATGGCCTCCGATAGTTCCACGAATACCGGAAATAGATTTAATTAAAGTCATAATATAAAATATTAGCGTCCAAGGTTATATGTTATTTCGTAGTAACAAGGGTAAACATAGCGTGAAGCCGTTACGGTTCCTGCACTATGAGGCACCAGCAGGCGTACACGTGCTACGTCTTCCGATGAATTGGTACGAGAAGGTTTCAGATACTGCAAGGGTAACAACCAGCCTGTCGGTACAGAAGTCTGCTCGTAAGTATCATACATCTGAGAAACACCTGAGAAGGTTCCAGAATAAGAAGTTCCGCTGACTGTCAGCTTGAATTCTTCAGGATATCCCCAATAAGTCGGGTTATTGATATGCATATTTGCCGTCAGCGTATCACCGGCTTCCATCTGAATATCATCATTACGTGTCTGCAATGCCATTTCCACGAAGCGGGATTCTATATAATAAGTTCCGTCCGTCAATGGGGAACCGACTCCGCGCTGCATTACATTCATGTAAACTCCGCTCTCCTTGAAAAGCACATATTCATTATCTGCCAGCGTCATGGTATCCTGTGAGAAGAACGTATTCTCGTCGATTACCTTGATGTCATTCTCCAAAAGATACTTGTTGATGGCATCAGCTTCCTCTTCTTTCTTTTCTGCATACGTCTTATCATTATTACAGCTCTGCATACCCAACGCTGCAAGGGCAAGCATAAAAAACAGGTGTATTCTTTTCATTTTCTTACTTATTAACGACGGCAAAAATAATAAATTGCTTTTTATCCGCACGTTTTTTTTATCCTATTATTTTTTTAATAACTAATTTTTCAATAATAAATCTTCATACTTCACCAGTGCCCGTTTAAAGAGTTCTACGGCTTCCTCCATGGTTCCGTAAAACTCTCCGCCTGAAGCATTCAGATGACCACCTCCGTTGAAGAACTCAGCAGCTACCTTATTACAGGGGAAATGTCCCACAGAGCGCAAAGAAACCTTGATCATATTCTTGTCGCTGTCCTCACGCAGAAAGACAGAGAAGCAGATGCCTTTCATCTGCAAAGGAATATTGACAAAGCCTTCCGTATCTCCTTTCACATATTGGAAGCGGCTTTGTTCTGCCTTGCTGAGAGTGATCAGGGCCGAACGGAACTGAGGATAAACCTGCATGCGGTCGTAAAGGACATAGCCCATCAGACGCAAACGGCCTTCTGAATAGGTATTAAACACCTTGCGATAGATTTCATCCTTATCAATTCCCTTGGACAAGAGTTCGCTGATGATAAAGTAAATTTCCCGGTTATTGGAGTTGTAGGTAAAACCTCCGGTATCAGTCATCATACCGGTATAGATGCACTCTGCTCCTTCATAAGTAATGTCTTCAAAACATCCTAACCGGCAGATCAAACGGAAAATAAGTTCTGATGTAGAGGAGATCTCCGGATGTGATATGGTGACACGTGCAAAAGGTTCAGGATTCAGATGATGGTCAATCATCACTTTGCGTCCCTGGGCAGCAGCCACCGGTGCAGCCAGTGCGTCAATACGTGAAAGCGCATTAAAGTCCAGACAGCAGATAACATCGGCCTCACTGATCAGTTTGTCTCCAAATTCAGCATACTTGTCATAACGGATGATATCTTTCGCACCGGGCATCCAACGCAGGAAATCCGGGAAAGCGTTCGGCACGATAACATTTACCGTCTTACCCTGCTGACACAGGAAATGATATAGTCCCAATGAAGAGCCGAGTGCATCTCCGTCCGGAGAAACGTGAGTCACTATCACGATTTTATCTGCACGTTCAAAATAGGTTTCTACCTTATCTATATTGGCTTGTAGAATTACTTTTGTCAACATATCTGTTTGTTCTCTCTGTTAATGCGTTTTTGAAAGGGCAAATGTACGAATTTATTTTAGATTTTTCTCGGTTTGACTTAACCGATTGAGAAATAAACTTTTAGCGAATTATTTGAGAAATAGAGGTAACGATTTAGCAACTGTGCGAATTTCAGCGTTTTACATTGCTATGCTGTCAAATAACTCTTTCATTTGCAAATATAACATCTTTTTCCGAAAGTACGAACTTTCGGTGACAATTTTATAAAATCGACTTGCGAAAAAAGAAAATTATCGTGAATGGTCTAACTCTATATACCAGCCTTCCTTGACGGGCTTGTATAGCGTAGTGTCATTGTATGTCCTGCGGTAAATTTTGTTCAGGTCGCCGTGTTCGGTGATACGGATGTCACGGCGGCTTCTCAATTCGAGATCGTAAACGAAACTCTTGGATGTTCCCGCATCCACGATGCCGTGGGAGTAGTACAGCATAAATAAGCTCACATATACCGAATCTGCCGTTTCCTGCTCCCTGCGGTCAACAAGGACAAGACCGCATCCAATCTCTGACAACAAGGAGTCGAGTTGTATTCGGTCAGATCTTGATAACCCGTGTACCGGCGTGTCCTGCACTTGGTTCGGTTGGTAGGATATTTGTCCTGCCGAATCAAGGATGAGAATATCGCAGGGAGAGAGCGGTGGATAGTGAAAGCTTCCCTCCGAACTCTCCGCCATGATTTTGCGTATCTTGTCGAATGCCGCCTCGTGCGTGGCGAAGTGGCGTATCATTTCCTCGTCCGTCGGCGGCATGGGTGGCTCGCAGCTTACGACCGATGCAAGCGTTAAAAGTAGTATTATGATAACTATCTTCATCTCTGTTTAAGCCCCACCTTCACCATGCCATGTGCAGGTTTGGGTATTGTTATCATAGTTATGTTCTATCCATTGCCCCGATTTCTCGCCGTCAGTGTATTGTCCCTCGATAGTTATATAGGGTTTGCCGTCCCGTGTCGATTCCACACGATAAGAGCCGTCAAGTTTTCCGTTACGGTAGTGGCGTATTATCCTGCTGCGAAGCGTGCTCGCATCCTCGAAGATTTCCCACTCCTCGCCATCTTTTTTCCCGTCGATATAATGAGATTCAAAAATCTGCTCTCCTGTCTTGCTGTCAAAGCGGCGCTCCCGCCCGCTCTCCACACTCTGCTTATATTCCTTTTCGGCTTCTATTTTGCCGTTACGAAAATAGGTCTTTACAGTTCCGTCTATCTTGCCTTGCTGCATGGGTGTTTCCTTTCGGGGAGTAACGCCGTCTTGGTAATACTCCGTGAATGTGCTGTTACGCTTGCCTTTGGCATATATACCCGATTCACGCAGCACCCCATCACGATAGCGGCGATAATCACCGTTTATCATGCCATCGGAAAATTTAACACACTCCTCGTCAAGTCCTCGTATAATGCGATATTTTCCCCGTAACGGCTGTTTTCTGCCTTTTTTATAATAGACCGTGCGCCGTGAGTTATCTGTTATAGTCTGCAAATCGCTCCATTCTACGATTTGTTGTGCGGAAACCGTGCCACACAATAGTAAAAAGATGTATAGTGCCAATATTCTATTCATTGTATTTTTTGTTTTTCAAGGTTGCGGCTAACACGTGGCTCAATCACCACGAAAAGCGATTGAGCCACACGCCATTATCCGCATAAATCGAACTTGTTAGCCTCTTCACTTCTTCAACAAAGCGAAAAATTCCTCGTATCGCTCGAAAGATTCAAAGAATCCTGCATGCAATGTTATTTGTGTATCATCCGTCAAGAAGATTTCCAATTCTCCTTCTTCATCGTCATATTTAAGATGTTTTATATCCGATATTTTAAATATTT
Source organism: Phocaeicola coprophilus DSM 18228 = JCM 13818 (assembly GCF_000157915.1). GTDB lineage: Bacteria > Bacteroidota > Bacteroidia > Bacteroidales > Bacteroidaceae > Phocaeicola > Phocaeicola coprophilus. The sequence goes on along the minus strand of NZ_EQ973650.1, from coordinate 178,891 downwards.
TGTCGGTTTTCTCCCCTTTCTTTATTATAGGATAGGTTACACTATCTGCATCGACAACGATTTTTCCTCCGTTCGCCGCCAAAGCACGGGCAAGATGAACCTTGTTCAATGTTATTACCAAGAGAACGAGTCCTCCGATTATAAAAACAATGGCAGTACTCGTAGGGCCAAGTATTCGGGTACTGCCTATTCTTATACCGAATGGATAAACGAGCGGCACGACAACCATACCGACTGATACAGCCAACATTGTAATGTTATCCTTGATAGGAGAGGCTGGAGCATAATTAAACGTTTTCATAATTCAAAAAAAATGTAGAGTTAATAAATATTTTTTAATAAAGTATCACCATTTTATATAAGTCCAAGGGCTTTTGGTATCTGTCAGTAAATCTTCTGCCAATCCAATCATGTTGGTAGTTCCCATCGACAAAGTACGACCAAGAACATAACTATAAGCATAGTCTTTCCAATTGGTATAAACTTCTTTGGTCATCTCGTAAGCGGCATTGATACACTGCATACATTCTTCTTTTACAATGTACTCTTGCTCAAGGCAAAGTCTGCTGATAAAGTTTAATCTTCCTGCATCCCACGCAAGTACTCCGAGTTTGCCCATTTCTTCTTTGGATACGACAATTCCAGCTTGTTCAATGTCCGGATATTTTTCCTCCATCGTTTCCAACTTTTCCAAACAGTCATTTCGGAAATCGGTGTGTTCTTTCAATTCTTCATTTTCATTAAGCCACTTCCTGCTTATATTACCCCCTCCTTGAAGAAAAGCCGTATAAGCATAGTGAAACATTGTTTGCGAGGGAGCTTGCGACAACCAATTCAAAGTTTCGATGGCACTATCCCTATCCGTTATACCAAAGTATTCACCTAAAATAACTTTACGAACAGAGGGAGTTACGCCAGTTTCGAATGTGTTCAATACACCTTGTTGTTGATATACATACAGATTGCCAAGACTTATCTTGCGTAAATCCGCTTCTGGCAAATGTGAATTTTCATCCACATTCAAACCATCCTGAAAGAAACTCTGCAATTTTGCAAGTCTTCCCCAAAGAGATGTCATGTCCATAGTACTATGTTTGTCTTTCCAGCTCCTTAAGACCTTTTATTATTAAACCACGAAGCGTGGAACTGCAATGCCACGTCTTTGTTGAAGGTCGTAGGAAAAACCTAATGAGCAGATGTAGTAATAGCAGCCCACGCTATAGCGTGAGAACCACTATGCCATCCTTGCTCATTTTGAAAATTTCCTACGTTTTCAACAACAAGATAAGCATAACGCTTCTTTCTTTTCTAATATGTCTTGGACGGAGTTTCCCTAATCCAACCACAAAGGTAGTGAAAAGTTGTGATAATCACTTATGTTGCAATAGATTTATTTGCTCGCTGTATAAAATTGGAGCTTTACAGTTTCATACCCCTGCTTTTCCTTTGCTGCTGTATAGGTTGCCGTATGTTCTGCCTTAACTTCTCGAACTGTTCCTTGAACCACTCGGCAATGGGCTTTCGGTCAATGGCAAGAACCAACCTCGTCCCGTCCGTGGGGTCTTTCAGCACTTGAAACCCAGCCTTTTCGGTCGTGAATTTCCGTCCGTGTTCCTCCGAGTAGAGTTCCCCCGCATACTCCAACGTCTTTCCCTTGACGAGCGTTGCGGTCTGCCTTTCATCGAATCCCACAAGGCGGCACAGGTTTTCGATACGGAGCATTTCACGCAGGTAGGGAAACCATGCCGCCGCCTTTGCGATTACCGTTTTCAGAAACGATATTTCCTGCTTGTGCCTTGTGTCCTTGTCCGCTATCTCCCTGCCGTGCTTTTGCTGCATTTCCCGTATCTCCCGGCTGTGGTCTGCCTGCATGGTCTGTATTCTGTCTTGCAGGGCTTCGATGGTTTCCTCGTGGTCGGCTACCTCCCTATGCAGGGCGGTGTTCTCCCTTTCCAACGTCTTGACCTTGTTACTGCCAAAAAGAGAACCGACACTCTCGGCAATGTTGGCGGCTGCAGCAGTTGCCGCCCCTTTCAGCTTCTCGGTCTGTATCTCTTTTTTCGCCTGCCTTAATTCCTCCTGCGCCGTTTCTTTCTGCTGCTGCAAATCCACCACCTCCGCTTTCAGACTGTCGGCGAGTTTCTGTATATCCCGATAATACTGCTGCGTGGACTTGTGGCGAGCTTTCGAGCCGTCTATGCCCCTTTGCAGCCCGTATTTCGCCATCGCTTCGGCATAGGTATCTTGGTAGGACTTCAATTTCAGCCGTGTCATAATATCGTCTGCGCACAGTCTCACGGTGTCGGTCGGCTTCTTGCGGTATCGCTTCTTCGTCTGCTCCTCCCGTTTCCTGCGCTTTCGCTCTCCCTTGACGATGGGGACGAGTGTGACGTGTATGTGCGGCGTTTCCTCGTCCCTGTGCAAG
>NZ_EQ973650.1:174548-175505 GCF_000157915.1 Phocaeicola coprophilus DSM 18228 = JCM 13818 | reverse complement strand
GTCCTCCAACTTGTGCGACAAGGTTTCCATGTCTTGGCTTATCTTCTGGGCGGTGATTTTGGCGTAAATTTGGGTGGTTTTTATGTTCGTGTGTCCCAAAAGGCGGCTTACGGTTTCGATGGGTACGCCGTGCGACAAAAGCACGGTCGTGGCGTTCGTGTGTCTTGCGACATGATAGGTCAAACGTACCTTGAAGCCACATTGCCTGCCTATCTCTTTGAGTATCTTGTTGCAGCTTCCGTTACTCGGAACGGGGAAAACATGACCGTCCCGAGCCAGTCCCTTGTACTTCTCGATGATACGCTTGGGAACATCCAAAAGGCGGATGTTCGATTCGGTGTTGGTTTTCTTTCTTCGGGTGATTATCCAAAGATTGCCGTCGAAGAAGGTTTGCAGGCGGTCGGCGGTGAGGTTCTTCACGTCCGAATACGCCAGACCCGTGAACACGGAAAAGACGAACAAGTCCCGTACAAGCTCGTGGGTGGCGTTCTTCATCGGTGCGTCCATGAGCGTCTGTATCTCCGTTCGGGTGAGGTAGCCCCTGTCCACGCTTTCGGGAGAGTTGATATATCCGGCAAAGGGATTAAAGGGCAAACGTCCGTCGTTCCTCGCAATGGAAACGATGTGTTTCAACACAATCATGTAGCCCCACACGGTATTGGTACGGCATTTCTTCTCCGTGCGCAAAAAATACTCGAAATCGTTGATGAATGTGAGGTTGAGTTCCTTTAACGGAATATCCTCACGCTTGTAGCTGTGGGGCAGGAACTCCCGAATATGGTTACAGACCGTCCGGTAACGGGTAAATGTACCTTGCGCCCTGCTGTGTCCGACTTTCTTCTCAAACTCGGCGTTGTGCTGCTCAAACAGCTTCAGCAAAGTTTCCTGCTTGACGCCGATACCGAGATAGGCGTCTTTGAGTTTGGCGGCGGTTACATAACCGTCCGTCTGCATCAG
>NZ_EQ973650.1:162536-173548 GCF_000157915.1 Phocaeicola coprophilus DSM 18228 = JCM 13818 | reverse complement strand
TGACCCAATTGGACTGGCGGGTAACAATCCGACTCTGTATGGATATGTGCGGGATATCAATACGTGGCTTGATGAATTTGGGCTTCTTACATATAACACTATGCCTTCAATCCCAGATCATCAAAAACATCATATCATTCCACAACAATTAAGATATCATGATGTTATTGCTAAAGCAGGATTTAATATTCATGATGAGAGTAACATTAAATATTTGCCAACAAAAGCTGGTGTTAATAGCAACCCTAAATTACCAATTCACAATGGTTCTCATCCAATCTATACTAATCAGGTAAAAATGGACTTAGATAGAGTATCGGTTCGTGCTGCTCAAGATGCAAGATTAGGAAAAGTTTGGAAAGCGTCAGATTATCAGGCTGAAATAGATTCTATTATAAATAAATATAATATTCTTTTAGATCAAGGTTTAATTAAATGTAAGTAACTATGTATTATTTCCTTTCAGTGACTCCCAATTATCCTAATTCATATTGGTTGGAGTATTACAGAGCTTCAAGCATTGAATCTGTTGTTTTTTTAGAGAACAAAAAAATATCAGAGCCAACGGATACTCTTATTTTCAATATTAACAAAAATATAAATATAGAGCGTTTTAAGAAATACGATTATTTGATGACAGATGCAGTTCCAATATTAAGTGAACGATTTGCAGAAATATTAAATAACTTGGCTCCACATGATGTCCAACTGATAACTACACATGTATTCAATCGGTCTGAATATATTGGGGATTATTACCTTCCAATTTATTTAAAATTAATTGATTGTATTAATTGGGAAACCTCAATCTATGATAATGAGTTTGATATATTTAAGAGAATAGATTTGTTACCTAATAGTCTTGGTAATAATAAAATTGTTAAAGCTAAAGGTTATGAGTTAGGATTACCAATTGTGCAAGAAGACATATTTTCTAAATGTAAAAAAATGAATGGTTGTTCTTTTTTTAAGAGTCCATATATAAACCCATTATTTGATGTTTAATCATTATTCAGTTATCTATTAATACAAACGAAATAAATATAATAGCTATAATATTACTTGGGACAGTCATATCACTGTGGTATTTAGCGATATATGTTCCTCATTTTAAAAAGATGCTTCCATTAATGATATTTGAAACATTTGGAATCTCTCGAATGAAAAAGAATTAAAATAGCTATATTTTGGCATCATATATTAGTTCGGCTTGTTGCGATGTTATGATTCTTGCCTTCAACCAGATATATTTTTCCATTGCAATACAAATTTCTTGCAAAAATCATCTGTCATACAATAAATTTTCGTAGTTTTAGCATCTGAGAACATATTGTAATTGTTTAAATATTAATACATAATGTGATTTTGAATATTTATTATTCTTGTTTTTTGTCATATCTTTATAACTTTATATTGAATTTATGTTAATTTAAGAACGAATTATGAACGACCAATTTACATGGCTATCATTCTATAAAGAACTATCCGATTGGCTACTTGGAAAACAGAATAACCAGCCGGAACTTATATCTATACTAAAAGATATAGGTATTACCGGTTTTCGCGATGGTACAGAAAAAGGTAAAGAAATCACACTGCAAGAAATAGACCCATTCACATTCTTGGCGTATCTCAACAAGTTTCACTCCGATGAAAAAAGGGTCGAAATCTTACAGGATTTAAGGCGCAGGCTAAATTTTAGTTGTCCAGAACCGACAGATGTATCAGGCATCCCGACCACACATCCCATGAAAGTGCATCTATTCCCATGGAAGACAATCAGGGGCAACAATGATATAAATGTATTATGGAAATTGTTCGGACAGGTAAAAGAAGGGAAAGTAGATGAACGACTTTTTCAAACGGCATTGAACATTAAAAGTGTCGGAAAGGGAAAGCTCAGCATTGTTCTGTTCTACGCTAATCCAGAAAAATATGTTCCTTTGGATTCCAACACTTCATCGTATTTAAGAAGTAAAAAACTGGGCTACACTTATGATAGTTTTGCATCATATAATGAGTTGTCAGAAAAAATAGTCAAGACTCTTGGAAAACGTCCGTGGGAGATTTCATACGAGGCATATAATTATAAACCGGAGAGTGATTCATCAAGTATTGGTAGCATCCGGACTCTATTCGAGAAACTTGAAGATGAATTAGAGGACGATATGGATTACCATATCTTTTATCGAGGACAGTCAGATAAGAGTTTTGGATTGATTCCCTCCATCTATCGAGAGAAATTCTTAATCCAGAATGAAAATAGAATTTTCAGAGATATTATCGCTCAAAGTCCGGCTGATTTCAAAGGGTGTACATCTACCTTTGAGAAGTTGGTCAAGATGCAGCATTATTCCTTGCCGACACGCCTCTTGGATATTACTACAAATCCTTTGGTAGCTCTGTATTTTGCGTGCGAGAATGATGCCGTTGACGGAAAACTGTTCCGATTCGAAGTTCAAACATCAGATATTAAATATTTCGACAGTGATGCTGTCAGTGTTGTTTCTAATATCGCCAAACGTCCAATAGATTTCAGTATCGAAGATTTGAGAGAACTGGATAGGAATGAGTTCAACTCCGAAGAGGAAATCCAATATCTTCTGCATGAAATTAAGTATGAGAAACCCCATTTTCAGAATGTGATTGACTCAAAGGATATCGAGAGAGTCTTTTGTGTAAAACCGATGTTTGACAATCCTCGTATAATCCGGCAGTCCGGGGCATTTTTCCTTTATGGTATCAATGGCAATAAAAGCCAACCAGCATCACTCAACTTCAGCTACAAAGTGTACATCATCAATAAAGCGCAGAAGCGGAAGATCAGGAAGCAGCTTGAAGCCCTCGGCATAGACAAATCAACGTTGTTCCCAGAAGTCGAACACGTGGCCGAGCATATAAAGGACAAATATCATCTACCTAAATAACCTTTCCCTCATTTAAAAAAAAATAAGCCGAGCTATTACACGGATAGCTCGGCTCTCAACTTGAAAAATTACATCAAGTCTTAATCTCGTGGTATATCTTGAACTTGCAAGTATTTCTCTACTTTGTATAAATAATACTTAGAAGGGAGGATAGCCTGTAAATAGAGTTTCTTCGATTTTGCTGGTTAATAAATTTAATTGATTGTTTGTTATGTTCAAAGGAAAATTCTATATTTGCGAAATATGATATCCTCCTTCTTGTCTTGAAAGCGGTCTGACTGCTTTAACCAAGGCGAAATGTCTTGGTTTTATAATAAATAATAAGATCAGCATGGCAGAATTAAAGGCAACCGTGTGCTTGCAAGGGAAGGATATAGAAGTGATTTCATCACATATTGAATTTAACCGCAAGACAGATAATAAAGGAAGGCCAGTGACAAATGTTATTGGCGGACGTATTACCATAACCGTTGAATCTACCAGAGAAACTACTATTCTTGAAGCAATGGTAAACAGTCCTTTCAAAGCGATAAGCGGCAAGGTGATTTATTACAACACTAAGGATAATTCAATCTTTCGTGTCGTGGAGTTCAAATACGCGTATATCGTATATTACAAAGAGGTTTACAATGTTGACAGGAAACGCCAAATGTATTCCACCATCACATTTTCTGCGGATATTATTATGATAGGAGACGCATATTTAAGCAATCAATGGTAAGACTGACGATTCCTGCAAGCCTTTATTGGATCTTTCAAAGAAGAAACATGAAATTTAGTTGTTTGGATATTATTGTATTAAGAAATATCACTAACTTTGTTCATTGTGGATGTGGCGATAATGGATTTGCAGCGTCGTTTACTATTTCAATATTTAATGTTCTTATTGCTACATTTTTGTTTTTCAATGGAGTTAAAATAGAATTATGTTAATAACAAAGGTATGAATACTTTGATTCTTGATTTTTTAAACAGCTATGCTGATAATACCAATCCTCAGTATGCCGTGATGCTGAAAGGAAAATGGGGATGTGGCAAAACTCATCTTATAAAAGAATGGAAGAAGAGGTTTGATGGAACCGCAGATACCGACGGGGAAATTACGCTAAAGCCCATCTACATTTCGACCTATGGAATGGATAGCGTGAATGACATCAAGACCGCTATAGATAGGGAATTAAATCCTTTCTTCTATTCGAAAACGGGGCGTTTCATAAAGGGAGTTTTGAAATTAGCCGGTAAGGTAGTCTTCAAGACGAGTATGGATTTTAATGAAGACTCTAAAGAGGATGGTTCATTTTCCGCAACACTGGATTCGTTGTCGTTACTACAAGTGAAAGACGACAGTATAAAAGGTGTAAAGTTCCTGATATTCGATGACATCGAAAGGTGCCTGATAGAGATGAAGGAATTGTTAGGCTTTATCAACTATTTTGTAGAGCATTGTAATTGTCATGTTGTCGTAATTGGAGATGAGAACCACCTTGAAGAACTTCCCAAGGCTGTATGGGATGAGTTTAAGGAAAAGACCATAGGCAGGGAATTTGAAATACAACCTGACATAGAAGAAGCCATCGAATACTTCCTTGGCGAAGTACCGGTATCCGATTATTTGAAAGAAATGCGTGATTTCATTATTGCCTGTTTTAAGTGTACAAAATCCGACAACTTACGGGTTTTGAGACAATGTTTATATGATTTTAAAAGCCACTTAAACAAACTTCCTCCCGAACTGGTTGAAAAGGATAATATCTTTCTTAAAAATATTCTTGGGTCATTTATTGCAGTGTATGCAGAGTATAATAATAGTGAGAACAAAGAGGTAATTTGTAATTGGAGTAGAGATTGTCGGATTTCACTACTCCAAGATAATAACGAAGATAAGCAAAGGATACAGCATCTAAGGGAAAAATATCACTCTTTAAACAAAGAGCTAATTTATGATGTCTTAAATCCGGAGTATGTTACGGCTATTATACACTATATTATTACAGGTGCTCCACTTGTAGAATTTATTGTTACGGAGATAAGGGATAAGCAAAAAGAATTGAAACCTTGGGAAATGTTATCCGGCTTTTTCGATATGGAGCAGCAAAAACTTGAAAGTATTTGTCAGGACACTATAAAATCCATATTGGATAGAGAGATAAAAGACGCTTATCAACTTGGTTATAGTATTGCGTATCTATCATATTTTCACGCTATTGGCATTTTCTATTTTATACAGGCCTATGTCTCTTTAATAAAAGTAAGAATAGCAGAAATAATTAATAGTCAAACCAGTTTAGAGGAACTTTATCAGCTAAGAGGGCGTTTTATTAGTGGATGTAATTATGTAACCACAGATTCCAAGCCCCCAATAACGGATGATATTGTGGACTATTTCTTGCAGAAGATGAAATCAAAGATAAATGAGTTGCCGGATCAAATGCAAAAAGCACTGCGTAATTTGACTGAAGGAACAGTAGAACAACTTATAATCATAGACAGATTGCCTTATCCAGATAAAAGTTGTACATACGAACTTCGTGCTATATTTGCATATGAAGATGCCAATGCTCTTTTTGATGCTATCTGCAAACTAAGCAATAAAAGCAGAAATACTTTTACGCAATTTCTTGCTTATCATTATAATTTTGACTATGACCTACAAGATGTGGGAGACAGATATAAGGCAGATGTTCCTTGTTTACTCAAGTTGAAAGATTTGGTCGGTAATGAAATCAGTATATCAAAAGGAGTGGATAAACTTGCCTTCATAAGATTAAAAGATGCCTTGATTGAAGCTATTAGGAGGTGTGAAGGCAAAAGTGATACATTGCCACCAATGTAGAAGCTAAAAATGGCGTATCGCAAAAAACGGATATGCGATGAAAGAATATTATCTCTATTTGACTAAAAACAGAAGATATTAATAGCTATAAATGAGAATGGGTGGTGGCGGGGAATCGGGAGGTTATAAAGGGAGAAAGAATGCCATAAAAGAGTAGAGCCGTCGGCAGACCGGAGCGCAAAAAAATCCCTCTGCCCAGTCATCGCGACCATGCAGAGGGAACGGTTGAATTATGATTATGTCAAGCAGCTTCGGCAATAGCTTCGTGTTTGGCAGCCTGCGGTTGTTCGGCCTCTTTCAGGCTTTCATCAATCCTGTGCTGGAGTTCCTTACATTCCTGTTTGAGCCTTGACAGTTCATCGGCTTTGCTCCACTGACGGCAAATGATGTCCTGCAATGTGGGAATTTCGCTTTCTATCCGCTCTACCGCCTTTTGTTGCTTCTCGATAAGAGAGGGCAATTTGCTTAATGCTCCATGCGGATATTGTGCCGACTCAACGAAACCAAGCGGCAGCGCACCGCTCAGACTGCATCGGTATTTCAATCCACTTATACCCTCTACAAAGAATGTATTGCGGTCAAACGTACCGTCCATATTATACTCGCTATGCACCAACAAGTTTAGCCCTGCATACGTGCCAACTGTACCATACGCTCCGTTGCGGTAGGTCTTGGCGATACGGTGCAACTCCCGGCCAACTTCCTCGGTACTGGCTTGCGGCAAGTTCAAAAGCAGGGTTGCCTTTGCCCCATTATACGAGTTGATGTATTCCAAATCCCTCTTGAAATCGGCCTCAGTACGCTTTGCCTTTTCGATTTCTCCCTGACCGGCAGCTATTTTACGCTCGGCACGGATGCGTTCTTTCTTGAAAATAGCCTGTTCCTTTTCAAGCTGCATAATCTTGTTGTCGAGCTTCGTCTTGTTCAGCAAGTCGTTATTGCCTGACAGAATAGCCACGAACTCGGCGAAGTTCATACCGCTGTCCTCATCCATGCCTCCCTCGTCAATACGGCGCACGGCGATTGTGCCGTTGTTAATTTGATTGATAAACATCTGCTTGTTTCTCAACAGATTGAACTTGTAGGCGTCAAGGGTCTTTTCCGTGCCGTAAATTACAATATCTACCACATTGCCACCCCACAGCTTTACAGTGTTGCCTTTGCGTACCGCCCTGCCGTTTCGTTGCTCCATGTCAGCAGGTCGCCAAGGTATTTCAAGGTGATGCACTGCCACAGCCCTTTGCTGGGCGTTCACACCTGTGCCTAACATGGTCGTACTTCCAAAAAGAACTCGCACCTTGCCGTTGTTCATTTCTTCAAACAGCTTTTTTCTTGTCCTCTCGGTAGTGGCGCATTGGATAAACTGTATTTCATCAGCAGGAATACCGAGTTGTACCAACTTTTCTTTGATGTCGGCATATATGTTCCACTCGTTCGGTTTGTATGTACCAAGATCGCTGAACACGAACTGTGTACCCCGATTGTCATTCGAGCGTATATAGTAGTCATAGATTGTCCTCGCACAGATAGAAGCCTTGTTATCGGCATCATCCTTGAACTTGCAACCCAACAAGCGCATATCAAGAGCCATTTTTCGGGCTACATTGGTCGCAACCAGCATTTTTGCCTTATCGAGATTGTCGGGTTGCGGAACGTCAAGTCCCAAGTCCTTCCACTGGCCGCTACCGGCAAAAGAAACCAAGCGTCCTATCATTTCCTCCTGCTCAATTGTCGGGGGATAAGAGAGGAAACGCACGTTCTTCTCAGGCACGTCAAGATTTATCATGTCGGCTGTACAGTAATCCGTAATCTCACGCAGGAACATTGCCAGCTCCGATACTTTGATGTAAGTACGGAAACGCTCTTTGCGCTTCACCGAGCCTGTCACATTCAACTCATAATCTGCCGTTTTCTTTGTGAATATGGCTGCCCACGCATCGAAACAGCTAATCCGTTGCCGTTGAAGCTCCTGCGGACGCAAATACTTGAACATCACATATAGTTCGGTAAGGGCGTTCACGACCACCGTACCCGACAGAAACGTAGCCCCAAGGTCACGACCTGTACGAAGTTGGATGTCACGAATGGCGAACAAGAGGTTCATTGCCCTTTGAGAGCCTTTGGTGTTGCCGATACCTGCCACACGGTTATGGCGTGTCTGAAACATTAAGTTCTTGAAAATATGGCACTCATCTACAAAAATATGGTCTATTCCCATTGTGTGGAAGTCCACAGCATCGTCTTTCCGATTATTGATTTTCATACGCAGTTCTTGTAATTTAGCCCCAAGGTTCTGTTTGCGCTTTTCTAATCCCTCCTGCATCTTTCCGCTACGGTAACGCATGGTGGACTGCTCCAAAAATTCAAGGTTACGTTCCACATCGGCAAGCTCTTCCGTGAATATATCTATCATGGTCTCTTCTGACTGCGGTATCTTGGCGAACTGGTCGTGGGTCAGTATGATGCAGTCCCAGTTGTTGTTCTTGATTTTTGAAAAGACCTCTTGCCTGTTGGCAAGGGTAAAATCTTCCTTGCCCGGATAGAGAACTTTGGCCGTAGGGTATGCCTTGCGGAACGTATCAGCAATTTCGTGCACATTCGCTTTCAGTCCGATAATAAGCGGCTTGTGTACCAGTCCGAGACGTTTCATTTCGTAAGCGGTAACACACATTATCATCGTCTTGCCTGTGCCTACCTCATGCCAACAGATACCGCCTCCGTTCTGCTTAATCATCCAGATAGCATCTTTCTGTGAGGGATAGAGGCTATCGTATGGAAATTGCCCGAAAGAGAGCTGCGGAAAGGTTTGTGCCGAACCGTCATAGTGCGGCCTAACATAGCAGTTGAAACGCTCGTTATATACCCTTACCAGCTCGTCCCGAACCTCTATCGGCTGCCTGTCAAGCCAGCAGTTGAAACGGTCTCTAATCTCCTGTATCTTGGTGGCTGCCTCTTGTATGGCTTCCTCGTCCGGCACACGCACCTTATCACCATTGCGGTATATCTTTTTCGTAATTTCGGGTACAGTATCATGCAGGGCATGAACAAACAAATCCTCACCGTTATAGTTGCGGACGAAATAGGTGTTGTAAGCCACCGGAGAGTAACTTTGCAGACGTACCATGTAGGTGTCGTTCACATCGAAATACATTACACTTGTCTCTACCTTGAAAAGTTCAGTTGCAAAATCGGCGTATAACTTTGTGTCAATCCAACGCTCGCCCATGTTAATATCGAGTTCCTCGTAGGGTATCGCTTCGGGTGTCGCATCCGCCAAAGCCCTTACAGCAGTTTCCGTCCAATCTTTTTCCCTGTCCGTGAGTTCGGACAAGTAAGAACCTATCTCCTTGCATTTGGCTATGACATTGCCTGAAAGGAACTTGCCTTTATGCTCCCACTCCCCGATAGCGGGATTGTAAAATATTTCACCTTTGAGGTCGCCGATGATTTCTTCCTCGGCACTGTCCGTGGACTGCATCAGGTAGTCCATATCAACCTTGCCGTAGAAATTCAAGCTGCTTGCCAACGCTTCAATCGGTGTCAGCCGTTTGTTCGGGTCTATCTTCTTGAACGCCACAGGTTCACGCATGATGTCGGACTTGACTAAATCTTTTCCAAGCTGCATTTCTATTGTAAAGACTTCCACACCGAGGCTGTCAAGCATGATAAACTCCTTGTTGTCGTTCTCGTGGAAACAGCCCCATTTGGCAACAAAGGCATCGTATCGGGCGTTCAGCTCTCTACGCAATCCGTTATCCTCTTTTTGTTCTTCCCTTTCTTTGATTGACAGTTCAAAGTATGCTTTGCGTATAGGAAAATAATCTTTCGCCCTATCTGTATTGACCTTACCCTCGTCCACCGGCACAAAATCAATGGCTACCTCTTGATAAAGACTTGATTTTCGATATTGGATAGTACCCACCTGGCCCTCAAACAGTACCATTGCGCCGTCTTTCATCCATGCTTCCACCCCATCCGTGTAGGCTCGTTTACCTTTTTCTACTTGTTTCATCGCTACATTCCCGAAAAGGGACATTTGCATATGTTCGCTGCCCTGTCCGTTCCCTGTGAAAAGACTTTTGCGGAAATATCGACCAAAGTCGAGTTTCAGCAGTGCGGCGAGATATTGCGACATGGCATTTTCATTTCCCTGCCATTGGTATTTGCGCACATATTTTCCGTATTGGTTCTGTACAATGCGGCTACCTGTTGCAAGGGTAGTTTTCGGCATGGTAAACAATTTGTTGGCGTATTCGGTCATTGTGCCTATGGCGTCCGCCTTTTCCCTGCCTACTTGTAAAAACAGTTGTTCCCGTTGTGAGAGTACCGTCTTGTGCGTGTGCTTTTGGAATATCAGCAGGTCACTGCCTACCTCTATACCGCTTGTCTGCATGAAAAGCATATCGGGCAGACGGATTGCACTTATCAGGTCTGCATGATTTACAAGATATTCACGCACGAACTTGTTACCGGGCGTGTCGGCTATGCCCCTCGATGTGATGAAAGCCAATAATCCACCCTCATTCAACAACTCCATCGCTTTGACAAAAAAGTAGTTGTGTATGGTCTTGGTGGCCTGTTCGTACATACCGCCTTTCTTCCACAGCTCCGCATCGAATACCCGGAAATTGCCAAACGGGATGTTGGAGGCTATGACATCGAAAGTTGTATGCTCAAAACCTTGTTCTCCAATGGTTTCAAATGCAGCCGTCCGTGTTAGCGTGTTCTCATGGAGCAGGGAAAGTATCATCCCCGAAATGAGATCTTTCTCAATGGCATAGTCATACGTGCCGGACATGGCTATGGGCAGAAAACCGCCTATACCTGCACTCGGTTCGAGAAATGAACGCATTTTGAGGCCGTTTTCGCTGAACGTGGCGTGTATCTGCCGCACCACTGCATCAACAAGGAATTTAGGAGTGTAAAATGCTGTCAGTACAGATGCTTTGATACCCTCTATGACATTGTGTCGCATGGGTTCTGTGAAATGAGGGTAAGCATTGATTAACTCCTGCAATCTTTGTATCGGTTCTTGCATATCACCACCTATGGGCTTGTCCGTACCTATATTCAACACTTCTTTGATACCCCCGAAACCAGAATATCGGGATAAAATTTCTTTTTCTTCCGCAGTGGCCTGCCTGCCTTGAACTTGGATTTTCATTGCCGTTTCTATGGCTTCCACGTTCGCTACCAATGATTTCAATTTGTTGTAACTCATAATTTAACCTTTCTTTTTTCCCTTTTTTCGG
>NZ_EQ973650.1:159617-162248 GCF_000157915.1 Phocaeicola coprophilus DSM 18228 = JCM 13818 | reverse complement strand
TCGGAACGGATTGCCCGTACTATAATCGGAGGAAGGTGAACTATAAAGGGAGGTGGAATCGGGTGGATTGGCCCATCTCTTGATAATTGCAGACTATTACTCTCAGAATGACGACTATATTAAATGTCGTAAAAAAATGCAACGGACTATTTTTTTTGTATCATGAGCGTATTATTCAGCAAATTAGTTGTATCTTTGTAATCGCATAGATTTTTTTGAAATGAAAACAGCTATACAGATTGCTAAAATAAGAGCAGTGGTACTCTACATCATGCAGAGTTTCACTCAAGGAGTGGACTATATAAAGTTATTTAAAATACTTTATTTTGCCCAACAGGACCATCTTGTCAAATATGGCAAAGTGATTGTCGAAGACTCTTTCAGAGCATTGAAGCATGGCCCGGTGCCAGCCTATACCTACAAGGCACTGCAAATTGCAGAAGGCAAACCCTTGGATGGGAATTTTGACGAGTTCCTTTCAGACATAGAGGTTCGTGACAAGAAGGTATATACTTCTGCCGTACCCGATATGGACTATATATCAGGTGCCAACAAACGTTGTCTTGACGCTGCTATCGCTAAATATAAGGATACAGACCCTTATGACTTGTCCGATTTGTCGCATGACTCGGCATGGGAAGAAGCGATGACACGCATTCAGGATGATCCTCAAAAAAACTTCATTACCATTATAGATATAGCCCGGGCAGGAAAAGCTACCAAGGACATGGTAGATTATATCCGAGAAAAGCAGATTGTCAAGAACGCTTTATCTTAAATCAAATGGACGACAAAACCGGTGCATTGGAAAAGCTGAAAGCTATAATGGCCAAAGCTGAGCAAGTAGAGATGTCATCAGTCAAAATTGGTGACATTATTTATGTCCCCTTGGACGAAGAGGACGGACTGATACTAAAAGACGGATATAAAGACCGTAATAAATATATTGTTATTATCGGCTTTACTCCGGAAGGTGTCGCTATCGGTGCCTTACTGATAAATTCGGAAATAGATTCTTCCAAGAGGTCGGAAGAGCTACTGGACTGCCAATATCCTTTGATGGTTCGGAACTATCGTGATATTCTGGACTATGACAGTTGGCTGGATTGTTCCGATATATTCGAACTTTCAAAATTAAAAATCACGGAAAAGAACGGTAAACTGAAAGGTTGCCTGATTTCCGAAGACAGGGAACGGGTAATGCAGTTTCTAAGAGAGACAGAGGTGTTCGATAATGCAACTAAAAGACGTTATGGCATTATTAAATAATGGCGTTAAATCATAGGGAATGGATAGAATAGGTTTAGATACCAGAATTTCAAGGAAAGAATCGTTTCTATTGGCAAATGACGGTTTGTATTTAGGCAGATTGTCGTTGAACACATCTACTCCTGATTCCATATCCAACAACGAGAATATATACGGTAGTCACTTTTCAAGTATATCTTTCAAGAATCGGTATTCCATATATGGAAGTCCCAGTTCATCGTTAAGTCCATACAATCCGAATACATTAACCCCACCAGTTATTTATTTAAGAGGTGAGAAAATCGGTTGTTTGAGTAAAAATGTGAATCTTACAAATCGTGTAGATCCGGACGTGCTTAATGACTGGATGATAAGTCAGCGATTATTTGATTAGTTTTCCATACAGAAAAATACATAAGTCTCCAATCGTAAATTGGGAACTTATGTATTTAGTAGGTCAAATGCTGATGCCGTCCTTTAAAACGACTGGAGTTATCGTTGTAAGTGACAACTTCTTCAGACATCATTAATCTCTACTTTCCAATCTTATACATATTATCACGGGAGTCAAACCGCACACCGCAAAAAATGTAGTCAGGTGTACGCACTGCCCTTGCCGTGTATATATCCTTGCAGTTGCATTCTTCAAGGTATCCTGCCAAACTATCCACCATAATAGCGCAACTTAACTCCGCTGTTTGATGCTTGAACCGCCTGCCGTTTATTTCGACTAACACATAAGGGGTAAAAAAATCAAACGGGCTATTGCTTTCGGGGGATAAGATGCCAATGTCTATCAGTCTGACAGGATTTAACTTTTCGTCCTTTGCCTTGTCGTTGTCCTTTTCAATTTGTTCACGTAGCAAGCGAAGGTAGCAATCTTTCTTCGCTTCAAAAGTATGTATCGACTTAATCCACTCACGAATCCGTTTCTTAAAGTATGCCATACTATTGGAAACAAAGAGCGTTATCCGTCCGTCTATGACAAAACCGTAATCGGTCATACCACTCCATTTACCCATACATTTATGTCGTACAGGCTCCCATGTCTTGCCTCCTACAAGGGCGACAAATTCATCTACTGCTGCTTTCTCTTTCCTTTTCATTGTATATAGTTTTTAAAATTCAGGAATAGTTGCTTTCTCAATCAAAACGTTGTCGGCATAATACTCAATCGCCCCCATCGTAACACCAATATCCTGACAAACTGTTTTGAGATAGTTTTGATAGTCGTTTCCAGAAAAGTTCTTACCACATAAGTTTTTGAAAATCATCGGAATGGATATATCGTCTGTACTCGATAGTATCACTTTGCCATTCTGCCTAATCTCTGTTTTCATAATGTTATTTTTGTTTTTATTGTTACTATTTCCCTTTGTTCAA
>NZ_EQ973650.1:120465-159329 GCF_000157915.1 Phocaeicola coprophilus DSM 18228 = JCM 13818 | reverse complement strand
CCGGAACGGATTGCCCGTACTATATCGGAGAAAGGTGAACTATAAAGGGAGGTGGAATCGGATGGATTGGCCCATCTCTTGATAATTGCAGAATGACGACTGTATTAAATCATAGGGAATGAGTAAGTCTTTTTGATAAGGCAGAATGCAGTTCGGAACAGGCAACCAGAAAAACAATGTTTTTTGTTTGCTTATCCGCCAATTTTTCGTTATCTTTGTCAAAATGAAGACAGCAGACGGTACTTTCGGGTACGGTCATTGTCGTGACATGGAAGATTCATACTCGGCTTGGAAACAGGCGGAGATTGATATACATATTATACGTTCACTGAACGTCTTGGAATAGAAAACTGACACTTATCAAAAAGACAAGATGTATAGCAAAATATTCATACTGTATGTTTATACAGCAAGGGTTTGCTTATCTGCCTTTTAGGTATGGCAGTACCTCTATTCCGGAATAGCGTAGGTTCATGCTGTTCTTTAGGGTGCAAGGTGGACATAATTCTTAAAAACACATTGAATATGAAACAGATTTCCTTGCACGTGTATCAGTCCATCGACGGTTGTCCGGCTCCTTCGGACAAGCATTTTGATGCGGCTGTGGATGCCTCCAGTTGTGTGCTGATTGACGAAGAAACTTACCTGCGTATTTATATGAACCATTTGGGTTGGCCGATTACGGCGAAAGAGACTTTGGTTGTGACGAACGGCGGCATCGACCTGACGGAGAATGAACGAGTGAAGTTCATCCAAGGAGATGCAGTGGCAGAACTGAGACAGATGAAGGAAGACGGCGACGGTATGGTGGTGGCTTACGGTGAGGAAATCGGGGCTTTACTCTTGGATAACGGGCTGGCGGACGAAATCACAGTGACAACCGTTCCGGTACTAATCGGCGGCGGCGAAAAGGCATTGGAATGCGGATTGAATGACGGCAGAGCTTGGATTGTGCGGTCAAATAAGGTGCTGGTGGACGGAAAAATGAGGACGGTGTACGGGAAGGTCTAATATGACAAATAGATATTATAGCAAAAGTGCAGCAACCAATTGCTGCACTTATTTATAAAAAGACGTGCCTTAAACATGCTAAATAGGCGAAAAGTAAGGCAAGTATATTACTTTTTAAGCCGAATACTAAAAAAGGTAGAGAAAGATATAAGGAGGATGGAGCCTCCGAAGATATAAAAATACAGCAACACCAACTAAACCGGCACATAGGTAAAGCCGGGCAATACATCAGAACTAATAGCGTACTTTGCCATATCACGCTATGGCTGACAAAACAGCCTTTACATGAATGGCAAAGGAGTCACCGCTACGGCTCGGAATATGCGAAAACAAGATGGCTGTTATACGATTGAGCTGCCATAGAGATTTAGAACTTTTAGTCCATTCGCTGTAGCCTTACGATAAGTATAAAACGTACCACCCTTGGGTTTGCCGTCATACCAGGCAATAAGAGACGAACTTTGAAAAACCATATAGTCGTTGCGTCGAAGCAAACAGCCATAGTAGTAGTGTTCGCTCAGGATGATAACATCATCCGAGTTACAGAGAATAGTATCATACCGGGCTTTCATCGCATCGTTCCACCGCTCGGATTGTCCGCGATACGGTACTACGGCAATAACTTGCAGACCTGACAATTCGGACTGCAACGCAAGAGCAACTTCTGCCGCCAGCATATCAAACCCCATGGCACAACCACAGTAAAAATGACGATAACCTCCAGCGTATGCCTTGGTTATCGCTGCCTTTAATTGCAGCTTCAGTTGCTTCCTGTATAGGAATGGAATATTGCGGTGTCCACTGAAGCAAACGGACACTGCCTTATCATACTTTGTCTGGGTCATATTATTTCACTTTGTAATGGGTTCTTGCGAGGAATATACCTCCGAGTACATTAGCACCAAGGCTTTCAAGCTGATTGGCATAGGTAGCATAACTCAGCCCTTTGGTTATCACATCATCAAAGACTACCACAGACCTGCCGTTGAAAAAGGCCGAATCAAACTCAATGACGTTTACCTTACGGACTTCTTTCTCTGCCTTACGGTTTTCGTGAATGGTTAGCCTCTCACCACTCACTGATACATGGTCATAACCATTGATAGCTCCCGTCAGTTCGCATACTCTTTGGCAGAATGCTTTGTAACGTATCTCGTTCTTCTTATCGGTGGATGCCGGTACGGGAGAAAATACAATGTTAGTACATGATGTTCCATAACGTTCGGTCATGTTGGCTGCCGTGCGTTGAGCAACCTCTTCGTATGCCCGTCCATCCTTGAAATCAAAGACTAACTTGCGGTCTGCTATCTCACGCTCACTCACATTGCGTATGCGTGCAGGAAAATACTTACAGAACCATGCCTGTGGCTTGTCCAACTGTTTTTGAAGTTCTATGTCTATCGTCTTTGCCATAACTCTGATAATTTTTCTTTTTCCCTCTTTTTGAAGGCTGTTCAGCCTGCTGAGGGATATTTTCTGCCATCAACTGCCGCCCAAGAATACCGATAAGACAAAACGGGGACAAGAAATACGCTCTGACGTGTCAGAGGAAGATTTTTCGTTCCAGCGATAGTGGCGATTTGATGTTTGGTAAAAGGCGGCTTACTTTGCGGAAAATATGACTACAGCAGAGCTAACCGACAAACAGAATATGCTTTCTTACTACAGGCGGTTGTCATATAGACATGTAGAATAGGTGCAAGATTTATAAAAGGAATGGGTGGGCAGTGGAACGTCTGTGGCTTGCCGGTCCAAACTTCCCGATGAAGTGACCATACAACTTAGTCTCAAATCTGGCGAAGCGTAAACCTTGGCAGTTTGTGACCGAGGTGTACGGTCTTTTCATGTTTGGCTTCCGTAAAGAGTCTTTCACTCACCCCATAGCAGCTCTGCTGCCATAAGGTGAGTGAATGTCTCTTGCGGACAAGTCCTGTGACGCTCCGCTGATGGTGTGGGGCGAAGCTATAAAAACAAACAGACGGCATTGCCGGTTACAAAAGAACAGATAGCAGAGGTCGCTGCAAGGACAACAGATTGGCTTGATTGACACTTGTGGCAAATATGCCATCGTCCTTGCTTTATCCCAAAGACTGGTACACAGCATATAGCAGACTTGTATGCCATTTGCCGTGTACCGGTCAGGGCGAACATCTTCTATAAAAGTTGAGCATGTACAATTAAAAGAGGAAATTGTATGGGTAAGACTTTATGATATAAAAGTGATATGGCTTATAAATTATCGGTGCTATTTTAGATTAGTGCCACGATTTTGCTAACTTTGCAAGTGAGTGAAAACGAATTTGATATAAGTAATGAAGCCATAACCCCCATATCCGATTATGTCGAAATACACCGTAATGTTGTAAATAACCAGATTGAAACGGGCTGCTTCATTCAAATAAAAATACGATGAATGCAAGACTATTGTTCATACTCCTGCTTTTCACAATTGGGGCATTGTGGTATATTATCGGCTACTGGCGACGAAAAGCAGGAGAAGCGGCATTCGCCGCCGCACGGTTGACCGAAAAGAGCGAGGAACGTGAACGTTACTGTCGTCTGGCGGTAATGGCCGGTCATCGGGAAGCCTGCCGTATGTTCTGTCTCTTGCATCCCGAACGGTTTGATGGCCATTCTCCCCATAAGCCGTTCAAGTTACGAGGCATCCGAATCTCCTTTTACGGATATTACTATCCGTCACGATACAATGCGCTGCTCAATGATGAACAGAGGGCTTTCTGCCATTCCATCTACCAGTTCAAACAAGGAGATATACACGGAATCGAGTTCTTTAAAACGTGTATGAATGCCTTGCAACTGAAAAAGAGACCTTACCATATAATGTTCATGCCGTGTAGCAACTGGATAAAATACGGTCAACGGTTCAAACGGCTCGACTGGTACATCGGAAAGCACCGACAGGATTTAACTTCAGGACTGTACGACGTTGATATTTGCGATGCACGAGAAAGCCTGCATGAGGCCAAAGGTGGAGAGAAGCGTATCCTCGAACGAAACTACCTCATTACCGGAAAAATCAAAGGGAAAGAGATTATCATCATAGATGATGTGCTGACAACCGGGCAAAGCGTGGTGGATTACAAGGAAGAGATAGAACGGTGCGGTGGCAAAGTAGTGGCGGCTATCTTCTATGGCAAGACGCTCTCCATGCCTTCGATGCTCCTTGTACAAATACACGTCTGGGGCAACCATATTGCCCATATTATTGAACGGATGACAAAGTAACCGGAACGTTTTCAGCCCTTTTCACTTCTCTTTTACAAACCTGCCAATGCTGATATACACTCCTGCCGGATGGATTGGATATAATCGAGTATAAGCGAGGGGCTGATACTCCTGCCATTGAGTTTGCAGGTGATATGCAGGTGTTCGCCGGTGCTGCGTCCTGTGGAGCCGGTAATGCCAACCACATCACGAGGATGAACTATTGCCCCTTTGACGATAAGAATTTTAGAGAGATGACAATAACTGACGGTGTACCTACCATGCCGCAAGGTTACATACTTGCCGGAAGTCTTGTCCTGTCCGACCTTCACGACCACACCCTCCATCATGGCCATCACCTTGTCGCCACGTGCGCGCAAGTCCAGTCCGCCATGAAATTTACTCTTTCCCGTAAACGGGTCCTTACGGTAGCCATAAGGCGAAGTGACCTTGATATAACGTAACGGGTAACTTACACTCAAGTAACGATCCATCCACTTTTTCTTATCCATATCTGCGGATACCGGGATACCTGTTGAAACTTCCTGTACGGAAATCTCGCTTTCGGATGCCGGTTCCGCTTGGTCTAACCCCATATCCAATACCTCCATCTTGTAGCGTGTTGGGGTAACGGCAACGGTATTGAATTGTGCTTTGGCTGGCGTGATACATAATGAGACACCCGTCATCATCAATAATAAAATCTTTCTCATGGCAGCAAAGTTAGCACGCTCTTCTTATGGTCTGTCCATTGCCGACTGTTTTCTCTCCAAATATAACTATTTAATCAATTTTGAATATGATTATTTGCGAAAAATCATATTCAAAACATTAAAAATACCACTTTATAATCACTTATAAAGAAATGTTTTAGTCATCAGATAAGAAATCGCTCTATATTTGCTGAGTATAATTTTATAACATCGTTCAGAATATGAAAAAAGAACAATTTGAGTTCAACGAACTGCCTTATCCGACATTGGCCCGCTTTGGGCTTACCCAAGAAATGATTGAAGATTTGCCCCTGTGTATCCTGAAAGAAATCGGGAAAGGCGGCTACTCGCCGGTACTGCCCATGCGTGTCACTAACGAGAATGGCGAAGTAATCGAGAGTCGCAGTCGGTTTGCCTTTATCCGTATGGATAGCGGCGAGGTGGATGTGGTTTTTTATCCCACACTGAAGTCGTCACCACTGGAATGCTACAACGAGGAGCAGCAAAAACAGTTGCTTGACGGCAAATCCATCATTGCAGACGTGGCTATGGCGGACGGACGACGCAGTAAAGCTTTCGTGCAAATCGACGAGGAAACAAAACAGGTGATGTATGTTCCGACACCCATCATCGCCCGTAACCTGAAAGTGCTGGCAGAGGTAATGTACTTAGGTACAGTAGAAGTTAACGGAATGCAGCATGGTGAGCCTCTGACGGTGGCAGTGGATGGCGAACCTGTCACGGTAGGCATCGACCTTCACAACAAGACGGGCATCCGTTTCTGCGCAGGTGACGCGCAGAAATGGAAAGAGCAACCCAAGCGTGAATGGGATAAGTACACCTTCGGTTGCTACGGTTGCTGGGTGATGGATGATGACGGCAATCTCGACTACGTTCCAGAGGAGGAATACACCGAAGAACTGTGGAACGAACAGAAGAAAAGCGGTGAGCGTAACCGAGCGGCAGGTATTCACAAATAAGACCTATTTAATATAAGCGTATGGCACAACAGATATATTATCCCGAAGAGATTCTCGTCGAGAAGATGCAGAGCGGCGAATACGGCTGGCTCGATTACATCAACCATTTTTCTGCCGAGTGGCAGGAGGAGTACGCCCATTACTGTGAGGCAAAAGGACTCACGGTCTGCGAAGATTCTGCCGCCGGGTTTGTCCGTTTCAAAGACGAACAATTGGAAGCGGCTATGAAATACGGCAACGCATAACAAGTAACCATCATAACATCAGACTATGACGATACGAACAAATACTAATCCTCGGCAGATGGACTTGCAACCCGAAATGCGCAATCTACTGATGCGTAACGGACTTCAAGCCCATGTCGCATTTGACGGAGGCGGCTACCGGCTGATTGTGCAAGGGCATGATTCACCGTTATTGGTCTATCCTATAACAGAACGACAGATGTTGGCTCTGACGGACTGGGGAACGAATACGGCCAACAAGAAAGCCTACAACATACTCACGAGTATCATAGGAAAAGACTTCTATATGCCGAAAAATTTCGTCCATGCCCGCAATGCCAACGGTCGCGTGGCGATGGGGCTACATGGCTACCGCATCGGTATCGGTGAGTACGGACACATGGGGCGACTGGGTATGCCCCCTCCATTCCTTGGTTGGACACCACGCGAACAGTGGGGTTTCCACCTACGCAGAGTTGGTGGGCAGCTTTTCTTTCCGGGGCCATCCATCGTACCCGAACGCCCAGACGGGCGCATGAAGCCCGGCGAACTGCAATCGGGTGGCTACGGCTTTTACTACAAAGGCGGTCAACAGGAGCAACCCATTGTACAGCAAGATGTATTGAAGAACTTGCAGGAGGTCATTACACCGCTTGTCAGCCGTCCGCGCAGCAAGGAACCGGCACAAGCATACAAGGAGTTGATTGCTTCACCAGTCTATTTTTCCAACGAGAAATGGTCGGAGTGCCTTACTTCGCACGGTCTTATCGTGGATATGGAACGGAGGACACTGACCGTACAATCGGAAAGTGTCAATGCCGATATGGTCTATGACCTGACGGAAGAAGAAGTGAAAAAACTGGCTACCGCATCCATCGAGGAACAACCTGTGGAGAAACGGCTGGATCTGCTGAACGGCATTATCGGAGCGGACTTTGCCGATAAAGTAACGATGGAACAGCTCAACAGCGAACAACGCATCAGTATCGGCCTGCATCCCGAAGTGCGGCATGAACTGGAAGAACGGCAGCGGCAGGAACAAGAATTATTCATGCAGCAAGAAACTCCGATGCGGCAGGAATACATACAGGGCAGTATCGGTGCAGCCGTGGACGGTCGTGACCTGCAACTACTCAACGAAAGCAAAGGCTGGTATCGTGAGGAGAAACATGGCCGGGAAGTAGAGGTCAGTGACATTGCCGTGCAACCAGCACAGACGGAGGGTAAATACAAGATGTCCGCTGTTATTGACGGACAGGTCATCAGCCACGAAATCAGCCAGAAAGACTACGACAAGTTTCTTGCTGTGGATGATTACCACCGGATGAAACTTTTTTCGAAGATTTTCAACGAGGTGGATATGAAGACACGTCCTGAAGCGAACAAGGGGCTTGGCGTGAAGATATTCGCTGCCCTTACCGCCGGTGCTGTGGTGGCATCGGAAGTCGCACATGGCTTCCATCACCACCACTCTCCGGAGTTCTATGGCGAACGTTTCAGCGGACCGCCACATCCATACTTCAAGCCCGGCGTAGATACACCGAGAGATGTGGCCATCCGTAATTTCGAGGCACAGATGAATCAAGATATTAATGAAATGAGAAGAGGGAGGTAAACCTATGAGAGACGGAGACCTTACATACGATGACTTTCTGCAACGACTAAACATCCAGGACGTATTGATTGACGCAGGGTATCACCTGAACCGTCGTGACGGTCTGCGCTATCCCTCGTATGTTCGTTTGGACAGCGACGGCAGACGTATCCGTGGTGACAAATTTATTGTGACACAACAAGGAAAATGCTGTTTCCACGCACAACAACAGAAAGTTTATAACATCATTTCCTTCATCAAGGAGCATCCGCACTTTTTCACGGAGTACCATGCGGGTATGTCTCCGGACAGACTGGTGAATCTTGTCTGTAACAGATTACTGAACATTCCTGTCACTGAACGGAAAACCCGAATAGTGAACCCTAAACGAGATGTAAAGCCATTTGACATAGCGGATTACGACATTCATAAGTTCAATCCGCAGAATCGGGAAACGCAGAAAAAATTTTATCCTTATTTTAAAAGCCGAGGTATCGACCTTTATACACAATATGCCTTCCATCGGCATTTTTATCTGGCTACGAAACATCGGGAGGACGGTGCGACCTACACGAACCTGTCCTTTCCACTAACCCTGCCCAAAGGCGACGGAGCGATTGTGGGACTTGAAGAACGAGGACGTGCCCGTATGGACGGGAGCGGCAGCTACAAAGGCAAAGCCGCAGGGAGCAATTCAAGCGAGGGACTGTGGATTGCCAGCCCTGCCCGCACTTCTCTCACCTCCGCCAAACATATCTATTGGTTCGAAAGTGCTTATGATGCGATGGCATATTACCAACTTCATCAGGCACAGAACAAGGATCTGCGAAAGGCGGTATTCATCTCTACCGGAGGGGCACCGAGCCAGCAGCAATTCATAGGAGCGATAAAAGCAACTCCCCATGCCTCACATCATCTTTGCTTCGATCATGACCGTGCCGGACAAGTCTATGCTATCCACTTTGCTCTCACTCATGCAGGCTGGAACTTCTCCACCTGTCTGTCACAAACCGGCAGACTGATTGTACAGAACAACAGCGAAGACTATTCACAGTATGAAATAGAACTTGAACCATTCAATTTTGAAAAGATTACAGCCATTCTGGGTATAAATGATGCAAAACAAAATTTGAAGAATGGGGAGCGTGACGACATGGGAATTGGTGACGGCTATCTACAGGAAATGAGAATGGTTTGTATGGATGAGTACGAAATGGCTCGTGACGAAGGTTCTGCCAGTGAGGAAGAATTAGAGAAAATGAGAAGCAATCTGGAAGCCATCGAAAAAGCGATTGATGCTTCCATTTCCGGTCCGGAAGCTACAGGATGCATCTTGTATGAATCTGCCGCAGAGGGTTATAAGGATTGGAACGACCAGCTACTCGGCAAACGGATAAAACCAGAGAAGGATAACCTTGACGATTGGGAGATCAGCGGTAAAGCCACGCTGAATCATGCCTTGTCCGATTTGCCCGAAGTCAATCCGGAACATATCCGAAACGGATTATACGACGAAGCGGACCATGAGGCTGTGCGAAAGCGTCTTGAACGTGCGGACAGAGTAATATTCTCCTTTGAAACCAATGACCAAGGAATGTCAGATAAGGGTTTTCAGGAAATGTACAAGATACGGGAAGAACTTGCCCGGTTGGAAGTGGATATAACCAATTCTCTTTCCGGAATGAGAGAAGACTTTCATTCCCGTTTTCACCGATAATCCATAAAACCTATGCAGAGAACTTGTCACAAAACCATTGTCATCCATCCACATACCGGGCAATTTGTCATCAACGAGCTGCCCACTCTCGTGCTGTGCGGCACTGTATGGGTGTACGGAGGCATGGAAGGGCTGCCATTGACAGCTATTGCCACAGTAATTGCCTTGATACTCTCGTTACTGTTACTCTACCGTTATCTCTACCTGCGGCGAATCCGTTATTGCATCGGCACGGAACAACTTGTCAGTGAATACGGTATTATCCGTCGCAAAGTGGATTATATGGAGCTATATCGTATCGTGGATTTTCAAGAGCACCAAAGCCTGCTGCAACAATTTTGTGGGCTGAAAACCGTACGTATCCTTTCAATGGACAGAAACACGCCCCGTCTTGACCTGATCGGTATCTTCCATAGGGACGACCTCGTGTCAATTATCCGTGAACGGGTAGAAACTAACAAACGAAAAAAGGGAATATATGAAATCACGAATCATTAGTCTGGGGCTGGTTGCCTCGCTGGTATGCCTGCTTCCACAGGTGGCAGAAGCCCAAATTGCGGCTTCCAATCCGTTGGAATGGACTGCATTGGCCGAAGGTAACGAACTGATAAACGGGCAGATTGAAAAACAAATAAAGGGACAGACACAAACAGCCTTGCTCCAAAACAGCATCGCTACCGAGTTCAACCAAATCCACAAGTGGGAGAAGCAGTACAACAGTTACCTCAAGACAGCAAGCGGTTACGCTTCATCACTGAAAGCCTGTACGCATCTCTACAATGACGGTGTGCGGATTTTCCTCACGCTGGGGAAATTAGGCAAGGCCATCCAAAACAATCCGCAGGGCATTGTGGCCAGTATGAACATGAACAACCTCTATATAGAAACAGCAACGGAACTTGTCTCTGTTTTTACATTGCTGAATGACGCTGTGGCCAAAGGTAGCAACGAAAACATGCTTACGGGGGCAGAACGCAGCAAGACGCTATGGGCGTTGAACGACCAACTATCGGATTTTAGCCGGAAGTTACATCTGCTCTATTTGAGCATACGGTACTATACTTTCAATGATGTGTGGAACAACGTAACGGCAGGAATGCTTGACCGTGACAACGGTGAGGCAGCTCGTATGGCTCTGTCCCATTGGCACAGGGCGGCAGCTCTCGTCCGATAAAATATATCAGTTATGAAATGGACAATTTGGATAAGTATATTACTGCTGTGTCTTACCGGTATCGGTGAGGTACAAGCGCAGAATGACCCTGTACTGGCCGGAATGATTGCAGTATATACCGAAAAGGCAGAGAAGGAGCTGAAGAATCAGGAAAAGGTCATGCTGATGCAGACCACCGGACATATTTGGACAAAAGAAGAAGTGCAGGCGACAACAGACCTGCAACGAGAGTTTAATAACTATCTAAACTCTTTCCGGTCAATAGTCTGCTATGCGGCGCAAACTTATGGGTTCTATTATGAGGTATCGAGGCTGACAGACAATATGGGCGACTTCACCAAACAATTGAAGCGAAGTCCAGCCAATACGCTTGCCGTAGCCCTATCCACACAGCGCAACAAGATTTATAGGGAACTGATGATGAACAGCGTGGAAATAGTGAACGATATACGCACAGCGTGCCTTTCGGAGAACAAGATGACGGAAAAAGAGCGTATGGAAATTGTCTTTGGCATCCGTCCAAAGCTCAAAACTATGAACACAAAGCTGCAACGACTGACCAAAGCGGTAAAGTACACGACAATGGGCGACATTTGGCGGGAAATCGACGAGGGTGCACGTCCCGAAGCTGATAAACGTAGTATCGTGGACGCAGCCAAGCGACGTTGGCGACAGATTGGAAAGAATGTAAGACCTTAAAAATGTAATGATATGGGAATTTGGGATTCAATATTAAAATATGGCGGCAAAGCAGCAAAAGCTACCGGAAGAAGTATGGGACATGCTGCACTGCATCCTTCACAAACCTTACGGGGCACAGGACAAGCCGTCAAGACCGCAGCCATCGGCGGTGCAGTCGGTTATGTGGGTTGGGAGAAACTAACCACAGATAAGAGCGTGGTACATATCGTAAGCGATGCGGTCATAGGGAAATCGGCTACGGATACCCTTGCAGATGCAGCGGACGGTGTGCGAGAACTGACAAGCAAAGCCGGAGAAGCAGTCGGTTCCGTCAGCGGTACGGTAGCCGGCATAGACTCAAAACTGGGTGGAGTATCGAATTTTCTACGGCAAGTCTCCAATGGCGGAGTTTCCGATATGTTCGGTAACTTTTTCCGTAATCTCGGACAGGGTAACGTGTCGGGATTGAGTATAGCGGGACTGGTCGCAGCAGCATTTCTTATATTCGGACGCTTCGGCTGGCTGGGCAAGATTGCCGGTGCATTTCTCGGCATGATGCTTATCGGTAACAATGCCGGTATTTTCCGCACACCTGATACGAGAAGCATACAACGAATACAGACACCCGCTCTTCCCGTTGAAGAACAGACGAATAGCGGGGGGATGAAAAGATAAGAATAAGAATCAAATATAATCACATAATGAAATATACAGAAGAAATGATCCTGCAATCCGAAAGTGGATACTGTATGCCTTTTGAAGAACGGAAGGGCAAGGATGTGAAACTATCGCTCGGCTATGGCGAACAAACCGATCCGACAACGGGCAAAACATATTTTCATCATGGCATCGACTTCGATGTACGGTGTTACACACTGGCGGCTGTCGCCAGCGGTATCGTGTCAGGTATAGGCAATGACCCTATACTCGGCATCTGCCAAACTATACGCTATGGGGAGTATGAAGTGACCTATGGGCATTTGTCAAATGTCTTCGCCCAGTTCGGACAGCGTGTCAAGGCCGGACAGACTGTAGCTTTAAGCGGTGACAAGCTGCATATCGGGATACGCTTCAAGGGTGAGGAACTGAATCCGCTGGAATTTCTAACCATGCTGTATGGGAATATCCAAGCATTGTGTCATGCTGATGGAGGCGAAGCGGCAACATCTCCCAACATGGAGATGGCACTGACCACCGATTACGAGCAGGACAGACAGGAAATAGAGGAATTGATGCTACGTTTCCTGCCCTACTACATGGAAGACTTACAGCGTGGTGCATACCGACTTCCTCCACATACGGAGCAGTCACTCCGCCATGTCTTTACAATGGGAGCAGTCAAAGAATATTTCTATGAAAATATGCCAAGTATATCCAACCCACTCGGACTGGGACATAAAGCAATGCCGCTTGCTTGTAAGGTGCAGAACCTACTCATTGCGGACTTCCTGCATTACCTTGCCCTACGGCATGGCGTGTACTTATCGACGATGGGCGATGATGTAAAAAAAAACTCTACGACGAAGCCCTGACCCATAGTGGTATCATTGACCCACTGGCAGAATTAGACATAGACATCCAGAGCTTTGACATACCGAGAGCAGTCACGGTATATCCTGACCGGGCCGGTGTGCGCTGGTGGACGAAAGCATGGTTCAATAACCGGGAAGAGGGCGAAGCATCGGTGGAGATTGAGCGAGAACAAGCGATACGCTTCATTCACGACAACATCGAGAAGGATGTATGGCTGGAAGAGTTTTATCCCAAACAGATGGAAATTTACCACAACGCCATCGAGCAGACAAAAGAGCAATTATTAATGAATAGAATAGGATAAACATATAATACACTATGGACGGAATCAAGCATAGCGGACGGTTTGCAGAAATGGAACGCCTCGTGAACGACTATTTCAACTGCCATATCGCACCCATCATGTCAAAAACGCGGACTGACCTCATACGGAATCAGGGAGAGGAAATGAAAGAATATTCCACCTCTTTAGGTGGTATTCTCAGTATGATGGCATCTTCGGCACAACCAATGAGCGACCCCTATCAAGCACTCAAGGTCACAGGCGAATGGAACTCCAAAACAACAGAGGACTATATCGAGATGTGCAAGACGGAGATTACCGGTTCCGAGGAAATGCAGCAAGACCTTGCGTATATGGCCGGGCAGTGGCGGGATACCGTCGTGCAGGAAATCGGAAGGGCACGTTACAATGAGTTGTCAGAACAGCTCGGTTGTGACCTCGCCTATGCCTATATGGACCACCGAATAGAGGAACTGATGATTGACCGGTTGGTGAAAGAACGTATGCCCAAGTCTTCCGCTGACTACATCATCCGAAAGGCTGCCGAATCGAGTCTGCTGGGATTATCGCAGACGTTAAGCCGTTCACCGCTGACCGATGAAATAGAGGCACGAGGCGAAGCAGCTTACCGCCCGAACAGATGGGAAAAAGGTACGGGATGGATGTTGGGCACAGCCGCAGATACCCTGATGATGGGTGGTACTGGTTCATGGACGACACTGGCAAAGTTTACCGGTGCAGATGTGGCTATTGCAGCCATCACCAATCATTTTGAAGGCAAGAAGCCTGATACCCTTTCAGTAGAACAGTGCATCAGTAAAGGAGTGTTCGGCAGAGACAGAAACGTATTCGACGATTTTCGCAAAGAGGCAGCCCAAATACAAATCAAAGAGAACACGGCGATTGGTACAGACAACAAGCAACTGAAAAAGAAAATCCCTGTCATGGACTTTGGCTTCATGGAATGGACACAAAACCAGAATAGCGGTTTATTGTGGCCGAATGTACAGAGCAAGGAAGAACAGAAATATGAGGAACGGTACAAGGATGTGCCGATTGTTGTTGCTCCCGGACAGGAAGAAGCCTACTTGCAGTCTTTGGAACAATGTGACAAAGCGAAAATGGTCAGGACAGAACAGGATGAAATTATGAAAGAAGAGAAGCATGAAACTGTTGTTCCTGCCAATGATGCGGAACAACATGTACAAACGATACAAAGTGCGCAAGTAGCACAGGGAAACGGTTGGGGCGGACTGCTTGGTATGCTGGGACTGGATGGCATAGGTAATATCACAGGCAATCTCGGTTATGTAATGGCCATGCTCCCTGATGTTCTACTGGGAATATTCACAGGCAAGACAGAATCATTGCATTTGGAAGACAATATGTTACCGATAGCGAGCATTGTGGCGGGTATGTTTGTGCGTAACCCGTTGCTGAAAATGCTCCTGATAGGCCTGGGAGGTATGAACTTGTTGAATAAGGCAGGACACGAAGCCTTGAAAGAACGAACAGAGGGAAAACTGAACGTAACAAATGAGAACAATGTGCAGTACCGACGCTATACAAATGAAACTCTGAACCCACGTATAGTAAACCCTGTATTGCAAGATAGTACGTTGATTGCCACGATAGACCGAGTACCGTGTACCATCCAGTTGTCACCGATTGTAGCAGAAGCCTACCGTACCGGGGCATTGCCTTTGAACACGCTGGCAAATGCTGTCCTTGCCAAGAACGACCAGCTTCGCCAGGCTGCCGCACGGAATTATGAGGACGGAAAACTGGAAACCATCGTGCGCCCACGGGGTATTCAATAATCCTATAATCAAATAAACGATGAAAGAAAAATCGCAAATCGAAAAGAAAGCCGAGGAAAAACAAATCACCTTGCTTTCTACGGCTTTGAGTGAAGCCTCGAATGCCGGTGGACACTGGCTCAACGCATCAGGAAAGGGATACCCGCGCTTCTATCCAAAGGGTGTTTCTGTCAGCGCATTCAATGCACTATTCATGACGCTGCATTCTGATAAAAATGGATGCAAAACCAACCAGTTCACGCTATTCAGCGATGCCAAGGCACAAGGAGCCTCGGTGCGTGAGAATGAGCAAGGCGTTCCATTTTTGTTTTATAATTGGAACAAGTACGTTCACCGCAATAATCCAGAACAGGTTATCAGTCGTGATGACTACATGAAACTGTATGAAGAGGAACAAAAATTATATAAAGGTGTACATAACCGTGAAATTCGCACTTTGTTCAACATTGACCAGACGACACTACCCTACGTGGATAAGGAGCGATACGAAACGACGTTGCGGCGGTATGGAAGTGCAGTGGAAAGAGGATATACGGAAGCTGACAACCGACGGTTGCATATTCAATTCAACGACTTCCTACTGAGGATGCGAGACAACCTTGTGCCTGTTCGTTTGGATGGAAGCGGTGTACCCCACTACGAAACAGATAAGGATGCGGTCTATATGCCGCGACAAAGAGAGTTCAGACATTATCACGACTATATACAGGAAGCCTTGCGGCAAATCGTGAGTGCTACCGGACACCAACAACGATTAGCGCGTGAAGGTATGGTGATGAAGAACGGTGTGGCTCCTTCGGAGGATGCTGTCAGACAGGAACGGTTGGTAGTGGAACTGGCTTCAGGGATTAAAATGTTGGAACTGGGGTTGCCAGCACGGTTGTCTGAAGAAAGTCTGAAGACAGTGGAATACTGGTGCCGGGAGCTAAAAGAGAACCCGAACTTGATGGACGCTCTCGAAAGTGACGTAAACAATGCCATCGAAGTAATCAATAAAGCGGAACGGGGCGAGAAAATCGAATACGCCACCATGCGCAACCGGCGAGACACTTCAACCATGCAGGAGCAAATGCCCAAACATTATTTTGTGTCGAACGAGATTCGGCAGCATCCGGATAAAGAAACGAAAAAAATTGTGCTTGTTATTGACCCACAGGCAAAAACCGCAGATGTAATTCTTCCAGCAGGGGCTTCTACAGAGGCAGATAACGAGATACCGGGAATGAACAAGGGACGTATCATGCGAGCGTTGCAGAAAGATGGAATCGAGCAGGTACGCTTCTACAATACGGATGGTGCATTAGGTTATCGACCCGATGACAGTTATTTTGCCGAGAAGATAATTATGCTGGCCCGGCTGAAGAATTGGGCAATGGAGAAGCTCTCCACACTGGACGTGGCGTCAGCGGTCAAACAGGCGAATGAGATCGGATTTGACCACGTAGAGATGATTCAAGATGATAAGAAACGATGGGCACTTTATATCAAACCCGAAAATAAGAGCGGATATAGCATCTATCCTGATAAAGAAGATATAAACCGCTTCTTTTCAACACTCAAGCAAGCAATGGATAACATCGGTAAGGTTCGGATGGAACTGGCGCACAAGTATTATGCGCTGGCCGAGGTCAAACCTGACCTGAAGGTGGATTTGTTCAGCAGCGAAATGCCGGAAATAGACTTGAACCGTATCCAGCGTGTTTCGGTTTTCAAAACCAAACAAGACGGCATACAATGCGTCGCAACTATTGATGGGCAGAAACAGCCTGCCCGAAGTGTCACTCCGCAACAGTGGCAGCGGATGTGGATAGCGGAAGAGCGTGACAGCTACAAACGTCATTTGGCAGCTACCTTATTCGCAGACGTACTACAAAAAGGACAATCGCAGGAGGCACACACCGGAGAGAAACAACAGAAAGAAGCAGAGTTGTGGCCGATAGAAACGGTAGCGCAGGAACGGACGGAATCAGACAACAAGGGTATTTCACCGGAACGGCAGTTGTGGGACAAACTTAAAGCGAATCATCCCGATGCCTTGCAACTGCTTCGCACGAAAGATGGTTATCGGCTCTATAACGAAGATGCGGTACAGGGTGCAAAGATATTGGGCATAACCCTAAAAGAGTATCCGGAAGGGGACATTACGGCTTCAACGGAATTTTCAACGGAGCAGCTCGACAACTATCTGTCTAAGCTCGTCCGTGCCGGGGCACGGGTTGCTATAAGTGACATGGAGGAACAAGAAACACACAGAGGTTTTCATAGATAAGGAGTAAGGAAATGAGCAAGAACCAACAATACGCAATGAAATATGCAGAGTATGCTATGGAGCAGATGCGCCGGTACGGAATCCCCGCATCCGTGACGTTGGCACA
The DNA here is from genome assembly GCF_000157915.1 of Phocaeicola coprophilus DSM 18228 = JCM 13818. Taxonomy (GTDB): domain Bacteria; phylum Bacteroidota; class Bacteroidia; order Bacteroidales; family Bacteroidaceae; genus Phocaeicola; species Phocaeicola coprophilus. The sequence continues at coordinate 141,999 of NZ_EQ973650.1, read as the reverse complement.
AGGCATACTGGAAAGTTCCAACGGGCAAAGCCGTTTGGCGCAAAACGAGAACAATCATTTTGGCATCAAGGCTACGCCTGCATGGATTGCCGAAGGAGGAAGGTATGGTATATATACTGACGATAAGCCGAATGAGAAGTTTTGCAGTTATGACAGTGTGGGTGATTCATACGAACACCACTCCCGTTTTTTAAAAGAAAACAGCCGCTATGCCCAATGTTTTGCACTTTCGCCCGACGATTACAAGGGTTGGACACAAAATATCGAACAGGCCGGTTATGCCACAGGCGGAGAATATGCCGAGAGTCTGCAACGGATTATAGAGCAAAATGGCTTACAGCAGTATGACAAACTGGTGATGCAGGAAATGGAGACACAGGGTAAGCGGTTCGGTACGGAACATAATCCTCTCCGAACGTCTGAAAATTCAGAGTATGGTGCGAAGTACTCATTCCCGGTAGAGCGTGAAGAGTTTCTTTTTGTTACCTCGCCTTTCGGTATGCGGCAAGATCCGATGGACAACACGAAACAACAGATGCACAAGGGAATTGATATCCGTTGCAATGGCGATGCGGTACTGGCTACTGAGAACAACGGGAAGGTGGTGGCTGTGAATCAGAATAAGAACACGCCCGGTGGAAAATCGCTGACTGTGGAATATACCAGAACGGATGGCAGCAAGGTACAATGTACTTATATGCACCTTAAGGAGGTTACTGTAAAGGTCGGTGATGTAGTACAAGCCGGTGGGAAGCTCGGCACATCGGGCAACACAGGTACACGTACAACGGGCGAACATCTACATTTCGGCGTGACAAACTTCTATGCAGACGGAACAAAGCGTGACATCGACCCTGCGGCTTATCTGACTGAAATCGCACAGAAAGGTAATATCAAATTGGAAGTGTTGCACAACGGGAACAGCCTGCTCACCCGATATAAAGGAACAGAAGAGAATGCCGCCGGCAAAAACCTTTCGCCCGACGGATGGATGAAGAAGTTGCTTTCGTCAGAGGATAGCGGTGTGGGAATGTCAGGATGCAATGACCCTATAGTAGAGATGGCGATGACAGCCTTTAGTTCCCTTATGCTATTGGCCGTACAAATCGACAACAAGAACGAGGAGGAGCAAAAGACTGCCATATCCAAACAAATGGATAGTGGACGCATCAATCTGAAATCATTATTACCGGGCATGAAAAACTGCGAACTGGCAATCAGTGAAAATGGAAAGGCTATTCTGCGAGTGAACAATGGAGAACTGCGCATGTCACGTGAGTTGACTACTGCGGAGTTAAGCCGTCTGTCGGCAACACTGAATAACAATACTCTCACAGAAGAAGCCAAAAGGATACGTGTAACCGGTATGCTGAATACGGTTATCCTCTCGGAAGCGGCTTCACAGAATTTTGAACAAGGGATGTCCCAACAGCAGGGACAGACAGAGAACCTAAAAAGATAGAAGCGTGGCGATATGGTAAAATGCGTGATGATACAGCTATGCAGATGTCTGTTCGGACTGTCCTACCTTGCCTTGTATGTCCTGCTCTGCTACCAACTCTTCGGCTGGGTAGCAACGCTCATTATCGTGAGCGTTCAACTGTTCCTTGCCGGATGGCTGATCTGGGCAATGATACGAGCACCCGATTAAGAGCAATGATTTAGCAGTTCAACAACAAATCATGGCAACACAGTTGTCGGGTGATTATGTATCACATTAAAAGACAATAGAAATGATAAAATGTAATGTTACGGTATGTGGCGTTATCGGACGTGATGCGTCGATACGCACCAATAAGGAAGGGAAAACGTTCCTGGTTTTTCCTCTTCGAGTAATGATCCCTGACACTGACGGGAAGACTATGCCTATTGAGGTGGATGTCAGCAAAGATACTGCCGGAAAGGAGGTTTCCAAATATCGAAATGGTTCCCGCATCGAGGTTTCGGGGACAATGTATCTCAAACACCGTGGTGACAAACTTTATTTCAATCTTTTTATTAACGAAATTCGTACAGCTACGGCAGATGCGAAAGATACGGTCAAGGGCGAATTAGTATTTCGAGGTAAGGTCGGGCAGCATATCGAGGAAAAAAGGGATAAGAAAGACCAGCCTTACACAATGTTTTCGGCATTCAGTACGGAGAAAGTAGAGGATGGCTTTGAATACCAATGGGTACGTTTTTTCTGTTTTGGCAAAGAACGCGAAGCATGGTTACAGCCGGGCGTGCGAGTGGATGCCAAAGGTGAAATATCCCTTTCGGCATATAACGGAAAGCTGAATGTTTCATGCAAGGTGGAAGAACTTGTACAGTATGTAGCAGATTCGTCTAATTCCAATCAGTAAAGGATATGGCCGGATATAAAAAACAGCACACGGACGGGCCGAACAGCGAAGATAAAGCATTAGACCTCTTCGCTGAAATGATGATTGAGAAAATCGAGAGTATCCGTAAGGATTGGAGAAAGCCATGGTTCACAGAAGAAGCGTTACAATGGCCCTGCAATCTTTCCGGACGCGAGTATAATGGCATGAATGCCATTATGTTGCTTATACATTGTGAAAAGGAAGGTTACAAGATTCCGCGCTTCTGCACTTTTGAGTGTGTACAACGGCTCAACAAATCCGATAAGGACAATCAGGAGAAACCTCGTGTTTCTGTACTTCGTGGAGAGAAATCATTCCCAATCATGCTGACTACATTCACCTGCATACACAAGGATTCTGGTGAGAAGATTAAGTATGATGACTACAAAAAACTATCTGATAACGAGAAGAAGGAATACAATGTTTATCCTAAGATGCAGGTATTCCGAGTCTTTAACGTGGCACAGACCAACTTGCAGGAGGCAAGACCGGAGCTGTGGCAAAAACTCGAAAAGGAGTATTCGCTACCGAAGATTGAGAACGGAGAGTATTTCAGCTTCGCTCCCGTCGATGCGCTGATAAAGGACAATCTGTGGATTTGTCCGATCAAACCACAGCATCAGGATAACGCTTACTACTCTATATCGAGAAATGAAATCGTTGTGCCGGAAAAGGAACAGTTCAAATCTGGAGAGGCGTTCTATGGAACACTATTCCATGAGATGACACACTCGACCGGTGCGGAAGGAGTTCTCGACCGTATCAAGCCGACAACTTTCGGCTCGGCAGAGTATGCGCGCGAAGAATTGGTAGCCGAGTTAGGCAGCGCATTGGTTGCCCAACGTTACGGCATGACGAAACATATAAAAGAGGACAGTTGTGCCTACCTCAAAGGATGGCTCGACGAATTGAAGGAATCGCCACAATTCATCAAGACAACTCTGTTGGATGTGAAAAGAGCGGCTTCTCTGATTACCCAAAAGGTGGATAAGATTGCACTGGAATTGGAGCAGAACATTGATGAAGAGCAAACAGTAGCACCGAAAGAAAAAGTGTATTATTCTTCCGTGGCCTATCTTCAGCTTACCGATGACACGATGCGGTTGGACGCATTCAAGGATAAGGGGGACTACGAAGGACTGCTGACTCTCGCCAAGGAGTATTATGACGGTAACGGCATTAACGAAGAATATACTTATTCTTCTCCCATACAGAACCGAGGAGACAATCTTTTGATTGAGGACAAGGATTTTGCTGTGGTGTACAATGGGAGTGTCGGGGGAACTTATGAAGTGATGCTGAAATTCACGGAAAAGGAAGTACGCGACCATATCAGGCGTTATGGTATCGAACATGCTGGAGATACATTAAAAGGGGTAGCCAAGGAGATGGCTGCGGAACAATTCGCTATCATGACACAACAAAAGATTCCTGCATTTGAAATGCCGAATGGTGATGTGCTGTATGTCAGCTATAATAAAGAATCCGACATGATAGATATCGGGCCGGTTACTAATGCGGGACTTGTCGCACAACATCGTTTCCCATACGACCATAATGCTTCGTTGGATGCCAACCTGCAAACCGTGAACGAAAAGCTGAATAATATGGAGGAATACCGGGAAGAGCTACAAGAAGCAGAGTACAGCGGCGGAATGCGCCGATAAAACGGAAAAAGATGCGGAGCTGTTTGCTCCGTACCTTTTCTTGAATTTATTTTATTACTCTAACAAATTATCTATCATAGACTGTAAATTTGTTATATCGCAATACTGATTATGTCCCCCTCTGTAATCTTTCGCGTGTTGGGCTGTCCGGATTAAGAAAGAATCGAGTTCTATTTTTACACCGCTACCCATTCGGGACAAACCGGAAGAGTGACTGATGTAAACGAATTTACCGTTACGTTCTATGAAACAAGAGGTATTATAATGCCCCTTTAAGTTGAATGTTACTTTTGCGCCAACGGCTGTTGCGTACTTGGAAATCTCACGTACTAAGGCCGTTTGGAAACTGCGGTATTTTTTTGAAACATAGACTCCTGCATCTGCAAGGATTGCGTTCTGCCATTTGGTATAAAAATTCTGTGCCATATTTTTAATATTAATTCTGTAAATAATTCTCCCAATTCTCTTTGTCAATAGTTAATTTGTTCATTTCCCAATCGTATTCCACTTCCGGCATATCAGAATAAGGGAAATACACAGTGTAGCCTATCTGTCCATAAGAACAATGTAGCGGTATAACGCAAATCTCCTGACCACAATAAGGCTGTGGCGTACAATATTTCTTCCAATCAAAACGACCTGCTGCTATATTGCAGCAAAGTAATTTTAGAGTTACTATACCTTTCCAACTCTGAAAATCTTTTTTATAACCTTTTTTCATACTACTAATGTGCTATATTATAATAAACTTCGGGTTCACTTGACACGTTGTAAATCCAGCTTCCGCAACGTACCAATAGAGCATTCTTGCCATAATAGAGTTTCTTCATTCCGGTTATACTTCCTGTTATGTGAAAGTTAGGGAAACGACTGATGTCTATTTTCTGTGCATCGCATCTGTAGAGTGTTTTAGTTCTCATTGCATTTATTTTTTTAAGTTGTTTTTTATTTCCCTCTTCTTGAAGCCTTCCGACTTTACCCAAGAGGTTGTTTCATGTGCATTTTCAACGGTGGATGCAAGAACTATGAGCAAGTAACCGGAATGAAATTTTATGAATACCGGAATCTGTGATTGCGGAAGGTTACGTCAAATTTCATTTCAGGTAGCAACAGCGGTACTTGAACATCGTTTGCCACCGTACCTTTGCGCACGAAACAAACAATGGTGCATGTCGGGACTGTGAGAATGTAATACAATTAGAACAGGTAATATAGAATCGGTAAAAGAGGCTGTGAATTGGTAACAGAGGTTCGGCAGAACATGGTCTATAAAAGTAACCGGACTGTTATATAGGAAGATGATAACCACCCGCTTGAGTTGCGGGTGGCTTTAAAAAAATTATATGGAGTATCAGAAGTGATAGTCGATGACTCCTCCGATATAGAGTATCGTTCCCGGTTCAAGCGTACAGACAAACTCCATAAATGCAAAAGATTTTTCGGCAAATGACTGGTATCCCTCTCCGTCCAAATAGAAATGATACGCAATATCCAATGGATTTTCCAATGCCTTTTCAAGTTGATAAACAGGGCCTACAAACTCCAACATATTTTCCGTCGTAATAGCTTCAGCTTTCTTACGGATGTTAGTCACAAAGTTCTCTTTCCATTGTTCCACACCACCAATGTAGCGTATGGTGTCATCACCTACAAGTTCGAACATATCTTTTGGTAGAGCAGTATTGACCAAATAACGAATATCCTCCTTACGTTCTTCGTCATCTATCTCCGCACAATAGTCATAGAAACTGCCATCTCCTTGATGGAGAGTGTCTTCATTCAGATAGTTTTCTTTTTCTATCCACATTTTAGAAATCTGAAAAATTCGGCTGTGCATAATTTTGAAATTTAAATGATTAAACTTTATTCCCTTTACTTGAAGCTCTTTCGGCTTCTTGTCAGGAATGATTTTTATGCGAAATTGACAGCAAGGAAAGGATGGATAAGGCAAGTAAACAGTGAATGGAATGAAGTGGAATACCCAAATCTTCGATATGCGGAAGGCTGCCACAAGTATCCGGGAACTGTTAGCGCAGCGTTACTTGACGACCATTCTAAAGCTGTATCTTTGCATACAAAATCTCTCAGATAAGAACTGCCGATGTGCGATATAAAGAATATCTATAAAAGACTGGAGAAGCACTCTGAGACTGTATAAAAGGACTGAAGGCGACAAAGTCTCCAATCTGCATGAAATCAGAGAAGCTTATCGGATAATGATAGTTCGCTGCACGCTGTCAGCATACCGTCATTTCGTTTTCTGCATCGGATTAGTCTTAGCCTGCGGCATATTCATAGATGTTACAGAAAGAATTGTCGTTTTCATCTTTCCGTTGTTCGGCAATAGCAAGAATTTCTGTTATTGATTCGACAGACTGACCGCTTATCACCTCAAACCACTTGAATACTTCTGTCTGGTTGACAAAATATTCCTTGTACCATTTGTCGTCTGGAGTACATAGGTCTGCAATGTACTTTTCGGGAAAGTATTTACTCTCTTGGTCATTTGTCCAGTACTCCGCCAGACCCGACTCTTCCGATTGATAGAAATAACATAGTGTTGGGAATTTCTCACATACCAGTTCAAGTGTTTCATCACACGGAAACCAAGCCGTTTCCGTTGTGAATTTCAAGAATGTCAGGCCAATAAATGTGTTATACTGTTTAGAAACGGAGTACGACGAGTAAAAAAGGAATAGGACCGGTTGTGGGAGTTCGGTGGAGCATGGCTATAAGAGTAATCGGGCTGAATATACAATACAAGGAAATGCTATCCACCCGCTTTGGCTACAGGTGGATATGTTATTGTCATTCCGCACCTCTCATGATGGTGAGTTGGTCGGGACGGTTAGGAAACCAATAAGAATCACTGTCAATATATACACATCTGCCACTATTACAGAGATTCCCAAAAGCTAAGACCTCACAAGGTCCAAATATCACTCCATAATCGTTTGTAAACGCCACCATATCTCCCACACTCAAGTCGTTTTCCGTATCCATCACCTTGGAAAGGTGGTCGTAAAACTCAATACCTTCAGCTTCACGTTCTGTTTTCCAACGCAAAAAGTCTTCTTTATGACTTCTACCGGTATGTATCGGTGATAATTCAGAAGGAAAAACCTCCGCTTCCGAAGTATCAGATGCAATCAAAATAACGCTATCCTCTTCAATGTTTTCCGGAATAGAAGCCACTTGGTAAACCCCATTAGACAGACCACTATCTGGGTCATGCCAATAAAGAAGATTACCCAACTTGATAAAATCGTATTTTCCCATATTCTTTGATTTATTATTTCCCTTTGCTTGAAGCTCTTTCGGCTTCTTGCCGGGGATTGATTTTTATGCAGGATTAACAGTGGAATAAGGGCGATAAGACAAGTAAACAGTAAATGGAATGGAACGGAATACCCAACCTTCGAATGTAAGAGCAGAAGCAGGCTTGTCCTTTTATACCTTGCAATGAGAAGGGGACTGAAAGTCAATCTTTGATTTGAGGAAGGCTGCCGTAAAATATCCAGGAACCGTTAGCATAGCGGTGCTTGACAATCGTCCGGACACTGTACCTTTGCATATAAAATCTCTTCGGCCAGATTTGCCGATGGTGCGATAAGGGAATACTCAGAATGGAAAAACATAAAAAGGGGTATCATATTATAGGCGAAATATATAACAGAGCTAATATAAGTCCTAAAAAAATATTTTTGCTATCTTTGCCAGCGTATTATATAATATTAAGAACATAACAATGAAAAAAACATTTACACAAATCTGTGAATTGTTCGATCAATTCTCAAAAGATGCCAACCTCCAGATGGAGAAAGGCAACAAAGCTGCCGGAACTCGTGCCCGCAAAGTATCACTTGAACTTGAAAAACTTCTCAAACAGTTCAGAAAAGAGTCACTTGAAGCATCGAAATAATTTTCATTCTGGTTCTGACAGTAGGAAAATGGCGAACTTCACGTGTACCATATCGAAAAAGCCTCTTCGCTTCACAGCGGAGAGGCTTCATTGATTATGACAAAGTTAAACATCAATTATGCGAAATTTCTATTTCGCTTTTGGAAAAAACAACTCCACTTTCGTATGTCTGTTGGCTTCCACGGGCGTATAGTCGGCAATTCCACCTTTGCTAACTCTGATAATCCGCTTGGCTGGTATTCCACGTTGTTCCAGTTCTGCGGTAATAAAACCTGCTCTCGATATACTCAAAGAATCATTGATACTTGATGTTCCTGTAGAACTGTCAGCAGCACCAGTTACCCTCACGGATAAACTGTATTTCTTAGCTACACGAGCCAGTTCGTCAAGATTAAGCCTCTGTGAGGTATCCGTCAGATGTGTCGTATTGAGAGCAAAAAAGAAATAGATGGGTGTACCGATGCACTCTCCATCAGCGTATGAAAGAACCGTGGAATCCATAGCGAGGGTGTCCTGATGGGCGGACTGCACATTTCGGGAAGCCGTGTAATTATATGATGGCTTTCCATTCTCTGTCTGAAGAATAGTCGTGTCAAGAGGTGACGACCCGTCCCAATAGCTATGCTTCAATCTTGCACGAAGCGAGTTCAAACCGCTATAATTATTTATAGGATATCTGCATCCGGTTATATCGTCGTTGTCAAAGATATGGCTATATGTATCGAGTAGTCCTTCGATTTCCAGAATTTTCTTTAATTCCACGAGTGTTCGCTTATCTTGATTGTGACGTCCCACATAACGCCTGTTCTCCTCCGAAAGGAAGTTGCCATAATCGACAAGCAGTTCGTTCCGATGGATGTATGGTGCCGTATCCACCGCGCGCTTCCAGCCGACCTTACCGAGATGAAAGGTGAATCCGGCAGTCAGCGAAAGCATGTGATCGCCCAGACGGTTTGGATAGCCATATCCGTCGAAATCCTGGAATGTAGTTGTGTTAGAGAGTTCCAGCATAGCACTAACCCGTTTGGAAATACGGTATTGTGTTAGTATGCCGTAAGAAAGCGCAAAGGGATTGTTCCCGTTGGTGGCGTTATGTAGCAGACCGACACCCATAAAGGGTGCAAGCCTCCAACGTACCTGTTCCTGTCGGGCATATCTGCGTCCAAGGAGATTCCACAGGAGATCTGCATGGATATAATGGTAGTCCTGCGTAGATAATTGTGCATCCTTAAACTGCAAGCCACTATAATTTACCCTTGCGCCGACCAAAGGAGTAAACCATTTGCCGACGGCGAGGCTGTACGAAGGTTTCACTCGTCCAAAAAGGTCTTCACAACCGAGAGGTGTACCAAGAAAAACTGTCGCACCTCCGGATATGCTAACAAACCAGTTGCCGGTTCGAGATGCCGGAAGTAGCACCCCGTTGAGATAGACGGGCTGCATCGGTTGAAGCAATTCCGCTACTTCATAATGAATAGTGTGTCGTACAGTGTCCTTCTGTACGGGTTGTACACTTGCTTGTGCCTGCAACGTGCAGAGCAAAGCGAAGATGAAAATAATTTGTTTCGTCATATTCCAATGATTTCATTAGTTATACTTTTAATCTGGTGTAAGGCGTATGCCATTTACCGTTTAGATTTCTTGCCGATAGTCGAGCGCATCATGCGGCTCGCCATCCTCATACAGCGAAGTGCCCATGCTCGATTGTCCTCGTCCTCGTCGCGTCCCCATTTGAGGTCACTCCCTCCGCCTCCACCACCATGTGATTCGGCAAATGTAGTGGCATCATCTACCATTCCGAGAAATAGCATTGTCGCACAGTGCATGATTTCCGTACCCCGCTCGGCGATAGACTGTACCAGTGAACCGTCAAAGAGCTGCCGTTCTGAAACATTCATTTGTGCCGATGCGTTACGATACTCGCTGATTACACTCTCCAGTAGGACGTCTTTAAACAAGCTATCCACTTTGGAGTGTACATCACGGGAATATTGATAGGCCTCCTCTTTGAGTTCTTCGGTACGTTCTTCAATGGCTCCCATATCCTTTTTCAGTTCGATGAGTTGCCGGTCAGCCGTCTGCAACTTTTCCTGCTTGTCTGCCAGTTGCCTGATGATTCCTTGCAGCTCTTTTTCCAACATTTGTATTTGGATTGCCAATTCTGCCGCATTGCCTTTGTTTTCTTTTAAATTGTACTCGGCTGCCGATAACAAGGTTTCTTTTTCAGTTTTCTGCTTTTCAAGATTGCTAACCATTGTCGTAAGCCCTTTGACTCTGCGTTCTGCCAACCGGATGTCTGATTGAAGTTCACCCAATACCTGTTGATGGAGTTTGATATTATCCTCGATTGTTGTACACTCTTCAGACAACATTCGGCGGTATTCCTCAGTCGTTCTGTGCCGTGCACCCGTTTCGGATATGCTTGTTCCTCTTGACATTCCCCACTTTGTATTGACTTCTGCGAAAAAGTCCGTATGAAGTTGTTTCATTCTTGCACTATATTCAAACTTATCCTTACCGGCGAAGATTTCCTTGTACGCAAAGCGACTATCCTTGATTGGCAGAAGCGTACAGTGGATATGCGGGTTCAATTCATCCAGATGTACAATGAATGCAGCGATGTTCTGCTCACCATATCTGCCACAAACGAATGAATAAACATCCTTGGCCCAGCGTTCAATGTCACGCTTCCGTTCGATGCGGGTATTGTCCGCACCTTTTTCAAAGTCCACCTGTTGCGTACCGAAAGCAAGTTCCTGCATTCGCTGCCGTGAACCGCCGAAGATGATATTTACCACCGTGCGGTATTTTGGTTCGAGCAGCCCCTCATTAGGATCTTTGATTCCACGGTGACTTAATATGTCCGCCATCCGTTTGGGAATGCTACGGCTTGTGTCGATGGGATGTATTTTACCTCCGGGCGCAATCTCGAAGTTCAGCCGTTTACGCGTAGGATCATAATTTCCCTTACTCATAGCGTACTTCTCTGCCTTTTCACTACGGTCACGCAGATGTTCATTACTTTGGGCGGTGGTAATCCCTTTCGACACCTGCACGTCGAGTACCTGTTTTTGATTTGCCATACGTTTTTCATATTGTTTCGGACAATCTACCGTGTCCCAGCTTGCTGCTTGTTCGGACACCCTTCCCACCAACGTCAGGCAGGTGGGGTATTAGGCTCCCCCGTCCCTTAGTTCGTGGCAGACGGGCAAGCCCGGATGCCTCCTATAACCGGCAGCACTCCAGAACGGGAAAGGAAACGGATTGTTCGCAGTTATACATTCGGTTTCTAATCTCCGGTCTGGTACGACTTCTCCTGAGCCTTTGCCGCAAGCGCAAGAAAAGGCTTTATAAGGGCTTTTAAGCCTTCTATGCGGTCTTCCTCATGCCCGACATCATTTGCCCTGCTTTCGTCAAAGAGAAGTCCTGAAAGTTCGTTGGCAGTAGCGAGCAGCCCAGACCAGTCACCGTAGAGTTCGAGATGGAAGTAGTCCATGGCTCCTGAAACATCATCGAATCTCGACTTCCGCAGAGCACGTTGCAGGGCGGCCAGTGCGATGCACTCCTGAGCAGCCTGGCTGATTTCCACCGCCCGGCTGTTACCTCCGGTTGCCGAACCTATATGGGTGACACTGTCCGGACACGAAAGGTTGTCCTGCATGGCAGTCCCGTCCATGGCCTGGCGGATGAGCTGTCCACATCGAAAGCCGGTTTCATCCGTATCGGTTTTGCCAGTTATCCAATCGGACAATACCTCATGCATTAGGTCGGCAAACTCCGGCACCTGCTGTCCGGAACAAGACTCCACGGAACTGCCGTTCTGTACGTTCATGGTAATGATGACGCTTTTGGAAAGACGGATACGGCTCAGCAGGCCGAACCCCTCCAGTGCATCGAGGAAAGAACGGACGGTAGCCCTGTGCCAATGCCATTCCACTGAAAGGTCTGAAACCGTCACATGACACTGGTTGGGATGGAGTTCAAACTCCTGATTTCTTAAAAAGGGGGAAACAAAACCGGCCAGAGCCTTGTCCAGCAAATCACAATAGGCTTCTGTTTTCGTTTTCCGTTCACCCACTTTCTCCTTGAGGTAGTCAAACACCTCTCTGTCTGCCAGTATCGGGACAGTTATTCTTTGTCTGGTTTTCATTTTCAATCTGTTTTTGAATGGTTATTATTGCGCGGATATATCAGTGTTGCCGCTGTCCGCATCCTGCGGCAACCTTGCGTGATGATAATCATGATAGCTTTCGGCCAGCAGTGCTGGATGTTGCATCCATCCGGTAATCCGGTCTAAATCCCCGGATTCGGTCATTACCCGATCGGAGGGATAGAACAGGGCAGCCAAAAGAAGAAAGGCGACGGTGACTGCCAGCGTGTACAGATGCGGTACAAAGCCGATGACCAGTACAGTCGTTGCCAGAGCAACAAACGAGGATGTCCTGCCGGGCAAACGTCTCAGCCAACGGTCCGTCCGCCTGAACGAATAGATAGCGGCACAGACTGCGGTCGATAACAGGATACCGAACTCGCCGACATGTCCGCAGGCATAGACATAGTGAAAAAGCAAAAGCAGGATCAAAAGGATCCGCACATAGAGCCTACGGGCCTTTTCACGGTATACCATGGCGTTATAGAACCTTGCCATAAAAGTGCGGTTGCTCTTGTATAATGCCATGGGCACTGCAAACAGCATGGCACAGAAAATGAGTTGTAAGATGTTCCAAATCATAAGTAATAGGGTTTTTCGCGTGCTTGAATGGGCAGTATCACCAGCTCCAGACGGACAATGTTGTGGGAAGCCAGCAGGATGATGGCCTCGGCATCCCGTGGTGAGAGATACATCGCAGCCTTCTTGATACGCTGCCTGAACGTATGTTCCTGCTTGCGGTAGGTGGCCAATGCCTTGTCCAGTGCATACTCCGGGATTGTCCAGGTCATGCCCTTGGTGTACGGGCCTTTGTCCTTGTAAGCCCGCAGTACCAATGTCCGGGAAACGATGTAGTCAATATGGCCGTTCCTTGGCAGTGCGTACTCCTTATAGGTATTGTCATCAACGACCTCTATCCATGTACGATACTCCCTTATCCAATAGACCATCTGTCGATATAACGTATTCCTCATGAGGCAACGGTCATAGAAAATTCAGCAGGACATCTTCCTTATCCTTCTTGTATTTGAACACACCTCCCTTGGAATGGAGATCTAGGTCAAGGCACAATTCGCCATACATCTGCTCCAGCGAATCATAGATGGTGACAAGGATGGTGTCAACCTTGCCGTCCGCACCGGTCTGGCAGTTCATCTTGAACATCTGGCCGAAAGCAGGATTGGAATATGCACAGGTGCTGTGACCGAACTTGACCGTATGCGATGGAATATGGTGGTAGAGCGTTATCAGCTCCATGTCGTCCTCGAACATATCCATTACCTCTTCCAGGTCATAGGAATCTCGCAATGGAAAGGTCAGCAGTGCATAGTCGCCGTAGAACTGCGGCTCTTCCATGATGGTCACATCCAGCAGCTGTGGCAGCTGAAGCGGGACGAACGTCATAAAGTCGTCAAAAAAATGTCGTAACATATTCATGATATTGTTATAGCGTGTGTATGAAAATTTCCATCAGCATTCCGGGAAGTTCAGACAGGCGTGTGCCTTCAGATTGCAGGATCCGGCTCAGGCTTTTGAATACCGCAGGGGTCTGGGCCGCCATCCTGTCAAGCTGTTTCCGCTCATCCTCGGAAAGCAACGCCATGGAAAAAGCATCCAGTGAAGAATAGGGCTGCACGAGCATCCATATATAGGCATGTGCCTGTACGGGTGTCTTGACCCTCTTGTTGCGGACGTCATCCATGCAGGTCTGCATGTTCTGTATCTGCCGGCGGTTGGTACGAAGGACCAGATAAAGCATGGCCTCCCGGTAGGTGATTTCCTTTCGTTCGGCAGCAAGGAGTATCTGAGAGCAGCATTGCTCGGTGTTGCGGGTGACATCTGTCAGACCTTCACCGTCCAGTTCATGCAGGTGTACAAGGAAGGCACGGAATACGGCATCCTCCTTTGTGATAAAGGCTCTCAGGTCTTTGGTGCTATGTATGCCGGCACGATTGGTGCGTGACAACAGCGAACGGTAAGCGGAAAGGACCTGGGTCCGGTTTCCTTTATGTGCCGGCTGGTCATCCAACGAACGGAAGAAAGGGCGGATTTTCTGTACGTCATCCAGCAGTTCCGTATCACGGGCATAGGAGGAAAACTGATTTTTGAAGGACAGGAGTTCCTGATAGGTACGCGGCTTCGAAAGAACCAGCCGTGAGAACTCGTTGCGGATTGAATCGTGCAGGCGGACACATGCCGAACGTGTGTCGGGATGTTCCCGTATGAGCGAGTCCTTGCGGAGATGAAAAAAGACGGAATCCTTCAGTTCCTGCCATTGGCGGACGTAAAGGGTCAGTTCCTTGAAAGAAGCACTTTTTTGGCTTCGTATATCGAACAGATACTTCCGGTAGGTTCCGGCAGGGTCTTCTGCCACTTCCGACAAAGGCTTGCCGCTTCCGTCACCGCATGATGACAATCCGCAAATGGTCAGTGAAGCGGCACATACTCCGGTCAACAGCCAGACTCTTTTACAGTATGATTTTACACTTTCCATATTTGTTATTTCATATTAAAACAGTGCAAATCTATATATAAAAATCGTGATAATATTCTTTCGATGTCAGAATTAGCGATTTTTTCATAATCATATTAACAATATGATTATCAATGAAAACAAGTGAAAGAAAAACAGGATTTCCATCCGTTTAAACGATTATTTTTCCACAATATAATTTTGGATTTAAAGGAAAGTATTATATTTGCACTTGTTATCAAAACAATGTATAATCAAATGGCAAAAGTCGGTTACATATTCAGGGAAAACAATGAAAGTTTTGACACGGAAAGAGAATGGATGCAGCAATACGGATGTGTACAGATTGTAGAAGAAACGGTCGAACACGAAACATTGCGTCCGATGTGGAAACAGCTTATGGCAAATCTTGAAAGAGGTGACGAACTTGTCGTGGTCAAGTTCAGCAATGCCACACGCGGGCTGAGAGAACTGTCCGCATTCATTGAACTGTGCCGGATCAAGATAGTACGTATCATATCCATCCACGACAAGGTGGATACCCGAGGTGAACTGTTTCCTTCCACGACAGCCGCTGACGTGCTGTGGATAATCGGTGCGTTTCCGGAGGAGATTGCGGCATTGCGCAGGTACTCTGCCCATGTGGAAAGGCTGCGCCAAAGCATCAAGGCACCGGCAGCCCCGAAAGTGCTGCCCAAAGCCGAACGAGACAAGAAAATCGTGGACATGTACACCAACGGCCATTCGTTCGATGATATCTGGGCTGCCAGCGGCTTCAGCAGCAAAAGTTCAATATGGCGCATACTCAACAAATATGGTGTAAAGCTCGACCGTGGCCAGACCAGCGGTCCGCGTGTCAAGAAGAAGACGGAAGAGGATGATAGCGGAGTAGAAAACATGTGATGTAAATCCGGATGAATTTCACTCCGTATTATTTTGTAGTTCAGAGATTATTTTGTATCTTTAGATTCAATTACAACTGTATAAATATAGAATACTTATGGGAGAACTGATTGTATTATTCGTGGTGTTTTGGATTGTCGGCAAGATTCTGAAGGGTATATTCGGTGGATTCAGCCAGAGCGACTACCGGCGTGACCGTTAAGCCAGAAGGTAAGTAAGTGCATAATTTTATCATTCATTTTAATCAGACCATGACAAAGGCAGAGATTGTTGACCGGATAGCAAAGCAGACCGGTATAGAAAAGAACACGGTAACAGCCGTAGTGGAAGCGTTTATGAAAAGCGTGAAAGATTCGATGATTGTAGGAGAAGAGGTTTTTCTGTGAGGGTTCGGCAGTTTTATAATCAAACATAAAGCACAGAAAACGGGACGTAACATTTCAAGCAATACGACTGTCATCATCCCTGCCCATTCGGTTCCTGCCTTCAAGCCTGCCAAGACTTTTCGTGTCATGGTAAAAGGGGGCATCGAGGCTAAATAGCACTGAATCTTCATAACTGATAACTGATATAATTGATTAGAAAAATGATTGCCGCATCGCTCTGTCTTTGGAGCAGGTGCGGCATTTGTTTTTATTCCGGTATATTCCTCATGGCGGTATCATACTTCAGAATCTGTTCCCTTGTCAGCCATTGTGGTTTTTCCTCCTCGGTGAAACTGTCATAGAGCCTGGTCATGTACTCCAGTTGCCTTTCTTCATCACCAGCCCACAAACGGTTGGGATTTCTGTTGCCGAAACCAAGATAATATTCGCAATCTGCCTGTAGGCGTCCGAGTAGCATGTACCGAAACTTCAAATCGTGCTGTAATACTTCATCTACTGTCATTTTATTCTATTTTTTTAAAGTGTTTCATTTGCCCTGCTTTGAAATTTACCGACTTCATCGCAAGGGTCGCTTTTTGGTGCCCATCATATGGCGAAGCAGGAATGCAAAGCAAGAAACCCGGAATGAAATTTTATGAATACCGGAATCTTTGATTGCGGAAGGTTACGTCAAATTTCACTTCGGGTAGCGACAGTGATACTTGCAGAGCATTCTTTCGACGTACCTTTGCACAAGAAAACATTCCCGAGCGAAATGTCGGGATGCAATCAGAGGCTGCCCGCCATTGCAAATGATAAAAAGGGACTGGTAATCTTGCCGCTATAAGAGGGAAAAAGGAATAACTAAAAGAGAGAAAAGGACAATATATAAAAGTCTGGTGTCGCTGGAAAATCGGGTGTAAAAAACGATACCGTGCCGAAAAAGGCGGTACGGTATCGTTAAAACCAATCAGCAATCCATGCCTGGAACAGCTGTTCAGAAACAATCAATGTCGGCTTCTTGGAATGTCTTCGGGAAATGCTGGTAAATCAATGCAAGATTCAGCATTACCATCGGATACTCCACAAAGCCGCTCCTGCGTTTGTAACCGGAATCCGTTGCCAGCCCGTTCGCACTCAAAAACGCCATGGCATCCGGATAATGGTTCACATCAATAAATGTCCGGTCGGGCAATCCAAGGGCATCCATTTCCTCCAAATTGACAGAAAGGACGATATACTCACTTTCATCCTCCACGCTCTGCAACAGAAGAGCCAGCCACCCGTTGGCATAAAAACGAGGTACAAGATAGCAGTTCTGTCCTCTGAACCTGTACTCCTTCCGTTCCAACGAACGGTCCGGTTCAATAAGCCGAAACTTATCTTCTCCGGCAACAAAAGTTCTCATTGGATTGCTGACATCCACATAGATGCCGTTGGCATGGTGGCAAAGATAGTCCGCATTTTCTGCACGGACGATTGCAAATGTAATATCCATATCTATTTTATTGAGTTTAACTGATTGAACTATCTGCTTTATCTGTATGACGGCATCAGTCCGTCACCTCATAATAATATTCCAGCTCGCTGCCTTTCAGATTCTCGATGGCGTATTGGTCGGCTTGCATCCAAAGGATGTTGTAGAGCTTTGCCATTTCCGGGGCTGCCTCGTAGTGCTGCCAGATTTTGTGGTTGAGTACCAAAATAAGTTCTGTGAGGTACTTGTAGCTCTGTTTCCACTCTGCAAATGCTCGGTTGAAAGTGTCTTGGACTGCTGGAAGTCCGAAGCGGTCTGCTATCGAAAAATCACTCCAAAAAGTTGTCTGTAACATGTAGCCGTTTTCTGCCATAAATTCTCTGAATGTCATATCACTACAATTTTAAAGTTGATGAATTTTGTTTGTTTTCCCTCTGGTAGTTTCTGTACCGGAAGGTTGATTTTTTTTTCTGCTCACGAAATTGGCGGTCGGTCCGGGCAAGGAGGATGTGGAAAATACGCTCGCAGGCACGGAGAGGAAGATTTTCCGACAGCCAGCAAAGCGGTTCCTTGACAGGACCGGAAAACGGCAATCAAACTTTGCAGAGAAAAATAACAGGCTTGCGGAATGGAACCCCGAAAAGCAGTAAAAACACAAAGGAGCGACATGACATTATAATGGTACGGAAGTACATGCATGGTACGGAAGTACATGCAGGGGAAAAGCTATAAAAGGGCGGAATGGCTGAAGCCGTCCATGAACAAAAATAAAGCGACCCGAAGGTCGCTTTGTCTGTAAGGCCGGAATCATTTCTTGCCTTTCTTCACAGGTTTTGCCTGTTTTTTAGGAGCTTCCTCCTCTTTTTCAACAGGCGGATAAAACTTGACAGCCACGGTCACGATGCGGTTGTGTTTCGTACCGTCCTTGTCAATCCATTCTTCTGGTTTGAAATAACCCTCGACGGTAAGCATGGTACCTTTGGTCAGCATGTCGAAGGAATCGGTGTTCTCGTTCTTACGCCATGCCTCGATATTCATGAAGGCGGAAATGCGGTTGGATTCCTCTCCGTTTTTCTCCAGTCGGCTTACAGCCAAAGAGAAACGTGCTACGCTGGCACTGGTGAACTGATGGATTTCTGCATCTTTGCCAATGAATCCTGTTACTGCGAAAGTGTTCTCAATCTTTTTCATATCGAATTGCTTTTAGAAGTTATTAAATTATTTTTACGCTGCGGTAAAAAGTAGATGCAGATAAAGGATGCACCAAGGATAGCGCATCAATACGCTTTATTTTTGGCGAAGACAAAACCAAAGGCCTGATAAAGGAAGATTGAAGCGGCTACGCCATTGGTCAAGACTGCTAAGGCGTTCCTGACTGCACACTATCTTTGCAACGGGAAAATGATGATGGCTTCGTTGGAAAAGCAATGATGAAAAATGAGAACCAAATGGAGGGAACAGCAGGCAAAAGCTCGTGTCCACTCTCTGGTGCAGGAATTGAAGCACCTTCCCGGACAACCACAAAAAACGGAGAGACCGGACTTTTCCAATGTCGCTTGTCGAGGCAGCAAAAACAGAACGGCATTCATTCAAAGTATACTGTCGAAGAGGGTCATTCCAATCCGAATGGAGCAAGGACAGAACACACAGCTGAGGGTGGCTGCTGTATCCGCACCAGAAAAAGAGGGAGTGAAAAAATGGCCATAGGGAAAGGCAGAAACCGGATCAGACAGAAAAGCGGGATGCTTTTCACATGAATGGACGGCTGTAAAAAAGGAAACGGCGCAGCCAAAAGAGAAATTATAAAAGGAAGGGCGGCAAGGCTGAAATGGGTAGTTCCATTCCAGCCGGTAGCCAATATCTGTTGGCTGATTAAAACTCAACCAACATGATACGGTGCTTGAAGACCAGAGTCTTGTCACTCGGACGTCTTTGACAAACCCAAAGGTGATGGGCACCATATCCATAGGTAAAATACTCATGAAGAGGAGTCTTCTCTTCCAACTGTCTCATACTTTCACGCAGCTCCGCTTCATCGGTAGAAAAAAGAATTGTATTGATGATTCGGAAATAGAGGTCGGTCACCTCCTCGGAATAAGGGCAAAAGCTGTGTTCAATCGTCACTTTCATGTTTTCGATATTTATGGTACTTCTATAATGTCCTCAATGCGCCCATACAAAACGGAACGCAATGAAGTCTTGTCAACTGCATAGTATTCGGCGACATGTCCGTATTGCTTTACGAAATAGCGTTTGAGGACATCCGAAAAGTCAAAACAATACCCCATCAAGGCTATGCCACATTTGAAGTGGCAGCACTCTTGCAGGCTTCGTGTAAGCCAGTTCTTTTCGGAACGGCTCAATTTGCCGCCATTATCAAGACGTTCCCGTAACTTGTAAACCTTGCTGTCTTTCAGCTTCTCCAATTCGGGGACATCCCACTGTACGAATTTACTTGCTATCTGTTTCATTGCTGTTGTCTTGTTTAATCATTGATAATCACTTCATCTCTGTATTCTTCTATTTCTTTGCCGCTGGTGAGACGGACAATGACTGTGTTGCCATAATCTCCGACAATGGTGCCTTCTGTGTACCCTCTGTAGGGAGTAAGCAACGTGCAGGACAACCCGATAATTTCGCTGTCTTCCTCGTAAAACATAATCGTATGATTTGAAGGTTATAACTTAACGTTCCACTTGCCTTGTGAGAATATCCTGAAGCTGACATAATCACTATCAAACTCATAGGACAGAATCTTGATATAGACTTTGTTCTTGTTTGCCAGGGATGCTATCAATTTGCTGATTTCTTCTTCGGGGTATTCCCAACGTGAGGAAAATTCCGCATCAATGCAATCGTTCTGACGATTGATATAGCCGTTGAATGTTCTGTCCAGAAACTCCTCTATCGTATCAAGGTCTTTTGAACACTCTGTTCTTGCGTAGAAGATGTTTGTTGCATAGTTCGCCATAATCCTAAATTTTAAGTTCTTATATTCCCTCCTGTAGCATTTCATCTACTTTCGGGCTTGATAAATTATGTCGCCACAAAAGGTGGCATGGCTCTTTATGCAAGGTTTTCAGACCAAATACTACCTCAGCGAAGCCGAGTGTGGAGATTTTGTCGTAAACCATCAGGCAATGACCTTGCATACAAGAAAGGCATGGCAAGTACCTTTGCGACACAATTTTCATCAGCCAGACCGGAAGTTAGTATGCGAAATGCCGGGAGAAACATGGGAGATGATTGCGTGCAAAGGGTGTGATGGGAATGTAAAAAGGGTTTGCAGCCAAAAGAGAAAGACAAGGGAGACCTTCCAGAGAGTAAAATGGGAAAAGGAAGGATGGTCGGGAAGTGAGCTGTAAATCCAGTTTAGTTTGGTTTGTTAGCCTTATATATATGCTAAACTAAATTAAACTAAATATAGGCAGTCATATTTGGCTGCCTGCATAAAAAGAATTAGATTTGTAGAAGTGATGCAACTTTAGAGGATGACGGGCTTGCACTTTTCTCTTTTGGCTGCAAAAAAAACATCAGTGCAAGCCTTAATCTGATTTGTAAACCCAAGGAACAAAAATCAAATAGAGCAGCTTGAATTTTCACTCCAAAGGCAAGCAACTGCAAGCAAAGAAACAGAGTGCAAAAGAAAAAACAGGAAAATGGATAAAATTCACTTTTTGTTTCTAATTTGTTTCTTAATTCAATCATGTAGTTTTGTAAAGCATTATATATTAGTGTATTAGATATGTAAATTTTAGCTATGTAATATTATTTCCAATATATAAATTCGAAAGCCTTTTCATCATCATTTGACAAGCGAAGCAATATATTTTTAGGCACCATATTATCCATGTTACAACACTTTAAGCAGCCATTTCATTTTTTATTTAGCTTTATCTATGAGTTCAATATAAATGCATCTTTCCTGCAAATAAAATCTCATAAGACTTCATAAAATCCGATTTTTGAAAAATAATCCTATTATAAGAGTTACATAGTAAAAAAATATATAAAACACAACGGAAGCAAAGATATAAAATTAATTAATTTGTTCAAGACAACATTTCTGTAAAATTTTACAGGAACTAAAAATTTAATCTCTTTCAATTCCAGGAGCACATTAATCGCTTTTTCCAATAAACCACTAAACCTTCATACCCATATACCAACCGATTACAAAAAAGTTGAAGCTGATCGAATATACATTATTT
>NZ_EQ973650.1:89985-119140 GCF_000157915.1 Phocaeicola coprophilus DSM 18228 = JCM 13818 | reverse complement strand
GCCCCCTCAAAGTCATTTTTGAGAGGGCTTTATAATAAAAACAGATTACTTACTGCATCAAACTCCGATCTGCGATTTCAGGAGAATGTCACCCCACCAGATATTTTGCATACTTTCCTGTCAGCCTGCGAAGCAAATTGACCAGTCCCCATGAAGCCCCAAAGGCTATCAGGGCAGCAACCGGAATCTGAACCGCTACCGGTATATGACACATACGGGCCAGCAGGACACAGGGGCCGGTGAAAAAGTAATGGATCATATACACCCCGAAACCGCATACCGTCAGATTGGCAAGTGCCTGCCGCAAACGTTCATTCCGCACATTCACCTTCTTGGCTATCAGGAAGCAGGGCACTGTCATCATAACCACATTGGGAGAACAATAATAGAAAAACATCTCAAGCTGTTCTTCGGTATATTCCGGTAATGATGTGATGTGACGGAATCCCAGAAAAGTAATCAGGAAACCTATTACAAAAGAAGGAATTCCCCAGCCAAGGGTCCTGGCCAGACTAAAGTCATGGTGACGGAGATAATGGCCCAGCAAAAGATAACCATTAAAACCGGCAAAGTTATAAAGCATATAAAATTCGTTCCAAGAACAGGATCCCCACAGATAAGGATTCACAAATTCCCGGTAGTAAGGAACAAACAGTGTCACTCCCCAGGCTGCCAGAAACCACAGCTTTGCCTTTTCGGAGGCTTTCTCCACCCACGCAGAGAAGACAGGCATATAAAGATACATTCCGATCAACAGATAAATGTACCACATGTGAACATCCAGCAACGAAAAGTTCAACGGTATATGGGATATATAGTCCATCGATACCGACAGAGACTGACGGGCAGCTTCCTCTCCGGAGTATGGGAAGAAATCCAGAATCAGTTCGGGCCTGCATCCCAGCAGACCGGTGATCCAGGGAAACAGATTATAGATGACTGACCAGATCAGAAACGGCCAGAATACCCGGCTGATACGTTTTCTGTAGAAAGCTCCCGTATCACCTTTGACCGGCAACAGCAAAGCTCCCGTAATCATTACAAAAAGCGGAACACACGGACGAAGAACAGATCCGTAAGCAGCTCCCCAGAACTTGATCTCACTGATATTGGCAGGCGGTTCGCCCGGATAAAAATTGAATGGATCGGTCGAATGACAGCATACAACCGTAAACATAGCCAGCAGGCGGACAACATCCAGCCACACAATTTGCTTCTTAGCAACAGAATTCAAAGTATTCCCCATAGTAGTATAATTTTAGAAAAAAGGAAATTCCGGATCACTCTGCAGATTCAGGCTGTATGCCGACCGGAATTTCCTCTTTTAATTCTTATTTGTCTCCGTACATGCGCGCACGCATTTCCTTGATATGATCTGAGGTAATGTATTCATCATACTCCATCATCTTGTCAATGATACCGTTCGGAGTCAGTTCGATGATACGGTTTGCCACAGTTTCAATGAACTCATGGTCATGCGAAGCAAAAAGCACATTTCCCTTGTACGTCTTCAGGTTATTATTGAACGCCTGAATAGATTCCAGGTCCAGATGGTTGGTCGGTGTATCCAGAATCAGACAGTTGGCGTTACGCAACTGCATGCGGGCAATCATACAACGCATCTTTTCACCTCCCGACAACACGCTTACTTTCTTCATCACCTCTTCACCGGAGAACAGCATACGGCCGAGGAAGCCCTTCATCTCGACTTCATTGCCCTGACCATACTGGCTCAGCCAGTCTACCAGATTCAAGTCACAGTTGAAATAATCCGTATTGTCCAGCGGCAGATAAGCTGTAGTAATCGTCACACCCCAGTTGTAATGTCCTGCCTGTGCCTTGCGATGACCGTTGATGATTTCAAACAAAGCTGTCATGGCACGCGGGTCACGGCTCAGGAACACGATCTTGTCTCCCTTTTCAACGTTGAAGTTCACATCGTTGAAGAGCACTGTTCCTTCTTCTGTTTCGGCACGCAGTCCCGATACTTCCAGAATCTGGTTACCCGGTTCACGGTCCATGGTGAAGATGATACCCGGATATTTGCGTGAAGAAGGTTTGATTTCGTCCACATTCAGTTTTTCCAGCATCTTCTTGCGGCTGGTAGTCTGCTTGGACTTAGCCACATTGGCTGAGAAACGGCGGATAAACTCTTCCAGTTCCTTCCGTTTTTCTTCAGCCTTGGCCTTCTGGTTCTGCTGCTGACGCAAAGCAAGCTGACTGGATTCATACCAGAAGCTATAGTTACCGGCAAAGAGGTTCACCTTACCAAAGTCAATATCTACGGTATGGGTACAAACCGAGTCGAGGAAGTGACGGTCGTGACTTACCACCAGCACGGTATGTTCAAAATTAGAAAGGTATTCCTCAAGCCAGGTCACAGTATCCATATCCAGGTCATTGGTCGGCTCGTCAAGCAACAGATTGTCCGGATTTCCAAACAAGGCCTGTGCCAGCATCACACGCACCTTTTCCTTACCGCTGAGGTCTCCCATCAGCATGCCGTGCTTGTCTTCCTTGATGCCCAGTCCGCTCAGCAGAATGGCTGCATCGCTTTCGGCATTCCAGCCTTCCAGCTCAGCAAATTTCTCTTCCAGCTCTGCAGCTTTGATACCGTCTTCATCCGTAAAATCTTCCTTCGCATAAAGCGCATCACGCTGTTTCATGATATCCCAGAGAACCGTGTGTCCCATCAGCACGGTGTCAAGCACCGTATGGGCATCAAACTTAAAGTGGTCCTGACTCAACACGGACAAACGCTCGCCCGGTCCCAGGGTTACGCTTCCCTTGGTAGGATCCAGTTCACCTGAAATAACTTTCAGAAACGTAGACTTACCGGCACCATTGGCACCGATCACTCCATAAATATTTCCGTTGGTGAACTTCATGTTCACATCGTTGTACAACACTCTTTTACCAAACTGAACGGCTACATTCGAAACTGTAATCATTATCTATATACCTTATATTAATATTATCTCTGATTAACAACGTCTGCAAAGATAATACAAAAAAACGAGATACACCTCAAAAGCCGGCATTCATGCCTGGAAAAGAAGCCTGAACACAGGCTGACAAGACGACAAAGCATGAAAAAATAATGTCAGTGTGACAAATATTTCGTATTTTTGCAGCCGTTTTCCATATTAACTCCTATCAGGCACGAAATTTGTAGGAGAAAGAATAAACATTTATCAGCTAATAAAAACATAATTAAGATATGAGTACACAAGAAAACCATAACGTGGAAGAAGAAATGGCAAAACAGGAAGAAACTGTGACCGAAAACGCGGAACAGCAAGCTGCTGCAGAAGCTGCAGAAGAACAGCAGGAGGTTGCAGATCCGGTGATGCAGGAACTGAAAGCTGCCAAAGCAACCATTGAAGAACAGAAAGACAAGTATCTTCGTCTGTCTGCTGAATTTGACAACTACCGTAAACGTACCTTGAAAGAAAAGGCTGAACTGATCAAGAACGGTGGTGAAAAGGCCATCAGTGCCATCCTGCCTATTTTGGACGATCTGGAAAGAGCTTTGCAGAACATGCAAAAGGCTGACGACGTAAAAGCTATGTATGAAGGCATCGATCTGATCTATCAGAAATTCCTGAAAGGACTCTCACAGGAAGGTCTGCAAAAGATGGAACCCGTAGGTGAAGCTTTCGATACGGACTATCACGAAGCCGTTGCCCTGGTACCCGCTCCGAGCGAAGACCAGAAAGGAAAGGTACTTGATTGTGTACAGACCGGTTACAAACTGAATGACAAAGTGATCCGTCACGCAAAAGTAGTAGTAGCACAATAAGAAGATCATGGCAAAGAGAGATTACTACGAAGTGCTTGGGGTAGAAAAGTCTGCCTCAGCCGATGAGATCAAGAAAGCATACCGAAAGAAAGCCATCCAATATCACCCGGACAAGAATCCGGGCGATAAGGAAGCGGAAGAGAAGTTCAAGGAAGCAGCCGAAGCTTATGAAGTGCTGAGCAATCCGGACAAGCGTGCCCGTTACGATCAGTTCGGACATGCGGGAGTGGACGGAGCAGCCGGAGCCGGAGGATTCGGAGGACAGGGCATGTCTATGGACGATATCTTCTCCATGTTCGGCGACATCTTCGGAGGCCACAGCGGATTCGGAGGCTTTGGAGGCGGCGGTGGCCAGCCCCGTCAGCGCAAGTTCCGCGGCTCCGACCTGCGGGTAAAGGTAAAACTGAACCTGAAGGAAATCTCTACCGGTGTAGAAAAGAAATTCAAACTCAAGAAATACGTGCAGTGCAGTCACTGCCACGGAACAGGAGCTGAAGGCGACGGAGGCGTAGAAACCTGTCCGACCTGTCACGGTACGGGAAGCGTAACCCGCACCCAGCAAAGTATCTTCGGCATGATGCAGACTCAGACCGTATGTCCCCAGTGTGGCGGCGAAGGTAAAATCATCAAGAACAAATGTTCTGCCTGCGGCGGCGAAGGTATCGTATATGGTGAAGAAGTCGTAACGGTAAAGATTCCGGCAGGTGTGGCTGAAGGCATGCAGGTGACTATCAACGGCAAGGGTAATGCCGGTAAGCACAACGGTGTGGCAGGCGATCTGCTGGTACTCATCGAAGAGGAAAAGCATCCGGAACTGGTGCGCGACGAGAGCGACCTGATCTACAACCTGCTGCTGAGCGTTCCGACCGCAGCCCTTGGAGGAACAGTGGAAATCCCGACCATCGACGGAAAAGCGAAAATCAAGATCGAACCGGGTACACAGCCGGGCAAAGTGCTTCGTCTGCGCGGCAAAGGACTTCCTTCCATCAACAGCTACGGCTATACAACCGGAACGGGCGACTTGCTGGTTCATATCAGCATTTACATTCCCGAAACTCTGACCAAAGAAGAAAGACAGGCTTTGGAAAAATGGCAGGAATCTGAAAGTTTCAAGCCTAACATGAGCCTGAAAGAAAAAATATTCAAGAAGTTCAGAAGTCTGTTCGACTAAACAGGCTTTCCGGACTGTTGCGGCTGAAGATAATTCCGTATGCCTCTGGCACGGCAATAATCTTCAGCCGTTTTTGTATATATAGCCTCCGGAAACGACCGCACGATTCAGCCAAACGACCGCACAATTCGGCCCAAACGACCGCACGATCAGGCCGCAACGACCGCACAATTCGGCCCAAACGACCGCACGATCAGGCCGCAACGACCGCACGATTCAGCCTGATCGAACGTATAATGCAAGAGACGTGATTAATACATCTTATCGAAAAAGAAAAGACATTACACACAAGAAGCCTGTTTTCGTCATGCATTACTCCAATTACTAAGTCCCCAAAGATAAGCACCTATATTTCAATTAGTTATCACCAAAACAAAAAAAACATAACAGAATTAGTTTAAATCCCGAGCTTTTATTATTTTTGTCATATATTTAAATTCATTTTTATTATTTAATGAGGTCATAATATAGCCTTTAAGTCAGACATAAACATATATGCATCATTACTAAATACACTGATTCCATAGTTTTAAAACAAAACGGATTTAGTTGTAAACTTTCAACAGCTTTCTAACTATTAACCTTTAAATATACATTTATGAAAAAAATCTTATTTATCAGCACATTATTATTTCTGATCGGATGCCAGAATGTATCTGAGCAACATCCGATAAGGAATGTAGACCTAAAAGGAGAAGTCGTACTTTCTGACAGCATGCTGGGAATTTCAAGCCCCGTCTACATTCAAGTTGTAGATACAATGTGGGTAACGGTCAATCTTCAGGGAGATACGCTGGTTGATGTATGGGGAGCTTCATCCAGAAAACGGTTGAATTCGTTTATCGCGAAAGGAGATGGTCCTCTGGAGTTCAGAAGAATTGATTCATTCAGAGCCGATGAGAAAACACAATCCCTCTATATGTATGACATCTATAAAAGGCGTTTGTTTAAAGTTGCATATTCGGATCTGCTGCAACCGAAACCAGCCGTACAGGAAGTCTTTTCCTGGAATCTGGAAGACAATACCCCCTTCTCTCTGATGGGAACAGTTCGAGCCGACAATTATTTTATTGCTACCAATATAACTGATACGGCATCATATGTAGTAAAAGAGCCAGACGGAAACATAAAAGCCATTGGAAAGTTCCCAGATAAAAATCATGTGGATCCAGCCATGACGAATATGTGCAATGCCACTTTATATGATCTGACAATGACTGTAGCTCCAGATAATCAGAAAATAGCTGTCAGCTGCCATTTGGCGGACATGCTGCAAATTATCAAAGTAGACAAAGGACGTTTTCCCATCCAGACGGAAATCAATGCCTATCCGAATGATATATACCTGATGCCTACAGGAGATGGCGAAATGCAAGGTCTGGTCACCGCCAAGACAAAACGCTATTATATCGGCATAGCAGCCACTGATGACTACATTTATGCCATCTGGCATGGTGATGTCCTGCCTGAAGGAAACAAAGGCTATTTGAACAGTTCTCTTGTCCGTGTGTTTAATTGGGAAGGTAAAGAATGTTACCAGCTCCATCTGGACAGAAGCATTTTCTACTTAACTGTAACTCCGGACAATAAAACGCTTATGGCTCTTACCGACAAAGGCGAAGGTATATCTGTACTCAAGTATGAAATGGATTTACCTTAATCTTATTATTTTTATCTCCTTAGGTCTTATAACCTCATGTGGAAATAAAAAAACATCATGGTATAATTATGCAACGAATGAAGTAAAGGTACATCTAAATCATAAATTTGCCTTTCCAGACAGTACCTTTACTCCATTCCCTTCTGCATAAATACATACGCATAAAACATGCTCACTTATGATAAGAAATTCAGGTATCTTTCTGTCTTTCCTGTTTTTGGCTTCTTGCTCTTTTTCAGGCAAGACAGAAAAGCAATCTTCATTTGAACCGGGCATGGTTCTCTCGTATGATAAAGCCTTGCCGCTGAGCCAGAAGTACTCAGATCTTTTTTCCCGGGTTGAAACCATTCCACTGGACACAACCGGCAACTTCCTTGTATCTGATATCCGCCAGTTCCGCTATGCGCTCGATCATTTCTTTGTGCTGAGCAGGGATGAAATCCTGATCTTTGACCGGCAGGGAAAAGGAATCGCCCGCATCAACCGCTATGGACAGGGCAGAGAAGAATACCTTTCCCTTTTGGGATTTGACGTCTGCGAAAAGGACAGCACAGTATGTCTGCTGACCTATCCTTCCAAGCTGATGCATTTTTCACTTGACGGAAGGTTGCTCCGGGAACATAAGATAGGAGTCCGGGGATTTGAGATCGCCCTGTTGCCGGATCATTCCTGGAGTATCTTTACGAATAATCTCCGTCAGCCGGAAAGCGACACGATCACATTGCTTGATATTTATGACGGAACAAACGGTACAAGCAGACACCTTATCGACGGATATACCAATCTTGGAAACCAGCTGCTTCCTTCTTTCCAGCAGAACCGCGTCTTTACGCATTCACGGAACGACCGGGAAGTATTGTTCGCACATCCGCTGTCAAACCATATCTGGTCTATAACCTCGCAGGATTCCGTACGCATCAAATATACGCTGGACTTCGGGGAAAAGAATCCACCGGAAGACGCTCCCGAAATGATTCATCCGGATGAAAGCCCGGCCGATGCCGTCATGAAATACTGGCCTGTCTACGGATTCAACAGTTGTTGGGAAAACAACCGCTACCTCTATATCCAGGCTTTCGTGGACAAACAGTTGAAAGATATCCTTTTCGACAAGCAGTCCCGACAACTTTATGCCGGATGGATGACGGACGATCTGATCTACTGTCAGATCAGACCGGTTGAAGCCACTGACGAACTCCTTGTCGGATATATTACGGCAGACGACCTGATCAGTCTGGAAGACTATCTGAATTCACGACCAGAGGAAAAGCAACCCGAACAGGTGACCCGACTGATTGAACGGGCACAAGAAGAAGGAAATCCAATAGTCTGCCTGTATCATATGAAATAAAAAAATCCATCCCTGAGAATGAAGTGATGAACAACTCCGGGATTCCTTTAAAAAGGCCGAGACGTTTTTTGAAAACGCTTCGGCCTTTGATATAAAACGTTTCGGCGTGTAAAAAAAAGAATTCGGCGTTTTTTCAATATCCTTTCTCACAAATTCCTCCATAAGGCCGGGTTAAATAATGTTATTATCATTCGTTTTATTATGCTATTCGGACAAAGTGCCTTATTTTTGTTCACATCATTAACCTAAAAAATATCATTACGACATGAAAAAATATCCGAAAATCGGAATTCGGCCGACCATTGACGGCCGTCAGGGAGGAGTTCGTGAAAGCCTCGAAGAAAAAACCATGAGTCTGGCAAAAGCTGTTGCCGAATTAATCACCAGCAATCTTAAAAACGGAGACGGAAGTCCTGTGGAATGTGTCATCGCAGACGGTACTATCGGACGTGTGGCTGAAAGTGCTGCCTGTGCTGAAAAGTTTGAACGCGAAGGCGTAGGCGCCACTATTACCGTTACATCCTGCTGGTGCTATGGCGCAGAAACCATGGATATGAATCCGTATTATCCCAAAGCAGTATGGGGATTCAACGGAACAGAACGTCCCGGAGCTGTTTATCTGGCAGCCGTACTGGCCGGACATGCTCAGAAGGGCTTGCCCGCTTTCGGTATTTACGGACGCGACGTACAGGATCTGGACGACAATACGATTCCGGCTGACGTAGCAGAAAAGATTCTCCGCTTTGCACGTGCAGCACAGGCTGTGGCTACTATGAGAGGCAAGTCATACCTGTCTATGGGTAGTGTGTCCATGGGTATCGCAGGATCTATCGTCAATCCGGACTTCTTCCAGGAATATCTGGGCATGCGCAATGAATCAGTTGACCTGACTGAAATCATCCGCCGTATGACTGAAGGTATCTATGACAAGGAAGAATTTGAAAAAGCCATGGCTTGGACCGAAAAACATTGCAAATGCAATGAAGGTAAGGACTTCAATACTCCGGCAAAAGCCAAGAACCGTGCAGAAAAGGATGCTGACTGGGAATTCATCGTGAAGATGACCATCATCATGCGCGACCTGATGCAGGGCAACCCCAAACTCAAGGAAATGGGCTTCAAGGAAGAGGCTTTGGGACACAACGCCATCGCTGCCGGTTTCCAGGGACAGCGCCAGTGGACCGACTTCTATCCGAACGGCGACTACTCGGAAGCTTTGCTGAACACCTCATTCGACTGGAACGGTCTGCGTGAAGCTTACGTTGTGGCTACCGAAAACGATGCTTGCAACGGCGTGGCTATGCTCTTCGGTCATTTGCTGACCAACCGCGCACAGATCTTCTCTGACGTCCGTACTTACTGGAGCCCGGAAGCTGTGAAACGCGTAACCGGCAAAGAACTTACCGGAATGGCTGCCAACGGTATTATTCACCTGATCAACTCAGGAGCAACGACTCTCGACGGAACCGGACAGCAGCAGGATGCCAACGGAAACCCGACCATGAAGCCTTACTGGGAAATCAGCGAAGAAGAAATGAACAAGTGTCTGGAAGCCACTACCTGGTATCCGGCTAACCGTGATTATTTCCGCGGCGGAGGTTTCTCATCCAACTTCCTGTCAAAAGGTGGAATGCCTGTTACCATGAGCCGACTGAATCTGGTGAAAGGACTCGGTCCTGTGCTGCAGATCGCAGAAGGATGGACAGTAGAAATCAATCCGGAAATCCACAAGCTGCTTGACGAACGTACCGACCGTACATGGCCGACTACCTGGTTCGTACCCCGCCTGTGCGACAAACCGGCTTTCAAGGATGTATACTCTGTCATGAACAACTGGGGAGCTAACCACGGAGCTATCAGCTACGGACACATCGGTCAGGATCTGATCACGCTTGCTTCCATCCTGAGAATCCCGGTATGCATGCACAATGTGGATGAAGACAAGATCTTCCGTCCCGCTGCATGGAATGCCTTCGGTATGGACAAGGAAGGAGCAGACTACCGTGCATGTACAACCTATGGTCCGATTTACAAATAAACCTTTAATCATTCTAAGATCATGATTCATCGCTTTATACTCAACGAAGTATCTTATTTCGGACCGGGTGCCCGCAAGATGCTTCCACAGGAAATCAAGAGACTGGGACTCCACAAGGCGCTGGTGGCAACCGATAAAGAACTGATCCGCTTCGGCGTGGCACAGAAAGTGCTCGACGTACTGGAGGAAGCAGGCGTTCCTTACGAGCTGTTCAGTGAAATCAAGCCGAATCCTACCGTAAGCAATGTGAAAGCCGGCGTAAAGGCATTCAGCGAATCGGGTGCGGATTTTATTCTGGCCATTGGCGGAGGTTCGTCAATCGATACGGCCAAAGCCATCGGTATCATCACCAACAATCCTTCATTCAGTGATGTAGTTTCACTGGAAGGCGTGGCTGATACCCAGCGTAAGTCTGTTCCCATCATTGCACTTCCGACAACAGCAGGAACCGCAGCCGAAGTGACCATCAACTATGTGATCACCGACGAGGAGAAACAGAAGAAAATGGTTTGTGTGGATCCGAACGACATCCCGGCCATCGCAATCGTGGATGCCGAACTGATGTACACACTGCCCAAAAGCCTGACAGCCGCTACCGGTATGGACGCTCTGACACACGCCATCGAAGGTCTGATTACCAAAGGTGCCTGGGAAATGAGTGACATGTTTGAAATCAAGGCTATCGAAATGATTAACCGTTATCTGGAAACAGCCGTCAAGGAACCGACCAATCCGGAAGCCCGCAACGGTATGGCTGTCGCACAGTATATCGCAGGTATGGCCTTCTCGAATGTAGGTCTGGGTGTCGTACATGGCATGGCTCACCCGCTTGGAGCAATCTTTGATATTCCTCACGGAGTTGCCAACGCACTGCTGCTGCCGACCATCATGGAATTCAATGCACCGGCTGCCCTCGACAAATATGTACAGATCGCCAAAGCCATGGACGTATATGTTCCCGGCATGAGCCGCGAAGAAGCTGCCGACGCAGCCGTACAGGCCGTGAAGGATCTGGCTGTCCGTGTAGGTATTCCCCAGCATCTGTCGGAACTGGGCATCCAGGAAAAAGATCTGGACCGGCTGGCCGACGCTGCCTTTGCAGATGTCTGCACCCCCGGTAACCCGCGCGAAGTAAACAAAGAAATCATTCTTAATCTCTATCAGAAAGTATTATGATCACAAACGAACATATCCAAGAATTCCTGGCTCAGGCCCACCGCGTGGGAGATGCCAGACTGACCATCTGCAGCAGCGGAAACCTTTCCTGGAGAATCGGCGAAGAAGCTCTGGTTTCAGGTACAGGTTCATGGGTTCCCTCTTTGCAGGCAGAAAAAGTATCCATCTGCAACATTGCGACCGGTGAAGTGAAGAATGGCGTGAAACCGTCTATGGAAAGCGGTTTCCACCTGGGCATTCTCCGCGAACGTCCCGATGTGAATGTAGTGCTGCACTTCCAGTCAGAATATGCCACTGCCGTAGCATGTATGAACAAGAAGCCGACCAACTTTAACGTAACGGCTGAAGTTCCCTGCCACGTAGGACGCGAAATTCCTGTCATTCCTTACTACAGACCGGGATCTCCCGAACTGGCTCATGCCGTAGTAGAAGCCATGAAGGATCACAATTCAATCCTCCTGACCAATCACGGACAGGTGGTATGCGGAAGCAACTTCGACCAGGTATTCGAAAGAGCCATGTTCTTCGAAATGGCCTGCCGCATCATTGTGCAGTCACATGGAGACTATTCTGTACTCACACCACAGGAAATTGAAGACCTGGATATCTACGTACTGGGAAAGAAGACCAAATAATACCTGACTGAACAAAACGGAGGATGCGCCAGAAAGGAAACAAGACTGACACATCCTCCGGATTGTTTTTATAACCGACCAAAACCATTATCCTATCATGAACAACACTTATCTGGCCATCGATTTCGGTGGAGGAAGCGGACGCGTCATTGCCGGACAAATTACCGGCGGACAGCTGCATCTGGACGAGATCTACCGTTTCTCCAACCGACAGATCAAGATGGGGAACCATATCTATTGGGACTTTCTGTCCTTATTCGAAGAAATGAAAAACGGCATCCGCCTTGCCGTACAAAAAGGCTATCATGTCACCAGTATCGGTATTGACACCTGGGGAGTGGATTTCGGACTGCTGGACCGTGCAGGAAATCTGCTGGGAAATCCCCGCTGCTACCGTGACCCGTATACAGAAGGGGCTCCGGAAGAAGTATTCAAAACCTTGTCACCATCCGAACATTACCGGGAAAGCGGCATTCAGGTGATGCCCATCAATTCCCTCTTTCAGCTCTATGCCATGAAAAAGGAATGTCCGGACCTGCTGGAATGTGCAGACAAACTGCTTTTTACTCCCGACCTGTTCAGCTACTTCCTGACCGGTACCGCCAACAATGAATATTGCATCGCCTCTACTTCCGAACTGATTCTTGCCAAAGAACGTTCCTGGAACTGGGAACTGATCAAACGGATGGGCTTCCCGTCACACCTGTTCGGAGAGATTGTCATGCCGGGAACTTCACGGGGAAACATTCTTCCTTCCATTGCAGCAGAAACAGGACTGCCAGCCGATACTCAAGTAATTGCCGTCGGTTCGCATGACACAGCCAGCGCTGTCTTTGCCGTTCCTTTCCCGGAAGGAAAAGCCTCCCGATGTGCATTCCTCAGTTCAGGAACCTGGTCTTTGCTGGGTGTGGAACTGGATGAACCGATCCTGAGCGAAGAAGCACGCCAGGCAGGATTCACCAACGAAGGCTGCACCGGAGGAAAAATCAAGTTCCTTCAGAACATTACAGGACTCTGGATTCTGCAACGTCTGATGCAGCAGTGGAAAGAGGCAGGAGCTGACACCAGCTACGGTCCTTTGCTGCAGCAAGCTTCCGAAAGCCAGATATCCGGCATGATCGATGTAGACAATCCTGTATTTACCAATCCGGCTGACATGGAAAAAGCCATCGCCGAATATTGCCTCAGCCACCATCAGGAAGTTCCTGTAACGAAAGGTGACTATGTGATGTGTGTACTGAAATCACTGGCTGCCCGTTACAAAAAAGGAATCGAACAGCTGAACAGCCTCCTTCCGGAGCCGATCCAACAGTTACACATCATCGGCGGCGGATGCCAGAATCAGTTGCTGAACCGCCTGACAGAGGAAGCTCTGGGCATTCCGGTCATTGCCGGACCCGTAGAAGCAACTGCCATCGGAAACATTCTGATGCAGGCTCAGGCATGCGGAGCCATTAAAAACAAAAACGAAGTTCATATATCCTGAAATCTAAAACGCATGCCATGAAAAAAAACAATCAACCGATATTGAAAGAAGGAAACATCAGCTACGTGTTTCCCTTTATTCTGATCACAACCTGTTTCGCGCTTTGGGGATTTGCCAATGATATCACGAATCCGATGGTCAAGGCTTTCTCCAAAATATTCCGCATGAGCGTAACAGAAGGCTCACTGGTACAGGTAGCTTTCTACGGAGGCTATTTTGCCATGGCCTTCCCTGCTGCCATGTTCATCCGCAAATATTCCTATAAAGCCGGGGTTATGCTCGGGCTGGGCTTATATGCCTTCGGAGCCTTTCTTTTCTTTCCGGCAATGAAGATGGGAAACTATTATCCTTTCCTCATCGCCTACTTCATCCTGACCTGCGGACTTTCGTTCCTGGAAACCAGCTGTAATCCTTACATCCTTTCCATGGGAACCGAAGAAACAGCTACCCGCAGACTGAACCTGGCTCAGGCATTCAATCCGATCGGCTCCCTGCTGGGTATGTTTGTAGCCATGAACTTCATTCAGAACCGGCTCCATCCGATGGATACCGCTGAACGGGCCCAACTGTCACTCAGTGAGTTTGAAGCAATCCGGGATGCAGACCTGCAGACACTGACAGCCCCCTACCTCATCATAGGTGTTGTCATCGTAGTGATGCTGATCGTCATCCGGATTTCCAAAATGCCGCTCAACAAGGATCAGTCGCACAAGATTGATTTTGTCCCGACCCTGAAACGCATCTTCCATCGCAAGCATTACCGCGAAGGAGTTATCACCCAGTTCTTCTATGTCGGCGCACAGATCATGTGCTGGACTTTCATCATTCAGTATGGAACTCACTTATTTACCTCAATGGGAATGGAAGAACAGGACGCAGAGGTACTCTCCCAGCAGTATAACATCATTGCCATGGGACTGTTCTGCGTAAGCCGTTTCATCTGTACCTTCCTGCTGAAGTATCTGAATCCCGGTCTGTTGCTGAAAACACTGGCCATTGCAGCCTGCGTATTCACAGTGGGAGTAATCACGCTGCAAAACATCTGGGGTATGTACTGTCTGGTAGGCGTTTCTGCCAGCATGTCACTGATGTTCCCCACCATCTACGGTATCGCTCTCCAGGGTCTTGGCGATGATGCCAAGTTTGGTGCAGCCGGACTGATTATGGCCATTCTCGGCGGCTCCGTACTTCCGCCGTTACAGGCTTCCATCATCGATATGGGCAGCTTCTGTGGATTCCCGGCCGTCAATCTGTCTTTCATTCTTCCCTTCATCTGCTTCGTAGCCGTCACCATCTACGGACACAGAACCAATATCCGGGAGAAAAAGCATTGATGACCTCATAAAAAATCATCAGGGAAAGCGAAAATATTCCGTCTTTCCCTGATGATCAGAAAATAGCAAGAAAAGTAAATTTCTCATTAAAAGAGTCAACAACTGATTCAGGAACTCCAAATATTCCATATCTTTGGAGAAATAAAGAAAAATGCCATGAAACAGTTTCTTTCATTCTTGTTGACACTCTCCTTTCTTCCGGTTCTCTGTCAGGCACAAACCGAAACGTCCCTGCCCGATAAGCAGATCATGGAATCACCAAACATACAGCCACTGCCGGATACCTTGAAATCGGACAGTGCGAAATTCAGTATTCCCTCCCCTGTTCCCCAGAGCAGCATTTACCGGCCTTTCAGCATGTACGGACTGAGTCCGCTGGATTACGGCTATGCAAGCTGGGAACTTCACCAGGGATTCAATGCTTCCATCGGACTGCACGTAACTTTCAGCCCCAGCAAATACGCCCCTTCCGGAGCCGGCTTCGGACAAGATGCCGCCTTTATGTATGCGCTCCCTCTCACCAAACGTTTCAGTGTGGCCGGAGGAGTTTATGCCAGCAACATGAACTGGGGATTCATCAACTACCGGCAGGTAGGTATTGCCGCCGTTGCAGCCTTTCAGGTCAACGACCGGATCAGTCTCTACGCTTACGGCAACAAGTCGCTGATGCCCGACCGTTCCTTCCCGTATTACCCCCTGCCTAACTTCGCACCCGACCGGCTGGGAGGCATGGTCAACTTCAAACTGGGCGAAAGCAGTTCGATCAGTATCGGTGTGGAAGGCCGGAGATATCCCAACGGAGCAGCGGCCTGGTGGTAGAATGATTGTATTCAGCAGAAGCAAAGAATGCTTCTGCTGACTTTATCAGTAAGTTTTATTGTTCAACGAAACGGAACTGCTTGAAATAAACTTTCTGTTCGCTGCCTGAAACATTGGTAAAACGGATCTTCAGCACTTTCATGCCGCTGACTTCCGCACTCAGCAAAGTACGGCCAGGCACAGGACGCAAGTCAACTGTCTTCCAGTTTACTCCATCAGCACTGATCTCCAGACGGAAGTTCTTTTCAGCTCCCTGTGTACCCAGATCCACCAGCAAGCTTTCCAGCGTACGGACATAATCCATAGCTACCGCAACTTCACCTCCGGCCTGCCAGATAATCACCTCGTTTGACGGAGAGACATTTCCTCCCTTACCTTTCTGACGCATCGGAAGCAGAGCCAGCTGCTTGACATTGCTGCTTAATGTATAAGGCATATATACCGCACGTGAATCCAATGTCGTACCGGCAGCCTTATTATAACGCTGAGTAGAAGTTTCAAACAGACTGTTAAAGGTGGGTAGCAGGTATTTGCTTCCGCTCTTCACTCCCGGCTGATAAGGATTCTGGTTATAAGTAGCATCCACTTCATACATCAGGGTTTGCAGAGCCTGGGCATGATCATGTACAGCAACAAACTCCTGTCCTCCCTGTTTCTGCAGACGAACCATCTTCAGCACTTCACGTCCGTATTCTCCGATCAGTTTAAACTGCATCAGCCACGGCTTGATTTCCTCAATCAGTTCCCGGCTTTCTTTGGAAGCAAGCAACCGGTCGGCTGCCACAATGATCTTGTCACATTCTTCAGCCACCTGCTTATATGCAGCCTCATCCATTTCTCCATTCTTTTCATAAGCAGCAAGCAGAGACTTCAGTGCCGGCTGCAAGGCTACAGACTCATCCCGACGGAAACCGTGTCCATTTTCTCCAAGGTCGGAGTTATGGGCTGCAAAGGTTTCCAGATAAGCAGCATGATTCGGCATCAGATCACGGATAGCACGTTTCCAGGAAGCATTGCTGTCATATTTCTCCAGGTTCCAGGCATAATCAGCCACACTGTACAATGCAATCTTCGAAGCTTCAGCACGTTCCATCGGATTGGAAACAAAGGCAGACATATCATCCTTGATGTCCAGACCGTTTCCATAAACCGGTCCCATCAGCAAATGATCACGTACATAGTCGGACACCGGGAAGTTCCACCAGATATAAGCCTTACGTTTCAGCAAAGGATTGATGAAATCCATTGATTCCTTATCGATGCAGGCAATGACCCGGTTACCGGTCCACATGATCTGAATACCTTTGTTGAGTTTATCACCCAACGTAGTCAGATATCCGCCTTTTACGTCCGACCACGACTTGTTGTATTCCGTAGGACACATGACCAGCGGTTCCACATCACCTTTCACCTTCACGAAATGATCATCCAGATAATTCAGCAGCTCAGCCTGCTTTTCAGCCTTGGTTCCTTCGCCGGAAATGTCATCGAAGAACACCGCAAAGGCACGTACCCCCAACTGATACATACTTTCAAACTTCTTCAACAGCAGGTCACGGTCTTCTTCATTCCATTTAATGTCCTGTCCCGGATGAATAGCCCAGTAAAATATTACACCATTTTCATTGGCCTTGTCCACCAGTTCCTTCAGCTGGGAAGCCTCCTTCGCAGGATAAGGCTTGCGCCAGTTCGGAGTGCTATGATAAGGATCATCCTTCGGACCATACAAATAGACATTCATCTTGTTGCGTCCGTAGAATTCCAGCTGACGGAGACGGGCTTCATGACTCCAGGGAGTACCATAAAAGCCTTCTACAACTCCACGATAAGGCACATCGGGATAGTCGGTCACTTCTGCCAAAGGCAACTTGCCCAATGTCATCAGCTGTGCCAGCGTCTGCACACCATAATAGGCACCACGCTCATCGGCACCGACAATAACGATACGGTCTTTCTCAATACCTAAATAATATCCTTCTGCCTGTTTGGGAACCCGGCGGACATATTTCTTGACAGATTTATCCCCCTTCACTCCTACATAAACAGGGAATCCATCCTTTCCTTCCCCTTTCGGGAACAAAGTATTCAACAGATGAAAAGCAGGAGTTTCACGAAAAGCAGTCTCAGCCTGAAGACTATATTGCACGGGAACCATCACCGAATCCTGACCGGCCTGATATTCCTGAGGAGTCGGCTGCAAATGAAATTCCTGTGCATAAACACTTCCCAGGGACAGAGTACCCATCAGTCCTAATACTAAAAAAGTTTTTCTCATGATTCTATTGATTATTTTTCAAGATTAACGTATTCTTTCATTTTGCAAATGTAGCGAATCTCATACAATCAGCAATGAAATGAAAAAAAAAATCCGAAAAAACAAGTTTTCAAGGTTTTGGAAACATTACATATTTACGCTTTACTGGTCGAAATATCATAAAAAAAGTTCTTTTTCTCTTTTTATATTTCATTTCATCCTCTATATAAACTAAGGTATATCCCATAAAACTCTAAAAATAAGCCATTGGTAAAAAAAGGTATAATCCTGAACATAAATATCTGATTAAAAGATATTTGTAAAACATTAAACGAATAAAAAATGTAAATTTATAAGATAATTCTTGCCAGATCAATGAGCAAACCTATCTTTGCGGACACTACTTTTTATAAACCGGCTGTAACAGAAGGAGATTACCGATCTGAAAACTCTCATTTGCTACAGCAAAAATACAATCATAAAAACTATGCTTAAAACTATTCGACCAGTAAGCATGTTACTACTACTGGCAGGATTACCCACCAGTCTGACACATGCCGGTATCACACATCGTGATGCTGTGGAGCAAATCCAACAAAACAATCCATGTACGGGTATTGTAAAAGATGCTTCCGGTGAAACCATCATCGGTGCTTCGGTTGTGGTCAAAGGAACAACCAATGGAACGATCACAGACCTGAACGGAGAATTCAGCCTTTCCAACATTACTCCTGGAACGACCATCCAGATCTCCTACATTGGATACAAAGACATTGAAATGGTCTGGAATGGCTCCCCTCTGAATGTAATACTACAGGAAGACACAAAAGTTTTGGACGAAGTTGTTGTGGTAGGATTCGGTACCCAAAAGAAGATTAACCTGACAGGAGCCGTTTCTACAGTTGACACTAAGGTCCTAGAATCCCGTCCTGTATCTCAGGTCGGACAGGCTCTGCAAGGAACCGTCCCCGGATTAAACCTTTCTGCTTCTGATCTTGGAGGCCAGTTGGGACAATCCATGAGCGTAAATATCCGCGGTACAGGAACCATTGGTACAGGGTCCAGCGCCAGCCCTCTGGTCCTGATTGACGGTATTGAAGGTAATATGAATAATCTGAACCCGGATGATATTGAAAACATTTCGGTTCTGAAAGATGCCGCTTCATCATCCATTTACGGATCACGTGCAGCCTTCGGTGTAATTCTGATTACGACAAAGAAAGGTAAAGCCGGAAAAATGCAAGTTAATTATAACAATAACTTCCGATATTCAGGTCCGACTAACCTTCCGGAACGGCTAGACTCTTACAGCTTTGCCAATTATTTCAATGAGATGTCCGTTAATCAGGGAAATCAGATCATTTTCACTGAGGAAACGATGCAACGCATCCAAGATTACATGGCCGGAAAAATCACGGACACAACTGTTCCCAACGGAACGAACTGGCATTTCCACGAAAAAGCCAATGACAATGTGGACTGGTATAAAGTGCATTTCAAATGGGCATGGAGCAATGAACACAACATCAGTCTGAATGGAGGAACAGAGAAACTGCAATATTATGTATCAGGAAACTATCTGAACCAAAACGGTAATTTGCGTTATGGTAATGACAACCTGAAACGTTATAACTTTACAGCTAAAGTCAACACGCAAATCAACAAATATATTGATTTCAACATCAATACAAAGTTTATTCGCTTTGATCTGGACAATCCTTTGTACTCCGATATGGGAGGACTGCTTTATCATGACATTGCCCGCATGTGGCCTATGATGCCATTCAAAGATCCTAACGGCCACTACATGCGCAATGGAAAACTTGCCCAATTGACAGAAGGCGGTCGTGCAAAAACTCACAATGATAATATTTACCTGCAAGGACAATTGGTTCTCCATCCACTGAAAAACTGGAATATCTACGTGGAAGGAGGTATGAGAATCATCAATGAAAACCAGCAGACCAACCTGAATGCTATTTATGAGTACAACATAGACAATCAACCGGTAACAATGGCCTTTGCCGGTGATTATTCCCCCGGAGCAACTTTTGCACGCAGTTCGTTTTCAAATACAAACTTCTATACCACATCCATTTATACAGATTATACTCTGGATTTAAACAAACATAATCTGAAATTCATGGCCGGTATGAACACAGAAGAAAACAAATACCGTGATTTATCGGTACAACGTGATAACGTGATCACCTCTTCCATTCCAGAAATCAGTGCATCTGTAGGCGAAGACAAGATAAACAATGCTTATGTATACGACTAGGCTACTGCCGGTTTCTTCGGACGAATCAATTACAATTATGACGACCGGTATCTGGCTGAATTCAACATCCGCTATGATGGATCTTCACGATTCCTACGTGATCAACGCTGGAATGTATTCCCCTCGTTTTCTTTAGGATGGAATGCAGCACGCGAATCATTCTTCCAGCCCATCAGTCATATCATCAATATCCTCAAGCCTCGCGTTTCATGGGGTATGCTGGGAAATCAGAACACAAGTTCATACTATCCGTTCTACCTTTCACAAAGTGTGACAGCCAACGGAGGCGGATGGCTGATGAATGGTGTCCGTCCTACCGTAGCCGGTGCTCCGGGAGTTGTCAGCAGTACGTTAACCTGGGAAAAGGTTTACAATACCAACTTCGGACTTGACTTTGGATTCTTCAACAACCGGCTGACCGGATATTTCGAATACTATATCCGGCAGACCAGAGATATGGTAGGTCCTCCTGCTGAAATCGGAGCGGCATTAGGTATCAGTTTACCGAACACCAACAATGCAACACTTGACAACCGAGGATGGGATTTGCAGATCAACTGGCAAGACCGTATCGGAAAAGTCAACTACAACGTAGGTTTCAACCTGTCTGATAACCGGGTTAAAGTAACCAAATATCCGAATGAATCCATGTCATTGAATACTTACTACAACGGCATGGTATTAGGAGAAATCTGGGAATATGAAACGGCCGGAATAGCCAAATCAGATGAAGAAATGAACAACTGGCTGAGTACTCACGACCAAAGCAAATTAGGTTCTGAATGGGGAGCCGGAGATATCATGTACAAGGATCTGAATGGCGATGGTGTCATCGACAACGGAAACAACACTTTGGGAAACCACGGAGACCTCAAAGTAATCGGAAACAGTAACCCCCGGTTCCGCTTCGGCTTAACCTTAGGAGCCAACTGGAAAGGATTCGACGTTCAAATGTTCTTCCAGGGTGTCATGAAACGTGATTTGTGGGTAAGCGGTCCTTTGTTCTGGGGTGGAAAC
This sequence comes from Phocaeicola coprophilus DSM 18228 = JCM 13818, assembly GCF_000157915.1. GTDB lineage: Bacteria > Bacteroidota > Bacteroidia > Bacteroidales > Bacteroidaceae > Phocaeicola > Phocaeicola coprophilus. The sequence continues at coordinate 98,116 of NZ_EQ973650.1, read as the reverse complement.
GGCGGCGAATGGCAGTCTACAGGCTTGAAACAGCACCTGGATTATTTCCGTCCGGAAAACACAAGTTCCGTATTCAGTCCCAATGTAGATTCCTATTATCCGAAAGCTTATATCGGAGACAAAGGAAACAAGAACAAATATACCCAGACCCGCTATTTGCAAAATGCTGCATATATGCGTATGAAAAACCTGCAGATCGGTTACACTTTCCCTCAAGAATGGACAAACAAACTGCATGTTGACAGACTGCGCGTATTTTTCAGTGGCGAAAACCTGTTTACCCTTACAGGCATTGCCGGTATGTTTGACCCCGAAGCAACAGCAGCCAACGAATGGTCAAGCGGAAAAACCTATCCTTTGTCCCAAACATTCTCTTTCGGTCTTAATCTTACCCTTTAAACCAACGAACGTATGAAAAAACAACTATATATTCTGGCAATTGGATTTATAGCCTTAGCCAGCAGCTCCTGTAACGACTTCTTAGACAGAGAACCACTGGACTCTGTGCCGACATCCCAATATCTGTTCAACGAAAATGACTTGTCTGCCTACACAGCCAACATGTATGGAATATTCCCTGTACATGCCGGATATGGCCTGGGTACGTTCGATGACGACAACGACAGTGACAATCAGGCCGGATCATCTCCCAATGATCTATTTGTGAAAGGTCAAACCCGCGTGGCACAAAACGGAGGAGACTGGGACTTCGGCAATATCCGTACAGCCAACTATTTCATAAACACAGTCCGTCCCCGTCTGGAAAACGGAGAGATTGAAAATTCTGCAAACAACAATCACTATCTGGGTGAAATGTACTTCTTCCGGGCTTATATCTATGCCGAAAAATTGATCTCCCTGGGCGATTTTCCCATTATCAAGGAAATGATTGCAGACAATTATGACGCCGTACGGGAAGCCAGCAAAAGACGTCCCCGAAACGAAGTTGCCCGCTTTATCATTTCAGATCTGGACTCAGCCTACCATTACATGAGTGCCACTCCTCCCATGACTAACCGGTTGACCAAAGACTGTGCTGCGTTACTTAAAAGTCGTATTGCTTTATTTGAAGGTACCTGGGAAAAGTATCATAAAGGGACCAACCGGGTTCCGGGAGGACCGGGATGGCCAGGAGCAGACAAAGATTACCTGAAAGATTTCACAATCAATATTGAAGAAGAAATCAACTATTTCCTGACACAAGCTAAAGAGGCCGCGCAAATTGTAGCAGACAACCATGCACTGGATGCCAGCTATTCAAAGTTATTCAACAGCCAGAGTCTGAGCAGTTCCACAGAAGCTCTGTTATGGAAACAATATGACGGAACCATGACACCGGCTGTCAATCACTTTGTTGTCGGATATATCCAGCGTAACGGAGGCGGAAACTCCGGATTTACCCGGAGTATGGTAGAATCATTCCTGATGCAGGATGGTACCCCCATCTATGCTTCCAGCGACTATCAGGGTGACAAAACTTACGAAAATGTTGCTTATGGAAGAGATCCCAGACTGCTGGATAATGTTCTTATTCCGGGTGATCTGCTAACTACCTCTGCCACAATGACCGAAGCTAAAATCGATAAAGCAGGTTATTACTATCGGGCTCCGATTACCGAAATTTCCGAAAACAGATGTCCAACGGGCTATTCCATCAAAAAAGGATTAACAACAGATCCGGAACAGGGACCTACTCTTCCTGCTACAACAGCCAGTGTTGTATTCTGGGCAGCAGAAGCTTACCTGAATTATATGGAAGCAGACTGTGAACTGAACAATGGAAACCTGGACGCCAACAGCATGAAATACTGGGAAGCTCTCCGAACCCGCGGAGGCATTGCCCCCAATACAATCCAGCATACCATTGATCTGACAGACGTAACAAAAGAAAACGATCTGGCACGTTACTCAGGAGAAAATCTGGTAAGTTCCACCTTATATAATATAAGACGCGAACGGCGCATTGAACTGGCTGCAGAAGGATTGCGCTTTGAAGATCTGAAACGATGGAGATCTCTTGATATGATGCAAAACTATCACGTACAAGGATTCAATCTGTGGGATAAAAACTACAAGCGCTATGCTACTCCCGACGCCGGACTCAATGGAAGTAATTTTGATGCACCCCTCAACGTCATTGCACTGAAAGAAAGCGGAGCTGAAGATTCAAATGTGTCAGCCAAAGCTGACGGAGTTTACATGATGCCTTACCGGGTTCTGACCAACAACATCGCATTCAACGGATACAATTGGAACCCCAATAAGTATTTGAACCCGATAGCCTTCGATCATTTCCGTCTGACAACCGCAGAGGAAGGTTCATCTGACTATACAACCTCTGCAATTTACCAGAATCCGGGCTGGAAAATTGAAACAAACAGTTTACCGGAAGGGGATTAAACCTATATAGTCATGACACGAGCTGGAGAGCAATCCCAAACTTTTGGGAACGTTCTCCAGCTTTTTTTATGAATATCCAGATCTGACATGAACAAAAAAGACCGGGAATATTCATTTTTTACTTTTTAAAGAAGTATCTTTGAATACTCAATTTTTACCTTATGAAAATATGAAAGAAAGAAGCATCTTTTCCAGAATCAAACAGACTTGCATCCTTCTGGCTTTGTTAACCACAACCATATGCCAGGCTCAAAATGTCTCTAATCTGCCCGTTCCGGCTCCGCATCAGCTGAAATGGCATGAAGCCGAATTGGGGGTGGTCTTCCATTATGACCTGCACGTTTTCGACGGACAGATTTACGGACAAGGGAACAACCGGATCAATCCCGTTGAAGACTACAACATCTTTAACCCCACCCAGCTGAACACAGACCAGTGGATCGAAGCAGCGAAAGCAGCCGGTGCCAAATTTGCCATACTTACAGCAACTCATGAAACCGGATTCGGTCTCTGGCAAAGTGATGTAAATCCCTACTGTCTGAAAGCCGTCAAATGGCGTGATGGAAAAGGCGATATCGTCCGCGATTTTGTCAACTCCTGCCGCAAATATGGTATACAGCCGGGTATTTATATTGGCATCCGATGGAACTCTCTGTTAGGTATCCATAATTTCAAGGCGGAAGGAGAAGGCGAATTTGCCCGCAACCGCCAGACATGGTACAGACACCTGTGCGAAAAAATGGTTACTGAACTCTGTACCCGTTATGGAGAACTTTTCATGATCTGGTTTGACGGAGGTGCAGACGATCCCAAAGGCATGGGCCCGGACGTAGAACCCATCGTCAACAAATATCAGCCAAACTGTCTCTTCTATCACAATGTCAGCCGGGCAGATCTCCGTTGGGGAGGCTCTGAAAGCGGAACAGTGGGTTATCCGTGCTGGTCCACTTTCCCTTATCCATACAGTCACAGCAATGCAACCGACGGTGTTCAGGATCACAACAAGCTGCTCGCTCATGGCGATCCGGAAGGCAAATACTGGGTACCTGCCATGGCCGACACTCCACTGAGAGGATATAACGGCCGTCACGAATGGTTCTGGGAACCGGGAGATGACGACAAGGCTGTTTATCCGTTGAGCAACCTGATGGATATGTACGAAAAATCAGTAGGAAGAAATGCTACACTGATTGTCGGTCTGACTCCCAATCCGGAAGGCTTGATTCCCCAGCAGGATGTCAAACGCCTGCAAGAATGGGGACAGGAAATCAACAGACGCTTCAAAAAACCTCTGGCCCAAACCAGCGGAAGCAAGAAAGCACTGACCCTGAAAACCGGGAAAGGTACACAAGCCAACTATTACATCATTCAGGAAGACATTACTCAGGGAGAACGAATCCGCGCTTACCGGGTAGAAGCACGCCTGAACGGAAAATGGTCTGCTATTGCCCGGGGAACCTCTGTCGGCCATAAGCGAATTGAATCTTTCCCCGCCGTTGAAGCTGATGCGTTCCGCCTCGTCATAGAAAAAAGCGAGGGTAATCCTTGCATTACCAATTTCAGTATTTATCATGTAGAACCTTAACCAACTGAGCACATGAATAAAATTTTATTAGGGACATTCGGACTACTTCCGCTGTCCGCTTCCCTGTATGCACAATCAGCCGAAAACCAGCCAGACAAACGTCCCAACATCATATTCTTTCTGGTCGATGATATGGGATGGCAGGATACTTCCCTGCCTTTCTGGACAGAGAAGACACCCTATAACCGGCTTTATGAAACTCCCAACATGGAACGTCTGGCCCGTCAGGGAATGATGTTTACCCAGGCCTATGCCTCCAGCATCAGTTCGCCGACACGATGCAGCCTGATGACCGGTGCCAATGCAGCCCGTCATCGGGTAACCAACTGGACATTACAGAAAAACCGCTCGACCGATGCCGAAAGTGAAACGCTGCAATTGCCGGAATGGAACTGGAACGGAATTGCACAAACCGGCGGAACCAGTCATACGTTCGTGGCCAAATCTTTCGTTCAGTTACTGAAAGAAAGCGGCTATCATACCATTCATTGTGGGAAAGCACACTGGGGGGCCATTGACACCCCGGGGGAAAATCCCTGTCACTTCGGATTTGAGACAAACATTGCCGGACACGCCGCGGGAGGACTGGCCACTTACCTGAGCGAACTGAACTACGGACACGACGCACAGGGAAACCCCACTTCCCTGATGTCTGTACCCGGACTGGAGAAATACTGGCAAACAGGAACCTTCGTCACAGAGGCCCTGACTCAGGAAGCTTTGAAGGCACTGGACAAAGCCAAACAATACAATCAGCCGTTCTATCTGTATATGTCCCACTATGCCATCCATATTCCGATTGATAAGGACACCAGATATTTCGAAAAGTACAAGCAAAAAGGAATGTCGGATAAAGAAGCTGCCTACGCTTCCCTGATTGAAGGAATGGACAAAAGTCTGGGAGATATCATGGACTGGCTTGAAAAAAACGGAGAGGCCGACAACACCATTATTCTGTTTATGGGGGACAACGGAGGCTATGCAACCGGAAGTCATTGGCGCGATGAACCGCTTTACACCCAAAATGCTCCTCTCAACTGCGGTAAAGGATCGGCTTACGAAGGCGGAATCCGTGAACCGATGATTGTCAGCTGGCCGGGAGTTACCCAGCCCTCTTCCCGGTGCGACCGCTATCTGCTGGCTGAGGACTATTTCCCGACAATTCTCGAAATGGCCGGCATCACAGACTGGAAAGTCCCGCAAACAATAGACGGAGTAAGTTTTGTCCCTCTGCTCAAACAGACCGGAGACCCGTCGGAAGGACGGAGCCTTTACTGGAACTGCCCCAACCTGTGGGGAGAAGCAGGACCCGGAATCGGAGCAACCTGCAGCATCCGTCAGGGCAAATGGAAACTCATCTATTTCTACGAAACCGGACAAAAAGAGCTGTATGATATTCCGGCTGATATCAGCGAACAGCACAACCTGGCAGCCAGCCATCCTGAGGTCGTGAAACGCCTGTCAAAAGATCTGGGCAATTTTCTGCGCAGTTCCGGCGGACAACGCCCTTCTTTCAAAGCTACCGGGAAGCCCTGTCCCTGGCCGGACGAGATATGATTTTGCCTGTTTTCATGTACAAAATCCGCCAGTTCTCGCTATCTTTGCGACCATAACCTAAAAAGGAATGGATTTATGAACTATCAGGAAACTCTTAACTATCTCTATAACAGCGCTCCTCTTTTTCAACATATAGGAAAGGCTGCCTACAAGGAAGGACTGTCCAATACGTATGCTCTGGATGATCATTTCCGTCACCCTCATCAGAAGTTTCGTACGATCCACATAGCAGGAACCAACGGTAAAGGTTCCTGCTCACATACCCTGGCAGCCATCCTTCAGTCGGCCGGTTACCGGACCGGACTCTACACGTCTCCACATCTGGTAGACTTCCGTGAACGGATCCGAATCAACGGAACGCCTGTTCCCCAGGAGTTTGTAGTTGATTTCGTCAAAAAGCACCGGCGTTTCTTCGAGCCGCTTCACCCTTCTTTCTTCGAACTGGCCACTTCCATGGCCTTTCATTATTTTGCAGAAGAGCAGGTAGATGTAGCAGTTGTGGAGGTCGGACTGGGAGGCAGACTGGATTGCACCAATATCATCCATCCGGACTTGTGCCTGATCACGAACATCAGCTTTGACCATGTGCAGTTTTTGGGAAATACCCTGGCACAGATTGCCTCAGAGAAAGCAGGTATCATCAAAGATTACGTACCGGTAGTCATCGGAGAAACGACCCCTGAAACCCGTCCGGTATTCGAAGAAAAAGCATGGAAAGCTCATGCTCCCCTGATCTTTGCAGAAGAAGAACAGCTGCTGAAAGATGCCCGTCAGAATGCAGACGGTACCTGGACTTATCAAACCAGTGATTATCCCGACCTGCAGGGTGAGCTGGGAGGATATTACCAGTTAAAAAACACCAATACACTTTTATCTGCCATCCGCCAATTAAAGCAAGCCGGATATTCAATCAGTGAAGCCAACGTACGTGAAGGATTCGCTCATGTATGCAGCCTTACGGGACTGATGGGCCGCTGGCAGAAACTGGGTTCCAACCCCACCATTGTCTGTGACACAGGACATAACACCGGAGGTATCCGCTATATCGTGGAGCAACTCCGTAACCAGACTTATGATACCCTTCACATCGTTATCGGAATGGTTAACGACAAAGACATCAGCGGAGTACTCGCCATGCTTCCCAAAGAAGCCCGCTACTACTTCACTCAAGCCAGTGTACAGCGTGCACTTCCGGCCGACAAGGTGAAAGAACTGGCCGCATCTCATGGCCTGAAAGGAGAAAGTTATCCGGATGTAGCCACAGCACTGAAAGCTGCCCAAAGTGAAGCTACGGAAAAAGACTTCATCTTTGTAGGCGGAAGCAGTTTCATTGTGGCCGATTTATTATCTTTAAATAAATAACGCAATTTCTTTTCAAACAAAATGTTTGGGTATTTTGAATAAAATCTTTTTATTTGCATAGAAATTTCATTGTACAAATTAAACATTTTAATATATGAATGACACATTTTACAAAGAAGACAATTTAAGCGGCCTCAAAAGGGCTGACTTTCAGAAGACAATTGACGGTAAACAAACCGATCTGTTTATACTCTCCAACGATAAAGGTGCTGAAGTAGCCATCACCAATTACGGAGGAGCCATTGCCGCATTGATGGTTCCCGACCGAAACGGAAAACTGGCCAATGTGGTACAGGGACACGATTCCATTGAAGGAGTCATCAACAGCCCGGAACCTTTCCTCAGCACACTGATCGGACGTTACGGTAACCGTATTGCCAAAGGAAAGTTCCAACTTGGCAACAAAGAATACAAGCTGACCATCAACAACGGACCCAACTCCCTGCACGGAGGACCTACCGGTTTTCACGCACGCGTATGGGATGCAGAACAGACCAGTAAGCAAAGCCTGACTCTTCGCTATCTTTCACGCGACGGAGAAGAAGGATTCCCCGGAAGTCTGGATGTAACGGTTGTATATACATTCACCAACCAGAATGAACTGGTAATTACTTATTCAGCCATTACCGACCAACGGACCATCGTCAATCTTACACACCACGCATTTTTCAATCTGGCAGGACTTGCCAATCCCACTCCGAGCGTGGAAAACAACATCGTCACTATCAACGCAGACTTTTATATCCCCATGGATGAAGTTTCCATCCCGACCGGCGAAATCGCCAAAGTGGAAGGAACTCCTATGGACTTCCGCACACCACACACAGTGGGAAGCCGCATCAATGAACCGTTCCAGCAGCTGGTTTACGGAGCCGGTTATGACCATTGCTACGTTCTGAACAAGAAGGAACCCGGTACGCTGACCTTCGCAGCCAAATGTGTGGAACCGGAAAGCGGACGCAGTCTGGAAGTATATACCACTGAACCGGGCGTACAAGTCTATACACACAACTGGGCCAACGGTTTCAGCGGCTGGCACGGAGCAACCTTCCCCAAACGGAGTGCTATCTGCTTCGAAGCACAACATTTCCCGGATTCTCCCAATAAGGGACATTTCCCGCCGGTTATCCTGAACCCGGGCGACACCTATCATCAGGTCACTATTTACAAATTTGGCGTAGAAGAATAATCGAAACTAACCTTTAATAACAACTTATAATTATTTAA
>NZ_EQ973650.1:67495-88388 GCF_000157915.1 Phocaeicola coprophilus DSM 18228 = JCM 13818 | reverse complement strand
AAAAGAATGAATCAACAAAAACAAAACGGTAATCTCATTGCAATTGTTGCCATGTGCTTCCTCTTTGCAATGATTTCCTTCGTAACCAATCTGGCCGCTCCTTTCGGTACCATTTGGAAAAACCAATATGCAGGAGCAAACACCCTGGGTATGATGGGAAACATGATGAACTTCCTGGCCTATCTGTTCATGGGTATTCCTGCCGGAAACATGCTGGTCAAGATCGGTTATAAGAAAACTTCACTGACTGCCATGGCTGTCGGTTTCGTAGGCTTGCTGGTACAGTATCTGTCCAGTACTTTCGGCGCAGAAACCGAAGTATTCGCACTGGGAGAATATTCCATCAAGATGAACTTCATCATCTATTTGCTGGGTGCTTTCATCTGCGGTTTCAGTGTATGTATGCTGAACACGGTAGTAAACCCGATGCTGAACCTTCTGGGAGGCGGCGGTAACAAAGGTAACCAGCTGATCCAGCTGGGTGGTGCTGTCAACTCACTTTCTGCTACGCTGACACCGCTCTTCGTAGGTGTATTGATCGGAACCGTAACTCCGAAAACTGCCATGACAGACGTTGTGCCCCTGCTCTTCATCGCCATGGGTGTATTCGCTGTAACCTTTATCATCATTTCATTTGTAAGCATTCCGGAACCTCACCTGAGAAAAGGTAAAGTAGAAAAGGTTAAATTCTCACACAGCCCCTGGAGCTTCCGTCACACCGTATTGGGCGTTATCGGTATCTTCATTTATGTAGGTATTGAAATCGGTATCCCGGGTACCCTGAACTTCTACCTGGCTGACTCAAGCGACAAGGGAGCCGGTATCCTGGCCAATGGTGCAGCCATCGGTGGTGCCATCACTGCAATCTACTGGCTGCTGATGCTGGTAGGCCGTCTGACCAGTAGTGTGATCAGCGGTAAAGTTTCTACCCGTACTCAGCTGATTGCCGTTTCTACAACAGCTATTCTTTTCACTCTGATCGCTATCTTCACTCCGAAGAATGTGGGTATCAACGTACCGACCATGGTATACGATCCGGTTGCAAAGACAACGGAAATCCTGACCAATGCCGGCATGCCTGCCAATGAAATCAGCGCATTTATCGCCAACCCGTCTGAAGAAAGCCTTTCTGCACAGGCAGAACTGCTGAGTGCTTCTCACATGACACCGGCTGACGTGATGCGTTCTCTGGAAACTCCGAAAGTTCCTATCAGTGCGCTGTTCCTCGTACTTTGCGGTCTCTGCACATCTATCATGTGGGGAGGCATCTTCAACCTTGCCGTTGAAGGTCTTGGCAAATACACCGCACAGGCATCAGGTATCTTTATGATGATGGTTGTGGGTGGCGGTATCTTCCCGTTGCTCCAGCAGGTCATCTCCGATGCAGTCGGCTATATGGCCAGCTACTGGCTGATCATCTTCATGCTGGCTTACCTGCTGTTCTACGGACTGGTAGGCTGCAAAAATGTCAACAAGGATATCCCCGTTGAATGATCCTAAAAACGAACCAATTGAAAATTAACCCTTAAATACATTATCATTATGGACATTGAATTTGTAAGAAGCCGCTTCATTAAGCATTTCGACGGTACAACAGGCTCAGTATATGCATCTCCGGGACGTATTAACTTGATTGGTGAACACACCGACTACAACGGTGGATTCGTATTCCCCGGCGCAGTAGATAAAGGTATGATTGCAGAAATCAAACCTAACGGAAAAGACAAAGTTTGCGCTTACTCTATCGACCTGAAAGACTATGTAGAATTCGGTCTGAACGAAGAAGACGCTCCGAAAGCAAGCTGGGCACGCTACATCTTCGGCGTATGCCGTGAAATGATCAAGCGTGGTGTAGACGTAAAAGGATTCAATACAGCTTTCGCCGGTGACGTTCCTCTGGGTGCAGGTATGTCATCTTCTGCAGCGCTGGAATCTACTTACGCATTCGCTTTGAATGATTTGTTCGGCGACAACAAGATCGACAAATTCGAACTGGCAAAGGTGGGACAGGCTACTGAACACAACTACTGTGGTGTTAAATGTGGTATCATGGACCAGTTTGCTTCTGTATTCGGTAAGGAAGGCAGCCTGATCCGTCTGGATTGCCGTTCACTGGAATACCAGTACTTCCCGTTCAAACCCGAAGGATACCGTCTGGTATTGGTTGACTCTGTTGTTAAGCACGAACTGGCTTCTTCAGCATACAACAAGCGTCGTCAGAGCTGCGAAAATGTAGTGGCTGCCATCAAGAAGACACATCCGGAAGTAGAATTCCTGCGCGACTGCAACATGGAAATGCTGAATGCTGTCAAAGGTGAAGTAAGCGAAGAAGACTACATGCGTGCTGAATACGTGATCGAAGAAATCCAGCGTGTACTTGACGTATGCGATGCACTGGAAAAAGGTGATTATGAAACCGTAGGTCAGAAGATGTATGAAACTCACCACGGCATGAGCAAGCTTTACGAAGTAAGCTGCGAAGAACTGGATTTCCTGAACGATATTGCATTCGACTGCGGCGTAACCGGCTCACGCGTTATGGGAGGCGGCTTCGGCGGATGTACCATCAACCTGGTAAAGAATGAACTGTATGAAACATTTATCACAACTGCCAAAGAACGCTTCAAAGAAAAATTCGGACGCAGCCCGAAAGTTTACGATGTAGTGATCAGCGACGGTTCACGCAAACTCTGCTAATTACTTTTCACTCCTTTCCCGCATCCCGCTCCGGGATGCGGTCACACGGATTGACTCAGGCCATCATAAAGCCCGCGTTAATCCGTGTTTCTTTTTCCATAATCTGAAAACTTCCTTTGCGCATCTGTGCAGAAAGATGTACATTTGCGGGAAAGATGACTAAACCTTTTGAAGAATGAAAATAACGATCGTTTCGGGAGCACGCCCGAACTTCATGAAGATAGCTCCGATCTGCCGTGCGATTCAGAACGCCGGAGCGAACGGAAAGAACATTTCTTACCGTCTCGTTTATGCTGGACCGGAAGATGATCCAAGTCTGGAAGAATCTCTGTTCTTCGATCTGGGTATGGAAAAACCCGATGCATATCTGGGAGTCAGCGGACAGGATTATTCCCAGATTGCTGCAGCCGTCATGCTTGCCTTCGAAAAGGAACTGGACAATCATCCGGCGCAAGTGGTACTGGTAGTGGATGATCTGACAGCCGCCATGAGTTGTGCCATCGTTGCCAAGAAACGCGGTCTGAAAGTGGCTCATCTCATAGCAGGCACCCGTTCCTTCGACATGAACATGCCACGCGAAGTGAACCGTACCATTGTAGATGCCATTTCCGACTATCTGTTCACAGCCGGCATGGTAGCCAACCGGAATCTGAATCAGGAAGGAATGATCCCCGAATACATTCATCATGTAGGAAATATTCTGATTGATACACTGCGTTACAACCGTCCCCGGCTGAGTCAGCCGGCATGGTTCGACTGTCTTGGCATCCGGAAAAAGAATTATCTGTTGCTGACACTCAACCGGCATGACCTGTTGAACCGCCGCAGCAATCTAGAGAAACTGCTCCGCACCCTGCTCGACAAGGCAGAAGGACTTCCCGTCATCGCCCCTCTGCACGGATATGCAGAAACTGCTGTCAAAGCTCTCGGCCTGAATGCTCCGAACCTTCATATTCTGCCGCCGCAAAGTTACCTGCATTTCGGTTTCCTGGTAGATCAGGCCAAAGGGATCATAACCGACTCGGGAAACATTGCAGAAGAAGCCACCTTCCTGGATGTCCCCTGCATCACACTGAACAGCTATGCGGAACACCCTGAGACCTGGCGCACCGGAACCAATGAACTGGTCGGTGAAGATCCGTCAGCTCTTGCTGCAGCACTGAATCACCTGATGCACGGTGAATGGAAGCACACTACCCTGCCCGACCGTTGGGACGGACGTACTGCCGAGCGCATCGTACAGACTTTACTGAAAGATGCCTGATCACTGAAAGGCAATTTATAAAAACAGATCCGGCTGATGTCCCTGCCATTTCAAGCAGAAAAGACATCAGCCGGATGCTTTTTCACAGAAAATATCGTATTGTTCGATGTTGTTTCAACGAGCGGTCGATTCGCCTCAAACGAGCGGTCGATTCAGCCCCAACGAACGGTCGATTCAGCCTCAACGAGCGGTCGATTCCAAAAGGGGATCAAGCCTTGCCTCCTTTACGCTCCAGTTCACGAAGACTTTCCATCTTTTTCGTTTCCAGGAACTCATAAATTCCGCAAAGATGTTCTTTCACACGCTGGTTACCGAACTCATATACTTTCGTAACCAGCCCGTCCAGGAAGTCACGGTCGTGTGAAACGACAATCAGCGTTCCGTCGAAATCCATCAATGCCTGCTTCAGAATATCCTTTGTCTTCATGTCCAGATGGTTGGTCGGCTCATCCAGAATCAGCAGATTGACCGGTTCCAGCAAAAGCTTGATCATCGCCAGCCGGGTACGTTCTCCACCGGAAAGCACCTTGACTTTCTTCATGGATTCTTCCGGTCCTCCGAACATGAAAGCTCCCAGCAGATCGCGGATCTTGTTGCGGATTTCTCCCTTCGCCACATCATCGATGGTCTGGAATACGGTCAGATTCTCGTCAAGAAGGGAAGCCTGGTTCTGGGCAAAATAACCGATCTGTACATTATGTCCCAGTGTCAGTGTACCTTCGTGATCTATCTCATTCATGATACATTTCACCAGAGTAGACTTACCCTCTCCGTTTTTACCCACAAAAGCAACCTTATCTCCCCGTTCGATCGTCAGATTGGCATTCCGGAAAACGACGTGGTCGCCATATGACTTTCCGACTCCTTCCATAATAACCGGATAACTTCCGCTGCGCGGAGACGGAGGAAACTTCAGACGCAGGGCTGAAGTGTCTTCTTCATCCACTTCAATCAGTTCCAGCTTTTCAAGCATCTTCACGCGGCTCTGTACCTGGAGTGTCTTGCTGTAAGTTCCTTTGAAACGTTCGATGAAGTCTTTGGTTTCCTGAATCATCTTCTGCTGTTCTTCATACTGCTTCATCTGTTGTTCACGGCGTTCCTTGCGAAGCACCAGATACTGGGAGTAGTTCACCTTGTAATCATAGATACGTCCCATCGTAACTTCAATGGTACGGGTCGTGATGTTATCCACAAATTTCCGGTCGTGACTGATCACCACAACGGCCTTTGCACTGCTGATCAGAAAATCTTCCAGCCACTGGATAGACTCAATGTCCAGATGGTTGGTAGGCTCATCAAGCAAAAGTACGTCCGGATTCTGCAGCAACAGCTTGGCCAGTTCAATACGCATACGCCATCCACCGCTGAAATCACTCGTAGGACGGTCGAAATCTTCACGCTGGAATCCCAGTCCGAGCAACGCCTTCTCCACGTCTTCTTCGAAATGAGTCATGTCGATGGCATAGAACTTTTCACTCATGGCTGCCACCTTTTCGATCAGTTCCATATACGAATCACTCTCGTAATCGGTACGTGTAGCCAGTTCACCATTCATCCGTTCGATCTCAGCTTCCATTTCACGCAAATGAGCAAATGCCTGCGAAGCTTCCTCAAACACGGTACGCCCGTCTTCCGTCATCAAATGCTGCGGAAGGTAAGCAACCACACAATCTTTCGGAGCGGTCACTTTTCCCCGGGTAGGCTGGCGGACGCCTGCCAATATCTTTAATAAAGTGGATTTTCCTGCGCCGTTTTTTCCCATCAGGGCAATACGGTCTTTTTCATTAATCTGAAAACTAATGTCACTGAACAAGGTGGTTCCGCCGAACTCGACGGTCAATCCATCTACTGAAATCATATAATATGTGGTATTTAATTCTAAAACGGCTACAAAGATACATCAAATAAACGATTTAACCTTGATTCAGACACAAAACAAACGCAGGGAAGCGCAAGCCCCGAAAGACTTTGCACTTCCCTGCGTCAGATCCGTTTCCGGAGCAGATATCCGGGATTATCCGGCCATCAGCAGAATCAGCAGCTGGGCTGTCAGAATACGAAGGAACATAGCCAGCGGATATACTGTAGAATAACCTACTGCCGGAGCATCGTTACCAGCCGTCTGGTTGGCATAAGCCAGTGCAGGAGGGTCTGTGTTACTACCGGCAATCAATCCCATCAGGGTAAAATAATTCAGTTTATAATACCAGCGGGCTACCATACCCATCACCAGCAACGGAATAAACGTGATCAGGAAACCGATACCTACATAAAGCAGTCCGTCACCTTCAACCACCGTCTGCACAAAGTTACCTCCGGCTTTCAGTCCGACACTGGCAAGGAACAATACAATACCGATCTCACGCAGCATCAGGTTGGCACTCATTGTGGTATAGGTGACCAGCTTCACCTTGTAACCGAAACGGCCGATCAGAATGGAAATAATCAGCGGACCGCCTGCCAGACCCAGTTTCACCGGAGTAGGCATTCCCGGAATGGCAATAGGCAGACTGCCGAACAGGATACCGCAAAGAATACCCACGAAAATGGTCACGATATTCGGATGATCCAGACGCTTCAACTGGTTTCCCAGCAAATGAGCCACACGCTCAATCGCATCCTGAGGACCGACTACCATCACGCGGTCACCGACCTGCAACGTCAACTGACGGGACGCAAACAAGTCCATACCGGAACGGTTGACACGGGTTACATTCACTCCGTACATACTGCTGAAATGCAGTTCTCCCAAAGTTTTTCCGTTGATGTTAGGCTGTGTCACCAGAATACGGCGTGAAACCATCGTCTTATCCTGCTGTTTCAGATCCTCCCAGTCCATGTCAACTTGCGGACCGATAAAGGCTGCAATGGCCTCAGAGTCATCTTCTGCACAGACAATGTACATCTTATCGCCCACATGCAGAGTAGTATTTGCATTCGGAATGTGTATTTCACCATCCTGAATAATCCGCGAGCAGACAAAGTCGCGTGCCAGAAACTTCTGTACCTGCGAAAGATTCTTGCCCACCAGAGCTTCATTCTGTACCTCCAGAGAAACGATAAAAGGTTTCAGATGCGGATTGGCTTCCTCACCGCGCTGAATGTCCGCAGCTTCTTTCCCCATATCTACCCGGCAGATATAACGGATGACAATCATGGAAAGGATGATACCGATAACTCCCAGCGGATAGGCACAGGCATACCCCATTGCAATTTCAGGACCGGAATAATCCAGCTGAGACAAAGCCTCGTTGGCCGCACCAAGTCCCGGAGTATTGGTCACAGCTCCGCAAAGCACACCGACCATCATCGGAATTTCCACACGCCCCTGCAGGGCATAATACATAATCAATGCTATCGCAATGTTCAGTGCAACAATTCCGACAGCAATCAGATTCATCGAGATACCTCCCTTCTTGAAAGAAGAGAAGAAAGACGGACCCACCTGCAAACCGATACAGAACACAAAGAGAATCAATCCGAAGTCCTGAATGAATGATAAGATGGAAGCATTTCCAGTAAATCCGAAATGCCCGGCCAGAATCCCGACGAACAAGACAAAGGTAACTCCCAGCGAAATGCCGAAGACCTTAATTTTCCCCAATAAGACGCCGGCAGCAATCACAAAAGAATATAATGCCACGATATGAGCAATCGAATCAGGATTTGTCAATAAATCTTGTAGCCAATTCATAATATTAAACTTTTTCTTAAACGCGGCAAATGTAACCAATTAAAGACAACCAGTCAAGAATTAAAGCCATAATATTTATTTTTGCCATACAGACTTTACAATTTATAAGTACATCCGGACAGTTTTTCCTATAAAAGTTTAACTGAACTGCATTTTTACCGCAAAAAAAGAAAACCTAAAAAGAAATTTGTATATTTGCCTATGCATGCCAATTATACAGCATGCAGTCACACTTAATCTAAATATCATAAAACACTGATTCACTATGGCAGATAGTAAAGAAAAACTCTTTTCAGATTTTCCACCCGTAAGTACCCAAGAATGGATGGATAAAATTACAGTCGATCTCAAGGGTGCCGACTTTGAAAAGAAACTGGTATGGAAAACCAACGAAGGATTTAAAGTGAAACCGTTTTACCGCCAGGAAGATCTGGAAGGATTGAAAACGACAGAAGGACTTCCCGGGCAATTCCCTTACATCCGCGGAAACCGCAAAGACGACAATACATGGTTTATCCGGCAGAACATCCTGGTTGAATCGGCTGAAGAAGCCAATGCCAAAGCACTCGACATTCTGAATAAAGGAGTGGATTCACTGGGCTTTTCAATCAGGAAAAAGGATCTGTCACCCGAATTCATACGCACTCTGTTAAAAGACATCTGCTGCGAATGTGTAGAACTGAACTTCTCTACTTGCCAGGGACATACCGTACAGCTGGCAGAAATGCTGACTGATTATTTCCGTGAAAAAGGATATGATCCGACCAAGCTTCAA
The DNA here is from genome assembly GCF_000157915.1 of Phocaeicola coprophilus DSM 18228 = JCM 13818. Lineage (GTDB taxonomy): Bacteria > Bacteroidota > Bacteroidia > Bacteroidales > Bacteroidaceae > Phocaeicola > Phocaeicola coprophilus. Next base: position 79,958 of record NZ_EQ973650.1, on the reverse strand, counting down.
GGCTCCGTCAACTATGACCCGATGGAGAAAATGATGCAGAAAGGAAAGGATCTGAGCAAGTTTATCGACAATGCCAGACGGCTGGTTGAAATATTTGCCCCCTATCCAAAATTCCGTTGCCTGGCCGTCAATTCGCTTTTGCTGAACAATGCAGGTGCCTACATTTATCAGGAACTGGGATATGCCCTGGCATGGGGTAATGAATACCTGAGCCAGCTGACAGAAGCAGGAGTACCCGCAGCACTGGCTGCAAAGAAAATCAAATTCAACTTTGGTATCAGCTCCAACTACTTCATGGAAATTGCCAAATTCCGTGCAGCACGTATGCTCTGGGCCAATATAGTCAAGGAATACAAACCGGTTTGTCCACGTACAGACTGCCAGAACACCGGAGCAGACGGCACCTGTTATTGCGCCTGCAAGATGGCTGCACATGCCGAAACCTCCAGTTTCAACCTGACAATCTTCGATGCACATGTGAATCTGCTGCGTACCCAGACAGAGGCCATGAGTGCTTCTCTGGCAGGAGTTGACTCAATCACCGTCACTCCGTTTGACAAGGCTTACGAAACACCGAATGATTTCTCCGAACGTATTGCACGCAACCAGCAGCTCCTGCTGAAGGAAGAAGCTCACTTCAACCGTATCGTCGATCCGGCTGCAGGTTCTTACTATATCGAAAACCTTACGGCTTCCATCGCACAACAGGCCTGGGAACTTTTCCTGAAGGTAGAAGACGAAGGCGGCATGCTCAAGGCTGTCGAAAGCGGAAGCGTACAGGAAGCTGTCAACGCCAGCAACAAGGCCCGCCACGAAGCTGTTTCGAAACGGAAAGAAATTCTTCTGGGTACCAACCAATATCCTAACTTCAATGAACTGGCAGGCGAAAAGGCACCATTGGCACAGACTTGCTGCTGCGGAGGCGGAAAGGATCATGCACACCACGAATGTGAAAAGCCGTTTGCAACCATTCAAACCGACCGTGCAGCCAGCGAATTCGAAGCACTCCGTCTGCAAACAGAACACTCCGGCAAACGTCCGAAAGCTTTCATGCTGACCATCGGAAATCTGGCCATGCGTCAGGCACGTGCCCAGTTCTCATGCAACTTCCTGGCTTGTGCCGGTTATGAAGTAATCGACAATCTGGGATTCGCTACCGTAGAAGAAGGTGTAGAAGCTGCCATGAAAGCAAAAGCCGACATCGTAGTGATCTGTTCCAGCGATGACGAATATGCAGAATATGCCATTCCTGCTTTCCAGGCAGTCAACGGACGCGCCATGTTCATCGTTGCAGGAGCTCCTGCCTGTATGGACGACCTGAAAGCCGCCGGCATTGAAAACTTCATTCATGTGCGCTGCAACGTGCTGGAGACCTTGAAAGAATATAATACCAAACTAGGAATCAATTAAATGCTATGAAACCGAACTTTAAAAACATCGATATATATGCCGGCTTCCATCCGCAAAATGGCATGGAATGGCAGAAAGTCAACGGCATCACTGCCAACTGGAAAACTCCGGAACAGATTCAAGTAAAGCCAGTCTATACGAAAGAAGACCTGGAAGGAATGGAACACCTGAACTATGTGGCTGGTATTCCTCCCTATCTGCGCGGTCCGTATTCCATGATGTACACCTTCCGCCCGTGGACCATCCGTCAGTATGCCGGATTCTCTACCGCTGAAGAATCCAATGCTTTTTACCGCCGTAACCTGGCTTCCGGACAGAAAGGTCTGTCTGTAGCCTTCGACCTTCCGACACACCGCGGTTACGACCCGGATCATCCGCGTGTAGTAGGCGATGTCGGTAAGGCAGGAGTATCTATCTGTTCACTGGAAAACATGAAGGTGCTCTTCGACGGAATTCCCTTGAACAAGATGTCTGTGTCCATGACCATGAACGGTGCCGTACTTCCTGTCATGGCATTCTATATCAATGCCGGACTGGAACAGGGGGCCAAGCTGGAAGAAATGGCCGGTACCATCCAGAATGATATTCTGAAGGAATTCATGGTCCGAAACACTTATATTTATCCGCCTGCATTCTCCATGAAGATCATTTCCGACATCTTTGAATATACTTCTCAGAAGATGCCGAAATTCAATTCGATCTCAATCTCAGGTTATCACATGCAGGAAGCTGGAGCAACAGCTGATATCGAACTGGCCTATACACTGGCCGACGGACTGGAATATCTGCGTGCCGGAGTTGCTGCCGGCATTGACATCGATGCCTTCGCTCCCCGTCTCTCCTTCTTCTGGGCTATCGGTATGAATCACTTCATGGAAATTGCCAAGATGCGTGCAGCACGTATGCTCTGGGCCAAGATCGTGAAACAGTTCAACCCGAAGAATCCGAAATCACTGGCACTGCGTACGCACTCACAGACTTCAGGATGGTCACTGACCGAACAGGATCCGTTCAACAACGTAGGACGTACCTGTATTGAAGCCATGGCTGCAGCACTGGGACACACCCAGTCACTGCATACCAATGCACTGGACGAAGCGATTGCCCTGCCGACTGACTTCTCGGCCCGTATCGCCCGTAACACGCAGATTTATATCCAGGAAGAAACACAGATCTGCAAGAATGTAGACCCGTGGGGTGGTTCCTATTATGTGGAAGCACTGACCAACGAACTGGCTCACAAAGCATGGGAACATATTCAGGAAATTGAAAAACTGGGTGGTATGGCGAAAGCTATCGAAACCGGTATTCCAAAGATGCGTATCGAAGAAGCGGCAGCCCGCACTCAGGCCCGTATCGACTCCGGAGAACAGACCATTGTGGGTACCAACAAATACCGTCTGGAAAAAGAAGATCCGATCGATATTCTGGAAGTGGACAACACCGCCGTACGTCAGGAACAGATTGAAAACCTGCGCCGTCTGAAAGAAGGACGCAACCAGGCTGAAGTAGACAAGGCGCTGGAAGCCATCACCGAATGTGTACGCACCGGCAAAGGAAACCTGCTGGAACTGGCTGTGGAAGCAGCACGCGTACGGGCTACACTGGGAGAAATCTCCGATGCATGTGAAAAGATTGTAGGACGTTATAAAGCAGTAATCAGAACAATATCAGGCGTGTATTCATCAGAAAGTAAGAAGGATGCAGATTTCGCACGTGCTTGCGAACTGACCGAAGAATTTGCAAAGAAAGAAGGACGTCGCCCGCGTATTATGATCGCCAAGATGGGACAGGACGGTCACGACCGTGGCGCCAAAGTTGTAGCAACCGGATTTGCAGACTGTGGTTTCGACGTAGACATGGGTCCCTTGTTCCAGACGCCGGAAGAAGCTGCCCGCGAAGCAGTGGAAAACGACGTACATGCGGTAGGTGTTTCTTCTCTGGCCGCAGGTCACAAGACACTGATCCCGCAGATCATCGACGAACTGAAGAAACTGGGACGCGAAGACATTCTGGTATTTGCAGGAGGTGTCATTCCGGCTCAAGACTACGACTTCCTTTATAAAACAGGAGTTGTAGCCATCTTCGGACCGGGTACTTCTGTTGCCAAGTCAGCTTGCCAGATCATGGAACTGTTGCTGGATACAGAAGAATAATCCGCTGAAACATATAAAGAATCCGACAGACGGACTGCCCTGACAAACAGGCAGGCAGTATCGTCTGTCGGATTCTTTTTGATAAGATCTTCAGCCAGTTTTCTTTCTGGGAGATCTAATCCCGGATCTGTCCGTCGCCGCTGATCAGGTATTTGTAGGTGGTCAGTTCAGGTAAAGCCATCGGACCACGAGCATGCAGTTTCTGGGTGGAAATACCGATTTCAGCTCCAAATCCGAATTGTCCTCCATCAGTGAAGGAAGTAGGAAGATTCGTATAAACGCAGGCAGCATCCACTTCCCGGGAAAAAATCCGGCACACTTCCGGGTCCTCTGCTACCACACTCTCACTGTGATGGGAAGAATAGCAGGCTATATGTTCCAATGCTTCTTCCAGACCACTGAGTACACGGACGGACATTTTATAGTCCAGGTATTCCCGCCCCCAACTTTCTTCACTGGCGTGCTCCAGCCGTTCATACTTTCCTTTTAAAACACCGTAAGCCTCATCATCAGCATAGATCTCTACCTGACAGGCCGCCAGTGGGGACACCAGTTCCGGCAGGTCAGCCAAACGGCTCCGGTCTATCAGCAGACAGTCCAAAGCATTGCAAACACTCACCCGACGGGTCTTGGCATTGCATACAATGGCTTTTCCTTTCTCCAGGCTCCCCGACGAATGAAAATAACAATGGCAAATTCCGGCCCCTGTTTCTATCACAGGCACAAGAGCATGACTCCGCACATACTGAATCAGGTTCCGGCTTCCCCGGGGAATGATCAGATCAATGTCGCCCACCGCACGCAACATCTCCTGTGTCTGTTCATGTCCGGGAGGTAACAGAGTCACACAGGCTTCCGGGAAATTCTCCTCTTCCAGCACGGTGCGAATCACATCCCTTAATGCACTATTGGACACGTCTGCATCGCTTCCGCCCTTCAAGACGCAGGCATTCCTGCTTTTCAGACAAAGCGAAAAAACATCCAGTGTCACATTCGGACGCGCTTCATAAATTACCCCGATTACTCCGAAAGGTACCGACACCTTACGAATATGCATCCCATTCGGCTGCGTCCATTCTTTCAGAACCACATCACAAGGAGATGCCAGGTCCGCTACCTTCCGGATATCCGCGGCCATCCCCTGAATACGCTCCTGGCTCAACCGGAGACGGTCGTATTTGGGGTCAGCCGGATCCATTCTGGACAGATCAGCAGCATTGGCCTGCAAGATTGTTTCCATATGCTTTTCCACAGCATCAGCCAGATTCATCAATACCCGGTCAATCTGTTCTTCAGACACACGGTTTAACGCATGTGAAGCTTTGCGTGCTTCCTTCAACTGGTCTTTTAAAGTCTGCTCCATCATTCTGTCCTCCACTCAATGTAAAGATTATTATAATGAACAAAGGGACGTTCGCCCTGTAATCCCATGCGGGACTGTACCTCCTCTGCACTACAGCTGATTTTACCCAAAGCAAATGCCGAGCCGTCAGGAGCAAGTATCTGCACAATATCATCTTTTTCAAATTGTCCTTCTACTGCTACAACTCCTACCGGCAGTAAACTGGCTGCCTGTGAAGACAAAAGTGCCCGGTAAGCTCCTTCATTGATCTGAATCTTTCCCTTGGCAAAACCTTCGCTGTGAGCAATCCATTTCTTCACTCCGGAAACAGGATGACTTCCAGGTAGGAAACGAGTATAAGGCACTTCATTACGCTCCAGCAGAATATCTGTCAGAATATGTTCCCGTTTGCCATTGGCTATAATCACCGTGATACCTTCAGACGCTACCTTCTGGGCCATACGAAACTTGGTAATCATGCCTCCGCGTCCCAAAGAAGAACGGGAAGTCTGTACAATGGAATCCGTATCCAGCCGAGCATCCGGGACAACCTCCCGCAACAATGCAGATGTCGGCAAAGCAGGATCTCCATCATACACCCCGTCCACATTGGAAAGAATCAACAGTACATCTACCCCCATCATGGTGGCAACCAATCCGGAAAGTTCATCATTGTCCGTAAACATCAGTTCCGTCACCGATACTGTATCATTCTCATTGACAACAGGAACAATCCCATGTTCCAGCATCACCTCCATGCACTGTTTCTGGTTCAGATAATGCCGGCGGGTAGAGAAACTCTCTTTCATGGTCAATATCTGTCCGCACCGGAGTCCATACCCTCCGAAAAATTCATCATACCGGTTCATCAGTTTGATCTGTCCAACCGCGGAAAAGAGTTGCCGGGCCGACACCACATCCAGACCGGTAAATTCTTTCATTTCTCCTTTTCCGGCAGCCACAGCTCCCGAACTGATCAGGATTACTTCCTTGTCCATTCTCCGTAACTCTGCTATCTGGTCGACCAGTGCTGACATACGTGTCAGATCCAGCCTTCCGTCCGGACGGGTCAGCACATTACTCCCTACCTTGATTGCTATCCGACTATATGTTTCCATACCCAATTCGTTTAAGATTCACAAATGTAATTTATTTACCATAAAATAAAAACAAATCAATTACTTTTTAGCCAATAAACAAACATACTGAAATTTTATTATCGTTTTATACAACTTTTCAACTGTAAGAGAGTTTATATGGAAACTTGAATCTTACACCAGTCTGTCTCTGTCTTTTTAACAATCAAAAAACAGTCTTATTCCATAAGTTCTTTGTATATTTGTTCCCTGACCAAACATTCCTTCCCTGGATGGGATATAAATCTATCAAGAGACTACCATGAAAAAAAACATTATATACCTTCTGACTCTCCTGCTGCTCTGCTGTTTCCGGCAGAACATACATGCTGAATATTTCAGAAATCTGAACTTAGGAAACGGACTTTCCCAGTTTTCTGTCATGTCCATCTGCCAGGACAGTCTGGGACGCATGTGGTTTGGTACCCATGAAGGTATCAACATCTACGACGGACATCACATCCGATACTATAAAGGATGGGTGGAAAGCGGCCCCGGAGAAAAGCTCTGGCTAGGAAATTCCATTGACTATATCCACTGTGGCAACGACGGAAATATCTATTTCATTGCTGACCGTAATCTTTTTACTTACGACATCCGCTGCGAACGTTTCAGCCAGCTTACCACTGGGAACCAGACTTCTGCACTCACCACTACGGATACAGCGATCTGGTATACCCGACATGATACCCTGTTTGTGTGGGATACTCAAAAAAAACAAAGTCTGTATGTCCGCAATCTTCCAGCCAGCGACATCACAGCCTTGACCATCACCCGCAATGGGAATATCTACATAGGGACTGACAACGGGATTTACATAGCCCAAAATGCAACAGATCCCAATATGAAACATCAGCTTCAGAGCAAAGGAGTACATACCATTTTCGAAAGCAGTAGCCGGGAAATCTGGATCGGTACTTACATGGACGGGCTTTACCGTATCATCAACGGCAAACTTATCAATGTTCCTTATTCACCTCACGACGGGAAAGGTACCAGCGATCGGCAAATCCGACAATTCACAGAAGACAGCCAGCATAATATATGGTTTGGAACGTTTTCCGGCCTGGAAAAATACAATCCCCAGACAGGTCTCTATACCAAAATACAGATACCTCAGCATGTAGGCGGTCTCAGCCATCCCTCACTTTTCGCTCTCTATACCGACAGACAGGGAATCATCTGGCTCGGAAGCTATTACGGCGGAGTCAGTTATTTCAATCCTGGCAAGGAAGAATACCTCCACTATAACTACCAGAGCCACGCCCAGCCAGGAATCTATTACTCTTACATTGGTGAAATGGTTCAGGACAACGAACGTAATCTCTGGATCAGTACCGACGGAGGAGGAATCAGCCAGATCGGCCCCGGATGGAATCTTCTCAAGCAGTTTACAGCCGGCAAGGCAGACGGTCTGCCTCATAATAACATCAAAAGCATTGTCTACGACCCGCACAGAAACAACCTTTACATCGGAACTTATCTGGGAGGACTCTCCCGGTACGATATCCGTCAACACACTTTCCATAATTACCGGAACCGGGCTGATAATCCGGGAGACATCATCTATCACCTGGAAATATGGAATGACAAACTCTATCTCACCACCCGTAAAGGACTGTTCTGTCTCGATCCGGATACAGATACGTTCCAGTTCCTTTCCAACACCAGTTCTTTCTGCGAGTATTTCGATATCTCTCCCCAAGGTACACTCTATATCATGGGCTGGAACTATGTTGACATATTTTCACTCACTGACAATACACTGACCCGACGGATATCCATGACTCCTTATGACTGTTACGGCAATCTCAGTCACATTCTGGCAACCGATCAGGGAGCATATATCAGCACACTGGGATCAGGTATTTATTTTTACAATGCAAAAAGCCATGAAGTTACTCACTATACTCATGCCAACAGTCAGCTTCCCAGTGACTACTGCTATAACATAGCCCGCGTTGACGAACATTCGATTGCTATCAGCACCGATAAAGGAATTACGCTTTTTACTCCCGAAAAACGGCAGGCATCCACGATTGTACTCCCCGCAGAAATACCTCTCATCTATGGAGGAGGCTTATATGTATCCCCCCAACATGAAATCTATATCGGAGGTCCCAAGGGAATCACAATGGTTCCGGCAGAAAGTTTCCGAAGCAATGCGGCCCACAATTCACCTCTGTATTTCTCACGTCTGTGGATCAACAACCGGCTGGTTACTCCCTTGTCGGCAGACAATATACTTGACCAGACCCTTCCTTTTACCCATAAGCTGAAGCTCAAACATAACCAGAATAACTGTATCATCGAGTTTACCTACTCCGACCACAAAGAACAGTCACGCCGGCAAACCTTTGAATACAAGCTTGAAGGCTTTGACGACAAATGGATTTCCACTTCTGCCAACGAGATTCATTACACCAATCTCGACCCCGGAAACTACACCCTCAAAGTCAGACCTCAGCAAGGATCAGAAGAACAAACCATCTCTTTACAGATACAAATCTCCACCCCATGGTATTCCACCATCTGGGCCTGGATGCTCTACCTCATCACCATTGGTGCAGGCAGCTTCTGGTTTGTCCGTAACAAGCTGGCCAAACGGGCTCTGGCTCTTTCTCTGGAAAAAGAACGTTTTGAAAAACAGCATATCGAAGAAGTCAACCGGGCCAAGCTCGTCTTCTTTACGAATGTCAGTCATGAGTTCCGTACTCCCCTTACCCTTATCATCAGTCATCTGGATGCCTTGCTTCAGGAACAGCTCCCAGTACAATTATACAACAAGCTGCTGAAGATCAAACAAAACACCCAATACATGACTAACCTTATAACGGAACTCCTTGACTTCCGTAAATTCACCCAGAATCATGTGATTCTGCATCTGGCATCCCAGGACATCTGCCTGATGCTTGAAGAAATTTATCTCACCTTTACCGACTATGCCCAACAACGCAAGATAGATTATACCTTTGAATCTGAGCCGAAAAATATCTTGTGCTGGATAGACCGGACTCAAATGGAAAAGGTATTTTTCAACCTTCTTTCCAATGCTTTCAAATATACTCCTGACGGAGGAAGCATCCGCCTGAAAGCCTGTATCCAGGCAAATCAGCTGATCATACAGACGACAGACAGCGGAACCGGTATCCCTGAAAACGAGAAACAAAGAATCTTTGAACGCTTCTTCCAGGGAGAAGACCAAAAAGGACAAGAAAAATATCCCGGAACAGGCATCGGACTGGCCCTGACAAAAAACATTGTCGAAGCACATCATGGAACAATCACGGTAAGCAGTATCCTTCACCAGGGAAGTACCTTTACCGTTACACTTCCGCTGGAGAAAGAAGTCTTCAACGAAGATACACGCGTGCAGTTCTGCGAGAATACACCACCCAAAGAAGAAAAGGCATACTTTCCTCCCTGTCAGGAACCGGCACTTCCACCCATTCCCCAACCTCAGGAAAACCCACTCCTGCAGAATGAACCGGAAAACGAGACGGCTGATTCCGGTGAAAAGAAAAAATACACCCTGTTGCTGGTAGAAGACAATCCAGACCTGTTGCAGACTCTGAAAAACATCTTCGATCCTTTCTACCGGGTGATCACGGCAACCAACGGAAAGGAAGGACTCTCGGCCACCTTTGAACATAAACCGGACATCATTATCAGTGACATCATGATGCCTGAAATGAACGGTACGGAAATGTGTCTGAAGATCAAAAGCAACATTGATCTTTGCCATATTCCCGTGATCCTGCTCACCGCTTTGAACAGTACGGAACAAAACATCGAAGGATTGAACCGGGGAGCTGATGACTATATTACCAAACCTTTTGACACTCAGATTCTGCTGGCACGCACCAACAATCTCGTACGCAACCGGTTACTCATCCAGCACCAACTGAAGAAACAACCCATCTCGGAAGTTGACCTGGCCAGCATCAACCCGCTCGACCAGCAATTTCTCCAGAAGGTGGATGAAGTTATAGAACAGCATATCGATGATGTTGAATTTGACATTCCCAAACTCTGTCAGGAAGTAGGTATGGGACGTTCCCTGCTCTACTCGAAATTCAAGGCACTCACCGGTATGACTCCCAATAATTTCCTGCTGAATTATCGTTTGAAATATGCGGCAACCCTGCTACAAAAATATCCGACTCTCCCTATTGCAGAAGTCAGCGACCGGAGTGGATTCAGCTCACCACTCTATTTCAGCCGCTGCTTCAAGAATCAATACGGAGAAACTCCCCAGAACTACAGACGGAAACAGTCGGAAGACAGTTGAATCATTCTGGATGCTCCAGGAAGCATACCGTCCTGTGAGAAGTCACATTGCCAGGTAAAAGGCCGTGAAGAAGTCCGTCCTTTCCAAATATCCAGCGTAAGCAATTGCTGACTCTGGGCCGGATCAGCCGCATGCACCACCAGGCGGCCTTCCTTCGTTTCCCGCAATTGCAAAATGTAGGGACGGTCGGCTCTGACTGACAAGTCACGGCTTTCAAAGGTTCCCGGAGCATAAAACACCAGATGCCACATTTTCAGTTTCCTGTTTCTGACTACCTGCAAGTCCGGAGTATTCTTCAGAATCCGGATGGAAGCATCTTTGCAATATGCCTCCATTTCGCCGGCTGTCTGCAGATCCGGAACTACCAGATATGCATAAGTACCCGCTGCCGGTTTCTGACCATGCCGGATGCCAACCGTCACCACCTGTTTACCAACCTGCTCCCGTGAAGCCGTGTGATTGATATCATACCAATTACCAGTCTGCATTTTATCCTGACAGAATACTGTTCCACCTTCCGGGAATATATATCCGACTCCATTATGCAACACCCATTTCAGTGAACCGCCGACACTGTCTCCCGGATTCATCTGACAAACTTTCTTTCCGTTCCTGATCCATACCGGCTGTCCTTTCTCCAGACACTGGTTTACCGTAGTCACCACTTCTGCCTCAGCACCTGATGTGATCCCTGCCTCCCAGACATACCACTTCATTCTCATAAAAGAACCAGGCCTTATGTGCCCGGGTCAATACCCCCGCATAATTGTCCTCATAGGCATAGGCGGTCGCACCATACAGAGAGTCCGACACTCCACCGGCAAACTCAGAAGTGCCTTTTGTCTGCCAGTCACTCTTCGCCATTGGAATCTCTTTTAACTGCGGAGCCGTTACGCCGGGAATCCGCCTCCAGTCCCATACCGGGAATATCTCCTGATACTCATCTCCTTCACGGACAATATTAGTACATCCGTCCGACAGGAAATAAGTCCGCAGATTTTCCCCGTTGCCATACTCACACCGCATGGTCCGGGTAGAAACCATCCGCACATCAAACGTATAGGACGGACGCACATGCAACGTGTAATCACCAACCGGATAATGAGTATGAAACGGAGTAATACCCACATTCGCAGACAATCTTCCTTCCAGGCGTCCGACGATTTCCCGATATTCATCTGCATGAGCCGGATCCAGTTCCATCATCCGGCGGGCAAAAAGAGCGGTGGATGATTTGTCCGTCACTCCCGGACGACTCACTCCACGTCCCAGCACATCAAACAGCATGAAACGGCCACGAATAGTCGGATAATAAGTTTCACGCATGAATTTGCCCAGCAAAGCGACCTTCCCCTCCGGCAATTCATAATCCGTTCCCTTCGTATACATGGCAATCTGAGTAATCCCCTTCAGAATTTCATCTCCATATCCCCCAATGTACAACTGAGGGCCATGCTGAAAATAACTGTTATCATGCTGGAATCCCTCCTGCGTCGTATACACCAGCGGACTGTAAGCATTCTCAATCGCTTTCTTCAAATCAGTGGAATCCTCCGACAAACAACTCCGGTAAATCCAGTGCAAAGCGATATCCGTACGGTTGGCTCCCGTCCATTTGGCGGGATCTCCTCCGTCTGTTTTCATCCGTTCCAGTAATTTCCGTTCCAGTTCCTCCGGCAACTTCTTAGCTCCCGAACGCATCTGAATCAGCAAAATTCCCAGACACTGAGGTTCAGCTATCTGATTATACCACCAGTTATGACACCAGGGATTCCGTTCATGCCAGAACTCCAGTCCGGCCTGAATCTTGTCAAACAAACGGTCATCAGCATAATACGGATTCTCCGGATTTGTATAGGCAAAGACAAAATCACTCACACGCTGCAGGTGAACCAGCGGAGGCCAGTCCGTACGCTGGATACTTCCATAATCAACATCTGTAAAGGCTCCCTCCCGATAAAAGGACAAAGCCTCATCAATGGAAGGGTTCTTGCTGAAATCCTGCCTGATCTTCTGCATCAGGATCTCAAAATCACTTCCGGAGGTTACCTCTGCCGAAAGGCTCATGCTTCCCAAGAAGCAACCACAGACCAGAAGCAGTTTTCTGACTTTATTCATTATATAAACA
>NZ_EQ973650.1:42736-66169 GCF_000157915.1 Phocaeicola coprophilus DSM 18228 = JCM 13818 | reverse complement strand
ATATAAACATTCAAATGACTCATTTCAATCTCTTTTTCTGACTGTAAATTACTTCTTCACCGGCATCATCTTCATACGGATATATCCCTTGCCGGACTTGCCCTTGAGCACAATGCCGATACGGCTGTAAGCCGGTGAATTCACTTCCACCGTATCACTCGTAAATGAAACAGGAGCCGATGACTCAATCCACACCTGCATCTTTTCATTTCCGGAAGAGAGTTCCAGACAATTTCCGGATACAACTTTCCACTGGGCCCGCGTGGTCAGTGCCGTTTCAAAGCTGACAGGTTTCTCACATTCAAAAACATCTTCGACGACAAAACTTCCACCTTCCCGGCGGTCATACGCGAAAGTACGCTCCAGTCTGCCCAGTCCTTCAACTGAAGAATAAGCTGATTTCATATCCAGACGGCAGACATCCGTCGAATCACTCAGCCGGCGTTCCAGCACTTTTCCTTCCGCTTTCCGTCCTGTATCCTGCCATTTGCCATCCACCACCGGAACCGGATGACCGTATGAATTCTTGATCGGATAACGATAAGCATTGTCACTGAAGAAGTCGCCCGGATAAGAGAACGGGCCGCCCATATCTCCTGCCATAGTCTGATCTCCCTGTACGACAACAAACGAACCGACATCATTGTGATTATGACTGTCATCATTGTGGCCGGCCTTGAAAGAAACTCCCAGGCGGCAGGAACTTCCCGCCACCGGACGTGCAATGACAATTCCTGCCATTTCATAACAGGCATGCAACGGATCCGACTCTTCTTCCAGCACCCGGTTCATTTCAGGAGTCATTTCCACCGGCCATGCCTGATGAGGAAACATACTGATGAAATGCAGAGACAGATTGTCCATCGGCGGAATGGAACAGGTTTCTTCTCCCGTTTCCAGCCCCAATGCCCGGTTACAGTAATCCGTCACAAAAGTATCAGGTGAAATCCAGATCCGGCAATCCGAGTAAGCCGGGCAAACCCGATTCTGAATCTGTATCTTTTCTCCGTAACGGGCCAGACGGACGAACTTCGGCAAACGGAAGAAATCAATCTGTCCCTGAGTAGCCCGGCACACCTCTTCACGTAAAGTGATAAATGCTCCAAAGCCATAATTATAATAACCGACTCCTTCCCGGCAGTATCCGTCATCAGCATATCCTTCCATCCCATACGACTGGTATTTCTCGGCAGCTGCCACGAAATAAGCCCGCTCTTCCTTATCAGGAAGCAAAGCCAGTGCTGCTCCGGTCACCCCGGCCAGGCAGACAGAGTTCCAGTTGTTCTTCACCGTAAACCAATAAAACGGCTTTGTCTCTTCCAGACATCGGCGAATGGGACGGAATACTTTCTCACGGAAAGCGCAATTCACCAGAGCACGTGTCTCTATCGGCAACCGGTCATCCAGCAGACGCACACACTGCGCAAACGTATTGCCAGCCGTAGCCACCACCAGATCTACATAATAATCCGTACCGTTATAATTGCGCAGATCGCGGTCATGGGCCGGAATTGACCATGGCTTCTGGCGGCACAGTTCCTCCATTCCCCTGATAATGGCCGGCAGGAAACGCTTTTTGTTCTCCATACACTCTGCCAGTACGAGCCGCCAGAGATACTGATAACGGGCATTCATCATGTTTTCGCCCGGCAGACGGATTTCTGTCTTGTTCAGGTGCAGATAAAGTGAATCCACAAAAGGAGGCATTCCTTTCTCCAGACTTTCGGAAGCCAGCTTCAGAATATTCTGCCCTTCGGGAGTCTGCAACAATTGGTTCCAATGCTCCCTGTTTTTATAGGTCAGTCCCAGTCCCTGCGGCTTGTCGGGCAACATGGCAGCAATTTCACGCACCCGTTCAGAAGAAATATTTTTTTCTGTTCCTCCCTCGGATGCCATCCGATAGATTTCCGTTCCGGCCAGCAGGAAGGCTCCCGGCCCGTAAGGTTCAGTCATCTGACGCGCCACTTTACGAGGATCCGCTCCCACATGCTGTACATATCCCAGTCGTCCATCTTCTTCGACTGCCGAAAGCAGAGCCTTCCATCCCTTTTCAACCGCAGGCAAAAAACGCTCACGCGAAAGCAGACCCTCATTGACACCGTACGCCAGTCCGTAGACATAGAATCCGGTTCCGCTCGTCTCAGGAGAAGGATACGACTCCGGATCCAACAGACTGGCCGACCCAAAACCATCCGCACGCTGCAAGCCTACCAGCCGCTCACACATCTCTACAAAAAGGTTCTCATAAAACGGACGCGACTTATGTCCGCGCGGCAGTTCACGAAGGATCTCCACCAGTCCGCCAATCACCCATCCGTTTCCGCGTCCCCAGAACACCTTCCGGCCATTGGCCTCTTTCTGTCCGATGTAACGATGGTCGCGGTAAAACAGATGTTCCTCCCGGTCAAACAGATGATCATACGTAGCCCGATATTCCCGGTCCATAAAACGAAGATATTTCTTGTCGCCCGTTATGGAATACAGACGGACATACACCGGAGGAGCCATAAACAACGCATCACACCAGGTCCAGCGTTCCAGCGTAGAAGCATCCCCATAGTCGAGTGCAAACGAACCCTTCGACGGATGACTGATCACCCAGTCAATACGTGCCTGAGAAGGGATCAGCATTTCCTGGCGGCCATACTTGCGATAAAGGTCCAGATACATCTGGGCCACACAGACATCATCGGCATGGTACATCCGCTGATCCACCTGCCAGTAGTTTCGTGCCCCCAGCTTCCTGAGCCATTCATAGTACATTCCATCCCCGTTCTCGGTCTCAGCTATTGCTGCCCAGCGGGACAAACCCAAATAAAAAGTCGCATTCACCCAGTTCAATTGTCCGTGAACCACTTCCCGGCTATGTGCAATCTGCCAGTCGGCCACCCGTCTCATGGACTGGCGTACATCCGATTTGACAAAGATACATTGTGCCTGCACCCCCAATGCCAGGAAAAGCATCCATAGAATAAGCAGTTTCCGTTGATTCATATATTACATCTGTTAGGTTAATAAATGATATTCTTTCAGGGTGTAAATTTAGCTTCTTCCCCTGAAGTTTAACCTTTAAAATTGTCCGATATAACTGGACATTCTGTACATCTTTCCTTTTATTCCATTAGAGAAAACAAGTGTTATCCCTAGAGAAAACTGTTGTTCTCTCAGCACGAAACAAAAGTTTTCTTTTGGTGAAACTTTTGTTTCCACTAGGTGGAACAAAAAATTCCACTAGGTGAAACTCTCTTCACCGACCGTATTCTGAGCCCGCATCGTATAGAGAATTTTTCGCCTTTCTGCTTTCTGTTTCTAAAAAAAGACGGCACCCGGAGTCTCCTCCCGATGCCGTCTGACCAGTTGATTTAGTTTCTCATAGCAATTCTGATTCACATCAGTAACGAGTCAGAATACCTTTTTTATTCCCCCAAATTCTCAAAGGTATTCTTCCGATCTATGTAATCAACTTCACCTGAATTCTGATAATAAACCTCTGCCAGTTTCAGATATTTGGAATATAGTGCTTTCACTATTTCCACTTCATCCCCTTCTGTAACAGGCATCCGTACCTTGTGAGGCGTATTGACGAATTCCAGTTCCCAATCCCCAAGTTCTGAATAGAAAGCATTTGCCCTGAAAGCTTCTCGTCCGTAAACCATCGGCAGGTTGTCTTCCGTATAAGACGTTCCGTTCTTCAGACAACCGGCAAGCATGGCATAAAACTTCTGCCAGCGTTTCAGATAATATTTGCCGATCAGTCCTCCCCATTCTCTCCACGAGTAATCAAAAATGAGAGGATCTCCATCTGCCCCCCCAAATGGTCACCAGAGCCGTTGCATTTCTTTCAAACTGATTCTTTTCTTCTTCCGTATCTCCCCAGGAACGGGCATCGGCAAGCCAACGGTCAAAATTAAATTCCGGGCGAGTCCGCAACAGAGTGTCCACATCCGTCAGCAGTTCCAGGTATCGCCGGCTGTGTAATTCAAATCCCTTTTCGTCTCCCGCTTCAAAAGCCTTGGCCGCCTCCTTGTGAATGGCCTGTCCCAGATTTGTCATAATCTGACGCTGGAGATCCATGATATCAAACCGATAAGCCTCTGAAGTCTTCAAGATACCGGCATCTTTCAGCATAAAAGCCTGTGCCTCGATCAGCAGCCAGGGAGAATACGGAATCCCCAGTCCGGCATTAGGACCGGACTTCTTGACATGCAAGGCCGGGCGGGCAGCAATGATGGAACTGAGTTCCGTTCCGTTGGTTCCCGGACGATAAGGACCTTCCAGCAAAAGCAACAAAGCCTTATGAGTGTTTTCCCACTTGCTGCCGTATCTGCGCAAGGCATATTCCTTCAGCCATCCGTCGAGTTCAACCTTTCCTTTCTGTAAAGGCATTTCGAAAGCCAGTTCATAATACAACGGATTCTGCTCAATGCCTTCCATAAACAATCCGCTGCCGCAAACATTCGGAGAAAGACTGACCGCCGCTTCATACTGATTACCGGCCAGCAGAGGCAAATCCCCGTGCATATTGATTCGTCCGCCGAAATTATGAAGATTACCGGCTACAACAGGATATCCCCAGCAGGCATTGCGCTGCGTACATTTACTGCCATTCAGATCCAGTATCAGCAAATGTTCTTCAGGCACCGCCTTCACGATCGGTTCTCTCAGACTCCAGGCCTGCATAGCCCACAAGGAATAAGGATCAAACTCCTGGAAAAGAGTATGAATAGAACGTCCGACAGCCGACAGATATTCCGGCGTATCTACAGGAGGACGGCTTTCATGGAAAGGATCTGCCGCATAGACTCCATGCGCACCAAACAATTTCTTTTCTTCTTCAAGGAAATCTCTTCCTATCACCTGAAAAAGAGAATCCGTAGGATCAAGTTGCGCTGCTCCCTTAAATCCACACCAGGAAGGTTGCGGCTGTATCTTGGCTTCAGGATACTTTTCCTTCAGTTCACGGGGAACATATCCGGAGAATCCCTGCTGGATCGGTTTCATTCCCAGTTCCAGCTCCCGTCTGATGATCTGCTGTCCCAGAACTACATGCTTATCAATCCATGATTTGGGCAAAGGACCTCCATAACTTTGCAAATTCTGCATCCATTGCCATGCTGCATGCGAAGGTGCGGCAAGAAAAGAACGGGCTTCCTCATCCGTAAACCGATGTTTGAGAAGTGTATTGTACCACACTGCTTCCAGGCCTACAACTGACAAAGGCATATTGATGGAATTCATTGCCATATAATCAATCTCCCTTTGCCATCTGTCCCAGTTCCACCAGGCAGCAGAATAGCTCAGTGTGCAATAATTCATGTAAACCCGATACTTCCCGTGAATCGTATTACGGACTGTTTCCGAAGGCAAAGGCAGCTTCTCCGGTAAATCCAGATGATCGCCCAGCCAGGAGATATGTACCTTGCAGACATACTTCAAATACTGATTGAAAGCAGTAGCCAATGCCACCGGATTGTTTCCCCGCAGCACAACCTTTCCGTCTTTTGACGAGATCTCATAGACATCCTCTCCTTCCTGCGGACTGATCAGTTCCAGAACAAACTGGTCACCATAACCGGGCGTTACCCTTTCGATCAGAGCATACGCAGCTTCCACCGGAGAAACCGGCTTCGCAAATCCTGTGACGGCTATGAACAATCCCAGAAGCAATATCCACTTTATTTTCTTCATAATTCTTTTTTGAAGTAGTCTTTATAAATCAAACTTACTCTATCTCCAAAGGATAATATGGAATATCAACTTCGCATCCTGTCCCGGTTATGTGAAGTTTTCCGGGAGCAAAAGTATCTCCATTTAACCATATTCATTATCAAAATCTTCCTCAATACATAGACATATTTTCCTTGTTACTGACCAAATAGGTTAAAACAGAGCAAAATACAAGTCCAATGGACAATCCCGTCACCTTTCACGTACAATATTGCAGTCTGCTTAAAAAGAAAGGAAGTACCTTGCACACTCAAATAATTAACAGTAGAAAAATGAAACGAAAACTGATTCTTCTGACCTTATTGAGCCTGCTCCTTTTCCCAGGGATTCATGCCTCTGGTTCCAAGTCTTCTTCTCCTGCTCTGGAAGTAAATATAGACTGGACCAAGTTTATGAGCGAGCAGGATATGATCTGGGAAGTACTTCCCCAGGCATGGTATGAAGCTCCGTTCATGGGGAATGGAACTTTGGGACTTATGGTCTGGTATGAACCCAAGCTGAATGCCATCCGGCTGGAAACCGGAAACAGTCTGGTCCATGATCATCGTCCGGAAAAGGGATTGTTTGGCAATCCACGCCTTCTGACAGGACACTTCCTGCTTCAGCCTCAGGGGAAAATAACTGGAGGAACCATACGGCTTGACTTATGGAATGCGGAAATGAGAGCTGAGATACAGACAACTGAAGGAAGTTTTCAGCTGGAAGCTATGGTGAATGCCGCCGATCCTGTTATTCAAACAAGATGGAAATTACAGAAAGAAGAAAACATTTCCATAAAATGGATACCGGCCTCAGCCAATGGTCCACGCTACCAGTACGGACTAACTCCTGCCGGAAGCTGGATGAAAATGCCTGAAAGTTACACCGAAAATCCTCCGGCCAAAGTAAAGCTTTCCCCCAAAGGAGGAATAAGCCTGCAAACCTTACCCGCCGGAGGAGAAACTGCCATATACTGGCAAACAGACAAATCTTCGGAATGGCATGAGCTATGGATCAATGTAGCACATTCCTATCCGGAAAGGAATGCATGCAAAGTAGCCGAAGAAACAGTCATTCGTGCACAACAACAAGGATGGAATTCCCTCAGGACAACGCATCAGCAATGGTGGCATAACTTCTATCCGGCCAGCTTCTTCTCTGTTGACGACGGCATTAAAGAAAGTTTCTACTGGATTCAGCTGTACAAACTTGCTTCAGCCACACGTGCCGACGGGGCATTAATTGACAATACAGGTCCCTGGCTGACCGTCACTCCCTGGCCTAATGCGTGGTGGAACTTAAATGTCCAACTGACTTACTGGCCTTTAAATACGTCCAATCATCTGGATCTCGCCCGATCACTCGAAAATGCGATCTATGGCAACATAGAAAACCTGCGTACAAATATTCCGGAACCTTACCGTCATAACTCATTAGGCATCGGAAGAACTTCCGATCTGGAATGTGCATCCGAAACCGTAGGAATCCCAGGAAAAGATCCAACGGCTGAAATCGGACTGTTGACCTGGACATGCCACAATCTATGGCTGATTTACCGTCACAAAATGGATGATCAGTTATTGAAAGAACATCTGTTTCCTGTTCTGAAAGGATCGGTCAATTATTACCTGCATTTCCTTTATAAAGGGAAGGATGGCCGGCTGCATCTGCCGGTTACTTACTCTCCGGAGTATGGATCAGCAGAAGACTGCAATTTTGATCTGGCACTCTTAAAATGGGGATGCCAGACTCTGACTGAGATCTGTAAGCGATTAGGCATCAAAGACCGTCAGGAAAAAGAATGGAGGGACATTCTAAAGAATCTAACTTCATTTCCCTGTAACCAAGACGGGCTGATGATCGGACGAAATGTTCCATACAGTTCATCTCATCGTCATTTCTCCCACCTCATGTCTGCATATCCGCTTCATCTGCTCAATCCGGAAAATCCGGAAGAGCGAGCACTTATCGAACGCTCACTGACTCACTGGCTGAGTAAACCGGAAGGGCTCCGCGGATTTTCCTTTACCGGGGCCTCATCACTATATGCCTTGCTTGGAAAAGGAAACCAATCACTGGATTGTCTGAATAGTCTCTTTGACAAACTGCTCGGAGTAAATACACTCTATCAAGAGTCAGGCCCTGTCATCGAAACACCCTTATCCGGAGCTCAGTCGGTCCACGACATGTTGTTACAAAGCTGGGGAAACAAAATACGTGTCTTTCCCGCTGTTCCCTCTTTGTGGAACAACCTGAATTTCCACAACTGGCGTACAGAAGGAGCTTTTCTGATCAGTGCACGCAGAACAAATGGAAAAACGGAATTCATCCGGATTCTGAGTGAAGCTGGAGAACCTTGTACCATCGTTACAGACATACAGAAACCGATCTTTGAAGGTAAACGAAATTTCCAAACTCAGCAAACAGCCCCGAATACCTACGTCATAGACCTGAAAAAAGGAGAAGAAGTATTTATCAGAAATTCCGATACTCCAACAACCTTCACGATCAGTCCACAGACAGGAGATTCTCATCTTTCAAGAGTCTATAATCCTTTCGGGAAAAAAGCACTGCACTGATCTTCCGTTTTTTACAAATAATACGATGGAATCGTACAATTATACAAAAGAAAGTAGAAATGGAAAAAATCATAGGTTTTTCCGTACAATAGCATCAGTTCCCTCACAGGGAAATGCACTAATATTGCGACTGAAAAGAATTGTCATTTTAATAGATAAACCAAAACCATGAAGAAACTGAAAAACAAAATCCTTATCGGATGTGCATGCATGTTGGCATCAAGCTTTACAGGTTGTGCTCCTCAAAAACAAGATCAGAAAGAATCTTCCTGGCCTCAGGCCGCACTTCAAAATGCAACACGTCAGCTGACTCTTTCACTGGACAGCACAGGACGTGACGGAAATGTTCGCACTCCCGTCACTCTCACTCCGTCCGGCAAGGTTTATTACTGTTCTCCCGAAGACTGGCGGAGCGGATTTTATGCCGGCAGTCTGTGGTATCTGTATGAACTGACGGCAGACACAGCCCTGTTGAACCCTGCCATCCGTCACACCGAAACTCTGGAAAGCGCCAAAAACCTGACCTGGCATCATGATATCGGATTTATCATCAACTGCAGTTTCGGAAATGCCCTCCGTCTGACAGGCGACCGCCGCTATGCAGAAGTCATGACCCAGGCTGCACGTTCTCTCTGCACCCGCTTCCGCCCCGCAGCAGGAGTAATCCAAAGCTGGGATGTCAACGGCAACAGCTGGCAGGCCAAACGGGGATGGAAATGTCCCGTCATCATAGACAACATGATGAATCTGGAACTTCTTTTCGAAGCAACCAAACTGACAGGCGACTCCACCTTCTGCCGCGTAGCCCTCTCGCACGCCGACCGCACTCTGAAGGAACAGTTCCGGCCCGATGGAAGCTGTTTCCATGTAGTTGACTATGACCCTCAGGATGGCACCGTACGCAGCCGTCAGACTGCTCAAGGATATGCTGACAGTTCTGCCTGGTCACGCGGACAGGCATGGGCCATCTACGGATATACCGTCTGCTACCGTGAGACTGGCCGGCAGATCTATCTGGACCAGGCGCTCAAGACATTCAACTTCATGAAAAACCATCCTCATATGCCCGCTGACCGCGTTCCTTACTGGGACATGGACGCTCCCGGCATTCCGAACGAACCCCGCGACGCATCTTCAGCGACAGTGATTGCCTCGGCTCTCTACGAAATCAGTACCTTCGATGTTCCGCAGGCTGAAGAATACCGGACATACGCCGACAGCATCATGTCATCGCTTACTTCGCCGGACTATACGGCTGCTCCGGGCACTAACGGACTGTTTCTGCTGATGCACAGCGTAGGAAGCATCCCCCACAACAGCGAAATCGACGTGCCGCTCAACTATGCGGACTATTACTACATGGAAGCGCTCAAGCGCCGCAATGATATAGACAAGGCATCTAATAAATAATTCTTAAAGAAAAGAACTATGAAGAAAAATCAGACACTGACCAGCCGGATTCGTACATTCCTGCTGGTTCTGCTGGCCTGCACCATGACAGGAAACGTGCAAGCCCGTACCCCCAACAACTCTTCCCCCTCCCCCCGTCCAGCAGTGGGCCGACCTCTGTTACCGCATCGCCCGGCCTGTGCTGGAAAACATGAGCAGGGAAGAACTCCAGAAGAACATGCAGCTGGAGTTGAGCCCCACCTGGGACGGACGCGACAGGCGGGTGGCCTACATGGAGACCTTCGGCCGCCTGATGGCAGGCATCTCCCCCTGGCTCTCGCTGCCCGACGACGACACCCCGAAGGACGCCGCCGCAGCCAGCTCCGCCAGTGGGCGCTGAAGGCATACCGCAACGCAGTCGATCCCGCAAGCCCCGACTGCCTGCTCTGGAAAGGCCCCACGCAGATTCTGGTAGATGCAGCCTATCTGGCCGAAAGCTTCCTGCGGGCTCCCGAAGCCACCTGGAAGCAGCTCGACAAGGAAACGCAGCAGCGCTACATCCAGCGCTTCAAGGAACTGAGAGTGATCCGTCCGGCCTACAACAACTGGCTGCTCTTCCGCGCCATGACCGAAGCCTTCCTGATGAGCATCGGAGAAGAAGCCGACCAGTATGCCCTGACTGTTGCCGTCAACAAGATCAACGAATGGTATCTCAGCGACGGATGGTACTCCGACGGACCGGAGATGGCCCTCGACTATTACAACTCCTACGTCATCCATCCCATGTACATCGAAGTGCTCGAAACCTGCAAGGCCTGCGGCTTCTGGACCCCCGTCACCCCGCAGCTGGCCGTCAGACGCATGCAGCGCTTCAACGTGTTCCTCGAACGCCTGATCTCCCCCGAAGGCACCTACCCCGCTTTCGGACGCTCCGTGGTCTACCGCATGGGAGCCTTCCAGACCATGGCCATGGCCGCCTGGAAATACGGACTCCCCGAAGGAATCAGCAACGGACAGGTGCGCAGCGCGCTGACCGCCGTCATGAAGAACATGTTTGCCGTGGAAGGAAACTTCAACTCTTCGGGCTTCCTGCAGCTGGGCTTTGCCGGACACCAGCCCGGCCTGGCCAACTACTACACGAACAACGGAAGCCTGTATATGACCTCGCTCGTGTTCATGCCCCTGGGACTGCCGGCCGACCATCCTTTCTGGACAGATCCCGCCGAGCCGTGGACCTCGCAGAAGGCATGGAGCGGACAGCCCTTCCCCATCGACGGACACCACTCGCTGCGGACGGAATAAAGACAACCCTTAAAAAAACAAACAATATCTGATCTTATGGTAAACTTTTCACTTGAAGGTAAGACAGCCCTGGTTACCGGAGCTTCTTACGGCATAGGATTCGCCATCGCCACAGCTTTTGCCGAGGCAGGTGCAACCATCGTTTTCAATGACATCCGGCAGGAACTGGTCGACAAGGGACTAGCTGCCTACCGCGAAAAAGGAATCCAGGCCCACGGATACGTGTGCGACGTGACCGACGAGGAAGCGGTGAAGGCTTTCATCGCCCGCGTGGAACAGGAAGTGGGAACCATCGACATTCTGGTGAACAACGCCGGAATCATCAAACGCATCCCCATGTGCGAAATGTCGGCCGCAGAATTCCGCCAGGTGATCGACGTCGACCTGAACGCCCCGTTCATCGTCTCCAAGGCAGTCATCCCCGGCATGATCCGCAAGGGACACGGAAAAATCATCAACATCTGCTCCATGATGAGCGAACTGGGACGCGAAACCGTCTCTGCCTATGCGGCTGCCAAGGGCGGACTCAAGATGCTCACACGCAACATCGCTTCGGAATACGGCGAATACAACATCCAGTGTAACGGCATCGGGCCGGGCTACATCGCCACTCCCCAGACCGCACCACTCCGTGAACGTCAGGCCGACGGATCGCGCCATCCCTTCGATGCATTCATCGTGGCCAAGACTCCGGCTGCCCGCTGGGGAACTCCGGAAGATCTGATGGGACCGGCCGTGTTCCTGGCTTCCGAAGCATCCGACTTCGTCAACGGACACGTGCTGTATGTCGACGGAGGTATTCTGGCTTATATCGGAAAACAACCCAAATAACTCCGGTTCCCATGAACATGCACATCAGTCTTCCTTCCGTCATCCGGCGGAAAAGCATACCGGCAGGGCTTCTGGCTCTGCTGGCGGCCGGATGCGTCCCGGATTCCGGAACACAGGTCACGGTAGAAAATCCGCTTCCGTCCGACCGCGTAAACGAAATCGTGGAGATTCCTCTTTCCGCTCTCGGGCAGGAAGCGGGACAGGAGAACGGCAGCACGCTGGTCGTAACGGACGGCCGGGGAAAGCAGGTCCCGTCGCAGATCACATTCGACGGGAAGCTGATCTTCCCGGCCAGCGTGAAAGCCGGTTCCAGTGCCCGGTATCAGATCCGGAAAGGAAATCCCGACACCCTCTCAGTCATAGCCTGCGGACGGCATTATCCGGAGCGCATGGACGATATCGCCTGGGAAAACGACAAGGCGGCCTACCGGGCATACGGTCCGGCGCTGGAAGCAAGCGGCGAACGGGCATGGGGATATGATGTCTTTACCAAATCGGTCAGTGAACCGGTTGTGGAGATGCGCTATGCACGCGAACTCGATCCGCAGGCACGCGCAAAGATCAGTGCCTGGCGGAAAGAAGGCAGAAAAGAACAGGCCGACAGTCTGGCACAGGCCATTTCCTATCACGTTGACCAC
The DNA here is from genome assembly GCF_000157915.1 of Phocaeicola coprophilus DSM 18228 = JCM 13818. GTDB lineage: Bacteria > Bacteroidota > Bacteroidia > Bacteroidales > Bacteroidaceae > Phocaeicola > Phocaeicola coprophilus. The sequence goes on along the minus strand of NZ_EQ973650.1, from coordinate 53,724 downwards.
GGAAACGGAATGGACTGCTACAGCGTCGGGCCTACATTGGGTGGAGGTACGGCAGCCCTGATGACCGCTGACTCCATGCTGATCTATCCCCGCTGCTACAAAGAGTATGAGATACTGGACAACGGCCCCCTGCGGTTCACCGTACGGCTGAAATATGCCCCGTTCACTGCCGGAAGCGACACTTCCGTCGTGGAAACCCGCCTGATCAGTCTGGACTACGGTTCTCACCTAAACCGTACGGAAGTCAGCTACGGCGGACTCCGGCAGAGCCTGCCCGTCGCATCCGGCATCGTCATCCACCCGCAGAATCCGGACGGCTACGTCTGCCAGCCGGATAAAGGATACGTGGCCTACGCCGACTCAACCGACAATCCGCACGGGAACAACGGTATCATCTATCTGGGAATGGTCTTCCCCCAGCCTTTGTCTCACGCCGCTCCCCAATGGTTCACCCCCGATGAAAGGAAACAGCACGGCGGGGCCCTGGGACATGTTCTCGGCATCGGAACGTATCAGCCGGACTCCACGTGGACTTATTACTGGGGAAGCGGATGGAGCAAAGCAGGCATCGGATCCATGGAACAGTGGAACGCCTGTCTGGAAGACTTCGCAAAGAAACTTCAGACTCCTCTCCGGATAACCGTAGAATAACCGCCGGAAGGCAGAAAGCAAGCTGCCGGAAAAAACAGAAGGATATACCTTAACAAACCGATCTATCAGAAAAATATGGAACAAGTATTCAATTATATCATCGGCCTGGGAGCCGCGGTCATGATGCCGGTCATTTTCACCATTTTGGGAATATGCGTCCGGATTCCTTTCGGAAAAGCGCTCAAAAGCGGTCTGCTCGTAGGAGTGGGATTCATCGGACTGTCTGTAGTAACTGCCCTGCTGACATCCAGCCTGGGAGAACCGCTGAAACGGGTAACGGAAATCTACGGACTCAATCTGGGCATCTTCGATATGGGATGGCCCGCTGCTGCTGCCGTAGCCTACAACACATCAGTGGGAGCTTTCATCATTCCCGTTTGCCTGGGGGTAAATATCCTCATGCTTCTGACACGTACGACACGCACCGTCAACATTGATCTCTGGAACTACTGGCATTTTGCCTTCATCGGTGCCGTAGTCTATTTTGCTTCGGACAATATCTGGTGGGGGTTCTTTGCAGCCATCATCTGCTACATCATCACACTGGTCATGGCGGATCTCACCTCCCGGAAGTTCCAGCAATACTACAACAACCTGGAAGGGATCTCTATTCCCCAACCTTTCTGCCAGGGCTTCGTCCCTTTTGCAATCGTAGTCAACAACCTGTTTGACCGGATTCCCGGAATCAACCGGCTGAACATCGATGCGGAAGGTATGAAGCGCAAATTCGGTATTCTGGGCGAACCCCTGTTCCTGGGAGTTGTGGTGGGTTGTGCCATCGGAGCACTGGCGTGTCAGAACAGCCGGGAGCTGATCAACGGCATTCCTTCCATTTTAGGATTAGGTATCAAAATGGGAGCAGTCATGGAGCTGATTCCCCGGATCACCTCGCTCTTCATCGAAGGACTCCGCCCCATTTCCGATGCTACCCGCGAACTGGTTGCCCGCCGCTTCAAAAACAGTTCGGGACTGAACATCGGTATGAGCCCGGCTCTTGTCATCGGACATCCCACCACCCTGGTCGTTTCCTTATTGCTGATTCCGGCCACTCTGTTCCTGTCAGTCATCCTTCCCGGAAACCAGTTTCTGCCGCTTGCCTCACTTGCAGGCATGTTCTATCTGTTTCCGGCCGTACTCCCCATAACCAGAGGGAATGTTCTGAAAACTTTTCTGGTAGGACTGACCGCTATCCTTGTCGGACTCTATTTCGTTACAGACCTGGCTCCGTTCTTTACCCAGGCAGCTCAGGATGTATATCTCCGCACTCAGGATAGTGCCGTTCTGATTCCGGAAGGATTTCAGGGAGGAGCACTTGATTTTGCTTCGAGCCTGTTCTCCTGGGTGATCTTCCATCTCGTCTATCATTTCAAGATAGCCGGAGCAATCGTTCTGGTACTGATAACACTGGCCATGGCCATTTATAACCGCCGCCAGATTATCCGGCAGACGGCCCAGGAAACCAGCCGGCAGAACCCGTAAGGAACCAGGCCGGAAACAAAAAGCTTAGTAAAAACAACTTATTATAACACTAAACAGATGAAAAGACTCGTATTTCTCATGGCACTGGGATTGACAACCCTCACTTCCTATGCACAGATCAATGTACACATGCAAACGGCATGTAACCCGCAAGACGTAAAAACCTACGATACAGAACGCCTTCGCAGCAGTTTCCTGATGGAAAAAGTCATGTCACCCAATGAAATCAACCTGACCTATTCCATGTACGACCGTTTTATTTTCGGCGGAGCCATGCCGGTCAGCAAGGAACTCTCACTCGATACTTTTGACGCTCTCAAAGCTCCCTACTTTCTTTACAACCGGGAACTCGGTGTCATTAATGTAGGAGGAGAAGGTATTGTCACCGTTGACGGAAAAGAATATACCTTGAATTTCAAAGAAGCCCTGTATGTGGGACGAGGAAACAAGAAAGTAACCTTCCGCAGCAAAGATGCATCACAGCCGGCCAAGTTCTATCTGAACTCCGCGACTGCCCACCATGCTTACAAAACCCAGCTTGTCACCATTGACGGAAGAAAAGGATCGATCAAAGCCAATTCCTTTGCTGCCGGAAAGATGGAAGAAAGCAATGACCGCGTGATCAATCAGCTGATTGTGGGCAATGTACTTGAAGAAGGCCCCTGCCAGTTGCAGATGGGACTCACAGAACTGAAACCCGGAAGCGTATGGAACACAATGCCTGCTCACACGCACAGCCGCCGCATCGAAGCTTACTTCTACTTTAATGTTCCCCAGGGAAACATGATCTGCCATCTGATGGGAGAGCCCCGGCAACAACGCCTGATCTGGATGAACAACGAACAGGCAGTCATGTCACCAGAATGGTCAATCCATGCAGCTGCAGGAACCAGCAACTATATGTTCATCTGGGGAATGGCCGGAGAAAACCTGGATTACAACGATATGGATAAAATTCCATACACTGAAATGAGATAAAATCTGCCCCCAGCATACAAGCTGGCGAAAACCCGGAACAAGCAGAAAATACCAGACTGAAGAAAATCCCAACGCACAAGGAGAGTACCAGACTGGTAGAATAAAGAATACAAGACAAAAAGGAAACAATCATGGCAAAGATCATCACTATGGGCGAAATTATGCTTCGCCTTTCAACTCCGGGAAACTCCCGGTTCATACAAACGGACTGTTTCGATGCAGTTTATGGAGGAGGAGAAGCCAATGTAGCCGTCAGTTGCGCCAACTACGGACATCAGGCTTCATTCATCACCAGGCTTCCGGCACACGAAATCGGTCAGGCCGCAATCAATGCCTTAAGACGATACGGAGTGGACACTTCATACATCGCACGGGGAGGAGAACGCATCGGTATCTATTACCTGGAAACCGGTTCCGCCATGCGCCCCAGCAAAGTCATCTATGACCGTGCCCACTCGGCCATGGCAGAAGCCGTCCCCGAAGACTTTGATTTCGACGCAATCATGCAGGGAGCCGACTGGTTCCACTGGAGCGGCATCACACCCGCCCTCTCAGCCGGTGCAGCCCAACTCGTACAGGCCGCCTGTGAAGCAGCCCGCCGGCACCACGTTACCGTGTCGGCAGATTTGAACTACCGCCGGAAACTCTGGACTCCCGAACAGGCCCAGGAAACAATGCGTCCCTTAATGAAATACGTTGATGTCTGCATCGGAAACGAAGAAGATGCAGAACTTTGCCTGGGTTTCCATCCCGAAGCAGATGTCCGCGCCGGAAAAACCGATGCGGAAGGCTACAAGGAAACCTTCCGGGCCATGGCCAGTGAATTCGGATTCCGCTATGTAGCTTCCACGCTCAGAGAATCCTACTCCGCTTCCCACAACGGATGGAAGGCACTGATCTACGACAGCCGGGAAACCAACCCGGAATGCCAGTTCCATCAGTCCCGCCATTATGACATTGCTCCCATCGTGGACCGCGTAGGAGGCGGAGACGCTTTTGCCGCCGGCATTATCCACGGACTGCTGACAGCCACTCCGGCACAGGCCGTCGAATTCGCTGCTGCCGCCTCTGCCCTGAAACACACGGTCGAAGGCGATTTCAATCTGGTATCTGCGGCTGAAGTGGAAGCCCTGGCCGGAGGAGACGGAAGCGGCCGCGTACAACGGTAACCCCTCCGGCTGAATCAGGAAATTCAGGACCGGAACACTGTCTGAAGCATATTAAGAAACCATTTGAATATTGAAATATGGCAAGATTTGATAAAATAGCCGTCATGGAAAAGATCGGCTCCACGGGCATGGTTCCCGTTTTCTATCACCCCGACACAGAAACCGTCATGCAGGTTGTCAAAGCCTGCTATGCCGGCGGAGTGCGCGCGTTCGAATTCACCAACCGCGGCGATTTCGCCCACGAAGTATTTGCAGCCGTCGTACGCCGTGCCGCCACTGAATGCCCCGAAATGGCCATCGGTGCCGGATCCATAGTAGATGCTCCCACTGCCGCCCTCTACATGCAGTCAGGAGCCTGCTTCATTGTCGGTCCCCTGTTCAACCCCGAAGTGGCCAGAGTCTGCAACCGGCGCCTTGTTCCTTACACCCCCGGCTGCGGCAGCGTGACCGAAGTAGGCTACGCCCAGGAAGCCGGATGTGACCTCTGCAAGATCTTCCCCGGAGATGTCCTGGGCCCGGGAATGGTCAAGGGACTGCTTGCTCCCCTTCCCTGGAGCAAACTGATGGTAACAGGAGGCGTCGAACCCACAGAAGAAAATCTGACAGCCTGGTTCCGTGCCGGAGCCTACTGTGTAGGAATGGGCTCCAAACTCTTCCCCGCACACACCATCGGACAGGCAGACTGGAACTCCATTACCGGGAACTGCCGGGATGCACTGGAGATCATCAGAAAAGCCAGAAAGCAATAACGGTTCCCCCACTTCCGGTAAAACCGCCACAGCAGCTGCCCCCATACGCAGAATGAAACCCTCCGGCAGCTGAAGCCGGAGAAACGACCAGACACCCCGAAGCAGCAGAACCGCCCGGCCCGATGCCCCAGGAACCGGCAGCCCCTAACGGACAGCACAGAAAGAATCCCTTTATCCGGAGACTGAACAAGACGGCTCAGCTCCCGGATAAAGGGATTTTCCATTTTCAGACAAAGTAGAAAGTAGCTGGAATCAGGCAGGCAGGACAAAACAGCCACAGAAACCGCGTCCGACAAACCAGGCGAGGCAGCCGCAGACCCCCAGCCCGACAGCTCATCGGGGATAATCCGGCCCGTACAGCATGACCGAACGGCGCACCACAGGCCGTCCGTCGCGCACAAAGCCTTCGCCCCGTTCAGAAAGATGATCCGCCATGGCCCGGCGCATTTCCTGCAACACAGAAGCATACTTCCCGTCAGCCGCCACATTATGCAATTCCATCGGATCCTTCTTCAGATCAAACAGCTGCTCCGTCCCGTTATGGAAATTCCAGATATACTTGATATCCCCGTCAGTCAGCGCACACCAGTAATTGTCCGCGTCGTAACACGCAGCATGCTCCAGATCGATATAGCGCCGCCAGTTCCCAGTCTCTCCCCGGGCAGGCCCCTGCAACGGCCGCCCGTCCATGTCAGCCGGAACGTCGGCTCCGGTCGCAGCCAGCATCGTCGGCAGCACATCCCGCAGCTCCACAGGCACATCCACCCGCGGCAGCATGCCCTCCGTTCCAGCCGGCCATTTCACCAGGAACGGAATGTGCGACGACCCTTCATAAGGATACGTCTTCCGCCAGTGATAATGATCCCCCAGCATATCCCCGTGGTCAGCCACGAAGATGATCAGCCTCCGGTCGTACATCCCCTTCTCCTTCAGCGCCCGGATGATCTTCCCTATCTCTTCATCCACAAAAGTCACGCTGGCATAATAATGCCGCCGAGAACGGCGCGCATACTCCTCTCCGAAGTTTCCGAAAGGCGCATCCGGAGCCAGCCTTGCAGGATCAGCCGGAGCCGCATACTTCCCGCACCAGTCGCCCACAGCCGGAGCCGGAATCTCCCTGTCGGCATACAGCTGCAGGAAGCGGGCAGGCGGATCATACGGACTGTGCGGACGCGCAAAGGAAACCTTCAGGAAAAGAGGCTGTCCCGATTCCGCATCATAATTCCGGATCAGTTCACAGGCCGTCCCGCCCGTCCAGCGGGTGGGATGCAGACGCTCGTCAAGGACATAACTCCCCGCCCCGTGATCATTCCAGCCGATCCCCGTACTGTCAGGATCCAGCCCCGGAGCATGCAGCCGGAACCACTGCCGGTAATCACTCACAAAGCCCACATCTTCCACCCGTCCGCTCTCGTCGAGCAGCGTCGCATGAAAGCCGTGACGTTCCCGCTGCGGATGCCAGTGCATCTTTCCGATGCCGAACGTATAATACCCCGCCTCACGCAACATGCGCGGCATCTCATAGCGGTAACGCGGCGCCACCTCCCCATAGCCCAGCATGCCGTGATGCCAGGGAGAAAGCCCCGTGAGCAGTCCCGCCCGTGCCGGCGTACTGCTGGGACACGAAGTATAGGCATGCGTAAACAGCGTCCCCTCGGCCGCCAGGCTGTCCAGTGCAGGAGTGATCACCCTTCCCCCGCTCGTACACCCCATGGCATCCCAGCGCTGCTGGTCGGTCATGATCAGAATCACATGAGGCTTCACCCGGGCAGCAGCCGGCATTCCGGCAGCCCATCCGGCCACACCCAGCGCCAGAACAGGCAACATCTTATTTCCCTTCATGCCACTCATCCCCCTTTCCGGCACGGATCATCCTCAGCAGCTTCTGCAGCTCAAAGAGCTTTTCCGGCTGCCGGGGTGCAAGATTCTCCTGCTCGTATGCCTCCTTCATGTGATAAAGCTGCGGACGGCTGTCATTGCCCGTCTCGATCTCCGGCCCCCAGGTGATCATCTTCGGTCCGTCATTCGGCTCGATGTATTTCCACTCGCCGGCACGCACGGACAACACATGATTAGCCGCCTGCTCCACAATCCAGGGACGGTCTGTCGCATCCGTACCCAGCAGGTTCTCCAGCCGGTTCCAGCTGTCAGGAGCACTTCCCTCCGGCATCCGGGCACCGATCAGTGCTCCGAGCGATGCCATCCAGTCAATCTGCGACATCAGCACATCCGAAGTAACGCCTGTCTTCCTGATCCCCTCAGGCCAGCGCACAATGACGGGAACCGCCGTCCCGCCCTCAAAGGCGCTGTATTTGTATCCCCTCCACGGACCGGCCGGCCGGTGTCCGCCGAGCAGCTCTTCCGCGTGGTCGTCATATCCGTCGTCCACCACCGGCCCGTTGTCGCTCGAGAGGATCACCAGCGTGTTCTCCGTCAGGCCCAGGCGGTCGAGTTCCTCCATGATGCGCCCCACGCTCCAGTCGAACTGCACAATGGCGTCACCGCGCAGTCCCATGCCGCTCTGCCCCCGGAACCGCGGATGCGGGAAACGGGGCACATGCACATCGTTCGTGGCAAAATACAAAAAGAAAGGCCGGTCTTTGTTTTCCTGCATAAAGCGAACGGCATGGGCAGTAATCGAGTCGGCAATGTTCTCATCCTTCCAGAGCGCCCTGCCCCCTCCCTTCATGTAGCCAATCCGGCTGATGCCGTTCACGATTGACATGTCATGCCCGTGACTGGGCCGGAGGTTGTAGAGCAGTTCGGGATTGTCGCGCCCGGTGGGCTCACCGGGAAAATTCTTTTCATAACTCACCTCGATAGGAGCCGAAGGATCATAGTTGGCTACTTGGCCGTTCTCTATAAACACACAGGGTACCCGGTCAGCTGTGGCTGCCATGATGTAATGATAATCAAATCCCAGGTCGCCCAAAGCTGACGGCAGGGGAGCATTCCAGTCTTGGGAGGCAGTCTTATCGCCTAAGCCCAAATGCCATTTTCCGATGGCAGCCGTAGCATAACCGGCATGATGGAACATATCGGCCATCGTATATTGTCCGGGACGGATGATCATACCTGCATTTCCTGCAGCAATATCCGTATCCGGACGACGCCAGGCGTATTCTCCCGTCAGCAGCGAATAGCGCGAGGGCGTACTGGTTGCAGCTACGGAATGGGCGTTTGTAAAGCGGATACCTTCTGCTGCCAGACGGTCTACATGAGGGGTTTTTACATTCTTGGCGCCATAACACTGCAGGTCACCATATCCCAGATCGTCCGCATAGATCACAATCACATTCGGCAGACCGCGCCCGGCTGGAACCTGTCCGTCCCGGGATGATCCGGCTCCGCCTGCCCAGCTGCACAAGGCCGGAAACAGAAGGGGAAGCGTAAAATATTGTCTTTTCATGGTATTATAAATAATTTATAAATCGTTTTTAATACAAAATAAATCAGCAATCTTTTGAAATGCCTACCGGCTTTAAAGTTACTATAAAATGATGAGTTATACATTATTTTACTACTCAAATATTAACTCTTACTTTTTTTGCAACTTGATAATCTTCATAAAAAACAACAGGAGTATCGGTTTTTACCAATTTCCGATACTCCTGTTGTTTTCTTATGACAAATTCGTCTTATATAAAGAACTTCAATACAAATATAGCTGACAAAATATACATACCAATACTTAATTTACGGAAGTTTCCGCAACAAACATTCAGCAATACATAACTGATCAAGCCTAAAACGATACCATCTGATATGCTGTAAGCCAACGGCATAAAGACAATGCAGATAAAAGCTGGTATAGCTTCAGAATAATCCGTGAAATCTACTTTCTTTACGGAAGACATCATCATCAATCCCACCAGAATCAAGACTGGGGCCGTTGCTGCCCCAGGGACTGCCAGGAAAAACGGAGCCAAAAACAAAGCTAACAAAAAACAAACTGCGGTTACAAAAGAAGTCAATCCACTACGACCTCCTTCGCCTACCCCAGAAGCACTTTCCACAAAAGTAGTAATAGTACTTGTTCCCAGCATTGCTCCCACAGTTGTACCAATAGCATCAACTAAAAAGGCTTGTTTTAAACGGGGAATACGGCCGTCCTTATCCACCATTCCTGCTTTAGTAGTTACCCCAACCAGTGTACCTATCGTATCAAACATATCTACAAATAAAAACGTGAACACAACGATCACCATTTCTTTGGTAAAAATATGTTCCCACTGAAACTGAAAGAATATCGGCTCAATTGAAGGCGGTGCACTGACAATACCGTCCAACTTGGTTAGTCCCATCGGAATACCGATCAAAGTTGTTAACAATATTCCAAAGAGCAAAGCTCCCCGCACACGTCGGATCAACAGCACAGAAGTTATCAGCAAACCAATCATTCCCAGCAAAGCAGACCCTGAGGTTATATCTCCCAAACTGATTAAAGTTGCATCATTATTTACAATAATACCTGCATTCTGCAAGCCTAGGAACGCGATAAACAAACCAATGCCTGCTCCTATTGCGTTTTTTAATGTTACAGGAAGTGCATCTACTATTTTCTCACGAAGGTTAGTGACTGTCAACAGAATAAAAATAATCCCCTCCAACAATACAGCTGTCAGAGCAAACTGCCAGGAGTATCCTAAAGTAAGACATACCGTATAGGCAAAAAAAGCATTCAGTCCCATACCCGGAGCCAGTCCGAAAGGCAACTTGGCATAAAAAGCCATCAATAATGTTGCAAAAGCAGAAGCAATCACTGTTGTAGTGAACAGTGCCCCCTTGTCCATTCCAGTTGCACTCAATATATTCGGATTAACGGCCAGGATGTAGGCCATAGTCAAAAAGGTCGTAATACCTGCCAGCACCTCCGTACGGACACGAGTTACATTCCGATCAAAACCAAATAATTTTTCCAGCATATTCTACCTAACATTTAAAAAGACCATTTCAAGGCTAGAGTCGGATTCCAGTGCCATCCGTCCATCAATGCAAAGTTGGAGGTAATTTCCCATTCCGTTCCAACACTCAAATTAAAATTATCATTTACATGCTTGAACTTATTCAGATTAACCCAGAACTGAGGTTCGCTCATGAAAATATACTCATGCATATCACCTTTTGCATCAGTATGTTTTTCCCGCCAGAAATCAGCAAAACCGCTGAATGTATACTTACCTCCACAAAAATGCAGATACCAGGTAGCTGTCAACTGAAAATTGTTTGGTGATTCATTCTTGGCTATATACTTATACATCGGTGCAAAAGTAAAACCTTTAGTGAAATCAGAATTATTCCATGTATAAGTCGCACCAACCAAATAAGCGTTATTGATATAGTTCAAACCACCATTATATTCCACATGGGCAGAAAACGGATTGTCCCAGAATTTCAGTTCACGGGAAATTTCCCAATAAGCAGAAGCTACTCCCTTATTGGCATAATCCATATCTACAAAGAAATAAGTACTACCCCATTTATCAGCCTTAAACATTTCAACTGTAGTTGTAAACTTAGGACGATCTTCCAACGATTCATAAATGGCGTGTCCGAAATCATAATGTAACTGAACATTTTGTGCCATACCATAACCGGCAAACAGGCAGCAAAGGAAAAGAAATAATGCAATTTTCTTCATTACGTGATGAATTGTTTTTAACGGGTTTTAAAATTAAGCCGCAAAACTACAAAAATCCGCTAAAAAAATTGCATCCCTTCTGTAAATTCTCCCTTTCTGCTTGTCTTCAATTATTCAAACAGACATACAAATTCAAATAGGAAGCCAAGATCAACCAAATAAAATAAGGTAGAAAACAAATAGCTGCCCAACGGTCTTTCTTCCGAACCAAATCAAGAAAAGCATATACTAACCCGTCAAGCAACAAAATAACCAGTAGTCCCCACCAGGGAGAGGTCAAGTAAAAGAAAACAATACTCCAGCTAAAATTGAAAGCCAATT
>NZ_EQ973650.1:26270-42504 GCF_000157915.1 Phocaeicola coprophilus DSM 18228 = JCM 13818 | reverse complement strand
TAAAATTGAAAGCCAATTGTATCCACCACAACCCTATAGCCCGTTGCAGATTCTTTCCCAGTATACGCCCCAAGGCTATTCCCATCACAACATAAAGAATCGTCCATACAACAGGAAAAACAAGAGCCGGAGGAGTCAGCACAGACTTTTCCAATGTCGGATACCAATCTGCCAGAGCCGTTTTCTGAAAAAGGCTCGCAGAAAATCCTGTTACCAGACTAATAGCAACAGGCCAAATATATTGAAGCCACTTTTTCATAGATACAAATATGTCATTCTTGTATGGAAATAACAAGTTATAAGCTTTTACAATCTTCTGTTTTTCTCATCACCTTACAAATATGGTTATTTTTTTCATGAAATGCCCGAATTTCAGAAGTTATTTTTATCTTTGAAGCCATAACTAAAAGACACACATTTGCATGAAGAAAATCCTCGCTACCCTGGCAGCATGTCTGATTGTACTGGGCATGCATGCACAAATCTCCCAAGAGGCCTATAAAACATGGCATCAAAACAAATATTCCATGTTCATTCATTTTGGCCTTTATTCTGAATTGGGGGGCGTGTGGGAAGGAAAACCTGTCACACGCGGATACAGTGAACAAATCCAGTCATTTGCCGGAATTTTCAGCGACTGGTACGGAAATACTGCCTTGCATTTCAATCCCACAGCTTTCAATGCCGACTCCATTGTAGCTTTGGCAAAAGAGGCTGGAATGAAATCCATCGTCATTACAACCAAACATCACGATGGATTCTGTATGTTCCATACGACAACAACTGATTTCAATTCATACGATGCAACTCCCGCTAAACGGGACTTTATCAAGGAACTGGCTGATGCCTGCCAGCGGGGAGGAGTTCGCCTGGGACTATATTACTCCATCATTGACTGGCATTATCCTTACGGCCATCCGATTTCCAGCCACAACTGTGATTTCGTTACACCGGAACATCATGAATTCTCCAAACAACAGGTAACCGAACTGTTAACAAACTATGGTTTCATTTCCGAACTTTGGTTCGACATGGGTTCCAATACTCCCGAACAAAGCCAAGAACTTTACCAGCTGGTTCACAAGCTGCAACCCGACTGTATGGTCAGCGGTCGAGTCGGTAACGACCAGTATGACTTTGCTGTCATGGCCGACAATGCCTATCCGGAAGGTGCCTTACAATGCCCCTGGCAAAGTGCCGCATCCATGTTTGATGAAACGTGGAGTTACCGTTCGTGGCAAAAACGCGGAGATGTACATGAAAAAGCCATGGAAAAACTACGCAGTTTGATTAATGTTGTTTCCCACGGAGGCAATTTCCTGTTAAATATAGGTCCGAAAGGTGACGGCTCTGTCGTTCCGTTCGAAAAAGAAGTTCTCTGTGAAATCGGTGCCTGGCTCAAAGAAAACGGAGATGCCATCTACGGCACAGAAGCGTCCCCTTTCCGTGAACAGTTTGAATGGGGTACCATCACCCGAAAAGGGAAACGCCTGAATCTGATCCTTTCTGGAACTTACCCGGCTGACGGACACATCCGTCTGAATATTCCGGAAAGAACTTTGGAAAAAGGAGACGGAAAACTGGCAACCTACATTCAGCGTGGAAGTGAAATCGACATTACTCTCCCGGCATCAGCTTACAACGGAGAGACGATCCATGTTCTGACTCTTGATTTTGACCAGCCGGTAGAACCACGGCCAACCAATATCATTACCGGTATTACGACTCTTACTGCTGCCAATGCAACTCCCAACTACAGCTATTCCTGCTTTGATTACTACAGCAACTACCGAAGCACCGTAAGCTACAGCTGGAACATTCAACAGAATCTTCTGAAGCAAATGGATCTGATCTATACAGAACAAGAAGTAGGAAAAACCATTGATCTGACTGTTGATGGAACAACTTATTCTGTCAAACTCGACAAAGGTAACACCCGCTCACTCCAGACTGGAGGAGTCACCTGGGGAAAACGTTATCTTTGCGGACCAGGAAACGGACTGTTTGACGCACCTTCTGTTCTGAAGACAGACCTTCAGAATCCACCAGCCAGAGGACAGCAATGGAAGGAAACAACTCAGGAACAGGATGAATTTCCAGCGAATATTCTGGAAACCTATTTCGTCATGCAGGAAATAGAATCTTCCCATGCTCAAAAATATCTGATCGAAATAGGCGCTGGAAATGGTGTAGAAGTCTATCTTAACGGTCGTTCCATTTTGAAACATCTGAACCCATACCGTTGTACATTCCGCACCGAACAGATCCTTCTTCCGCTGGAAAAAGGAAAGAACCAGATTGTCTTGAGACTCTACAACCGTTTTGAAAAAAAGACTGGTTATCTGCTTCGTCCGGCAAAGGAACAGAAAGTATACCGCCAGGAGTTCAATCTTCCAGAAGCTGTCAGCGGTAAATCTCATACTCTGACTGTCAGACAACAGGGATTACCCTCACAGCACACAGATACAGAATTGTCTAACTTACGGATCCGTCCCCGGAAGATCGCTCTCTAAACCCGGTCTTCTGATAACAGCAGACGGAAGATTCCTACTCCTTAATATACAGGAAATGGAACCTTCCGTCTGTTCGTTTTTTACGTTTATACCGGCGTCCGTCACTTATCTTCTTCCCAGGCGTTGTACATGAATCGAAGCGACCACTACAATAACTAATATTCCCAATAAAAACAGATCAAAGCATACTGACGCTACCCCAGCCCATGCTTTTTCCAATTGCATGGCACGGCAAAGCAGAAGCAATGATAAGAACATCAGCCCGATCAGCAAAGTCAGAACCCTTGCATAGCGGCATTTCATGAAATTCTGCATCTGTTCCGTTTCAGGATGCATCACGACCGGCAAGTTAATGAACCGGGGATAACGGGAAGCCCACAAACACAGTAAGGTTATCAATACCCCGAATCCTCCCAAAACCAAATAAGAAAAAGAATCTCCCCAGGCATCAGCATGAAGCCCCGCATCAAAATGAACAGGGACAGGCCGGTCTGAATCCCCAAAGAAAGCTATCGACAACAATGCGATCAGCAAGATTAAAAATATTCCGCCCACTTCCATCATCCGGTCTATCCCTTTCACAACAACTGACTTTTCTGATGAACTGCGTTGCAGAAAATGTAACTTAAATCGTATAAAACTCATCACGTAATCCTTTCTTAAATCTGTTTTAAACACCTTTTGAATCCGTTTTATCTTCCGCTTTCCGGGATTTCTTCATTCGCCCGCTTTTCTTCAATGCCTCTGCCAGGATCCACTGAATCTGCCCGTTCGTCGAACGGAATTCATCGGCGGCCCATGCTTCTATGGCATCCATCATCTCCGAATCAATGCGAAGCACAAAACTTTTCGTCGGTTCTTTCTTTGCCATATCAATGATTCAATGTTCCCGAATTGATAACAGGCTGGGCAGGTTCATCTGCACACAATACAACCAGCAGATTGCTGACCATCGCTGCTTTCTTCTCTTCATCCAGTTCCACAATCTCATCTGTATCCAGCCGGTCCAAGGCCATTTTTACCATAGAAACAGCACCTTCAACAATCTTCTCACGGGCACTGATAATGGCACTGGCCTGCTGACGGCGAAGCATGACTGCTGCAATTTCCGGAGCATAAGCCAGATAATTGATACGTGCTTCCATCACCTCCATGCCGGCCATAGCCAACCGTTCATTCAGTTTCTGTACCAACTGTTCATTCACTTCCTCTCCTCCGTTACGCAAGGTGAGTTCATTCTCCCCTCCTTCATTATTATCATATGCATATAAACCAGCCACCTGGCGCAAAGCCGCATCACTCTGTACCCGCACAAAGTCTTCAAAAGCCTTCATTCGTCCGGCTACAGAAGCACCGGCCTCATTCGATTTGCTGGCCATGGTTTGTGAATCAATTTCAAACAAAGCCTTATAAGTATCCTTCAACCGCCAGACCAGAACCAGACCGATCAGAATAGGATTACCCACCTTATCGTTCACTTTAATAGGTTCCACGTTCAGATTACGGGCCCGAAGTGATACCTTCTTGGCCTCCAGAAAAGGATTCACCCAATAGAACCCTGTACGGCGGAATGTTCCTTTATATTCTCCGAAGAAAACCATCACACGGGCTTCATTGGGTTCCAGCTGCTTGACTCCTGCCCATATAAAAAAGGTAAGAACCAGTCCGACTACTCCCAGAATATAGGCCATTGCCCCTAAAACATCACCCAAAAAGAAGGAAGCGACAGACAAGGCTGTTAAGATCAAGTTCAAAAACAAAAAGGCAAATCCATTACCTACAAATCCCTTAAATTCAAATTCCTGTGTTTTCATAAAAAGAAATATTTGATATTATTTTGATATCACAAATATAGTCGTTTCTTCAATATGGAATACACCATTTCCCTATGTTTTTCAACATAAGCGTGCCAAAGGTTCTTCACAAATCTCCTTTTATTTCCCTATAATCATTTTTTTTGATTTACATCAACAAAATAACACAAAAATAGACATTTATGCTATAAAACATATTTCGTAACTAAAAAAGCCCTATCTTTGCAGCGTAATCAAAAGGAAACAAGTTCTAGAACTTAACTAAACAGAGAATAATTATAAGGTTAGATTAAAGGTTAGATTAAAAAGTTTCCCAAAGGCTTACCGCGAGGTACGCCGGAGGATTTAGAAAAAAGTTTTCAGGTATTAATTAAAAAAAGAAAGGGTAACAACATGAAAAAATTAAAAAACATTTTCAACAAGATCTCTAAGGCTGATCCCATGATCTGGGGTTATGTAATGCTGAACGAACGTTCTGGCAAATAAGAGAGATCACTCATGCTGACTTGCAAAAGTCAGCTTACATGTAACGAACTGACAGAGCACAAAAGCTTTTGTATATAGATCCTACGACACGAATCCACGAATTATGCCTCCATAAAGAGGCTGATTCGTGGATTCTGTTGTTTTTTCATTATCTTTGTCGGGAAAGAAAATTAGCACATGACACGTACTCCGATCGATACAGACAATCCTGAATTCCAGAACGCATTGCGTCTGATTCAGTATACCCGCCAGTCCGTTTTTCTCACAGGAAAAGCCGGAACAGGAAAGTCTACCTTTCTGAAGCACGTATGTCAAGTCACCAAAAAGAAATATGTAGTTCTGGCTCCTACCGGAATTGCAGCCATCAATGCAGGAGGAAGTACCCTCCACAGTTTCTTCAAACTGCCGTTCCATCCCTTACTGCCCGATGATCCGAATTTCAGTCTGAAAGGAGGAAAACTGCATAGTTTTCTGAAATATTCGGCCGACCATCGCAAGTTGCTTAACAACATTGAACTCGTCATTATTGATGAGATTTCCATGGTACGGGCCGATATCATTGACTTCATTGATAAGGTTCTGCGGGTTTACTCCCATAATATGCGTGAACCCTTTGGCGGCAAACAACTGCTGCTTGTCGGCGATGCATTCCAGCTGGAACCGGTCGTAAAAAGCGATGAACGTGAGATTATCAACCGCTTTTATCCCAACCCTTACTTCTTTTCGGCACGGGTATTCCAGGAAATGGAACTGGTAGCCATCGAACTGACGAAAGTGTACAGACAGACGGATCGTGTATTCGTCAGTGTACTCGACCATATCCGGACCAATACTGCCGGTGCAGCCGATCTCCAGCTATTGAACACCCGGTTCAATGCTCCCGTAAAGAACAGTGAAAACGACATGTATATCACCCTCGCCACACGCCGCGATACGGTGGACTATATCAATGAGCAGAAACTCGCTTCCCTGCCGGGCGATCCGGTCACACTCACCGGAGAAATCCATGGAGAGTTTCCCGAAAGCAGCCTTCCCACCCTGATGGAACTGACCGTCAAACCGGGAGCACAGATCATCTTCATCAAGAACGATCCGGAACGGCGGTGGGTAAACGGTACCATCGGTACCATCTCAGGCATGGACAGTGAAGGAACGATCTATGTGATCACGGAAAGCGGACAGGAAGTCGACGTCCATCAGGAAAGCTGGCGAAACATCCGTTACCGCTACAACGAAGAAGAAAAGAAAATCGAAGAAGAGGAACTGGGAACATTCACCCAATACCCTGTCCGGCTGGCCTGGGCCATCACTGTACACAAAAGCCAGGGACTTACCTTCAGCCGGGTCATTATCGATTTCACCGGAGGAGTCTTTGCTGGCGGACAAGCTTATGTGGCGCTCAGCCGGTGTACCTCCCTGGAAGGCATCTGCCTGAAACGGGAAATCACCCGGGGAGATATCTTCGTACGTCCTGAAATCGTTTCCTTCGCCCAGCGCTTCAATAACCAGGCTGTCATCGAACGGGCACTGAAACAGGCACAGGCCGACGAACTGTATGCCGCTTCGGTCAAGGCTTTCAATCTGGGTGACTTCACCTCCTTTCTCGACCGCTTCTTCAAGGCCATTCACAGCCGTTATGATATTGAGAAGCCACTCATCCAGCGATTCATCCGCCGGAAACTCAACCTCATCAATACGCTGAAAGAAGAAAACCGAAGGCTGAAAGAGGCCATGAATGCCCAGAAAAAGAATCTGGAAAAATATGCCCATGAATATTACCTGATGGGAAACGAGTGCATCACCAAGGCACACGACGTACGCGCTGCCCTGGCCAATTACGATAAAGCCCTTGAACTCTATCCCGAATATACCGATGCCTGGGTACGCAAGGGAGTCACCCTCTTCGATGATGACCGGGTCAGTGAAGCCGAAGAATGCCTCAACCAGGCTGTTGCCCTGCGCCCCTCAGAATTCAAGCCGGTCTACAACCGCGGCAAGCTTCGCCTGCACACCGGTGACACCGAAGGAGCCCTGCGCGATCTTGACAAGGCAACTTCTCTCAAACCCCGCCATGCCGGAGCACACGAATGTTTCGCTGATGCCCTGATGGCTGCCGGAAAAGAAAGTGAAGCCGCCCTGCATTACCGCCTGGCAGAAGAACTGAGAAAAAACAAGAACAACTAAAAAACTGTATAGCCATGATACTCAAATTCTATGACAAAAACAACAACCCCGATGATATCCAGCGCGTTGTAGACATTCTCAACGACGGAGGAATCATCATCTATCCCACCGATACAATGTATGCCATCGGATGCCACGCCCTGAAAGAACGGCCAATTGAACGCATCTGCAAACTGAAAAAAATAGACCCGCGCAAACATAACCTGTCCATTATTTGTTATGACCTAAGCAACATCAGCGAATATGCACGCGTCAACAACGCCACATTCAAACTGATGAAGCGCTGCCTTCCCGGCCCGTTCACCTTCATTCTGAATGCCGACAGCCGGTTGCCGAAAATCTTCCGCAACCGCAAGGAAGTAGGAATCCGGGTACCCGACAACAACATTATCCGTGAGATATGCCGCAGTCTGGACGCACCGATCCTTACAACTACCCTGCCGCGTGAAGAACATGAAGATATTGAATATGTGACCGATCCGGAACTGATTGACGAAAAGTTCGGAGAAGAAGTAGATCTGGTTATCGACGGAGGTATTGGAGGAATCGAATCGTCCACAGTGATTGACTGCTGTGACGACGAGCCCGAAATCATCCGTCAGGGGAAAGGAATACTGGAAGAATAAAATCATTAATCCAATAAAAATAAACCATTATGCTGTTAACATTACTTGATGCTGCAACCAAAGCATCTTCCATGGTCGATATTCCCAAGATTATCGACAAACTGGTTGAATGGGGAATCAACGTAGGAAAAGACCTCATCGGTGCCATTCTTATTTACATCATCGGACGCTTCATCATCCGGCAGATCAGCCGGCTGGTAGCCAAAATTCTTGAAAAGCGCAAGCTGGAAATCAGTGTACAGACTTTCCTGAAAAGCTTGCTGAGCATTCTGCTTAACCTGATTCTGGCCTTTGCCATCGTAAGTCGTCTGGGTGTTGAAACCACCAGCTTCGCTGCTATCCTGGCCTCTGCCGGTGTGGCAATCGGTATGGCTCTGTCCGGCAACCTCTCCAACTTTGCAGGAGGACTGATCATTCTGGTGTTCAAACCCTTTAAGGTTGGTGACTATATTGACGGACAAGGCGCCAGCGGTACGGTAAAAGAAATCCAGATTTTCCACACCATTCTTTCCACCGTGGACAACCGGATCATTTATGTGCCCAACGGTTCCCTGAGCAGCAACGCCATTACTAATTACAGCAAGCAGGAAACCCGACGTGCCGAATGGGTATTCGGTGTGGAATACGGAGAAGATTACGAACGCGTCAAAGCCGTACTGGAACGCATCATTGCAGCCGACGAACGTATCCTGCAGACTCCGGCCCCGTTCATCGGTCTCGGATCTCTGTCTGCCAGCAGCGTTGACATCAAGGTACGTGTATGGACCAAGACTGCTGACTACTGGGATGTCATGTTCGATATGAACCGCATTGTCTACGCCACCTTCAACAAGGAAGGTATCGGCTTCCCGTTCCCGCAGCTCACTGTTCATCAGGCGCAAGACTAAATTCATCCGTCGGATCTTTCCGATCCGATTCACTCTTCAAGTCCTGCCGGAAAATAGATCCGGCAGGACTTGACATTTTTAGTCTCCCTGCTTATCCTCTCATATATGGAAAAGAGACTCCACACCCCAAAATTTATTCATTCCGTTCCTTTGAATCTGAAAATTTTGAGTACTTTAGGAGCCGGATTATTCAAAACAATTCCGAGACTGAGACGTATGCATAAATTATATGCCTTTCTATTACTGGTGTTCATGCTTTCCCTGTCCGCCTTTTCCCAAGAACAGAAAATCGACCGGGAGATTAGCGGAAAAGTCGTCATGGAACTGGGAGACGACAAACAGGAAAGCGTGGAATATGCCAATATTTCATTGCTGTCATTACCCGATTCCACTTTCCTTGCCGGTACAACCAGCGACAAAGAAGGAAAATTCTCCCTGCGCCTGCACTGCGATCTGTCTCAGAAATACCTGCTGAAAACATCGTTTACGGGATGCCTTCCTGTCTGGCAGGAAATATCAGGAACAGCCTATGCCATCCAGGCCGGCACAATCCGGCTGAAGGAAGACGTAAAAACACTGAATGAGGTGGTAGTGACAGCCCTCGTACAGCCCGTAGAACAGAAAAAAGATACGACCATATTCAATGCCGAAGCATACAAACTTCCCGAAGGAGCCTATCTGGAAGCACTGATCCGACGCATCCCCGGTTTAAGTTACGACCCGAAAACCAAGTCAATTGAATACAAAGGTGAAAAGATCAGTGAAATAACCGTCAACGGAAAAGAGTTTTTCAAGGGCAACACCCGTGTGCCTCTGGAGAACCTGCCCGCCAGTTTCATCAGCCGTCTCAAGGTGTATGACAAGGCGACAGAGGAAGAAGAGATGACCGGAGTAAAAGGCAGTCAGAAAAATTATGTACTGGACCTTCAGACCAAAAAAGCCGTCAATGGCACGCTGATGGCAGGTCTGGAAGGAGGATACGGCAGCAAGAATAAATATGATGCCAGGGCACAAATATTCCAGTTCAAGGAAAACGGCGAGAACATCGGGCTGGTAGGCCGTTTCGGGAACCGCAACTTTACCTCAGTATACGACGGAAACAGAGCCGGAAATGTCGGTGGAAACATCTCCAGAAAAATAGGAAATGATATCCAGGTTTCAGCCAACATCGGCTACAATCATTCAAAGACCGGAGACCGGTCCACTTCACGCAATGAGCTGTATATGACCTCCCAGAACCAGTACGGAATTTCCGAACGGACACTGGAAAACCTTCAAAACGGTTTCTCTTCTTCCCTGAACCTGATGTGGAATCTCAACAAGCAGACCATGCTCCGTGTAGCAGGAGGCGGAAATATGAGCTGGTCGGAAAACATGTCAGACACCCATTCAGCCAAATTCAGCGAAAATCCCAACCTCGATCTGCTGCATCCGTTCCAGGGATTTGAACAGACCAGCCGCGACATCCGGATGAATGAAACCTGGCAAAAAAACTCCAATAAGTTGCAGAACAAGGCATATAACCTCTACGCCAGCATGATCCACCAGTTCAGCGAAGAAGGAAACAGCCTGGGAATCTCTTACTCACTGTATCGGAACAGACAGGACAACGATGCTTACAAAACCTTCAGCACAACGTTCTATCAGTTGCAGGATATCAGCGGACGGGACTCCACAGACCTGCAACATCAATACCAGGACTCCCCCGGACAATCAGGCAACCATGAAATCAGAGCGGATTATACCTGGCGGATCACGAAAAAGAACAACCTGCAGTTCTCATACGCATGGGGACTCCAGAATGAAAAGGAAATGCAGAGTACCTACGATTTATCCGGTAATGTACCTTTTCTGATTGACAGTCTGAGCAACCACCGCAACAGCCGTACAATCAAGCATGCTTTCTCCCTGAACTACTCTCATGACGGAGAAAACTGGAAAGCATACGGCGGACTGACCGGAACATTGCAGCGGAGAAGCCTGAACCAGGATGACGGGAAACAGATCATAGACACCACAGGATATTCTTTCGAGTGGATGCCCACCTTCTTTGTCCAATACAACAAGAATGATTATGACCTGAGCATCCGCTACAACGGAAGTACCCGGCAGCCGTCCCTGTATGACCTGATGGCTCCCACTGTGTATTACTCGGCTGTGTACATCAGCAGAAGCAATCCCAATCTGAAAGCAACCTACCAGCATTATCTGAACCTCTCGTTCAGCAATTATACAAAAGGAATTTCCGCTTACGTTACATGCAGTCAGGAACTGAACGGAATTACCCAGGCCACCCTGTACAATCCTCAGACGGGAGGTCAGGAAACCTACCCTGTCAACATCAACGGAAACTGGAACGTGATGGGCAACTCCAACTATGAACGACGGATCGGCAACTTCAAGCTGGCAGGCCGGGCGGGAGGCAACTACAGTCATAATGTGGGACTGATCAACGAGGACGGCGGTAAAGAACTGAAAAAAAGCGTAACACATACTTCCGGCATCAATGCCTTCGTCGGGGTATCCTATCTGCCCTCGTGGGGAAACATTGACCTCAACGGCACATGGGACTTCCAGCATTTCAGGAACTCTCTGAACACCCTGCAGGGAAGCAATACCTATACTCGTGACTATACCATCAATTCGCTGGTCTCAGCCCAGCTTCCGCTTCATTTCCAACTGGATTCCGATTTCACCTACCTGATCCGCAGCGGAAGCTATGTGGACAGCAAAGAACAGAACGAAGCATTATGGAACCTGACCCTGACATGGAAGTTTGCCAAGGAACGGCGTGCAGAACTATCCGCAACCTGGACCGACATCCTGAACCAGCGCAAAAGCCTGCAACGCTCGGCAAGCTCCAGCGGCTTCTATGAAAGTTATGCCGAACAGTTGCGCAGTTATTTCCTGATCTCACTCAGATACAAGTTTAACCGGATGAACTGACAGGAACAGACAAACGCTTAATAAAAAGACGAACAGCGGGTGCATCGCTAAAAGTGATGCACCCGCTGTCTGTATATCACGCCCTTTCCGGCAGTTCTCACTTGCGGTCAGCCTTCAGACGATCAGCCATAGCCTTGGCCAGTTCCTTAGCCTGCGCATAGTTGTCCTGCTTCATGGCCTGCTTCATTTCCACCGGATTGCCTACCAGTTCAAACTTCAGCTTCTCGGCAAACTCGCCCAGTTTCTTCACGGCAGCGCTTGCCCAGGTATATGAACCGAAGTAACCCATCACACGATTCTTCATTTCACGGGCAGCCACCTTGCTGAGCAGTGACTCCATTTCCGGATACAGGTGCATGTTGTAAGTAGTACATCCCACAATCAGACCTTTGTATTTGAATATATCAGCCAGGATATAAGAATGGTGCGTATGAGAAACATTGTGCAGCACGATGTTGCGGATGCCCTGTGCGCTCAGTTCTTCAGCAATGGCTTCAGCCAGTTCTTCCGTATTGCCGTACATGGTACCATAAGCAATCACCACACCTTCTTCGCCTTCGTAACGGCTCAGCTTGTCATACATTTCCACTACCTGAGGAATCTTTTCTTCCCACACCGGTCCGTGAGTCGGACAGATGGTCTGGATGTCCAGTCCGCTGCATTTCTGCAAAGCCTTCTGTACCGGATTGCCGAACTTGCCCACGATATTTGCATAGTAACGGCGCATTTCGTTCCAGTAGATATCCGTATTGATGTTGCGGTCGATGCAGCCACCATTCAGCGCACCGAAGCAACCGAAGGCATCACCCGAGAACAGGATTTTCTCTGTTTCATCGTATGTCACCATCGTTTCCGGCCAGTGAACCATCGGAACCAGATAGAAGCGCAGGTTGTGATGGCCCAGTTTCAGGAAGTCTCCGTCGCCGACTACATAACGTTCGCCCGTCACACCATAGTAACCTTCCACCATGTCGAAAGTCTTCTTGTTACCCACCAGCACGATTTCCGGATAATATTGTTTAATCAGCGCAATGGCTCCCGAATGGTCCGGTTCCATGTGATTGATGATCAGATAATCGATCTTGCGGTCACCGATCACGCTGCGAATCTTCTTCAGATACTGTTCAAAGAAAGCCACATCTACCGTGTCCACCAGCGCTACCATGTCATCATCTGCAATCAGATAAGAATTGTATGATACGCCGTACGGCAACGGCCACAGATTTTCGAACAACGCTTTTGTGCGGTCGTTCACACCTACATAATGTACTTTACCTTTAATTTCCATCTTTCTGTTTCTTTTATATATTGTTGTTGTTAACTAACTGTTTTTATGCCCGTCCGCTTTCCGGTATGCCTTTCCCTGCCAGGCATCGCGTTCCTTCATGCGCTTCTTGACACGGTCGGTGAACTCATGGTTCTTCAGTCCCCAGTCAGGCGCAATCAGCAATTCCCTGGGCGACTGCGAAACGAAACGCTCCAGAATCAGATCCGGCCGGAGATGCTCTACATAATCGATAACCAGATCAATGTATTCATCAGCCGAAAACAGGTGAAATTCCTCCGGATGCAAGGCATACTCATGCGCCATGCGCGTTCCGCGAATGAGCTGAAGCTGGTGCATCTTCAGCGTTGTGAGCGGCAGTTCCGACAGACGTTCCGCCTGCTTTATGAGATCTTCCCGGCTCTCTCCCGGTAATCCCAGGATCACGTGTCCGCCCGTACGGATGCCCCTTGCAGCCGTTCTGCGCACCGCATCCTCCGTACATGCAAAGGAATGCCCGCGGTTGATCCGCTCCAGAGTCCGGTCGTCCGCACTCTCGATGCCATATTCCACCAGCAGGAACGTCCTGCGGTTCACTTCCTCCAGATAATCCAGCAAGCTGTCGGGCATACAGTCGGGACGCGTCCCGATCACCAGTCCCACGACTCCTTCCACCGCCAGCGCCTCCTCATACATGCGCTTCAGCAGTTCCAGTTCACCATAAGTATTGGTATATGCCTGAAAGTAGGCCAGGTATTTCATCTGCGGATATTTGCGTGCGAAGAAACGCTTTCCCTCTTCCAGCTGCATCGTAACGCTCCGGTCATCCCTGCAATAAGCCGGGTTGAAAGTCTGATTGTTGCAATACGTACACCCTCCAAAACCCTTCGTTCCGTCACGGTTGGGGCAGGTGAAACCGGCATTGACCGAAATCTTCTGTACCTTGAACGGGAACTCTCCGGCCAGGAAACCGGCAAAATCGTTATATCGCATGCTATTGTCCATCTTCTGTCAGATTTTCAAGCACAAAGATACGTTTTTTCACGGAATCAGCAAAAAAGTAAGTTTACTTAAAATTCCACGTATCACAATCCATGGTGGAAATATTGATCTGCCTCAACCGACCGTATATTTCAACTTAACCGACTAAGGAAAGATCCGGCTTCGACGAAACAAAACATTGGTTTCAACGAAACGAAACAAGTGTTCTGACGAGTGGAAATAATTGTTCCACTGAGTGAAACTTTTTGTTCCACCTGGTGGAAACAAAAGTTTCATATAGAGAAAACAAAAGTTTCACCTAGTCGAAACAGAAGTTTTGTCAGCATAAAACAAAAGTTTCGTGCAGAGAAAACAACTGTTTCCTTTGCACGAAACTCTCTTATCATCCGCAACCTGCGAAGGAAGCAGGCTGCCGGTTCAATCAAAACACCTGGATCTCATCGAAATTTCCATTATCCGAAAGTAAATTAGAGAACTCTAATCATAATCATATTCCAGGCTGAAATCATCAACCCACATGGTTGCTCCCGGTCCCCCCGTAAAGTAATCTCCATACTTACTTGCCGAGCAGACGAGCAAAATATACTTCGGAACACGGCTCGTGGAACGATAATCCAGTTCGATTTCAAACTCACGATATCCGGACACCGTCTCTCCGCAATTCATTTCTCCATAAGCAATGATATTCGGATCATTCTTATCGAAGTACTTTGAATTCTTCGGATTTGTCCGGATCTCCACAGGTTCACTCCAGTCGCCTAATGCAATCCAGACGATACAGGTGTCCGGTTTTCCCATCAAATCTGCATGGGCGTTATCTGTATAAGCAATGTTCGCTGTCGTATATTTGAAATGTCCCTTCAATTTTGTCGGACGGGCAGTGAACTCACGTCCAAATCCCAGAATACCATTGGTTCCATCCGTAGCCCGGTATTCCCCGACAAACAAGTTACCGGCAGCAAACTTACCGATTGATCCGATACCTACAAATTTTGATCCCAGTACAGCGGCCAGGCTTCCGGACACAGCACCACTCCAGACATCTGTAGTCGACTTTGTAATGTTATCCTCAGCCGAAAGTGTGGTACTACCCCAGTTTCCGGTATCCCAGAATGAGTTATCACCTTCCTTCCATGGACAGATCACTTTACCGTTCTGATACCAGTCTTCAAATCCTCCATTAGGTAAAGTTGCTTCCTCTCCGGTCGTAAAACTTTGCTCTGCGCCCATTTCATCTCCTGAATAAGCGCGGCAGACATACTTCGTGTTAGGCGACAAATGAGTAAGACGTGCAACAAAACTTCCTTTGTCATGTGTAACTTCCGATGAGCTGACGCGTATCCATTCTTCCGCACCTTCCTCTTTATACTCACAGCCGTTGTCCTGTCCCTCAAGTCCGAATCCATTGACCCAGGCCACTTTGGTCCATGCATCAACCGATGACACTCCCACCTTGACATCCGACAGATTCACATACAAAGTCCATTCTTCATCCACAAAGTCACTGTATTTCACCTGAACCTTTGCGTAAGCAAAATTCTTTGTTTTTTCCCATTGAAGTTCAGGAACTCCATTCACACCATTGTAAGTTGCTCCTGAAGGTCCCAGTTTCAAATCAGTTACTGAAATCACATCCAGTCCTTTATCTTTCGGAAGGTTGACAGAAGCTTCCCGGATATCCGGATAAAAATAAGCCTGCCCAATCTGTCCTTCTACTGAAAAAATCCGCTCGATCGTCTGATTGGCTATGATAGTCCAGGGATAATCCTGATACAAAGACAAGGTAATCTGAAGCGGAGTTGTCAGATCCACTACTGTATCCGAAGGAATGGAAGCCTTTCCTCCCTCCGTAACTTCCAGACTCTGGATATGTACCTTACGGATATTTACTGTCTCATCCAATTTCACCGTTGCCGTACGGTCATCATTGGAAAGCAACGTTGTTCCCACTTGCCCTTCTACGGTCAGTCCGGTCAGATATAACTTCACTGTCGGATAGGGAAAATCATTCTCGATACATGCCGAAAGCAAAAAGACAGCCAGGCATGCCCAATATCCCAATATTCTTGAAATTCTCTTCATACTCATCAGATACAGACAGTTATACCAATATTAATGTTAAACAGATTGATCTTGAAGTTTGCACCACTGTTCGTACGCTTGCCCTCTTCTCCGTTGCTTTTCTTCTGCTTCTCCCAGTTGTAGGTAAAACCGGCAACACCGAAAGAAACTTCAGCTCCCACATTCGGCATGATAAAAATAGCAATACCGGGATTGATACCTACCCGAAGCTGATTGATTGTTGAATCCGTATATTTCAATGTTTCATCCTTACCCCGGGAAAAACGGGCAGATCCGGTACTATATCCCAAAGTCGTTTCATTAAACAAACCGAACAGTCCCTTCGGATCCAAACCGACATAAGAGCGATGAAAGAAATTAAACGAATAAGAGTCATCCGTATAGCGAATGTCCTTCAATGAAATATCCATATCCTCAATATTCAATGCCA
>NZ_EQ973650.1:0-25874 GCF_000157915.1 Phocaeicola coprophilus DSM 18228 = JCM 13818 | reverse complement strand
TACGCATAACTCACTCCTTTTTTGGTTACAAAATTAGTTATTAGTGAGTTACCGACAGCTATGTAAATCGACGCAAAACGCAGAAACAGAACCGTTTAGCAAGAAATCTGCACCCGTTACGGGAGTAACGAGGTGGTAACTGAACTTCTGCACCGTTTGGCTTCGAGGTGGTATTTCGTTGGCTCTGTCCCATAGAAAAACAAAGCGTAACGAACGCTCTATCAGCTAATTCGCTACGCTCTGCCCAAATTTACTTTTTCGCTATGTGTTTATTTTAGATTCTGCCGAACAATTCCCCAAGAACCTTTCGAAGAAATTTCAACACAAGGTATCCCCAGCTTCTTGCATTCCTCCTTCAATGACAGCCGGTAAGCATCACTCAGTGACAGGTCAAGAACGACATGCTTCAATTCAAAAACACGGCTCAGGGAAGTTATATTTCCTTTGAATCCCCGACAGATATAAGCATAGTCCAGTGGCAACCGGGAAGCGGCCTGCTTTCCCTTCCAGCGACTGCTTTTCATCAGTCCGACGGATAAGCTGTCTATCCGGTAAACTCCGTCTGCTTCTGCCAGCCGGGTCAGGCTTTGCCTGCGTCTGGAGTAGAGTTCCGACCGGGCAAAATACAGCCGTTCATCCACGGGCTTTATCCAGTCAAGAATCC
This sequence comes from Phocaeicola coprophilus DSM 18228 = JCM 13818, assembly GCF_000157915.1. Taxonomy (GTDB): domain Bacteria; phylum Bacteroidota; class Bacteroidia; order Bacteroidales; family Bacteroidaceae; genus Phocaeicola; species Phocaeicola coprophilus. The sequence continues at coordinate 25,210 of NZ_EQ973650.1, read as the reverse complement.
GGGTACCCAGCAGTACGTTCAGTACAATCAGGAAGGAAATCAGGACATGTTTCCGCTTTCCAGTCCAATAAGCATATAGCAGGGCCAGTAGCAGATAGCACAAGACCAGCTGAAAGCCGGAGATATAGACAGACGTTACCTGCGAACCGGACAGCTGCTGAATCTGGAACATACTGCCATTCAATGCTTCGGCCGAAAGACGGACGAGATCAGCCGCACGTTCTCCCATCCAGGGAATTCTCTCAAAGGCCAAAGCCGCCAGCGAACTGCCTAAAATACAAACAGCCAGCGGAGTTACCAGTAAATTGGCCAGCAGAAAGTATGTGGGAAAGGCACCGAAATAGAACAGAACAAAGGGAAGTGTCCCCAATTGTGCTGCCATTGAAACTGAGAGGGTGTTCCATAACCAGCGAATCCGACGGCAGCCGGCCGGCAGCCAGCCTGAGAATACAGGATAAAACAGCAGTATTCCCCATACTGCCAGAAAAGACAACTGAAAACTGACATCAAACAAATAGAACGGACGGTATAACAGCATCAGAAAAGCGGCAAGCGACAAAGACAGGAATCCGGAGAAACGTCCTTCCAGGAAAAAGGAAGCTCCCACATAAAGAGAGAACATCGTCACAGCACGTACCACTGAAGCACTGAGTCCGGACAGAAAAGCAAAAGCCCACAACAACAGTACAGTCAGGACACCTGTCAGGGATCTGCCCAAAGGAAACAGGCGCAACGGATAAAGCAGTAAAGTCAGAATACCCGCCAGTATCCCGATATGCAAGCCTGACAATGCCAACACATGACTGGCCCCCGAAGCACTGTATGTTGCTTTCAACTCAGGAGTCAGATCGCTTTTATCCCCGACCGTAAGCGCAGAAACCACAGCCAGAACATCTCCGTCCAGCCCCCACTCTTCATACCGTCTGACCACAAGCTCCCGCACCAGCAAAGCCTGTTGCCTGAATCCCCGGCTCCCGGCCCGCTCCAGACGCATCCACCGTCCGGCAAAAGCCAGTCCGGTTCCACTGATCCCCTGCCGGTGCAGATAAGCACCATAGTCGAACCCCGAAAAATCAACATCTGATACAGGACGGCTCACCGATGCATAGAAACAAATCTTGTCCCCACACTGCAAGATGGTCTGTCCGGTCGTATCAGGCATCCAGTAAAGCAGTATGGAGCGATCCACTTTCTTCCACTGTCCGGTTGCCTGAAGAGAATCACCTGCCGGCTTCCAGGACATGACCTTCACCTGAGCCTGCCAGGTCTTCCCCTTACGCTGGGGAACGGTTTCCACTACTCCCTGATAAGCAACTTCATCCGACGGCCATTCATAGGAGACCTGCCGGTCTTCCATCAGATAAAGGATTCCTCCCAGCCAGAAAAAACACAGGAAGGTTACTGCTCCGAACACATATCTCACAGCCGGACGTGACATTCCATGACAGGCCGCAGCAGCCACAACAGAAAGCACCAGTCCCAGCAGAGCCAGTTCAAGAGAACAGCAGTCCGCCAGAAATCTGTCGAATAAAAAAATTCCGGTTGCCAGTGCCATGGTCAACCGGAATAAAGGATAAGTTATCAAATGGGGAACAGTTCCCAATTTACTATTTCATATTTTTCAGTTGATGAATGGTACCGATCATGTCATCGGCTTTAAATACGGCATTACCTGCCACCAGTACGTCTGCTCCGGCTTCTATCAATGAAGGAGCAGTCTGGAGATTCACTCCTCCATCCACTTCAATCAACGCATGGGAACCTGTTGCAGTAATCAGCTCACGCAACTCGCGTACTTTTTTCAGCGTGTGGGGAATGAACTTCTGTCCGCCAAATCCCGGATTGACACTCATCAGCAATACCATATCCACTTCTTCAATGATATCTGCCAGCATGGAAACCGGTGTTGCCGGATTCAGGGTAACCCCTGCCTTCATTCCTGCTTCCTTGATCTGCTGCACCACCCGGTGCAAATGCGGACAAGCCTCAAAATGCACATTCATCATCATGGCACCCAGGTCTTTCACTTCCCGGATAAACTTCTCAGGCTGTACAATCATCAGATGTACATCCAGCGGTTTCTTCGACAGTTCAGCTACATATTTCAAGACAGGAAAGCCAAACGAAATGTTCGGTACAAAGACTCCGTCCATGATGTCAATATGCAGCCAGTCTGCCTCGCTGGCATTGATTTTATCCAAATCTGCTTTCAAGTTGCCAAAGTCTGCCGACAACAAGGAGGGGGAAATCAGTATCTCATTCTTCATTTTACACTTGATTTAAACATGATTGAACAAAGGTAACAGAATCTTTCGGGAAAAGAAAGGCCACGCATGGAAAATTTGTCTTCTTGCGGGAAAAAGCAAAGTATGTAGATGGGAAATCCGGTGACAAAACCCTGTTCCAGAGGTGTCTGGCCGATGCCTGGACAACGTGCAGACGATTCGCCCGAATCGTGCGGTCGATGCGGCTGAATCGAGCGGTCGTTGAAGCCTCATCGTGCGGTCGTTGCGGGCCGATCGTGCGGTCAATTTTTTGCCCGGTTCTGTCCGGTCTTCACGCATCAGGGAAAGCTGAAACGAAGCCCCATCTGCAAGTTAAAATTCAAAGGATGCTCCTTCCGGATTGTTTCTATACCACTATGATCATCAAAATAATATACCACACCCGGTTCCACATACAATCCCAGCTGACGGGTAAAGTTTACCTGTGCACCGACGGCTGCAGACACAGACCATTGCAGGGAGCTGACTTTCAAAGAATGGGATTCAGACTCCCGCTCTTCATTATTGATGACATATACGGTTTCCAGAGTTCCTGATACACATTTTTCCAGCATCCCTCCTGCAGATCCATAAAAGCCAAAACGTTCATTCGACCAGATATTGCGATGCACTTTTAACGGAATCCCCAGGTAATGCAGCTTATGCTTATCCTTCCAATAGTTCCTGTCCGAACCGGAAGTCAGGTCCGTAGACAGATAAGTATACATCAGCCCTGTTTCTACGGCCCACTGAGGAGTCAGATTCCATTTGAACGACATACCGGCAGTGACCGGAACATGATGATGGATATGCGTGTTCGAAGTCTGCTCCCGTTCACTGGTCAGGATCGTACTGTAAGCCACGGTATTATCATCCAGAGGCGCCATACAAACTTCATTGATGGCAGGAGTTGCCGTTCTTGAAGTCAGACGGCTGAATCCATTGAAAGTATTGGTGTTTGAATACGGGATGTTTCCGGCAGTCACTCCCACAGACCAGTTCTGCTTCTTGCCTTTGGAACGTAAGTTCATCGCCTGCTCACTTTTCTGTCTCAACTGTTTTCTGTCCGCTGCACGGAGCTTCCGGATATTCTCTTCCGCCTTCTCTTTTGACGGCTGCTCTGCCTGCTCTCCCGTACGCGTTTCCACAGGCTGTGCAACCATATCTGCTTCCGGAACAGGTTCCGTTACATTCTCTTCAGCCGCGATGACCGGATTTTGAACAGCCAGCAGCACTTTAGCCGCACGAGGAAGAGGTTCGCTTACCTTTGCCAGCTGCCCGGCATCGGGTTCAGAAACCGGTTCCACCGGAGTCACAACAGGCTGTACAGCTTCCTCAATCTGCTGTTGGGCAATCCGGCTTTCCTTACTTAACTTATCAGCTTCCGGAGAAGACCAGAACCATAGAGTCAATGAAGAAACGGCCAGCACCAATACAGCAGCTGCGGCAGCCTGCCATTTCCGCCACATAGGAATAACCTTGGGAGTATCCAGTTCTGACTCCAGCTGCTCCCACATTCCGGCAGTCAGCGGTTCAGAATAATCCTCCATCCGGTTCCGAATGTCCTGTATCCACTTATCTTCGTTCTTCATCACTTATAATTTCTTTCTATATTCATTTATCTTTTTTATCAGCAAAGTTTTCGCACGGTAAAACTGCGAAGAAGATGTATGTTCAGTAATGCCCAGTAAAGCTGCAATTTCCTTGTGGCTCTTTTCCTCAAAAACATACAAGTTGAACACCGTCCGATAACCGTCGGGAAGCTCTGCAATCATCTTCATCAATACAGAACGGGGGATTTCATTCATGTCGCCGTCATCTGCTTCCAGTGTGTCGGGTATGTCATCCATCAATACTTCCTGCTGTATCTGCAAGTTCTTTTTACGCAGGTATCCCAACGCCTCATTGACCATTACACGTGAAAGCCATGCCCGCAACGAGCCTTCACCCTGATAGGAAAACCGGCCTATGGACTGAAAAATACGGATAAAGCCGTCGTGCAAAACATCTTCAGCCGCTTCTTTATCACCCGTATATCGGAGGCAAATAGCCATTAAAAGACCGCCATACTGTTCATACAACTGCTTGCGGGCTCTGTTATTTGCTTGTTTGCATTGCAATGCCAACTCTTCCTCTCCCATATTCCGGTTTTCCCTCGTTCTTTTTACAGATAAATGATTCGATTACGAAAATACTGCATCCGAAAGCATTCTTTTTTTACTTATCGCACTTGCATATGCTCAGCCAGACGATATCCTCTCAGGAAATCTTCTACCTGCATCCGCTTTTTACCGGCCAGCTGCAAGGAAAGTACATCTACGAAACCATCGGTCGAAGCTATATGAAAGAAGGTCTTTCCGTCACTCACGACAGTTCCGGGTTGCAGATCATGCGTTTGAAACAATTTACGGGTTTCAAACAGTTTAAGCATTACCGGAGCAGCTTCTCCCGCACAAAGTTCCGTCCATGCAGCAGGATAAGGAGACAAGCCCCGCACAAAGTCATAGACATGTTTTACTCCTTTTCTCCAGTCTATACGGCAGGTTTCTTTAAAGATTTTCGGTGCCGGACGCAACTCGACATTCTGTGTCAGACACTCCTGAGGAATCGTTTTCACCGTTCCATCAAGAATGGCATCTACCGTTTTCAGTACCAGATCGCCACCCAGTTTCATCAAACGGTCGTATACGATCTCCACATTGTCGGTATCTGCAATCGGCACTTTTACCTGATCGATAATTTCTCCCGTATCAATTTCGTGTTTCAGGAAAAAAGTCGTAATTCCGGTTTCCGTATCTCCGTTCATCACTGCCCAGTTGATCGGAGCAGCTCCACGGTACTGCGGGAGCAGAGAAGCATGGAGATTAAAAGTTCCCAGACGGGGCATGTTCCAGACAACTTCAGGCAACATGCGGAAAGCAACCACAATCTGCAAGTCAGCTTTCAGCGCACGCAACTCTTCAAGGAAAGCCTCATCCTTCAGTTTTTCCGGCTGAAGCACTTTCAGTCCCTGCGATACGGCATACTGTTTGACCACACTGGGCTGCAGCACACTGCCGTGACGTCCCATCGGCTTGTCGGGCATTGTTATAACTCCGACTACATTATATCCTCCTTCTACCAGCCGCCGCAAGCTTTCTACGGCAAACTCAGGAGTACCCATATATACAATTCGCAAATCTTTCTTGTCCATATATTCTTTAGCGTTTAGATTATTCGGCTGAAAAGTCCACCAGAACCTGGCGGTACGTATTCAGCATCTTCGATTTGGATACAAAGCCTTTATACTTGTTGTTCTCATCTACAACCGGCAAGTTCCAGGCTCCAGTCTTATCAAACTTATGCATCACTTCTTCCATCGAGTCATTTGTATAGATCCGCTCCTGAGGCTTTCTCATGAATTTATCCACATAGAAACGGTGGTACAACTCCTGACGGAACATAAAATGACGGATATCATCCAATACCACAATACCGATCAGAACACCATTGGCCTCTACGACCGGGAACAGATTTCGGGTTGATTTGGAAATCACTTTCACCATTTCAGCCAAATCCATATCCGGACGTACCGGCAGAAAATTGGTTTCCATCACGCTTTCAATGTTCATCATTGTCAGAACGGCCTTGTCCTTGTGATGGGTAATCAGTTCTCCCTTCTTGGCCAGACGCATGGAGTAAATGCTGTGAGGCTCGAACACAATGATTGTCAGGTATGCACAGACGGAAACAATCATCAGAGGCAGGAACAGTCCATAACCGCCCGTAAGTTCGGCAATCAGAAAGACACCGGTCAGGGGAGCATGCATGACTCCGGACATCAGTCCGGCCATTCCCATCAGTGCAAAGTTCTTTTCAGGAATGAAGACATCACCGATTCTGAATTCGTTGCAGACGTATGAGAATACAAAACCGGCAATACACCCCAAGAACAGACTCGGTGCAAAGATACCACCACATCCGCCTCCGCCATTGGTTGCACTCGAAGCGAACACCTTAAACAAAATGATCAGCAACAGATAGACAACCAGCAAACTGCTATGACCATAGAAGAATGAATTGTTCATCACCGTATCCCAGTCAGTAGACGAAGTTCCGTTCAGCAGCAAAGTAATCGTATCATATCCTTCACCATAGAGCGGAGGGAAAAGGAAGATCAGGATACTCAGCATAGCAGCTCCGATCACAAACTTGACATAAGGATTTGTATAACGCCGGAAAATGTTTTCAATCCAGTTCATAGCCCGGGTAAAATACCAGGCCACCAGTCCGCAAAAGATTCCCAGGGCAATGGCATAAGGAATACGTTCCAGTGCAAACGGATAATCCAGATGAAACTGGAACATGGCTTCTGTTCCGGTTAACAGATAAGAAACGGAAGCAGCCGTCACACTGGTAATCAGCAAAGGAAGCAAGGATGCCATCGTCAAGTCAATCATCAATACTTCCAGGGTAAAGACCAGTCCGGCAATGGGTGCCTTGAAGATACCTGATACAGCTCCGGCCGCTCCACAACCGACAAGCAGCATCAGCGTTTTATGATCCAGACGAAAGATACTTCCAAGATTGGAACCTATGGCAGAACCGGTCAATACAATCGGGGCTTCGGCTCCTACTGAACCACCCATTCCGATGGTAATGGCAGAAGCACAGACTGACGACCAGATATTATGCCGCTTGATGCGGCTCTGCTTTCGAGAAATGGCATACAAGATCTTCGTGACTCCGTGACTGATATCATCACGCACAACTTTCCGAATAAAAAGGCTGGTCAGCAGAATTCCGACAACCGGATAAACCAGATAGAGCCAGTTGGCACCCGTTGAATCAAAGTTCTCAGTCAGGAATTCCTTGATATATTCTACCAGAAACTTCAAGACATAAGCAGCCAGTGCCGTAAAGAGACCGACCAACAGACTCAGAACAAGAATGAACTGCTTATCGGTTATATGCTTTTCTCTCCAGCTGATAAACCGTTGAAGCAAATTAAACTTTTCATCCACTATTTTCATTATCTCATCTCCGTCACTTTATTCTCTGATCACCTTAACTTCACCTGTCCGGCCCAGTTTGATAATACTGGATGGTTTAGGATGGCCGGTTTCTTCCCTGCGATAGTCTACAACGTAATCGACAGCCTGCTTAATTTCCTCACTGATTTCACTGAACACGGCAGGAGCCGGCTGTCCGCTGATATTGGCTGAGGTAGAAACGATTGCTTTCCGGAAACGGAAACATAATTGTTTGGAAAATTCTTCATTAGTGACACGTATTCCCACACTGCCGTCCTCCGCCAGCAGATTAGGAGCCAAATTACGGGCACCGTCATAGATTACCGTCAAAGGCTTTGTCGTCAGTTCTATCAGATCCCAGGCTACACTGGGAACATCCTGTACATAGAAGTCTACTTTTACCGGGCTATCCACCAAGACCAGCATCGCCTTGCTGTCTGAACGTTGCTTGATTTCGTACACGCGCTTCACCGCCTCTTCATTGGTAGCATCACAACCTATTCCCCAAACCGTATCGGTAGGATACAGGATTACACCACCTTTCTGCATGACTTCGCATGCTTTTTTAATTTCATCTTTCATCATAAGGCTTGTCCTAAAATTTGCAATCACGGGCAAAAATACATAAGATTTTCAGGATAGCCCAAGAAACTTTCATTAATTTTGCATAGAAGTTGCCTGTTTATGAACGAAAACCGTAAAATTATTCACATTGACATGGACGCTTTTTATGCCTCCGTAGAGCAACGCAACCACCCTGAACTGAAAGGAAAACCCATCGCCGTCGGACACGCCGAGAAACGGGGAGTGGTAGCAGCTGCCAGTTACGAAGCACGCAAATTCGGCGTCCGTTCTGCCATGCCTTCGCAACAGGCAATTAAAATTTGCCCGCAACTGATCTTCGTTGAAGGACACATGGAAACATACAAACAGGTGTCTGCACAGATTCATCAGATCTTCCACGACTATACGGATCTGATTGAACCCATCTCACTGGACGAAGCTTTTCTGGATGTAACGGAAAACAAGAAAGGTATCGAACTGGCAGTAGACATTGCCCGGGAGATCAAGCGCCGCATCCGGGAAGAACTCCATCTGATAGCATCTGCCGGTATTTCTTACAATAAGTTTCTGGCCAAAGTGGCTTCTGACTACCGAAAACCAGACGGTCTCTGCACCATTCATCCCAAACAGGCACAGGAATTCATCGACCGTCTGCCGATCGAACAGTTCTGGGGAGTAGGCCCCGTCACGGCTAAAAAAATGCACAGTCTGGGGATCTATAACGGAGCAACCCTCAGACAATGTTCACTGGACATGCTGACCCGCCAGTTTGGAAAAGCCGGAAAGTTATATTATGAGTTTGCCCGTGGAATCGATCACCGTCCAGTGGAAGCTGTACGAATCCGCAAGTCCATCGGGTGTGAGCACACACTGGAAAAAGATATCACATTACGCTCTTCTGTGATCATCGAGCTATACCACGTGGCACGGGAACTGACGGAACGCCTGTCTGCCAAAGGTTTCCAGGGAAGTACCCTGACACTGAAAGTCAAGTTTCATGACTTTACACAAATCACCCGGAGCATCAGCGTACGCTATGCTTTGGACAAACTGGAAAACATTCTTCCGCTGGCCAAGCAGCTTCTGAAGGAAGTTGACTACGAACATCACCCGATCCGTCTGCTTGGACTGGCAGTCTCCAACCCCAGGGAAGAAAGTCAGAACGCGTCAGACCAACCGGAATGGATCCAGCTGGAACTGGAATTCAAGGACTGACATTCCCCTGAAAAATCAGAAGCCGGAAACATTCCTGATCTCAAGAATATTTCCGGCTCCCAATCCGTTATCAAACCTTACCGGGAAATCCGGCAGTTCTTATTTCTGCATCAATCTGCCAGTACAGAGAATTCTGCACCACCTGCATAATCAGCACCATTCTGAGAGTTCAATCCAGTGAAGCGGATGTAACGTGCCTTAACAGGCTGGTCAAGCATGACTTTCTGAGCTTTGTTTCCGCGTGCAAAAGTTCCTTTCGCTACCGGTTCGCCCCAGTTCTTGCCGTCCATGCTGACTTCCAGTTTGTAATCCTTGATCACAGCATTGGAACCGCCATCCTGACGAGGCATATACACAAATCCCTTGATGGTCTTTACTTCTCCTGCATCAAAGTCTACCCAGTGAGGATACTGAGCAACCGTTACTGAGAACATTGTATGCCAGGTGGTATTGGGATCTCCGTCAACCAGATTGGCAGCATCTCCGTAACCGACTTCTTCGCTGGATGCATAAACCACTTCCAAAGGAATAGTCTCGATCTTGCTGTAAGAGAAAGAAACGCTTACGGCCTTGTTATCTTTATACCAGGCAGTCACCGTACCTCCGTCACGCAAATCAAACGGTTCTGTATAGGCTTGCTTTTTCTTGCTTCCGTTCAGTGAATACTCGATCTGAGCACCTGCTTTCGGAGAAGTAATTGTTACCAGTCCGTTACGTGAACGGGAAACAGACAAAGGCATTTCACCAGCCTCAGCAACCTTTGCAGTCTGTACATAATCACCATTCTTTACCGGACGAATAACAAAGCTCATTTCGTAGTTACCGGCTTTCACACGATCCTGTTCCAACGGTCCTCCCTGTCCACAGCTGTTACCGCCCAAACCGGTTACGGCTGCATCCAGATGCAAATGGGTACCGGTTGACTTCGGCAGCTGGTAAGGATGCGGAGCAAGTGTCATTTCGAGTGCAGACCACGGCAATGCTGATACAGACAACGGATGATTCATCACAAATTCAACACCATTGCCTTCCTTGTCAGTCAGAGCACACCAGCGTACTTCTTCACGGTTACCCATACTCTGAGGTTTCGGGAAGTCTACAAACTGGTCTTTAACCGTGCTTGTATGCTGCTCAATAAAGGCACCTGTCTTACGGTCATTGTAGTTGTTTTGAGGTCCACGTCCATAGTAAGTATACTGCTGAAGTACCTCCGGCAACTGCATGGCATAGCCGATACGGGGCAATACCAATGAAGAGTTATTGGATGTGATGCCTGACTGAAGTTCAATAGAACCGTCTGCATAAATAGTCCAGATCTGGTTAGTCGTAAACTTGAAGTCATCCGGTCCGAATGGCTTACTTGTATCTTCCTTCACTGAATATCTACCGGAAGTTCCGCCAAGCAAAGCCGCTGCATTCGGAGCCTGAGACTCAACCGTATACATCAGCTGAATGGTATTGCTCTTTCCCTTGTTTCCTTCAAGTACCTTCAAGGCTACCACTTTGTGTTTCAGATTATGCAATCCATTCTGATACCAGGGCTGATACATCCAGTTATCGTTATCTGTCGGAGCACGCAATGCATCCAGTTTCGGGCCTTCACCTTCACGAAGCATCTGCTTGCCGTTGTATACCAAGCTGTGCAAAGTACCTTGTTTATTATCAAATACTGCCACGAATCCATTGCCTTCCACACGGGTAAAATCTCCTTCTTCCGTCATTTTCGGTTTAGCCATCGAAGCTGTTACTTCCTTCAATGAAGGATTTACTCCTGCTGCTTTCACCGGAAGCTGTTCTTCCATCTGTACAAAGCCTTTCTTAGCCCAAGGTTCATCCTGAGCCAGCAGGAACTGTACTTTTACGAAATATTCACTTTGAGGATCCAGAGATGCGAAATCATAAGGAATAGCATAGCGGACACTTTCACGAGGACCTACGATATTACGAGGACCACGGAAAGCCGTACTTTCCTGTACTTTCTGGCCATCTTTATAGAGCGACCATACCATCTGATAACCACTCAACGGAGTGAAGTAAGCCTTATTGAATACTTCAATTTCACCTTTTGTCATGTCAACAGCCTTGACACCTACATTCTGGTAGACTTTCTTTACTTCGTAGTACTGCGGTTTCGGACGATGACCCGGGAAAAGGATTCCGTTCATACAGAACATACCGCTGTTGGGTTTATCACCGAAGTCACCACCATAAGCCAGATAACGGTCACCGGTCTTCGGATCATAAGTATACAAGGCCTGATCCACCCAGTCCCAGATCGCAGCACCGCAGAAGAAATTTGTTGATTCAATAGCCTGCCAGTAATCAATCAGGTTACCTACTGCATTACCCATTGAGTGAGCATATTCTGAGATATGGAACGGATACTTGATATCATACTTACCTTTTACAGCCTCGCGTACCCAGGGAATTGACGGATACTGGTTGGAACCCATGTCTACAATGTCATTGTTGCGCTCATACTGTACAGGACGGGAAGCATCAAAACGATGCAGGGCATCATAAGCCTTCACAAAGTTCACACCCGGTCCGGCCTCATTACCCAGCGACCAGATAACAATAGAAGGAGCATTGACATGTTCGTGAGCCAGTTCCATTACACGTGCCACATGAGCTGCTTCGAATTCAGGAACATGAGACAAAGATTCTTCACCGTAATAATATTCATGGCTTTCGATATTGGCTTCATCTTCCAGATAAATACCATACTTATCACACAGATAATACCAGATATTCTGACAAGAATAGTGTGAGTTACGGACATGGTTGATGTTACCACGCTTCATCAGCATGATTTCTTCTTCCATTTGTTTGGCTGTAATGGTATTACCTGTTTCCGGAGAAATTTCCTGACGGTTCACACCTTTCAGTTTCACCGGCTTGCCATTGATATAATAATAACGTCCGGCCAGTCCGAATTCATCAGCAGATGCCGGAGTATCTTTAATTTCCACTTTACGGAAACCGAAGCTGGTAGATACCGTCTCTACAACACGACCTTTCTTATCTTTCAGCTGACCAACCAGTGTATAACGATAAGGAGTTTCTGCAGACCACTTGTTCGGAGCCTTTACTTCCAGTGTAGTTACCGCTGAAGTACTTTCACCTTTCTTCAGTTCCAGAACCGGAGCTGAAGCATTTACTCCTGACACAGAAGTATTTTCATCTGAATACAGCTTATTGGCATACAAGGTATAAGACATGGTATATCCTTTTGCTGTTTTCTTGTCCAGATTACGGATATCAGCAGTAATGGTAGCCGATCCGTTTTCATAGTTTGCATCCAGATCAGGAATTACACGCAAGTCACGTACCTGTACTTTTGAAGTAGAGGTCAAGGATACAGAACGGAAAATACCCGGCAAACGGAACATATCCTGTGCTTCCAGGAATGAACCGTCGGAATTACGATAAACTTCGACAGCTACAACGTTCCCGCCTTCCTTATTTAAATAAGGTGTCACATCAAAAGAAGCCGTATTACGTGAGTTCTTGGAAAAACCTACGTAATGTCCGTTCACCCACAAATAGAAGAAAGAAGATACACCATCAAAGTTGATATATACTTCACGTCCTTCCCATCCGGCAGGAACAGTAAAAGTGCGACGGTAAGAGCCTACTTCATTCCGATGCTTGTAAGTAACCCAATCCTTGGGAGGAGTACGCATCACACCACCTTTCCAGTCGCCTACTTCCACCTTATGCTGGAAAATAACCGGCTGATTGGCATAAATGGGAACACCATATTTCAGGGAACCGTCTTTCTGAATACCTGCAACATTCCACTGCATCGGAACTGTAACATCATCCCATGCAGATACATCATAGGCCGGCTGATAAAAATCGGCCGGACGTTCTTCCGGGTTTCCAACCCAATTAAACTTCCAGGTACCATCCAATGACATCCAATAAGGACTGTGCTGAGGAAGCACCTTACGTGCTTCATCTACATTGGAAAAAGCAAAGAACCAGGCACGAGGCTGTTCTTTGTTCAATGCCAACTCTTGAGGCGACTCCCATTCTTTCCCCGTTGGAGCCGCAACATCGCCATAGGAAAATCCAGCCAGCGATGTGGTTGTCTGTGCATAACCGGCTACTGCTCCAAGGAGACAAGCCGTCAGACTGATTTTTCGAATCATGGTTTAGAATTTAGAGATTTATAGATATTTATCAGATATTACTTATGTGTCTCTACGATTTGTGTAGGAGCCAGTTCGGCATTTCGCTTTTCTGTCTGAGCTACAACATTGCGTGCCAGTTCGATGAAAGCCTGTCCCGTTACAGAATTTTCATCCAGTGCAGCCGGAGTACCCTTGTCACCATTTTCACAGATGCTCTGTACGATAGGAATCTGTCCTAACAGAGGAACATTCAATTCTTCAGCCAGACGTTTGGTTCCTTCCTTGCCAAACAGATAATAACGGTTATTCGGAAGTTCAGCCGGAGTAAACCAAGCCATATTCTCCACCAATCCCAATATAGGCACATTCACTTTATCATTGGTATACATGTTAATCCCCTTGCGTGCATCAGCCAAGGCAACTTCCTGCGGAGTACTGACAATCACAGCTCCGGTAATTGCCAAAGTCTGAAGCAAAGTCAAATGGATATCACTGGTACCCGGAGGAGTATCCAACACGAAATAATCCAGATCTCCCCAGTTGGCATCTCCAACAAGTTGCTTCAGCGCATTGCTGGCCATACCCCCACGCCATAAAGTTGCCTGATCCGGATCTACAAAAAAGCCGATAGACAACAGCTTGATACCGTATTTTTCAACCGGAATGATCAGATCACGTCCGTCAATGGTTTCTGCATAAGGACGTGCATCTTCCACCTGAAACATCTTAGGAGCGGAAGGGCCGAAAATATCAGCATCCAGCAGTCCAACCTTATATCCCAGTTTTGCCAGCGCTACAGCCAGGTTCGCAGCTACCGTAGACTTGCCGACACCTCCTTTACCAGATGAAACAGCAATTACGTTTTTTACCTGCGGAAGCATCTTGCCCGGTTCAGGACGTGCAGCCTGCTTGCTTTCAGTAGCAATCGTTACTTCCACCTCTTTTGAAACATACGTATGAATAGCAGTTTCTGCTGCTCTGACAACCGATTTCATAAAAGGATCAGTCGGTTTCTCAAAGATCAGTGAGAAACTGACCTTCATTCCATCAATACGAAGATTGTCAGCCACCATCTCAGCTTCCACAATATTCTTTCCGTTACCCGGATAACGCACGGTAGCCAATGCGTCAAGAATCAATTTAGGATAAAGAGTCATATCTGTTTTTATTTACTTGTTTTCAATCCACTCCGTTTGCTCCGGTTGTAACTGCGGTAATCATCCAGTTCGATTTCCACATCGGGTTCCTGCAATTCACCTTCCTGCGGCAAGTGGAATTTGATATACTTGATATTCAGTCCACGGTCCAGCCATTGCTGTTCATAATAAGTACGAATGCTCAGAATGTCATCATCCATTCCTGAGTGATACAGATCATCCGTCATAAAATCAACCGGCAAATGGTTGGTCTCAATCATATACTTTGTATAAGTAAACATGAAATTACTGTCAGTCTTCAGATGAACAAGTCCGTCGGGAATCAAGAATTTCCGATAGCGATTCATAAAATAAGTAGAAGTCAGACGCTTCGTTGCCTTCTTCATTTGAGGATCAGAGAAAGTCAGCCAGATTTCACTCACCTCACCCGGTGCAAAGAAACGATCTATGATTTCAATATTGGTACGCAAAAAGGCAGCATTTTTCAATCCTTCCCGCAAAGCTTCCGTTGCACCAGTCCACATTCTCGCTCCTTTGATATCAACCCCGATAAAATTCTTTTCCGGATAACGGCGGGCTAATCCTACGGTATATTCACCTCTGCCACAGCCCAGCTCCAGAACAATCGGATGATCATTTTTAAAAAAATCACGATTCCAGTCTCCTTTCATTTCAAAAGGAACTTCGTCAGCCACTGAATACGGATATTCAAACACATGCGGATATTCCGCCATATCTGCAAACTTTACTAATTTACCTTTTCCCATGTTTACTTAATTTGCGGCAAAGGTAAAGAATATCCTTTTACAAGAAAAGTATGTATCCGCTTTTCTCTGAAAATAATAGAAAAGAAGACGCTTTCAGAATATGAACAATCCTATTCCAAAGCGTCCTCTCACATCAACAAACAGTTAGCTTCAAAAAAATCTTGCTATGCTATTGTTTCAATAGCCATTCTTTGAAAGTCATAAAGTTTTGCGACATTGGAACAGACTGTTTGGTTCCGTTCATGAAAGCTTTAAGCTTTTCCGGAATATTTATATCTGTACCGATGATATCCTCTACCGTATGTAAGAATTTAGCCGGATGAGCTGTTTCCAGGAAAACACCAACTTCTCCTGGCTGTAGATTTTCAGACAAGGCCCGATAGCCACAGGCTCCATGCGGATCCAGCAAATAGCCAGTCTCATCATAAGTCAGCTGGACTGTTTCCCTGATCTGGTCATCTGTATAAGTTTCACCACTGATCTCAGAAGCAATTGCATCATGGCTTCCTTCATACAAATCCAGAATTCGGGCAAAGTTGCTGGGATCGCCAACGTCCATGGCATTAGCAATGGTCTGCACGGAAGGTTTCGGAGCATACTGACCAGTTTTCAGATATTGATAAAAAATGTCATTCTGGTTATTGGCTGCAATAAACCGCTTCACCGGCAACCCCATCCGTTTGGCAAAAAGTCCGGCTGTAATATTACCGAAGTTTCCACTAGGTACACAGACAACAAGCTCCTTTTCCCTGCCCAGTTTCTTCATTTGAGCATAGGCATAGAAATAATAAAAAGCCTGAGGCAAAAAACGAGCAACATTAATTGAATTTGCGGAAGTCAGCTGCATCCGTTCATTCAATTCCTGATCCATAAATGCGCTTTTGACCAAAGCCTGACAGTCATCGAAAGTTCCATCCACCTCTACTGCCGTAATATTGCGTCCCAGGGTCGTAAACTGTTTCTCCTGTATCTCACTAACTTTACCTTTCGGATAAAGCACATAGACATGAATACCTTCCACTCCCAGAAATCCATTGGCTACCGCACTGCCTGTATCTCCAGATGTTGCAACCAGCACATTCACCTGACGCTTGCCTTCTTTTCGTATGAAATAACCCAGCAGACGGGCCATAAAACGTCCGCCTACATCCTTGAAAGCCAAAGTAGGCCCATGAAAGAGTTCCAAAGAATAAATATTTTCTTTCACACGAACCACCGGAACATCAAAACTCAATGTATCATAGACAATCTGCTTCAAAGTTTCAGCCGGAACATCTTCTCCAAAGAATGCATCTGCAACCTGAGAAGCTATTTCCTGAAAAGACAACTGATCTATCTGTTCATAAAAGGATGCAGGCAAAATACGAATATTGTGAGGCATATATAGACCGCGGTCTGCAGCCAGTCCTTTTACAACGGCTTCTTCCAAAGTTACATCTGAAGCCTTTCGGTTAGTGCTGTAATATTTCATAGGTATCTATTTTACGTTTGACAGGTTAATTTATAAATCTCCTAAAAACAGGTTCATGAACTCGTCCTTCTCCAAATGGCCACAACAACCATTTTGGCAAGCTGTTTCACTATATTCAGTAACGCCATCAGGCTGAATACCTTTATGCCAAATCAGAAATGGAACAGGTTCTGCCGTATGAGTACGATGAGCACAGGGAGTCGGATGATCCGGCAGTACTGCGATAGCCACGGGTTCCTCCCAGTCTTTTACTGTTTCATAAATCGGCCCGACGACACGCCGGTCCAGATTTTCTATTGTCTGTAACTTTAAAGGAATATCTCCTTCATGACCGGCCTCATCACTGGCCTCAATATGCAAATACACAAAATCATCCGTACGCAATGCTTCCAGAGCAGCCTGAGCCTTCCCTTCGTAATTAGTAGTATAAAGTCCGGTTGCTCCTTCTACATCAATACAGCGCAAGCCTGCATAATGCCCTATCCCCCGGATCAAATCAACAGCTGTAATTACAGCCCCCTTGCGAATAGAAGGATATTTTTGTGAAAGCGGAGTCATCCGGGGACGATATCCCGGACTCCAGGGCCAGATGCTGTTAGCCGGATCTTTTCCTTCTGCCTTTCTTTGCAGATTCAACGGATGACCGGCCAGCAACTCCTGCGATTTTAAAATCAATGTATTCAACAGATGAGCTGTTTCCTGAGCCTGCGGGCATTCTGCCTGAATCAGATTAGGACGGAAAGGTTGCAGAGGTATATCATGGGGAGGCACACAGGCTAACCGCTTGTCACCTCCTTTCACAACCAACAAATGCCGATACTGCACTCCTGTATAAAAATGAATATTATCAGTTCCCAGCTTATCTTCCAGATAACGGATCAGCACATCTGCTTCTTCCGTTGTAATATGTCCTGCAGAATGATTTTTCAGAATATCCCCTTCTACACAAACCAAATTACAACGCATCGCCATATCACCGGGCTGCAGCTCCACTCCGATACTAGCGGCTTCAAGTACTCCACGTCCTTCATATACTGTCGGCAAATCATAGCCCATTACCGACATATTGGCGACTTCGCTTCCCGGATGAAATCCATCAGCTACCGTTTTCAACATACCAGTTTGCCCCATAGCAGCCAACATATCCATATAGGGAGTATATGCATACTGCAACAATGTTTTTCCATTCAGTGAAGGGACGGACCAATCGGCCATACCATCACCCAAAATAATGATATGCTTCATAATTACGGTATTTTTATCAGGTTAGTACCTTAAATATTAGCTATGCTCATAATATCCGCAAATACACCGGCCGCTGTCACTCCCGCTCCAGCTCCGTATCCCTGTATCAGCATCGGATATTCCTTATAGCGTTCTGTTGTCAGCAAAATAATATTGTTGCTTCCTTCCAGGTTATAAAAAGGATGATGACGATCTACCTCTTCCAAAGCTACAACACCTTTTCCATTTTCCAACCGGGCAACAAAACGCCAGCGTTTTCCTTCTGCATCCAACCGTTTGCGCTGAGCCTCAAAATCTGCATCCAAAGAAGATACATTCTTCCAGAAATCATCCAAAGAACCATTAAACAAATCATCCGGAATAAAAAGGTGCTTCTCTACATCTTCCTGTTCCAATCGATATCCGGCCTCACGAGCTAATATCACTAACTTCCGGATCACATCTTTGCCACTCAAATCAATTCGTGGATCCGGTTCAGAATATCCCTCTTCTTTTGCCCGGCGAATGGTTTCACTCAAAGGCACCTTTTCACTGATCGTATTAAATATATAATTCAAGGTGCCGCTCACCACAGCCTCAATCTTCAGGATCTTGTCACCACTGTTGATCAAATCATTAATGGTATTGATAATAGGTAATCCAGCTCCCACATTGGTTTCGAAAAGGAATTTTACTCCACGCTGACGAGCTATATGTTTCAATTCAGCATAGATATCATACTCCGATGAAGCGGCAATCTTATTTGCTGCCACCACGGAAATATTATGCTTCAGAAAGTCTTTATAAAGACCCGCAATGTCTGCACTGGCCGTACAATCAACAAAAACGGAATTAAATATATTCATGCCGATGATTTCATCATGCAATACTTGAGGAGAAGAGGGTATTCCTTTTTCTTCAAGTTCTTGCCGATAATTGCACAGATCTATTCCATCTCGGGTAAAATAAGCCCGGTGTCCATTGGCTATACCCACTACATGTAATTTCAGACCTCGCTCACGTTTCAATTTCTCCTGCTGGCTATGAATCTGTTCAATCAAACTTCCTCCTACAGTTCCGATACCACAGATAAAAAGATTCAATACCTGATATTCGGAAAGGAAGAATGAATCATGAATTACATTCAAGGTCTTGCGCAAAGAATCTCCGGCTACCACAAAAGATATATTGGTTTCAGACGCTCCTTGTGCACAAGCAATCACATTGATACCATTGCGTCCCAAAGTACCGAACAGTTTTCCGGCTATACCCGGAGTATGTTTCATATTCTCACCTACAATAGCCACAGTAGCCAGTCCGCCTTCGGCCATCATCGGGCAAATCTCTCCCATTTCGATTTCCTTCGCAAATTCTTCATTCAGAACATTGCATGCCAAAGCAGCATCTTCATTACGGACACCGATAGAAGTCGAGTTTTCAGAAGAAGCCTGAGACACCAGGAATACACTGATTCCATTCTCAGCCAAAGTCTTGAAGATACGATGGTTTACTCCGATCACTCCCACCATTCCTAATCCGGTCATCGTAATCAGACATGTATCATTGATGGAAGAAATACCCTTGATCGGCTTGGAAAAATGATTTGCCTCTTGCTTGATAATCGTACCCGGTGCATCTGGATTAAATGTATTTTTTACCAGAATAGGAATATTCTTATGACAAACCGGATAGATCGTAGGAGGATAAACCACTTTTGCACCGAAGTTACAAAGCTCCATAGCTTCAACATAGCTTAACTCAGTAATGGGATAAGCCGTACTGATCACTTTCGGATCAGCAGTCATAAATCCGTCAACATCTGTCCAGATTTCCAGTCTGTCTGCATCCAGAGAAGCAGCTATAATGGAAGCTGTATAATCAGAACCTCCACGTCCCAGATTCGTCACTTCACCCGTCTGCTTATCCGTTGAAATAAATCCCGGAACAATTGATATGGAAGGAGCATCTTTAAAAGCTTCTCTAACCAGATGAGAAGTCAGTTCTGAATCTAATATATGGCGATTATGCTTCTTTTCCGTCTTTATGAATGTACGTGAATCAAACCAGACTGCATCTTTTATCAGAACCGTTACAATACTGGATGATAAACGTTCTCCATAGCTGACAATAGTAGCAGAAGTTTTCGGAGAAAGGTCATGAATCAGATAAATACCTTGAAAAATATCTTTTAATTCACTCAGCAAACCATTAACCTGATCCAGCAAGACTTCACGCTCTTTTCCTGCCGGAATCACAGTATATACCATTTCGATATGGCGGTTCACAATTTCTTTCATGCCCTTTTCATAAGAAGAATCGCCAGCTGCGGCCAAACGTGAAGTTGCTATCAACTTATCAGTAATGCCACCTAATGCTGAAACTACAACAATAACCTGATCGTCTACTGCTTCTACGATCTTCTTAACACTCAACATACTATTTACGGATCCAACGGATGTACCGCCAAACTTCAATACTTTCATGGGTAATGAATAAAATGTTATTCCGTTCTTCCTTTCTCCCGGAAAACTTTTACGGAATAATGTTGTTATACAAAATAAAACTATTGGAAAAAAAGATTGCCCGTTATTTACAGGCGTGTATCACGTAGAAACACTTATATACATTCTCTAACCCCGAAGGGTCATCCCCCAGGTACCTGCGGACATCAGCATTGTATGCCCTGCACCCGCCATTGTCATCATATAGAGATTGTATAAAGTCATTGTTAAAAGTTCTTATGGCAGCAAATGTAATAACATTTTTCTACAAATCATTATTTTTATAAAGAAAAAACATACTTTTTTTTTATTCCACTCCATATTGAGGAAAGCAAATCCAAGCCTTCACCTTGCGAAAGTATTATACAAACCCTGCAAAAACGATCTCTGATTCTGCCCGTTCTTTTAACTTCTTTAACTCGGTCCCCAACCTACATTATCCTGTCCATTGTATTTTTGCACAATAAACCCTAGATACATTATGGCAAAGGAAAAAACAGTTTATGTCTGCACCAATTGTGGACAGGAATCTCCCAAATGGGCTGGAAAATGTCCGTCATGCGGACAATGGAATACATTTGTAGAAGAAGTTGTACGCAAAGAAGCTCCTGTTGCAAAACATGTAGCACACGGAATTGAATCCATACGATCCAAACCTCAACTATTGCATGAAATCACCGCAGGAGAAGAACAACGTATTGACATGGGAGATGAAGAACTGAACCGTGTATTGGGTGGAGGTTTGGTAGAAGGATCTCTAACCCTAATCGGTGGAGAACCTGGCATTGGAAAATCAACCCTTATTCTACAAACTGTTTTACGCCTTTCCCAGAAAAAAGTACTTTACATTTCCGGAGAAGAAAGCGCACGTCAGCTCAAACTCCGTGCAGACCGTATTCCTCATCCGGCAAACTCAGACTTATTGATTGCCTGTGAAACGTCTTTGGAACAGATTTTCACCAACATCAAAAATACGGCTCCTGATCTGGTCATTATCGACTCCATACAAACAATTTCGACAGAAACCATAGATTCTTCTCCCGGAAGTATCGTGCAGGTTCGCGAATGTTCAGCGCCTATTTTAAAGTTTGCGAAAGAAACCGGAACGCCTGTTATCCTGATCGGACACATCAACAAAGAAGGAAGTATAGCGGGTCCTAAAGTTCTGGAGCACATTGTCGACACAGTGCTCCAATTTGAAGGTGACCAACACTATATGTACCGTATCCTCCGCAGCATCAAAAACCGTTTTGGAAGTACAGCCGAACTAGGCATTTATGAGATGCGTCAAGATGGTCTCCGTCAGGTAAGCAATCCTTCGGAACTATTACTGACCCAAGATCATGAAGGTATGAGTGGAGTCGCAATCGCCTGTGCAGTTGAAGGCATACGTCCTTTCCTCATAGAAGTACAGGCTCTGGTCAGTACTGCAGCCTATGGGATGCCTCAGCGTTCAGCAACAGGATTCGACCTGAGACGTATGAATATGTTATTAGCGGTCTTGGAGAAAAGAGTAGGATTCAAGTTAGCACAGAAAGACGTATTTCTGAACATCGCAGGCGGACTGAAAGTAAATGACCCGGCCATAGACCTTGCCGTCATCAGCGCCATTCTTTCCAGCAATATGGATACAGAAATTGAAGCTGGTGTATGTATGGCAGGCGAAGTAGGACTAAGTGGAGAAATCCGTCCTGTTAATCGCATTGAACAACGCATCAGTGAAGCTGAAAAACTTGGATTCACCCGAATGCTGATTCCGAAACATAACTTACAAGGACTGGACAGAAAAAAAATAAAAATAGAACTTATTCCTGTAAGGAAGGTAGAAGAAGCCTTCCGGCAGTTATTCGGATGAACAAAATTCCCCCACTTAAAAATACACCAAAGCGGCACAGACTACATGGAATATTAGATCCATCGCCTGTACCGCTTTTTTGATCTGTTTCCATCAGTTCTTATACTCCACAGATCATTGACAAATGTTTTATTTTGTGTCCGGCATCATTACCAGTACCCGGTAATTATTCTGTTTCATCACTTTATTTACATAATTGGAAACTTCTTCAGGAGTGATAGACTGTATGGTCTGTTCAGACTTCACACAGATTTCAGAAGGCAGAAGCTCGTTGCCAGCCATCATCGAGCACCAGTAGCTGTTGGTATGTTCGTCTTCAGTGATTTGCTTCACCATAAACTCCTTCACTTTGTCAAGTTCCTCCACAGGAGTTTCCTTTGCCAGCTTCTCAAACTCGCTGCGGATGATTTCAAGCGCACGGTCTTTCTTTTCAGGCTTAACCTGGAATATAGTCTGATATGTAACAGACATTTCTGAGAGTCTGTCCTGAGAGCCTTGTGTATATATGCTATATACCGCTCCTTCCTTTTCGCGTACTTCACTGAGCAGACGAGTAGAAATAAGCTGTGCCGACATAGATGCAAGCAATCTGTTTTTGAAAGAATAAGGCATCTTACCACTCACAATCACAGCAGCACTGCCCTGTGGTACTTCCATCTTCATGGCAAATTCCTGTTCTTCATTTCCAGACTTAATTTCCACTGCGCTGTTGAGTTTCACTTCCGACTTCTTATCTTTTGCAGAAGGAAGAGAAGCAATATACTGTTCAGTCAAAACTTTCAATTCTGCTTCATCAAAATTTCCACTAAACACAAAGGTAAAGTCTGCCGCATTGATAAGCTGTTCCCGAATGATACCAAGAATGTTCTTCCGACTAGCCTTTTCAATATCATCAACACTAAACACCCGCTTGATTGGAGAAGCGAACAAAAATTCCTGTAACTTCTTCTGGAAAACAAAAGCCGGATTCTGTCCTTGGTTTTCAATTAATCCTTTATACAGATTCTGCATAGAAACAAACTCATCCTCGGAAACATTCAGTCCAGTGAAAGTCATGTATAGCATTTCCATATAAGTTTTCAAGTCCTTGGGAGTTGTATTTCCCGAAAGGCTGCGCATGTAATCATCCAAAGAGATCTTCAAAGAAACTTGCTTACCAGCCAACAGTTTATTCAAATCCGAGTTAGTAAAGTTACCCAAACCATGTTGTTCCAATACAACCGGCATAAAAAGCAGATCAGCAACCTGATCATTACCACAAGCAGACATACCGCCTTTGGCAACCGCCATCATACTTATCTCATCCGACTTAAAATCTGTTTTCTTCAATATCACTTTGGCACCGTTTGAAAGAATCCACTCCTTGGCACCAAAATCAGAAAGCATGTTTTCCTTCACAACCTTTCCGGCTGTCGGCAATTCGCTTACCAAAGGCTCGTCCTTCACATTGTCTACGTAAGGAGCAATGTCTTCGGCTTCCACCTGAGAAAGCAATGCAAGTATATCTTCATCCTTAGGGCAGGACTCACCTTCGCGTGCAGGCATCATACCGAGAACAACCAAATTCTTATCCGAAACAATCTGCGAGAACACCTGATTTACAGCTTCCACAGGTATCTGGTTCACAATCATGCTCATCATCTGATATTCCGTCTCTATACCTGGTATAGGTTTCTTGTCGATGAAGTTGCGTACATACGATTCTGCAAGAGTCTTGTTTTCCTGCTGATTACGATTGTTATATGCCTTTTCAAGCTGAGAAAGATACTCTGTACGACAACGCGCATATTCAGTAGCGGTAAATCCTCCCCTCTTGGCACGAAGAGCCTCACGATAGACAGCCTTCAGTCCTTCGTTAAAGCTGTTACCCTTAGGAACCATAGCCATCTGGAAAGCCTGTTTAGTCTTTGCCATAATGAACTCACCGTAAAATGCAGAAGCTACAGCAAACGGAGCATCTGCCTTCTGTCCCAGTTCGTTCAGTCTTATCTGAAGCATCATCTGGGCCATATCAAGCAGATAAGAGGTTGTAACATCAGCCATTGTACCCTTCAATGAATCAGGCAGGGCATCATACTTGAACATAATCTGAGCCACATATTTATCCTGCTCCTTATCCGAACCGAAAGCGACAATAGGCTTTTCATTGTCGGCTACAGGGAAGTAAACCCTTTCTGCCGGATTTACAGGCTTCTCAATCTTTGAGAATAATTCCTTGATCTTGCCTTCTATGCGGTCCACATCAATGTCACCCACCACTACTATACCCTGCAGGTCAGGACGGTACCACTTTTCATAATAGTCCCGAAGAGCCTGATGCGGGAAATTGTCCACCACTTCCATAGTTCCTATAGGAAGACGGTGTCCGTATCTGCTGTCAGGATATATCTCCGGAAGCAGTTTCTCCATTATTCTCATATTCGGTGGCAGCTGGCTTCTCCATTCCTCATGTATAACGGAGCGTTCCTCGTCTATCTCCTTACCTTCAAGCAAAAGGCCGTCAGCCCAGTCGGACAGAATCATAAGACATGAATCCTGTACCCCGATACGCTCTGTAGGTACACTGGAGATACGATATACAGTTTCATCAATGCTGGTATAGGCATTCAGATTATAACCGAACTTCACACCTACAGACTCCAGCCATTTTATCATAGAGCTACCCGGGAAGTTCCTTGTTCCGTTGAAACACATGTGTTCAAGGAAATGCGCCAATCCGCACTGGTTATCCTCTTCAAGGATACTGCCCACCTTCTGGGCGATATAGAAGTCTACCTGGTTCTTCGGATATTCATTATGACGGATATAGTATGTAAGTCCGTTATCCAGTTTACCTATTCTCACTTCCTTGTCCACCGGTACCGGAGGCATCTGCTGTGCACTTACAGCAATCGGCATGCAGGTAAAACCTGCGATAGCTACAAAAGCCAGTTTAATCATTCTTCTCATAATTGAAATATTTTATGTTATTTCGTTATTCTTATGCTGCAAAGGTATGCGCAAAGAACAAGAGTTTATGTTATCGCTACGTTATCTTTAGG
>NZ_EQ973651.1:174912-205697 GCF_000157915.1 Phocaeicola coprophilus DSM 18228 = JCM 13818 | reverse complement strand
CTATATGGAAGCAGCATACGAACTGACCAAAGATCTGAATGCAGGACACATTCTGGAATACTGGAAAGCTGTCCGTACTGCTGCCGGATTCACCGGTGATGCCATCGATCCGCAAGGAATGATCGCCGCCACTGACATGAATCAGGAGAAAGACAACTGGGGAAGCTATACAGCCGGCCATCAACTGACTGACAAAGTTGAATTCAACATCCGTCGTGAACGCTGCTCTGAACTCTTTGGAGAAGGCTTACGCGGTATGGACCTGGCCCGCTGGCGTTCTTATGACCAGCTGATGACTGCTCCCTGTCATGTGGAAGGTTTCCACTTGTGGAATACTCCTATGGAATCCTGGTACGAAGGACTGATTGCCGACGGAAGCGTGTCTGCCAACGTGTCAAGCCGCGACCTGAGCGAATATCTCCGTCCGTTTGAGAAAAACATGACCTCAAGCAACCTCTACAAAGATGGTTTGACCTGGCACATGGCTCACTATCTGAATCCCATGCCGATCCGTCAGCTCATTCTGACTTCATCAGACCATACCAACCCGGAAAATTCACCGCTCTATCAGAACCCGTACTGGGGACTGACACCTGATACTCCGGCTGAACAATAATCCAACCGACTGACATAACATAGATCTACAAAAGCTTTCCCTTTGATATTTACTGCCATCAGCAAATGCAAAGGGAAGCTTTTACCTTTGCACAAAAAAGGACTAACTTTACCAAGTTTTTTAACGTAAAATCATAAACAAACCTTAAACAAGAAAACATGAACAGAAAGATCATTCTTGCTTTCGCCTGGACTTCCCTGTCTTTTCTGTCCCTGAATGCCCAGACTTACCAGCTGGACAACGGGTGGGAGTTCCAAAGACTGGACAAAGTACAGAAACAGGCAGCCATCAAAAATCAGGGAAGCGACTGGAGTTCGCAGTTCAACATCCAGCACGTGAAGGCAGAAAATCTGTTGCTGGCCGTACATCCTGATACGCTGGCCCGGGAAATGAAGCAGCTTGCCAAAGGGGAATGGGAGCAGGTATCTCTTCCGCATACTCCTTTCATCGAACCGCTTACGGTGCTCCATCAGTGGCAAGGGGTCTGTTACTATCGCAAAACGATTACCATCAATCCGGAAGACGAACATAAACAGTTGTGGCTGGAATTTGAAGGAGCCATGCATCTGGCCGATCTGTGGGTGAACGGAAAGCATATTCTCCAGCATGCAGGAGGATACACGCCTTTCGTGGCCGATGTCACAGGCATGCTTCATGCCGGAAAGCCCAACGAAGTGGTCGTCCGGCTTGACAACCGGAACAATCCTCTCATTCCTCCCGGAAAACCGCTGGAGGAACTGGATTTCTGCTATTATGGAGGACTCTACCGCGACGTCAACCTGCTGGTGAATGAACCTGTACACATCACCCACCCCATCCTGGCCGGACAGACAGCCGGAGGAGGAATCTTTGTCACCTATCCGGAAGTTTCCCGCAAACAGGCTGTTGTAAATATCCAGACTCAGGTAGCCAACGCTTCTGTTTCAGATAAGCAACTGACCGTATGCCATACACTTTACGAGTGGACCAAAGGCAAAGGGAAAGGCAGAAAAGTCACTTCCATGGAACAGACGCTGGCCGTATCTGCCGGAAACTCTGCCGACAGCCGGCAGCAGATGACCGTCATGAATCCCCGGCTCTGGTCGCCCGACTCTCCTTCACTCTACATCCTGCGTACGG
The DNA here is from genome assembly GCF_000157915.1 of Phocaeicola coprophilus DSM 18228 = JCM 13818. Classification (GTDB taxonomy): domain Bacteria; phylum Bacteroidota; class Bacteroidia; order Bacteroidales; family Bacteroidaceae; genus Phocaeicola; species Phocaeicola coprophilus. Next base: position 203,962 of record NZ_EQ973651.1, on the reverse strand, counting down.
AAATCAGAGACGGCAAACACATCACCGATACGGAAGAAACACGCATCGGCATCCGCCGTTTCGAAATGAGCCGTGAAAAAGGATTCATTATCAACGGAGAACCGCTGAAACTGGAAGGAACCAACCGGCATCAGGAATATCCGTATGTCGGCTATGCCATCTCCGACCAGGCACAATACCGGGACATGTATCAGATCCGCATGAACGGATTCAACGTGGTACGTCTGGGACACTATCCGCAGGATCCGTCCGTACTGGATGCCTGCGACGAACTGGGACTGCTGGCCATCGAACCGATTCCCGGATGGCAGTTCTACAACAAGAACCAGACTTTTATTGACCGGACTTATCAGGATGTTCGCGACATGATCCGGCGCGACCGGAACCATCCTTCCATCCTGACCTGGGAAACGACTCTCAACGAATCCTGGCCGCCCAAGGAATGGAAAGACGGAGCCGTACGCACGGGACATGAAGAATATCCGGGCGACCAGTGCTTTACTTCCGGCGACAGCTACGGATATGACGGTTTCGACGTGTGTTACAATGACTGGGAAGAAGGTTTCAACCGCCCCAACAAAACCGGAAAACCGGGATTCATCCGCGAATATTACGACTATGAGTTCGGAGGACATTACAGCACCACCCGCATTTCCCGCGGAGACGGTGACCACGCTCTGACACAAAATGCCTGGAATGCCCAGTGGAGTCACAACCGCTACCGGGCTTATTATCCGTGGACCATGGGCGGAGCTATCTGGAGCATGTATGACTATAACCGAGGATGCTGCGACAATATCTGTTACAGCGGACTGGCCGACCTGTTCCGCCTGCCCAAGTTCGGACTGGCTTATTTCCGCACACAGGTTCCAGCCGGAAGTTATACGCCTGCCGGAAAAATGCCTTACGAGGTATTCATCAACAGCCACTGGATGCCGGACGCTTCTGACACGCTGCAGGTATACGGCAATGTAGACGAAGTGGAACTGCTGCTCAACGGCAAGTCCCTTGCACGCCGCAGACCGGACAATGGCCCTTCAACCTCCGAATATGTTTCCCGTCCCGACGGAGGAAATGCCGAGCATATCAATTATCCTCCTTTCACATTCTTCGGAGTGAAATGGGAAAGCGGTGAACTGAAAGCCGTCGGTTACAAGGACGGACGGAAAGTAGCCGAACAGACGGTCCGCACACCGGGCAGAGCGGAAGCCATAGACATCTCTTATTTTGAGAGTGGAGTTCCGGCTTCGCGCAACGACCTGCTCATTGTGTATGTCAGCCTGAAAGATGCCCGGGGAACCGGCTGTTTCGAGGAAAACGGACAGCAAGTCAAACTGGAAGTGACAGCCGGAGGAGAACTGCGCAGCCCGCAGCAGGTGAATACGGAAGCCGGTGTGGCCTCATTCCTGGTAGCAACCGGAAATGCTTCCACACTCACCCTGAAAGCAACCTGTGGCCAGCTGACTGCCACCCGTAAGCTGAAGTTGAAATAAAAAACTTCAGCCTACGGATGACAGTATCAGCCGAATATCGATTCCGGAACTTCTCCTGTCCAGCTTAAGGGTTTTTCTACCCCGAAAAGCTGCAGGATTACCGCTGCTGTATTGACTGTATTGTTGGGTTCTTCCATCATCTTTCCTTCAGCAATGCCGGGACCGGTTATTCCCCAGGGAACAATCATCTCTTCCACGCTCACTCCGCCGTGACCATAGTTGATGCCTCCATGATCTGTCAGGAAGAGGAAATGTGTATCATCAAACAGATCTTCTGCCTTCAGTTTATCAAGCAGGCGGCCGATTTCTTCATCGGCTTCTTCGATAGACCGGATGTATTCCGGAGACATCCACTTGTGGTTATGGCCGGCATGGTCAGTGTGAACCGTATAGAGGAAAACCAGAGTCGGTTCGTCCCGGTGTGTCTTAATGAACGAGAAAGCCCTCTCATAATAAGGAGCATAGGCATCGTTTTCCAGGAAACAGATATCGTCCAGATATTTCTGGTTATAAGGATAGATCAGGTTCGGCCAATTGTAATAAAAGGCCGTCTTTATGCCTTCCTTCTTATCCTTCAGCACTTTGAAAACAGAAGGATAATATCCGTCGCTATCTGTTTCTATAGCAGGAAGCTTGAATTTGTCAATCGTCCAGCTGTTATCAACGACCCCGTGCAGTTCCGGACCGCTTCCGGTGAGATGGCTCGTCCAGTTAGGCAAAGTGACCGACGGCATGACCACCCGTGTTTTCAGTGAAAGAACGCCCTGTGCAAGCAGATTATCCAGATGAGGAGTCCGTGCCTTCCGGAATCCTTCTACACAGATTCCATCCAGCGAAAGCAGGACAACCCGCCGGGCAGTTTTCTTTCTACGGCCCTCTATGTTCCGGATTGCTCCTGTCAGCGGTTCACCCGGAAAAGAAGCGACGCCGAGCGCCACAGCTCCCAACAGGCTATGTTTGAGAAAATCTCTTCTTGAACAATCATGTTTTTCTGGTTTCATAGTTTATGTTTTTATTTAAGTAAGACTTTAATATGTTAAGTTTTTTCTATTTTCAAAGATATCACATCCGACCCCGTCGGAACAGTTTTCAACAACTGGCGAAGATAGCGGTTGACAGCTTTAACAGAAATGGATTAAATTACCCCTAGCATGGACTATTCAACGAATATTTCGTTTTTTACCGGCAGGATAATCCATTCAGTCATCCAACTTCGGAAACAGCGGAAAGAGGACGTATAAATTTATTAACCGGTCTATAATCTGACAAAAAATTTTTTAACTGGTTTTACTTGCTTAATTTATATCTGGTTTATAATTTTGCTTGCGTTTAAACGCTGACTGTATGAAGGTTATCTATTGCTATCCGGAATAAGAAAGGACTATACATTTGAAATCAAATATACAACATAATCTAACCCTAAAATTTAATAACATTTTATGAATCATTTATTGAAATCCTGTGCTGTAAGTGCTGCTGCACTGGCCGTTGCCATGCTGACCGGCTGCACTTCCCCTAAAGGAGAACCGCAAACCTTTGAAATCGGAAACAAGGAGTTCCTGCTCAACGGAAAACCTTTCCTGATCAAAGCGGCAGAAATTCACTACACCCGTATCCCGGCTGAATACTGGGAACATCGCATTGAGATGTGCAAGGCGCTGGGGATGAACACCATCTGTATCTATGCCTTCTGGAACATCCATGAACAGCGTCCGGGTGAATTCGACTTCGAAGGACAGAACGACGTGGCCCGCTTCTGCCGCCTGGCCCAGAAACACGGCATGTATATCATGCTGCGCCCCGGTCCGTATGTCTGCTCGGAATGGGAAATGGGCGGACTGCCCTGGTGGCTGCTCAAGAAGAAAGACATTGCCCTGCGTACCAGTGACCCGTATTTCCTGGAACGTACCAAGATCTTCATGAACGAACTGGGCAAGCAACTGGCTGACCTGCAGGCTCCCCGCGGAGGAAACATCATCATGGTGCAGGTGGAAAACGAATACGGAGCTTATGCTGAAGACAAGGAATACATCGCTTCCATCCGTGACATCGTACGCGGAGCCGGATTCACCGATGTGCCCCTGTTCCAGTGTGACTGGGCATCTACCTTCCAGCGCAATGGCCTCGACGATCTGCTCTGGACCATCAACTTCGGTACGGGAGCAGATATCGACCAGCAGTTCAAGGCTCTTCGGGAAGCCCGGCCTGAAACTCCGCTCATGTGCAGCGAATACTGGAGCGGATGGTTTGACCACTGGGGACGCAAGCACGAAACCCGCCCGGCTGACGTGATGGTCAAAGGTATCAAGGACATGATGGACCGCAACATTTCCTTCTCACTCTACATGACTCACGGAGGAACAACCTTCGGCCACTGGGGAGGAGCCAACAGTCCGTCCTATTCGGCCATGTGCAGCTCTTATGACTACGACGCACCTATCAGCGAAGCCGGATGGGCTACTCCGAAATATTATCAGCTGCGTGATCTGCTTGTCCAGTATACTGATTCAGGACAGGTGATTCCGGATGTACCTGCACCGATGCCGGTCATTGAAATCCCTGCCATGCAACTGAACGAAGTAGCTCCCCTGTTTGACAATCTGCCCAAGCCCCAGACTTCGGAAGCCATCCAGCCGATGGAACAGTTCGATCAGGGATGGGGTACTATCCTCTACCGCACGACACTTCCGGCTGATGTCAAGGAAGGAACCGTTCTGCTGGTAGATGAACCACACGACTGGGCACAGGTATATCTGAACGGCCAGCTGCTGGGACGCCTGGATCGCCGCCGTGGTGAAAACATCCTGTCGCTGCCTGACGTGAAAGCCGGTACCCGCCTGGACATCCTGGTAGAAGCCATGGGACGCGTCAACTTCGACCGCGCTATCCATGACCGCAAAGGTATCACCGACAAGGTTCAGCTGCTGAACGAAGGATGCGAACCACAGACTCTCACCGGATGGCAGGTATACAGCTTCCCCACCGATGCCAAGTTTGCTGCCGACAAGCAGTTTGCCAAGGGAAGCAAGTTCGACGGTCCGGCCTACTATCGCACAACCTTTACACTCGACAAGACCGGAGACACCTTCCTCGACATGTCTACCTGGGGAAAAGGAATGGTATGGGTGAACGGTCATGCAATGGGACGATTCTGGAAGATCGGTCCGCAGCAGACTCTGTTCATGCCGGGATGCTGGCTGAAGAAGGGCAAGAACGAAATCGTGGTTCTCGACCTGCTCGGTCCGGATGAAACCAAAATTGAGGGTCTGAAACAGCCGATTCTGGACGTTCTCCACAACGAAGAACCTGTCACTCACCGCAAGGAAGGTGAAACCCTCAACCTGAAGGGAGAAACACCCGTTGCTACCGGAGAACTGAAACCCGGAGGCGGATGGCAGACCATACAGTTCAACCGTCCGGTAGAGGGACGCTACTTCTGCCTGGAAGCCCTCAATGCACACGACGGCAAGGATCTTGCTGCCATCGCCGAACTCTATCTGACCGACGAAAACGGCAAAGACATCTCCCGCCAGAAATGGAGCATCACGTATGCAGACAGCGAAAGCTATCAATGGTCAAACAACACGGCCGACAAGATCTACGACCTTCAGGAATCGACAACCTGGTGTACGGACTACGGAGCTAAATTCCCGCATTCCATCATCATCGACCTGAAAGACAATCACAATATTACCGGTTTCCGCTGTCTTCCCAGCTCGGAAGAAGGAAATCCGGCAGCCATCAAAGGCTTCAAGGCTTATGTGAAAAAAGAACCGTTTAAACTGAAATAATCTCATACGCTGAACGTCGGTCAGTTCTACAGGCAAAGACACTTATGTCTCCTCTGTCTGACCGGAACTGGCCGACGTATTTTTCAAGAACCGGAAGATTCACCGGAATCAAGCAGACAATGAAGCCTGATCATACAGACGATGAAGCTGAATCGAGCGGACAATAAGGCCCAATTATACAGACGATTAAACGGTATCGGGCCATACTTTATGAACCTTATATGTAAATACTGAAGAAGCCATGAAAGCAAGACTTATCTATGCCTTTCTGGGACTGTCACTGGTCACTCTGCCGGCAACATCCCAGTCCACCCGGCGCTGGTCGCCACAGGAAGACGGCAGTATCACCTGGAACATCCGGAACGACCTTCCCCATTCCGACCACATTGAAATGAGCGGTAAATCCGTCTCTGTCGTATTGCGCTACGGTGTAGACCGCGAAGGCAACTTTACCTTGAACAAAGGAATGGTATGGCCGCTGCTGCGCACCGTGCCGAACAATACCCATGCCAGCCTGATGCGCCGTTCTGCCTGGAATCCGCTGGATGCAGTCTTCGTGAACAGCCGTTCGCTTACGGAAGAAAAAGTGGAAAGCATCAGCCTCAACGGCATACTGACCGTGGAAAGCCGGTTCGACAAAGGCTACTACGGACAATGGAAACTGATCCGCGAATATTTCCCGTCTACCGACCAGCCCGCTCTCATTGAACAATATAGCCTGATCAATACCGGTAAAAACTCCCTGCAGGTGGAAATTCCCGAAGAACAGACACGCTCGAAAACCAATCCGGAAAACGGAGTTACCGGAGCCTATATCATGGAAGGGACAGTCTACGGAAGCGGCCCGCACACAGTCCTGCCGGGCGATACGCTTTACTTTGCAGCTTCCCTGTCCGCCCATCGTGAAGGAGAACCCTCCATCCGGCTGCAACCGGAAACAGAAAAGGCCAAACGGATGGATTTCCTGAAGCAACTGGCAGACAATCTGATTCTGGAGACTCCCGATCCTGTCATCAACCGCATGTTTGCCTTCTCCAAGATCCGGGCCTGCGAAAGCATCTACGAAACCAAGGGCGGACCGATGCACGGACCTGGAGGCGAATCATACTATGCCGCCATCTGGGCCAATGACCAGGCAGAATACATCAACCCCTATTTCCCCTTCACAGGCTATGCTTACGGCAATGCCTCCGCTCTTAATTCTTTCAGACATTTTGCCCGCTTTATGAACGATGAGTGGAAGCCCATTCCCAGTTCCATCATTGCTGAAGGACTGGACATCTGGAACGGCGCAGGCGACCGCGGAGATGCAGCCATGATTGCCTACGGAGCCTCCCGATTTGCACTGGCCGGAGGAGACCGGCAGCAGGCAGAAACCCTTTGGCCGCTCATCCAGTGGTGTCTGGAATACTGTCACCGCAAGCTGACGCCGGAAGGTGTCGTAACCTCTGACGCAGACGAACTGGAAGGACGTTTCCCGGCCGGAAAAGCCAACCTCTGTACCTCTTCACTCTACTATGATGCCCTGATTTCTGCTGCCTTTCTGGCAAAGGATCTGGGAAAAGACAAAAAGACAGCAGCCACCTACCGGCAACAGGCTGCCGACTTGCGCAAATCCATTGAAAAATATTTCGGAGGAACCGTGGAAGGCTATGACACTTACCACTATTACGAAGGCAACGATATCCTGCGCTCCTGGATCTGCATTCCGCTGACCGTGGGTATCAGCGAACGGAAAGAAGGAACCATCCAGGCTCTGTTCTCTCCGCGCCTCTGGACTGAAAACGGTCTGCTTACCCAGGCCGGTGACAGCACTTTCTGGGACCGTTCCACCCTGTATGCCCTGCGCGGTGTCTATGCCGTAGGCGAAACAGAAAAAGCAACCGAATACCTGAAGCATTACTCATCCGTCCGTCTGCTGGGTGAACATGTTCCCTATGCCATCGAAGCATGGCCTGAAGGAGGTCAGCGCCATCTTTCCGCCGAAAGTGCTCTCTACGGCCGCATCATTACGGAAGGTCTCTTCGGCATCCGCCCCACCGGACTGAAAAGCTGCGACGTGACTCCCCGTCTTCCCCAAGAGTGGAATCAGGCTGCCCTCCGCCGCATACGGGCTTTCGGCAGCACGTTCGACATTACGGTTGAACGCATCCGGAACGGCAAACTGCGCGTAAACATTGACGGAAAGTCTTATACCATCCGGGAAGGGGAAACCATTCATGCCCGGCTGCAATAAAACCAAACATCATCCTTCATTCTAAACATCATCTGATTATGTGGAAACAAATATCTCTTGCAGTACTTCTGGCAGCAGGTCTCCTCGCCTGCCAGACAAAAGAACGCTACAAGTCCTTCACACCCGGACAGGTCTGGCTGGACAATAACAACGTACATATCAACGCCCACGGAGGAGGCATCCTTTACGACAACGGACGCTACTACTGGTTTGGCGAGCACAAGACCGAAGGAGAAGGAGGCAACGTGGCCAATGTCGGAGTGCATTGCTACTCCTCAACCGATCTCTACAACTGGAAAGACGAAGGTATCGCTCTGGCCGTAGCACCGGAAGGCAGCGGAAGTCCGATCGAAAAAGGATGTATCCTGGAACGCCCCAAGGTGATTCATAATGCCCGGACCGGCAAGTACGTCATGTGGTTTCACCTCGAACCCAAAGGAGCCGGTTACACCGGAGCCCAGAGCGGAGTGGCCGTCAGTGACAAGGTTACCGGCCCTTACCGTTTCCTGCATGCCGGACGCATCAATGCCGGTAAATGGCCCCAGGGTACACCGGAAAGTCTGAAGACAGCCCCCGTCCAGGCTGAAGCCCACTATTCCGGAGGAGACCTGCCAGCTCACCCGGATTCTCTGAACCTGATCAAACGAGATCTGGAAGGAGGACAGATGGCCCGCGACATGAACCTGTTTGTAGACGATGACGGCACGGCATATCATATCTATGCATCGGAAGAAAACAGTACCCTGCAGATTGCCCGGCTGAACAGCGACTATACGGATCACGACGGTACCTACATCCGCTGCTTCAAGGGACGGTTTATGGAAGCTCCGGCCATGTTCAAACACGAAGGACGCTACTACCTGATGATGTCGGGATGTACAGGATGGTCGTCCAATGCAGCCCGCTCTGCCGTAGCAGATTCCATTCTGGGTGAATGGACCGAACTGGGAAATCCCTGTGTGGATGCCGATTCAGCCCTCACCTATCATTCCCAGAGCACTTACATCCTGCCCGTAGCCGGAAAAGAAGGACAATTCATCTATCTGGGTGACCGCTGGACTCCGGAAAATGCCATCGACGGACGCTACATCTGGCTGCCGCTGGAATTTGAAGACGGACGTTTCATTATCCGGTGGAAAGACGAGTGGAAACTGGAAGACTAATCAAAAAGAATTTCGACGATGAAAATTTGCAACATACATTATTCTGTCATTCTGGGAATAGCAGCTCTTTTTTCTCTCCCGGGATGTCTCAGTCAGGGAAACAATCCCGACGATCTGTTTTTTCAGAACAAAAAAAAGATGCTGACAGCCCGGTGGAACAGTCCGTTCAGTCAGGCAGAAACAGCAAGCAAGCATGCACCCAAAGGCCCCTACCTGGGAAACGGAGATGTGGGACTGGTCAGTTATACTTCAGAAAACGGACAGACCCTGCAACTGTCAAAAGTAGACTTCATCACCGACAACTGGTCGGACTGGGCAGGAACGGGTCCCGCTGCCCTGCCGGTGGGAGGAGTCAGCATTTCAGTACAGTCAGAACCCGCCGAGGGCTTCTGTTATGAGATGAGACAACTTGATGCCGAGCTCTATATGCATACCGGAACCGCAGAACCGGTAGAAATGACAACGTGGATGACAATGGACGACAACTACGTGGTAACTGAACTGACTACGGCTTCAGAACATCCCATAGATGTCACAGTCATGACCTATGCCAACGGTGAAAACAAACTCTATGAAACCACTTCCGGAATCCGTGAGAAAGTGGGACAGGTATCCCGCCGGAGTCGGACGGAAGGAGATGTACGCTGGATAGCCCGTGCAGGTATCTCAACCCGCATCACAGGAACTGAGGCTTCCTGGGAAAAAACATCCTCCTCGCAAGTCACCGCCTCTTTTCAGATAAAGGCAGGACAGCCGGTCTGCATTGTAACTTATGTATCCGGCAGTCTGGAAGATGATGCCCGTCTGCCGGAAGCATACGACAAGCTTTCTTCAGTGAACGGCCCCCAACTCGCCCTTCTGAAAATTGAGAAAAAACAATGGTGGAAAGATATGTGGACACGTTCGTATGTAGAAACAAACGATTCCCTGCTGAACCGCCAGTACCTGTCATCCATCTACCTGATGGCTTCGGCCTGTAACCTGCACAGTCCGGTCTGCGGAGGCATGTATGGCGTCTGGAACATGAACGACTCCATGAACTATCATGGAGACATCCATCTGAACTACAACAGCCAGGCCGGCTTCTACAGCGTATTCTCGGCCAACCGCCCCGAACTGGCAATGCCGTATTACGACTTTCTGGAGAAACTGATCCCTGAAGGAAAGAGACGGGCACGCGAGGAAATGGGACTCGTCCATCCGTCTCTGAAAGATAAGTCCTGCCGTGGGCTGCTGTTCTCTGTCAGTGCTTTGGGCAACGGCTATCTCTATGGAGAATACTGGCAGCAGACCATGGATGCTCCGTTCAATGTTCCCCTGTTCAGCTGGTATTACGAATATACGGGCGACCGGGAATTCCTGCGCAAGCGGGCTTATCCGTTTATCCGGGAATGTGGTGATTTCTACGAAGACTATCTGGAAAAGGAAACTCTGGACAGCACCTACCGCTATAATATCCTCACCGGCGGACACGAAGGCTCGTGGGATCTGAATCCTCCCTCCGATCTGGCCTTTGTAGAACAGACCTTCAGGCTGTTGCTCCGCTACAGTGAAATACTGGGAGTAGATGAAAACCGTCGGGCTTTGTGGAAGGATATCGTCACCCACCTGCCTTCGTACAAGGTCATCATGCCTACGAAGACTCCCAACCAGGGTTTGCCCGTCTATGCCAAAAATGAGGCAGGATGGGACTTGCCGGCTCATGTCATCCAGCTCCATCCGGTTTACCCATGCGAACTGCTGAATCTTCATTCAGACAGTACCGCCCTTCAACTGGCACGCAATACTTTGTATTATTACGCAGTCGACCAGCAAGGATTTACCGAGACGATGAATGAACTGGGACTGAGTGCCTTTGTGATGGGTACCCGCATCGGCTTTGATCCTGATATTCTGATAGACAAGATGAAGACACTGATTCACCGTGCCGGAACCAACTTCCTGATTCTGGACGGACATCATTGTCTGGAAAAAACGACCATTGTGGAGACGATCAACTCGATGATGCTGCAATCGGTGGACGGTGTCCTGCACCTGTTCCCTTGCTGGCCGGACAAACCCGCCTCCTTTACCCGTCTGAGAGCCAAAGGAGCATTTGTCGTTTCTGCCCAATATGACGGGAAACAGGTAACATCCCTCAAACTGACCAGTGAACGAGGAGAAACCTGCCGGATTGCTCTTCCGCAAAAGGATGTAGCAACAGCAGAAGTCAGACAGAATGGAGAAGCCATAAAAACAATTCAAAAGGACGGTATTCTGTCGTTCACGACGGAAGCAGGAAAAGAATATGACATCCAATTCCTTCCAGACCATGAATAGGAAGTAGAACTGGAACATCCTGCAACTCATTATAAACCTATGAGAAAACTAAGACTAACTGCACCATATCCCAACATGGCGGAAATCAGAAAATAGACAACAGTAACTGAAATAAACCGATAAAAGAAATCCCGACTCCTCAACTGAAGAGTCAGGATTTCTTTTATCGGTTTATCCCTTTTGTAAGGTCTGAAATCTGTATTCCAGACCGGATCAGCTTATACCAGGAAGCCCAGCAAGATACCGGCAGCTACAGCCGAACCGATCACACCGGCTACGTTCGGACCCATGGCATGCATCAGCAGATAATTGCTCGGATCGTATTCCAGACCAACGACCTGGGAAATACGGGCTGAGTCGGGCACAGCAGATACACCGGCATTACCGATCAGCGGATTGATCTTATTTTCTTTCTTCAGCACCAGATTGAAGATTTTCACGAAAAGCACACCGGATGCAGTAGCGATGATGAATGATACCGCACCGAGGAAGAAGATGAAGATGGAGTCCTTGGTCAGGAATTCCGAAGCCTGAGTGGAAGCTCCTACGGTCAGACCGAGCAGAATAGTGATCGTGTCAATCAGCGGACCACGGGCTGTTTCAGCCAGACGGCGGGTCACACCACTTTCCTTCAACAGATTACCGAAGAACAGCATACCGAGCAGCGGCAAACCGGAAGGCACCAGGAAACAGGTAAGCAGCAAACCTACGATAGGGAACATCACCTTCTCCGTATGTGACACGGCACGCGGAGCCTTCATGCGGATAAGACGCTCTTTCTTGGTTGTGAGCAGACGCATGATAGGAGGCTGGATGACCGGTACCAGCGCCATGTATGAATAGGCTGATACGGCAATGGCTCCCATCAGGTTCGGTGCCAGCTTCGATGACAGGAAGATGGCAGTCGGTCCGTCGGCACCACCGATGATACCGATGGCAGCAGCCTGCATGGGGTCGAATCCGAAAGCAAGCGCCAGCATATAGGCACCGAAGATACCAAACTGGGCAGCCGCACCGATCAGCATCAGCTTCGGGTTGGAAATCAGAGCCGAGAAGTCAGTCATTGCCCCGATTCCCAGGAAGATGAGCGGCGGATACCATCCCGACGTCACACCCTGATACAAAATGTTAAGCACTGAGCCTTCCTCATAAATACCTACCTTGAGTCCGGCTTCCATATTAAACGGAATATTACCGATCAGCATACCGAATCCGATGGGGATCAGCAGCATCGGCTCAAATTCCTTCGCTACGGCCAGATAAATGAAGAATATACCGATCAGAATCATCACAAGGTGCCCCGTAGTGGCATTGTGGAAACCGGTATAGGTCCAGAAATCGGCCAGGTTATTCTGTAAGAAACTAAAAAACTCTCCCATAATTATTCAATGATTATAAGGTCAGTACCTTCAAGAATCGATTCGCCCTTGCTTACCTTGATAGAGGTAACCTTTCCGTCGCGGTCGGATTTGATGTCGTTTTCCATTTTCATGGCTTCCAGGATCATCAGGGTCTGTCCGCGCTTCACGGCATCACCTTCCTTCACTTTGACATCCAGAATCACACCCGGCAGCGGAGACTTGATGCTACCCTTGCTGGAAGGTGCGGCCGGACGGGAAACAGCGGGAGGAGGAGTAGCCGGAGTGGTGGAAGCCGTACGCATGACCGGCTTGATCTTCGGAGTGGCTTTCTTCTCCAGTTCCACCTTATAGGGAGTACCGTTCACTTCTACCTGTACCTGATTTTCTTCAATGTCTCCAACGGTTACCTTGTACAGGTTTCCGTTGATCTTATATCTGTATTCTTTCATGGTTCTTTTCTGTTTTAAGAGGATTATTTCTTATGGGGAGTTTCACGCAACGTATAAATCTTCGAGCTCCACGGTGAATAGCTTCGTTTCACCCGGCTGATGGTCAGAATGGTTTCTTCCACATCATGATCGGCTCCCTGGTGTTCATGCAAAGCCATGGAGATGGCAGCAATGACTTCTCCCGGAGCTTCACCGAGACCTTTTTCCTTGGCTTCCTGCTTATCGGTAATATTGTGTACCTGCATGGCATTCCGCTTGCGCAGACGAATGGCCAGCTTGCCCACATACTTGAAGCAAACATAAAGCAGAATCAGACCGAGGAACACAACGCTCATGGCCGAGATTGCCATACCGATACCCACCGGGTCATGCTGCTCAAACTTATCCATCTTCGGATTACTTTCGATGGTCTGGTTATTCGTGCTCGGAGTAACATAGCGGTCCTCATGACCACCTTTCACTTCCCACTGGGCAGCTCCGTCGCTCACCCGGGCATACGACTGGTCAGCCTGCAAAGCTCCTGCCGGAACTACAATCTGATCGAGCAGCTTGCGTCCGGAGTCGTAAAGACCAATCCAGTTGGCCTCCGTCTTGCTCAACTCAAAGTTGGTATGGAACGTACCTCTGCGGGGAGCATTGTCCGCCCAGAAAAGCGTATGCTGACGCGGCTTGACAAGAGTCAGCACGTCTCCTTTCGGAATGAAATACGTAGCCGTATCACCCGGCTGACTGCTCATCCGGAGCAGACAGCCTGCCAGATCGGCACTGCTGTATGACTGGTTGAATATTTCAATCCATCCGCTGTGAACACCATAGTCATCCTGAAAATTGGAAACATTGTCCACCAGTACCTCGTTCAGCACCAGCTTGGTGTTCGTCTTCTTTTCCTGACAGGAAGTAAAGCCGACCAGCAGAAGCAGGGAAAGAAATATTCCGGTTCTATATCTGTTCATAATCATGCATTTTAAGGGTTACAAAGGAATATTGCCATGCTTCTTAGCCGGGTTGGACAGTTTCTTGGTCTGCAACTGCTGCAAGGCGCGGATGATGCGGAAACGTGTATTACGCGGTTCGATTACATCGTCGATATAGCCATACTTCGCAGCGTTGTAAGGGTTGGCAAACAGCTTGGTATATTCTGCTTCCTTTTCAGCCATGAAGGCTTTCGGATCGGGAGCTTCCTTGGCTTCCTTGGCATAGAGTACCTCAACTGCACCGGCACCACCCATTACGGCAATTTCGGCTGTCGGCCATGCATAGTTCATATCGCCACGCAACTGCTTGCAGCTCATCACAATGTGAGAACCTCCATAAGACTTGCGCAGGGTAATAGTCACCTTAGGCACAGTAGCCTCTCCGTAAGCGTACAGCAATTTTGCACCATGCAGGATAACGGCATTGTATTCCTGTCCTGTTCCCGGCAGGAATCCCGGCACATCTACCAGCGAAACGATAGGAATGTTGAAGGCATCGCAGAAACGGACAAAACGTGCCCCCTTGCGGGAAGCGTTGCAGTCGAGCACACCGGCCAGGAACTTAGGCTGGTTGGCCACGATACCTACTGACTGTCCGTTGAAGCGGGCGAAGCCGATGATGATATTCTTGGCAAAATCACGCTGCACTTCCAGGAACTCACCGTTATCAACAATCGCACCGATCACCTCATACATATCGTATGCCTTATTGGGGCTGTCCGGAATAATTTCATTCAGAGAATCCTCCAGACGGTCGATCGGATCAGTACAGTCCACATAAGGCGGTTCTTCCAGATTATTCTGAGGAATATAGCTCAACAGTTTACGGATCAGAGCCAGACCTTCTTCTTCCGTAGAAGCAGTGAAGTGAGTCACACCCGAACGGGTAGAATGCACGCTGGCACCTCCCAGATCTTCCTGTGAAACGTCTTCACCCGTTACGGTCTTCACCACCTTCGGTCCGGTCAGGAACATATAGGAAGTACCTTCCATCATCAGGGTAAAGTCTGTCAGAGCCGGAGAATAAACGGCACCTCCTGCACACGGTCCGAAAATACCGGAGATCTGCGGGATTACTCCCGAAGCCAGGATGTTGCGTTGGAAGATCTCTGCATAACCAGCCAGGGCATTGATACCCTCCTGAATACGTGCACCACCAGAGTCGTTCAGTCCGATGCAGGGAGCTCCCATCTTCATGGCCATATCCATCACCTTACAGATCTTGAGTGACATGGTCTCGGAAAGAGAACCGGCAGAAACCGTGAAATCCTGTGCGAATACATATACCAGACGCCCTTCAATCGTACCGTAACCGGTTACAACACCGTCACCCAGGTAATGCTTCTTGTCCATACCGAAATTCGTGCAACGATGCTTGACAAACATATCCATTTCTTCGAAGCTGCCTTCATCCAGCAACATCGCGATACGTTCGCGGGCAGTGTACTTTCCTTTTGCGTGTTGTTTCTCAATCGCTTTTTCCCCGCCGCCCAGACGTGCCTGTGCGCGCAGTTCAATAAGCTCCTTTACTTTTTCAAGTTGATTGCTCATGGTATCAGGTATTAGATAATTAATGTAAATACAGAGACACAAAACAACGGGGAACGGATCACTGCGAATCCCGTTGTTTCGTGTCTCTGCGTATCATATTCAAACTCTTCATTATTTTTCACAAAGTTCGGTCAGTACTCCCATCGTTGACTTCGGATGCAGGAAAGCAATATTCAGACCTTCTGCGCCCTTGCGTGGTGCCTTGTCAATCAGACGGATGCCTTCACCCTCAGCCTGGGCCAGAGCCTGAGCCACACCGTCTTCAACGGCAAAAGCTACATGGTGTACCCCCATGCCCCTGTTTTCAATAAACTTAGCGATGGTACTGTCCGGACCGGTCGGTTCCAGCAGCTCGATCTTAGTGTCTCCACATTTCAGAAAGGCTGTCTTTACTTTCTGATCTTCAACGGTTTCGATATTATAACATTTCAAACCGAGTACATTCTCATAATAAGGAAGGGCCTCTTCAATGCTTTTTACGGCAATGCCCAGATGTTCAATGTGAGAAATTTTCATAATTGCGTTTTTTTAAAGGTATTAAATCAAAGTCAATTTGCATCAACTGCACAAAGAAAACAATTTTGTGCTAAAACACGAAACTTTTTCGGATAAATATTATTAGAATCTGCTTTAAAAAATCCTTTTTCCTCAGCTCTTCTCACACATAAATTTTAATCAGCAGGCGATTCAGCCATTCCCATCTCACCCGGAACCATCTCCGGCTGCTGAGCTGTTTGCCACCAAAACGAAGAATAAAATCGCGGAAACCGTAGCGGCGGAACGGCAATCCGGCATCAATGAATTCAAAATGGGCATATCCTTGCTCACGTGCATAAAGCATGGCATTCCACACGGCCAGTACACCCGGATAGAGCCAGGCATAACTCTTGCGCATTCCTCCGGAGAAAAGCAAGTATGCACAGTCACCTGAAAACAGACAGACCGATCCTCCGATCACCTTACCTTTATATTTGACTACGAAAATTTTGCCGAGCTCCCGTCGGGAAGGTTCCGAGATCAGGGACAGAAAGAAACGGATATCCGGAAAATAACGATGAACCTTGGGCAGGTAATACTGGCGAAGCATGGTAAACAGGGCACACACATCTTCCTCGCTCCGGGCTACTTCCATAACGGCTCCATGCTTCAGTCCATTGTGGATCTGCCGTTTCCGGGAAGCACTCATCCACTTGTCTATGAGTTCCTGATGAATGGAGTTGCGCACCCGCAACCACTTGACCGGGAAATAGCCGTTAGCCCGGAAGTAACGGTAACCGAACAGCGGTTCCTCCAGGTTCCGGAACTCTATGAGAAAAGAATCCTCTTCGTGACGCAAGGTCAGATAGGCCAGCATTTCCCGGAACACTTCTTCCCGCTTCATGCTGCCTCCGAAATAATCCCCTACTCCGTATACAAAGGTTTTCGACCATCCTCCCCACAGGGAAAACTGACGGCGAGTGATCGACAGGAGCTTACCCACGGGACTTTCTCCTTCAAAGGCTACAAGCATGACGGGCGTATAGCCGGGAGTCTGCTCCAGCACCCGGAACAGTTCGGTAGAATGGAAGAGGTTGTCGCCCGGCAAGGCAGGAATATCTTCCGAATGATAATATGTAGACAATCGGAGCGCCATGTATGCAAATTTAGGATTTTTTTTGAGCATTTGCATAAGAAAGGCTATATTTGTCACATCAAAAACAATTATTTATGGAAAATTTCAGCGATCTGATCAAAAAGCGGCGGAGTACCCGAAAATTCACGGAAGAGGAACTGACCCAGGAACAGGTGGTAAGTCTGCTGAAGGCAGGACTGATGGCTCCTTCATCGAAAAGAAGCAACTGCTGGCAGTTCATCGTGGTGGATGACAAGGAAACTCTGGAAAAACTTTCGCACTGCAAGGAATCGGGAGCAACCTTCGTGAGCGATGCAGCCCTGGCCATCGTTGTTACTGCCGATCCGATGGTAAGCGATGTCTGGATCGAAGATGCCTCCGTGGCCTCCATCCTGATCCAGCTGCAGGCCGAAGATCTGGGACTGGGAAGCTGCTGGGTTCAACTGCGTGAACGGTTTACAGCAGACGGCGTGCCCGCCAACGAATATGTGCATGAGGTACTCGACCTGCCTCTCCAGCTACAGGCTCTTTCCATCATTGCCATCGGTCACAAAGGAATGGAACGGAAACCGTTTGATGAAAGCCACCTGCAATGGGAAAAGATACACCTTAACAAATATGGAGGGAAATAACCATGTCGGCATCCAACCACAAAGACACCTATCAGGCCACTGGGGTATTCCTGGTACTGATGGGCATCCTTTATCTGCTTGACAAATGGATCGGCTTCAGTAGCCACGGACTGCCCTGGGTAATGCAGAAAGACACCATGCTGCTGTATGCCGCCGTCATCTTCCTCTGGTTCAAGAGCGACAAGTCGGTGGGAATCATTCTGGCCGGAATCTGGCTCATCCAGAACATCGGACTGGTCATTGCCCTGCTGGGACAAATGTCTGCCTACCTGCTTCCGCTGGCCCTGCTGCTTGTGGGAGTGATTCTTTATTTTATATCTTCACGCTGATTATGGACGAAACACATCTGTATAACCTGACATTCATCGGGGCAGGCAACGTGGCTACCCACCTGTCACAAGCCCTGTCGCAACACCACTGCTGCATCCGGCAGGTATTCAGCCGCACGGAAGAATCGGCTCGTGAACTGGCCGGACGGCTCCATGCTGCCTTCACCACCCGTCTGGACGAGATTGATGCAGGAAGCGATCTCTACATCGTTTCCATCAAGGACTCGGCTCTGAACGAAGTACTTCCTGCACTGACACGACGCAATCCGGATGCTCTCTTTGTGCATACGGCCGGAAGCGTTCCCATGAGTATCTGGAACGGACTGGCCCGGCGACACGGGGTGATCTATCCCATGCAAACCTTCAGCAAACAGCGGGATGTAGATTTCACGACTACCCCGTTCTTCATCGAGGCCAACTCAGAAGAAGATACCCGTCTGCTGATGCAGCTGGCACAGCGCCTCAGTGAAAAGGTATATGAAGCTTCTTCCGAGCAGCGCAAATATCTCCACATTTCAGCCGTATTCGCCTGCAATTTTGCCAACCACATGTATGCAGTGTGTCATCACCTGCTCAGCGAACACGGGCTTCCGTTTGAATCCATGCTTCCACTCATCGAGGAAACAACCCGGAAAATACACTACCTGACGCCCGAAGAAGCACAGACCGGTCCGGCCCGACGGAACGACTGCAACATCATGGAAGATCATCTGCACATGCTGGAAAGTGAACCGGAACTGGCCGAAATCTACCGGAACATCAGCCGGAACATCCGGGCTTATGCCGAAAAAACAAAAAAGTCAAACCCGTAACATCAATCTGTAATTTATGATAGACTACGATTTAACCCGAATCAAGGCACTCTTCTTCGACGTAGACGGAGTGCTGAGCGCCGAAACCATCCTGCTTCATCCCAACGGAGAGCCCATGCGTACCGTCAACATCAAAGACGGATATGCCCTGCAACTGGCCGTGAAATGCGGTCTGCATGTAGCCATCATCACCGGTGGAAAAACAGAAGCCGTACGCGAACGTTACAAAGGACTGGGCGTACAGGATATCTGTCTGGGAGCTGCCGTCAAGACCAAAGAATACCACGAACTGATGCAGAAATACGACCTGAAACCCGAAGAGGTGCTTTACATGGGCGATGATATCCCCGATTATGAAGTGTTGCGCCTGGTGGGACTTCCCTGCTGTCCGGCAGACGCTGCTCCCGAAATCAAGGCCGTCTGCAAATACATCTCTCACCGTAACGGAGGTCATGGCTGCGGACGCGATGTCATCGAACAGGTGCTCAAGGCCCAGGGAAAATGGATGTCACACGAACAGGCTTTCGGCTGGTAATAAAGCCAGAAACAGAAATCTCAACCCTCAAAACTAAAAATTATGCTGGACAATCTGAAGAAATATCATATCAAACTGGCAAGCAACTCTCCGAGACGCCGGGAACTGCTTGCCGGACTGGGCATCGAATTTGAAACCAAAGTGCTGCCCGGTATCGACGAAAGTTACCCCGACACACTCAAGGGCGAGGAAATTTCTCTCTACATCGCAAGCAAGAAGGCAGATGCTTACCGCACTACCCTGCAACCGGACGAACTCATCATTACAGCCGATACCATTGTTTATCTGGACGGACTGATACTGGGCAAACCACACGATGCAGCAGATGCCCGCCGGATGCTCACTTTGCTTTCCGGACGTACTCATCAGGTAATTACCGGTGTCTGCATCCTGACCGCAAGCCAACAGCGCAGCTTTGCCGTTACCACCGAAGTGACATTCGATACCCTGAGCGAAGAAGAAATCAGCTATTATGTGGAAAAATACCACCCCATGGACAAAGCCGGCTCCTACGGTATCCAGGAATGGATCGGCTTTATCGGAGTAACCGGACTTCAAGGTTCATACTATAACGTCATGGGACTTCCCGTACAACGCCTGTATCAGGAACTGAGAAAACTTTAAAAGACTTTCAAGGATTTAAAAGATGTTATTAAACATATTTTTCTTCTGAAAAGATTTGCAATTAACCGGAAAACCCGTACCTTTGCATCGTGTTTTCATAGTATTAGATTTAAGGTTAATAAAAAGGTTGGAGTACAGCGGTACTCCTTTTTTTATGCCTGTACTCCAACCTCTCTTTTCCCGCTCCTGCGGCCTGGTAAATCCACTCTTCGTTTCAAGCACATTCTGAGCTTCAATCTTTTTTCAGACCTTCAGGATTTTTCTGTCCGTCCAGCACTTCCCGAACGAAATAAACTCCGTCATAGTCCGCAGCAAATCCGTCATCCCACTTGCCGTTATATTCCAGTTTCAACATCATTTGGAGAGGTTTGCCATTCTTCTGTCCGCCTGTCTTCCGGTCATAAATTTCTGTCAGAGTCCCTGTCTTGTCCACCAGCCAGTACTCCTTATCACTGTTTTCCGGACGGAACGAATGTACTTCATGGCCGATACGTATTTCTCCCGACAGATTATACAACACCTGTGTGGAGTCGGATACAGCATCCATTGCGGTCAGACAGATACTGCTTTCATCAAACAAAGGAGCATCCTGACCAATCTCTACGAAAACAGCCCGGTCGGGATGAGAATCCTGCACCTCAAAATAGCGCATGCCACTATTCCCGACACCCCATCCGCTGCAAGTGGAGGGCACAGGCTCTTCCTTCATCTGCTTGTCTACTTCAGCTGCGTATGAACCGGCAGGAACCAGCTGATAACGCTTCACTCCTTCACGTCCGGATTTTACTTCCTTGAACTGACAGGACTGACTTGCATCCCATCCTTCCTCTTTCTGCAGAAGAGGAAGTACATCCTCGATGGAACGGTTTTTCAGTTCAAAGACCTGAATGACTTTCCTGGGAGCTGTATCTCCGTTCCGGACAACTACGGCGCCCGGCAAGGAAGGATCTGCCATCACCCTGATATCCGGATTATGCTGTGCCCAGAAACTCAGACCAGCTCCTGTCACACGTTCCCATTCAAATCCTTCATACGCTTTTCTAGAAGGAACATCAGCTGTCGTCTGCTGCATGGTCTCTTCTGTTTTTCCGGTCTTCCCGTTTCCACTACAGGCACACAGACCGGCTGCCAAAAATAAAGCCAGATATTTCATAATTATTTATTTTTTTCTTTCAGAGCAAGACGGCTTCCGTCTGACAAAGTAGTCAGCACAGCTTCCTGTCCTTTTCCACGAAGATCGAATACCGGATTCTTATAACCATAGCCGGAAGCCGTACGATACTGACGCAACAGGCTACAGACTCCATTCCGGTTCATCTGAGCCACTCCGGCCTTTCCGAAGAAAAGAATCTCAATTTCCTCACCGCCATCGGCCACAAAGGCAACTTTCACCAGATCTTCCACTCCACTGGTGGCATACAGCAATTGCCCCCGTCTGGAGACCAGCCATTCTGACTCAGCCTTTTCCACCAGATACGTATCATCCTCCTCCACATTCCATACAGGTGTACCGTCCGGACGTGTTCTGCGGTCAAGCACCACATCCGTTTCCGGATAGAAGAACTCTACCTGCGAAGAATCGGATGCAAAAACCAGATAGCCGGCAACAGACGAATTCGGATCAGCCACAGAATGTACACGGGTACCCTCTTCGAATACACGTATTTTCTTCTGAAGCATTTTTGACCAGGTATATCCCATGGCCGCATCGCTGCCCCCGATCAGACCTTCACCTTCCTGCTGACGTACATATTGGATGCGGTACATCTCACCCTTTCCCAACGTCAGAGTATCTCCACTGAGGGAAACAACATCCAGTGTGTCGGCAAAATCAATCGTCTGTCCGTTACCGATACTTTTTCCTTCCAGTATCAGCCGGGCACCGTCAGTCAGTTTCCAGCGTTCATATTTCAAGGTTGCCATTCCGATGGAAGTTGCCTTGCCTCCTTCTTCCAGGGTTACTCCCTGTACTATCTGCTGATTGGCAGGCATCACTTCCACCCAGTTACCTTTCAGTTCATTCTCCGTTACAGTTCCTTTCCCCGCATTGCAGGATGCCAGAACCAGCGCAGATGCCAATGCGCTCCATAATACATGCTTCTCCATATTCGTATAACCAATTTAAGTGTTTATATTCACAAAGTTAATCACCTCAGGGAGAAGTCCAAAGGAAAAGCCTGTCCGTATGTTCTCATTTAGCTATTTTTAAAGTCACTTTTCTTTGTTTCACTCCAATAAATCTTTCATTTTTGCAATCATCCTCTCCAATAAAAAGATTTTTTCTTATTTTCGCAATGATTTAACCCACATACAAAAACTATGAACAAGATCTTATTCTCCTCTCTCCTGCTCGCGGCCTCACAGCCCATGACAGCTCAGGAAACATCAGCCCCCAATATTGTACTGATCCTTTGTGACGACATGGGGTTCTCCGACCTCGGATGCTATGGCAGTGAAATACAGACTCCTAACATTGACCGGCTGGCATCGGAAGGTGTACGTTTCAGTCAATTCAAGAATACAGGACGAAGCTGTCCCAGCCGTGCATCCCTGCTCACCGGAAGATACCAGCACGAAGTAGGAATGGGATGGATGGCCGAAGTGGACGAACATCGCCCGGGATATCGCGGACAGATAGACAAGGCTTATCCCACCATTGCAGAAGTGATGAAAGCCGGAGGATACCGCACCTACATGAGCGGGAAATGGCATGTCACAGCCACAGGAGGATATGATGCCCCCAACGGCAGCTATCCGGTACAAAGAGGGTTCGAACGCTATTACGGATGTCTGCACGGAGGTGGCAGTTACTACAAGCCAGAACCGCTTTACAATGACCTGCAACGCATCACCGAAGTGCCCGATGACTATTATTATACCCAGGCAATCACAGACTCAGCTGTCATCTTTATCGACAGGCACGACACAAGCCAGCCGATGTTTCTGTATCTGGCTCATTATGCTCCTCATCTGCCCTTACAGGCTCCGGAAAAATATGTAAAAAAATGTATGGACCGCTATAAGCCCGGATACGATGTACTTCGCCGGCAAAGATTTGAAAAGCAGAAAAGACTGGGACTGATTCCTCAAGAAATGGAACTTCCCCAGCATGACAGGGAATTCGGAGGAAAACGTCCGGCATGGGAAGATCTTACTCCCGAACAACAGCAGCAATGGACCAAAGACATGGCAACATATGCCGCCATGATCGAAATCATGGATGAAGGTATCGGAAAGGTTGTGGAAACTCTCCGCATAAAAGGCATGTATGAAAACACCGTATTCCTGTTTCTCAGTGACAACGGAGCAACCGACGAAGGAGGGTATCTGGGACAGCTCATGGCGGATCTCTCAAATACCCCTTACCGCAGTTACAAAAAATGGGTATTTCAGGGCGGTACCAGTACCCCTTTCATCCTGACTTATGGTGACGCCAGCAAGAACAAGATGAAAGGAGAGATTTGCCGGCAACCGGCTCATCTGATTGATATCCTGCCCACCTGTATGGATCTGGGGCATATTTCCTATCCTGACCAGTTCGGACATAAAGACCTGCCGGGCAGAAGTCTGCTTCCTGCTACGGAAGGAACAGCTGTCGAACCGCGAACCTTGTACTTTGAGCACCAGAGTTCCTGTGCCATCATTGACGGAACATGGAAACTGGTCAAAGCAGACCGGAATGTACAGTGGGAACTGATTGACCTGTCGACTGATCCGTTTGAAACCCATGACCTGTCTTCACAGTATCCGGACAAAGTGGAAGAACTGGAAACCAAATGGATTGAATGGGCCAATACCCACAAAGTATTCCCATTGGAGAACAAACCCTGGACAGAACGGCTGAACTTCTACAAGCAGAAGAATCCCAACCAAAAGGGAGAGGACTGATATCCTCTCCCTCCTACAGACACCCAATGTCTGTTTACTGCTTGCCGGAGTTGATCCAGGTTAATTTCTTCCAGATCCATTCCAGAGGTCCCTGTCTGTGACATGACAGCCAGAAACGACTGAATGCCAGCAATATGGCAAATATGACGACAGCTATCAACAGACAGGCGGTTGCCCCCGTTGACTTATAGAGATTCAGCCCAAAGCCATAAAAGACAGAAACACCGATCACTGACTGTGCAATATAATTGGTAAGACTCATCTTTCCGAAAGGAATAAACAGACGCTGGAACTTATAGCCGTTCCCCTTGTCATACCATAACAAGACGAAACAACTTACCAGAAAGCACATAAGCAAGAAATTGCAGATCGACGGTACGGCTATATCAAGCGGCATCAGCAGCGCCTTGTCCCCTTTCGCAATCCCGGGGTATACCATGCGCAACAGATTCAGCGGTATAAACAGGACAGCAGACCATAAAGAAATCTTCTTCCAGACCATCATGGATTCCCGGGTGTTCTGAAACAAAGACAGTCTTCCTGCCACCATTCCAAACAGGAACAGTCCTCCGATCTGAAAGATTCTTCCGTTTTCTATCTGCCACAGATTTCCATACAACTGGCCGTAAGTTATATTGGACTGCACCACTTCCAGAAAACTTCCTGATTCCATGACAGGCTTGGCCAGCACAGCATACTTCAGCCAATTGTTTCCGTATTCCAGAAACGGAATGTCGCATAAGGTACAGATAACCCTGATCCATTCCACCGGCTGAATAATCATAACGGAAGCTATCACAAGCACCGTCCTGGTAGAAAATCCAGATACTGCAACCAGAAAGACACCCATCACTGCATACAGCAAAAGGATATCACCGTTGTAAAACAAAGAATGAAACTGAGAGAATAAGAAAAGCAGAAACATTCTCCAGACAAATCTCCCTTTAAACGGAATTCCTTTTCGGGCAGCATTACAGTACTGAATATAGAAACTCAGTCCGAAAAGCAGTGAAAAGGTGGAAAAAGCTTTTCCAGCCATCAGAAACCACGTTGTATCCCATACTCCCTTATCCAGTGCTTTCAGCCATTGGGGAGTACCTTCCGGAATGCAATACAGATTATAATGCTCAAAACAATGCAAGATGACAATTGCAAACAAAGCAACCCCTCTCAATGCATCTACAACTTCTATACGGCCTATTTTCTTTTGATCCATATTTCAGAATGATTCATTAAATTACTTCCTGCCTGTTTTATCCGATTCCACACTCTGGAAAGGCACATAAGGAGAAAGACTAAAGATCACATTTCCATAAGAGTCCGTACCCCGGTAACCGGAAACTTCCATTCTCAGTGTATATTTCGCATCTTTCTGGTAGTTCTTCACATCCAGATAATACAGATAATTCTTTCTTTTTCCGGTGGTACGGGTTTCATCAGCAAATCCCCGGTGCAGATCTTCAGCTATGACCTTGCCGTTTTCCAGCAGCTGCATACTCTTGATGTTCAGGCGGTCATTCCCCTTAGTATAGAAAAGCCCCGCCATCGCACGGCCGTTGTCATACACCTTATCAGTGACATCAAATTCCCATGTCGTATAGTCAATGAAAGAAACCTTTTCCGGCGACCAGGTTGCGATGACATGACAGTCAGGGCGGTAATAATCAACTTTCAGGGCATCCAGTCTCTTATACTGCGTATTCATACGGTTCTCAAAATC
Source organism: Phocaeicola coprophilus DSM 18228 = JCM 13818 (assembly GCF_000157915.1). GTDB lineage: Bacteria > Bacteroidota > Bacteroidia > Bacteroidales > Bacteroidaceae > Phocaeicola > Phocaeicola coprophilus. The sequence continues at coordinate 178,473 of NZ_EQ973651.1, read as the reverse complement.
AGCAAAGTCCTTCTTGCCGTCTGCCCAGGCAATTTCAGCCAGTCCCAGCAGTCGCGGAAAGTTCTGCAGATTAATGTCTTTCACCTCCTGCGGCACAGCCGGCCACATATTCGCCTGCACTCCCAGCAGACAGTCCAGCTCCCGCGAAGTCAGACCTTCAGCCGGATCGTATCCATAGACATCGCTCAACGTGATGGCATAAGGATAAGCCAGGTCCGACAGCAGGCCGTCATCCGGTGTACCCTGACGAATGTCAAAATACAGATGACTGGCAGGAGTGGCAATCGTCGGGAAACCATACTTTGCCGCATCCTTTACCGCAGAACTGCCAAGCCATGACATGATGTGAGCATTTTCAGGCAGATTGCCGGCATCAGCCAGAATATCATTCCATCCGATCGGCTTCTTGCCTTTACCGGCAATGATGGCCGAAACTCTCGTCACGAAATAACTCTGAAGTTCCATGACATTCTTCATTCCTTTTTCCTTCATGAAGTTCTGAATATGCTCATTCTTTTCCCACAGGATATGACGGACTTCATCTCCTCCGAAGTGAATGTATTCAGAAGGAAATATGGCTGCAATTTCAGTAAACACATCATCAAGGAACTGATATACCTTCTCATTCGACGGATCCAGCGTGTTGGGAGTAAACTGATGTCCCCACACATGGTAAGTCTCGCAGAACGGCATCACATAATCCGGATAGAACGAATCATTGACAGCCAGTTCCGGATAATTAATAAGCACAGGCCAGCAATGTCCCGGCACGTCTATTTCCGGAACAATCTGCACATGGCGGGCAGCAGCATAAGCCACCAGATCCTTCAGTTCTTCCTGCGTATAGAATCCGCTTCTTCCTTCCGGCTGACCAAACTGCACGGGATAGTGTGTAGCCTTCTCGGAAGTAAGCCGCGGATATTTCTTTATTTCCACCCGCCATCCCTGGTCGTCCGTCAGATGAAGATGCAAGGTATTCATCTTGTAAAGAGACATGATGTCAATATACTTCTTCAGCACATCAACCGAATAGAATGTACGGCTGACATCCTTCATATATCCTCTCCACTGGAAGCGAGGCTTGTCATTGATCTGAAGCGACGGCACGGTAATGTCACCTTCCAGTTTTTCTTTTCCTACCACTTCGGGAGGCATCAGCTGTGTCAGTGTCTGCGCTCCGTAGAAGAGTCCTGCCAGACCTTCCGACCTGACAACAATTCTTTTATCACTGACATCCAGCGTATATGCCTCCGACGAACGGTTTTTCTTCGACAGATCAAACACGATGCCATTCTTCCCTTTTACACTGGACACCTCCTTCAGCTGCAACTGAAAGGGAAGCGAACGGCTGACAGACTGAATCCACAATTCTCCGATCTGTCTGGAAGCCGGAGTGACATAGACAACTGTCCGGGGAGTAAACACAAAAGCCGGTTTACCCGTTTCCTTCACCGACAAAGGTTTGGGAACCACACTGTATTCTGCGGCCTGCAGATTGAACAAAGTACACAGGCAAGCCCAGATAATCAATAAATACTTCATACGTTAAACAAGGTTTTATACAGATTAAAAATATATTTATCAGTTGGCATTTGCAGTTTTATCAGCCGTTTTTCCGGCTTTCCAACCCAGACATCCAGCCCAAAGCATTTTATTTCTTAAATTCATAGTCTTTTATTTAGATTTTTAACGGTTTAACATAACCATTTGAAAAGTCAACTTTTTACGAGATATTTAAGTCGTTTTACGAAACTTTGCTATCAAATAACTCTTGGGCAAAAGTAACCAAAATACTTGACAGGACAAAAAGATTGGCTACTTTCGATATCATTTCTCAATACTGACGTATTTCTGATTCTGACTATTCGGTTTATCTGGAATAGTCATTTGAAGTTTTATACCGATAAACGGAGCTATATATTTTCTTGCGTACCCATCTTCTATCGTTCACTCCAAGCATTTCAGCTATTTCAACTATACTTTTCGGTGATTTACAAAATTCAAACACCTTATCTTGGGGTGTCATGATATCCGACTTATTCTGTATTTCATCATGACCTGAGGTGAAATCATCATCACTTGGGGTGTGACTTGAAGTGTATGAATCTTTCACTTGGAGTGTAGATGTTTTCACTTCACCAGCCAGTGAGTGTTTAAACCATATTGTGAGATTCACGAATGGCGGAACAACTTTGATTTCCGGTGCAGGAAGTCCTTGCTCTCTACAACTTTCCATAATAAGCCCTATACCTCGTCCCCAAGCTTCTATCTTGCAGCCGAACTCCTTAACCTCGCCGTCAACAGTAACAAAGTACATCAAAGACAAGTTACCACTGGGCTTTTACCTAGAGAAAAATATAGCGTAACGAACTCTGTTTCCCATCGGTTCGCTACGCTTTCTAAATTTTACAATCTCTCTATATGTTTTATTACATGATTTACACCTTCAGGAATATCCTTTGACGATAAAGCAGGTACAGGAATCCCCAGCAAACGGCAATATAGGCCAGCGCCAGTATCAGCGGCTGGAATGATTCCGGGAAAAGTGATGCCAGTCCGCCGAAAAGGGACCGGCCCGTATAGTCAAAATCAATGAAGCGCTGAGCCAGATAGATCGTAATGGAGTTCATCCCGATGACCCGGAAAAACAAAGTCCACCGATGACAGTGCCGTACATCAATCAGATAATAGAACAAGGCAAACAGCAGCATGGATATACCACCGACCAGGCAGGCAAACGAACTTGTCCACAAGTTTTTATTGATCGGGAAAACCAGATCCCATATCCATCCGACAACGACCAGCATCACTCCGGCACAGGCCAGCAGAACGACCTTCCGCAGTTCAGGCAGTCCTTCCCGCTTGATCCATTCTCCCGTCAGCATACCCAAAGAGGCTGTTCCGACAGCAGGAATAATACCTAAAAGCCCTTCCGGATCATGAATTCCCAAATACAACTGTCCCGGCAAAAACATCCGGTCTACATAACCTACCAGACTCCCTTCCATGGAAAAAGGATCTCCATTGCCATCCGGCGCCGGAAAACAGGCCAGCAGCGCCCAGTAACCGATAAAAAGCAAGGCTACAACTCCCATACGGACACGTGTCCGCACATTCAGAAAAAGCAAGGCTGCAAACATCCAGGACAGGCCGATACGTCCCAGAACACTGGCATAACGCAAATGAGCAAAATCAAAATCCAGCAGTCCGTTGTAAATGCAACCCAGCAGTACCAGAACCAGTCCCCGGCGGATCACCTTACGGTAGATGGCTGCCGAACTCATCCCACACGCTTTCTGTTTTTCCAAAGAATAAGGAAAGGAAATACCTGCAATAAAAAGGAATAGAGGAAAAATCATATCCTCAAAAGCAACCCCATGCCAGGGCACATGCTCCATCTGCCTGGCTATTGCCTGAAAAAACGGAATCGGACAGCAGGTTGCCAATCCGGCAAACAGAGCTCCTCCGCCCATAATAAAAAACATGTCAAATCCCCGCAAGACATCCAACGATTGCAAACGTTGACTCTTTACTTCTTTTTTCATACGTATTATTCGGTTT
>NZ_EQ973651.1:173086-174122 GCF_000157915.1 Phocaeicola coprophilus DSM 18228 = JCM 13818 | reverse complement strand
GTTTACGGGACAGTAGTGATTCGGTTTATTACACTATATACAACCCCATTTCAAGATATACGCCACAAAAGTAGAAAATTTATCATAGGAAAAAAATTTTATCGCCGGATATTTAACGACCGCACGATACCTTCGCATTGACAGGTCAATGCAAAATAATCGACCGCACGATCAGGCCACAACGACCGCATAATTCAGCCACAACGACCGCACAATTCAGCCGCAACGACCGCACGATCAAGCTGCAACGAAAGTAAATTTATCTCTTTAGCTATTATTAACTACAAAGATTAGTTTATCAACTAAAAACTTTCGTTATTTGCAGAAAAAGAAAAAAATCATGAAAGGACTGACTGCAAAAGAAGAAGAAATCATGGGCTTTTTCTGGGAAAAAGGCCCACTGTTTGTGAAAGAAATGCTCGCTTTCTATGACGATCCGAAACCGCATTTCAATACCCTGTCCACCATCGTACGCGGACTGGAAGAGAAAGGTTACCTCTCCCACAAAGCATATGGCAACACTTATCAGTACTATGCCACCGTGAGCCGTGATGATTTCAGCCGCCGTACGCTCCGGAGTGTCATCAGCAAATACTTCAACAATTCCTACCGGGATGCCGTTTCATCGCTGGTGAAAGAGGAGAACATTTCGCTGAAAGAGCTCAAGGAGCTGATACAGAAGGTAGAGGAGGGACGGTTATGAATCGGAAACAAATCAGAAAAACCAGATAACGATATGGGAACCTTTTTAGTCTACATACTGAAATCCGCCGCCTGCCTGGCCGTATTCTACCTGTTCTACAAGCTGCTGATGAGCCGCGACACATTCCACCGTTTCAACCGTTTTGCCCTGCTGGGACTGCTGGTGTTGTCTTCCCTGCTTCCACTGGTCGAAGCCAGTGTAAACAGTCCGGCAGCTGTACAGGAAACAATGCTCACACTGGAGCAGCTTCTCCTGCTGGCCGATATACAGCCGGAAGGCGAAAGCATGGCAGCTGCAACACCGTCTGCCACAGTCTTGTGGTTACGTGCGGCC
>NZ_EQ973651.1:166708-172690 GCF_000157915.1 Phocaeicola coprophilus DSM 18228 = JCM 13818 | reverse complement strand
ATCGTATTCTTCATCGTACGCAACCTCTGTTCACTGGCCAGGCTGGGCAGACTGATCCGTCAGGGCAAACGGGAAGCTCTGGACAGCTATCTCCCTGACCGGAAAGAGAAAAATGTACGGCTGGTGGTACACGATCACGACATTGCTCCTTTCAGCTGGATGCACTGGATCGTGATTGCCCGAAAGGATCTGGAAGAAAACGGACGCGAGATACTCATCCACGAACTGGCCCACATCCGCAACCGCCACTCATGGGATCTGCTGCTGGCCGACCTCTGCATCTTCGTACAGTGGTTCAATCCGGCTGCATGGCTGCAGAAACAGGAATTGCAGAATATCCATGAATATGAAGCCGACGAAACCGTTCTGCGCGAAGGCGTAAACGCCAGAAATTACCAGATGCTCTTAATAAAAAAAGCTGTCGGCACAAGGCTCTACTCTATGGCCAACAGCTTTAATCACAGTTCACTGAAAAAACGTATCACTATGATGTTAAAAGAAAAATCCAATCCGTGGGCACGGGCCAAGTATCTTTATATACTTCCATTGGCCGCACTGGCTGTTACGGCCTTTGCCCGTCCTGAAGTCTCAGCCGTAGCTGATGAGATTTCAGCCGTCAAAGTAATTGCTCCGGCCGTACACGACAGCATACAGCCCAATGTACAGCCAGCAGTCGCAGCACCCTCTTCGGCTCTGGACCAGATGCCTGAATTTCCAGGTGGCATGGAAGCGCTGAATACCTATCTCCGGAACAACATACGATATCCGCAGGAAGCCCAGAAAGCCGGAATACAGGGCCGGGTGATCATACAGTTCATCGTCAGCAAAGACGGCAGCATCACCGATGCAGAAGTGGTAGAAAGTGTGGATCCGCAACTTGATGCTGAAGGTTTGAGACTCATAAAAAACATGCCCCGATGGAAACCTGGCATGCGGAAAGGACAGGCTATCAGAGTGAAACAGACGCTACCGATCAGATTTGCTTTCACGAAAACATCCGACAAACCCGAAAACAGCAATTCCATCTTCCTGAAAAATGGAAGCTACAACTCTTCCCTCAAGGATGTCATTCTTCTGGTCAACGAACAGGAGGTCAGTCCGGAGATTTTCCGCGCCATCGATCCGCAGCGTATCCAGTCAGTTACCGTCCTGAAAGATCAGGCTTCTCTGGCCAAATACACGACCGACAAGAGCAAGACAGGAATCATTCAAGTCAAACTGAAAAAAGAGGATCAGGCTTCGGACATAAATATCCCGACCATCCGGTTTGACTCCCAGACATCTAAGTCTCTGGTCATCATAGACGGAAAAGCTGCTGATGCAACAGCTGTACAGGCTCTCTCACCCAGCCAGATCAAATCCATCAAAGTGCTGAAAGGCCAGCAGGCTGTTGATCTTTTTGGAGAAGCGGCGAAAAACGGGGCAATCTGTGTTTCAACCCGATCTGCAGAATCCGAAACTGACAAATAAAACCTAACCATACATAAACCTTTTATACACATGAAAACAAGAACAACCACAACCGTATCCTTGACCGATAAACGGCAGACACCATGGCAAAACCTCAGACAGCTGCTCCTATGCCTGCTGATCCTGCTTCCAGGAATACTGACAGCACAAACAATTGAAAATCCGACATTCAAGGCCCGCAACGGAAGTATCCGCAACATTACCCGGATCGAGCGTACCCCCGAATGTACAAAAGTCTACATCCACGCGATTTTCCGGCCACACTGGTGGATCAAGGAAGATGGAGAGAATTATCTGGAAGATACTGCCACCGGAATACGCTACAAGCAAACGGGAGCTGAAGGCATTGAACTGAAAAAGGAAACTTATCTTCCTGATTCGGGAGAAATGGACTTCGTACTGCTGTTCGAACCTCTGCCCCAGGAAACCCGGAAAATACATTTCATAGATCCCAATGGAAGAGAAGGAAATACTTTCGATATCTCACTGGTGGCTGATGCCTCTGAGCCCCGTTCTCTTCTGGAACCGGTAGAGGGAAACTGGTTTAGCGAGGATGCACAGAGCTGCTGGACTTACGGCATCTATGATTCCATCGTCATCCTGAACAACCGGCTGTACACTCCCGTGGAATGCAGAAAAAAGGGGAAACGCATCCTGATGACTGCCAGCGACCGCAAGGACGGAAGCACCGTCACCCTGAAACTGACTGCCCGGAAAGACGGTTCCTGCCTCATTGCCCTTAACGACGGAGAGGAACAACGCTACGTACGCACCCGCAAAGAGCCGGCAATACCGGATGCAGACAACGGATATGGCACGGACTTTTTCCGCCGGGACAGCGTTTACCTGCAAGGCTATCTGAAAGGTTATGATCCGAGACTGGGATTCGACAGCGGTATTCTTTATCTGAGCAATGAAATTACCCGCAAGGACTATCCCACAGTAGTCCCCATCAATCCCGACGGAAGTTTCGAATGCAAATTTATCCTGTCATATCCCGTTTGCCAGAACCTGACCCTGAACAACCAGTGGATTCCATTCTATGCCGAACCGGGTGACACAGTCACGATGTATCTGGACTGGGAAGATATCATGGCACGAAGCCGGGCACGCGACAACAAATATCCGCTCATCCACACGGCTTATATGGGAAAGACAGCCGCACTGTCTTATCTGGCCGTCACCCTGAATGACCTGATCGATTATCCTTACGAGAAGCTGAATAAAGCCCAGAAGACACTGACACCGGCACAGTTTCAGAAACAACTGGAACCGTACACTGCCCGGTGGCAGCAGCAAGCCGATTCACTTTGCCGGCTTTATGCAACTTCACAAAAAGCAGTTTCGCTGATCCGCAACCATACAGCCATCAAAGCAGGAGAGATTTATTTTGACTATCAGATGCCCCGAAGCTATTATGCCCGGCAAGACACGGCCAATCAGGTATTGCAGGTGCAGCCGGATGCTTCCTATTACGACTTTCTGAAACAAATGCCTCTGGACGAAATGTCAGCACTGGCCTGTTCCCGGATAAGTGTTTTCATCAACCGTTTTGAATACATGGACCCACTCGAAGCAGCCAATAATGCTTACAAGAGTCTGGCAGGTGAAGAAGACTTCAAAAAACTTCCGGATAATGAGAAACTGATCCGGATATATGCAAAGAAGTATGAGATACAGGACAGTATCATTCAGGCGCTGTGTAATGAACACTCTCCCCTGCTCTGGCAGATAGCCCGTGTACGCGACCTGCGTGCCATCGTTGCACAACAGACCAGCCGGAAAGATGCAGAATGCCTCATCGGAAAGACACAGGCAATCATTACCCATCCCTATATGCAGACTGCAGTCAAGGATATGATTGACGAACTGCATCCGGCAGGACGGACAGCATCCTACCAGCTTCCTGCGGGGAAAGCTACCGATATTTTCCGCCGTATCATTGCTCCTCATGCCGGCAAAGTACTCTTCATTGACTTCTGGGGAATCTATTGTGGCCCCTGCCGGGGTGGCATACAGGCTACGGCCGACCTGCGCAGACAATACCGCAACCATCCCGATTTTCAGTTCGTCTATATAACCAGCGAAAAAGAATCTCCGGGAAAGGCCTACACGGACTATGTAGAGAAGAACCTGAAAGGAGAAGCCTGTTACCGGCTCACAGACACTGAATACAAATATATGCGCCAACTTTTCCAGTTCAACGGAATTCCGCACTATGTAATCGTAGAAAAAGACGGAAGTATCTCAACAGAAGATGTCGGAACCCACAATCTGAAAGAGTTCCTGCAAAAGCGCTTCGGCTCTGTTCCGGAAACTCAATCCACAGACGAACATTCCATACAATAAAAACGGACTGAAAAATGAAAAGAAATCTCGCTATTCAGATCTTGTGTCCCCTTTTCCTGCTCATTGGAGCAGGAAACATTTGTCAAGCTCAAGTATTAGAAGGAAAATTCCGGATTCGTTGGCGTCTGAATAATATTCCTGACAGTGTAAGAGGAGTTATGTATGTCTTTAATCCAACAATGACTGCTAGCAAAGCAATAGCAGATTTTCCCTTGCAAAACGGAGAAATGATATACGAAGACACCATTTCACAACCAAAGCATTTAAAGTTTTTCGGTTGGGCAAAAGACTTTCCCAACTGGACTTTAGATTTGTGGGTAGACCGAGGAGGCTGGATTGATATTCAGGGAAAAGACAAATGGCTTCATCAATGGATGATCACTACGAATATTCCCCAACAAAAAGAAGCCTTATCGTATGCGGCCTGTACCGCAGACGAGACGGACGAATGCTTACAGATGGATGAAAAGTGCCAGGTGCACGACAGTCTTTTTTGGGACCGCTGGCATAAGCTCAATTACCGGAGTGTTAGAAAAACCTTCGAATATATGAAGACGGCGCCGGTCACGGAGGTATGGATTGACCAGTTTTTGGAAAAAGCCTGGAATACAACCTGGATTCCGGATTCATTGCGCAGTTTTCGTCCTGTTTTCCAGCAGTTGTATGCACGTATGCCGGCCGAATGGCAGGAAACGGAGAAAGGAAAACTCATTGAGTCATATGCCTTCCCTGCTCCGACAGTGGAAGAAGGAGACGATATGGCTGATGGTTTACTATATGACGCTGAAGGAGAATCCCGTCATTTGTCTGAATTGCAAGGCCGATACATCTTGTTGGATTTCTGGAGTATCTACTGCGGCCCCTGCCGCATGTCTGAACCGGAAATGGAAGAGATTGTCCATCTATATGGCGATAAATTGGCCTTGGTAGGAATATCCAATGATGAAAAAATCTCCTGGAGCAAATTCCTGAAAGAACACAAGATGCCGGGTTATCAATGGAAGGAACCGAAAAATGGAGGACGAAGTCTGGCTTCGCGTTATAAAGCCGGAGGCATCCCGCATTTCGTATTGATTTCGCCGGAAGGTAAAATCCTAAAGATGTGGACAGGCTATCGGAAAGGTATACTCAAATCCAAACTAAAAAAGTTTATATCAGAAGATACCATACAATAACTTACATTCTGCCGGGGTTCTTTCCACCTTTTCTAAAATAAAACTTTACCAGGCACGGATTATCATCTTCCTCACGCAACAAAAGTTTTGAGTAGTCTTGTTCTGACAAAAAAGGGCGCAAACAAGTATAATCATCAAAATTTAATTTCGAAACGATGTAATCTTCCGTAAACAGAAGAGGAGTTATACTTAAATTTTCAGCCAACTTTTCAAAGACAAATGTACTACCGTCCTGTTTTCTATAAAACACATTAATATGCTTATTGACAGTACCTAAACCTTTTTGCAGAGATACATAATAATATAGATCATTTTCCCGATGAAATTTCATACAGAAAGGGAGTGTTCCATCAGACAAATCTTTAATCAGCTCATCATTTCGTTTTCCTTCATTCTCAATCAAACGATATTTTTGCAACATTTCATCATTAATACCATCTTTGCCAAAATCCCAACAGTAAACAGGATACAGTCCTTTTTTAGTCAACTTATAGACTGTATTCTGATATGCCGTAGCAAAGTACACATTATCATGGTACTCATAAAAAGGATTCAAGCTACCCATATCCAAAATACGATCGTTCCTCCAAAAACCACCGACCGTATTTAGAGAGTCTTTTCCAACGACTGTAATTCCATCCTCATCTTCTCTCACGCACGACCAGAAAACCCATCTGTCCGGGCTAAGAGAAGCAACGGCATAATAATTAGGCTTGGCAGGTAACACATCCTGCCTGATAAATTTTCCACATAAGTCATATATTCCCATATACCCGTTTGGACTCAACAAGCCTATAGTCTGTTGGTTTTTATCAACCATAAAATCACTTATCAACAAATGATCTCCCGGACCATCACCCCATCGGGATATTTGTCTGACAAACGCTCCTTTCTCATCAAACACATATAGCGCAGGACGCCTGCTATCAAAAACATACAGCAAACTGTCAACATGTACTATTTTCTCTACATCCACCAGCAAACAACT
>NZ_EQ973651.1:161619-166422 GCF_000157915.1 Phocaeicola coprophilus DSM 18228 = JCM 13818 | reverse complement strand
TCTCTACATCCACCAGCAAACAACTATCAGATGTCTCCAAAGGTATGATCTCTATTTTTGAGAACAAGTCTTCGAAAGAAACATCTGACGAATGTAAATCTACAGAGAGTGTCGGTATTTCATTTTTATCCCTGGATGTACATGCAAATAATAACATTATAAATATGCCTAATACTTTTTTCATACACTATTTTGTTAAACGTCATACATGGATGGTATAATTGCCGGTATTGACAACAAGTCATTTCTACAGACTATTGATCCAAGCTGCTATATCCCGGAGAACTTCTGGTGAACAGGTTTCCTCAATCTTATAATAATCCATGGAGGAAGCAGGTTCACAATGCTGGAACAAATGATTCAATCCGGGATATACCTTGATAAGATTTTTGCTGTTCTTCCCGGAAAGACAGTTCCGGATAGCACTGATATTACTGTCTGAAAGAACCTGCATATCATTACTTCCGTTGACAGCCATAACCGGGATGGTAATTCTTTCCAGATCCGGCCGCGGATCATAATCCATAAAATATTCCAGCCATACATTCCCTGGCTGAGTGGCCATACTTTTCCGCAAAGTACTGACACTCACATTGGAAGGAATTCCTTTCAGCTTGAAAAGAGCATTCTGCTGCTCAACCAGCAAACTATCTCCTTTGATTCCAGGTCCGGCCATGCTCACCAAAAAATCTGCTTTTCCTTCAGCTCCCAACATAAAGGCTATCAGCCCTCCTTCACTATGTCCCAATATCCCGACCTGATTGAATTTTCCGCTGCTCTTTAACCATGAAAGTCCACAAGCTGCATCTTCCGCAAAGTCAGCCGAAGTACATCCGGCCTGATTCCCGGTCGACTGACCTACTCCTCTGTCATCATATCGCAAAGAAGCAATCCCCTGTTTAGCCAGGTAGTCAGCTATCACCCTAAAAGGTTTGTGAGCAAACACCTCTTCATCCCGATTCTGGGCACCACTTCCGGTAACCATGATTACCACAGGTACTTTTTTGTCCGGAGTATAATTGACCGGATAAGTCAGCGTACCGGCAAGAGAAACATGAGCTTTCTGATTGGTGAAAGTAACTTCCTCTGTCTTATACCCCAACGGACTTTCCGGTTCCTGAGGACGGTTGGGCTTTCCGGCATCTCCAGCCTTCAACTCCAACGGGAATGCCACACCGAACTGTCTGAAAGTACCGGTGATTACTCCATTGTTCAGTTTCCCGGTATATTCCATCAGAAGAGCCAGGACATCCAGACTGACGGAATCGGCTGACAGCAGATTCAGACGAACAGGAATACCCATGGCACTTTGTGCAGGGACATCCATGGTAGCAGCACCGCCTCCATCTTTCGACGGATCGAAATGAAAAACAATTTCCAGCTTCTGATTTCCCGCATTCAGCATTCCTTTCCAGGTTCCGCTAATCCTCTGAGCGTATGACATAGCCACAGTCATCACAGCCAGTCCCAATAGAGCGATTCTCTTCATATGTGTCAGTATTGTTTTTACAGGTTTGATCTAAAGTTATCTGTTATAATACCCTGTTCCAACCCAAAGCTGTCACACCAAAGGCTGGAACAGAGAGTTTCTTTCTGATTTACAGCGCTGCCTTCAGAATGGACAGGATATCCTGCTCATTCAGCGGAGCAAAGGTACCCGGTGCATTCAGTCCTTCATTAACGGCAACGTGATGGGCCATTTCTTCCAGACGGGAGTCATCAATACCGACTTCGCGCAAGGTCATCGGCATACCCAGACTCTTAAAGAACTGAGAAGTACATACAATGGTCTGCTCTGCGATCTCGGCCGGAGCCATGTCTGCTGACAGTCCGAACACATTCAAGCCAAACTTCACGAAACGTTCCTGTGTACGCTCATTAAATACATGGCGCATCCAGTGCGGAGTAATAATGGCCAGTCCTTCTCCATGTGTAATGTCATAATAAGCCGAAAGAGCATGTTCAATACCATGCATCGGCCAGGGAGACCCTGCTGTTCCGAGAGCCAGCAAGCCGTTGCAGCCAAAGGTACAGGCATACATAATCTCCGCACGGGCTTCATAGTCATCGGGCTTCTCCAGCGCAACCGGTGCATATTTCATCAAAGTCTTGACAAGGGTTTCACAAAAACCGTCAGCTACAGAATTGGAAGCATGGGTGAAATACTGCTCCATCACATGATTGATGGCATCAGCCACTCCCGCTGCCGTATGTTTGGCATTGACCGTAAACGTATAAGTCGGATCAAGGAAAGAACATGCAGGGAACAGATGTGGATCGATGTAAGCAATCTTATCATTGGTTTCCGTACGCGAAATGACACCTCCGGCATCATATTCACTGCCCGTAGCAGCCAGAGTCAGGATATCAACAATCGGAAGGGCAGCCAAAGTAGGAGCCTTACCGGTAATCAGGTCCCAGGTTTCACCATCATACTTGGCTCCACCGGCAATGGCTTTCGAACAGTCAAGTACCGAACCTCCCCCAACGGAAAGAATGACATCGATCTGTTGTTCCTTACAAATCCGTACCCCCTCCACAACACTGGTGGAATACTTCGGATTCGGTTCAATCCCGCCCAGTTCAAAAATCTCAAAGTCTTTCAGTAATTCTCTGACACGGTCATACAGTCCGATTCGCTTGATACTTCCGCCTCCGTAGGTCAGCAAGACACGACGTCCGAACGGACGCATCACTTCAGGAAGCCCCGCCACAACATCACGTCCGAAGATCAGTCGTGTCGGGGTCTGATAATCAAAATTTCTCATATTTCTTTTATTTATATCATTAATACTGTCGAATAATCCTTATCAGTATTATTCTTCTGCTAAATATTCAATTAAAAATCCGGATTCCTGTCTTCTTCAGTAATCTCCCTGATCATTCTGCATGGTAACCCAGCAGCAATCACATTCTCTGGAATATCTTTTGTAACAACACTGCCAGCTCCTATTATGGAATTTCGACCTATTGTAACACCTCCCATAATATGAACGCCTGCACCTACCCACACATTATCACCTATTGTGATGGGCTTTGAATAACATCCGCCTGCCACTCTGTCTTCAGGATGTATTGCATGGTTACCTGCATATAATCCAACACGCGGACCGAACAAAACATTATTTCCTATGACGATACGATTGCAGTCCAATATAACACAGTCAAAATTTGCAAAGAAGTTATTTCCTATAAATATATTGGAACCAAACTCACATCTGAAATCGGGTTCAAAATTGACATTCTCACCCATCCCCCCTAATATATCTCTCAATATACTCTCACGAACCCTTTGTGCTTCACCATAGCTGCGGTTATAACGATTTGTCAACAATACAACATCATTTCTTTTCCTCATCAGTTCACTTGACAAATCATTATACATTTTCCCAGACAACATTCTTTGCCACAGTTTCTCATCTTCCATATTATGACCTATTTAGTTGCTATTTCACGCTTCTGAACTTAACAGAGCCGTGATGAGTTCTTCATCTATATGCAATATTCGCAAAATTTCTGAACATACACAAGCAAGTAGCCGGAAAAACAGAAATATCCAGACACAAAAAAGGCTGTCTCCTTTTTGACGGAAACAGCCTCTTGTAGGGGTGACTAGTGGGACTCGAACCCACGACATTCAGAACCACAATCTGACGCTCTAACCAACTGAACTATAGTCACCATGTTGGTAAAAAAAGAAACTTCGAAAAGAGGGGGTGACTAGTGGGACTCGAACCCACGACATTCAGAACCACAATCTGACGCTCTAACCAACTGAACTATAGTCACCATGTTGATTACCTTTTCAAAAGCGATTGCAAAGGTAGACATTTATTTTGAATCTGCAAACATTTCGTCTCTTTTTATTCAAAAAATATTCACGAATTCCTTTACCATGCTTTCCCAGCAGCTTACGGGCTCCTTCCAGATATGCCTTCATGCGCTGTTTCTCAGACATATGCATTTTGTTTTCATCCATTCCGGCCGGATATACCTGAAAATTCTTTTTCCCACTCAATACCGGACGGGAAGTCCAGACCAAAGCATAGGCACAATCGACCAGACGGGTTTTGCCTTCCACCCGACGAAGCAATAATTTTACAGCCATCCCTCCGTCTGTCTGAGGAGCACTCATATTAGAAACAAAGTTTCCCAATGAATAGGCTACCAGGTGACGTGTCGGAGAAAGAGAGTCCTCCCGGACTTCAACAGGCTGTATCACGTGTGGATGCGCTCCGATTACATGATCCACTCCCATCTTCAGCAGCCAATCGGCCAACGCACGTTCTTCCGAACGGGGAAGAGACTGATATTCCACTCCCCAGTGCATACAGGCAATCAATACATCAGGCTTCATCAGACGGGCTTTCAGAATATCCCGCCTCATCTGATCGCAATCTATATAATTGACCACATTAGGCGTTACCGGACGTAAACCGTTTGTACCATACGTGTAATTCAGAAAGACTACGCGAAATCCTTTTCGCTCCACCAGCAACGGGTAAAAATCCAGCCGTTCCTGCCGGGTACGATAAGTCCCGACATGAGGTACCCGAAAAGAATCCAGCAGACAGATGGTACGCTCCAGTCCCATCTTCCCCCGATCCAGAC
Source organism: Phocaeicola coprophilus DSM 18228 = JCM 13818 (assembly GCF_000157915.1). Taxonomy (GTDB): domain Bacteria; phylum Bacteroidota; class Bacteroidia; order Bacteroidales; family Bacteroidaceae; genus Phocaeicola; species Phocaeicola coprophilus. Next base: position 161,811 of record NZ_EQ973651.1, on the reverse strand, counting down.
AGTGATTGTTGGCTGTAAGCAACACATCTACCCCAGCCTGCCGAAGTGATTTCAAATAAGAATCAGGAGCACTGAATGCAGGATATCCCGTATAAGGTTTTCCTCCCAAAGGTACTTCCAGGTTACCAATCACCAGATCTGCCTTTGCAAATTCCGGACTCACCCAACGGAAGCAGTCTGTATAATCATAAC
>NZ_EQ973651.1:156254-161409 GCF_000157915.1 Phocaeicola coprophilus DSM 18228 = JCM 13818 | reverse complement strand
TTTGCAAATTCCGGACTCACCCAACGGAAGCAGTCTGTATAATCATAACTTCCGTCCGGCATACGCGCAGCATCAAGCTGTGCCTGATGCTGCATCAGGTCACCTATAAAAAGTAGAGACAGAGAGTCGGCCCCCTTAGCAAAAACTCCCGCTGCCGACAGCCAGGTGACCATCGGCAACAGGAGTTTGTATATTCGGAATCTGTTCACCTTCCAATTACTGGTAAATAGCCTTCTTTCCGGCCAGCAAGGTATTCTTCATCAACGACACAATCGTCATCGGTCCTACTCCTCCGGGTACAGGCGTAATGAATGAACACTTCGGGGCCACTTCATCAAAGCGGACATCTCCAGTCAGCTTGAAACCGGACTTGCGGGTTGCATCCGGAACACGGGTCGTACCGACATCAATCACAACGGCTCCTTCCTTTACCATATCGGCCGTAACAAAGTTGGGCTGGCCCATGGCAGCTATCAGAATATCAGCTTCCCGGCATTCCTCCACCAGATTACGGCTCCGGCTATGACATACGGTCACTGTTGCATCTCCCGGATATGCCTTTTGCATCATCAGCACAGCCATCGGCTTGCCCACAATGTTACTACGCCCCAGCACAACACATTTCTTTCCCTGTGTCTCAATATGATAACGTTTCAATAATTCCAGAATGCCATTGGGAGTTGCTGATACATAACAGGGCAGACCGATTGACAGACGTCCGACATTGATCGGATGGAAACCATCCACATCTTTGCGGTAATCAATCGTTTCAATCACTTTCTGTTCTGAAATATGTTTCGGCAAGGGAAGCTGTACAATGAATCCGTCCACATCGGGATCTTCATTCAGTTCACGTACCTTCGCCAGAAGTTCATCTTCCGTTACATCGGCCTCAAAACGAATCAGACTCGACTTGAACCCGCATACTTCACAAGCCTTTACCTTGGCTGCCACGTAAGTCTCGCTACCGCCGTCATGACCAACCAGTATAGCAGCCAGATGAGGACGCTTGCCGCCCTTAGCCACTATTTCAGCCACTTCGGCTGCTATCTCCTGCTTCACCTGCTCAGAAATAGCCTTTCCGTCAATCAGTGTCATATTCTATATCTGTTTTATTATTCAATAACGATTCAGACAAAGATAGGCAAAATCGAGCAAACCGCTTGCTTTTTTCCCTGTTTTTATGGGCGTTATTTCCCGAAATACACATTTATTAATATACGACAAGCCGAGATAACCAAAAAACTATTAACTTTGTACCCGTAAATAAATTATGCGGACATCTAAATTCAACATACTATATATCATTGGGTTCTGCCTGATGGCTTGTTTATTCCCAATCCATTTGTTGGCTGAGAACGGCAAAACTTTTACCGTTGTCATTGACGCCGGACACGGGGGGAATGACGCTGGAGCAATTGGCCGGAAAGGACGGGAAAAGAATATCAATCTCAATGTAGCCCTGAAACTGGGACGGATGATACAGGACAACTGTAGTGATACACGGGTGGTCTATACACGCAAAAACGATGTTTTTGTCCCCCTGCACCGCCGTGCCGAAATAGCCAACAACGCCAAAGCAGACTTGTTTATTTCCATCCATACCAACTCCGTGGCTTCCAGAAAAAGTCAGGTATTCGGAGCAGAAACCTACACATTAGGTTTGCACCGTACAGAAGAAAATCTGGAAGTAGCCAAGAAAGAAAACTCGGTGATCCTGATCGAGGACGACTACAAGCAGCAATATGCAGGATTTAATCCCAATTCGTCAGAAAGCTACATTATCTTTGAGTTTCTTCAGGACAAGAATATGAAACAAAGTGTCAACTTCGCTCAGCTCATTCAGAAGCAGTTCCGGGTCAGCAAACGGGTTGACAAAGGAGTACATCAGGCCGGATTTCTGGTATTGAGGGCAACTTCTATGCCCAGCGTACTCGTTGAACTGGGATATATTTCCAACCCGACAGAAGAAGCATACCTGCTGTCATCCAACGGAACATCCACTCTGGCAAAAAGCATCTACCAGGCATTCCTGCGATACAAACAGGAACAGGGATTCAATGCCGGAAAGCCTCTCAGCCAGTCTTTCCCGGCTGAAGATGAGCCTGCAACAGAATCAGCGTCAGATGTTCTCACTGCGGACCTGACAGAAGAGTCTCTCCCTCCTGTTGAGACAGTCGAAAGCGCCGCTGCTCCTGTTGAGATTTCTACCCCGGCAACCAAAGCCTCCAGCCGGAACAACCGCACAGAAAAGCCTGTATTCAAAATACAGATTCTGACTTCCGACCGCGTTCTTCCAGCCAGAAGCCAACAATTCAAAGGACTTTCACCCGTAAACCATTATAAGGAAAACGGTATCGTTAAATATACATACGGAGAAGACACGGACTACAACCATATCCTCCGACTAAAACAGACCAAGGTGGATGCCAAGTTCAAGGATGCATTTATCATTGCTTTCAAGAACGGAAAAAAAATGAATATTAACCAAGCAATTAAAGAGTTTAAACAAAACAGATAATCAAGACATGAAGAAAGAAGTAAAAATAGGTTTAGCCGGAATAGCCTCGCTGCTTATCCTCTTTTTCGGAATCAACTACCTGAAAGGTGTTAATATGTTCAAGCCGGAAAGCTATTATTATGTGGAATTCACCAACATCAACGGACTGGCTACTTCAAGCCCGGTATTTGCCAACGGCTTGAAAGTAGGACTTGTGCGTGACATACAATATAACTACCAGAAGCCCGGCCACGTTGTTGTGGGTATTGAAATGGATCAGGCAATGCGCATTCCGAAAGGGAGCCGTGCAGAACTGGTAACTGAAATGCTGGGAACCGTCAAAATGAATATGCTGCTCAACCACGAAGGTCAGGAATACTACAATCCGGGAGACACGCTGGTGGGAGAAGCCAATGAAGGAATCATGGGAGCTGCAGAAAAGGACCTGCTCCCCAAACTGACACAAATGATGCCTAAGATGGACTCTATCCTGAGTTCATTGAACACGTTGCTGGCAGATCCGGCTTTAGCCAAAACTCTGCATAACGCAGAACAGCTGACAGCTTCTCTGAACGCAACCAGCCGCCAGCTACACACTCTGATGAGCAACGATATTCCACAGCTAACCGGAAACGTTACGGCAATCACTGAAGACCTGAAGGTGATCAGCGGCAATCTGAAGAATGTAAACTATGCAGCAACCTTTACAAAAATCGATTCAACCCTGCAAAATGTACGCCTGTTGACCGACAAGCTGAACCGCAAGGACAATTCACTCGGATTGTTGCTGAATGATCCTGAACTATACAACAATCTGAACGCAACTTCAGCCAACGCGGCCAGTCTGCTTAAGGATTTGCAGGAACATCCCAAACGCTACGTACACTTCTCTCTTTTTGGCAAGAAAGACAAGTAAGAAATACACTATATAGAATTTATCTAAATAATAAAGAATTGGCTTATCTTCTATTACAACCATTATAAAAAACTGATAATAAGAAGATAAGCCAATTTCATCAGTCTTCTTCCCTAAAAAGAAACAAAAGGATAACCATTTGAGAAACAATAAGTTTCAAAAAAACAAGAGTCAACTCACAAAAAGAGTCTTTAACACATTTGTAACATTTTAAAAACCAAACATTTATAATACATTCAGAAAAAGCAAGCAAAAAGGGATTTGTTTTTCTGAAATTTCATTCCGAAATTTGCAAACGTAGAAATTTCGCTTTATTAAATAATAACGCACGTATGATTGAAAATAATCAAGCAATTGTGTTGTGGAACCGTTGTCTGAACTTCATTAAAGACAACATCAACAATGCAAGAGCTTTTGAGACTTGGTTTGAGCCTATCGTACCTTTGAAATACGAGAATAAGGCATTGACGATTGGCGTCCCCAGTCCTTTCTTCTATGAATATCTGGAAGAAAAGTATGTGGGATTGCTGCGTGCCGCCATCTATAAAGAAATAGGTGAAGGTACGGAGTTGATGTATTCCATTCTTACCGACAAGACAAACCACATAACCGTCAATATGGAAGGGACAAAGCGTTCATCTGCTTTGCCTCCTCAAGCGCCTGTACACAATGCCAACAAGGCGCCCAACCCATTACAAGCTGCGGCTCCCCAAGATCTGGATCCGCATCTGAACCCGAATTACAATTTTGAAAACTTCATCAAAGGTACCAGCAACGAATTCTCAAGAACCGTGGCTGAAACTGTAGCCCAGAATCCGGCGCGAACTTTCAACCCGCTCTTCCTGTATGGTCCGTCTGGTGTGGGAAAAACACACCTGATCAATGCGATTGGTACCCGTATCAAAGAACTTTATCCTGAGAAACGTGTGTTGTATGTTTCAGCACATCTGTTCCAGGTACAGTATACTGACTCAGTACGAACAAATCATTTCAATGATTTTATCAGTTTCTATCAGACGATTGACGTCCTGATCATTGATGATATTCAGGAATTTGCGGGTGTTACCAAAACGCAGAACACATTCTTCCACATATTCAACCATCTGCATCAGAACGGCAAGCAACTGATATTGACTTCCGACCGTGCTCCCGTTATGCTGCAAGGGATGGAAGACCGACTGCTGACACGCTTCAAATGGGGATTGGTGGCTGAACTGGAAAAACCGGATATCGAACTGCGCAAGAACATTCTGCGCAACAAGATCCGCCGGGATGGACTGACCATTCCAGAATCAGTGATCTGCTATATTGCGGAAAACGTCAACGAAAGCGTGCGTGAACTGGAAGGTATTGTCAACTCACTGCTGGCACAATCTATCTTGTTAAAACGAGAAATCAACCTGGATTTGGCTCAACGTATTGTCCGTAAAGCTGTACGCTGCGCTGAAGTTAAGGCTGTAACCATCGATGATATCATCGAAAAGGTTTGTGCTCACTACAAGATTGACACCTCAGCTATCCATACAAAAACCCGTAAACGTGAAGTTGTACAAGTACGTCAGGTTGCCATGTATCTGGCAAAGAAACATACAGAAACATCTTCTTCCAAAATCGGTCAGCTGATTGGAAACAAGGACCATGCAACCGTATTGCATGCCTGCAAGACTGTAAAAGATCAGTTGGAAGTGGATAAAGAATTTAAAGCAGAAATTGAAGAAATAGAAGTTGGATTAAAACTG
>NZ_EQ973651.1:83207-154717 GCF_000157915.1 Phocaeicola coprophilus DSM 18228 = JCM 13818 | reverse complement strand
AAGAAGCGGACCGGACAAAAGTTAAAACTGATTGTCCGGTCCGCTTTCTTTGTATCTGATTCCAATGAAATCTTATTTATCAAACCCCTGACGCTTGAGTGTACGCTTCAGTCCTTCAGACATAAATTCATTATCCGATTTCTTATAACGGATATTCGTGAAGATCTGAGCCAGCGTTTCCGTATGATTGATTTCCACAAAATGTTTGTTTTCCGGCAATGATTCCTTCATCGCATAGATGGCATCAATTGCTTCCGGAGTGTAATCGTGATATTCTTCTTCATGTATAATTCCGCTTAACGGCAAGCGGTCCGGCTGAGCAGGGCATTCATCCGGATATCCTACCGTAATCGTGGCCACAGGCACGACCAGTTCCGGCAAATGAAGAATATCTATAATCTGATCCGGATTATATACAGTTGTTCCCAAATAACAGATACCGAGACCACGATCTTCTGCCAGCGTACAGAAGTTCTGAACAGCCAGCAAGGTATCAGAAGCGGCATTGATAAAGGAAATCAAATTGTCATACCCCGGTTCTGCCTTGCGCTGACGGCACCATTTGCTGAAACGGTTGAAATCTGCACAAAATGTCAAAACCACCGGTGCAGAAGTCACCATAGGCTGATTAAAATGAGCCGGTGCAAGAAGAGCCTTACGCTCTGCATCCCGGGTTACCACTACACTGTAAAGCTGCATATTTCCCATTGTGGAAGCCCGAAAAGCTTCTTCCAGCAGCCCGTTCAACAGCTCTGCAGGAATATCCTGCTGCTTGTACTTACGAATCGTACGTCTGTTTCTGATTGAATCCATATTATCTTGTTTTATTTTACAAATATAAGAAAATTCTATTAGAGACACATACTCTTCTCACCCTTTCCCCCCCCCTCCAGACAAAGGTTTTCCATGCTGTAATACCCTCCAGGCAAGGAAACAAGCTCTATATCACCTCTGAGAAGAAGTTTACTTTTTGGAAAATTTTCAGCTATTCCTATTTTAGTTATTTTACTAATATACAAATTATTAGTTTTTCGTTTTGGAAAACTTCACCGATTGTTAATAACTTCTCAAAGTTTTATTTGGCAAATCAAAAAAACATCTCTAGCTTTGCAGCCGTTATGATTTAAGAAGAGCAAAATTTCTACAGGCAAGACCTTTTTAAATTGATAACAAACTCATTCATATACAAAAGTGGAAAAGAAAACGTACAGCTACGATGAAGCCTATAACGCTTCATTGCAGTATTTTAAAGGCGATGAACTTGCCGCACGTGTCTGGGTAAATAAATATGCTGTGAAAGACTCGTTCGGTAACATCTACGAAAAGTCTCCGGAGGACATGCATTGGCGTATCGCCAATGAAGTGGCCCGCATCGAGGCTAAGTATCCAAACGCACTCAGTGCACAAGAACTTTTTGACCTGCTCGACCATTTCAAGTACATCGTTCCGCAAGGAAGCCCGATGACTGGTATCGGTAACGACTATCAGGTCGCATCACTGTCCAACTGTTTCGTTATCGGTCTGGAAGGAGCTGCAGACTCATACGGTGCCATTATCCGTATTGATGAAGAACAGGTACAGCTGATGAAACGGCGTGGAGGTGTCGGACATGATTTGTCACACATCCGACCGAAAGGTTCACCGGTAAAGAACTCCGCATTGACTTCTACCGGACTGGTTCCGTTCATGGAACGTTATTCCAATTCTACCCGTGAAGTAGCACAGGATGGCCGCCGCGGCGCCCTGATGCTGAGTGTATCCATCAAGCATCCCGACTCAGAAGCATTCATTGATGCCAAGATGACGGAAGGCAAAGTGACCGGAGCTAATGTTTCCGTGAAACTGGATGACGAATTCATGCAAGCTGCCGTAGAAGGCCGGATGTACACCCAACAGTTCCCGATTGATTCAGATCATCCGATGGTATCCAAGCAGATCAATGCTTCTGCCTTGTGGAAAAAGATTGTGCACAATGCATGGAAATCGGCAGAACCGGGTGTTCTGTTCTGGGATACAATCATCCGTGAATCTGTTCCTGACTGCTATGCTGATTTAGGATTCCGTACGGTTTCTACCAACCCCTGCGGTGAAATTCCGTTGTGCCCTTACGACTCTTGCCGTCTGCTGGCCATCAACCTGTATTCATATGTAATCAATCCGTTCACTCCGGAAGCCCGATTCGACTTCGACCTGTTCAAGAAACACATTGCCCTGGCTCAGCGAATCATGGACGACATCATTGATCTGGAGTTGGAAAAGATCGAACGCATCATGGAAAAAATTGATGCCGATCCGGAAAGTGAAGAAGTCAAAGGCGCAGAACGTCACCTGTGGGAAAAGATATACCGCAAATCCGGACTGGGAAGACGTACAGGTGTAGGTATTACAGCCGAAGGTGATATGCTGGCAGCTATGGGACTGCGCTATGGTACAGAAGAAGCAACTGAATTCTCAGAACAGGTACATAAAACTGTTGCACTTGAAGCTTACCGCTCATCTGTAAACATGGCTAAGGAACGTGGCGCATTCGAAATTTACGATGCAGAACGCGAAAAGAACAATCCGTTCATCAACCGTATCAAGGATGCAGATCCTGCTTTGTATGAAGATATGGTACGCTACGGACGACGCAACATTGCCTGTCTGACCATTGCTCCTACCGGAACTACCAGTCTGATGACTCAAACAACTTCAGGTATCGAACCGGTTTTCATGCCGGTATACATGCGTCGTCGTAAAGTCAACCCGAATGATGCCAATGTCCATGTAGACTTTGTAGACGAAACAGGAGATGCATTTGAAGAATATGTAGTGTTCCATCACAAGTTCCTGACCTGGATGGAAGTCAATGGATACGACCCGAACAAGCATTATACACAAGAAGAGATTGATGATCTGGTTGCAAAATCTCCTTATTATAAAGCTACATCAAACGATGTAGACTGGCTGATGAAAGTCAAAATGCAAGGACGCATCCAGAAATGGGTAGACCATTCCATCAGTGTTACAATCAACCTGCCGAACAGTGTTGATGAAGAACTGGTGAACCGCCTCTACGTAGAAGCATGGCGATCCGGCTGCAAAGGATGTACAGTTTACCGTGACGGTTCACGTGCAGGTGTACTGATCTCTACTAAAAAAGACAAAAAGAAAGAAGAGGAAGAATGCCACTGCAAACCGCCTCAGGTTGTAGAAGTACGTCCGAAAGTACTGGAAGCTGATGTAGTACGTTTCCAGAACAACAAAGAGAAATGGGTAGCATTTGTAGGATTGCTCGACGGACGTCCCTACGAAATCTTTACCGGTCTTCAGGATGATGAGGAAGGTATCGTTCTGCCTAAATCTGTAACCAGCGGCCGCATCATCAAGAATTACGATGAAGACGGAGTGAAGCGCTATGACTTCCAGTTCGAGAACAAACGCGGCTACAAGATGACCATTGAAGGCTTGTCCGAGAAGTTCAACAAAGAATACTGGAACTACGCAAAACTGATCTCCGGTGTATTGCGCTGGCGTATGCCGATCGAACAGGTCATCAAACTTGTAGGCTCACTCCAGTTGGACAGCGAAAACATCAATACCTGGAAGAATGGTGTAGAACGCGCCCTGAAAAAATATGTACAGGACGGAACTGAAGCCAAGGGAGTGAAATGTCCTAACTGCGGTCATGAAACCCTGGTTTACCAGGAAGGCTGTCTGATCTGCAAGACTTGCGGATCTTCCCGCTGCGGATAAAAAGCAGGCCTGAGAAATATAACCAATCGGGGCGCAAAGGCGTATTGCTTCCGGTATTATTCCGGAAAAAACAATGCATCTTTGCGCCCTCTATTTTTTATCTGATAAACTGCGTATGAAAACTCAAGACATGTACATCCATTTGAATGGACTGAAACTATATGCTTATCACGGTGTCCTTCCACAGGAAAACCGCGTAGGCGCTGAATATACCCTCAACCTTCGTCTGAAAACAGACTTCTCGCATGCTGCTGAAAATGACTGTCTGGAGGGAACAGTCAACTATGCTGAAGTATTCAAGACTGTCAAGGAAGAAATGAATATTCCTTCTCTGCTTCTGGAACACGTTATCCGGCGTATCGCCTCCCGTCTACTGAACGATTTTCCTGCTGTCAGCGAGATACGGATCACCCTTGACAAGCAAAATCCACCGATGGGAGCAGATTGTAAGGAAGTGGGTGTGGAAGCTACTTTCTGCCGGTAATCCTGCTATTTATTTTCCGGTTTCCAAAGAAAAAGCTATATTTGTTCCACGATCATTTATCCCTAATCTAACTGCCATGAAAGAAATTAAACTAGAAATTCATGTCCGTTCCCTGAACTACGGGGAGCTGAATGAAACAGACCGTCGCCTGACGGATGCCGCCCGGGAAGCAACCAGCAGAAGTTACTCCCCCTACTCCCATTTTGCAGTAGGAGCTGCCGCATTGCTGGAAAACGGAACAATCGTTACCGGAAGTAATCAGGAAAATGCAGCCTATCCTTCCGGCACCTGTGCAGAAAGAACCACAGTATTCTATGCCAATTCACAATATCCCGACCAACCCATACTTACCCTGGCTATTGCAGCACGCAATGAAGCTGGCTTTCTGGAACAGCCCATTTCTCCCTGCGGAGCCTGCCGGCAAGTCTTGCTGGAAACGGAACAACGCTATGGCAAGCCCATGCGAATCCTGTTGTGCAGCCGCACAGGAGTCTACGAGCTACAGGGAGTCAAAGATCTGCTCCCTCTGTCGTTCGGCCAAATGCAACTGAATGGTGAAGAATAATCATAAAAGACATGCCGGCTATGGTTATCACCAGCCGGCATGTTCTTTCTTATGTTCGTAAGCATCGGCCTGCCGGACATGCTCACCGTTGTAGTTCCACACAATTTCATCGGTATATTCCTTACCATCAGACACGATAACAGCTCTAAGTACATTTCGTTCTTCGGCAAGCGTTACCTGATCAAAAATGTAATGCACATCGGTATATCCCTTACGAACGCCATCCAGTTCCCGGCCATTCAGGAAAACGCGGGGTGTCCCAAGATTGGAATAGACAGTGACAGAAGTTTCCCGGCGTTCACGTTCCGTATTACGGCGTTGCGTCAGATAAAGCACCGGCTCCTTACTCCAGTTTGCCTTATACCAATAGAAAGCATCCTTGCGTATTTTACGATCAAAAGTTATCAACCCTTTCATGTTCCGCGCATCTACACCTCCACGCTTCCATTGAGGAACTGCAAAGTCAAACATATTCCATAAATAAGAAGCAAGAATATAAGGATGCTGAGAAATTACTCCCCACTGATACTCATGTGTCTTTGTCTGGAAAGTTTCCGGATAAAAATCACTGCCCCAGTTCAAGGCATCTCCCAGCAATTCTGTCTGATGCTCAATGTTCGCATCAGCCCCATATTCTGTCAGCATCAGCCGTTGCCAGGGATATTCTTTTGCCATTTTTTCAATCCAGGGTTTGATATCCTGTATCTTTTTCTCATACCATCCGAAATAACGGTTCATTCCCTGTATATCGGTATTCCCGTTAACCGGATGTTCTGCATGGCCATAACCATTGACAGCCACCGTATAACGATCAGGATCTTCCAGTTTGCAGAGATCGTGAACAGACTGAGTAAGAGCAGCCGTATAACCATGCGGATGATACACCTCGTTATGAATTCCCCACACATAAATAGAAGGATGATTGAAACTCTGACGTATCAGCTCGCGCATTTGCTGATGAACATTATCCCACTCCTGCCCTGTCACACGGTTCACAAAAGGAATCTCAGCCCAGATAATAAGTCCCAACGTATCACAACGTGAATAAATATAATCCGACTGCTGGTAATGAGCAAAACGCACGGTCGTTGCCCCAACTTCCATAATCTGCTCCAGATCAAAATCATGTTCCCTGTTAGTCAGTGCGCTACCCATCCCCCACCAGTCCTGATGACGGGTAACTCCATACATCGGATATTTTTTACCATTCAGGAAGAAACCTTTTCCAGCCACAGCCTCATACTTACGCAAGCCGAGTGGCTGTATCACTTCATCAATTACCTGTCCGTCCTGTTTCAGACGAGAGACGACCTTATATAAATAAGGATCTTCGCGCCCCTGCCAAAGATGAGGATGACTGATTTTAAAATCAGAAACATAGTTTTGTACTCCCTGAGGAGTCAGCTCAAAAAACTGCCGATGAACTTTAACCAACTTGCCCTCACGGGTATAAATCGCATTTTCCAGTTCAAGAGCAGCCGGAGCCAATGTTGCATTATCAAGTTTCACCCTGACAGAAACATCAGCAGACTGTTTCGATACGTTCTTCTGAGTTATATATACACCCGGAGAGGCACAGTCATTCACTACAATATTGCAGGGTTCAGTCACTATCAGCCATACGGGACGGTAAATTCCACCATAGACGCCAAAAAGAGCATGGTTGACCGGAATCACATCCGGACGTGCTACATTATCGGACTTGACAACAATTTCATTCTCTTCTCCCAGCCTGACTTGCGAACCAATTTCGCAGACAAATGCAGAATAAGCTCCTTTATGTGTTCCAACCAAATAACCGTTGACATAAACTTCGGCACATGCTCCTACACCCTCAAAGCGTAGAAAAAGACGCTTGCCTTCCAGTGATTCAGGAAAAACATAGTGCTTCCGATAATAAGCTACCCCAGCATAAAAGCTGTTGGTTTTCTTCTGCATATCATCCGCATTCCAGGTATGAGGCACATTCACCTGTTCCCAATCTGCATTCCATCTGGCAGCAGTCTGCATCGCATCGGTTGGAAAAGGCCCTTTCTTAAACTCCCATCCGTTATTGAATGGAGTTACCTCACGGGCCTCCGCCTTAAAAATACTTCCCAACAAACAAGCCAGCAAAATACTCGCCAGAAAGAAATTTCTCAGTACAGGCCTGACTGGCACCGAGAAGAAATGAAATCCTTTTGCCATAGTGTTATATTTTCAGCTAAAATCCATGTTCCCTTTTAACTAGTAAAAATAGCATTAATATTGATTATATTAGCACTTTCAGACAAAAAAACTTTTCCTAAAGCTAAAACATATAATCAGACTGCAAAAAGGAACTTTCTTTACCCAAACAACTGACAGCCTTTATTTTCACCTGATATTTGCCCTTTTTCTTACTTCCGTAATAACGAACATGTTCCATATATGGCAAGTCAAAACCTTGATAATATCCCTTTGCAAGGAAACGAATTTTTTTCTGGTTTCCATCAGGATCTGTTATTATCATCATATAATGCTTCGTTAATACATCGGGAGAAGCAGAATTAAAACAAATATCTACAACTCCATCATCACAGACAAAACAATTAATATGAGAACCTTTTTTAAAATAAGGAGATTTCGCATTAGCTCTCATTTGCGCTTCTGTATATGTGAAATTTCTCCTGTACAAATCCTGCAAAACTATATTATACCCAAATTGACGTGACAGATCATAATTCATTCGTCTTAGATTTATGTTTCCAGTCCTTGAATTAAGATCCATAATCCATCCTTGGTTTACTTCATCTCTACCATCTATATCCGCTTGTTTAAAAATGCCGATCAATTGAGGATTCTCATATTCATTAGGAAGATCTTTATCCAACATATTTTTATTCTTCAATGTATTCCAGTCAAGATCAAAATACGATGTACTACCTGTATTGATTATTGTAAAATCCTTTTGAATTACTGATAAATCATCAAATAACGGATAATGACTATGTCCGCAAAGATATACGACTTGAGGATAGGCTGACAAAATCTGATAAAACTCTTTCGCCTGAGGAGACTCCCATTGGCCGCCAAAGAAGTTGTCAACCTTAAAAGGCATATGACTTATCACAATTATAGGATTAGTTTTATTTTCATGATAAGCAATTTCAAGATGATGTCTTAAATATTCCAGCCTATCTTCAGTGTATCCGCCATTACCATCCGAACAGGATACCCCGATAAAGTGTATGCCGTTTACGACATAATGACTGTTTAGAGGAAGCTCTACATTATCTTTATACAAATTTTCTGCATTGCTGCTATAAAATTCATGATTTCCCATCGGGTATATTAATAAAGGCATCCCAGTACGCTCTTTGCCATATACATCATCCAGCAACATATTATATGTATTATATGCATTGCCGCCTGAAGGAGAATTAACCATATCCCCGTTCATTATGATCATATCTACAGACATCTTCTTAAAATAATTCAGAGCTCTATGTACATGTTTAGGACCATTCATTACAACCCCCAAATGACCGACTGATAAATTTTCATCATTCTCCGGAAATTGTGCATCAGAAATAATGCCAATATTTAGCAGTTCACGATTGATCCTGATTCTCTTTACAACAGTATCAACAGATAAAGATGCAAAGGTTGAAGAAGTAATCAATAATAAACATATTAAAGAAAAATACAGTCTACACATAAACACTACAATTACAAAGTTACTACTATCATACGCATCATTCCATGAATTATAAACTAACTCTGTTTTTTATTGACACAAATAACGATACCGGCAGCACTATCTGTTGAGGATTTTATCTTTAACTTCAATACACATCCGTTATTTGCTGTAACATTAGCAGGAATTTCAAGCTTTAAGTTCAGAATACCCTCGTCTGATAAAACACGATCTGAAGAAGAATATATAACTTTACCATCAGCCTCAAGAACCAATCCGGTAACTTCTATATCTCCTTTACCTTTCAGGCATTCCAATGAAACACCATTCAACCCAACAAGCATACGGGCTGGTATATTAAACAATAAATCTTTGGAAGAATTTCTGGCTAAACTCCAGGTACCGATCATAGCAGGACGGTTCAAAAGCAAATCTGCAGAAGAAATATCCTGAGACAAGCCTATCATTTTACGAGAAAAATCTATAAGATCAAAATCTGAATTCCACTTCTTATAAACACGATTCTCTTCAACCCATTTACGTTCCCATGAAGATAAATCTGCCGATTTGCCGCTATCACGGCCTTTATAATATTCTTTCCACCGGCCAAGATAATAGCTACCGACCAGACCACTCCACATTCTTGCGGAATAATCGTCAACGGGAGGTCCCCAGACCGTAACGATACGGCGGGCATTCATCTCATACTGTTTTCTCTGTGCTTCCGTTCTTGCTGCCTTCGAAGCAAAAGACACCCAACGGTCCAGACGAAGAGTAGGATGCTGGGATAAGATACGGTCCATCCCCAGCATGAAGGTTTCAAACCGACTCTGGAGGAAATGTGCCTGAAGCGTATCTCCCAACAAATATTCCTGATCAATCTGTCTGGTCAGTATTTCTGCCTTACTACCAAGATAATGGGCTGTCATTTCACAAAGATCCGTGAGGTAATAAGGACTGTCCTTCAATTCTTCGGATGCTGCAACAAAAGACTCAAGCCCCTTGAAATAATCATCACTTATATTAATAGAACCATTCTTGACAAGACCCGGCCGGAACTGCCAGTTGAAACGGGGATGATCCGTAAACGTTCCATATACAGACTTCAGGAGATAATCCCAGGCTTTCATCAACTGAGCCGGAGCCTTGCCGTAACGATTGATGCTATACTGCTTCAACCAGTCACGTACATCCATACGGTGGTCACTCCAGCCCGCATCAGTCACCAGTTCATAAAGCACTTCATTATTCTCAATTCCTTCGGGAGCCAGTCCGTGGGCTACCAGATTTCCCCGGTTGGAGGAAGAAAGTGCTTCCAGATGACCGTTGGCATAGAAATCAAGAACACCCGTCATTCCCGTCTTTCCTCCCATATTGGGAATCACACTGTAGACCCACTGTTTGTTGTAGAATCCCTTGTAATATTCCCAGTTCACTTCCGAATGCCAGAAATGCCTGTTGTAATCAACGGCCAGGTCCAGAAGCAGCATCTTATCATCGGGAACCCGGGACACAAGAGCACCCAGAGTCTCGTAGTCCCAGATATGACGCTGGTAGCCGAACATCCAGCCCTGCATAACCCACACGGCATCCTTATTGGCACGCTTTATGGAACTATAAACCTTCTCACCATAAGAAGCTGCCATTTCATAGCGGGCAGGATTTCCCTTCTCCGGGAAAGGTATGTCCATCTCATTGAAACTGTCTACCAGGTAATAGTCACATTTACCGAACTCTTTCTCCCATTCCTTGATGAACGCCTCAGAAATCTTTGCGAACAAAGGCTCTGTGGGAGAAATCATCCAATTATGGAAGGCACCTCCCCAATGGGTTTCAACAATATGAAGATCCGGATAGATCCGCTTAAATGCTTCCGGTATGAAACCGGGGAAGCCCGGACAAATCGGCTTCATACCCAAAGCACGCATCCGGTCGAGGATCTTATGCTGAAGAGCCAGCTGACCGGCATGCCAGTCCGGATTCAAAGGGCCGTCTATCCCGCTCACATTACCCATACGCATCCAGGGCAGGTGTGCCGGACCGACAAAATAACTGTTTATCTCCTCTTCCGTCAGTCCCATCTTTTGCCAGACACGGGCAAGAATGGCTTCATAGCCAACCAGGGCCAGCGGCATATTGATGCCATGAAGAGCCATCCAGTCGATTTCCTGTTCCCAGCGTGCCCAATCCCAATAAGGCATCGTGTAGCCATAAGTACAGACATTAAAATAATAATGATTACGGAAAGGAGACTCTACCCTGACGGAAGAAGCAGCAGGCAATTCTTCCGGAAGACGGATATTATTGCCGCTCCAGGTATACATGCCCAGACGGTGAGTCTTGACATAATCATAAAATCCCCGGCAAAGAGATACATTGTCCGATCCTTTCAAATGCAAAATTCCATCCTTTACGGAATATTCATAATACATGTTTCCGACTCCTTTCTTCAATTCCAGCTTCACCGGAACAGAAGACTGCTTACTTACACGCTGGAGCACACGAAAAGCCTCATCAGTCTTTCGGGCTGTAGCCGTAAATATATTGATAAGACAAAACAAAACAAGCCATCTATTCATACGTATCAGCATTAAAAAAGCAGCCGGGAAATTAAATATCCAGGCTGCTTTAGATCAAAATCCTATTTATTTGTTAAATTCAACAATTTCTATAGTCCAATCCTTTTTATTTCCATTTGCAGCCTGAACTACATAACGATTTAACTTACTCCAATCTGCAGGTACACCTAATTGAGAAGAATCTCCAACAGGGCTCATACGAGCTGCAGTAGAAATAGAAACCGCTACAACCAGGTTAGAGGTTGACAGATTGCCCAGTTCTCCTGCGGGAAATTCACTTGGGACTGAAACTTTTATCTTTACACTGCCAGATTCACTATCAATATCTGCATCAAAAGTCAAATCAACTTCTTTCACCAGATATTCACCGGAAGCTGGTGACTTTTCATCTGTCATATACCGATAACGCACTGCGCTGACAGAAGTAATTTCTGCATCTTCATACTCTGGCAGATCTTCAAGACCACCTTTTAAACATGACGAAAACAGTAAAGCCGAAAAAACTAAAGTCAAACAATATAATATCTTTTTCATAAATAAAAATTTAATTACCATCCTTCATTTTGTTTATCAATAATTCCCGCTGCTGTACGCGTGTCAATTTGTCCTTGCGGTATAGGGAACAAATAGCGTTTTGTTGTAAACTTACGGTTCCAGCTATTAAGCAATGTCAACTGACCAATGCAGGCAGATTTTCTATCACTTGATATTGAAATCTTATAAACAGGGGCATTCAGATCTTTAATGACATCTCCAGCATTACGTCCATAATTACTATAAGAACCATATTTACCCCATCTCAAATAACTGAAATAGATATCAGCCTCTTCATAAGCCATTTCAACACGTCTTTCACGAATATAGTCTTTCCAGGCTTCTTCAAGTGTGGATGCCTGAGAAGCAGGAAGCCCTCCATGCTTAACACGTGTTGCATTCAATGCTGTAACGGCATTGGCTACATCCCCTTTCAGCAAATATGCTTCTGCAAGATTCATATACATTTCACCCAAACGAGCTATCACATAATGGAAATTAATCTTGTTAGAAACATAAACTCTCGGATCAACCAATACGGTATACTTACGCCAGTAATAACCAGTCGTTGTCGTATACCAGCCACCATCTTCCTTAGAACGTATACCCTGAGATGCACTACCTCCCATATTTGTCTCTATATATTCTTTCTGCCATTCCGTCTTGTCACGAACAATTGTAGCATCCATTCGTTTATCACGGTTAGAATACATCAGATCACTGATATCGCGTGTACATCCATCTTTAACTTTCAGATTATACGTAAACAGCGGATAATCTTCACGGCCTGTTATAAGGTCTACGGCTGTAGGTATATGTCTTTTTTCACCGTCAAATCGAGTAAAAGTTTCTATTGAACCCTCGCTCAATCCTGAAGTACTGAGAAAATCTACGTTGTCAAGTATCTGAGAAGATTCATACCACGACTTTGCTTCCCCTGTTTTTTCATCAATGACCAGATACTGATCAACAAGATCCTGAGTCGGCCAATATGATCCCCATCCGTCAAATGTTTTCTTTTCATCAAAAGTAGTAGTTCCATCGGCGCTACCCTTTTGAAGTTCATCAATAGGAAGATTAGGCATAACATTTATCATCTCATTAAAACTTCCCACTGTAGCATCTTTATCCAGATAATAACGTCCCATAATTATTTCAGGATCCTCTGGAGACTCATCATTAAACATTCCTCCATAATTCTCAGTCAGAGTATATTTTCCTGAATTAATGACATCATTGGCAGAAGAAATAGCCAAATCCAAATACTGCTCGTTTTTTGTATAAGCATAAGCTTGCAAAGCAGCACGGCTTCTCAAGGCTAAAGCTACATATTTATTGGCACGTCCACTTTCAGAAGTTTCCGGCAATCCCTCAACAGCTTTATTCAAATCATCCAGAACCAGTTCATAACTCTTATTGACACTCTCAGTCAATGGAGTCTGAAAAGCTTCCGTATCATCCACAGAAAGAACTCGTGTAATAGGCACAAAGCGTCCCATCTTTCGGGTCATATCGAAATATAATACTCCTCTCAAGAAATGACCTTCAGCTATCAACTGCTTTTTCTGCTCTTCAGATAAATTGGAGCTTGCAACTTTCTCCAGAATCATATTACAGCTACGTTGCTCACCAAAACGTCCAAAACCATAATCTGAATACGCATCAATACCTGTTTCAGTAGCTACAGTATTTATAGAGTTACCAACCTGATCACAATATGCACCATTAGGAGTCAATACTTCCCAGGCAGCAGAATTTCCGGAAAAATTTGCTATGGTGTTATTATATGTCTGTATAACAAAAGCCTCAGCCGTTTCATAGCTTCCCCATACCAAATCTTCACTATAGCTTTCGAATGGCTTTGTATCCATTACATCACATGATGACAATACTCCAGAAAAAGCAATTCCCATGCAAAAAAGACCTGTATATATATTGTTTTTCATTATATTACGCTTTAAAATCCTAAATTCAAACTAACTGCAAAAATTCTCTCATTGGGATATCCGTAATGCTCAACAGATGCATTTTCCGGGTCAAGACCATATTTTGTCGCCTCAGATATAGTAAATAAGTTCTGACCGGAAATAGCCAGTGATGCTTTCGACAACCAATTTACATCCTTCAACAACGAGTGTTTAAAGTCATATCCAAATGAAAAATCTTTCATACGAAGGTAAGCACCGTTTATCAGCCAGAAACTACTTGAAACATAATTATTGTTTCCATTAAGACCTGCGCTTGACATCAAACGGGGATATTTTGCATCCGTATTATCCGGTGTCCAGAAGTCGGTATGATAATCATAAATAACAGGTAATTCACCTGCTTGACCACCATTCATCTGAGCTGTACCGGTCAAATACATATCAAATCTGGTAGCTCCCTGGAACAAAGCTGACAGGAAGAATCCTTCGTACTGTAATTTAATATTAATACCATAGTTACCTCTCGGGAAACTGCTTTTTCCAGTACGTACCATATCTGAGTCGTCAATCTTACCATCACCATTGAAGTCCGAATATTTCAAGTCTCCAGCAGTCAGATCATAAGAGCCTAAACGCTTGACACTGTTATAAACATCCTGTGCATCTTTATAGAAACCTAAACATTCATATAAGTTTCCATAATATCCGGTTTGCTGAGTAGCACGTTTGTAGGGATTCATCAAATCACTTACTGATTCAGACGGATTGTTTGCCCACAACTGATCAAACTTAGTAAAGTTAGCAGAGATGTCATAAGAGAATTTACCAATATTATCTCTCCAGCCCAAAGTAAAGTCAAAACCGGCTCTTCTATGTTCACCATTTGTTGAAACTCTCGGCAAGGACATACCCAGCGGTGCTGTATAACCTACATCAATTTGATTAGGAGCATATAAGAATCCTTTTGTCTTGTAATAGAAATAGTCGATAGAACCATATAATCTATTTTTTAAAGAAGAGAAATCAATACCCATATCAAACTGATCTGTTGTAAACCATGATATATCAGAGGAAGGAATATCTCCTTCTGAAAAACCAGGTACATAAGCACCATTTAAGACCCAGGCCTGATTGTTCAAGTTGTAAGAACTCATATATTCAAATCGTCCAATATGAAAAACATCAGTATCACTTCCCCAGTTATCCAGACCAACCTGTCCATAAGATGCACGCAACTTCAACTGGTTGAAAACATCTTTCTCAACCAAATCTTCCATGAAAGCTTCGTCAGCAATGCTCCATCCTACCGAACCAGAGTAAAAAGTTCCCCAGCGGCGGTTTTTCGGGAAATTATCAGAACCGTCATAACGGATACTTCCTTCAACAAAGTATTTATTATTGTAATTATACTTTATTTGTCCGATAAAGCCTGCACGCCCGTTTTCACCTTCACTACCACCGTTTTTCTGTGAACTTTCCGGACCCGGATTAATCTGATCTATCGGGAAATCATAGTTTTCACGTTGAACCCAGTATGTACTTGCAAAGCCATAAGTTGCTTCATAACCTCCTAACAACGAGATAGAATGTTTACCGAATGTCTTGTCATAGTTGGCAAAGAACTGAAGTGTATATGTATGTCCATAATTCGTTGAATTATAGAATAATGGTTTTGCACTATATATCGGCTCTTCTGAATCATAATTATATTTTGCAGAATCTTTTCTCCACTTTTTATTAGCTACCATTGCATATCTGTAGTTTCCTGCAGCACGCAATTTCAATCCGTCAACCCAGGGTACAGCCCATTCAAATTGCAAATTACCATTAATCAGTTTTCTGTCTTCATTATTATATCCTGCATCATCTGCAATTTCTGCAACAGGGTTATCATTTACATTATAGGGTAAGCCATACTTATTGACACCAGGGATCAGAGGTGATTTATTTTGAATATGACTGAAAACATAATAAGGACCATCGCTGGTGGAAGTATACGGATGCGTTGTTTTCTTGATATATCCATCCAGAGTCGTAGTTACTTTCAGACCGATAGTCTTTATTAAAGAACTCTGACTGAGGCGGAAATTGGTACGCTGCATATTATAACTGTTGTTTTCATACAATGATCCCTGATTTATATGACCAAGACTCATATAATAGTTATTAATATCTGTACCGCCAGTCATTGTTACCTGATGTTTGGACTGCGGA
Organism: Phocaeicola coprophilus DSM 18228 = JCM 13818; assembly: GCF_000157915.1. Lineage (GTDB taxonomy): Bacteria > Bacteroidota > Bacteroidia > Bacteroidales > Bacteroidaceae > Phocaeicola > Phocaeicola coprophilus. The sequence continues at coordinate 139,020 of NZ_EQ973651.1, read as the reverse complement.
GCAAATTCGCGCAAAACCAGGTCTCTCCAGTTCGTATTATTATTCTGAATAGGATCCGATCCGTCTTTCATCTTTTGAATGCGGTCTTCACTAAACGCATCAGGAAGCCCGTCATTGCGTTTGGCGATATTGGCATATTCAGCACGAGTCCATGAATCCAAAGGTTCAGCCCAGTTGGCCGGTTGTGCTATACTATAGTTGAATGAATAATCAATACGTGGTTTGCCTTCCTTACCCTTTTTGGTCGTAACCTGAATAATACCATCTGCTGCACGCGAACCATACACTGCAGTTGCCGATGCATCCTTCAAAACAGACAAAGCTTCAATATCATCAGGAGACAAGAGTACAAAGTCATCATAATTTCTGATAACACCATCAATAACGACCAGAGGAGTTCCTCCACCACGAATACTGATAGTAGGTGTCTTGTCAATACCACCACCTGCACCCTGAACAATCAGACCGGCAGCTCTACCAGCCATACCCTGGGTAATATTGGAAACAGGCAAATCTCCTATTTCTTCAGTCTTAACAGAAGAAACAGATGCGACCATCGCTCTTTTGGTTGTAGAACCATATCCGACAACAACGACTTCATCAAGAATTTCAGAATCTTCCTTCAGAACTACCGCGATATCAGTTTTACCTTTAAATGAGACATTTTGAGTTTTATAACCAATATAGGAAATCTCCAGAATCGAAACATCTGAATTGACATCCAATGCAAACTTACCATCCAGATCCGTAATTGTTCCTACGGTTGTACCCTTGACTCTGATATTCGCTCCGATAATAGGCATTCCCTGCTCATCACTTACAATACCTGTAATTTTCTTTGTAACAGACTGCTGGGCAACATCTGCTTTATCAGAATGGATAACAACCTGCTTATCACCCTTTATTGTATAAGCTATACCAGCCTGACTACAAATTGTATTCAGTACCTCATCAATCGGCTGGTCTTTCACATTGATATTCACTTTCTTAGACAGTCCAGACAAATTATTGTCATAAAAGAAACGATACTCTGACTGCTTCTCAATCTGATGAATCACAGATTTAACAGAACTGCCGTTTACGTTTAGCGTTATTTGTGAGTAAGAATTAAGGCTTGCAGCAAGCATAATGCTCAATAAGCAAGACTTTGATAAATAATGCTTGAAATTACTTACATTTTTCATGCTTTTTGAATGTGTTTTCATTAGTTATACGTAATTTTACAAGCAAAATCAGTTTATATAAAAGAAAAGAAACCGCCAAGTAATCCAATCTTTTATTTATCTGATTTTACTAAATCTCTTTACTTACGATGAGGATGTGTCAGAACGGATACATCCTCATTCTTTTTAAGGTCCTTCCTGTGCTTTCATTTCTCAATAAGATTAATAATTTAAATCATTTTTGTTTATCTAGTATTATTGAATCATTTACTACCTCATAAACTACCGGAGAAGTCAGGCTAATAATCTCCAGCACATTTGTAAGACTATTATTTTTAATGACTCCCGAAAAATTATATTCTTTAATTTCGTCAGAATCAAACTTTATTTCCATATTGTACATACGGCTCAGCTCCTTTGCTATTTCTTCCAGGGTTGCTCCATTAAAAGCAAATTCACCTTTTGTCCAGCTATTGGAGTATTTTGCATTTTCAACTTCAATCACACTCAGTCCATTACTGCTTTTGCCAAAACAGGCTTGTTGATTGGGCAACAGAATAGCCTCTTGTCCGGGAGTGGAAATTTTCACCTTTCCTTCCAGCAAAGTTGTAGTTATTTCATCTTCGTTCGGATAAGACTGTACATTAAAGGCAGTACCTAGAGCCTCAACATCCATAAGTCCGGTACTTACCAGAAAACGGTGTTCCTTATCCTTGGCAACCTCAAAATACGCTTCACCTGTCAATCTTATCTTACGTTCTTTTACACCGTAAGTATTATCATATTCCAGCTTTGAATCTGAATTCAGCCATACTTTTGTACCATCCGGCAATACCAGATTACTCCGCTGTCCTTTATCTGCATAAACTACAAAGTTTTTCACATCACTTTCGGAGGAATAAAAATAATAAGCAGAAAATACAGAAACGACCATTGTAGCCAATATCGCAGCTGCATACTTCATTACATTCATCCATACAATCTTTCTACCTGCAGCCGATTGATTTTCTATTTCATGCTGACAAATATTCTGTTTTATATTCATCAACATCTTATATTGCAATTCGGCAGAGACACCGGTATCCGGTGTTTCTTTCCATCGCTTTTCATAGAACGCAGAAATAGTACTGCGAGCATCACCATCATGCTGTATCCAATCAAGCAATGCCTTTTCTTCTTCAGGAGTTGTCAGCCCCTGCATATATTTTTCCAACAATTCAATATAGTCCATTTTATCCTCCTTCTGTATTGTATATCCTTTAAAGCTTCAAATCACTTACAAGCTATTAAAAGAAAATAAGTATTTAACGTTAATTAATAATTAAAAAGCATGCTCAACCAAGCATGCTTAATTACTTTGAATGATAAATAGTAAGATTAAAAGTCCTAATCCTTCATCTGAAAGAAGTTTCCGCTTCAAAAAACGAGTAGCTCTATACAATTGAGTTTCAACGGTTCTTTCTGAAATAGACAGGCGCAAAGCTATTTCTTTGTTTGACAACCTCTCAAACCGGCTTAATTTAAAGATCTCCCGACGTGCAGGAGGCAATTCCTCTACAAGACTGCGACAAAGTTCTTCTGTAAAATGATAATCCAATGTCTGTATGGTACTCATATCGAGAACATCCTCCTCTTCCTGCAGTTGCCTGAGTGATTGTTCAGCCAACAGCTTCTGCTCAGTTTCCTTATAGACCATGTTTCGGGCTATCGTGAAGAGATAGGCATTAAAATTCTGCTCCGGATTTATTTCGTGACGCTTTTCCCATATTTTCAAGAATACATTCTGAGTTATATCCTGAGCTATTTTAGGTGAGTACAACAACGAATTTGCAAAATTGTAGACATGAGCATTATATTTCCAATAATCATAAAGACATATATAAAATGAAAACAAGTTCCAAATAAATATAGATAAATCATCTATATATCAATAATTTATATACGAGTTTTTATTTTCAGTTGTTTTCTACGTTTTCTGTTGCTTTGCTTTTTTTAGGTGCATTTTTGTTTCTTGTTTGTTTCTTGATTTCGTTTTTTATTTGTACCTTTGTGATAGGAAATAACGAATAAAAGGACACAAATATGCCAAGGACCAGAAAGCCAATAAAAGTAAAGGAGCCGATTCGTCTTCGGACGAAGGAGTTGGCCAATGGCAGCAAGAGTTTGTATCTGGATATATACCGAAATGGTAAGCGGACATACGAGTATCTGAAAATGTATCTTATTCCGGAAACGGATCGTAATGCCCGCCAACAGAACGAAACGACAATGGCTGCCGCAAATGCAATCAAATCGAAGCGTATCATAGAGTTGACAAGTGGTGAAGCCGGTATCATGAATCACAAGGATAAGGTTTATCTGCTGGACTGGATGCAACTCTATAAAGAGGAACAGAAGAAACGTGGTAAGAAAAACATAGGCCAGATAAAATCTGTTACCGATATCTTGAAAGAGTATGCAGGAGAAAGATTCACATTAAATCAGATTGACCTCACTTTTTGCCACGGCTATATCGACTATATGCTGACAAACTACCGTCCCAAAGGAAAACCCATCTCGGCTTCTACGCGTAATACCTATTACCAGATTTTCAACGGTGCGTTAAATGCCGCTGTCCGTGCGAAACGGATCTTAAAGAATCCATTCAACGAAATGGAAAAATCGGAGAAGCCCAAGATGCCGGAAAGTGTGCGTTCGTATATGACTATTGAAGAAGTGAGATCATTAATCGCTACACCAATGCAGAACGAAGGGGTAAAAAGTGCCTACCTGTTCTCCTGCTTCTGTGGACTACGTATCAGTGACATTATCGGATTGCAATGGAAAGATGTGTTTATTGACAACGGCCAATACCGCTTGGCAGTAGCCATGCAGAAGACGAAAGAACCGATTTACCTTCCGCTCTCCAATGAAGCGTTGAAGTGGATGCCGGAACGTGGGGACAAGACAGCAGACGACCATGTGTTCGATTTGCCTTCTGGTATCAACCAGCTTATCAAACCATGGGCCAAAGCCGCCGGAATTTCCAAGCGATTCACCTTTCATACCGCGAGTCACAACAAAATCTTTTATTGATTGAATATCAGTAAGTTAAGTACTTTAAAGAATGTTACTGCTAACGATTTAGAAACGAGCTATATTCTTTTTCTTTCACAACCTTGCAATATACAAAGAACGCCTCAATTCGGGGGCAAAGATACGATATTTTTCTTAATATCCCATAATTTACAAGAAGAGAAATATGGAAATTAGGACTTTTTTACATGAAATCTCAAACTTGTGAACATAACCCCATCGTAAAATGAATAGCAAGTATTCCTGCTGATTTTATCACATCAGGGAGCATTGTTGTTGATGACGACTCTACCATCAGCTCATATATACCTTTCCGACACAAGCATATAGTGTTTTCATTTGTACCCCGAGTGTGTACAGTTTCAAACCATGATTCACATTCTAACATAAGAAACTGAATCCGTGACCATTTGTGTATTTTTGCCAAACTAACTCCAGTACATACAACAGATGTAAAAGATTTCTGCAAAATCGACCGAAATCATAAAAAAAAACACCAAACCAGCAAATTTCTTAAAGATTATATCCGTTTATTAAGATTATTTTTGTATATTTGCAGCATTAGTTTGGTGGTAAAGCCTATTGGCCAGCCACGTGACAATAGGACTTTACGGAGCAAGCCTATATCACAATTCTTCTCCGTAGTAACAGTCCGTTCTCTCTCATTGGTCTCTCCCTGCGCGGCAGAGGCATACGTTTTTATATTTTTCAAACACTCCAAATTGACAGCGCATGAGAAAGTTTACTTCTTTGTTACTGTTAGGCTTCGCTCTCGGCAGTTTCGCGCAAACGCCCGGAGGAGTCAGCGGAAGCGAACTATGGTTCAAGACTGCGCCTTTGAACTCAGACCTGCAAGGTTATTACTGTTGGCAGGATTTCTCTGGGGATTCCATACGGCTGATGCTATTGGACAGCCGTGGCGTCAAGTCTGAACTTACTCTTCCGAACAGTTCAGTCCATTACTTCAACTTCAATCCGAGTCTCTGGCTCGCAGACGGATTTCGTAGTCTGAGTGCCAAACTCAAACACGGCAACCTCTCGCAGGCTACCGTCATCGGTGTCTTTGCACCGGAACTGGCAACCATCGGCAAGGATATGGTTGTCTATGCTCTTGACGGCCGCAAGGGCGACGGAGCCATTCTGAGCAAGGACAAAGCCGTAAGGGGTAGAGGCGTTGAACCACTGGACTATGGTTCAGCATCGGGTGAAGACCTGCTTTATCAATCAAGCGATTCTTTGTCCGAGAACGGTTTTAAGGAAAGCGCTCTGCGCGTTGTGTCCTACTTCAAGGTAAGCAATCCTTCAACAACATTGTGGGGAGACAACTCCAACACCACCTTATTCATAGGAACACCTTCCACCTCGGGCAGTTTCGGTACGGATATCCCGACCTCGCTCTTCGGTAATGCTTCCATCCGGGGATATGCCCCTGAACTTATTGTTTTCAGCAGGATGCTTACACCCGATGAGCGCAGAAAAGTGGAGAGCTATCTGGCGGTAAAGTACGGCATCACCCTCAAAGGCTCGTATCTTGACAGCGACGGAAACCTGACTTGGGATATGGCGGAGAACCAAGCCTACCACCATAGGGTCACAGCTGTTGGAACAGACATGGCAGGAAGTCTCTCCCAACCGCTTTCCGCAACATCATATGAGGAAAGTCCGGTATATTCGGCCTTGAAGGAGAACGGAACTTATCATGACGCAAATCCATACAACCTTTCATCCGCTTCCCGTCTGCTTGTCATGGGACGTGAAAACGGCAATCCGATGCCGGACAGAGGCTTTACTTTCTGGGGCGACGATGATGTGGCACTTGCAACATATACCTCACCTACAGATTCCCTGTGGCATGTCATGAAACGTACATGGATGGTCAAGACCAACGTGCCGTCAAAGCCCGACAGTACAGTGGCAAGATGGACTGCGCAAGGACTTGAAGTGTCAAGGAATGGCTTTACTGACAATATCATCCAAGAGAAAGCCGTTTCCGGAGCTTATGCCACGACCCCAGCCCTTGTTGGAGGTGGCGGTGCTTTTGAGTTCACCTGTCCGACAAGTCACCCGACTTTTGACGTTGGCTTCGGAAGCATCGGTGGCAGCACATGCAAGTATGGATTCCGGTTCACCAATGCTGGAGTTGTTTATCCGATCATCAACGGAGCGGTCTCAAATTCATACATCGCCACGGATGTTGACGGAACGGACATCTCTATCCGCAAGGAAGGCAAAAACATCTATCTGCGTGTTGACGGAACAGGAAGTGCGACAAGAACCATATCCCTTTCGGATGCAACTGACACAGACACAAATGTGGGCATTATCCGAACGGAAGGAGCAGAGTCCGCCTTGAATATGGCAGGCTTGAGGACAGGAGGAATAGATGATGTCGGTTATATGGCAGAGCTGAGCTATGACCTCACACCGGACAGGGAGTTCTCGGACTATTGCCGCAAGCGTACCGTCATGCTCATAGACCCAAGCGGTGAAGGTGATTTCGACATCAACAGCAATAGCAACATAAGATGCTCCAAGCCTGATATGACAAGGGGCAAGACCATATTCCGCAATATCCTATGGGATGCAGACGGAAGCGGAAGCGATGTGTTCACATTCGCCTATTATGACGGCATTTCCTATGATGCCACTCCTACGCCGTCAAGTTGCGAGAATGGAGTTCCACGCAATGACGGGTATATCGACATCGGCATCAACATCGGTACACCAGTCTATTCCTATGTGCTCAGCGTTGACACCGTTGCAGGAAAAGTAAAAGGAGAAACCATTGCCAGAGGAACATTCTTCGGTGACACGCATAGAATCACGAATCTTGCCCCCGGCGCCTATGCGCTGTCCGTATCACAAGGTGGAGGCAACGAGATTTATGCCACTGGCAACGCACTCTACACCTCATACTCGCATGACACCAGGACCTATCTGTCTGGCGACATCTCATGGACGGTGAACGATACAAAATCAAACTACCGTGTGGGATTGGAGCCAAGCCTCACGGACGAGATCACCCAATATGGCTTCGACGTGCGGGGCGACAAGGCGCATATCATAACCGGTGGATATACAAGCCTAACCAAATATGTCACCATCAAGCCTGGCGATGTGCTCAGTGTTACAGTCCGCAATATGCAGGTCACATACAAGTTGAACGGACAGACCATGCATCATGAATATGTCTGGTCACTTCGTGCATGGCGGTTCTGCATCAAGTACGGAAAGGGCGAGACGCATATCACCGACCTTACCGTAAACGGTACGCCTGTAACCTCATTCACCACAAGGGGCAACGTGCAGATAGAAACACCCAAGAAGTGTACGACAACGATGACCGTCTATGTCGGCAGCGAGTGTGATGCAAGTATGCCTAACGGAACACAGGCAAGGGAGAGCCATGTGGGCAGCTCGGACAGACAGGCTGACAACTCCTTCATTTCTGGAGAAGACGAGGATTTCACTGTCAATGGCAACGGTTCTACGACAGGCATCTACGAGGCTAAACTCACACAGGACAAGCCTTCTGCAGCCACATTGATGGTGTTTGACGTATCAGGCAAACTGGTAGTGTCACGCCAAATGACAGGCGAAAGCGTCAAGCAGGCCGACTTCAAGGTTCCCGCATCGGGTGTGTATGTCGTGAAGGCAATCTCCGAGAATGGGGAGCATACAAGGAAAATCTCAGTAAAGTAACTTAAAGGAAGATACGCATGAAGAATTATATACAGAAGGTGGCGTGGGCATTGGTTTTACTGCTTGCCGCCACACTGTCCCTTTCGGCAAAGGACGGGACAGCCGTGAGAAAGCTCTTCAAGAAGGGTGTCTCTGACAGTATCTCCGTAGGAGGTAGCAAACTGGTCGTTCTTCAGAAAGACCTCATTCGGAACAGAAGCCTTTCCGTGAACTCTATCGGAGAGGAGAATGTCCCTGAGCTTGACTTTGCCATGACCAATGTCACGGCAGGAGGACATGGCTACCGTTTTCTCCCTCACGGAACACACTTCACAGGCGAGGGCGCGACTGTCAAGATAAAGTATGACCGCACGAGGATACCAAGCGGCTATACCGAGGACGACATCCGTACCTATTACTACGACCCGGCCGAGAAGCATTGGGTTGCGTTGGAGCGTGTGCGTGTGGACAAGAAGGAAGAGTGTGTCGTTTCAAAGACGACCCACTTCACCGACATGATCAACGGTGTGATACAGGCACCGGAGTCTCCGCAGACCGAAGGCTTTGCCCCGACGATGATGAACGACATCAAGGCGGCAGACCCTACGGCGAAGCTCAATGTCATTGCGCCTCCAAGCGCAAACAACCGTGGCTCTGCCAACCTGCAGTATCCGTTCGAGATGCCGCCAGCACGAAACGGTATGCAGCCAAGCCTTGGTTTGCAGTACAGCAGCGAGGGCGGTAGCGGTTGGCTTGGCGAGGGTTGGAACGTCAGCGTGCCAAGCATTACGCTTGACACCCGGTGGGGCGTGCCTCGTTATGACCTGTCAAAAGAGACGGAGACTTATCTCTTGTCCGGTTCAATGCTCTCCACCATGGACGACAACGGACAGATGGGAGTCGCACACCGTGGCGAGAAGATGAACAGAAAGGCGGACCGCCAGTTCTACACCCGCCAAGGCGGTGATTTCAACCGTATCATCCGCAAGGGTGACAGTCCTGCCAACTATTATTGGGAGGTTACAGACAAGCAGGGTGTCAAGTACATCTATGGTGGTGACGGAGCTGTTGTAAAGGGCAATGTCACCGATGCTTCGGGCAATACCCGTGAGGTGATTGCCGAATGGAAGCTGAAACGTGTCGAGGAACTCCACGGTGACTATATAGAATATGTGTATGACATCGTGGATGAGGATGTGCGTGGCGGCTTGAAGGCCAAGGCTGCATATCTGAAGGAGGTTCACGCAGGTAATGCAGGACAGGAACCGCACACCGTTGTACTCTTTGATGGCAACAAGGTAAAGCAGGTAAAGACCAACAATGCCCGTTATGGATTCCTCGCCTCCTCCAACAGGCTGTTGGAGAAAGTGACCGTGAATTTCCAGGGCGAGACATTGCGCAGCTATGCCTTTGACTACAAGGAAGGTGCATTCCACAAGGAAATGCTCACAGGTGTCAGACAGTATGACAACACCGGAAAGGAAGTGGCTTTCCAGAACTTCGACTATTATGATGATGTGCAGGCAGACAAGGGTTATGTTCCTTTCAAGGACGATTCCGAGAAATGGAACACGCACGATGATGGACTTGACGCTGGTTTTGTCAATCCATTGAAGACTGTCAGCAAGCGCTTCAGCGACAAGCCAACTGCACTTGGCGGAACGACAAGTTCTTCTGTAAGCGGTTCGTTCTATGCAGGTGTGGGACCTTGGGACGGAAGCAAATGGAAAAGCAATACAATAGGAGGTTCTTACAGCTACTCCAGCGATACCAGCAAGGGACTTTCCGCATTCGTTGACTTGAACGGTGACGGACTTCCTGACAAGGTATACAAGTCTGGTGGTTCCGTATATTATCGTCCACAGGTCAAGACTGACAACGGAGAAGTAGTATATGGTGAGCCTGTCAAGGTAAAGGGTATCAGTAACTTCTCGACAACCAAAAGTTCTACGAACTCTTTCGGTGCGAAAGCCGTTGTCGGTTGGAATGTTCTGACTGCCGTTGTCGGAACGGACAAGTCAACCACTAAGACAAAGACCACTCAGTATTTCAGCGACATCAACGGTGACGGACTTGTTGACCTCGTTTCCAATGGCAAGGTATATTTCAACCATTTGGAGTTTGATCAGTCTGGCAATGCCGTGCCTACGTTTACATTGAGCAGTGCCGACACGCCAAGCCCAATTATCTATGGTGGCAAGGTTGACACTTCTGTCATGGAGGTCAGTAAGGATGAGCAGGCGGAAGCCATCAAGAACTCACCGATGGAGGATATTGTGCGTGTATGGCAGGCTCCTAAGGACGGAACTGTCAGCGTAACTGGTCAAGTAAGCCTCATTGCACCAACAGATGACTATGATGCTGACGAGTATCAGAAGGCAGACGGCGTAAGAATTGCCATCCAAAAGGGAGGCAATGAACTTTGGAACAAGACGATAGCCAAGGGTGACAACAGTCCATACAGCGCAGCCGTATCATCTGTTGCCGTCAAGCGTGGTGACAGAATCTATTTCCGTGTCCAGTCTGGCTCTGAGGAAACAAGCAACGGTTCTTTTGACAAGGTGAGCTGGTCGCCTACCATTACATACGCTGGCGAGTCAAATATCTTGCCTAACGGGCTTTCTTCAACAGAGTACAAGCCTGAGGATGGTGCCATCTATGATGTGAACACCTCTGCCAATGTGGAGAATGGTTCAAGCGTGGAAGTTCGCAGTGCCTTCCACAAGCCTGTAACAACCGACGATGTTGTTCTCTGCATCATCGGCAGCAATGAAAAGAAAGACAGTGACGGAAACGACAACCCGAACTATATCGAGAAGACTGTCTTTGCTCGTACATTGAAGGCTAATGAGGCTTTTGGTGGCGATTCTCTCAACATCAGTCTGGAGAATACAGAAAAGCTGACCAACTTCAGCTTTGAGATTTCATCTACCTCAAATGTTGATTGGAAAGAATATCGGTTGGCAAGCGTCTGTAACTTACAAGGATTCTGCCAATGTTGAGCAGACCATGGCAGTTCCTGCACATTACAAGATATTCGCCAATGCCTTGAAGGAGGGTAAGCCATATCTAACCACAGCGGCAGACACTGCTTTGGTAGTATCTCCTGTACTCGCACTTTCTGACAATGCCCTCAATGGTGAGGTGGTATTGACGGCAAAGACTGTTGATGCCCTTGTCGGCAAGAAGATATTCAAGATACAGAACGGTATTTTACAGAGCGATACCTTACGCCTTTCAAACTTTGGCGGAAAGAAGATTTGGTTTGAATACAGTTATCCTTCAACCATTTCTGACGGAGCGTTGACCTCTGCTTCTGTTTCTGTTCAGAAAGATGCTGCGGGACTTGTTGTTGAAAGTGTTCCTGCTGGATTCTATGCAGAAAGCGATAACAATGGCTTCGGTATGCTCTACCGAGGTTGGGGCGGCTTTGTCTATAATGCGGCAGAGGGCAGATACGCCAAGCCTATTGACGAGTCATTGCTGAAATTGCCAGAGAACGAGGACGACAAGGTTGATCCGCTCACGATGGCATTCACCCCATTGGGTACCGACCAGACCTCCATGGACAAGTGGGTCGGTCAGCGACAGGACATCTATCTTACTGCAACCGAGGCAAGTACAGCCCGACTGACCGAGCAGGATGTTCTTCTCTCCAATCCGTTGGAGAACGATACCGAGGTAGCAGGACTTGCAGGTGAGTATTTGCAAGGTACTGGTGCTGCGGCAGTAAGCCAAGTGATGTCCAGCAAGAGCACGGTAGTGCAAGGCGGTGCGCTTGGTATCACACACAACGATGCGAGCGGTAATGCCAAGACAGAGGTCACCATGATGGACATGAATGGTGACGGATTCCCTGACATCATCGCTGGTGGTACGATTCAATACACCAACTCTCTTGGTGGACTGAGCGGCGAAATCTATAAGGGCATCGGCTCCAGCAACTCCGACAATGCTTCACAGGCATGGGGATATGGCGGCAACCCTGTGGCTTCAGCGTCAAGCATCACAAATCTAATCTCCAAGGGCAAAGCAACCATACTGAACCAGCAGACTGCATGGCTGGCTCAATTCTCCATTTCTGGCAGTGCGCCAAAGAATACGGATGAGGCAGTTGAATCTTTCATTGACATCAATGGCGATGGACTTCCCGACAAGATTCTTTCAGACAAGAAAGTAAAACTGAATCTTGGCTATGCTTTCACTGAGCCTATAGATTGGGAACTTGACCGTGTTCAAGACGGTAAGAGTCTTTCTTATAATATTGGTGCAAGTGGTAATACTCCTGAGGCAGGTTGGGGTAAATTTCAAGATGAAAAGTATAAGGATATAAACAAGGCTTCTGGTAGTTTCTCAGCAGGTTTCGGTATCGTAACCTCTGAAAGTGAAGAGGAATACAACCTTATCGACATCAACTCTGACGGTCTTCCTGATAAGGTATGGAAGGATGGTGACGGTATAACTGTTGCCCTCAATACAGGCAATGGCTTTGACGAGCCTATCAGTTGGAAGGGTGCAAGTGCGCTTAGTGAATCTGCCTCTACATCAGAGTCTGCAAATGCAGCGTTCACTTTGACCATCAACATTCCTGTCATAAGCATCAAGATTTCAACCAACCCTGGTGCATCAACCTCGCACAGTATCAATCGTCCTACCTACTCTTTGCAGGATGTTGATGGTGACGGTTATCTTGACATCGTTGAGTCTGAGAAGGAAAGCGAGTTGAAGGTTACACGCTCTGCCATTGGCAGAACAAACATGTTGAAGTCTGTCACCAATTCCTTGGGCGGTACTTTCACGCTCGACTATGCGCATACCACTCCTACCTACGGACTTCCTGGTGGCAAGTGGGTAATGGCTGCCCTTACCGTTGATGATGGTATCCATGACGATGGACCTGTCATGACTACCGCCTTTGAGTATAAGGACGGCAAGCGTGACCGCCATGAACGTGAGTTCCTCGGTTTCGGTGAGGTCATCACCAAGAACCTTGACACGGAGAAAGGCAATTCTGTTTACAGACAGGCTGTTGAGAACTACGATGTTGCCAACTACTACACGCAGGGCAATGTTACCGCCACATCCGTAGAGGATGCCAACGGCAACAAGTACACCGAGACAAAGAACCGTTACGACAGCTACTATCTGACTGCCGACGGTGACAAGTACACGTTCGCAAAGCGTGACGTGAACCTTTGGAGCGACCGTGCCTCTGCATTCGTCCCTCTCCGCTATACGGCAAACTTGCAGTATGAGGGTGCTGCAAACGGTGTGGTTACATCCGAAGCATGGAATGAATACTACCTCAATGGCTATCATGGTGAGTTGAAGTCCTACAAGTACAGCGACAAGGGAAGCCTTGGCGAGGACGGAAACGGAAAGTTTGACTATGCAACCGCCATTAAATACACGGACAATGCAAGCAAGCACATCTTCGGACTTCCTGTTGATGTTACTGTTACAGGCGGTGACGGCTCACTCTATCACCATGTGACGGCGAAGTATAATACCAACTACGCCAACCACATCACGCAGATTACACAGCAGTTGAATGATGGCGAGGCTGTTACGGATTACAAGTACGACTCTTACGGCAACATCATCCAGAAGACTCTCCCTGCCAACGGCAAGGGACAGCGTATGTGGTACAAGTACCGCTATGAGCCTGAGATGAACATGTATGTTGAGCGCATTGACGATGCGTGGGGCTACCGCAGCGAGCAAGGCAATTTTGACTATCGCTATGGCATTGCCAAGGAGCATCGTGACCTCAACAACTTCTACTATGAGACTGATGTTGACGACCTCGGTCGCATTACTGGCGTGCGTGGTCCAAATGAGTTGGCTACGGGCGTGCCTTATGCCATCGCCTTTGAATATCAGCCTTTGGCTACCTTTGGTGAGAGTGGCATTACCGCACCTGCTTACGCAGTGACCAAGCACTACGACATCCAGCACCCTAACGATGACTTGGAGACCATTACGTTCGTTGACGGTTTCGGAAGAGCCGTGCAGGTGAAGAAGGACGGTGTTGTGACAAGTGCATCCAAGGGGAACTCTGCCAAGGACGAGAACGTGATGATAGTCAGCGGAAGAAACGTGTATGACGCTTTCGGACGTGTGGCAAAGGCATTCTATCCTACAACGGAAGGAACCGGATCGAAGTCCACATTCAGCAAGTCATTTGACAATGTATCTCCAACGGTTACTGTTTATGACGTGCTCGACCGTGCTGCCTCAGTGACATTGCCGGACAACTCTACGACAACTACGGCATATACTGTTGACAACGGCAGTCATGCACTTGTTACAACCGTAACAGACGCACTCCATAATGTGCAGGCTACCCATACCAATGGCAGTGGCAAGACCTTGAAGACCATCCAGAAGAGCGGTCCTGACGGTGAGATTACCACCTCGTTTGAGTATGACGGCATACAGCGCCTTGTTCGTGTCACCGACACGGAGGGCAACGTGACGACCTCCACTTACGACATGGGCGACCGCCGTACAGAGGTGAACCATCCAGCAAGCGGCATCACCAGTTTCACTTACGATGCACTCGGCAATGTGCTGACCAAGCAGACTGCCAATCTTGCAAAGGAAGGCAAGTTCATTACTTACGATTACGACTATCAGCGTCTGACGGGTATCAACTACCCAGATCATCCGGAGAACAACGTGAAGTATTACTACGGTGGTCGCAACGCTTCTCAGAACCGTATCGGCAGATTGATGCTCCGCGAGGATGGAACAGGTGCCATTGAATACTTCTATGGCAAGATGGGCGAGGTGACAAAGACCCGCCGCACGATGATTGTGCCTAATCAGGCGATAGCAACCTATGTGACGCAATGGACTTATGACAGCCACAACCGTCTGTTGGAGATGATTTATCCTGATGAGGAGAAAATCACCTATTCTTACAATCTCGGTGGTCAGCTTGAAAAGGTTCATGGCTACAAGTCATACGGCTACGACTATGTGAGCAAGATCGGCTATGACAAGTTTGAGCAGCGCACATATTTGAAGTATTGCAACGGTGCGGAGACTTTCTACACTTACGACCCACAGCGTCGCAGATTGCAGAACCTCACGGTGAATAGTGGTGGCAACACCATTATGGACAATGCCTATACATACGATGCGGTGAGCAATGTGCTCAGCGTGGTAAACGGTGCGTCAGTTCCACAGAGTGGAAAGGCTGGCGGACAGATGGCACATACCTATACATACGATGCCCTCTACCGTCTTGTCAGTGCAACAGGTACATATACTGGTGCTGACAACAAGACCGCAAGTTATACTCTTGCGATGGGTTACGACAATATGCACCGTATCACATCAAAGCGTCAGATTCTCACGCAGAACAATGTACAGTTCAACGGCACATTGAATGCAGGTTATGATTTGTCGTACAATTATGGAACTGACACAGGCAAGAAATTCCAGCTTGCCAATGTGAAGGATGTGAATTATCGCACGGAAGAGACACCTTCAGAAAGCGAGAATGTGAACAACAATCATGCCTATGAGTATGATGCCAACGGAAACCTCATTTATGTCAACACAAGCCGTACCAAGAAGGATGGCGTGGCTGACGAGAAGACCACGGAACGCAAACTCAAGTGGGATGAAGAGAACCGCCTCCTTGCTTCTGATGACAACGGCTTTGTTACCAACTATTGGTATGATGCTGACGGTGAGCGTACGGTGAAGACATCAGGTGAGAGTGACCAGGTTTATGTGAACTCTGAGTTTGCAGGAGGTCGCACGAACACCGCCAAGTTCTCACTCTATGTATCACCTTATCTCGTTGCTAACCAAGGCGGACGCTATACAAAGCATATCTATATAGGTAGTCAGCGTGTCGTTTCCAAGATTGGAGACTTCGACTCTTACGGCTCAGACCCACGCCGCATCCAGTATGCAGGTAGTGAGACAGATGGCTTGTCTGTTGATTATAAAGCTAAATATACCGGGCAGTTGCAGGCTATCAAGGATAATTATGCAACCTTTGCAGTGCCGTACAATGGCGAGGACAACAACGACTATGTGGACGGCAAGGGCTTCTGCTGCAATGACGGCAGCTTGGAGGCTGCGCAGGCACGTGTAATGGCAAGAGCAATGATGAACAATTTCCAAGAGGGCGATGCATACGAGAAGATGCAGTTCTACTACCACCCAGACCATTTGGGTAGCAGTAGTTACATCACCAACCTTGATGGCGAGGTGGTGCAGCATATTGAATATGTTCCTTTCGGTGAAGTGTTCGTTGAGGAGCGCAATAACATTTGGAATACGCCTTATCTTTTCAATGCGAAGGAATTCGATGAGGAGACAGGATTGTACTACTTTGGAGCGAGGTATTATGACCCGAGGTTGAGTTTGTGGATTTCTACGGATGCATTAAAGGAAAAAACTCCAAATGTATCACCGTATATTTATACAGATAACAATCCCATCATATATATAGATCCTGATGGAAATTTCAGATGGAAAGCTTTAGCTGAAGCCTCGCGTAAATGGTACAATCTATGGCACAAGAACAAAGCTTCTGAAGTAATTGAGAACAGAGATACAAAGAATCCCAGTCTTAGATATTCTTATCAGGTATGTTCTTATGAAAATGGTGAATTTGTTGTAACTCTTCATTACAAAGTCGGTAAAGAATTTGTCAATGCAGCCCAGAATGTCGGAGATGCTGCTGCTATAGCTGGCTATGCATTAACACTGTCTGTTGCTGGTGCTGAAGTTGGTGTACCTTTGGCTGGTATTGGAAACACAATTTCTGGTGCTGCAGGTATTACAGGAATGCTCATTGATGCAGTAAATGGTGATTGGGCTGATGTGCTTAAGAGTGGTGTTTTTGTACTTATTGACAAAGCAACAGGAAAATTATTTCATAAATATTTGCCTAGTCATGACAAAAAAATCGGTGAAGAAGGTTTTGACTTAGGAACTGAAATATTAGATCAAAATCGCCAACTTAAAATCTCTGGAGCAGAAAAAATCACCGATAAGGTAATAGAAGAAAAGGACTCTAAAAATAATAATACAAAAGATAATAAATAATGGATACGATACCTCTATGGTGCATAATATTTATTAATTGCATAACGCTCTTGAGTAGTGTATGGATACTTATATATTTATACAGAAATAGGAGTAAAAAAAGTTTTTCCACATATATATATGGAATAGCTTCATTGATAGGACTGTTCTTAGGTGTGATAAGTTTTTTTTATTACATCTGTCATGCATTTTGTGCAATATTATTTGGTATAGAAATATTTATTGATACATATATGGAACAGAAAAAGAGTCCTGTTAATAGGACTTATTTCAAAATAACAATTCCTCATCCTTCAGTTCTTAAGGGCTACTATGGCGGTATTGGTTTTATATTCTATGGGATAATGGTGATATTATATTACATGATATAATGCATGTTTTAAAGTAAACAGTTGAGCAGAAGGGGATACAGAAATTACAGATATCTTCCTTCTGCTCCATAAATAAAAGACTCGTTTATCACATAAATACGATTCAAAAATCTGATGTTTTTTAGCATAATGCTATAAAAAGAAATCGTTTGAGTTGTTATAAGATAGCAAACCTGATTATGAAATATTGAAAGTCTTACGGCTATGACTACGTGAACCGTATCGGCTATGACAAATTCGAGCAGCGCACCAACCTGAAGTACTGCAACGGTGCGGAGACTTTCTACACCTACGACCCACAGCGTCGCAGATTGCAGAATCTCACCGTGAACAGTGGTGGCAATACCACCATGGACAATGCCTACACTTACGATGCGGTGAGCAATGTGCTCAGCGTGGTAAATGGTGCGTCAGTTCCACAGAGTGGAAAGGCTGGCAGACAGATGGCTCATGCCTATACATACGATGCACTCTATCGTCTTGTCAGCGCAACTGGCACTTATACAGGTGCGGACAACAAGACCGCAAGCTACACTCTTGCAATGGGCTATGACAATATGCACCGCATCACCTCTAAGCGTCAAATCCTCACGCAAAACAACGTGCAGTTTGACGGCACTTTGAATGCAGGCTATGACCTTACTTATACATACGGCACAGACACTGGAAAGAAGTTCCAACTCGCCAACGTTAAGGATGTGAACTATCGTACAGAGGAGACTCCATCTGAGAGCGAGAATGTGAACAACAGCCATGCTTACGAGTATGATGCCAACGGCAACCTTGTTTATGTCAACACAAGCCGCACAAAAAGGACGGAATTGCTGACGAGAAAGCCGCAGAGCGCAAGCTGAAATGGGATGAGGAGAACAGACTCCTTGCTTCTGATGATAACGGTTTCGTAACCAATTATTGGTATGACGCAGACGGAGAGCGCACGGTGAAGACATCGGGCGAGAGTAACCAAGTCTATGTAAACTCCGAGTTTGCTGGTGGTCGCACAAATACAGCCAAGTTCTCTCTTTACGTTAGTCCATATTTGGTTGCCAACCAAGGCGGACGCTATACCAAGCACATCTATATTGGTAGCCAGCGTGTAGTCAGCAAGATTGGAAACTTTGACTCTTACGGTTCAGACCCACGCCGCATCCAGTATGCAGGTAGCGAGACTGATGGACTTTCTGTTGACTATAAGGTTAAATATGCTGAGCAGTTGCAGGTTATCAAGGATAATCATGCAACCTTTGCAGTGCCGTACAATGGCGAGGACAACAACGACTATGTGGACGGCAAGGGCTTCTACGGCAATGCCGTCATAATAGGCGAACGTGAAGACATCGCTTCCGCTGCCGTCTGCATCCCAGAATATGTTTCAGAAAACGGTCTTTCCTCTGGCAATGTCCGGTTTGGAGCATCTGACATTGCTATTACAGCCTGTGTCAAATTCACCTTCTCCGCTTGGGTCAATAAGCATGATGGTACGCTTGCGGCTGTAATCGGCAAACTCCTTGCTTGGCATGAGGTCGTAACTGAGTTCTGCAAAGCTACCAATATCGCCGATGCCTCCTGTACGCAATCCATATAAATCCAACGACACATCCGAAGTTTCGGTTCTGAAGATGCCCATGCTTGCATCCGTTGAATTTGATTCGGGAATGGTGATGCTTCTTGTGGCACTTCCGATGCCGTCAATGCGCAGATATATTACTTTACCTTCTTTGCGTATGGAGATGTCTGTTCCGTCAACATCTGTTGCTGTGGTTGCTTTTGAAACAACTCCGTCAGTGATGGCATACACATTGCCATCGTTGCCAAACCTAAATTCGTATTTACAGGTGTTTCCGCCATTGCCAGCAAAGCCCATGTCCAAGGTCGGATGGCTTGTCGGACAAGTAAACTCAAACGCTCCGCCACCTTCTGCAAAGGCTGGAGTTACGGCGTATGCACCAGATGCAGCCGCTTCTTGTGTTAGGTTGTCGATAAAGCCGTTCTTGAACACTTCAAGTCCTTCTCCTATCCATCGTGTCATTGTGCTGTCTGGTGAGGAAGGCACATTAGTCTTAATCATCCACTTGCGCTTCAAAACATGCCACAGAGAATCGGTAGGAGATGTGTATGTCGCAAGCGATGCGTTATCGTCACCCCAGAATGTATATCCCTCGTCCGGAATTGCGCTTCCTGCCTCACGTCCCATCACAAGCAGACGGGAAGCGGATGAAGGGTTGTAAGGATTGGAGTCATAATAGGTTCCATTGTCCTTCAATGCCGAATACATGTGACTTTCCTCATACGAGGTTGTCGAGAGAGGTTGAATGAGACTGCCCGCTGCAACTGTGCCGAAAGCGATAACACGGTGGTGGTAGGCTTCATTCTCCGCAATGTCCCATAGCAGGTTACCCTCACTATCAAGGTACGAGCCTTTCAAGGTGATTCCATACTTGACTGCCATCAACTCCGCCTGGCGTTTGGGCTGAGGTGCCAAGAGAGACACCCAACAACAATAACAAGGTGAGTTTTCTCATTTTGTAGTCAATTTGTAGATTTTAAGCTAAACACAATGCGAATAGACTCTGCCACAAGGGAGAGAATGACGAGAGGAAAAGGTCTGTCAAGAAAAGAGAAACAATAGTCGTTTTTTCATGAAGTCCCATAACTAATGTGGAAAGTCAATAGACAATACCACCCAAAAAACGACACAAAAATACAAAATTGACACGAAATTTATGTAAAATATTTATAAAATCTCATAAATATACTAAATATTATATCTTTTTTTCTACATAAAAAGCTATTTTACAGAAAACTTTTCTTATTTTATAAATATTTTATGTATTTTTGTAAAATTGAATTAGTATCTTATTGTAAAATTGTGGTATGAAAAAAATATTGATTATTATAGCGGTATTATTATTTTTACAAGCCAGTGCTCAAGGGTATCGCAGTTGTGAAGATAAGCAGTTGCTTGTATCAAAATTAAGCCATATCTGTAAATATCCTATAAAGCTTCAAGCCAGTAACCAAGAGGCAATTGTTGCTATTGAATATAAAACAGATAACAAGGGAAATGTTGTCAAAAGAAAAGTTGTGGATTGCAACAATAAAAAATTCAAGAGTGCAACATTGGAGGCTTTTGATAAAGTAAAGAATATCCGAATTAATAAACTTCAACAAACAGACACCATTTATTTTCAGTATAAAATACAAGGTTCACTGACCCCGATCCATCCTCTTACAGATGTTGAAATTATTGGTTATGGAAGTTATGACATACCTATATTGATGAAATAGTTTAAGTATTTTTATAAATAATCAAAGAGTCCTGGATATTTTTATAACATCCATGACTCTTTGGTTTAAAATATATAGAGTTTCAACTGCATCTTTCTAAGCTATACATCTTACTTTTTTGTAATAATTCTAGGATCATATATTTCAGTAAAAGCCGCCTTGTTATTTTCGCCACCAAGAACAGGATCATAATATATGAATTTCCCCGCATCTGCATCAACTCCCAATAAAACAACGGCATGACTTCTATCACTCCCCAATCTACAGCAAGCTATTTTACCATTGGCTATTTCGTTTATCAGGTAAGCTTGGCTATAAGGATATGTAGCCGTAAACCAATTGTTTAATGCAGCATCCCAATCAGACGTATTTAAGGCTATTCCTGTGATGTTGCCATTTCTGTCTCTTTGAACCTTGTCTCCGAAATATCTCACAATTTCATTCTTTGAGATGTTCTCGTTAAAATGATTTCCACAATATTGTATCGCACCGATAACACATTCTCCATTTAATACTTCTCGAGTTGCTCGTGTTGTATTGAAAAGAGACTGAATAGGCTTGTCTTTATACATTTCATAAAGACATTGCAACTTTTGTTCTGTCTGTTGCTCCATTGAAGTTTTGCTATACATCACTTCTTCTGGCGAATCATTTTGGCAACTCACAACAGAAAATAGTAAGCATGCAAAAACTGTGATTTTTAATAATCTTTTAAGTTTCATATACACCATATTATATTAATTACTAAATCTGCTCGCAAAAATATAGCAAATCCTTGATAAAAATATATTTTATGTAAGATTTTTCTGAGGAAAAGCTAATTTTTAACGCAATAATACGATATAAGTTATGTATATGTAACTATATTCTGATATTAATTCAAAAATGAAGTCCATTTTATTTTTTCAAGATATATAATTTAGAGTCTCTTGCTTTTGGCTCATTCCCAAACGAATCTATCAGAATAATACCGCTGTCATTCTTCACCTTATAAAATATGTTGTCACCACTTGCCGGATGTTCAAGCATCAAAATACTGCCGTCAATTACTTTGAAGATGCCATTCAACACTTCACAACTATCCGATTCGTTTGCAGATTTCCGCTTCAAACGATAGGTGCCATCTGCATTTAGCGTGAGTATTGTTTCAACATTAGGAGGCAATACACCGCAATATGTTCCTGCAATGGAATCCAAGTCAACACTGTTTTCTAAGACTGCCGTATATTCTTCGACTTTTACAGGATCAATATCGGCATCATTTTGTTTCGTTTCACATAAGATATAAGATGCAACAAGTGAGATAACCAAAACTGCTATAATTATCAATTTCCTCTTTATAGCTACCATAAAAGAAAAAGTGTCCGCAATGTCAAGCAAGTGGCATCACGGACACGAATGAACAGTTGAGAGTTAATGAAAAGTCAGTATTCTGCTATGTTGCTGATGCATGGACAAGCCCTTGCGCTATCGAAAACGATGCGAATGCCGTTGGTCTTAAACTTGTCGAAACGAAGGATGCGCTTGTACCCGATGGTCGTTGTCTATTATTTCTGATTAATTTTCTTTGTAATTTCATTCGCCTCTTTAAATAGGTTATTGGCAATGCTATCTTTAATTGCTGCCATCTGTATCATTTCGTTATGGTAGCGAATTGAGTCCTCGTAAATATTTACACGAGTTCTCACATTCTCAATAACTTCTTTATTTGGGCATACGGAAAAGTTCTTTTCGATGTATCGAACATTGGGGTCGTCAGATGGAAGAACCATCTTCAATGCCCGATATTTCAAGTCAGCCACCTCCCAAGCTTGATGCTCTCGCCATTGGGTTAGATTGCCCCAAATGGAGATAACAAGGGATAGAGCCAAGGCTGCAATGAAAAGAAGAACATACTTTGAAGTTGGTTCTAAGCGGTGGGTGACAACCTTCTTTTGAGGTGTGTAACCTATTGCGTGAAGTTTGTCCTGCACAACTTTTGATGTGGCATTCAGTTCTTGTTTCACCATATTAATGGTATCAAACAAGAGTTTACTTCGCTGTTCCTCTTTGCTTACTTCTTTCTTGGTAAGGTCGATATAGACGCATATCGCCTCTCTTAATTTTGCTAAATTGCCAATAGTTTCCTCTTCTCTTGCGAATACAGAAAGGATGGCTTTTTCAAGTTTGCTTGTGTCAACACTTGCAGGGCTGAGAACTGTTTCCGCTCCTGCGTTCTTTGTGGAGTCAGAAAGTTCATCGACTTTCTGCTCCAATCTCTCAACTGTGCCGTAGATGGCTTCCAATAGTTCTTCTTTCATTGTATATTACTTTTGTTGTTTGAATGGTTTGTAACTTGCATCAAAAGCTAAAGCCCTTTCTGCGTTTCTTCTTTTTCTTCTTGGATGATTCGTCCTCTGGGAAAGACTCAAAGGTCTGAGCGTTGGCAGAAGCAAAAAGTCCAATGGAAGAAATGCCGTCCCAAGGGTCTTGGCTGCTATCCGACATGGATGGCTCATGGTTGCTCTTATGATAGCCTTGCTCGTATTGCAGAGTAGAGTTGGATTTTGGTGATACATGGTTCTCCATTCCCTCAAACCTTGCATTCAGCTTGCCAAAGCTATAGCCTCGGCTAATCTGCGTACCCTTGAAGCTATATCCGTCTTTACAGAATCGGATACCTTGCACCTTGGTTTGCTCCTTGTCCTTATAGACAAACTCCAAGAGAACACCTCGCTTTGCAAGTTCATTCTTGAACTTCTGCCAACTATCAGCGCCTTTCAAGGCATCCTTGACGGCATTGTGAATCTCGTATTTGGCACGCTCAGCATTGCGTAACTTGCGAGTATTAGTATTGCTCTTGTCCGTTCCGTAGGTCAGTCCATACTTGGATTTTAGAGCCTTGGTCACCTGCTCATTACGCCTGTAATCATTCCTGTCTGATAAGAGTTTGCTCTCATTGTTGATGCGGTTATACACGATATGACAATGTGGATTGTCCGTATTGTGATGCCTTACGATGATGAATTGGGTATCTATTATCCCCATCATCTGCATGTATTCAATGGCTATTTTAGTCATGAAATCATCCGTCAAACGTGGCTTATCCTCGGGCTTGAAGCTCAAAGCTATGTGCCCCACAGGCTTCTTAATCCTAGGATTTAGCTGTCTTTGCAGCTCAAAACTTTGTACTATCTCGGCATTCGTGCCGAGTAACACTCCATCGGATGCAAGGATTTTCGCCTCGTCCTTGCCTGTCACATAGCGGATGCAGCCAGCAAAAGAGCTGCCCTTCTTTAGCTTGCCTATCATGTGGTATCCTCCTTTCTGCCCATACTGCTTGGCTTCGGTTTATAACTTGCTTGGCGATACTCGCCAAGGATTGCTTTCAATCTTCTCAACAAGTCCACCACATACGCATGGGTTTCGTGGAAACCTCTCTGATGCGACAGCTTGGTAAGTTGGTTGAGGTTGTTCGCCATGCCAATGAGGTGCTTGGCGATGGCTACCGTCTCTGCGCTGTGTCCGCTAACCACCTCGCCGTTCAAGGCGGACTCACGGATGTACTCCGCCAACTTGCGGTTGGCTTTTCTCGCCCTCAGCCTCAATGCCTCGTAGCTTGGCTTCGAGAACTTCACCGTGACAGACTTCGACAGCTTGCGAACCCTGCCTGTGGGCGGTCTTCCGCCCTTTCTCCTGTTCTGTTCCTGTATGCTTGTCATTCGATATACTGTTTACAGTTGGTACACTCACTTTCTGCGACCGTCGGGAGCAAAATTCCTCCGCCCTCATGGTGGAGCGAGGCGTTTTGGGGTTCCCAAAACATAACCTCGCTCCCTCTCAGAACACGTTAGTTGGAACTACAGCCTTTCAGCTATCCACGTCCAAGGTCTCAGACCTTAATTCTCACAATTTGCACCAAGCCTCGAAGTCCTCTTCATAAAGGCTTAGGTGGTGGCGCACGATGTTCTCGATGATGCCCGATACGCTCATGCGCCTCCCTCCAAGGATGCGGACGACACGGTCAAGACGGTCTCGTACATCGGAACTGACGAAGACTGGCTTGCGGTCGTCAATCCTTGGAACCTGGAGGAAGGTCTGCTGATACTCCTCCAATGTCGCCTTGCGCTGCTTGCCGCTGATGCGCTTCTGCGGATTCGGTGGCGATTGAACCTCGTTCGTTGATGTTTCCTCTCTATAGGGAGTTGTTGCAGCAACTTTCTCTACAATTGCTCTCAACTCTGGGTTCTCTACATCATCATAGAGAGAATTACAACTACTTGGATTGGCTTTGTTGCCATACGTAGATGGTTTAACAAAATCCAAATACTCTTTTTCCATCAGCTCCTTTTGCCCAGGAGTCAAGACTGCATCTTTTGTTTTTGCCATAACTTACATTGTTTTATTTGTTAGTATAGTGGTCACGGTTTGCACCATTGACCGATTGTCGGGTGCAAAGTAAGTGTACTGAGTGCAGCCATGCAACTGATTGGGTGTAACGTAGCAATTTAGTTGTGGCTTGCTTATTTGCATACCGAGATAGTTGTGAGAACTTCAACGTATTTCTCAACTCATCATTGTTCATGTATTCGTTGCAGTCGTGCAAGTTTTTCTTGTTGTTTTTGGCGTTGAAGTCGGCAAACCCCGGCAACATACTGCCACAGAAATTGAAAGCGCTTGTTTTTAGATTGCCGTGCCTTATCTTTGCACTCACAAACGTGGAGCACAGCATATGCGTGGAGCTTTGCGACATATAACATAGTATTAACTTAGAAAAAAGAAAAGTATGGGATTCATCGTATTCGAGGAAGAGGCATTCAACTATCTTGATGCCCAGTTGGAGAACTTCGTGAAGCGCATGGACAGAATCCGTGAGCGCAGTGAGGACAAGACCATGAACAAGTGGCTCGACACGCAGGACGTGTGTCAGACGCTCAACATCTGCCCACGGACAGTGCAGACGCTTCGGGACAACGGAACTTTGGCTTATACGCAAATCAGCCACAGGACCTACTACAAGCCGGAGGACGTGATGGCTATCGTAGCAGTAGTGGAGGACAGGAAAAAGGACATGCGCTTTCGCAAGCGCACAGATTAGGCTGTCAATATACAACAGCCACTTTATCCAATGCAGCAAGTAAATTGAGTAACGTAAGTATCAACAATAAAACGAGACAACTATGAGCAATGAAGTAATGACAAGAAACAGCGAGTGGATGAACCACATCGTGAACCACCTCAACCGAATGGTTGACAATTTTGAACGTGCCGTGATGAACTACCGCCCCATGCTTGGCGGTGAGCGCTTCATGACGGACAAGGAGCTTTGCGCCAGGCTGCAACTGAGCCGAAGAACCCTGCAGGACTACCGAAACAACGGTGTCATCCCGTATATCCAGCTTGGCGGAAAGATACTCTACCGCGAGTCCGACATTCAGAAGATTCTGATGGCTAACTATCGTGAGGCGTACAGAATGAAGGGCTTGTAGGAGAAATACATGTTCTTGATGAGTGGGGTGAAATGAACAAGGCGACAATGTATAACTTACCGAGCGTGGCTGTTATAGGTTGTCGCCTCGTTTTATTGGCTATACCGAGTTGGTCGTGTTTGCCGAGTGTTTCTCCGTATGGTCTGTATAAAATCTAATACCATGCTAAAACACACTGCGGAGGTTCGCCCAAGTGGCTGGAGGCGCAAAGCCTCCAAGGAACGTTGCTTTATATGGCTGTTCTATGCCATTGCGTTCTCTGTAAAGATACAGACCAGTTTAGTGCGGCTTGTCTGCCTGCCGATGACGGACTGCATGATGAACTCCCGAAAGGCTCTGCTCTCAATGCTGTCAATACGGAAGGCTACCGCAATGACGAGTTCAAGACTATACACATCATAGCTGATGCGGTCGTTCTTCCTGACATGACGGCGTACACCCTGCTCTTTCAGGATGCCGTCCTTGAATATAGCCTTGACAGCCTTGCGCACATAGCAGCCGAATACATTATACATGTCGGCAATCTCCTGCATGGTCATCCATACAGTATCAGTCGGCATGGATACCGTTCCGCTCTCGCTGACAGTTATAATCCCTCTGTTCATTTCTTGTCCTCCTTATTCTTATTTTGGTCAGTTTCTTTTGTTTCTCTGCGATGCATCAGCTTGTCCATGTCCTTGGATATCTTGTCATCGGTGATAACGGCATAGACCTGTGTGCTTGACAATGATGAATGCCCCATCATCTTGGCGATGCTTTCCATTGATATGCCCGAAGTAACCATGTTTACTCCGAATGTATGTCTTGCAACGTGTGCGGTAAGGTTCTCAGTTATACCCAAAGCCACACCGAGTGAATGAAATTCAAACCACATGGAATCACGTGAAGAAAGAGGGAAAACAGGTTTGCTATCATCCGCTGTATTGTATAGCGACATTATTTGTTCAGCTATCGGGTGCAAGGGAATGAACGCTTCGTTGTTGGTCTTTGCTCTTTTCTCACGGATGTATTTTCTACCGTCTGCCGTCATTCCGATATGGTGTGGATACAGGTTACGTAAATCGACATAAGCCAAACCTGTAAGGCTGGAGAAAACAAACATTCTGCGTGCCAACTCCAAAGCCTTATCCTCCATAGGAGTCTCCATAATGAGCAGCAAGTCATTTCTGGATATATGTCTACGCTTTGGTGAGCCTTTCTTTTCATATCCGACATCTTCCAATGGATTGAATTTCAGCAGACCTCTGTCAACAGCGATATAAACCAAGCGTTGCAGCCAACAAAGATTATGGTTCGTATTGGATGCACTATACCCTTTGCCAATCAAGAACAACTTATAAGATTTGCCAAATTCCTCAGTCAAATCTTCAAATGCAATGTCATTCATTCCTCGTAACCCGATGAACTCTCGCAAGTTTAGCTGCGATGTCTTAGATTGGCGATAAGAAGATGTTGAGTTAATACGGATAGAGCGCAGCCTAAGGCGTTCACGCTCCTCCTCGCCAGTGGCAAGCAATGTCATCGGGATAGTATTTGCATCAACAATAACATTCTTCAGAATCTCGGCGGTAACGATGCCCTTTTCCTTTGTTGCCTGCTCGTAGGCTTCGTCAATTCTTAGTCTGAACGCTTGCAGTTGTCCGTTCACTCTTGCATTCTTGGCTTCACCTTTTTTCGTGTCCCATTCTTCGGGAGCACAGTAAAGACCTGTTGCTATGGCTGACACTTTGCCGTCAATCGTGATACGGCAAAATATAGATGTTGTTCCGTCTGCCTTTACTCTGCCACGGTTGATATAATAAAACTGCTTGTATGTACTTCTCATTGTTATGTTCCTTTCTAATTTTGTGATAATATTACAGGACAAACTTGAAGTCCTTGTTGGCTTCGATGAACTTGTCCATATCCTCAAATAGCTTTTTCGGGGTGACACGTGCATAGATTTGCGTGGTCTGAATGTTGTTGTGACCAAGCATTCTGCTGATAGTCTCTATCGGAACACCTTCTTCGAGCGTAACGAGCGATGCGAAACTGTGCCGTCCAACATGATAGACCAAATCCATACTTACGCCAGATAGTACTCGGAGACTTTTCATGTTACCTCTCAGCACTCGAAATTCCTGTGGTGGTAAAAGAGTAGGTCTTGTCGGGTCTTTGTATTTCTCCAACATGGCAAGCGCCTCTGGCAGTAACTTCACACGTGCAAGCATCTTGTTCTTCTTTCTGTGGTATTTCAGCCAAAGGCTGCCCTCCTCATCACGAAAGAGGTTTTCTTCCGTGATGGAAACCGTATCGGCATAAGCCGTGCCTGTATAGCAGGCGAAAAGAAAAAGGTCACGGGTCAAAGCCAACGATTTTCTTCGCTCTGGTATTTCGAGGTTACGAATTTTCAGAAAGTCCTCACGTGTCAATGCCTTTGGTGGATTCTCTTTCTTTTGAGGTAGCTTGAAGTGCATGAAATGATAACGCTCGGAGTGTCCTGCCTTGAAAGCTATTCGGCAGGTCTTCTTCAATATGGCGAGATAGTGGCGGACTGTATCAAGTGCAAGACCTCTCTCGTCCAAGCAAAAGTCCATATACTCACGGATAAACAGCTCGTCAAGCTCACCGAATGCCACATCGTCAGTTCCATAACGCTTCTTGACGAACAATCCCAATGTCAGGCGAGTGTAGTGGTAGTTTGGCAGCGTGCCTTTCTTGTAGTCGATGCCGATTCTTGACTCAATGTCCGCAATGATGGCATCAAGCTGTTTCAACAAGGTCATCTGAGTGTCTGCACTGCATTGAAACAGGTCCTTTATCGCCTTTGCGTCAAAATCCGTCTTGCGCTCCACAAGTGACTCGTAGGCTGAATTTATTGCCAGCAACAGCTTGTCAATCTTGGCGTTCACTTCCACAGCCTCCTTGCTCTTGCCGTCAAGTCTGCTCTCACGTGGATTCCATAACTTTGGCGTACATGACAACTTGCAACCGAACTGCGCCATTGTTCGGTTGAGGGTGATGCGTCCCATGATGGGAGCCTTACCGTTCTTGTCCAATCCGCTCTTTTTGAGGTAGAGCAGCACCTTGAATTTTTCAACTTTCATCTGCTTACTTTTTTAGTTTGCAAAAATAATCAATCAGTAAGCATTCTCTGTCATTGAAAGTTGTGCAGAACAGTGCAACAAACACTGGTGACAAACTATTTGTTTTTCACCTCGTTAGCAGTGTTGGTTTCGGTAACTGACCGCTAACGGTTTGGTAACTGAAATAACTCAATATCCTGCTCGGCTTTGCTTTGCAGCCAATTGGCAGAATTATGAAATATTGCTCATTCTCAACCACTTGCAGTTCATTTCTCTCATCTTCACTTTCCGTTGCTTTTGCTTAAATTGTGCACGTGGCCCGCCACACGTTCGCCACAATGATGCTGACATTGGGGGCCGATTTGTACACTGTATCTAAATTACTCGGTCATACATCTGTAAAGATGACCCAAGTGTATGCCAAAATCGTCAATAAGAAAAAAGACGATGCAGTAAATCTGACCAACGGTTTATTCGATTGACAATGCAATGAACATCAGATATGTAATCACTTATAAGGGTGTTGTTCCGACAGGATTCTCTTTCGGGAGCAACACTCTTATAATATATCATATAAATCCAATTTAAAATATTTCATCATGAAAAGACCTAACAATGGCTCTCTCTCTTTTTGGAGGGAAAAAACATCTGCACCATTTTGTTGCAGAACAGGATGTAGCGAAAGAATTATTCGCATTGCTCGTTGAAGCAAAAACAATGTATCTCCGTGATGTCGTGACGGGCAATAAGCAGTACTACCGTTACGTGGAGGATTTCGTAAACAGCCACCGGTATATCGACTGTGACCATGCGGTCTGCCGGAACTGCCATGAAATGAACATTCATATCGTCAAGGGGCTATTAAACGATTGCTCCCATCTTATCCGAGCATTTTTTACCGAAGCAGACTTCTCGTTCGAGAAGTGTATGGAACTGAAACGAACGTATGATACGTTTGTGCCACCATCACAGTCCGTCACGTGCTGCAAAGATGGACCGACAAGAATTTATCCTCTTTCTTTTGGATGCAATCTCACTCGTAAACAGATGATAGGTATTACAGCTTGTGCCAATGCTTATCATCTGTTTTGCGTTTCTACCCTACACGTTGAAGATATGGAAGCCCTGCTTTCCTGTAAAGAAGGATTCTGTATTCGTGTAAACAATATCCGCCATGTGGCCATCCTGTTTGATACACTCCTTGAGCACTCGTTTATCCAAGCCAAATGGCAGTCCGTTCTCAGTAGTGGGCGGTTCTTGCAAACCAAGGATGGAAAAGGATTCGTTTCAGCTTCAAGCCTTTCATCCGCTCTGTCTGCCTTGCGTAACAACATGACATCAACAGGTTACGGTATCAGACGAGCCATTGATGAACTGAGAGAGTGGTAAGAAGTGCCAATAAGCGAAGTATGTGAAAGGTAAAAGCGTGACAGTTGCCGTGATACGTGGTTACTATCACGGTACAAACTCACGCTGACCTTTTGGGTTGCCCTATCTTTGACCTCCGTTAGCGCGCTACATAACGGAGGATATACTTCATTGTCTAAATTTATAATAACTCATTTATGCAAAATAATAGATTGACATTCATGGAACGGCTGAGTGAACGGCTTACAAGCGTCGAAGCCATCCTAAAGAAATTAGATCCGATAGAAAGTCTGTTGGAACGCATCGCATTGCTGGAAAAAAATATATATACCACCAAACAGGTGTTTACCTTCCAAGAGGCTTGTATGTATATCGGAATATCCGAGAGTATGCTGTACAAGCTAACATCAGGCAAGGAGATTCCGCACTACAAGCCACGTGGCAAAATGATATATTTCGCCAAAGAAGATCTGGACGAATGGCTTTTGCAGAATTATGAACCAACCGTAGATGAAGCAGCACGTATGGCAAACGAGGCCGCTGCCACACAACCTTTCTTTAATCAAAGACGCCATGGAAAACGAAAGAAGAACTGAATATAATGTGGATATGAGGCCGGAGGAGGATTTCTTATCGGATATCCTCTCCGCCTCGCAGATTCGGGCGACGGATACCTATGAAACGCCGCCACAGATTATCTGGATAGACAACTCGACCATTGCTACGCTCGGCAACTTCAGCGCATCAACCGGCAAGGCGAAATCAAAAAAAACATTTAACGTTTCGGCCATTGTCGCTGCATCGCTGGCAGGGAAACAAGTGCTGAACTACCGGGCGCACCTCCCGGAAGGTAAACGCAAGATTCTGTACGTGGACACGGAGCAGAGCCGCTTCCATTGTCACAATGTACTGGAACGCATCTTGCGGCTTGCCGGACTGCCCACTACAACCGACAGTGAAAACCTCGACTTTATTTGCTTGCGCGAATACTCTCCGGCAATACGCATTGGGGTCATCGACTACGCCTTACGTCAAAGAAAAGGATACGGACTTGTTATCATCGACGGTATCCGTGACCTGATGCTTGACATAAACAGTACCGGTGAGTCCGTGGAAGTCATTAACAAGATGATGGAATGGTCATCAAAGTATGACCTGCATATCCACTGTGTGCTACATTTGAATAAAGGAGATAACAATGTGCGCGGGCATATCGGTACGGAAATGAGCAACAAGGCGGAGACTGTACTGGTCATCAGCAAAAACAACGATTGTCCCAACGTCAGCGAAGTTCATGCGTTACACATCCGTGAGAAAGAGTTTAAACCTTTTGCTTTCACTGTCAATGAGGGCGGGCTCCCGGTTCTCGCAGAAGGGCATTTGTTTGAGAATGCCCCACATCAGAAACCGAAACAGCGGACGGGTTTTATGGAACTAAGCATCGAACAGCACCGTGAAGCCCTTTCCGCTGCATTTGGAGACAAACCCATCCGTGGGTTTGAAAATATGCTGCAAGCCATGATGACTGCTTACGAGGCAATCGGGTTTAAGCGTGGGAGAAACGTAATGGTCAAACTGCTGCAATATCTGACTGACACCTTAAAACTGGTTATCAAACGAGATAAACTTTTTTATTATGACATGACACAGGCAGAAACCATGCTTTTCGATGAAGAATGAGAGCGGGCGCGGGCCTATATAATTCAGTTTAATTTAGTATTTATATATATAGGGGCGCAAACTAAACTAAACCGCTTTTGTACAAACAAGTGAAAAGAAATTTAATATGACCATAGACGAAGCAAAACGAGTGCGTATCGTGGACTTTTTGGCCCAGCTCGGCCACCGTGCGCAGTATATGAAATCAGAGCAATATTGGTATCTTTCGCCTCTCAGGAAAGAGGTGACGCCATCGTTCAAAGTCAATGACCGGCTGAATGAATGGTATGATTTTGGCGAGGCTACCGGAGGCGACCTTGTGGAACTGGGTAAGTACCTTTGCGGAACTAAAAGTGTGAGTGAAGCATTAGCATACATCAAACGGTATGTCAATGGTGTGTCGCTGCCGAGAACCCGGGCGTTGCCCGCAACCTCTCGACCAGTGGAAGCCGACATGAAGAATTTGATTATCGTGCCGCTGCGACACCACGCACTGCTCTCATATCTCCATTCACGTATGATTGATTCGGATATCGGACGAATGTTCTGCAAGGAAGTCCATTACGAACTGCGCCAGAGACGTTACTTTGCACTGGCCTTTGGCAATATATCCGGTGGATACGAGGTACGAAACCCTTATTACAAAGGATGTATCAAGAACAAGGACATTTCCTTGATACCCCAATCGCGTGGTGAGGCACAGAGCCGTGTCTGCCTATTTGAAGGATTCATGGACTTTCTGTCCTATCTAACCCTAAAACAGACGGACGATAGTGCCATTTGCATTAATGCCCCCTGTGACTACCTTGTTATGAACTCGGTCAGTAATCTGAAAAGGACATTGACGTATTTGCAAAAATACACGTATATTCACTGTTACCTTGACAATGACCTTGCCGGACAAAAGACAGTGGAAACCATAGCCGGGATGTATGGCAGATGCGTCTATAACGAATCAAACTGTTATGCCGGTTACAAAGACCTGAACGACTACTTACGTGGGAAGAAACAATGAACAACCCGCTCCCTAAGCCCTCCTTCATCACGGAGGGCTTTTTTTATATCCCGACTTTTCCTGTTTTCTTATCCAAAATCATATTTGAATATGATTTTGAAATATGATTTTTGGATTTTGAAAAAATATTATATTGAAACGATACGTTTTATAATCAATAATTTTATCTTTCAAATTATCCATTCTTATTTTGCACACACAACCAAATATAAAAATCATATTATACAAAAATATATGAAATCATATTTTATTTTCACCATTGTCCTGACGGTTGCCTATCTCGTCTATTATGCAGTTATCATCGTGCAGGACCTTTATGGAAAAAAAGGAAATGGCAAGCCGGAAGAAGAGGTATTTGACCTCGGTGCGCCAGAAGATGAACAGAGTGTGTACGTGACGGAGAGCGATACGGGATTCAATGTGGGTAATGAGAAATATGAAACAGATGTTGCCCCTACCGCTTCGCCTGCACCACAGGAGACGGAAACCGCAGACAATAATGGCGAGATAGCCGTGGCGGAGAAGCTAAAACGCCTGAAAGCCCAAGCGGAGGAACAGATGGAAGAAACCGAGACCTACCTGTCGGACGCATACACGGCAGACGAACTATACAAAGCAATGCTTGCCAAAGGAAAGACGGGCAACCGTCCGAAACTGGTATGGAAACCTCTCAAAGACCGATTGTAAAATGTCGAAAGCAAAAAAAATATTATGTGCACTGTGCTTTGTCCCTTATGCGGCATTCGCCAAAAGTGGCAGCGTAAACTACAGTTGGGGTGCAGACGCACTGGCAACGATGCACGACTTCGTGGTGACGATGATGCTGTACGTGCTGTACATCTGCTACGCTGTCGCCTCGGTTTTCGTAGTCGTTGCCGCGCTCCAGATCTATATCAAAATGAACACAGGCGAGGACGGCGTGGTGAAGTCTATCGTATCACTTGTCGGTGCGTGCCTCTTCATCATTGGAGCTTCAATCGTGTTCCCTGCTTTCTTCGGCTACCGCATATAGGTGGCTGATAGAAGTGTAAAATAAATTCAAAAACAAGAGTACCACAAAAATGTAATAAATATGTTTCAGAAATTTAAAAGAATGTGCCGAAAGGCAAAGAAAACTATCATGCAAGTTTCCACCAAAGTAAGAATGTTAATCATTGCCCTGTTGGGAGGCATACCTGCTATGGCTCAAAGTACGGCAGGCGATTACTCGGCCGGTACGACAGCTCTATCAACCGTAGCGGAGGAAATTGTGAAATACGTTCCTGTCATGGTCAAACTCTGCTATGCCATTGCTGGTGTCGTGGCCATCATCGGAGCCATTTCGGTGTATATCGCCATGAACAACGAGGAACAGGATGTCAAGAAGAAGATTATGATGGTAGTTGGGGCGTGCCTTTTCTTGATTGCGGCAGCCCAAGCATTACCTCTGTTCTTCGGAATTAACGCATAAACAGTCAAGAAATGATTAATGACGGACGTTATCCGGATTATCCGCTGTTCAAGGGGTTACAACGGCCTTTGGAGCTGATGGGATTACAAGGCCGCTACATCTATTGGGCGGCAGGCGTGGCTGGTGGAGCCATTGTGGGCTTTATCGCCGCCTACTGTCTTATGGGCTTTGTGGCCGGACTGGTCGTATTGGCAACTGTCTTATCTGCGGGAATCGTGCTTATCATCCTCAAACAGCGAAAAGGGCTGCACAGCAAAAATGTAAAACGTGGAGTGTATGTGTATGCCTATTCGCACAAAGTATGACTATAAGAAAAACCATCACGGCAATGTGTGTGGCTGATTGATTGTTGAACGCGGGCGGGTCCGCCTCCAGCCGAGGCAGACCTGCCCCTATTTAATGAACGAATATCGGAATGACCCTATATATCATTTTATTTTTCATCGCCCTATGTACGGGTATGGCCTTGTCAGTCTATACGTTCGGTACGGGCGGCAAGCGCAAGCACATCTTTCAGAATATCTATTTCTCTGTGGAAGATACAGATGGTGTGGGTGTGCTGTACACCAAGACGGGTGAATATTCCGCCGTCTTGAAAATCGAAAATCCAGTACAGAAGTATTCGGCAGACATTGACAGCTATTACGATTTCACGCATCTATTCTCTGCCCTTGCGCAAACACTGGGCGAAGGATATGCCTTACACAAACAGGACATCTTCGTGAGAAAACAGTTCGCGAACGAGCCGGAGCATAATCAAGAATTTCTTTCGGCATCGTACTTCCGTTATTTTAATGGGCGTCCGTACACGGACAGCCTTTGCTATCTGACTATCACACAGGAAGCCAAGAAGAGCCGTCTTTTCTCTTACGATAGCAAGAAATGGCGCGATTTCCTCGTGAAGATTTATAAGGTTCGAGACCTACTACGCGACAGCGGTGTACAAGTGAAATTCCTGAACAAAGCCGAGGCAAGCGAATATGTGGACCGTTACTTTGCGATGAACTTCAAAGACCGTACGGTCTCGATGACGAATGTCAAGGCTGACGACGAAACGGTATCTATGGGTGATAAACGCTGTAAGGTGTACAGCCTCGTGGACGTGGACTGCGCCGCACTCCCCTCGCTGATACGTCCCTATACCAATATCGAGGTGAATAATACCGAGATGCCAGTGGATCTTGTCTCGGTGGTGGATAATATTCCGAACGCAGAAACGGTGGTGTACAACCAAATTATTTTCCTGCCCAGTCAGAAGCGTGAACTGGCATTACTCGACAAAAAGAAGAACCGGCACGCAAGCATCCCCAATCCGAGTAACCAAATGGCCGTAGAGGACATCAAGCAGGTACAGGACGTAATAGCCCGTGAAAGCAAACTGCTCGTGTACACGCACTTCAACATGGTGGTGGGCGTGCCTGCCGACACCGACCTTCAAAAATGCACGAATCACTTGGAAAACGCTTTTGGGCGCATGGGCATACATATCAGTAAGCGTGCATACAACCAACTGGAACTGTTCGTCAGTTCATTTCCGGGCAACTGTTACAGCCTGAACGAGGAATATGACCGTTTTCTGACCCTCTCCGACGCTGCGGTATGCCTGATGTACAAGGAACGGGTGCAGCATAGTGAGGAAACGCCGATAAAAATTTATTATACTGACCGTCAAGGTGTTCCGGTAGCTATCGACATCACGGGAAAAGAGGGAAAGAACAAGCTGACCGACAACTCGAATTTTTTCTGCCTGGGGCCTTCGGGCAGCGGAAAGAGTTTCCACATGAACTCCGTCGTGCGCCAGTTGCATGAACAGGGGACGGACGTGGTAATGGTCGATACGGGTAACTCATACGAGGGGCTATGCGAGTATTTCGGCGGCAAGTATATCAGCTATACCGAGGAACGGCCCATCACGATGAATCCGTTCCGCATCAATCGGGAAGAGATGAACGTAGAAAAAACGGGATTCTTGAAAAACCTCGTCTTGCTTATCTGGAAAGGTACGCAGGGAACGGTCACAAAGACGGAAGACCGTCTGATAGAGCACGTCATCACGGAATATTACGACGCCTACTTCAATGGTTTCGAGGGCTTCACACCCCAACAGCGTGAGGACTTGCGTAAGAGCCTCGTTATTGATGACCGCAACAGCAGTGAGAAGCGGCACGAAAGCGAACGGGAACGCGCGGTCCGCATCGAGGGTATCATTGACGAGATAGAGGGCCGACGCAAGGAACTGAAAGTGGAGGAACTGTCATTCAACTCTTTCTATGAATATTCCGTGCAGCGCATCCCGGATATCTGTGAGGAGAACCGTATCACGGGCATCGACCTCTCGACATACCGCTATATGATGAAGGACTTCTATTTGGGCGGCAACCACGAAAAAACGCTGAACGAGAACATGGACAGCTCGCTGTTCGACGAGACGTTCGTGGTCTTCGAAATCGACAGCATAAAAGATGACCCGCTGCTTTTTCCTTTGGTCACGCTGATTATCATGGATGTTTTCTTGCAAAAAATGCGCATCAAGAAGAACCGCAAAGTCCTTGTCATCGAGGAAGCATGGAAAGCCATCGCCAGCCCGCTGATGGCGGAGTACATTAAATTTATGTACAAAACAGCGCGTAAATTCTGGGCCAGTGTGGGCGTGGTGACACAGGAAATACAAGACATCATCGGCAGCGAAATCGTGAAAGAGGCCATCATCAATAACTCGGATGTGGTGATGCTGCTTGACCAGAGCAAATTCAAGGAACGTTTCGACACCATCAAGACGATTCTTGGCCTAACGGACGTGGACTGTAAGAAAATTTTCACCATTAACCGCCTTGAAAACAAGGAAGGACGCAGCTTCTTCCGCGAGGTGTTTATCCGTCGGGGCACGACCAGCGGTGTTTATGGCGTGGAAGAACCACGCGAGTGCTACATGACTTACACGACCGAACGAGCGGAGAAAGAGGCTCTGAAGCTTTACAAGCGCGAGTTACAATGCAGCCACCAAGAGGCTATCGAGGCATATTGCCGCGACTGGAATACCAGCGGTATCGGCAAGGCATTGCCGTTTGCGCAGAAAGTTAATGAAGCGGGATGTGTACTGAACTTAACCACTAAAATAACATCATAATGAAAACGAAAAGGATTTTAATCACCCTGTCACTGGGCTACGGGATAAATATGATGGGGTTTGAAAGCAGCTTGACGCGCGAACAAATCTCTGTCAGCAATCCGGAACTCACTGTTTTGTCCCTCCGGGAGTTTTGTATGCTGTCCAAGGAGAACCTGCTCCGCATGGATGACATGACACCGGACAAAGTAGCCGCCATCGAACGGTTGTTGGCAGAGTATTCCCTTCGGTTGGGTATGTCCGATGTAGAACTGGAAGCGTATTTGAACCGGTATTATGAAGAAAACCCCAAAGAAAAGGAGTTTTACGATATGTGCGACAGGCTATGTAACAGCAAACCTGTCTTCGATGAAAACAGGTTTCGAGAAGAACTATTCAGGGAACTGAACAGTAGTCCGATGAGTGAAAAAAGACTAAGTGACTTGGGATGGCTACGTTATCAGACCGTGCGCGAAACTTATCTAAACCAGCCTTTCTTTTTGAGATGGTTCGGCTCCCAAGAAGCCCGGATCAAAAGGGCCATCAAGGATACTACCATCATACATGATATGTTCTGCCGACTTGTCACGGAGAATTGTATCGAATCTGAACGGTGGTATTTCAATCACAAGGAACCGGAATACATAAAAGAGGTCTGAAACGATGAAACGGCTGTTTATCTTTTGGGTTATCCTATTGCCTGCCCTGACACAGCACGTTCACGCACAATATTACAGCGTGAACTATGACGCTCGTACCGTGGCGGCCATGGCCGCAGCATTCGGCACGGAGGCAGTAGCCGAAAGCTACTACCGCGAGCAGGTGGATGATATTCTGAAACACTATACGGCGGCAGAAGTGGCGGCAGCAGGGATATTTTCTTCCAAATTTTTGGAACACAAGGCTCTGTCCGACCTTGGCATCTGGTGCAGCAGCACGGAAAATTACTACTATCGTCGAATTTACCACATGGTGGCAGAAAAAATCATGCCGAAAATATGGGTGGTGGCGAAGCTGATGCTGCGCTCACCACAAACAGCAATCCACTGGGGCAGCTACCTGATGAAGGTGTGCGACGATACGAAGAGCCTGTGTATGCAGTTCGAAAGTGTGGTGACAAACAGCACGCTGTCGTTCTCGGACATCGCTTTTCTGGAAATTGACCGCGACATTGCCACCTTGCTGAACCTCGCAGAACTGGGCGGTACCGATTGGCAACGGATGTTGGACAACTTTACCAAAGTGCCGGGCAATTTCACGATTGAGAACTTAAAGGGCGACATTGACAACCTTTATAACATGGGCGTAGGGCTGGCAACATCAGGTATGGAGAACCTCGGTGACGCTCTACTGCAAAGTAGTGCGTTCCATGACCTGTTGGGTGGCAAAGTCAATGAAATCGGCAACCTGTATGAACACTACGGTACTCTCTTCGAGCAGGCGGAACATGACATCGGCAGTCTGCTAATCGACATGGTGGGCGGTCAGGATAGCGTGGCCGCATTGTTCAATTTCAGCAACTACGACCTCACATCGTGGATGACCGACTATATGGACAATGCTGTCGGGAACTATTACACGCAACGGTGGTATATCGCACGGCGTGATCAAGGAAGCATTTCTCTATGCGACTACTACCCACCGACAGACGACAACAGCATATTGAATGGGGGCGCATGGACACGCTTTAACACGAGTGATCCGGGATTTTATCCGAACGCTTCGCAACGGGAGCAGGCCCTCGCCAATTCAGAACGGTATGCCGGATGGTCAAGAAGCCGAGTGCAACAGCTCAACAATAGCAACGATGGCTACACCTATACTATCAATACCCGACAACAGGCCTATATCATCAGTAAGGGTAACAAACAGACAAAGAAGGCATACGCCTACGAGATACACGTGACACAGAGTTGGAATCGGACGGAGGTGGTCTATGAGGATGTCTTCGACTCCTATTCGATGGATTTGAATACGTTCAAAGCGCAACTCAATGCCCGCCTCTCGGAGTTCAATGACAACGAGGAAGGCTATGTCTATTACATAGCATCCGATGCACGGAACTATTATCAGGCGACGGACGCCGCAAAATTGCAGGGA
The DNA here is from genome assembly GCF_000157915.1 of Phocaeicola coprophilus DSM 18228 = JCM 13818. GTDB lineage: Bacteria > Bacteroidota > Bacteroidia > Bacteroidales > Bacteroidaceae > Phocaeicola > Phocaeicola coprophilus. The sequence goes on along the minus strand of NZ_EQ973651.1, from coordinate 99,136 downwards.
TGCGAAAGCGTGACCATCAGTGTAACCTGTTCAGACGGGGCGACGCTGGGACAAGGCTCGACACAATACAAGTGTCGCAAGTGTGGCGGCTCACTGGACGCCCATTCCAAAGAGTGCGTCATGCAGACCTCGGTAACGGAGAACGAACTGGATCTTTCAGAACTGGACGCACTGATACGGGAAGCGGACAATCAAGTCGCCGTTCTTCAATCTCAGATTAGTGCCTTGGAAAAGGAAAACGCCGACCTTCTGAAAAAAATTGCCGAGGCGAGCGTGGAAGACGCAGCAGCTTATCGGCAACAATATAACTCCAACCGGACACGTATCGAGGAACTGAAAAGCGAACTTGCCGAGTGGCAACAAAAACAGAAGGAGTACGCAGATGCGAAGCAGGAAGCGGAAGCAGAGAACGATGTGCCGACAGATGATTACTACCGCCTACCGGCTATCATGCAGGATTGCAAGACAGCCTATAGCCTCACTTGGCAGGACGGAGGTACATGGAGCGGCTATACGTTCGTCCGTAAGGCGACGATGCCGAACATCAATGGTATCATTACGTTCCGTGCGACTATTTCTATCGCACGGAAGCCGAAATACTTTCTGGGTATCAAGATTCACCGTGCCATTATCCAAATCAGTTGGGAATTGACTTCGGCATACACAGACACGCACGTTGCCGATGTACTGACACTCGATCCGAACCTGCCGAACGAGGAAAAGACTAAAATCGTGAATAATCGCATATCGGAAATCGCACGGGAATATCCCAACTGTAAAATCACTACCGAGTATGCCCGTACAGAACCTATGGAAGAAGTACCGAACAGCGACGTGTACCACCTGCTTTGGTCAAGTGACCGCCTCGAAATCGCACGAGAAGTGGATTCACGTATCACGAAAATATACGCCGACCTCGTATCCTTGGAGAAGATGATGCACTACAAGCGGAACATCATCGACGTACTGAAGGATGTGCTACCGGGACTCGATACGGACGAGGGTCGTAGGCTGACACTCGTGGAAGAGTGCCATGACCGCTGGGTAGAAAACGCACGGACATCCCGAAGTGGCAGAAAGGAGGTACGGCCATGAAACGCACTATACTGATAGCCATTACGTTGCTTGCGCTACTACCCGATGTCGCCAAGGGCCAATGGACATTCGATATCGTGTCGGTGGAAGCGTACATAAATGACCACAAAAAACAACGCAGCCTGTTGCTGGCCCGAAGCACGCTGGAATACAGCAACCAACTGCTGCATGAGTACAGCCGTGAGGAGACGGGCAAATACAAGGAAGTAAATATCGACCTTGACCGCTATACCCGTGCCTTTGATGTCATCGACGTGATGTACCAATCCCTGCGGACGGTGCTGAACGTGAAGGATACCTACAGCTCGGTAAGTGACCGTATCGGTGACTATAAGACCATGCTGGAGGCTTTCCATGAGAAAATCCTGAAACATGGGAACATCGAGCCGTCAGACGCACTGATACTGACTATCAATGAAAAAGCAATACGGGACATCGCCAACGAGGGCGAACACCTCTATAAGTCGGTGAGCGACCTCGTACTGTATGCCACGGGCGCAGCGGCCTGCTCGACCAGCGACCTGCTTATGGTACTGGAGTCCGTGAACAAGTCGCTGGACAGCATTGAGCAACACTTGAACCGGGCATACATCGAGACATGGAGATACATACAGGTACGTATCGGCTACTGGAAATCGAAGATTTACCGGGAACGTACCAAACGGGAAATTATTGACGGTGCTTTCGGACGATGGCGCAATGCGGGGCGACTGGATTATTGACGGTAAAAGAGGAAGGAGGTAAATAATGCCACAAGTTAGATTATGACTTCTATGTACCAAAATTGATAAGGAATATCTTAAAACGCAGGAAAAGCGTTTCGTCCTGAATGTTCGGAGAAGTACAAACAGAGAAAGAAACTTTAAGTACAAACAAGTCTATCTGGCCTATAACCAAGAGGCAAATGGACATTAATAAAAGATGTAATGAAAAAGATCGTTTTTGAAAAAGACATTACGCTATATAAAGCCGATTGCCTTGAAGTAATGCCTCTTCTCCCAGAATCAAGTATTGATTTAGTTCTATGCGACCCACCTTTTGGAATTACAGCCTCGCAATGGGATAAGATAATACCATTCTCGAAAATGTGGGAGGAGATTAGAAGAGTGAGAAAGGATAATGCGCCTACGGCTTTATTTGGCAGCGAACCGTTCAGCAGCCTTTTACGCTGTGGCAATTTAGCCGAATTTAAATATGACTGGGTATGGGAAAAGTCAAAAGCAAGCAATTTCCTTCTTGCTAAAAAGCAACCTCTAAAAGCGCATGAGCTAATCAGTATCTTTTGTAACGGCAGAACTCCTTATTATCCAATCATGGAGGAAGGTGAGCCTTATGAGAATCGTACAAAGAGAGGAAGTAACTGGACAGGAGTAAACAAGGTACCAAATCCTACATTCAGAAATGAAAACAAAGGAACGAGATACCCACGAAGTGTGAAATATTTTAAAACTGCGGAATCAGAGGGCAAAACGATTCATGTTAATCAAAAACCAGTCGCATTGTTGAAATATCTGATAAAAACATACACGAAAGAGGGTGACACAGTCCTTGATTTTGCCTCTGGAAGCATGAGCACTGCAATCGCCTGTATTCATACGAATAGAAAATGTATTTGTATTGAAAAGGATGATATGCACTTCTTGCGGGGAGAGGAAAGGATTAGAAATGAATATAATATAAAAAGAAATGTGGAATAATCCTGGTGATTAACTGATTGAAACACATTGAGTATTAAAAGATTAATAACAAATAACCGAAAGTAAATATGGACAGAATACTCTTACTCGTGACGGTTACAATAATTGCAACCACGGCGGCAAAGGCACAATCCGTGACCTATAACCACGATTCGCCGAAACAAAACCAAGTAACAGTAATGGAAACCGGTACGGGAGCACTCTCGCCCGACCTCTACTATTCCATACTGCACAACAAGTATAAGAAGTCGGCAGCAGTCAAGAACAAACTGTCATTCCGCACACTGGCGGGCGTCAACCTATACAACCAAACGGACGAAGCTGAAGCCATCGACTCGGCATTGGTGAGCCGGGCAAAGATAGAAGCCTTGAACGTGGCTGACCGTCAAGCGGACATCGCATGGGTCGCTGAAGGCGATAAGGTCAACGGACAGATGGTACGGCTCAAACGAAACATAGACCGCATCTTGCCTGTCGGGGGGACACCGGAGGATAAAGACAGATGGACGGAATATTACCATATCTACCAGTGCGCCATTGATGCAACGAAAGATGCCTATATGCCCAACGCACAGCGGAAGAAAGAGTATCTGCGCATCTACGAGGATATAACTCGACAGAACGAAATCCTTGTCGGCTACCTTGCCAAACGGCAGAATACTACGATAACAAGTACGCTACTGAATGCTACCGCTGACCGTACTCTGGATAAGGAGAGTATTGTCCGCGATGCGGTGAACCGATGGTACGAATCGCGCTTTGCCGTGCGCGGCCCGCAATCAGGCAATAACACGGGTGGCAGCGGCGACGGAGATGAAACAGTAAACAAAGGGAACTGAAAAAACAAAAACGTATGGCAGACGGAAATATACTCTCGGATTTCGGTATTAATATCCTTGAAGAAGAAATTGACGATGTGATTTTTCAAACGAACGAGTTCCTGACTGATGCGACTTTTACCGGCTCGCAGGGACCGTTCTGGTGGATACTACAAATGTGCATGGCACTGGCTGCCCTGTTCGCTATTGTGATGGCAGCGGGAATGGCGTACAAGATGATGGTGAAACATGAGCCACTGGATGTGCTGAAGCTGTTCCGTCCTTTGGCTGTTTCAATCATCCTCTGTTGGTGGTATCCGCCAGCAGACACGGGTATGGCTGGCAGTGGGAGCAGTTGGTGTTTCCTTGACTTCCTGTCTTACATCCCGAACTGCATCGGCTCGTACACGCATGACCTGTACGAGGCAGAAGCCACCCAAATAGCGGACAAATTCGAGGAAGTGCAGCAACTTATCCATGTACGTGACACGATGTACCAAAGCTTGCAAGCACAGGCAGATGTCGCTCACACGGGTACCTCCGACCCGAACCTGGTAGAAGCGACCATGGAACAAACCGGAGTGGACGAAGTGACGAAGATGGAGAAAGACGCAGCCGAACTGTGGTTTACCTCACTGACGGCAGGAGTCATCGTAGGTATCGACAAAATCATCATGCTTATCGCTCTGATTGTGTATCGTATCGGATGGTGGGCGACCATCTATTGCCAGCAAATCCTACTGGGCATGTTAACAATATTCGGACCTATACAATGGGCGTTCTCGCTGTTGCCCAAATGGGAAGGTGCATGGGCGAAGTGGCTTATAAGGTATCTGACAGTACATTTCTATGGTGCAATGCTCTACTTCGTCGGCTTCTATGTGCTACTGTTATTCGACATTGTACTGTGCATACAGGTAGAAAACCTGACGGCAATCACAGCAAGCGAACAGACAATGGCGGCCTACTTGCAAAACAGCTTCTTCTCCGCCGGCTACTTGATGGCGGCAAGTATCGTGGCACTGAAATGCCTAAACCTCGTGCCGGACTTGGCAGCATGGATGATACCTGAAGGCGACACGGCCTTCTCTACACGGAACTTTGGAGAAGGTGTGGCGCAGCAGGCCAAAATGACGGCTACGGGCGGTATCGGCTCGATGATGAGATAATGATAAACCTAATATTAAATATCCAAAAGATGAATGTACAACAGAAAATTGAGAAATGGTGCAGGAACGAGCGTTTCGTGCACTATGCAAATGAACGCATAAGCGAAGAACTCGTTTATGCACCTAACCACCGAATTGATCCGGAATATGAAGAACTGGACGAAGCCATTACATGGGACAACCGATATATTGTCCCTATGATGACTTACCTTACCTATCGTCTGCAACTGGTCAAATTGCAGAAAAATGCCAAGAATCGAAACCGCCGTGTCTGGTGGATATTCGTGCATGTAATCATGCGGGAAGATTACACACAGCTTTTTGACGGGAAGTTCGAAAAATTTCTGACGGAGTTGCATGATACAGTCATGACAATGTTACATGACGAATACACACGATTGTCTAACAAGAAAAAATAAAGGTATATGGTCATCAAACATTTGGAGAATAAAATCCGACTGGTGGGCATCATCTGCACTGCTTTTCTTGCAGGGTGTATCATCATCAGCGTATCAAGTATCTGGACTGCCCGGACAATGGTGACGGACGCGCAGAAAAAGGTGTATGTGCTGGACGGAAATGTACCTATACTCGTAACCCGCACGACGATGGACGAAACACTGGACGTGGAGGCCAAGAGCCACGTAGAAATGTTCCACCATTACTTTTTTACTCTCGCACCGGACGACAAATACATCCGCTATACGATGGAAAAAGCGATGTACCTGGTCGATGAGACGGGACTGGCACAGTACAATACCCTCAAGGAAAAGGGATTTTACTCCAATATATTGGGTACGAGCGCGGTGTTCTCGATATTCTGTGACAGTATCTCCTTTGACAAAAAGAATATGGAGTTCACCTACTATGGTCGGCAGCGAATCGAGCGCCGGAGTAATATCCTGATGCGCGAACTGGTTACGGCAGGGCAACTTAAACGTGTGCCGAGAACGGACAATAATCCGCATGGACTGCTCATAGTAAACTGGCGCACATTGCTGAACAAAGATATCGAGCAAAAAACAAAGAGTAACTATTAAATCACCAAAGATATGAATATCAAAGGATTCAAACGGATGTTGTTCGGCGAGAAGATGCCGGACAAAGATGACCCGCAGTACAAGGAACGCTACGAGCGAGAGGTGCAGGCCGGGCATAAATTCGCCAAGGCGACACGCATCGACCAAGCGGCGGCCAAGGTGCAGGGCTTTGCCAACGCACACCGGACGCTGTTTCTGGTCATCGTCTTTACATTCGTCATCGGAGCTTTCGTATGGAACGCCTACCGCTTGGTAACTGTGTACAGACACAGTCCGGTAAGTCGCACGGCGACGGAAAAGCAGGATTCAGTGCTTCGGGAACGGCACAAGCTGTTGCAGGAAGTCGAAATAAGGGAACATAAAAACAGAGGGGACAAACCATAGTAAAAAGAGTACTTATGAATACACGGCTTGAAAAATCAGTCCGTTCGTCAGACGAATGGTACACGCCAAAGGAGATACTGGACGCATTGGGCAAATTCGACCTTGACCCTTGCGCTCCCATCCATCCGTTGTGGCCGACTGCCGAGGTCATGTATGACCAGAACATAGATGGGTTGTCCCAGATATGGGAAGGGCGTGTGTGGCTCAATCCTCCCTATTCGCGTCCTCTTATCGAGCTATTCGTCCGGAAATTGGCAGAACATGGCAACGGCATTGCATTATTATTCAACCGTTGCGATTCCAAAATGTTTCAGGACGTCATCTTTCCAAAAGCGACGGGAATGAAATTCCTACGCCACCGCATCCGATTCTACCGACCAGGCGGAGCACGAGGTGACTCTCCCAGTCGCGGTAGCATCCTATTAGCTTTCGGAGAAGACAACGCAGAGATACTGAGAAATTGTGCCATTGAAGGCAAATATGTACAACTCAATTAAAAGATGTATAATGAAGATATTGGAGAAAATCAATTTTCGCCAGCCGAAATATATGCTTCCCGCCATCCTTTATTTCCCCCTGCTCGGCACGTCTTATTTCATCTTCGACCTGTTTCAGACAGAAACGATAGAAATACAAGACAAGGCGTTGCAGACGACGGAGTTCCTGAACCCCGAATTGCCGGGGGCACAGATCAAGGACGATGGCATAGGCAGCAAATACGAGAATATGGCGAAATCATGGGGTAAGATACAAGACTACTCCGCTGTAGATAACATAGACCGGGAAGAACCCGATAAAAACAAGGAAGAGTATGAATCGAAATACACGCAGGACGACATCGACCTGCTCACGGAAGAACAACAGGAAAAAGCTGCGGCAGCGGAAATTGCCTCTGCCAAGACACGAGAACAGGAAGCACTTGCCGAACTGGAGAAAGCACTCGCAGAGGCGAGACTGAGAGGGCAAAACGCGACTGTACCCCCGGCAGAAACGGACACGGCCAACATTGCTCCACCACAAGGAGCAGCAGCCTCCGGAACCATCAACGAAGAGAGCCGGGCTGTGAAAACGCCATCAGCGGACGAACCGCCCAGCGAGGTGGTACGCAAGGTGAAGACAACCTCGGACTACTTTAACACACTGTCGAAGAATGTCCGTGAACCGAAACTCATCCAAGCCATCATTGACGAGAACATCAAAGCGGTGGACGGCTCGCGCGTGAGGTTGCGCCTGCTTGACGATGTGGAGATCGGCGAGTGTGTGATAGCAAGGGGAACATACCTGTACGCTACGGTAAGCGGATTCTCATCCGGGCGCGTGAAAGGTAATATCAGCAGCATCCTCGTGAATGACGAATTGGTGAAAGTGAGTCTCTCACTCTATGATACAGATGGCATGGAGGGGCTGTATGTGCCCAACAGCCAATTCCGGGAAACGAGCAAGGATGTAGCAAGCGGGGCAATGTCGGGCAATATGAACATGAGTATGGGAAGTACAACAGGAAACAGCCTTGCACAATGGGGGATGCAGGCGGTGAACAATGCCTACCAGAAAACAAGCAATGCCATTAGCAAAGCTATCAAGAAAAACAAAGTCAAGTTGAAATACGGAACTTTCGTGTATTTAGTGAACGGACAGGAAAAAAGGAATTAAAACGATGATGACATGGAAACAGATTTATCAGAATATCACAAAGGTACGGATGGGCTTTATTATGCGGACTATATAGCCCCCAATAAAGCCGAAACATTTATCGGAAAACTTGTGAGTACCGAATGGTGGCATCACAGAGGGCAGTTTGCCCTAATATGCAACTTCCGAACAGAAGACAGACGGAGGATTGCCTTATTCGCTTTTCAAAAACATACCGGTTTTTACGGACCAAGATACGGGAATGTTAATTTCAAAACAGTGGAGAAGGGCACTCTTTGGCAATGTGAAATCCAAATGACCCGGACGGGACGTTGTACTTGGGCGCGTGCCAGGCAGATAAAGAAATGAAGCGAAATAGGGAAAAGAAATCAATATAAATATTTTTAATCATGTGCCTATGAAATCTTCAAACTACTTAAAAAAATTATACGGGAATCCGACAGATGAAAAATATACACCGGGATATGGTGTATTACCCATTATCAAATATATACCCGAAGGCAAGATAGTCTGGTGTCCTTTCGATACGAAGCGCAGTGAGTTTGTGCAGAAATTCAAGGATGCCGGTTTCCATGTCGTGTATTCCCATATCTATAACGGACAGGATTTTTTCAACTATGAACCGTCCCAATGGGATATACTCGTATCCAATCCTCCTTTCAGCCGGAAGGTGGAAGTCTTTGAACGCTGTCTGAAACTCGGAAAACCATTCGCCTTGCTGATGTCCAACTATTGGCTGAACAACGTAGCACCCTGCCGACTTTTCCAGAATACTGATCTGGAATTACTCATGTTCGATAAACGTATTCAGTTCGGAAAAGGGAAAAACGTACCGTTCAACAGCAGCTATTTCTGCCATAAAATACTTCCGAAACAAATCATATTCGAACAGATAGATGTTACGGACAAATCTCCAAGTTGTATGCAGGATGACATCCCAGATAAGGCAAATATCAATTCGCAAGAGAATAAAGCAATCATGAATTTTCAATTATAACTCTGTATTTCAATGAAAAGGAATTTATTTGGCATTATGCTTCTATCAGGTATTTCCATTTTACCGAAAGCTAACGCACAAACTACCTACGAAGAAATGGAACAACTGACGGTGAACGAACAGATAACAACTGTCATCACGGCATCGGAACCGGTGCGTTTCGTGGATATTTCCACTGACAAGGTGGCGGGCGATCAGCCCATTGACAACATCATTCGCCTAAAGCCCAAGGAAAGCGGACACGAGGATGGTGAAATACTCGCCATCGTCACCATTGTGACGGAACGATACCGCACACAATACGCACTGATTTATACCACAAGGATGAAAGAGGCAGTAACAGATAAGGAGATATTGCTACAAGAGCGTAATGCGTACAACAATCCGGCAGTCTCAATGTCCACTGCCGACATGACACATCATGCACGGCGCATCTGGAACTCACCTGCAAAAATCCGCAACGTAGCTACCAAAGCACACCGCATGGTGATGCGTCTGAACAATATCTACTCGGTGGGTGACTACTTCTTCATAGACTTTTCCATCGAGAACAAGACGAACATCCGTTTTGACATTGATGAGATACGGATAAAGCTGACAGACAAGAAACTCGCCAAGGCAACCAACGCACAGACTATCGAACTGACACCTGCCCTGGTTCTGGAATCGGGCAAGACATTCAGACACGGCTATCGGAATGTGATTGTCGTGAAAAAGATGACCTTTCCCAATGACAAGCTACTGACCATCGAAATGACGGAGAAACAGATTAGTGGCCGTAACATCAGTCTGAACATCGACTATGAGGATATACTGGCGGCAGATTCGTTCCATGCAGATTTATTGGAGGAGGAATGACTATGAAAAAGACAATCATCGTGATAATTACCTGCGTGTGTATCGCTGCAAGTGCAAATGCACAACAAGGTAGCGGACGCCTCTCGCTTGGCACAGGGCTACTCTACAAGAACGGCATGGATATAACGCTCGCCTACGAACACGAAATGAACTATCGCCATACGTGGGAGTTCTTCGTCAACGGCTATCTACAATGGGCAGAGTGCGCTTCGTGCGGGCATATCTGCCCGGAATCATTTTGGCGAAACTACCGCAGCTACGGTTTTGGCGTGGCCTACAAGCCGTGCATGACGCGGGGACGCAACCACTATGGCAGTCTGCGTATCGGAGCTTCAGCCGGAAGCGACATGAATAAGTTCCTCGGTGGCCTGCACTTCGGTTACGAACACAACTATGTGCTACGGGCCGGATGGACACTGTATTGGCAAGTGAAAAGCGATGTGATGATAAAAGGTGCGGACGTGCTGCGAGCAGGTGTCGTGCTGGGTGTGAAACTACCTATAAAATAGGGAAACAAAAAAGAAAGCAATATGATACGAAAGATACATTTGGTGGCAGCGGCAACGGCTGCCGTGCTTTGCGCTGCCTGTGACACGCATATAGACGTACCCGATACAGCAGTTCGTCCAGGACATATCCTCTGCGAGGATGGAACAGCCTTGCCTTACGCACAATATGAACAATCGGGGAAAAAAGCGATAGCGGTTGTCTTCGATACCGAAAAACGCGGAGATACGGAGGGGGACGGTTATGCAGTTTACCTGTGGGACATTGCTCCACAGGCATTCGCCGACAGCCTCGGCATCGCACAAGGCACATCGGCTGACATCATGGCTTATGATGGCAATGAGAATACATTCGCACTGTATGATACACAAGAAACCGCTTCGCCAATGGCAGAAGCGGTTTTCGACCTATGGCGGTACGGGCAGAGTGCCTATGTACCGTCCGTGGCAGAGATGCGGCTGCTCTACACCATGCGAAAGATAATCAACCCTGTCATCGAACAATGTGGCGGTGAGCCGTTACCACTGGATGAAAACGACTGTTGGTACTGGACATCCACAGAAGTCGAAAAGCAACAGACAGCCAAGGCATGGCTCTATTCCATGGGGAGCGGCGCAATGCAGGAAACACCTAAAGTACAGGCGCACAAAGTACGCCCTATAATTACCATAAACGAATAAAAGATAGAAAGATATGAAAGATACGGATATATTTTTCAGCATAGCATTGATGATATTGGGAATTGTCCTCATGTATAAGTCCATGAAAGGTAATTCATGCCGACAAATACTGGCAAAACTCGCAGATTCCATAGCATCGGATAAAGAAGATATTAATTTTCAAATTAAAAGGTTCGGCTACCTTTTGGACGAAATGACTGCCGATAATGAAAAAAATTCAATCTTGAAGCGTCATGCCGACAGACTGGAGGAACTTGTCACGCAATTAGACCGCACACGAAACGAGCTTGAAACAAGTAATCTGTCAATGGCGGATATTAACGGAGAGTTGAAAAGAAGTAATGCCGAACTTGTAAAGAGAGCAACCCAATTACGCAATGAGATACAGCAAGACGAGCTTGTCATCCAAAAGATGCAAGAACGCCTTGATTCTCTCAAAAGAATCAAAGTGGGGCTTGAAATAGCCCTGAATAACATTCAGGCAGAAGAAGTACACTATCTCTCGGAACCGGTATTCAGTTTGGGTATTACCCCATCCATCAAAAGCCATCTTGAATCTCATGGAATATTATATATCGGAGACCTGATTCATCTTAACGAGCAATATCTCATGGAAATCTGGGGTATCGGTCCGGTAACACTTGATAAGATAAAAACAAAACTGAACGAGAATGGTGCATGGTTCGGTATGGATGTAATCAGAGTAGGTAATCATTGGTATCGTAGAAAACAAGGACTAATAACAGACTGACTTATGGAAGAAAGTAAGGAATTGCAAGGGTTCTATAAAATATTCCGCACAGTGGTATATGTGTCCGTGCTGCTGGAGTTCTTTGAATATGCCATTGACCCTGCAATGCTTGACCACTGGGGCGGCATACTGACCGACATTCACGGACGCATCAAACAATGGATGATTTACCACGACGGCAATCTTGTGTACAGCAAAATCGCAACGGTACTGCTTATCTGCATCACTTGTGTCGGAACGCGGAACAAGAAGCATCTGGAGTTCAACGCACGCCGGCAGGTGGTGTATCCATTGACGAGTGGGTTATTGCTGCTCGTACTCTCCGTATGGCTGTTCGGCCATACGATGGAAACAAGGCTTTATACCTTACCTCTGAATATCATTCTCTATATGATTGCCTCCATTGCTGGCGTAGTACTGGTACATATCGCATTAGACAACATTTCAAAGTTCATCAAGGAGGGATTGATGAAAGACCGTTTCAACTTCGAGAATGAAAGTTTTGAACAATGTGAAGAAAAAGTCGAGAATGAATACAGCGTAAATATCCCCATGCGATACTACTATAAGGGTAAATTCCGTAAGGGGTGGATTTCTGTAAGCAACTGCTTTCGAGGAACATGGGTAGTTGGAACACCGGGATCGGGTAAGACTTTCAGTATCATAGAGCCGTTTATCCGACAGCATTCGGCCAAAGGTTTCGCCATGGTGGTGTATGACTACAAGTTTCCTACATTGGCGACCAAGCTCTACTACCATTACAAGAAGAACGAGAAACTGGGCAGAGTACCCCAAGGGTGCAAGTTCAACATGATTAATTTTGTGGATGTGGAGTACAGCCGTCGGGTGAATCCAATTCAGGCAAAGTACATCAACAATCTTGCGGCGGCCAGCGAAACGGCGGAAACATTATTGGAAAGCCTACAAAAGGGTAAGAAAGAGGGAGGCGGCGGAAGCGACCAGTTCTTCCAAACCTCGGCGGTAAACTTCCTTGCCGCTTGTATCTACTTCTTCGTGAATTATGAACGTGAACCCTACGATGCCAACGGCAAGCCTCTATATGCGGAAAGACAGCAAGATCCGCAGACCAAATTCTGGAAACCGACAGGTATCGTGCGCGACCGTGAAGGCGGCAATATCGTGGAACCTGCCTACTGGCTGGGAAAGTATTCGGACATGCCACATATTCTGTCATTCTTGAATGAAAGTTATCAGACGATTTTCGAGGTACTGGAAACTGACAATGAGGTTGCTCCGCTGCTTGGTCCATTCCAGACAGCTTTCAAAAATAAGGCAATGGAACAATTGGAGGGTATGATTGGCACGTTACGTGTTTATACCTCGCGTCTGGCAACCAAAGAGAGCTACTGGATATTCCACCGGGATGGCGATGACTTCGACCTGAAGGTGAGTGACCCGAAGAATCCGAGTTACCTGCTGATTGCAAATGACCCGGAAATGGAATCCATCATCGGTGCATTGAACGCTCTTATCCTAAACCGTCTCGTTACCCGTGTGAATACCGGGCAGGGGAAAAATATTCCTGTGAGTATTATAGTGGACGAGTTACCGACACTCTACTTTCACAAAATAGACCGTCTGATAGGTACAGCGCGAAGCAATAAGGTGAGTGTAACGCTCGGCTTTCAGGAACTACCGCAACTGGAAGCCGATTATGGTAAGGTAGGTATGCAAAAGATCATTACGACGGTAGGTAATGTGGTAAGCGGCTCGGCACGTGCCAAAGAAACGCTGGAATGGTTGTCCAATGACATCTTCGGCAAGGTGGTCCAGGTCAAAAAAGGCGTGACTATTGACCGGGACAAAACAAGTATCAATCTCAATGAGAATATGGACAACCTTGTGCCTGCCTCGAAAATCTCGGATATGGCAACCGGATGGATATGCGGTCAGACGGCACGGGACTTTGTGAAGACGAAAACAGGTATGGGCGGTTCAATGAATATTCAAGAATCGGAAGAGTTCAAGACTACAAAGTTCTTCTGCAAAACAGATTTTGATATGGCAGAAATCAAGAAAGAAGAAGCGGCGTATGTGCCGCTGCCGAAGTTCTACACTTTCAAGTCGAGAGAGGAACGGGAGCGCATCCTATATAAAAACTTCGTACAAGTGGGGCAAGATGTGAAAGAGATGATAAAAGACGTTCAAAATAAGCGCAACGCGAAATAAAAATCCGGCTGTCTGACATATAATGTAAATAAAAACAACAAAAACCGTCAGTACAATCGTACTGGCGGTTTACTACTAACTAATCTCTTCTTCTGGTTTATCAGGTGAGCTACCTGCTTAATAATTGGGTGAGTTGCTGATGGCAATTTTTTCGTATTCCTCTTTGTCAGTACCGCATTCAATTGCCCTGTCAATGACATCCCCTAACTCGTTGTAACAAACTTCTTCATTGACACACTCTGCATCTTTGCCTTTCAACAGATATACCTCATAATAGTCCGACCCATTAAGTGCAATAATGACGTATCCGGTGTGTAACAGTCCGTTTACTTTGATACGAAGTGCAGGCAGGTCTTTGAAGATGGTGGCTGCAAACTCTGCGATACCCCATGACATGAGGACGGGCATAGGGGTAAGTCCTATCAACTGCTCTTGAATGGTCTGTGCTATTTGTATTACATACTCTTTTTCCATAACTATGCTATTTTTAAGATGATTATTGTTTTTTTATTCGAACCATTCCGGGTTGTCCTTTTTCAGTTCGGCAACCAATTCTACGTCTGTCAGTCGCAGGTTTGCCATGTCGGTAAAGAAGAAAACCTCGTCATAGATTCTTTCGGCTTCCTTGCTTGCGAAGCCTTCGTTTTCATCGTTGAAACTACCGGGCTGAAGGGCATCAAGCAAGGTAATCGAGCCGATAAGGAGTTCTTCACCCTCGTTGGATTCCACCACACGGCAAGGATAGTTATTGCCGCCAAATTGTACTTCTTGTGTTTTCATACGCTTGTTATTTTAATGGGATATGCTTTCCATTTGTCTTGAGGTATTCCATAAGACACTTTGCTTCTTCATGTGACGCACGATTGCGGTCATCATAGCGACGTGTCTCATCCGCCATCACAATGATGCACTCCTTAAACAATCTATAGAGGCTCTGTTGCAGTGTGGGGTGCATATCAGGTATAGCGGCTGCAAAACGCTTGGGATTGAAACTAAAACTATTCACTGCCATTTCCCATTCTTTGGCAAGTTTGTACTCTTTGCTTTCTTTGATGTTGTCCATTGTCATGAAATTTTAATGATTTATTTTTCTTCCCTCTGTTCGGTTCTATATTCTGTCTGAACCGCTTGGGATTTACAGATGCTTTACAGGACTGACGAACAAGCTACTTCCAACGCTTTTTTTGGAAAATTACTCTTTCACAGAAAGGAAGAATTTTATAAAAATGCACTTCAAAGCGATGGAATCAAGCGCGGCAGTCCACCTTCGCGTCTGGAAAACCAACCGGCGAGGACAGGAAGGAACCGGAGAAGGAATAAGATGGAAAAGATAAAAAGGAGGAAACTGATAGGTATAAATGAAGACGGGTGGCGGCGGGGTATCGGGAGGTAGCTATAAATGGGATAGAAAAGGCATAATCGCGCGGATGGCGGGTTTGCCCGGCAGACGCGCCGCCCGACAACGGTTTGGAGCAGTTGTCCGTGAACATCTTCACCTTAATCTAATTACAAATTAGGAACGAATAGAGGACAGATTACTCCACCCTCTATTCGTTGGTTACTGATTATGGTTAAGCTGCAATATCTTCCTCTTGTGGCTGTTCTTCGGTCTGCATCCCTACTTCGGATTGCTGTTTGTCAGATTGCTCCGCTTCCTGCTTTGCTTGTTCCTGCACCAAAAGAACGGCTTTTTTCTCTTCGATACGTTGGTGACGCTTCTCATACACTTCATTATGTCCGTTCTTGATGTCTGCCAACAGGTCGGGCATATGTTTTTGTGCGAAGTCAAGCAAGAGGGATGCAATGGCATTGTTGCCGTATGCGTTCTTGAAATTAGCAATTAGAAAATCCCTGCGAATAATCGCTTTCTGCTTGCTCGTGAGGTTGGCAATGATGTTTATCTTTTCTTCATCTGTAAGGTAGGAATAAGGCTTTTTTTCCTCGATACCTACCGCTTCGAAATGCTCTTTGCGGAGGGATGATAGCAAGAAGAAATAAATCATCTTGTCCTCGTCTTGCCCAAACTTGCAATCGGACATATCAACCTCCAAAATCTGTTTTTTTGTGTCCTCTACAGTCTTTTCAAGGGC
>NZ_EQ973651.1:70677-83012 GCF_000157915.1 Phocaeicola coprophilus DSM 18228 = JCM 13818 | reverse complement strand
GGGCAATTTCCTTGTTGCGTTTGTCTTGCTTTTCCAACTTCTCTACCGGTGAAAGCGTCTGCTCCTGTTTTGTGTCATTGGTAGTACAGGTAACTTTCGGAACATAACAGAGTACGATGTCCTTGCTCTCAATACGGAAATAAAGGATGATTTCACCTGCTTCACTTCGGGTACGGATTTCTTCGCATTCTTCCGTGTAATCGTTCAAATCCTGTTCGAACTCGCTCTGTGCCTGTTCGTATTCTTCGGTGGTGTCGTACTCATCTTTTCGGGGTGCTTCGGGCTGTTCGGGATATGCCTTTGCATAATAGTTAAGGCTTTCCACTTCGTAACCCATGGCGGTAAGACGTTCTACTACGGCTTCATTGCTGTTGAAACTTTCATAGCAGAGGGATACCTCAGGGCGTTCTTCCATAAGGCGCACGGCTTTCTCCGTGAGATATGCTGCATTCATTTCAGCAAGGCAAGTACGATTGGCGCAATTTCCGCAACCACCCTCGCAAAATAACATCATATTATTTGTATTGTGAGGACACGACAGACAGAGGGTCTTGTCAAATGCGTATCGCTCCAAGTCGGTGGTATATTGCCGTTCGATGTTCCGTGCAACATCAGAGGCTTTCATTCCTCGCCAACTATTGTACTGCACCCCCTCTTTAAGATGCTTGTTGTACACCTCTTTCTGAATATCTTCCCCATAACGGCAAATTTCGCTCGCTACGCTGATTGTGATTTCGTCCTGTTCCAAAAGCTGTGCGATTTCGGGCATTAAGGAAACGAATTTAAGGCGTGTGCGGATATAGCTTTCGTTTTTACCGAACTGCACCGCCAAAGACTGCACATCGTGGCGACCACTATCAATGAGCTTTTGGTAGGCATTTGCTTCCTCTATCGGGGTAACATCCTTGCGCTGGAGGTTTTCAGTTACCGCCATTTCTTCGGCAACTTCGTCTGAAATTTCCATAACGACAGCCGGAATGTCTTCCAATCCTGCCATGAGGGAGGCACGATATCGGCGTTCTCCAAAAACAATCTCAAAGCGGTTGTCTTCTATTGGGCGTACTCCAATAGGCTGTAACACACCCTGCTGACGAATACTCTCGGAAAGTTCTGCAAGGCTCGCTTCGTCAAAATTCTTACGTGGGTTGTAATTGCTCGGCTGCACGTTTGCCAATGCTACCATTGTGATGTTTTTCTCTACTGATTGAATTGCTGTTGCTTCCATAATCATAAAAATTTAATTGGTTTTAATATTTAATTTTTTATTTTCCCTTTGTTCGGTTCTCTTTTCTGCCTGAACCGCTTGGGATTTACAGATGCTTTACAAGGACTGACGAATAAGCGATTTCCGACGCTTTTTCCGGAAAATTACTCTTTCGCAGAAAGGAAGAATTTTATAGGAAATGCACTTCAAAGCGACGGAATCAAGCGCGGCAGTCCACCTTTGCGTCTGGAAAACCAACCGGTGATGGCAGGAATGGACCGGATGAGTGGCATTAAAAGAATATAGAAAAGGAAGAATACGCTGAAAGGCGGATGGTAAAACGGATGGAACTATAAAGGGATGATTAACGATACAACGGGACAAGCGGAAGGACGTAAGACCAGACGGTGTAAAACAGGAATGGAACTTACCAGATAAAAATCCTTTGAGCCATTTCGCTAAATAAATCTGTATCAATTGCCTGTTTTACCAGAAATTTGCATTATTTTTGCAGTAACGAAACAGCCGTTTCGGAAACAGCCGTTTCGGAAATAGCAATAAAAAAGGATAAGGATATGAGATTTTTTGACAGGACAGAAGAAATAGCCTCTCTTCGCAAGATTCGCGAAATGGCCAAAAACAATGCTCAGTTTACAGTGGTAACGGGACGTCGCCGTATCGGTAAGACATCACTCGTGTGGAAGGCATACGAGGACGAACCGATTCTCTATTTCTTTGTTGCCCGGAAAGCCGAAGGCGATTTGTGTGAGGACTACCGGCTTGAAATAGAGAACAAGTTGGGGGTCCCAACCATGGGGCGGGCCGAACACTTCACTGATGTGTTCGAGTACCTGATGAAACTTTCGGCAGAACGTCCCATCACACTCTTTATCGACGAGTTCCAGGAGTTTTTCCGTGTGAACAAATCGGTGTTCAGCGATATGCAGCGCATCTGGGATCTATACAGCCCGAAGTCCCGTATTAACCTGATTGTCTGTGGTTCGATTTATTCCATGATGACAAAGATATTCAAGGATAAGAAAGAGCCGTTGTATAACCGGCAGTCGCGCTTTATGACTGTGCGTCCGTTTACCCCAACTGTTCTGAAAGATATTCTTTCGGAATACAACCCCGGCTACACGGCGGAAGATCTGCTGGCCTTGTACGCTTTCACGGGCGGTGTGGCGAAGTATGTACAACTACTCGTGGATGCAGGAGCAACAGCCAAAACGACTATGCTCGACCAGATTATAAAGGCCGACTCCATATTTTTGGGCGAGGGTAAAGCGATTCTTATCGAAGAGTTCGGCAAGGATTACGGAATCTATTTCTCCATACTATCGGCCATTGCACGAGGAAAAACATCCCGTTCGGAAATTGAAAACGTGGTAGGCAAGGAAATCGGCGGTTATCTTACCAAGCTGGAGAAAGAATACGAAATCATATCGAAGAAGCAACCGCTGTTCGAGAAGAGTTCCGCCAAGAATGTCCGGTATGTCATCGAGGATAATTTTTTCACGTTCTGGTTCCGCTTCATCTACAAGTACAGCTATATGCTGGAGATAGAGAACTATGGAAGTGTGAAGATGATTATAGGTCGGGATTATGAAACTTTCAGCGGTCTGATGCTTGAACGTTACTTTAAACGTGTACTGATAGAACGGCAAGTCTATACGCGTATCGGAGGCTGGTGGGACCGCAAGGGTGAGAACGAAATAGACATAGTAGCTGAAAACGAACTGGACGATACGGCGACATTTTTCGAAGTCAAACGCAAGGCCGAAAATATCGACATGGAAAAACTGGAAGCGAAAGCAGCCGCTTTCATGCGTGCAACGGGAGAGTTCAAAGGTTATTCCCTGTCATACAAAGGGTTGTCAATGACTGATATGTAGCAATACATATCGGCATAACGTACTAACAGAAGTCACAGATTTAAAAGAACGGTAAGCGAGGGACATACCCTCACTTACCGTTTTTTTCCAAATACTCCTTCATCGCCTCATTTACAATGTCTCTCAATGACATATTCTTCTCAATAGCAAGGAATTTCATACGCGTATGAACACTCTTGTCGATAACGAAATTGCAATGTACCGCAGGCTCTTTTTCAGTTTTAAGTGGTGTGGCTTCCTTCTTTTGCGGAGATTTCTTCGTGGATGACAGCAATCCGTCCAGTCCGCTTTTCATACTGTCTTTCAATAAATCACTCTTGCCCATATTGTCTTATTTTAATTTCAAAACCTCTTGTGCTAAAGCCATATAATCTTTGGCTCCATTGCAGTTCTTATTGTACTCAAAGACGTTCTTTCCCTTTATAGGAGCTTCGGCCAGTGCCACATTGTCCCGTACAATCGTTTTGAACACTTTGTCACAGAAAGAGTCATTGATAATTTCAGCTACGCTCTTGTTGAGTGTCTTGCGCTTGTCAAACTGGGTAATAACAATGCCACCAATACTCAGGTTCGGGTTCAGGCGTTCCTTGACAATCTCAATTACGCTTGTAATCTTCGCCATTCCGCGCATGGCGAGGAATTGTGCCTGCACCGGAATAATCAGAAGGTCCGCTGTGGTAAGGGCATTGAGTGTCAGCAAGCCCAGTGAAGGTGGACAGTCAATCAGGATGTAGTCAAACTTCCGACTGTCAAGCAATTTCGCAATCAGGCCTTTCAGTATCAACTCACGTCCCGGCTCGTTTATCAGTTCGGATTCTGCCGCCGACAGGTCGAGACAGGACGGCACAACAGCAAGTCCGTTCTCCAGTTCGATAACCGGTAAGGGATATTCACCTCTCATTGCCCCATACACCGTTTGTTCTTCCTCAATGGAGAGACCACACGATTCTGTAAGATTTGCCTGCCCGTCCATGTCGATAGCCAGTACACGCTTTTTCTTCTGTCGCAAAGCAGCGGCAAGATTGATGGTGGTAGTTGTCTTGCCAACCCCACCCTTATGATTCAAAACAGCTATAATTTTTGTCATAATTTGATGTCTTTATATGCGATACAAAGATAATACTATTCTTAGTAAATACTATAATTAGTATATACTATTTTACTAAAAAAAGTATTTTAGTATTTACTACTATACTAAAATACTAATAAACTAAATGTAGTAAGTACTACTTTCAGTAATAGCTAACTTACTAACTTCCTACTTTACTATAATTAGTAAATACTACATTTAGTATTTGTTGTTGTTCAATACTATATGCACATCATCAGAACGGCAAGTCTTCCTTGTCCTCTTGCGGCATAGCTACCGGTGGTACAGGTGCATTGCTTGCGGCATCCGTCGGACTCTCTGCTTCTGAAGTTGTACCCTCACGCTTTCCGGTATTGATGAACTCCAATGCGTCTGCCGTAATGGATAGTTGAATCTGACAGTTTTCATCCTTATCCTTCCACAGTGAAGCCGAAAGTGTCCCTTCAATGAGCAGTAACCGTCCTTTGGTAAGATATTCGGATAGTCGAATATGGTTCTCTTTCTTACTCCGTACCCTTACCCAAGTAGTGATGCTGTTTCCATGTGAATAGTCATCTACCGCAATATCAAATGCAATGAATGAACCGTGTGCTCCAGTAATAACCTGGCAATCCTTGCCAATGCGACCAATTGTGTGAACGTATAACATAATAAATTCTTTTTGTGGCAGGTGGTTAATCCTACCGTTACCTTAGTTTATAAATATTCTTTATTTCCCTCTGTTTGGCCTGTTTGCGACCTCCGGGATGATTTTTTCTGCATCCAAAGGCGGCAGGAACAATCTGGCAAGGCTGAAGAGGAAAAATACGCTCACCAGCGGAGAGGAAGATTTTTGCGCTTCACTTGCGGCTGAATGCCGGCATTGACATGACTGGGACTGGCGATTACCTTTGCGGAAAAATTCAATCCACGGCAGGTTGCACGGCAGCAGAAAAGCGATAAATAGAAGTATATAAAAAAGGAATAGAAAACGCTAAAGCAGGGAATAATAAAACAGGAGAACGGACATGCAGGACTAAGATCCAAAGACTACCTTGAAACTGTGAATAGTGATATAGTTATATCATTCCGCAATTTCAAGTCTGTTCGTGTACCCTTTGAAAAATAACTTGACGCACTTTATGTAACGCGCTACACAAAGCGTGTCAGATTTTTCTTGTAGCAGGCTATCAGTCCTTATACAAAGGGATATAGAAAAAAATTATAAAAGTAACCGACAATAGCTAACGTCAAATACCCCTTGCTCCAATGACCTGATTAGACTATTAAGTCCATAATCACTTATATGTTCATGGATACACACGACGGCCATACAGATAATGACCGCTATTAATACAAAGTATCCGGATAGGGATTTACGCAGCAATGGAGCTTTGCGAATATTTTATGGTATTCTACTTATCAATATGATATGTACTATAAATAAAATTTTTAGCTTTCCTTTGAAAGTTCTCGTGAATTTCTATGGCTATTTGAAAGTAACATTTTTAAGTCATTTTTATTGATGCCCATGTATTTACATATTTTAAACTCACTTATGCCGTCTGATAACATTTCTTGAGCTGCTTTTCTATTCCTTTCATACGCTTCCAGTTTGTCAAAAATGGCATCTGTTAGAAAATCTATCCATTCGAAAAAGACCTTTTCCCCTTCTTGAGTACTAAAATCTATTGTACAGGTTTTCGCACACCTCCTATGAAGTATCAGATAATAAATTCCTCCAATCAGATTCGCCATAATAGCTTTAATATTGATTTTCGCCGGTTTAAACAGATTGTCATAAAACGCAATCAAATTTAGATTCATAATATCCCGTGTTTCTGCTGTTCTCTTTGTCGTTTCATTAATAACCGACATTTCATAAAGTAACAACTTTTGCATTACAGTGTTATCAGACAAGTTCCTATAAAGGGTCTTGAATGTTTCCGCAAAAAACTTTTTAGGTCCCAATATGTTCAGGCTGGAAACGTCAATAGTATCATTGATCCAGAAATCATACTGCTTGGCAAGCCTGTCGTAAAGGTTTTCCATTGAGCCGTATCTTCTATAAAACACATTAGCTTCTATGTTTGCAGCTTTCATCAATGCACTCAAATTGACATTACCAAAACCATATTCAGCTACAAGCTTTTCAAGTTCGGATATTACCTCCTTGTCTATTTGTTCATTTGTCCTCCTATTTCGAGCTTTCTTTTCTTTCTGTTTCACTATTATATAGTATGTTATAAAAATAAATCTGCAAAAATCAGTAAAAGGAAATATTTTTATTTTAGCTTTCGATAAACTTCTTCTTTTCTGAATTGACGATAATATCCCAAGGTAGGCTGTAAGTATTTATACAGCTATTCCATTCTCTTTTCATTTGTTTTGATATAGAGCAATTGGGTCTGTTGCAAATATACATTTTTATGCTTTACAAACAATAGACAGAATATAAAAACTACGTTTACCAATAAATTTGCATTTCAATAATAGACGTATTAATTTACTTATTTATTATTGCTATATTATAGGAAAATCTCCAATTTGAAAAAAGAACACTCACTACACGAAGAAAACTTGCTGCACATCTACATTAAATCCCTGATAGTTTCCGGTTGCGATAAGAGAAGTCAATTTAAATGAGACCCTAATGATTTCATATAAAGAAAACTTCATGTTGGATTATTCATGTGAGAATTATAAGAATGAAGAAGCATTATATATCGAAAAATGAAACTCTATTTTTTCTTTGAAAGAGGATGTATTACGTTTTATATTCACTGTGTAATGACATCTTATTATTTTGTTGAGAAGTGTTCTTTTACAAAGAATTTCGAAAAGGATAATACATCATCAAAATCATAGAACATATTATAAGTTACGGCTACTAAATAATCAGCTTCCACAAAAACAAGACACATAACAGGAGCCTCTGATATAATATCAATAATCGCATAGTCCTGTTTTTTTAATTCTTCTATTTTTGAGGTTATGGGGGCATGACTCTTTATATTAGATAGAATATTGATTTCTATAGAGTAATATTGTATATTTTTCTTTGATTTATTTGGGACTTTAATGAGATAATGCTTACAACAATATCCGATCTTAGCCAACTCTGTCTGTTCGTTCACATTATTACAAAAAGCGTTTAAAATAGGAGAGATTATGTATTTATGAGACGAGACAAATAAAGCAGTATCTTTGGAATTAGTATCCTCATAGACAATATTATTATCCCAACAATAATTGAAATTTTCAAGTACCTTATATGAAAACTTATCAGATATACTATCGCTACAGATTGCAGCAGCATGAAGATATGCACACATACAAAATATAGTACATAGTATATATTTTATGTTACACATAAATCTTATCTCCTTTTTATACTAACTTCTTTATAAAAATTCGCTTTAATATTGGGTGGAGTAGCATATTCAATTTCTATATAAAGTTTTTTATAAAAAACTAATTCAGAAATTGCACTATCCGCATCAACTTGAGTTGACCCCGATAATTCTTTTACTTGATCTTTAAACTCACTAAAACTTCCTATTATTTCAACGCACCCTGCTGCTCCCCATCCAATATGAGTAAGATCTTCAGGACCAGCGTGAATGTAAAAAGTTCCTTTTAGAACTATTGCACCATTATGTTGAGAATATGTATTATGTACCTCATAGGCTTTTTTATATTCTGGTGCAGGCTGCCTATTGAGCTTATGCAAGCCACTATTAACCCATCCAATTGTTTTATAAGAACTAAAATTTGGTGGGTTATAATACGGCATGAAGCGTAATGCTTTCCATGTATATTTTACACTTTGACCTTTATCATCAGTACCTTTGATATAGACATAATATACAGGGACTCCATAGAGCTCTATTTTGCTATTCTTATCCATATCACTGCATGGATAAGATTTTGCATAATAGGTATCCCCAGTTTTTGTACCAGAAATAATAATATCCACATCTCGGAGTTTCATATAAGTAAAGATTTCAATAATAAGACATATAATTTCAGCAACACATGACCCTGATAAATGATTTACAGATGGGCATAACTATGCCCATCTGTAAATTTAAAATTATTCAATACTATTCTTGATGATATTCGCTTTCCCAAATAGCATCTTCCGGATTATCGCCTTTATGACCGGCAAGCTGTATCACGAAGCTTTTTGCCGGGAAATACGGTGTGATGTGGATGTCAAGAAGCACACGGTCTTTCTGATTCGGGTCTTGTTCAATCTTCATAACCTTGAAGCGTTCGATGAGTTTGTTCGGTCCCATTACACTATCGAGGAATTTCACAACCTGACCACGTAAATCTGCTTCCGTGCGAGTAGTCCAATTTTCAAATGCCCGACGGTTCAGGAAGTCAATCAGTACCTTCGTTATATAGTCGAATACACGAACTACGGAGTAGGTCTGCAAGCCAAGATTATCTCCATTAAATAATGTCTTGGCGGAGAAAGCCATAACCTTGCTGTACTCGTTCACCATCGGCACAAGACCCATACGTTCAAGCTCGGAAATCTCGCTCTTGCGAAGGTCGAAGCGTACACTTTCTACTTCATTAAGTCCACCAAATTTCTTTCCGGCTACTACCTGAGACATTAAGGTGTTGTATATTTTTCCGGCAAGTGAAGAAGATGGCGGAATATAAAGATTTTCTTCTTCTCCAACGCTTTCCTCTCTTTGACGACCAAGCAACCAGTTACAGGTCATAATAGTATTCGATTTGAACACATCTCCACTCGTATGATTGGCATTGAAGAATATATCTACTACATCGTCCGGAGTTTCGAGGTCTTGGAAGTCTGTAACAAGAAAAACCTTGTTCTCGTATGCCATTTTAGACCACTTATCCAAAATGGCATTTGAGCCTATATATCCAGGAACGACAAGCAAGGAGTAGTTGCGACGCAGGTCAAGACGGTCAAAATTCTGTTTGAGTTCGTTGCTAATGTGGTCAGCGAAAATGGTATTGTCCAAATCCTGAAGCTGCTCCATGGTCGCATTGACAATGGTGACATTCTTCACCTTATCACTTTCCGTGTTCTTGTAAAAGAACGCAATAGTGCGATATGCGCTTTCAAGTTCCCGTGTCCTGGCAAGAGCATTCTTCAAGTTATGATTAAGAAGGTTCTCGGCGTTTTCTGCGGTTTCTTTGGCCTTGTCCCGCATTTGTTCGGCAGTGTCATTCTCACGTAAGAGTTTGAGCCATACGCTTAAGCGATTAACCAAGGCCTTACGTTCATTTTCCCACTGTTCATCCGTGAGGAAGATGTTGCGACGGGCCTTTCGTGCCGGATTAAGATTGGAATACCCATCTATGATATTTTCAAGAAAAGCGAAGCCACCAAATTCTTTGAGTTTGTCTATTGCCGATGCAGATGACTTTTGCGCCTGTTGTGATACGACTTTCTGTGAGGTTGTCGTACTGGCTGTCTGTTGTTGAGTTTCCTGCTTCATCTTAGTAAAAGATTAAAGTTCTACTTTCTTTTGATTTGCCAGAATCTCCTCGATTGATGATTCAATCACGTCCATAATGGCATTTTTGACTTCCGGATTTTCAAGTGCTTTCTGTAAAGCGCGGTTGGAAGTAAGCTGGCGAGTTATTCTGACACCCTGCTCTTTCTCAATGTCAAGTTTACTCAAGAAATCACTCTTCTCTTTAATCTTCTTGGCTCCGAAGTCTCCAAGTCCGGTGAATGTCATGATTTCCTTGATTT
The DNA here is from genome assembly GCF_000157915.1 of Phocaeicola coprophilus DSM 18228 = JCM 13818. GTDB lineage: Bacteria > Bacteroidota > Bacteroidia > Bacteroidales > Bacteroidaceae > Phocaeicola > Phocaeicola coprophilus. Next base: position 73,098 of record NZ_EQ973651.1, on the reverse strand, counting down.
CATTACCTTCCGCATCCACGTGGCATAAGTCAACTGTTGGTTCAAAACGTTGGAACACATCTTCAATGGTTTCCAAACCATACACGCTTTCCGGAGCCGCAGGAGCTTCATCTGTCAGTTTTTGAACTATCAAAGTTCGGTTGGAGGGGATTTCCGCGATGGATTCGTTCGCATCGACTTTTACTTCGTTGCCTCCAATTCCATAATTGTAGATTGCCATAGAATTTACTTTTTAATATCATACTTTTTTTATAGCTCTCTTTTGGTTTTGTGACCGTACGCAATATATGAATTATTTCTGAAACCGTCAAATTTTTAGGAGCATTTTATTGGCATCTAACAAGGAAAAGAGTATATTTGCGAAATAGAATAAAATAAAAGAATAGTATGACTTACCTGAAAATGCCATTACAATTGCAATCGGCTGTTGCCAAGAAATTGCAAAGGTGTTCCTATCAGGAATCGATAGCCCAACACATCATGCTACTGATTCTTTCTCACCATGGGGAAGTTATCGGCCGAGAAGACTTTGGTTCCATGATATGGGACCTTGAGTTCAACCAACTTGTGAAAATCAGCGATTGGGAGGAAGGAGTAAAAAACTCCTTAATAAAAACGATAGAGAAATATGAAAAGAGACTACGGAATGTAGATGTGAACGTTACCCTTTTGGAAATAGAAGAAGAAAATATAGATAAAGTATCTCATATCCGAAGAAAGGCACAAATAACGGTGACCGGAATAATGGATAGAACCAACGAGAAATTCAGTTTTAACACCTCATTATATATAAGCCCTTTATCACAATAATCGAACTATGTCAGACAAGAAACAAATTGCAATAAAGGAACGAATATTAAAGCAGGCTATGGAGTTTTGGGGTGTATCCGATATACGCGATATGGACCCCGTGATAGATTTGCTGCTTGAAGTTTTTGCCCATGAGTCCAACAAGCTGCATCAAGAAATAGATCAGTCCGATTCACGGATACTTCACCGCCTGTCCAGAATACTCATAGGAAACAAATGGTCGCTGCCAAAGCCGGCCCATGCGCTTATGACTATTACCCCCAATCATGGGGAATGTTGCGAACTTGATGCCGAAGATCATTTTTATGCAGAGAAAAACATATTTGGCAAAGGGGATATTCAAGTCTTTATAACCCCTTTGTTTTCCTATAAACTGGTTGATGCAAAAGTCAAAGCAATCGCATACAACGATAGTATAAGGCATTCAACCGATAGCTTTAACACTCCAACACGCTTCCTTGGCCCTAAAAACCGGATAGCGGATTATTGCGTCTGGGTCGGGCTGGATGTGTCTAAAGAAGTCCTGCAAAAAATAGACTCTGTGATGTTTTGTATCAAGCCTTCCGATATGGGGCTGCTTCCGTTTATGAAAATGGCTTTCTTCTATGACTGTACAGGAAACCGATTAAATGTAAAAACAGGTCTTCATGTTGAAGATCCATATAGTAATGCGCACTACTTTGATGAAATCCGCGATTTTTATAGTGACCTATATTTTAATGTGAGTATAAAAGATGCTTCCAAAGAGAAGCATACCTACCGAGAAATGTTTCCCGGTTATGTGGCCGACTGCGAGGTTCCGGACGACTCTGAGAATCTCTTTTGGGTCAAGATAGTCTTTCCGGAAATATTCACGAAAGAAAGTCTTGAAAATCTGGAAGTATATTTGAACACATTTCCGGTTGTAAACAGACAAATCGTTTACAAACAGCATAATTTCCGTTCCACCGGACGAATTATACCCCTGAAATGTCCGAGCCGTACACAATTCTTGAACATACGCTCGTTTCAAGACAACAAAGGCCGGGAGTATGTAAACCGACTGAACCAGTATGAGGAAAATCCGACAGGTATATTCAGTCTGTATTTTGGCGACCTTGAACGATTTGATTCGGACAGCGCCCGCTCATTAATTTCAAAAGTGTTACAATTATTGAAAGAAGACGGGAGTGCTTTTGCTTCAATGAATCCGGATGCACTTTCGACGCAGCTCAAAGAGTTGTTCAACAAGATAAATGATATAGAGAAAGGATTGGAGGCCACGCTAAAAGGAGATAACAAAATAAAGGCCTTTGTTTTAAGTGTCCCCCAAAAGGATGCGACCAATGCCGAGATAAAATATTGGGTGACTTCCGGTTCTCTGGCGAACGGTTTCAATGAACGCACACTGATACAACAATTCAACATAGAAAAATATGACGCTTCAGGCATCATGTTGCGTACTTGTATGCAAGGAGGAACAACGCATGATAGCGAACAGGAACTTATTCATAGTTTAAGGTACGGTCTGTTGTCCCGGGAACGGATTATATCTAAAGAAGACATCAAAAGCTACTTGTTGCACAAGCTGGGAAAACACGTTGAATCAGTCGAAGTCGGTAATGGTGTAGC
>NZ_EQ973651.1:67450-70470 GCF_000157915.1 Phocaeicola coprophilus DSM 18228 = JCM 13818 | reverse complement strand
CTCCCGACAGCAAAAAAGGATTAATCAGAGTGACAGAGGTCAAGATAAAGTTTGGACAATTTGATAAAGATGAAATTCCCAATCTGGAAGAATTGGCCCATTATCTTGAAAAAGATTTGACTGAACGCTCTGTATGTAATTCAAACTATAAAATCAAATTCGTATGAATGATAGCAATTATAGCCCAAGTTTGGTGTCTGCCCTTAAGATAGCAAGAGGAATGGCACTTCAAGACAAGCATAACACGTTCGGCGTGTCACATCTTGTCATGGCCATGTTTGCAGAAAACACGGGTCTAAAGGAAATTTTATCCTCGATGCAGAAGGATGTCGGCTACATAATGGAATGGTTTGACACCCATCGCGAAATGTATAGGTCCAGTGGCACTTCTACAGAAGAAGTGGACCTGATGAAGAACTGTCAAAGGTTTTGGATGAATCCGAACGGTCTAAAATTAAATTAGGAGCGGATTCCATAGACTCCATCTGTGTGTTTACCGCCATATTGCGTGAAGGTGTCGTGTATTCGCATCAGCAGATAGAGATGCTGGATGTTTCGGAAGATGACATATTGTCCCACTACAATGCCCTTACCCCGTTGCATTCTTATCAAGGAGAGGAAATGCAGATAACAGCAAGCGTTCCTTATGCCGACAACCTGAAAAAGCAAGAAACCATCAATGCCGGTGGCTTTGTCGTCGGTAGGGAAAAAGAGGTCCGTACTATTTTAGAATGCCTCGAACGCTCAGAGAACAAGGGCATACTGATTGTCGGTGAATCCGGTATCGGAAAGAGTTCCATCATCAACGCCTTTGTCAAAGATATTTGTGAGAATGAAGATGAGATGTTAAAGCAAATATCTATTGTCGGACTCAATACGGCAAAACTGCTCGCATCAACCTCGTCTGAAACGGAGATAGCACAAAAAGTTGTCAATCTGATGCACAAGCTCAACCAATTGGAACAAGCTGTGCTGGTGATTGATGATTTACAGGTCCTTTTGGAGAACAGCGTATCAGGCAAAGCATCCACACTTATCAACATATTAAGTGCGCAAATCAGCGAGGGAGCCGCAAATCTTGTTCTCACACTCACGAACGATTCTTACCGGAAGAACATCGAAAAGCATCCGATAGAAGGGCGTCTTGATATCATAAAGATTGAAGAACTGGATACGGCTACACTTGAAAGTGCCATACAATTACATAAAAAAAGGATTGAAAACTATTACGAGTTGAGAATTTCAGATGCGTGTATTAAAGATTCAATCGCACTCTCCAAACGATATTTTAAGGAACGCAGCCTGCCATCTGCCGCCATCGACCTGCTTGACAGAACCGCTGCTGCCGTCCGGCTATGCAATAAGAATGCACGAGCCAGTGTATCTGATTTGGAAACGGATTTTGAGGAAATAAAGAGTCTCGACGAAAAAATATCTGAAGGGGCGCTTTACTTACTGTACCGTTCTGTATTCAGCAAAATCAGTGTCGTATTGACCACCAAACTGTCAGACAACTATGTATGGGATAAAGAAGATGACATCGCGATAAAAGCAGGGCATTTGTCGGGCATCATCAAAGAATTAAAGGCTCTATCCGACCAGTCCATTGAAGAGATACGCTCTTCGGAAATAGAGGCGATTGTAGCGGAGTGCACCAATATACCTATCGGAAAAATACAAGCCCGCGAGAAGGACCGACTTTTGAGCATCGAGAGCAAATTGCAAGAACGGGTCAAAGGACAGAACCGGGCTATTACGACTTTATCAGATGCCATTATAGAATCACGCAGCGGACTGAGTGACCCCAAGAAGCCTATAGGTTCATTCTTCTTCCTTGGTCCTACAGGAACGGGGAAAACAGAACTCACAAAATCACTGGCCGAGTTACTGTTTGATGACGAATCAGCCATGATCAGATTTGACATGTCCGAGTTCAAGGAAGAACATTCGGCTGCATTGCTGTATGGTGCACCTCCGGGATATGTAGGATATGAGGAAGGTGGTTTACTGGTCACTCAAATCAGACAGAAACCTTATTCGGTAGTGTTATTCGATGAGATTGAGAAAGCCCATAGCAGCGTTTATGATGTTTTCCTGCAAATGATGGATGAAGGCAAGATACATGATAAACTGGGCCGGGAAGGAGATTTTTCAAATTCCATAATCATTTTTACCTCCAATATCGGAAGCCAGTGGATTGTGGAACAAATACAATCCGGACATACTCCTGATTCCGGAAAGCTCATCGAGGTTATGGCACAGTATTTTCGACCTGAATTTTTGGGACGTCTCACCGAGGTGGTTCCGTTTGCGCCAATAGATGAAAATGTCGCCAAACAGATATTCAACCTCCATTTTGGAAGATTGCAAGAACAACTGATGAAACAGAAAAACATCCAGTTGCATTTGTCGGATGAAGCATTGCAACATCTCGCAGACAAAGGTTATTCTCCCAAATACGGCGCACGTCCGATAGCAGGAATCATAAGGACTTATATCAAGAAGTCCGTATCCCGTCTGATTGTTTCTGAACAAATCAGACCGGGTGACAACATCGTCATAAACTATAGAAACGGTGAACTGATATGGGAACAATGTTAGCACAAAAGAAACCCTTGGAAAACATCCAACGAAGTCAGGCAATAAATTTCGTCGCAGAAATCTTTTATGATGAACTTCAATTTATTCTTGACCGACGGCTGGTGGACCATACTATGGTTAATTGCCATGGTATGAACAGCCGTGTGAAATCCAGAGATGTATTAAGCGTTTCGGAACAGCATATTGCGACGGCAAATGCCGACAAAGAATATATATTGCTGAATCTGGCAAGAAACAGCATCTACCATCAATTGCCGGAATTGCTATTTCATCCATTGGTGCTTAGTACACCGGGTATGAGTAACAAAGAGATAGTTGAAGCCATCCGAGCCAATGAAAAACAGGATAAAGAACTGATTCAATTTTTTGCGCCCTTTGATACAGAATTTTTCAAAGAAAAGGTCCGTATCAATAACCGT
>NZ_EQ973651.1:14684-66450 GCF_000157915.1 Phocaeicola coprophilus DSM 18228 = JCM 13818 | reverse complement strand
AACCTGCTGCCGCCGGAACTGCGGAAGTATTTCTGCGTGAAGTCCGACTTTGCCCAGATGACCAAGGACGACCAGCTGCGCCTGACGGAATTTGCCCTGATCTGCCTGGAGGAGATCGAGGAGCTGCGGCCGGAGGCGCTGAGCCGCATCAAGGCGGTATCGACCACCCTGATCATCAACGAGCGGAGGGCGTACGGGCACTTCAAGGAATCGAAGCCGCACATCGCCAGCTTCTGCGGAACGACGAACAATGTCAACTTCCTGACCGACATCTCAGGCGACCGCCGCTGGTTTCCCATGGAGATCACCGCCATTGATGATCCGTATACGCACCCCGTGAACTACAGGGGAGTGTATGCCCAGGCTTACGCGCTCTGGAAAAGCCGTTTCCGCTACTGGCTGAGCAGCAGTGAGGTGGCGGAGGTGAACCGCCGCAACGAGTATTTCCGGGCACCGGATCTGGAAGCGGACCAGATCCAGACGTATTTCCGCCGTCCCCTGCCGGGGGAAGCGGCTGTCTTCATCACCACGGCCCAGATCATCAGCCGCATCAGCGGGGGAATCCGCCAGCTGATGAGCCCCGCCAAGGTGAACCAGCTGATGAAGAAGCTGGGCTTCGAGGCAGTGCGCAGCGGCAACAAACGGGGCTATCTGGTAGTGGAACTGACACTGGATCAGGTGAACCAGAACCGCAGTGCCCTGGGGCATTATCTGCGGGAAGCGGAAGCCTGATATTCCGCAAGAGGATCAGGACAGGGCGCTGCGGAACTTCTGCCAGTAATCCTTACCGAGAAGTTCCCAAGCAGCCACGCCTGCAACGGCGAGGAAAATCCATCCCAGCACGATCACCTTACGGCTGGTGCCGGAAGGTTCTCTCGGAACGACGGCAGGTTCCACCACGGCAAAGACGGGCTTTTCTTCCTGTACCTTGGCCCGGGCCACCTGCAGCTGCTGGGCTACCTGGCTGTAGACCTGATAGGCAAGCGACATATCGTTCTGAAGCCGTTCGCGCTCGGCCAGGGTACTCTGGAACACCACGTTGCTGTTGGCATCCACATAGTTCGCATACCGCTGCTGGGCTTCATAATATTCCGCCTGACGTTCCCGGTAAAGCTGTTCCAGGTAACGGCAGTCTTCCTTCGCCTTGCGGGTGCGGTAAGCAGTGATATACTGTTGAAGTTTGGAAACTACGCTGTCGGCAACCGTGGCAGTGACCTTGGGATCCTGCAGGGTAACGGTCAAAGTGGTAATTGACGTCTTTTTATCCACATCAGCCAGCACAGACTGACGAAGAGATTTTAATTTTCCGGCCTCTTTTTCTGAAAGTTCAATGGAACCTCCGGCCGGGGAATCCGTATCAGTAAGGGGTTCTTCTTTCGCCGGACTGAACAAAGACTTGATGCCGCCGACCGCCATACCGGGAAGCCCCAGAACAGTATTCCACCAGGGGGCGGACTGTTCGTCCAGATAGGCAACAAGGGTGGTATCCACCTTGCCGTTGGCCGTACGGACACGGGCATCGAAGAGTTCCAGCAGGAAAGGGGTAGAAGCCACAATATCGGGAGCCAGTGTCGCATTCAGGGCATCGGGGCTGTCGCTGCCCCCTCCACCCAGAAAAGAGGCGGCCATACTTGCCAGTCCTCCCCCGCTCTTGCCGCTGCCCATTTCGGGGGAAAGGGTCACACTGACCGTATATTGCTTGGGAATGCTCAGGGCAATGATCACGCCTGCTACGAGTCCCACGGCGGCAGCGAGATATAATTTCCTGCGGATGGCCAAAATGCGACGGATCAATGCCATCCAGTCAATTGTCAGTTCGTCCTCCTCCCCGCCTTCAGGACGGGTGAAGAGGGGCTGTTCCATCTTATCAGTTTTCTTTTCTTCCATAGGTATTACTTCTTGATCAGGTTCGTAATTGTGGCGAACATGGTAGCGAGGGAGCCGAAGGAGCTGGCATAGCCCAGGATCTCACCCACATTGACCTTGCGGTCTTTCTTGCTCGGCACAATAATTTCACACCCCGGTTCGATCTTGTCGCTGTCGCGGCTGCCCACCTGGGTGACCTGACCGTTCATATAGATAATGAATTTCCTGGATTTCTTCGCATTGTCGGCATAGCCTCCTGCCTGGTCGAGGTAGTAGCTGACATTCTTGCCTTTCAGGTAGGCCACCGTGTTGGGAACCATTACGGCACCGTCGATCTTCACGGTGTTGTTCATCTTGGGCACACTGATAACATCCCCTTCACGCAGCACCAGGTCGTACTCGCCGCCGGGATTGGCCAGGGCTTTCTCCAGATCGAGTCCCACACTGAAAGTGTCTTCCACACGCACACCCAGCGAGTCCATCATGGCCTTGCCGAACTGGCGGTTCATGATCTCAAGGACATCGCGCATGCGCTTCTTTTCATCCTCATTCGCCACACGGGTCAGTTTCGCTCCGCGCAGGTAGGCCCTGGGAGTAGCACCTCCGGCCTTGTGCAACAGGTCGGACAGGCGTTCTTCGCGGCTGGTCATCGCATAGGTACCGCCAAACAGCACTTCGCCGGTGACCTGTACGTTCTGCTGGGCCTGATAGCCCGGGCTGCGGCGCACGAACACCTGATCATAGGGCTGGAGCACAAATCCCTGCTGGCCGTCGATCACAAAGCCGTCCTTCAGGGCAAAGGTGAAGGTCTGGCCGATGCTGTCGGTGTAGCTGGTACTCCTGGGGTCCTTGATACGGCGGGAAACATCCACCCGTACGGTAGAGGCAGCCTCACGCAGACCTCCGGCACGGATAATCAGGTCTTCCAGCGTCATGTTGTCCGAGAAGGAATAGCTGTCCGGACGGGCAACCTCGCCATAGATCATCACATCGCCGCGGTCTTCCAGGTCATGGATGCTGGGGATGTTCAGGATGTCATTCTTCTGCAAGGGGATATCGGGAGAAGTACCGTTCAGGATGCCTGCCACATCGACACTGACAATCTCAGTCGTCAGGTCGGGACGCTCGCGCTGGAGCACGGCACGCTTCATAAAGGCATCGCCGGTCAGCCCTCTGGCCTCGGTGATCAGGGCACGGACGGTGTTGAGTTCTCCGCTCAGCTGGTAAATGCCGGGACGATAGACCGCACCGCGGATTTCCAGTTTGTTGGTGAAGCGGTTCAGGATGGCTTCGGCCGTCACCACGTCGCCGTTGCGCATCTGGTAGGCACTGAAGTCCTTGTCCCTGACAGTATTGATTTCATATTCTTCCCCGTTCTGGCGAACCACACGGAGAGATTTCGTATAGGCTTCGGCATCGAATCCGCCGGCATACTGAATCAGGGTGGCCAGGGATTCCTTGGCCTTCATTTCGAAACGCATGGGGCGCTTCACGTTGCCGCTGAACCTGACCATCACTTCATAGGCAGGCACAATGATGACATCGCCTTCCTGCAGACGGATATCGTCCTGGATCTTGCCCTTCATGATGAAGTCGTACACATCGACATCGGCGATCTTCTGTCCGGAGCGGACTACCTGCACGCTGCGGAGACTTCCGATCTCGTTCACGCCGCCTGCCCGGTAAAGCGCATGGAAGACGGTGGAGAAGCTGCTCAGGGCATAGGTACCCGGCTGCATCACCTCACCCATCACATTGATCTGGATGGTACGGGTATTGCCCAGGGTCAGACGGATTTCCAGATTGCCCTCGGCACTGTCGAGACCGCTGTACGTCTTGCCCAGCACCTTCTTGAGGTAATCATTGGCCGCACTCACGGTCATGCCGCTCAGGGAAACGGGGCCGATCTTCTCGATATTGATGGTTCCGTCGGGAGAAATCTGCTGACGGATGGTATTCTGGCTGGTTCCCCAGATGTCGATGATCACCTCATCGCCCGGGCCGAGCCGGTAGTTGGGCGGAGTAGCCAGATTGACACTGGGTTCAAAGGTAAGATTGCGGGTATTGAAAATGTTGCGTCCGAACACCTGATCCTCGCGGGCAAGTTCGGCAGCATCGGGCTGCGGAGTTTCCAGCGCTGTGGAAGTGTCCTCCTTCACCGCCTCGCGCAGGCGGGCTTCATTCAGTTCGGTACCGCTCATCTGAGAGGCATTGACTCCCTGCTGCTGTTCGTACAGTTTCTTTACTCGTTCGGCCTGTTCGCGTGTGACGCCTCGCCGCGCCAGTTCAGTAGCCAGCTGACGCTGGTCCTTCCCTTCGGCCATCCCCTGTTTCACGTACTCCAGTACCTGCTGGTCGCTCATGGTCTGTGCACAGACAGAGGGAGCAGCAAGGAACAGACACAGAAACAACGGAATTACCAGTGAATGTTTCTTCATATCTACTTCTTAAGTTTTTGTATAATGATTGTTTTTATTGACTTTCAGGGCTCCCCCAACGCCTCGACGATCAGGCGGACCTGAGCGGGCGTAAAGCTGCGCACCTTCTGGCTGAAACCGGACGCATGAAGCGCATCGACCAGTGCAGGCTGCAGGGAAATCCAGTACATCAGTTTGCGGCGGGCAGCCCCTGCCGTGATGTTGGGAGCATAGCAACGGGCAAGTTCCCCGATGCCGTAAGAGCGAATCTGAAAAGTATCCATATCTTTGTTTCCGTTAATTGATTATAGGATAAAGATACTCATTTTCAGTGATATAAGCAAGCTTTTCCGGACTCTGTTCCGGTCTTTTTTCACCTCCGGACCGTGTGTCGCCACACCCCTGTCGGGCCTTATCGTGCATCATCGCCCGTCATTCGCCGACAAGCGTCCGTAAGGTGCAAACCGTTCTTCGGAAGGTGTTACCTTTGTCATACAGACAACGGGAAGGAAGGTTCCGGACAAGCTCTCCGGATTATCCGGAAAATCCAGAGAAACCGACAGGTGGTTACCTCAGCAACGACTGGTCGATGCAGCTGAATCGACCGCACGATCCCTTCGCAACGACTGGTCAATATCCTGGCATCGACTGGTCAATACCTCAGCATCGACTGGTCGATATCCTGGCATTGACTGGTCAATGCAAGGAATGGCCGGAACCCGAAAGTCCGGAGTCTGTAAGGAACTTATTTATTAACTCTTTATTTATCGTATTATGTTAAACTACAGTATCGCCATGAGAAGCAACCCCATCGACAAGGGGGCTCCCAAGAAAGCTTATGCCACTTCACAGTACAGCGAAGTGATGAACATCAACCAGTTTGCCGAACATATTGCCAGCCACGGCAGCGTGTACAAGCGTTCCGACGTGGCGGCGATCCTGACCATGGCGGTGGACTGCCTGCGGGAACAGCTGCTGGAAGGCAAGAAGGTGGAACTGGGCGACCTGGGTTTCTTCTATGTCCGCATCAGCGGTGAAGGGGCTCCTTCGGCTGCCGAGTACAATCCGGCCATTTACGTCAAGAAGCTGAACGTGAAATGGCAGTGCGGCGCCCGCTTCAAGGATCTGCTGGGTGAAGCCGTCTTCAACCTGGTGGCTCCGCGCTCTGTCAGCCAGAAAGTGCTCAAGGCCCACAAGGCCGGTGAAACAACCGTGGATATCTCGCCGGAGGTGACGGAGGAAGAAACGGATGACCAGGGCGGCATGGGTGTCTGACCAGCGGAAATAACTGACGGGAACTGACGCGCGACGGCGACCCTTTCCAGACAGGCGGTGAGCGGACTCTCCGAAAATGACTCCGGATCCGCCAGGCACAAGTGGCTTTCACCAGGGAAAGCAGGAAACCGTTCCGTCAGGCTCCTCAGTGCTTCCGACCCCAATTATATAAACCTTAATCTTAACTGCTTATGGAAAATACCAGCAAGAAAAAAACAATCTGGAGCCTGGTGCTCAAAGTGATCATCACCGTGGCAACCGCCGTCGCAGGTGCCTTCGGACTCAGTGCCTGCGGGGTGATCTAGCGGACGAAACCGGAAAGGATTCCTGATTTGAAGGAGGGCTGCACAAGGCAGACCCTCCTTTCTTTTTCAGTCATGAAACACTTAACCAGCGGTTAAATTTCTTCGATCAGTTCGCACCAGGTGTAGCTGATCCGCAGCAAAGCGGCACTTCCGCTCACCTGAATGGCGATATAATGGCGTCCTCCGTAACGGACAAACTGTCCTTCCATACCGAACAGCGGTCCCTTGCGGACAACCCGCACCCGGACATTTTTCTTGTTCTTCAGTTTTTCGGGATCAATGAACCGCGTCCCCTGGATCTCGGGGTTGGTGGCCCGTATGAAATTCTGCATCTCCCGGTTGGAAATGATACAATAGTCGGCACTTTCCCGTCCGCGCCTCATGAAATACGTGGGAAAAGGAATGGACTGCTGCAAACGTCTGCACCATTCGCGATCGTAGTGGTTACATCGTATGAAAAGCAGATTATGGATGGCGGGAACAAGAATCCGTTCGCAACGTCCGCTTCCATCTTTTGCGTCCTGCAGCTCATAAGTCTGGGGGATATAATAAGGTATCTCTGAGTCACGAAGAAATTCGGCCACCTGCAATTCCTTACAGTAGGTGGTCTGCAACGGGATCCATATCGGGTTTTCTTCGATCGTCTGTTTCATTTCTTTACCTGTCGTAATCTGGCTGAAATTTTTCCGCATGTATATTCTTCTCTCTCCACCAGGTCCTGCAGGAGCCCGGTATATCACATCTATTTGGTTGACAATAAAGAGAAATGAAATAAAACATGCTTCCGTCTAGGAGAGACCGGCCCTCCCACAGCTGCCAGGTTGTATCATTTCGGCGCAAAGATAAGTATTTTTCTCATTGATGATACACTTTTACTCCTGTTTTAACCAAATATTCCCGTATATTACAAAACAGGTATTTACATTTCCATTACAAAAACCAACTTTAGGTTCAACGGGGTAAAAAAATAACGTTCCCAATAGTAGGTTATTTCATATATTCTCACTACCTTTGCCCCATTAGAACCCGCCAAGCCTCTTGACAATGCTCAAATCGGCGGGTCGTTTTTTTATTCTACATATATGAAAGCAAATTTCGTCAAGCCTTATTCCTCTCCAGAACAAATCGTTCAAATTCTTAAATCACGTGGAATGCTAATAGAAAATGAGCATAAAGCGGCCAGTTATCTGATGAACATCGGTTATCATCGCTTATCTGCATATATTTACCCATTTTACAAAAGCCCCAAAAATGATTTATCACTAAAAGAGGGAACAAAATTTGAGGAAGTCTTGACGCTTTATCGCTTTGACAAAAAATTACGTATTCTACTTTTCAACGAAATAGAGAAAATCGAAATTGCCATTCGCAGTGTATTAGCTAACATCGGATGCCAGGAATTAAATGACAAGTATTGGATAACAGAGGCTGCATATTTTGCCAATACAGATAAATTTAATCAGACTTTGTCAATCATAGACAAAGAACTGATATCAAGTAAAGAGGATTACATTGAAGAATTTCGACAAAACTTCATTGAAACATATCCTCCGGCATGGATGAAAACAGAAGTGCTGTCTTTTGGGAACCTGAACTATATTTATTCCAATATATCAAAAAACCAGCTGATGAAGCACATCGCCGGTTATTTCGGTCTGAAACCACAAGTTTTTACCTCATGGCTAACCGTACTTGCAAACTTGCGTAACATGTGTTGCCATCATGCAAGGGTATGGAACAGAAATTTCATGCTGAATCCAGCTGAACCACGCAAAACGGTAAATGCATGGATTGATACCACAACAACGGATAAGAAAAGAATTTACTATCGCCTGTGCATCATACGACATTTCCTTGCTTCAGTATCCCCCAACAACAACTTCAACCAAAAACTTTCTAACTTATTGGCTGATTTTCCTTCGATAGATATAACAGCAATGGGATTCTGTCGGAATTGGAAAGAAGAAAGCTTGTGGAAATAATTCTCCTGAACACTCTGCTTGACAAAAGCGGATATTACTTCCGGTTATAGGGTATAAAAAAAGGTGAATAGCGAAACCGGAAAGAATGTATTACCTTTGCAGCGGATTAAAAAAGAGATAAAACTATGTTCAGTAAAGAAAACAGAGCAAATACCATTCACGGTATTTTATTGATTGCCTTATTCTCATTCGCTGCGTTCTACATCGCCGAAATTCCTTTCGTGAAAAGTCTGTCATTCAGTCCGCTGATTGTGGGTATCATCCTGGGTATGCTGTATGCCAACAGCCTGCGCAACAAGCTTCCCGAAACCTGGGTGCCGGGAATCAAGTTCTGTACGAAGCAGATCCTGCGTGCCGGTATCGTACTCTACGGATTCCGCCTGACGCTGACACAGGTAGCTGCCGTGGGACTTCCGGCTGTGGTGATCGACACCATCATCGTGGCAGGAACCATCTTCCTGGGCGTATGGCTGGGCAAGCTGCTGAAAATGGATAAAGATACTTCGCTGATGACGGCTACGGGAAGCGCGATCTGCGGTGCTGCGGCAGTGCTGGGTGCCGAACCGGTCGTGAAATGTGAGGGCCACAAGACAGCCATCGCCGTATCGACGGTGGTGATCTTCGGAACGATCTCCATGTTCCTCTATCCTATCCTGTACCGCGCCGGTATGCTGGATGCGCTGGGTGACACGGGAGTAGCAATCTATACGGGAAGTACCCTGCACGAAGTGGCTCACGTGGCCGGTGCGGGTAACGCAATGGACCCGACCGACACGCTGGGTATTGCGGGTACGGCAACCATCACCAAGATGATCCGTGTCATGATGCTGGCTCCGGTGCTCGTGATCATGAGCTTCGCACTGGCCGGCCGCAAGAAGGCTGCAACAGAGGGAGGCACGACCCAGAAGAGCAAGATCACCATTCCCTGGTTTGCCTTCGGATTCATCGGCATCATCTGTCTGAACTCACTGCTGCAATACCTCTTCGGAGTGGACAGCGTGAAGGAAATTCCGCTGAACGGTGCCATTGAATACATCGATACATTCATGCTGACCATGGCCATGACTGCTCTGGGTACGGACACCAGCATGGAGAAATTCAAACAGGCAGGTGCGAAACCTTTCCTGCTGGCCGGACTGCTTTACATCTGGCTGCTGGGCGGCGGTTACCTGCTGACCAAGTGGCTGGTTCCGATGATCGGATAAGCCAATGTATGGGATGAAAAATGGTTCAGGGGAAGTCTGGTTTGTGGTTCCGGACTTCCCCTGAATGGTTTTTACAACGGATCTTATTTTCCCAAACGGCTTCTTGCCTCACTTGCAGGATAATTGTATCGGATCGGTGAGGCTCCTTTCAGCATTTCAGGCATTGAAATACTCCGGGAAACAACTCCCCAGTCTATCCGTTGCCGATTGATCTCATCATATTTCAGAAATTCTTCAAAGTTATACATGCCACCGGACTTCTCCATGATACGACGATAAATGCTCTGTCGGCTTGGTGCGTTAAAGCCACCGCTATTATACCGCATGATACTATTTTCCGTAGCCCGATATACTCCTTTGGGATAATAATCAGCTCCTTCATAAATTCCGATTTTTTCATTTGCATAGCGGGCATCCGACAGAAAATATCCCCACGACACTTGCAAAGGATCAGAGGTCACATCAATGTTCATGGATTCATTTATAGCATGAAGTTCCTCAACTCCAGCTGAATAGGGATAATAACCTTCAAATTCAGTATATTCATCGGCCAGTTTTCCAAATCCATGCCCGCAAGCTTCATGATGGATCAGATATTCAAGATCTTGCCCACCCTGACCATACAGACAGAAAGCTGCCGAAAAACCATCAGACCACATCGAACAATTGGAACGGAACGGTGCACTTGAATTCAACAGAACAATGGTAGTTACATCAGCTGTCTGATAATTCGTTTCCGCCATCTTATAGCAATAATCAATAACCATCAGAGGATTTGTAACAAATGTATTCCTCTCAAATTCTACTGAGGTCTGAAATGCTGTATTCTCCCCAAGTATTTCATTTCTGGACACAACATTGACCATATACACATCAAAGTAATCCTGAAAAGAAGCATATGGTTCTTCTGAAAAGAACGCCTTCATGGCCTGTTCGGCATGGCTCCGATATGTTCCATCGGCAATCAGACGGTCAGAATAGGCATCACCGAAAATCACCAGTTTCAAACCATCTCCTACTGTGTGAGTCTGAAGAGTAACAACAGACCCATCCATCGAATAATCAGTGGATTCATACGTAGGGAATATCAATTTATATCCTTCCTGCTGAAAAAGAATGCCACCAAAACCAACTTCATTCCACCACTTACTGGCAAGTATTTCATCCGGCACGTTTCCACTTAGCCTGTTGCCGGTCAAATTCATGTAATTCAAATTTT
Organism: Phocaeicola coprophilus DSM 18228 = JCM 13818; assembly: GCF_000157915.1. Lineage (GTDB taxonomy): Bacteria > Bacteroidota > Bacteroidia > Bacteroidales > Bacteroidaceae > Phocaeicola > Phocaeicola coprophilus. Next base: position 56,181 of record NZ_EQ973651.1, on the reverse strand, counting down.
CCAGATTAGCCAGAGAAGCAGGAAGGTTTCCGGTTAATCCATTTTCAGATAAGGAAAGACTCCTGACACGTCCATCCCAATATTCAACTCCATACCATTCATATAAAGGCTTGTCACTGCACCAGTTCTCATGATTGATCCAATTGTCGCCATCAGTAGCATTATACAGATCTATCAACGCCTGCTTTTCCCGCTGCTGAACCATCATTACATCTTCAAATTCCATTTCATCAACCGTCAGATCATATACATGCCCGGGGAGAAAACCACCTTCAGGGGCTTTCCGTTCCAAAATTGCCTGATCGGCTGTTCCATCATTCTTGAAAAGAAAAAAAGTAATGACGTTGTCTTCTGAAGTCGGGAGTACAGCCAGATAACAGGTAACCACCTCTTTATCGGCTATCTTATCAGCAGGTATCAGATACCACATGTGATTATACTTTACTCCGCAAACCATCTCTTTCTCCATATCAAAGTAAGGTAAATTACCTTCTTCGGTTACAGGAATGAGAGGCTCTACCGAACGAACAAACAATCCCTGTGCATTATCCAAAAGTTCCACACGAATATTAAGTTTCAAAAAAGTAAACAGATGACTAAAATGCAAATGCAATTCTCCATTCTGCATCTGGCTTTTAGCGTACATGAAGTCAACAGCCGGATCGGGATGATCCTCACAATAAGATTGTGTAAACAGATCTCTGAAGGGAAGATGAGGAAAACTTAAAGCAGATTCTACATGAGGATAATATGCATAGAACTCTCCCCCTTCTTTTTTCTCTAAAGGTGTATCAACCGGAGCAAAATCAACCTGCTTTCCTTTTGTAAGAGCTTTATAACGTATTGCCCTTGACTGCCCTTCCGGGAACAGACCAATCAGGTCACCTTCATCCCATGAAACAACAACTGCATCTTCGCCCACATCATATACAGTTCTTGATGACTGATCTATAACACCTGTCACACGGATACTTCCATTTTGCCCATCAAATGACTGCTCATCCGTACATGCTGACATACTCCATACCAAAAACAGCAAACCGATATAAATTCCTATGTTTTTCATTATATTTCCTTTCTTTTAAAGTTACCATTTGTCAACCGGCATATCGTCTGTATTTTCACCCTCTGGAACAAGATACTGACTATTCCCTTCCTGAATAACTGATACCGTCTGATAAAGTTCACCACTCCGGATTGTCACAACTCCATTCCGTTCTTCTTTATTCCAATTCTCTCCTATGGTCAGACTGATGACAGAGTCTCCTGCACCTCCTGTAAGGGGAGTTATACTTATCCATGAAGAGAACTGATCATCCAGTTCAACACTCCACCTCCCATCAGAATGAAGTTGTATAGAAACTGTCTCTCCACTTTGAGAAATATTCCAGGAAGTCTGTGATTCCGGTATTTCAAGAATTGTGGCAGAAGCAGAAGAACCCGCATTCTCCTTTTCACAGGAAAAGAGGAATACACTAAACATTAAAATTATCACCCGAAAAATTCCAGAATGGGACTTTGGAAAATTAAAAAAGACAAACATAACCTATCTGTTTAAAAGTTTACGGATTTGTGAATTATGTGGCTAAATATATAAAGAAAATATCAAAAAATCAATACATTCAGAAAAAATTATTACATACTCCCGTAAAATCAGATATATTATCAATGATTACAGAAAATAAGCCAGCACGATGAAAGCTACGGCTATGCAGAGAATACCCCAAACAGGGTATTTCACCTTCGGGAAAGTGGAGCTAACTTTGCCGCAAAAATACTTCATGAATCTGGCTGCATTGATTTCGGGCGGAGTGGACAGTGCCGTAGCGGTCCACCTGCTCTGCGAACAGGGCTACAAGCCCGACCTGTTTTATATCCGGATCGGCATGGATACCGACGACGGACTGAGCTGCACGGCGGAAGAGGACATCGAACTGGCGACGGCAACGGCCCGCAAGTATGGCCTGAAGCTGGAGGTGGTGGATCTCCAGCAGGAGTACTGGGACCGGGTGGTGGCTTACACCATCGACAAGGTGAGACAGGGCTTCACGCCCAACCCGGACGTGATGTGCAACAAGCTGATCAAGTTCGGATGTTTCGAGGAAAAGGCGGGACATGCGTACGACCGGATTGCGACGGGGCACTATGCGTCGACCTGCGAACGCGAAGGGAAGGTGTGGCTGGCAACGGCCAAAGATCCGGTGAAGGATCAGACGGATTTTCTGGCTCAGATTGACTACCTGCAGGTATCCAGGCTGCTGTTTCCGCTGGGGGGACTGATGAAGCAGGAGGTGCGCGAGACGGCTCTGGCGGCACGGCTGCCGAGTGCCCGCCGCAAGGACAGCCAGGGGATCTGTTTTCTGGGAAAAATCAACTACAACGACTTTATCCGGCGTTTCCTGGGCGAACGGCCGGGGGCAATCGTGGAACTGGAAAGCGGCCGGGAGATCGGTACGCACAAGGGATTCTGGTTTCACACCATCGGACAGCGGAAAGGACTGGGACTGAGCGGAGGTCCGTGGTTCGTGGTAGACAAGGACCCGGAGAAGAACCTGCTGTTCGTATCGCGGGGATATGACACGGTGCATCAGTACGGGCGGAAGTTCCGGCTGACGGACTTTCATTTCATTACGGAAAATCCCTGGCCGGAAGCCGGGGAACAGGAGATCTGCTTCAAGATCCGCCATACGGACCAGTTCCTGCCGGGGGTGATCCGACCGGCAGGAACCGGTTATGAGGTGGAGAGTCCGCACCTGATCCAGGGAATCGCACCGGGTCAGTTCGGTGTGATCTACGACCGGGAGGCACGGCTCTGCATCGGAAGCGGGGAAATCCGCCGGTGTCCCGGATAAATTCACTTCAGCAGGATGCCGAACTCGGCTCCCGTAGCGTAATTGCCTTCCAGCACGCGCAGGGCTGTCAGCTTGAGATAGCGACAGGACACGGGAGTCTTCAGTCGGAAGGAACGGTAGACCGGTGCCTGACGGATGTTGGGAATAAAGTCTTCGTATACCGGTGTCCAGTTTTTGCCGTCCTCGCTGGCCATGAGAGCAAGGCGGTCGATTACCCCCTCGCTGCTGTTGTCCTGACGGGGCGTATAGGAGAATCCTTTGACTTCCTGTGTTTCGCCCAGGTCGATCACCAGACTCTGCGGACGGAAAGCAGCATCCTTGTCCTGAGAAGGGGAGCGCCAGAAGGTCTGGTCGTCATCATCCACCAGGGCCCCGGCTGCGGCATAAGGCTGCCCGTCGGCGGTCAGGATGCGCCAGTTGCGCTTGCAGGCATCGAAGGTACGGACAGCTTCCTCACCTTTCCGGCCGTCCTTGTCGAAGGCTACGGCACGGACAGCTCCTTCCCGGGCAAAGGTAAACGGTCCGGTATAAAGCGGAGAGGAAACCGAAGGCACGGAACCGTCGGTCGTGTAGCGAAGCTGGTAGACCGGACGTTCCACCTGAAGAGACACTTCGCCCGCCTTGGTGCGGCTGATCACGGGAGCAACGGCTCCGTCGGGTTCCTTGTAGCATCCCACTTCACTGACAGCCAGGGCAACCGGTGCATAGAAGCGGATGCGCAGAGAGGAAGTCTCCACATAGTTTTTCAGACGGATCAGACGGCAGGCACCGATGCTGGTGGCTCCGGCAATTTCTTTCCAGGTTCCGCCGACCTTCATATCGACTTTCACCGAGTCAATGCGCTGGCCCAGCTTGATGTTTTCGCGCAGTTTGATGATATTGAATGTTTCCGTACGGGGAAAATCAAGAACCAGTTCGGCTGAGGTTACCTTGTCGTCGGTGGCCCAGTAGGAATAGCGGTCTCCGTCGGTCAGAAGGGCAGTGCCGTAATGTGCCTCATCCCCACCCCGCACATTGGAAGCATGCAGCGTGGCTCCCCTGGTCAGGTCATCGCGGAACGTAGCTTCCAGGTAGCGTCCGAACTCTTCCAGGGCAAGCTTGTCGGGCTCATCCTGTTCCCCCAGCGGATTGATCGGGAGGTTCAGATCCCATCCCTGTCCGCGTCCGACACTGTTGATATAGATGTCGAACAGTTTCTGGGGAGTCTTGACGGTCAGGCTGTCGGAAGCGTGCCAGGTGAAGCGCCGGCGCAGGGAGAAGTCAGCTTCGGCAGGAATCCAGTACTGGCCGTTGCGGTTTCCTTCGTTGATGCGTTTGATGTGTTCGGGCGCACCGGAAGGGATCGGCCGTCCGTTCCATTTCTCACCGGGAGCAAACAGGGTAGCCCAGCAGGTCTCGCCGGCATATCCTTTCTCATTGCCCACCCAGCGCACGTCGGGTCCCGGATCGCCGAAGATCACGGCATTGGGCTGCAGTTCGCGGCAGAGAGCATAGATGTTTTCCCAGTCGTAGTAGTCGAGGAAGCCTCCGCGGTATTCATTGGCACCGCCATAATATCCGTCGCCACCCTCACCCGGAGCACCGTCGAACCAGATGATAAAGAGATCGCCGTACTGGGTGAGCAGTTCCCGGAGCTGTGCCTTGAACATATCCAGGTATTCGGGAGTACCGAACTTGGCCGTATTGCGGTCCCAGGGAGAAAGGTAAACCCCGAACTTCAGCCCGTGCTTGCGGCAGGCTGCCTCCCACTCGCCTACCCAGTCGCCTTTTCCGTTGCGCCAGGGAGAACGGGAGATATTGTAGTCGGTCGTGCGGGAAGGCCACATACAGAAGCCTCCGTGGTGTTTCGCATTGATGAGGAATCCCTTCGATCCGGCTTTCTTGGCACGGAGCACGATCTCTTCGGCATTGAAGTTTACGGGATTGACGATCTCGGGAGACTCGTCGCCCCAGCCCCAGTCTTTATCAAGGTAATTGATCTGATTGAACTCAATCATGTTATACATCTCCATCTCATGCCACTGCAACTGGCCCTGTGAAGGAAGTGCCCCGTAGGGAGCAGGTGGAGGAACTGTCTGTCCGGAAGCGGTCAGAGCGGAAAGAGAAGCGCAGGCTGTCAGTACAGCCAGCAGGGAACGGGTTGGTTTCCACACATGTTTCATAAGTATTTTCTGTTAAGATGAACACAAAAGAACCGTCACCGGGACGATCCGGACACAAAGATAACCCATCCCGTCTTTTTTGCAAAGGAATCAGGTGGAAAAATAAAGGTACAAAAAACAGGAACAGCCGTATATGTGAGACTGTCCCTGTTGGTTTATTCATGGCTATGCTTTCAATCAGAAAGAAAGTCCGTCATTCCATCCCGGATTCTGTGTCAGATTCGGGTTCAGCGAACGTTCATTGATAGGAATCGGATAGAGATAGTCGCGTTCCTCATTAAAGGCAGTACGCGAAATGTTATGGTGATAATCAACATATCCGCTTTCTCCTTCGGTCAGCACGATGTCAGATCCGATCTTGTACACCTGTGCATCCTTTTTATCAGGTTTGGTATCGCCGGTATAGAGAACGACATCCGTCACGCCGTCACCGGAAAGATCGTATTCACCTGCACCGGGGAAATACATACCGGTAATGGACTGATTCACGCAGGAGCCTGCTTTCCAGCGCACCAGGTCATCGAAACGGAATCCCTCCTGAGTGAGTTCAATGGCACGTTCCCGACGGATTTCGAGAATCACTCCCTGATTGCTTCCGGTCACGTTGGTATATCCATATTCAGCTGAAGAAAGGTAACTGTCCGGATTAGCGTTGGCAGCGGCCATATCCAGATGCGGCATTGCCACACGGTCACGGATCACATTAACGGTCTTGTCAAGATCAGCCTGTGTCAATGTGCCAAGTTCAGCCTTAGCTTCCGCATAATTCAACAGGACTTCAGCATAGCGGAAAACCGGAAGGTCGCAAGTAGAACGGTCGTTACGGTCTACCTGTCCGCCAGAAGCAGTCGGATCCTGTACAAACTTGACAGGCTGGTAACCGGTTACGCTGACCGACAAGTCAGGAGCCAGAATTTCAGTCTGGCCGATACGGTGATACCCCGGAGTACGGACAGTCTGAGCCAGACGCGGATCGCGATCTTTCACTTCTTCGGTGAAAGGCATTTTCTCCCATCCTGCACGGTCGGTAAACGGTGTTCCGTCTTTCATCAGGTAGGCATTGATCAGTTTGCGGGGCAGTCCCGGACGTCCCTGTGTCGGAACCAGAGTATGTGCCGTAGCATTGTGGTAAAGACTCATACCATAATCGAATTTGATAGCCAGGATATACTCATCGGGATTGGCATCTTCTGCGGCAAACAACATCAGATAGTCTTCTTCGGGATTACCGGTGGAATACAGATGATACTTACCGCCATTGATCAGTTCCTCAGCAGCCTTCACAGCCTGTTCCAGATAGTAGGCGTAATCGTGTCCGTCCAGTGATACATTGTGGTATTTGCGATAGGTTCCTTCATACAGACAGAAGCGGGCCTTCAGAGCCAGGGCTGCCCAGCGGTTCACACGGAAAGGACTGCTGGTTTCTTCTTCTTTGGCAGGCAAGTTCTCAATGGCGTAATCAATGTCGGCCAGCATATTGGTCATCACCAGTTCACGGGAATCGCGTGCCTTATAGAGTTCCTCATCGGAAGAGAAGAGTTCCTTGTCATACCAGGGTACATCTCCGAAGCGTTTTACCTTGTCGAAATAGAAGTAGGCACGGAAGAAGCGGGCCAATGCGGAATACTTGACCGCAGCCTCTTCATCCTCACACTTATCAATGTTTCCCAGCAGGGTATTGACATTGCGCAGTGCAGTCCAGGTCCATCCTCCTCCACTGGCGGGAACGATGCGGTTGGATCCTCCCAGCAGTTCATCCGACAGCTCCTGCTGTACATATACATCACTCTGCTGGTCGTAGGGTGACTTGTCGAGAATCGTGTTGTAAAAGTTGTTGCTGAAAAGCTGGAGATCTGTTTCAGTCCTGAAATAGTTTTCTTCCGTGATATCGCTCAGCGGGGTCTTGTCAAGCCAGTCATTACAGGATGAAAGAGCAGCCATCAACGTAAAAGCCAATAAAATATTTTTTTTCATATTATGTTCTGTTAGTTTAAGTCATTAGAAAGTAACGTCAATACCGAACAGGAATGATTTCTGCCACGGATAATAAGCATTGTTATATGCATCGCTTCTGTCAATAGCCGCTTCGGGATCTACATATCTGGAATGTTTCTTCAGCGGCGACCAGTAACAGAGGTTTTCACCGGTAAAGTAAATGCGCACAGATTCGATTCTGGCTTTTCCGGTCCATGACTGAGGGAGTGTATAGCCGACTGTCAGGTTCTTGAAGCGCAGATAACGCAGGTTCTGCAAATAACGGTCGTTCACGTTGCTCAGCACCCCACCGCTGGCAGAGTAAGCCATCGCACGGGGGAAATAGGCATCCGTATTTTCAGCAGTCCATACATCGGCCAGGAAGTCCTTCTGCAGGAACGACAGATACGGATAAGAGTACGGGCCCCAGAAAGGCATTGACTGTCCGGCAGGATACCAGTAGTGATTGCCTGTTCCCTGGAAGAAGGCGGAAACATCAAAACCGTTCCACTGCGCACTGGCTGAAATACCGTAAGAGAAGGAAGGCAGAGAATTGCCGAGGATCTTCCGGTCGCCGGGGTTGTCGACATTGTTGCTTCCGATGCCTATCTTGCCGTCACCGTCGAGATCGACGAATTTCACGTCGCCGGCCTGCCATCCGCCGGTCTGTCCCTTGAGTACATAACTCAAGTCAACTTTTTCAGCGTATGCCTTTGCCTCTTCGTCGGTCTGGAACAGTCCGTCTGTCACATATCCCCAGATCTCACCGATTTCCATTCCTTCATAATAATCTTTGGCAAATGTCTTGTTCTCGTTGTCGTATTTCGTAATCACACTCTTGTAGTCACTCAGGTTAAGTCCGACACTGTATTCAAAAGGCTTGTTTCCCAGTGTCAGGCGGTCACGCCAGTTCAGGGTGATTTCATAACCTTTCGTACGCAAGTCGGCTGCATTCATATCGGGCAGGTCGGCACCATACACTCCGGGCAGATCCACACCATCGGTAAGCATGTCCTTCGTATCGCGGATATAACCGTCCACCGTCAGGTTCAGACGGTTGCCCAGCATGGTCAGGTCGAATCCGAAGTCCCACTGCTGTGCAGTCTCCCAGGTTATTCCCGAAGCGATGGGTGCGCTCAGTGAAGAATACTTGGGCAGCACACTTCCTTCCCCGAAAGTATATCCCAGACTGGAGATGGAAATCAGGCGGGCAAAAGAATAATAAGAAGAGATGTTCTGATTGCCCAGACTACCGAAAGATCCTCTGACTTTCAGATTGTCTATCCACTGGCGTACAGGCTGGAAGAAAGATTCTTCGGAGATACGCCATCCGGCCGAAGCTGAAGGGAAGAATCCCCAGCGGCTTCCAGAAGCGAAACGGGAAGTTCCGTCATAACGTCCGCTCACCTCAAACAGGTAACGGCTCTTATAATCATAATTGATACGTCCGAAAATACCCAGCAGGGCATATTCATTCTGTCCTCCGCCTACTCCGGTGATCGTAGCACCTTCCGCATTCTGTCCCACCAGATCCAGGTCGTCGAGATCAGTAGAAACAAGGTTTTCACCGTATGCCGAAATATTCTTGTTCTTCCATGCTTCATAGTTCATACCGCCTACAACCGACAGGTGATGAGCCTGGTTGAAGGTGTCATCGTAGGTTCCGAAAATGTTGGTAGAGTAATACTGGTTCGTATTGACAGCCTCATCCAGACGATTAGCTCCGGCTCCGGTTGCATACGACAACAGTTCACCATCCGGATACTCCCGGTAATACATCACGTTTGAACGGCTGGTATTGCGCGACTGGTACTGGCGATAAGTAAAGTCTCCGGTGAAGCTCAGCTCCCTGATCGGAGCATACACCAGACGGGTGGTATTGGTGAAGTCCGTACTGCGTTCCACATTGCGGTGTGAATTCTCACCCAGAAGGATATGGCGTCCGTTGGCCACCTTGTAGTTCAGATAAGGTGTACTGTAGAGCCAGGATCCGTCAGGATTCTTCTGCGGGAAACAAGCCAGTGCATGACGGGCACTGTAGGCCAGTGTATTTTCAACGTCACCGTCACCCAGATAGCTGTATTGTGAGCTGTAGAACGAAGTATTGTTCGACATGGTCAGCCATTCATTGATACGGAAATCGATTTTCGAACGCAGATTGTATTTCCGGTATATATCCGGATTCTCACGCAGGATACCTGTCTGTTTGTCGTAGGATCCCGAAACGAAATATTTTACATCATCCTTGCCTCCGCTGATGGACACATTGTGCTGCTGCATCGGACGGTTGTCACGATACAGGCTATGCCACCAGTCATAGTTTCCGTAGTAAACCCACTGGTTACGTCCGTTTCTCACGTCTTCCACCACCCAGGGACGATCCGGATGTTCAGTCTTGTCGTTCACACGGTTCCACAGTTCCTGCATATCCTGATCGGTATAATCCACATAAAGCGTACCCGAATTGGCTTGCCAGAACTGATTGATGGTATATACTGACCAGTAACCGGTTGTTTCATAATCAGTGGAAGTGGTAGGTGCCTGCCATCCGAAACGGCCGCTGTAACGTACAGTTGCCTTGCCGCCTTTGGCAGCTCCCGACTTGGTTGTCACAAGAATCACACCGAATGCAGCACGTGCACCGTAAATGGCAGCGGCAGATGCATCCTTGATAACGGAAATGGATTCCACATCATTGGGATTGACTCGGTCGATATCTCCCACGGCACCGTCAATCAGTACCAGCGGTTCCGATTCATGGATGGAAGTGATACCGCGCACATTGATGGAAGCGGAACTGCCCGGCACACCCGAAGAGGTCGTTACATTCAAGCCGGCTACTGTACCCTGCAACATACTGCTCAACGATTTTGTGACACGGTTTTCCAGTTCTTCACCACCTACGGAAGCAACAGCTCCGGTCAGATTCACCTTCTTCTGTTTACCATAACCGACAACCACTACCTCGTTCAGCAAGACCGCATCTTCGCTCAGACGTACGGTCACATTGGACTGTCCGGAAGCAACCGTCACCTTCTGCGGGACAAAACCCACATACGACACATTCAGAACTACCTTCCCTTCGGGCACTTGAAGTGTAAAGGCACCGTCAATATCAGTTATCGCACCAATGGTAGTGTTCTCAATGGTTACTGTCACCCCGATAAGAGGCTCCTCATTTGTATCGAACACTTTTCCCGATATGCTTCTGTTCTGTGCCGAAAGCACCATACTGCTTCCAGCCAACAGGAGTATCAGGAATAAAACTACAGATTTCAATATATTCATCACTTTATTAATTTATGGATTGTTTATATTCATATCGCCTTGATTTCATTCGGGCTCAGAGACGAATACTCTTCGTATATACCTCTCCGAAACGATTGGTAAATTCTACCCGGATTTCCTTGCTTCCGTCGGCAGGCATGGCACGGAACAGATGGCCTGTCTTTTCTGCCGAGGCACGGTTCTTCAGTTCCGAAGCACGCTCTTCATCGGAATCAACGAACTGTTCCATTTCTCCCATCGGTTTTCCGTCCTGAAACCACACGACTTTGCAGGCACTGTCCCAGTCCCAGACATTGGCAACCACAAAACTGCTCTGGCTTTTGAACTCTCCTTTGTTATAGATGCGGAACTGATAAGAAAAGTCACGGCGGGTTCCCTTGTAATGCCACTTCAAATCATTTCCGTCAACATCCACCACCATATATCCGTTGGGCGCACCACACTGATTGACCCAGCCCGTCCACCAGCCGCCACAGGCCGCACCGATGTTGTGTTCATACAGCACAGGAGAAACTTCATTGTTCTGGAAGAAATGAGTGTGTCCGCTGAACACATGTACATTATAGTTTTTCAGAACCTCCTTCAGCTGGGCGGCGTTCCGGATGTTGCCATCGGGAGAAATACGGTTCCATGAAGGTGCATGCATGTTCAGGATTACCAGACTGCCTTCAGGCAAATAGCTCAAATCCTTCTTCAGCCAATCCAGCTGCTGCCCGGTCAGGCTGGTCAGATAAGATTTTCCACCTACATAGTTGATGTTCTTCATCGTGACAATATGTGCCTTGCCGATGTTGAAAGAATAGTCAGTGGGACCGAAATGACTTTCGTAGACCATTTCACCATATACCGGTGAAGCCAGTTCCATATTGTGAAGCCCCTGATACTGTCTGTCAAAATCGTGATTACCGATACACTGGAAGAATGTGGCTCCCGTATTTTTCAGCGAAGCTTTGTAATTATCAAACAAAGGCATGTTGTCCCATACCAGGTCGCCCAGTGTCATTCCGACAACTTCATGCGACTGCTTCAACGAGTCAATGACTTCCACCATATCGGGCACCGTTTCCTGGCACCAGCGCTTGAAATCGCGTTCATTGCGCACCTGAGGATCAGACACGGCTATGTAATGGAAACGATCGTCAGTTTCAGTCCGCTTCTCCAATACAAAATCATGTTTTCCACCGGCCAAAGCCAGGACACGCACCGGAACATAAAAGCCATCGGCCAGTCCGTCATTCTGAGGCAAGACATATCCTGCCGGAGTAGAAATGCTAACGAACTTGCTTCTGGTCGTATCTGAATGCAACGCCCACGTTCCCTGTGCATCCGTTGTTGTAAAACTAATACCGTTGTTCACTACGACACCGGCTACTCCCCGACCATTTTTATCTATCACTTTCCCAGCAAAACAAAACTGAGAATCAACGATTTTTGCCTGTACACAGGCTCCATACAGCATGAAGCCCAGAATAATCCATTTACCTTTCATGTTATCTTTATTGATTTCACCTCTCATCCGTTATCGGGCTTCCCGACCGCTTACCATCTCTTTGGCTTCCAGCACCTGGTCAGTTGTCAGCAAATCCACACCCATAGCAATCATCTTCTGCAAATCAGCTGTTTTGTTCACAGTCCATACATTTACCTTCAATCCCAGACTTTGGGCTTCTTTCACCCATTCCGGATGCTTGTAAAACACCTTATAACTATAGTCTATTCCTGTCAGTCCTTTAGCCTTGATATCCTTCGGAGCACAGTCTCCATTCAGATAAGCCACTTCCGCATCCGGAGCCAGGCTGACAAGCTGTTCACATATATTCATGCTGAAAGAAATATATTCCACCTGCTTTTCCATTCCATATTTTTTTACCAGTCTGACACAGGCAGCGGCGATCTGATTTTCCTGAGATTGGGTCTTATGAGGTTTGATTTCCAGTACAAGACGAATCTCAGGAAGCTGCTTACCTGTCTTCAGATACTCTTCCAGCAAGGGAATACGTTCTCCGTTTTTCAATTTGATATCTTTCAGTTTTTCATACCTGGTCTCTCCGATCACCAGTCCTTCGACAACATCATCATGATTGACTACCACTACCCCGTCAGCAGTCAGCTGCACATCAAATTCGGAACCATACACTCCGGCTTCGGCGGCCTTCTGAAGGCCTGTAATCGAGTTCTGGGCAGAACCTTCTGTTTTCCAGAAGCCACGGTGAGCAATAACTTGAGTCTGTGCCTGTGCCGTCCATACAAAAAGCAGGCATAATCCTGTTAAAATAGATTGTTTAATTTTCATGTAACTTTTATTTTAGAATAACTCAAACAGAATCTTTATATAAAAAAGATTAAATATTTGATTTTTTAACGCTGCAAAAGTAGGACTATGGTATTACAGTCCAGTTACTTTTTCATAAAGAAGCTACATGATTCATATTGCATTTCCATTACTTATTCTGATACAAGCCGCATCCCTGAATATAACAAATCTCTATTCGACAACAGATTAACAACGGCAGGAAACAATCAGCAACAGCAAACAAGACAAACAGACAGAAAGAACAGGCATATATAAAAACGAGGCTGACTTCCGTAAATAAAGTCAGCCTCGTTACAGGTTTAATCATCAAGATCAGTCGCAGGCAGAGAAGCGCAGCTTGTAGCTGAACGGCATCTGCGGGATCTTGTATTTCAGCATGGTTTCCGGACCACAGCTGGCATTACCCAGACCGCGAACCAGTGCATCCAGGTGAAGGATGATGCACGGACGTTCCTGGAGTTCCCAGAGGTGGTTGGCCTTCATCAGGTCGGCATCCGTATAGCGCAGGGCGGAGAAGGATACACCGCCTTCGGTCTGGATGCTGACACCACGTCCCTGGCAGTTGGTCAGCTTCAGTTCACGCAAGCCTTCACGGTTACCCATGGACTGGGGTTTCACGTAAGGTACAACCATGTCTTCCACAGTGGTGCGGTAGCGTCCTACCATGCAGCCTGCATGACGGTCGTTATAGTTTTCCCACGGACCGTATGCATAATAGTCCACATTGTTCAGACCGGCATTGACGGAGCATACCAGACCGGTACGACGCAGGTCGGCAGTCTTCGGAGTGAGTTTCACATCCATATCCATTACGCCGCCCGGATAGAACACATACGTGATCTCCGTGTCGCAGAGACTTCCCTTGCGGACAGTCTTCACAACCACATTACCGCTGGCTTCTTCCACAGCCTCACAGGTACCGGTGGGTTCCAGTCCGTTTTCGGTCTTCTCGAAGCGGTCGTTTTCAATCCAGCGGTGGTTATCAAAGATGAAACCTTCACCGCCATAGATGACATCCAGTCCGTTCAGGCGCAGGGCAGTCATCCGTCCGGTTGTGGTGTCAAAGGCTGCATCCACAAATCCGTTGCCGACGGTCAGGCTCTGACCTTCTTTCTTCACGGCCAGCCTGGGTACACGGGCATTGATGCGCAGTTCCGGCAGTCCGGCACGGCTGGTCAGTTCAAACTGCTTCTGGGCTACTTCATGACCGGCTCCGGCCCATACCGTTGCCTTGCGCTGGCGCACGGTCAGGTTGATCATCACTTCTTCACCGTTCTTCGATGCTTTCTTCAGGTCAGCTCCCGACAGCGGCAAAGTGAGTGAAACGGAATCATAGGGGGCTACATCGGCCAGCAGCATGCTGTCTGCTCCCACTACATAACCGTCTTTCACGGTTTCCCAGCGCAGGTCAAAATCAGCCAGAGAAGTAAAGTTATACGTATTTTTCAGACTGACAGTCACTTCGTTTCCGTTCTTGTCATTATTCTCCAGACGGAACTTGATATACTGATAAACGGCTTTCACTTCCTTCAGCTTCGGAGTTTCCTCGCGGGTAGCGGGGATGATACCGTTGGAGCAGAAGTTGCCCTGGTGCGGGCCGGGGAAGTCGTATCCGGTGTGCAGACGTCCGGCATAGTTGCCCTGCTTGATTTCAACCGGTTCATAGATGGCCTGGTCTACCCAGTCCCAGATGGCACCACCGATGGTAGACGAACTGCTTTCGATGCTGTTCCAGTATTCAGTCAGGTTACCGATGGCATTACCCATGGCATGTGCATATTCGCAGATGAACATCGGCTTGTCGAACGAGTTGACATACTGATCCATCCAGCCCATGCTGGGATACATCTTCGAGTAGAGGTCACTGAAACGGTTACCGCCGAATTCCTTGCCGTCGCGGGTGCTTTCGTGGTGTACGGGACGGGGATCAAGGCGCTTGGCTGCATCGTAGCAGGCCTGGAAGTTGTTACCGCCTCCACATTCATTGCCCAGACTCCAGAAGATCACACTCGGATGGTTGCGGTCACGCAGCACCATGCGGTCGATGCGGTCCACAAAGGCCGGAATCCATGACGGCATGTCACTGATGGACTGGTTGGCATGGTCTTCCAGATCGGCCTCATCCATGGTATAGAGTCCGTAATAGTCGAACATGGCATACATCTTCGACGCGTTGGGATAGTGTGAGGTACGGATGGTATTGATGTTATTGCGCTTCATCAGCAGCACATCCTGCAGCATGGATTCCACCGTTACGGCACGTCCGTAGAGCGGATGGCTGTCGTGGCGGTTCACACCCTTGAAGAAGACGCGCTTGCCGTTGATATATACCAGCGGACCGCGTACTTCGATGTCGCGGAAACCATATTTGGTAGAGAAGGCCATTTCGTCCTTGCCTCCAGCACGCTGGATAACGCTCACCGTATAGAGGTTCGGTGTTTCTGCTGTCCACAGGCTGAGGTTCTTCACGCGGAAGTCAGTCTTAACCTTGCAGGTTGTTTCACGTTCAGAGAAACGCACGGTCTGTTCGGTTTCAGCCACTACCTTGCCCGACGGATCCGACAGACGGACAACAAGTTCCTTTTCGCCTTTCAGACGTCCCCGGTTGTCGAGCGTCAGTTCCACCTGCATTTCTCCCTGACGGTAATCAGCCGAAGCATCCAGACGGGAAGTAATGTAATGATCGCGCACGCTCACCAGCGGTATGTTGTAGAGATAAACATCGCGGAAGATACCGCTCATACGGAACATGTCCTGACATTCCAGGTAAGAGCCGTCGCTCCAGCGGAACACCTGTACGGCCAGTTTGTTCTGTCCCGGACGGAGATATGAAGTCAGGTCAAATTCAGCCACGTTGTTGGAACCCTGGGTATAGCCCACGTACTTTCCGTTCAGGTAAACCAATGCGGCACTGTAGATACCGTTGAACTGGATGAAAGTGCGCTGTTTATCCCAGCCTTCGGGCAGGTTGAAATAGCGGACGTAAGAGCCCACGGGATTGATGCCGTAGTTCTTTCCGCCGTCATTGAATCCCTTGCGGGCATCGATATAGGGCGGTGTGTTGGAGTGCGGATACTCCACATTGCAGTAGATGGGACGGTCATATCCCTGCATTTCCCAGTTGGAGGGAACAGGAATCGTAGCCCAGCTGCTGACATCATAGTCTTCTTTATAGAAATCCAGCGGACGTTCAGACGGCTGCGGCACGAAGTTGAAGTACCAGTCGCCGTTGAGCAGCATCATGGCCTTGCTCTGGTTGTACACCCACGGAGTGGCGTAAAACTCCTTGTCGGCCAGCATTTCCTGTTCGCTGAAATAAGGAATATAAGTGGCATGGCCCTTTTCCTTGTTTTCCTCGAAACGGGTTTCGTCTTCCCAGTACACCTTCTCGCGTGCAGCACCGGAAGCAGAAGCCGGAGCAGCCACCTTGCTTGCCGTGATGCGGAAAAGGGTTTCCTTCGACGTACCGGCCTTGGCTACATCCACCAGGGCGATGGTTCCGTCTTCGCGGCAGGAAGCTACCCACTGCGCCTTGTTTGAAGGAATCAGCTGCACATACTCGCCGACAGGCTTGATGAGCCACAGCTGCATTTCGTCAGATCCGTTCACTTCAGCCACCTGTGCCAGGGCATTGTCGGCAGCCCGCACGGCCCGGTTCTCAAAAGGATTAATCAGCCGGAAGCTGCCGGAAAGATCCGTGATGCTCCACTGCTGCTGTTTGTCCGATTCACTCACTGCGGCCAGTTTCACATTCGGGGCCGAACCTGAATAGCTCCAGGCCTTTCCCGGATACTTGACTGAGCAGACATTGTAGAGCTTCTTCTTGTCGAAGCGCACCTGTGCCTGCAGGCCCTGTACCGCCAGGAATACGAGGTAAGTCAGAATGACAAATAAACGTTGTTTCATAAGTTGTTATAGGTTTTTAAATTAAAGTCTGGGTAAAGATACGATTTTTCCGGGATATCCGGACACTGTTACGGATAATTTCCGGATCAGTCTCCCCGGTAGTAGTACAGCAGGGTGTGGCGGGCAATGAAATCCGCATTCTCCTGTACCCAGCTGTCCGCTTCGCCGGACAGGGAAGCATCAGGCAACCAGCCGTTGGCAATGCAGCGGTGCAACAGGTCGGGCGGACACAGCATTTCCTCGGTGAGCAGGCGGAAAGCCTTCCTGCGCGCTTCTTCCGGACGATACAACGGATTGTCCGGGTCGGCAATGCAGGCAGCCACGTCCTTGGCCAGCAGAATACCCTTCTCCCGATTCACCAGCAGGACAAAGTTGCGGTGGGCACGGAACTGAGGCAGGGTGTGATTGTCGTCATCAGGCCATTGGAGCACTCCGGTCAGAAAACCGCGCAGAGCCTCATAGTCCGGCAGATAAGCCACTTCCCGCCCCTGTGTATGCGCCGTAAAGAGTTCGTAGTTGCGGCGGTTCTGTTCCTTCACCCGTTCGGGTACTTCCGGTTCGGAAGTATAAAGTCCTTCCACTTCCTTCCAGCGTGAAGGATCGGCGGCCAGGCGGTCTGTCCATTCGTGCAGAAAGAGCGCCAGCGGTCCGGTCGGTACGATGAAACGGTCGTGCGGAGCAACATGGGCGATATAAGGCTGCATCGACGGCTCCGTCAGATAAGTATGTCCGAAAAGCCAGGTCAGCTTGCGTTCAGCCTCTTCTTTCGTGGCAAAGGTATCCCAGAATCCGGCCAGTGCCTCATTCTCGGGAGCTTCCTCGTAGGCCCGCTCCACCAGCGGAAGGAAAGCGGCTGCCTGACGGATAATGTCCGGATGCAGGGGACTGACAAAGCCGTGGCTGAAAGTGGCTTTCTGCCAGGTGTTCCAGATGAGGAACGCCACGTCTTCCTCGTTCACCTCATCGGAGAGCCAGTCGGCCGACACCTTCCGGAACGGAAGCGGCTTCCCGTAAAGCGCAGTATGTTCCTTCGTGAAACATCTCCACAGTCCGAGTCCGGAAACGACATCTTCCACATAGGCTGCCACATACAGACACAGCTTGCGCCGGAAAGGTTCGGGCAGCTCCGTCAGCGTACAGGCCGCCAGCAGTTCATTGGCCAGTGTCACATAATACGCATCCGAAGGACGGACAGCCGTATAGGGATGGATGGCCAGCCATTCTTTGGGGTAAAGGATTGATTTTTTCATGCGATATTTTAAAGAATTTGAGGTTACGGATCATAAAGGCAGTCCCGGATCAGTGTCTGGCCAGACACGTGATGAGCAGGGAACAGGCCGTCAGACAGACTCCGGCTCCTGCCACTCCGGCCCAGCCGAAGGCATGCCAGCATGTACCTGCCAGGAAAGTACCCGCAGCACCGCCCACAAAGTAAGTGGTCATAAAGATGGTGTTCACCCGGCTGGATGCCTGGGGAGCCATCGACAGGGCACAGGTCTGGTTACTGATCTGTACGCACTGCATACCGATGTCAATGAGGATGATACCGGCAATGAATCCGGTATACGTGTCCTGAAAGATATACATCACGGCCCATGCCGCAATCATCAGTCCGCAGCCGATGAAATTCAGGGGACGGACTCCCAGCCGGCGGACGGAGGCTCCCACAAAGGAAGCAGTCAGTGCCCCGGCCACTCCGCAGAGTCCCAGCATACCGATCACGTTGTTGCCGGCATAAAAGGGAGGTCCGCTCAGTTTGAAGGCCAGACAGGCCCAGAGCGCCAGGAAACTGCCGAAACAGAGTCCGGAACGTGCCGACACCATGCGGATCGTAGGCTGGCTGCGGAACAGATCCAGTAGAGACTTCATCAGGCCGCGATACGTCCCCCGGAAATTGGAAGGCATGTCAGGCAGGATGCGCAACACCACAAAGATGCAGACCAGCATCATCAGGGCAGCAATGTAATACATGGTGCGCCAGCCCCAGTATTCGCCGACAATTCCGCTGATCACACGAGATCCCAGAATACCGGCCAGCAGTCCGCTCACCAGCATCCCGACGTTACGGGCCTTGTTCTGCGGCAGCGAGAACTGCGAAACCATCGGTATGAAGATCTGCGGCATGACGGAACAGACACCCGTCACCAGCGAAGCCGCCAGTATGCAACGGATATCGGGCGCCACAGCCACAGCCAGCATGGAGCAGGCCAGCAGTGAAAAGTTAATCACAATGATGTTCCTCCGCTTGTAGAGGTCACCCAGCGGAATGATGAACAGCAGTCCCAGCGCGTAACCGATCTGCGTAACCATCGGAATGAGGTTAGCCGTAAACTCGGATACGTGCAAATCTTCGCCCATGCGGTTCAGCAGGGGCTGGTTGTAGTAGAGGTTGGCAACTGCCACCCCGGAAATGATCGCCAGCATCCACAGCAGGGATGCGGGGATTCCTTTGTTTTCTTCCAATCGTATTCTCATGCCCCAAAGGTACGTTTTTTACCACAAAATGCCCTTATCCGCACCTGAAAAAGTGAAAAACGTCTTACCTTTGCAAAAAACAAAGCCTAAAATTCTAACTCATAAACCAACCTTTTAACAACGATGAAAAAACTCGGATTATGCCTTGCCGTCCTCTTGCTGACGGCCCTTTGTGCCCAGGCTGCACGGGTGGACACCCTCTCCGTTGCGAGTCCCAAAATGAAACGGAACATTCCGGTAGTGGTCATCGTGCCCGAACAGGCACTGGCCGGAAACTCCTGCCCTACCCTCTATCTACTGCACGGACACGGAGGCAATGCATTCACATGGCCGACCATCAAACCGGAACTTCCCCAGATGGCCGACCGCGACGGTATTATCGTAGTATGTCCCGACGGAGAAGCAAGCTGGTACTGGGACAGTCCGCTACGTCCGGAAAGCCAGTTTGAAACCTTTGTAGCCCGGGAACTGACCGCCTGGATCGACTCCCGCTATCCCACCATCAAAGACCGCAAGGGACGGGCCATCACCGGACTCAGCATGGGCGGACACGGAAGTATGTGGCTGTCCTTCCGTCACAAGGATCTGTTCGGAGCAGCCGGAAGTACCAGCGGCGGTGTAGATATCCGTCCGTTCCCAAAAAGCTGGGGAATGAGCAACCACCTGGGTAAGGAAGTAGAAAACCAGAGCCGCTGGGATGCCCACACGGTCATGACCCAGCTGGACCGCATCCAGGATGGAGATCTCTCCCTGATCATCGACTGCGGAACGGAAGATTTCTTTCTGGAAGTCAACCGGAAATTCCATCAGGAACTCCTCAGGCGAGGTATCCGTCACGATTTTATCATACGTCCGGGTGCCCATAACATAAACTACTGGAACAATTCGATCGATTATCAGTGGATTTTCTTCCGCAAATACTTTAAAGGCTACCGTGATCCTGCCGCATCGAAATAACAAGAAAAACTAAAACATTCATTTTCTTGGTAAAAACCAAATTATTCATTTCCTTTGTAAGAACAACAATTAACAACGCATTGCCTTATGGAAAATTATATTCGTTTTGACTGGGCCATGAAGCGCCTGTTGCGCAACAAGGCCAATTATGCGGTATTGGAAGGACTGCTTACCACCCTGCTGGAGGAAAAAGTAACCATCCACAAATTGTTGGAAAGCGAAAGCAATCAGGAGGATGAATTCGACAAATATAACCGCGTGGACATGCTGGCCGAAAATTCACAAGGAGAGCTGGTACTCATCGAGGTTCAAAACAACAACGAGTATGCGTACTTCCAACGCATGCTGTTCGGTGCGTCCAAACTGGTAACGGAATACATCAACCGGGGTGAAGGATATGAGAAGGTGCGTAAAGTATACAGCGTGAATATTGTATATTTCTCCCTGGGACACGGCAAAGATTTCGTATATCACGGGAAGACAGAATTCATAGGCATTCACGAAGGAGACATACTGGAACTCAGTCCATTCCAGAAACAGACATTCAAGGTGGACAAGGTCAGTCAGCTCTATCCGGAATATTACATTCTGAAAGTAAATGACTTTAACCGGGTAGCCAGGACACCGCTGGAAGAATGGATTTACTATCTGAACACAGGCAATGTTCCGGAACATGCCACAGCTCCGGGACTGGATACGGTGAAAGAGCAGTTGAAACTGGACCGTATGAGCCGGGAAGAACTGAAAGCATACTATAAGCATCTGGACAATATCGTGATTCTGCGTGACAACATCATGACGGAACGTGCTGAAGGGCGTGCTGAAGGCAGAGCAGAGGGGCGTGCAGAAGGTCGCGCTGAAGGCAGAGCTGAAGGTCTGGCAGAAGGGCGTGCTGAAGAAAAGGCCGCTATTGCACGGAACCTGAAATCACTGGGATTGTCTCCGGAACAAATAGCAAAGGCTACCGGACTGACAGAAGCAGAAATCAATCAATTAACTACTGACCACCAGTAAGTGTAACAAACAGAAAGGCTGTTCCCCTGCCCTGCGGCAGTCGGGAACAGCCTTTTCCAAATATTCTGTCCACTCAGTCTCCTTTTGGAGGGAGACTCTTAAAATTCGATGACCAGTGACTGGCGAGCCGGTAAAACCAAATTACGTGTGAAATCCACTTGCTTGCCGCTGGCAATTTCCGTACCGGTTTTCCGTCCATTTGTCAAGGCATTGTAATGTTCGCTTGGCAATGTCTGTTCCTGGTCAGTACTGTTCAAAACGATCATTTCCGTCTTTCCTTCGTTTGTACGAGCATACAAGTATATTCCCTGCTGAGGGATATGATACTTTACGGTTTTGTATTCCAACATCTTTAGTTTAGTTTGGTTTAGCGGGGCAAATTTATATGTTTTCCAACATATTATACATTCCGTACAAACAGAAAATATTATTTTTATTCAGTTTTCATGATTTACATCAAGCCGGTGAAATCAGTATAGAAATGAGTTTATTCCGGATTCAATTCTTCCACTTTACCCATGAAAAGCATCAGTCCGGTACTCTTTTCCTGGATGAAGAAATAGAACGGCCGGTCAAAAGTGACAGCTGCCACAGGTTCCTCACCTCCTTCAGGCAAAGAAGTGTCAAGCCCTGCCCAGGTGACGGAAGCAGCTTCTGTTCCCCGTTCGTCTACCCTGAGAACAGACTGCTGCTTGAAAACATTGAAATACAACGGATCGGGGGTCAGTCCACTGAAATCAGCCTCTCCACTGAATGCATCGTGAATCCCCATTTCCTGAAGCATTTCAATAAGTGAGGTATCATAAGCCAGTTCAAACTTCGGCAGTTTCAGATCCACCTGAGCCCCATAAAGCCGGGACGTCAGTTCTTTCCAGGCTCCGTCGGCCAATGCCCGGCCGGCCTGCGCCATATCTGTCCCGGCAGCCGGAAGAACCAGCAACATGGAATATGCTTCGTTACCATAAGGAAGACTGACAGCCGTAAATGATTCAGTTGCGGCATAACCGGCTCTCTGTCTGTCATGCATCATCGGCACGGCAACTTCCCTGAGATTCCCCCGGAAAGTCTCTGTCCGAGTCTGTGCAGGATCAAATTTATCAGTCCATGCTCCTTTGAAATAAAGTGTATGAAGCATCACCAGCTGCGCATCCGCCAACGGACAATCAATTTCCCGAATACATCCTTCTGTCTTTTCGCTGCACCAGTCGTAAAGCTGCTGCTGACTTTGGGTATTCTGAAAATCCAGTTGTCTGACATCTGCTCCCAATACCGACTGAGCCACATCCGTATAACCGGAATGAACGGTGAACTGATCGTCCATCCACAGAGAATAAGCCTGTGCCAGTGAGGTTGTGTTATCCAGTTCCGGAAGCCAGGTATTGAGTTTCGAAAAGAAATCATTCAATTCACCGGCACTGACACCGGAAGGACTCAAAACCGCATACAGTTCATCAGCCGTATGACTCTCAGCTCCGTTAGCCATCAGGTTGAGCAAGGCAGCCGTGCCGAGAGGAGACACCAGCATATTTTTTCCTGCCTCCTGCAGACTGGCCTGTCTGAGCAAAGCCAGCGAGAAGTCCAGTGTATGGTCAGCCAACTGGGTTTCTGAACGCGTAAGAGGAATATCCTGCCGTTCTTTGGCTGCGGGAACATCCGTTTCGGAAGAAGACGGATCATCAGAGTTGCAGGCACTGAGTGCAAACAGCAACAAGGGTGTCAAGAAATACAACTTAGTCTTCATAATACTTCCTTTTAAGAAACGTTCAAATTTACTCATAAACAGGCTGATATCCAATGCCGTGTATGTAAAAAAAAAAAAACGCAAAGAGAATTCAAAAGCCGTATGAAAGAGACGAAATCTTACACGTTTCGAAACTCATGAAACAGATCATTCGTTTCCACAAAAAGTCATAGAAGCTCCTTGACTACCAACATATTATTCCTGCATTCCTTCATAGGCTGCTTTCCGGAGGCTCCCTTCTTTTCCATCAGAATTGTATTCCCAATACATAATACCCTTCAGCCCTTTCTGCTTGACAAAAGCACATTTGGCTGTAATGGAAGATGGATTCTCATACGAACAAACCAACTTTCCATCTTTATCAGCAAGGTAAGGGACTTTTGCAATCGAGTCCCAGCAGGTTTTGTAGTCTTGCTGCGCCATGATTGCATCGTAACTGATAAAATCAGACAATGGAGCAGCCGCATGCCCGTAGAAAGGAATACCCAATACCAGTTTTTCTACAGGAACTCCTTTCTGTATATGAGCCTCCACAGCCTCTTCACCGCATCCGTCTCCTACCAGTGGCGAACGGTAAAGAGCCGCATGATGATAAGGGGGACGGTTAATATCGTATACCATAACATTGACAAAATCTATATAAGGATCAATGGCTTTGAAGTCTATGTAATTGCCGTTATATACGGAAGCCAGTGTCAGGAGTTTGTCCGGACCGATTGCTTTTCGCAGATCTCTCATCAGCAACGTGTAATTTTGGGTATCGTCAGGAGAAGATGATATTCCTGCCGCACTGCTGGTAGGATATTCCCAGTCGATGTCAATACCATCCAGCTGAAACTGTTCGATTGCCCGCCGGCAATCGTTGGCAAACGACAGGCGGTATTGTTCGTTTGCAGCCATTTCACTGAATCTGCCACTTTCCCATCCGCCAACGGAAAGCAACACCTTCAGATGGGGAGCTTTTTGCTTGAGAGCCGTAATTTCAGACAGACGTCCTTCATTATCTATCTTGAGTTTGCTGAATGTAGAATCTACATGAGCGAATGCATAGTTTATGTGTGTCACAAGATCAGGGTCCGGAAGAGTTGCCCCATGCGATGTGACATATGCCAAAACAATCTTTTCATTTTTTGTGGAACAAGATTCCATCATACTTGCCATAACAGAAAGGCAGAGAAGAGTTATCAGTTGAAATATACTTTTCATATGTATAAACAGATTAAGATAAGTCAGTATAAAAAGCGCAAGAAGGTATAAGAAAAATTATAGAAGAGGATCCTGCGGATGCAGGTATCCTCTTCTACACGTCAGAACCGTTACATGATTATTGTCTGCTCAGTTCCTTTACATTGTATCCCGTTATCCGGATCACAGGAGAATTTCCCCGGGTATCAACATCTTTCCAACGGACAGATACCTCTTTCTGCTCACCGGGAAGCAGGGCAAAATAGTTGTCTTCATAGAGAATGGGCAGAAACTGGTCACCATCCTTGTCACCAACCACATTGATGCGGGTCATCAGTGCAGGTGTGGATGTGGGATTGGTCAGAGTGACTGTCGCTGTCCAGTTGCCTTCTTTATCCTGAGCCATCTTTGCCTGACAGTCGAGTGTCACTTCAGGCAGTTGCTTCAGAGCCTGATAATTGATTCCTTTCCGACTGGCGTGATAGAAATTGTCGGACAGGATCTTTCCGTCCTCCAGCAGCCACAGCTTGATGAAATAAACTTCCGAAAGCGTTTCGGGGAATTCCAGCTTGATGCACTTCTCTGTCGTATCCTCACGGCTGTCCACGGTCGTTTCTTTCTCCCAGGCTACACTGGCATCCATGTTCAGAATCTGTACCCGGGCTGTAAGATGACTGTGAGTACCGGCGCTGTAGTTCACCACTTCCACTTCATCGGTAGCCGGATTCCACTGAATATGCAGGGGTTCCGATGCTTTCTTGATGGCAAAGTAGGCTGCCGTCGGCTCCAGATAATAGTCGTAAGTCTGCCATACCATGGAAGGCCAGCAGGGATGACTCATCCACATCAGCAATCCCATGCGGTTCTTGCTCCGCGACTCAAACAGACTGCGGTGACCGTCGTAGTTCACCCACTGGGCCAGCTCCGTAAATTCCCGGGCACTCTGCGGCTTGCCATAACCTTCGGCTATGATTTCATTGAACGAAGCTGCTCCCTGTGCCCCCTGAAGAGTGTAGTCATGCATACCCCATTCATCCGACTGAGGCCAGATGCCTTCTTCAGAATAAGTCCGGCAGAAACCTTCGTAAGTCATCACGTTCGGCATACCGCGCTCACTGTGGAACTTATCGTTTCCGGCAGGAAGTGTAAAATAGGTCTTGGCAGGAAGCATGCGGTAAGGACCGTGTCCGCTCACAACCTCATCGGCCGAACTCGGGATGTAGTGCAGCCCCGGATGTTCGTCACGCACGATGCTCCGCAAGGCCTTGTCGATGCGTTCCGGCGGGAAGCCTTCGTTCCGTCCGCAATAGATACCGATGGAAGCATGGCTGCGGATGCGGCGTACGTAATCCTCGGCATTGGTGATGAACAGGTCAGGATAATAAGGATCGGGCCCGTCAGCAGGATTGGCCAGCCAGAAGTCCTGCCAGATCATGATACCGTGACGATCGCAAGCCTCATAGAGTTCTTCATCGCCGATCATGCCCACCCAGTTGCGCAGGATGTTCATGTTCATATCGGCATGATAAGCGACAGCTGCATCGTATTCACGTCCGCGGTAGTTCAGGTTCGACTCACTGAATCCCCAGTTGCCGCCGCGTCCGACGAATCGCCGTCCGTTGATATACATATTCAGAATACCCTTGTCCTCATTAAAGGTCATCTGGCGGATACCGGTCTTGTAAGAAAGGCTGTCAGAAAGTTTTCCGTCGGTCTTGAACGTGAAAGCAGCATCATAGAGGTAAGGCTCACCATATCCGTTGGGCCACCACAGACGCGGATGTTCCATATTCAGCTGTCCGAAGCGTTCCGGAGTGAAAAGGATCTCTTTCTCTTCGCCGGCTTTCAGAGTAACCTCCTGGGCAAAACGGAGAGTACCGATACTTCCTTCCAGCACACCCTGAACTTCCTTGTCGCTATGGTTCTTCACGAAAGCATGAGCGGTAAGGCGCACGGAAGTAGTGTCCGGCAGAGGGAATACACTCTCTACCAGCGGATCACTGACGGTTACGTTACCGGTGCTCACAAGCTTCACATCGTTCCAGATACCGATATTTCTGCCGCGGACCGTAGGAATCCAGTCCCAGCCGATCGTTGCATGGAAAGTAGGGTTGTCCGCTCCCAGGATTCCTCCGTTGAAGTCTGTGCTCTGCTTGTTCTTTTCCTTGACAGCTCCCAGGTGGCTGTTCTTCATGATCTCTACCGAAAGAACATTCTTTCCGGGAACAATCAGCTCCGTCACATCCAGTTTGCCGCGGATGAACGCGCCTTCGATGTCGCCTGCTTTCCGGCCGTTCAGATAGACATGAGCCTTCCAGTTGATTCCGTCAAAGTTCAGGAACACCCGGTCTTTGATGAAACCTTCGGGAACCGTAAACTCGTTACGGTACCAGAAATTGGAATTGAAGAATGACTCTGATACATTCAGCTGGTTGGCCGAATAGTTCGGATCAGGCAGGGCACCAATGTTCTTGTAGCTGCTCAGCACGGTTCCCGGTACCGTAGCCGGAATCCATCCGTCGGTCTGGAAACCGGCAGAAGCGATTTCTTCTCCATTGCCCTTCACTTCCGAAGCACGCTGGACCTTCCAGTTGCCGCCCGACAGACGGATGCTGTTGCCTTCGGCAGCCGGTTGCGGAACGGCACGGGCTGTCAGTCCACCCTTACCCATCACTTCGATTTCACTGAGCATATATGAACCTTTCTCCTTCGGACGTTCCATGAGTACACGCACATAGCGGGCTTTTCCTTTGACAGCTATTTCATCCGTAGGACTGTCTCCACCCGGCAGCGGAGCGGCATCCTTCCAGCTGCGTGCATCATCCGAGGTCTGGATCTTTCCCTGAACGGCCTTGTTCACCCAGTGCAGGATCACCTTGTCGAAATCGGCCTTAGTGCCGAGATCCACGTAGATCCATTCCTGCGCATCGCCCGCACTCATCCAGATGCTGTTGAAGCAGGAAGACGGTTTCAGTTCGACATATTCCCCGCCATTGAAGAAATTCATGTCGTGGATCGTCCAGTAGGCAGCTCCCGCCATCCGCATGACAACACGGTAATGACTGTACTCTCCGCTTTGCTTCATGGGAATCTCCAGTTCGATGATACGCACCGGAAGTGCTCCCTTTTCATCCTGTTTGTTCGGATCAGAATGCATGTTATATTTCGCAGCTTCGCCGGGCAGTCCTTTTCCGGCAATCTTTCCCAACTCGGTCCAGCTGGCCCCGTCGTCCGATCCCTGACAGATCAGTTCATAGCCCTTGCCGGCTTTTTCTGCATAATAAGTCACTGTCCCTTTCAGATAAACCCGGTCTGCCTTTTTCCTGTAGTTCTCCAGATCAAACTGGAAATAAGTGTCTTCACCGGTTGCCACATTCCGTGAATAAGGACCTTCATCGATCATCCACTCCCGCTCCCGTTTCGGCTTCTCGCCGTCAGGAGTCAGCAGTCTCAGATACTGAGGAACTCCGTTATGTACAATCCCGTCGGTAACCAGCTGGGCAGTCAGGTTATAGTCGTAAGCAGACGACTGATAAGCCGCACGCATCAGAGCGATGTTGCGGTAAGTATCGTCCTTCACCAGTTCGGGCGAAAAGTCCTCCTGCGGACTGCCCGGATACTGTCCGATTCCCCTTGTATAATAGTCCGAGCGGCCCGTCACCTGTCCGTTACTGCCGGAACAGGCTGCAAGCAACGCTGCCGAGGCTGCAATGCCTCCCAGAAAGAAATGAAAATAATGCCTGCGTTTCATTCTAATTATTAAGGTAATGGTTAAAGATAAAATTTAAATTTCCCGTGCGAATTTACGATTATTTTGCCAACTCTCCTGCCCGATTCTGCGATAAATTCATCCCGAGGCAAAGATTTAAGGTTTCCCGGCTTTTCTGCCCCGTCCAACCTCAGAAGTTTCTCTGTCCGCAAGCAATCACAAAAGCAATGCGGGCCGGGATATTTGATGATGTACCGGCAAAACGAAATAACAGTGAAATACAGGAGAACCGGATGTGTATTGGTTTTCCTGTCTGTATCTGCAATTTTTTTATCCCGAGTATGTTTTAATATATTTTTTATAAATTTGCCTTCAGACAAAAGATATGTATAGCTATGCAAGAGAAAATGCTGATTGAAGATATAAGAAACGGTTCTGAAAAAGCTTTCAAGATACTGTATTCCCAATGGGTATCGAGGCTCTATCAGTTCGTATATCAGTATCTGAAATCAGAAAGTGCTACGGATGATGTGGTACAGGAAACTTTCATGCGCATCTGGACCAACAGAGAAAGCCTTAATTCTGAGTATTTGTTCAAATCATATCTGTTTACTATCGCATATCACTGCCTTCTGAAAGAACTGAAAAGACAAATCAACAATCCTTCCATGGAGAAATATCTGGAATACCAGAATACGATGGCAACCAAAGACGATGAAATCTCCGACGAAATAGATTATGATACATTCCAAAAAGCTTTGGAGAAAGCGAAATCACACCTGTCACCCCGACAAAGGGAAATCTTCGAACTGAACAAGGAATATGGAATATCTATACCAGAGATTGCAGAAAAGCTTTCTATTACGGATCAGGTCGTACGTAACCAACTGTCGGCTGCACTCAAAACATTGCGCAATGAGCTGACGGGATTTAATGCCATTATTCTAATCATCGTTTTCTCTCTTCATTAATGTTATATAACATATAAAATGATATGTTATAAATCTGCTGCTTATGGATATTACCTATAAAAATCAGATTTTGGTTTTATGAATATAATAATGGATAAAGAAGTAGCAAGGTTATTGGAAAAATTCCGTTCGGGCAGAATAACATCGGAGGAACTTCAGAAATTGAAGTCCCTGATGGAAATTACCTCCGATCAGGAACTGAAAGATATCCTTATGTCTGAATGGGACAAATTTGACCATTACTCACCACTTCCTGATGAAAAAATAGAGAAACTCTATGAAAAAATGAATATAAAGGAGAAAGAAATTCGCCAAAACAGAATTTCCTTCAAGAACTACTGGATGCAAATAGCTGCTTCCATTTTATTCATTATTGCAGGAAGTCTGACTGTGCTGACCTATATGCAGAACAAGACGATAAGTTCACTGGCAGAGCAAAATGTGGTAATACGTTCGGGTGACTACGGAAAATCACTGGTTACCCTGCCCGATGGAACGATTGTTTATCTGAACGCCAAGTCTTCGCTTACATACAGTCAGGATTTCGGGCGTGAAAGCAGAAATGTAGAGCTGTCGGGTGAAGGCTTCTTTGAAGTAAAGAAGGACATAAAAAAGCAATTTACGGTAAAGACAGGTTTTATGGACATTACCGTATTAGGTACGAAATTCAATGTATACGCCTATCAGGATAAGGATATCGTGGAAATGTCTCTGGTAGAAGGAAGTGTGAACATTGAGATGGTGCTTCCGCCGTACAAAAATATAAATGTAAAGCCCAATGAGAAAGTGACCTATTATAAAAAGACAGGCGAACTGAAACATGTTTCAACATCAAACGAGTCAGAAACTGCATGGATGAAAAAAGAGCTTGTATTCAGAAGTGAGACACTGGAAAACGTACTCAACTGTTTATCCAGAAAATTTGGAGTTACTTTCAATGTTGAGGATAAATCATTGCTGGATGATATCTATACGGGAACTTTTGATGATGAGAACATTGAAAGCATTATGAAGGTTTTGAAAATGCATTATAATTTTAATTACAAAAATGAAGACGGAATTATAACCATACAATTAAATGAATAATAACCTTTAAAACACTATGAATATGAAAACATAACTGTGAAAAAAAAACTCCGAATAATCGGCAAATTATTCGGAGCGGAGAATTAGATTAGTCTTTGAGAAGAAACTATGTGAGAAATAGTATCAACAAATTCAACATTTATTATTTTCATTTCAATGAGAACAAAAACACAACTAATTAATTCTGAGCATAAAGATAAGGAAAAACATTCATTTAAATTACGTTCCACCCTGTTATCTTTATGTATGTTAACTTTTATTGGGGGATATTCTCAAACAGGTCAGGTAAATCTCAACCTCAAGAATGCTTCTGTCAAAGAATTTTTCAAAGCGATTGAAAAGCAAACCAATTATCGGTTTTCTTATAGAGATGCAGAAGTGAACGGCAAAAGAGGCGTAACAATCTTGACAAACGGAAAGGCACTTAAACAGGTTCTTGTGGAGGAACTTGCCAAACAAGGACTTGACTATACTGTTTCAGGAAATAAAATCATCATATTTCCTGCAAAGAAGACCGTTGCCTCTACTAAAGAACAACGGGTAAAAGGTAAAATCATTGATTCCAATGGCGAACCGATGATTGGTGCTACGATTAAGGAAAAAGGTACATCGAACGGAGTCATTACTGACCTTAACGGTAATTTTGCATTCAATGTATCGGCAAATGCAGTGCTTGAAGTCTCCTTTGTCGGATACCAGACAAAAGAACTGAAAGCTGCTTTTGGAAAAGATATGGTTATCACGCTAAGTGAAGACACCCAGACTTTGGATGAAGTGGTAGTTGTAGGTTATGGTGTACAGAAGAAAGCAAACCTGTCCGGTGCGGTTGCTTCTGTTGCTACCAAGCAATTGGAAAACCGTCCGGTGTTGAACGTCGGTCAGGCATTGCAGGGTACAGTAGCCAACTTGAATGTGGAAATCGGCACCGGTCAGGCCATCTCTACCCCGTCTTTTAATGTACGTGGTTACGAATCTATCAATGGCGGTAGCCCGTTGATTGTAATTGATGGTGTCGCTTCAGACGCCGGTATGCTGAACCGTATGAACCCGAATGACATTGCCAGCATTTCGGTATTGAAGGATGCATCTTCATGTGCCATCTATGGTGCCAAGGCCGCATATGGTGTAATTTTGGTTACAACCAAAGAGGCTAAAAATGAAAAATTGACCATCAACTACAACAACAACTTTTCTTTCCGAAGCAATACGTTCTCACCGGAAATTATTACTGATCCCTACACAGTAGCTACCATGCGTAACCAGGCTTATTATCCGTGGGGAACCATTTAC
This sequence comes from Phocaeicola coprophilus DSM 18228 = JCM 13818, assembly GCF_000157915.1. GTDB lineage: Bacteria > Bacteroidota > Bacteroidia > Bacteroidales > Bacteroidaceae > Phocaeicola > Phocaeicola coprophilus. The sequence goes on along the minus strand of NZ_EQ973651.1, from coordinate 25,257 downwards.
AACGAAGAATCATTGGAGTACGCCAAGAAAATGTCCGAGAATCCGGGCTCCGACCCTTATCGTCTGACTCCTAACGGTACTTATGAATATTGGGGACAGACCGACTGGGTAGACGAGTGCTACAAAAACTTCTCTTTTGCAACCAATCACTCGGTAGATCTTTCGGGACGTACGGACAAACTGGATTATTATTTCTCAGCCGGATACAATTATCAGAACGGTATGATCAAATACAATACTGATACCTATAACCGCTATACCATCAACAGCAAACTGAATTTTCATATTAAGGACTGGTGGAGCGTTTCGAATAATACCAGTGTCATTACTTATGATTACAAGGCTCCTACCAACCTGAGTAGTGATACTTATTGGGCTATCAACCGTATTTCTCCGCTGGACATGCCCAAGAATCCTGACGGTACCTGGACCAGTAGCGGTGCCAATCCGTTGGGGCTGTTGGCAGAAGGTGGTGATTGGGAAAAATATGAAACCCAGATACGTACCACATTCGGTACCCGGATTGATCTATTGAAAGATGTGTTATGGGTACAAGGTTCGCTGTCTTATTCTACAAACAAAAACCGCCAGCGCTGGGCTTATCTGCCGGTAGCATATACCGACGGTCCTGATCGCCCCATAAAATATCAAAATGAGGTGACCAGTGCTTATGCTGATTCCGGCGATGACAAAGACATCTATATCGACATCTATGCAACTTTCCACAAGACATTTGCCCAAAAGCATGATTTGACGGCCATGATTGGTTTCAATCAGGAAGAATACGAATATTACGGTAATAACTTGGACCGCAAAGATCTGATCTCTACCTCCGTACCCACTGCCGGTCTGGCCACTGGTGACATGAACGTTGGCGAAAGCCTGGGTTCCAAAGCTACCCGAAGCGGTTTCGGACGTATCGGTTACATTTATGACAATAAATATATCATCGAGTTCAACGGCCGTTATGACGGTACTTCTTCGTTCCCCAAAGATGACCGTTTTGTATTTAACCCCTCTGCCTCACTGGGTTGGGTTATTTCCAAGGAAAAATTCTTTGAGCCATTGACCTCTACCATCAGTTTTTTGAAGTTCCGTGCTTCCTATGGTCAGCTGGGAAATCAGGATGTAGGTTATTATCCTTATCTGGCTACTATGGGAAATGGTAAGATAAGTGCCATTATCGAAGGAAAACAACCTGTTTATGTAGGTACTCCCGGATTGGTTTCCGGTTCACTGACATGGGAAAAAGTAAAGACTCTCAATGTGGGTGCTGACTTGAATTTCTTCGAAAACCGCTTGTCGTTTACCGGTGAATACTATGTCCGTCGCACTGAAGATATGCTGACACATGGAGCTACTTTACCGGGTGTTTTGGGTACAGATGTCCCCTATGCCAATGCGGCCGACCTGAAGACGCGTGGTTGGGAGTTGACTGTAGGCTACAAGGATCGGTTCACTGTAGCAGGCAAGCCGTTGAATATAGGTGTAAGTTTCAATATTGCAGACAGCCGTACTTTCATCACGAAGTTTGATAACCCGAATGGCAACTTGAGCGACTGGTACGAAGGATGTGAAGTCGGAGAAATGTGGGGATTGACTACGCTTGGTTTCTTTAAAGATGAAGAGGATATCAAGAATCATGCCGACCAGACTCCGGTCACCTCTTATCCAGGTACACCTCCGACTGCTCCCGGAGATTTGAAGTTTGCTGATCTTGATGGAGATGGTATCATCAACAGTGGTGCCTGGACTTTAGAAGACCATGGCGATTATACAGTTATTGGTAACAGCAGAAGCCGGTATACTTATGGAATTTCCCTGAATGCTGATTGGAATAGTTTCGACTTTAGTGTTTTCCTGCAAGGTGTAGGCAAGAAAGACTATTATCCTGGTGCTAGCGACCTCTACTTCTGGGGTATTTATAACCAGCCCTGGACCAACATTACCTATGGTAACATGTACGATCATTGGAGTGAAGACAATCCGGACGGTTATTTCCCCCGTCTGAAATCATACGTAGCTTTCCAGGGAGGTCTGGAGGCAGCTGCCACTCAGACTAAATATTTGCAGAATGCAGCCTATCTTCGCTTGAAGAATCTGCAGCTTGGTTATACTTTCCCCAAAAAATGGGTGGAAAAAATCGGGTTAAGTTATTTACGCCTGTTCTTTACGGGAGATAACCTAGCTGTATGGTCAGGCTTGTACAAACACTATAAATGCGATCCTGAAGGCCTGGCCGGTAGCGGTTATCCATTGCAACGTGCTTATTCTTTCGGTATGAATGTGACATTTTAAATAAACAAAACAATGAAAACAGCAAAATATATAACACTGAGTATGCTCGGTTTAACCATGATGGGATGTAACGACTCGTTTTTAGACCGTTTTCCTGAAGACAGTTTAACTGAAAAGAGTTTCTTCAAGTCAGTAAGCGATCTGGAAACGTATGCCTATGGACTCTACAACTGGGGAGCCAGTACAACCGATGGTGTATCCGATAATGTAATTTATTGTGAAGCAAGTAGTGTGTTCGATAAGATGAACGGTCAGCTTACTCCGGAAGAAGTAGGACAGTGGGGATGGGGAACCCTCCGTTCCATCAATTTCTTTCTGGCACGTGCCCCACAGGCCACAGGCAACGAAGCGGATATCAATCATTTTATTGGCTTAGGCAGACTGTATCGCGCCAAAGAATACTATGGAAAGGTACAAAGTTATTCGGATGTTCCCTGGTATAGCAAAGACTTGCAAACGACTGATACGGAAGAACTGTACAAAACCCAGGATCCGCGTGCTTTGGTAGTAGACAGCATCATGGCTGATTTGGACTTTGCCGTGAAAAACATGAAGGATGGTAACAGTAAGACAGAAATCTATAAAGTCGTGGCATTGGCAGAACAGGCACGTATTGCCTTGAATGAAGGTACCTTCCGCAAGTATCATCCTGAATTGGAATTAAACGACTACGACAGGTTCCTGGAATTGGCAGTCCAGGCATCTGAAACCATCATGAACAATTATGATTATGAGATTTCCAATGTTCCCAATGGCTCCATGCCTCCGTATCGCGCACTGTTCAGCAGTCTGGATTTGAGTACGAATCCGGAAGTGATTCTGGTGATGGACAACGACAAGAATTTAGGACGTAAGTATGGCATTAGTTCCATTTTCAATTATAATCACTCAATAAGCCGTGACCTGATGGAAGATTATCTTTACATCACTGAAGATGGTAAAGCTGTTCCTTTTCACACGGTTCCCGGTTATGAGACTATGACTGTAACTGAAGTGTATAAAAACCGCGATCCTCGTATGGCTGAAACACTGATGCCAATTGGCTGGCAACGCGAATGGGACAAAATGCCGGCTCAGCAGAAAATGGAATTCGGTGGTTATCCGCAAGTAAAGTTCTGTCTGGACACTCCACAGGATATGTGGGAATGGGGTACAGCATATTGTGATCTTCCTATTCTTCGCTATGCCACCATCCTTCTGATCAATGCAGAAGCTAAAGCCGAACTGGGTATTCTGACCCAGGAGGATTTGGATAAAACCATCAACAAAATCCGTGGTCGTGTAGGTGTAGAACTTCCTCCCGCCAAGTTGGATGAATGGTTGAACAATCCCGATCCTGTACAGATGGCCCGCTACTCCAACATTAAATCAACGCAGGCAGGAGCTGTTGCCGAAGTCCGTCACGAGCGCCGTATCGAATTGGCCTGTGAGGGTTATCGCTATAATGACCTGATGCGTTGGGGATGTGCCAAACTTCTGGAAAAAGTCCCGGAAGGTGCCTATATCCCGGGTTATGGCTATATGGATACCAATGGTGACGGAGTCAAGGATGTGGGATTCTTCCCGGATTCAGAAAGTGCCAATGAAGCGAAAAAAGATTTGACCGAAGAAGACTTGAAGAATGTAAGTACTCAAATTATCGATGACAAATCTCCGATTATGTTTTCAGAAGGTGACCATGGACATATCCTTCGTACTTCTCAGGTACAGGCCAACTGGGAATGGATAGAACCTAAATATTATTATACTCCTATTTCGGTACGTGATATCAATATCAATCCTAACTTAAAACAGAATAAGTTCTGGGCCGAATAATAACACAGTATAAACATAACTAAGCGTAAAGGCTACTTCATTATCTTGCTCAAATAATGGACGAAGCCTTTACTGCTTTAGTTTCATTTTAAGAGATATATTCATGAAAAAAATATTGCTCGGAATGCTGTTGGCATTCCCCTCCATTCTGTCTGCACAATACACCGGCAAGGTTTATGTTGACACCAATCATAACGGGCGTTATGACAAAGGGGAAACACTGATGAAAGGAATATCGGTGTCAGATGGACTAAATGTAGTTCAGACAGACGGAAAAGGACAGTTTACCTTGCCCGGACATGAGAAGGCACGTTTTGTATTTATCACTACTCCTTCGGGCTATAAGACAGAGAATGCTTATTATCATCGTATCGAAGGCAAAGAAGTCAGTTACGACTTCGGACTTTTGCGCTATAATGCCGTACAGACCGACGGCAGTCACCGGTTTATCCATATCTCGGATACGGAAATCGGAGAAGCGCAGGGACAGGACGAATGGACAGAAGGTATGCGCGAGTATGCCGCCAATGAAAAAGTTGCCTTCATCATTCATACTGGAGACATTTGTTATGTGGGAGGCTTGAATAGTCATATCAAAGTGATGAATTCATCCAACATGCCAGAAACTCAAGTATTCTATGCCATCGGAAACCACGATCTGGTAGCCGGGAAATATGGAGAAGAACTTTTTGAGAAAATCTACGGACCTACATTTTATTCATTTGAAGTGGGCAATGTCCATTATATTGTTACACCGATGCCGGGTGGTGACTATTCCCCCAGCTATCGCATGAATGAAGTATTCAGTTGGATGGCCAATGACTTGAAGTATGTAGATAAGAATAAGGCAATCTATGTTTTCAACCATACCATTCCCGGAGAATGCGGATGTCCGGATTTTAAATTTACACTGAAGAACCAAGAAGTAGTTGACCTCCTGGCACACAACCTGAAAGCATGGCTTTATGGACACTGGCATGTAAACCATATTTACACGCATCCGGATAATCAGGTAGCAGTAATATGTTCTTCTACACCTATTTATGGCGGTATAGACCATGCTTCCTCAGCTTTTCGTGTGATGCATATTGATGCAAAAGGAGACTTTACTTCAGATTTTCACTATTCGTATCTGGATAAAAAGATGGTAATTGCATCTATCCAGAACCATCAGTCTGCCATTAGTCCGGATGGAACCATACCTCTGACCGTCAATGCTTATTCCACAGCGAGTCCGGTAGTCCGTATGATATACAGCTGTACATCAGACGGGAAGGTTTTATTGAAAAACAAACCGATGAAACAACAAAGTGATTTTGCATGGACAGCTGAGATATCTTTACCGTCAACAGCCAAAGGACACTATGTTACCGTTATCGCTGAAGCGCAATATGCCAATGGGGAAATCAGTAAAAAAACGGCATCTTTCTTGTATGAAGACCAGCAGCAGCCTATTGTGACCGATAAGGATTGGAATAACCTGTTAGGCAATCCGACTCACACCGGTCTGGTTGAAGATACGCTGGTTGCCCCCCGTCTGGCCTGGACGACCAATGTCGGTTCCAATATCTATATGTCCGCACCAGTGGTCAGCGAAGGCTTTGTCTATGTGGCTTCGCTGGATGAGAATGAAACCGGTAAGGCCTCAATTACAAAAATAGAAGCTGCTACCGGGCAGATTGTCTGGAAATCTCCGTTGAAATCATCCGTCCGTAACAGCATTGCAATAGATGGCGGACTTGTATTTGCACAAGATGTACAAGGTATCGTTTATGCAATAGATACGAAAAACGGTGCAATCGTGTGGCAAAAGGATTTAAAAATAGGTGTAACCCCTGCCCTGAATGACGGACTGGTAGCCAAAGACGGCATTGTCTATGCGGGTACAGGTTATCAACTGACAGCCTTCAAAGGTCAAACTGGCGAAATAATCTGGCAGAACAAGGACTGGGGACGTGGTGAAGGTTGCGTAGCCACCCTGACGTTGAGTGAGGACAATGTCCTCATTGGAAGCCGTCATTGGGGAGCCCTGTTTGGAAATAATGCTGAAACCGGTAAAATGCTTTGGCAGGATTGGGACAAGGATTTACGCTTTCGGGCTGCAACACCGGCAGCATGGGGTGATGTTATGTATGTTACTTCTGCTAATTCTCTGTTGATGGTAGAGAATAAAACAGGACGCATTCTGATGCGCAAGAAGTTGAATTACGGCGTAGAAGTTGCCTCTACTCCATTGGTGACAAAAGACGCCATAATTTTTGGTACTTCCAACAATGGTGTAGTAGCATTGGACAAGGAAACACTGGAAGAAAAATGGCACTTCAAAACCCGTGAAGCCATGATTCTTTCAGCTCCTTATCAGGGCAATCATCCGAATACGGTCGAAACAAGTCCGGTTTTATGTGGCAACCAGGTGTATATCGGTGCCTCAGATGGGACACTGTATGCCCTCGATGCCCAAAGCGGACGTTTACAATGGCGGCATTCGATGGGAGCTCCTCTTTTTGCTACCATTGCAATATCGGGGAATGGTCTCTTTGCCGTAGATTTTGGCGGCAATGTATATGGCTTTTCCTGCGAATTGAAAAAGTCCAGGTAAGACGAAATATTGTGTAGGCATCTTGGTAGTTAGGGTTTTCGGCATTTACGTTGAAAACTCTAGCTACTCTATTCCCAATACAGATGCCAGTCCGGAAAATAAACTTATAATTTATTGATAATAATTTAGTCTAAGAAAATCGTATAAAAGTATAAATACCAGCTTTTATGTAAATATTTTTCATTGCATGATTATAAGTGTATTTACTACAATAACCATCTTGTAGAAAATCACATAATACAGACATTACAACTTTCAATTTACATTATTATAAATAACTATATTTTAAACACATAGATCAATATATAACTTTACAAAAGCTGGTATTTACAATACAATAAGCCATCTATGCACAAGACAAAAAGGGAGATTTTTTGATTATAGAACTTAAATAATACGCATTTAATTAGTAAAAATATTTTTTATCGACACTTATTGTTTATTTTACATAAAGTTTATATCTTCGCCGCCGTATTAATTCTCACATTCATATACTATAAAAAACAGGAAATATGAAAAACATTTCTGTCCAATCAAAGGGTGTGACAACCTACACACCACCGACCCGTTCCTTCAAGGTATCGCGTTACGCAGCCTTAGGACTTTGCATGGGCATTTTATTACCCATTTCATCTAATCTCTATGCAGCACAGCCTGCCAATGTTTTATCCGGCCTGTCTATCGAACAAACCGGTAAAATTACAGTAAAAGGTAAAGTTACCGATGCCAGCGGAGAACCCATCATCGGTGCAACCATTCTGGAAAAAGGCACAACCAACGGAGTTACCACCGATCTGGATGGTCTGTTCTCTTTAACTACCCAGAAAAATGCCGAACTGGAAATTTCTTTTGTGGGTTACAAAACCCAGACACTAAAGGCAACTTCAGGAAAAGAGATTCTGGTCAAACTGCTGGAAGACACCAAATTGCTGGATGAAGTTGTGGTTGTCGGCTTTGGAAGTCAAAAGAAAGCGAATCTGACCGGAGCCGTTTCCGTTGTTACAGCCGATGAAATCGCCGAGCGTCCGGTAAGCAATGTTTCACAGGCCTTGCAAGGTGTCGTTCCCGGATTGAACATTTCGCAGACCAACGGTAGCCTGGAAGATACTCCGAGTATTAATGTCCGCGGTATGGGTACCATCGGACAGGGTTCCAGCGGCAGCCCGCTGGTTTTGATTGATGGCATGGAAGGTGACCTCAACACCATCAACCCTCAGGATATTGCCAACATTTCCGTGTTAAAAGATGCAGCGGCATCTTCTATTTACGGCTCACGCGCACCGTTCGGTGTCATCCTGATCACAACCAAGAAGGGTAATGACGACGGCAAACTGACCCTTAACTACAACAACTCATTCCGCTGGGGAAATCCGATCAACAAAAACCACATGATGAACTCTGTTGACTTCGCCAGTTTCCTGAACGATGCCAACACCAACAGCAGCAGTGGGGTATTCTTCGACAACGAACGCATGGCGAAAATTGTTGAATACCACAATGCCAGACCTTACAAACCGGGACAGCGCATTACCGAGGATGGAAGAATCCTTTATGCACTCAGCCCGGCATCATGGGACGAAACCGTATGGGGAGACGGTTATCAGGTCGGTATTGATGATGTGGATCGTTTCGATGTCATTTACAAAGACTGGACGTTCTCACAGGAACACAATTTCAGTGCTAACGGCGGTAGCAAGAAATTCAATTACTACGCATCTTTCAATTATCTGGATCAGGGCGGTTTGATGAACATCGGGGAAGAAGGATTCAAACGATATAATGTTACAGCAAAAATCAACTCAGAGCTTACCAAATGGCTCCGCTTCAATTACAGCATGCGTTTCAGCCGTCAGGATCAGAAACGCCCGTCACGCCTGACCAGCAGTCTCTATCAGTCCATTGCCCGACAGGGATGGCCTACCCTGCCTCTTTACGATCCGAACGGATACTATTACAGCAGTCCGTCACCGGAACTCGGACTGGCAGAAGGCGGTACTGACCAGTGGCAGAATGACCGTATCTACCAGCAGGCCGGACTGTTGATCGAACCGATCAAGAACTGGCTCACTCATGTGGAATTCAATTACAGTACTTACCATCAGGACCGTCACTGGGATTCTCAGGTTTTGTATAACCACAACGTAGCCGGAGACCCTGTCGTTTATGAAGACGGATCAGAGGTGCACGAAGGATTCTACAAGAATGCTCATCTCACCTTCAACGCATATACAGAATATACTCACCTGTTCAACGACACTCACAACCTGCATGTGATGGCCGGTTTCCAGGCAGAAGAAATGCGTGTAAAACAATACGGACTGACCCGCAATGGTATCATGTTCCCAAACAAACCGGTGATCGACCTTACCAGCGGCAACAGTTTCTATGGGGAGGCTATGACTCCGGATGTATACGGAAACCTCAGCGACTGGTCTACAGCCGGTTTCTTTGGCCGTGTAAACTACGACTACATGGGCCGTTATCTGTTTGAAGCCAATATCCGTGCAGACGGTTCTTCCCGCTTCCGCAGCGACAACCGGTGGAAAGTATTCCCGTCTGTATCAGTCGGATGGAATATCGCACAGGAAAAATTCTTCGAACCGCTGAGCAATACGATCGGAACATTGAAACTTCGCGGATCTTTCGGTTCATTAGGTAATCAGAATACAACCAACTGGTATCAGACTTACCAGACTCTTGCCATCTATTCCGCCAGTGGAGCATGGCTGATGAACGGCAACCGTCCGAATACGGCAGGTACACCGGGACTTGTATCTACCGACCTTGGCTGGGAAACCATCCAGAGTTACAACGTCGGTCTCGACTGGGGATTGCTCAAGAATCGTCTGACCGGATCGTTTGAATATTATATCCGTGACAACCAAAAACATGGTCGGCAACGCTCCTGAACTTCCGAACATCCTGGGTACAGGAGTTCCCGTAACCAACAATACCGACCTCCGCTCTCAGGGATGGGAGTTGACTATCGGATGGAGAGACCGCCTGCAGAACGGATTCAGCTATGGGGTAAACTTTAACTTGTCGGACGCACGTACCAAAATCACCAAATATCCCAACAACCCGACTGAAAATATCTGGAACTATATTCCGGGACGATACATCGGTGAAATCTGGGGTTACACAACTGTGGGACTGGCACAGACAGACCAGCAGATGCAAGACCACCTGGCTACCCTGCCTAACGGTGGACAAGATGCACTGGGACAAGACTGGACAGCAGGAGATATCATGTACGCAGACCTGAACGGAGACGGTAAGATTTCAAGCGGATCTGAAACATTGAGTGACCACGGAGACTTGTCTGTCATCGGAAACAACACTCCGCGCTACCTGTTCGGACTTGACCTGAACGCCAGCTGGAAAGGATTCGACTTCCGTGCCTTCTTCCAAGGTGTCATGAAACGTGACGTATGGCAGGGAAGTGCTTACATGTTCGGTACTTCCTGGCAGATCTGGAATGACAACGGTCTGACCGCTGTCAGCGACTACTTCCGTGACCAGAACACATGGTCTGTACAGAACGGCTACCAGCAGGAAAATCTGGACGCTTATCTGCCACGCCCGCTGCATAACTACAAAAACCAGCAGACCCAGACACGTTACTTACAGAATGCAGCCTATATCCGCTTGAAGAACCTGCAGCTGGGATACACCATTCCGAACAGCATTACCAGCCGCTGGGGTATCCAGAACCTGCGTTTCTTCGTTTCAGGAGAAAACCTGTGGACACTTTCCGGAGTTGACAAGCAGTTCGATCCCGAAACTCTTTATGGCGGTTACGAAGAAGGTGTAGCCTACCCATTATCCAGAACCTTCTCTTGCGGTTTAAGTATCACCCTC
>NZ_EQ973651.1:2458-14394 GCF_000157915.1 Phocaeicola coprophilus DSM 18228 = JCM 13818 | reverse complement strand
TGTCAATAACCGTCATCTGAATTTCTTTTCCGACCCGGACTCCAGGAAGAACTTCATCAAGATGATAGAAGTAATTGAGGATGTGGAACTGTCCATTACGTCCCATCAGAAATATAAGCTGTTCCTATTCCTCTGCAATGCAGAAAGGTATAAAGAGAACCTACCCGCTATCGAGCAACTGCTTCTTATCGTTTTGGGATTGAAGGTGAAACTGCGATTGGAAGTCCATAAGATAGAAGAGCCGGTTTACCTTTCAGTCGGCTCCGGATGTATCGGACAGACATTAGGTCTTAATGGTCTAATGATAAGCGAAACCGATGATTTGATGGCAACAATCATCATAGACACTCCGACTGATGAGTATGAAGAGATAAAAACGCATCTATCCAATGTCCGCCGGATACTTGAATTTTTCATCCTTTCAACAAGAAATATCGAAGTTGATTATCTGGTACATGGAGAAACGGATTTTATACTCGGAGAAAACCGATTAGGATATAATATGAACTTATAAAAAATTTATACAATGAAGATATTGCTGTATTTTTTTGCTCGCTACTTATTGGCTCCATTATTTGTAGCCATAATGATATTTGTCTTGACCGGAATAAAAACGATCAAGAGCAAACTTAGCCTGAAGAAGTTAATCATATTCGTTCTTCTGGCTTCCATTGCCGTCGCTTTACCTGGTCTGTTCGGTTTTCTAAAAAATGAATATGTTTGGGGAGGCTTGACATTCACGATATTGTCCTATATCCTCCTCGGGACATTGTTCTGCAAACTTTCTACCTCCGATTTGTTCGGAGCAATCGGTATTGGCAACTCCCGAACAGCTATCATTCTCACTCTAACCACGATATGTGTTTTAGGCGGATGGTGCTATTATCTGCTGTTTGAACTGATAAGCAAACTGCCTTATTCATTATGGAACACAACAAATATCCTCTGGTTTGCAATCCCGTATCTGATTATGTATAGCAGGACCCTGTTCCTGGACATTCCACATCCGATATATACCCCATGGGAATTGAGCTATGGGACCTTTGACCGGAAATATTGGGACAACATAGACAACTTCGGCTTCCGAACGGTCAAAGTCAAGATCAAACGGAATATAAAAGACCCGACATACGCTTCGTTGGTTGTCCGCCTGCCCAATGAAATATCTCTTGGGAATTGGTTCAATTGGGTTATCGAAGACCAAAACAGGCGTTTCCCCCAAAACAAGATTGAAACAGAGAAGGAAGATATGCAAATCGGATGGATGTTCTATACCTCAAAATGGTTTAACTTCCCGTTGTTCATAAGAATACTTGACCCCACTCTGACGAGTGAGGGCAATAAGATTAAGAATAATCAAACGATATATATCCGACGTGTACAAGTAGAAACAAAAACATCATAATATATGAAAACACTAACATATTTGCCTGTAAACTGGGTCAATGGTCTGAAGCTGACCAGCCAGCATTTCTTTGCAAACCAGTATTGCCAAACGGAAGCTCTCAACCGCGAAGCAGGAAGGAGTCTGACCAGTTATAACTATGGTCTTGGAGAGGTCCTTGAAGGGATAGGTGACAATCTTGAAATAGAGATTTCAGGTGATACCATGTCCACTCTCTGTGTCCGCCTGAAAAGCTGCAACGCAATCACCAAAGGCGGTCTGCCCATCGTTTATTACGACGGTTTATACGGGGATGAGAAACCCTGTGCAACCATTTCAGAATCCGGTCTGCAAGCCGAGGACAGCGAGTATATGGTACTAATATCCGTAGATCCGTATCACTTGATACCTGTCGGTGAACCGGACCCGGAAGAGGTGCCTTTGCATCACCCGTATGTCTTGCCGAGCATAAAACTCCATATCGTTCCCAAAAACCAAGTCAACAAATCTTTCTACAGCCAGAATTTTTTGTTGGTGGCAGAGGTATGCAGACAAGGGAATACCTATAAAATCAATCATCAATATATTCCACCGGTACAACATTCCGCTTGCCACGATGGGATCAAAACATTCATTTCCCAATTGGCACGTACCCTACAGTCGATAAAAGAAGACGTGAAACTCATTTACAGCAGGAATGTTGCTGACAAGCGTAGAGATACGCTTGCCAATAATACATTTGAGCTGTGTAAGGCTTTCTCGGCCTTTTACAACTCAAGAATCTTCTTTATCGAACAAATCGCCTTAGAGCAACCGCCGATATATCTTGTGCAGGCCGTGAATGAGCTTGCAAACGGTCTGAACTCCGCTCTTCAAAGTCTTTCCGAAACGGAAAGAGAACAATTGCTCCAATATTTCTATGAGTGGACTAATGTCACACCCTCTGAATTTATCACGAAGATAGAGAGCCTAACCAAGCTTATGTATGACCATACCAATATAAACCAGTCATTGCAGACGGCAGGGGCATTTGTGACACTGCTCAGCAATATGTTCCACAAAATGAGTGAACTGGAATACATCGGAATGGTTCGTGAGAATATTATAGTAGGAGACGAAAGTCACGAAACAATAGAGGCTCAAAAGAAACGATCATGGTCATTTATAGGTTGATCGATTAAATCATAGCAAGTATGGAAGCAGAAAACAAAATAGCTCGTTTGAAAGCGAAACTCCGATTTACTTTGGTATTCGCTATCACACTGATTGTTACCACAACCGGAGGTATCGTAACGATTGTGACTGCACAAAAGGGAATATCCCTTCTTGAAAGCAAGAAGGCCGAATATGACAATGTGTTCAAGAAACAGGCAGAACTTAACTTCCAGATAGAAGAATTGTTCCGGGACTTGAACAATCTGAAGACCAAGCGGCGAAATTCGAGTGAACACAAGCACATGCAAAAATTGATAACCAAAAAACGGTTATTAATGGAAAATGACATTGCGATGCAGGCCGATAAAAGCAAGTACGAAGTGTATAAAGCTATGCTTGAACAGATCCGTGTCATCCAATCATCAATGGATGACCTTGACCGCGAAAGCAAAAAGCGTGAAAGCAACATGGAGCAACTTGAAAAGTGTAGAATCAAATATCAGGAATTAACCAAGAATAAACTGACGAAGCCATGACAAAAGACGAAATGCTATGGGGAAACATCCGTTTCCTCCTGCTGCTGATTTTCTCAGTAGCCGCAATTTATATCATACTTTGCCGGTATATACTCAACGTACCGACAGAGGACAGTTCGGAGTTGATAAACGAAATCAACCATTCCGAACGCATTTTTGAAATCCAGCATACACATATGCAGCAAGCGCAGAACATCTGGAATGAGATTGACTCTCTGGACTTCAACATTCATCAAGTACAAAAGATGGACGAGGTGAAGGATGGGATTTACCAATTGCAGCATATATACAAGGAAAACAATATGAATACGAAATTCCTTTTCGGCGTGTTGTCCTCCAGAATGCTTAAATGCCAATTCGACATAAAAGAGGAATTGAACAGTCTGGTACATAACAATGCACTGATTGAACGGGATTTGGAAGAATGTAAAGCCAATTTATAAAACATTCGCAATGGATAATAAGAAAACTATAACAATCATCATATTGGGACTGGTTGCCATGGTAGGTATCCTTTTGTTTTTGTTCCTGCCTTCGAAGTCGCACCTTGCCAATATTGACTTTTATGTGTATGACACCAATGATAATTTTCATTATGAGGTCAATGAGCGGTTGGAGCTATTAGTCAACGATACGGCAGCGATTAAAGGCAAGCGGCTCATTTGGGAAATGGGAAACGGTGATACACTGATGAGAAATACGGATGTGTCATACACTTACCGTAAGGCCGGCAAATATCTTATTACTTTGAAAATAGACGGAAAACACTCCGTAAACAAGTATATCAAAGTTATCTCAGGGCTGGAGCATGAGGCCATTGATTCCATACCCCGTATAAATGGAGTGTCAGAGGGTTATCAAGGTGAAGAGCTGGTCTTTTCGGCAGAAGGCTATGGTATGGACACATGGCTATGGGAATTTGGAGAAAGCGGTACTGTGGACGCATACGAGCAGCAAGTCGTGTATTCGTATGATATTCCGGGAGAATACACCATCTCATTACAAACCAATACGACGAAATATCCGGTGAAGCACCGTATAACCATTCTCCCACGCTTTGAAAAAGCAGAGGAACTTGTCACGGTGGATTCGTTGGTACTGGTACAGAATGATATAAAAAAACACTTGCAAGCCATAGCTGACGCCAAAGTCTCACAAAAGTCGGTCTATTACGAACATACGAATTATATCCGTAACAAATATTTTTGCATTGATGCAGACCAGGTAGTGGTCGTCATCAATGATGAAAAATACAATGACTTCAACGGCTATTGCCAAGGACTGCATTTTCTTGAAAGCAACAGGAAAAAGCGTGTGAGTATTGATGATGTGAAAATTGACGATTTGAATTGCGTCAAGTCCATCCATGTGACACAAAGTTATATTGAAAAATGAAACAACTGAATCTCATACGAAATCTGTTTTCTGTGGCCGTGATGATTACTCTTGCGTGCAACGTATCTGCCCAAGTGTCCATCCGCGACAGAATACAAATAATGGATAGGGATATATTCAATTATCCGGAATCAACAGAAGCTCCTTTCAAAACAAAGAAAAGCAAGACAAACAGAATTGTCTATTCGGACAGGACTGGAAATCAAAGTTATGAAGACCCGTATTTCCAGCGTAAGCGGTCTTCACACGGGATTGGCACACCCTATTACATAGTAGGTGAAAAGAACGGAACCTACAAGCTCGTTCAGGCTGACCCAGACATTACAGGCAAGCCCAAGTCGATAATAGGTTTCCTGTATAACAGCAAGAGACACTTTAAGGAACCCCGTAAAGTCAATTATGCCGGATGGATACCATCGGAAAATGTACTGATGTACGACCATGCCCGTATCAATCCCCGCAACAACCAGCCGATAAGGTACCGTATAGGCATAAACAGCATTAACAAGCTGTTCGATATCCATCAATTCTTCAATGGAGATACCCTGAAAATATACGGAGAGCCGTTTTTGAAAACAACAACGGATGCGGTAGTTGTCAGCGGAGAGGTTGTTTACCTATACAAGTTGGACAAGAGCGGCAAATCCGCATTGATTTCCAATGTTCCCGCATTATCAGACAGTACCAAACGCTTTTTAGGGTGGGTTCCCGCTGACCTTCTTGCAGAAGTCGGCCAAAATGAGGTGTATCATATTGATTATTCACGATACCGTGATTCTTTGTTGTGTGCTGTCAACCTAATGTATCCCGATACGTTGGCATTACATAATGCGAATATTCAGGGTACGATGTTGTTCAACCTGGATGGAAACCCGGCAGGGCCTATAACGAATGGGAATATCCGGCTGAACTATCCTTTGTCCGTCTGGGACAAGAACTGGAATAAGATTATCAATATCAAAGGCGGAGACATCATGGTTTCCGATGTCCGAAAGATGGAAGCGGAAAACAAAAACGTGAACATACATGTACTGTTCAATGATGCCGACCTGCCTTATCTATCCCCATATATCAATGTGCTACAGAACCTAAAGCTGAAAATGAAGCCCGGATATGACTACACTTTCTCGGCAACTTGCATATCCTCCAACGGAGAAAACAGACATTTGGCCCCAACCAAGGACTTTTCAGCCTGGCTCGACTATATCAAACAATCCATTTCTTTCAAACGGAAAAATGAGCAAGAGGAACAATCATCGTTTTACGGTTTTGGCGGGGCTATCAAACAAATCTCCCGTTATGATGACGAAAGCCGTTTCAGCAACAATGTATTTGTCATTTTAGGGTCAAAGCAAACTTTATCCTTGCACGAGCAACAACTCTTGTGGCTGGCAACCCAACCGGCAAGGCTTCTGTTTGTCCAGATAGACAGAGCGTCAGGCACTTCTTATCAGGACTTCCTATTGCAGGCCAAATCCATTCTGGACAGCCATTCTACGAAATACATAGACCATATATCCAATTATATCGCAGACAGCAGACTGGTAAAGACGGAGCTGTTCAAGAACATAGAAGCTACGGATGCCAACTTATACCTGTACGATGCTCCATACAACAGCCTTACAGTAGGAGGAATCTTATTCCCTAAAGGTCGAAACAAGCTGGAAAGCAACGCTTTGGAAACAGCCTTGGATTCCGTATTATGGCAATCTTTCGAAACGGACAGCCTAATGTTGCACTCACTTAAAGATTATGAGCGAAATATAGGTGTCCTAAGAAGCCGTCCCACATCCGAACTGACGCATATATTCCATCATACGGAAAATCCTGACAGTATGAGCCTTGACGATATAGATAGAAACAGCGTGAATGACACCTACTATATAAAGGCCTCCGTAGCGGACAGTATAATGGACGGGTACGAATATGGATATCTACTCGATGACAAGGAAGTGATGGAACTGCTGCAAAGCTACAGGGGACTGCTCCCGGAGTTCTCAGATAACATAGGGAAAAAGGAGCTAAGAGTGCTTCGCAAGCAATTTAACCGGCAAAAGAAAAGCATAAACAGAAGTTTCTATCGAAAAGTATTGCCCAGAAATCCATATTTGGCTCAAATCTTCTATTGTAAGACGGGAGTCATGGCCAATGACAGCCTTTTAAATTCAACAAAGGTGAAGAAACTAAAGAAAAGAAAGGTTGAACTGACGGACTTTAATAGTGGCTATACAACCCTGATTTCAAAGATGAAGAGACTGGAAGACATATATCAACGCAACCTTTTCAGACCTGTATTCATCGCCGGCAAGAAATATTATTTTATTCCGAAACAATTAATACTGTAAATAAAATGGAACCAACAAGAGAACAACTACAGGCAGAGATTCTTGAAATCCTATATCAGAAGTGCCTCCAGAAGCCAATATGGGTATCTTGTGCAGAAATATTTTGGAGCATCAGCAACCTCAAGGTATCAGAACGGAGTGTCAAGGACGTTCTTGACTGGCTGGTAAAAAACGACCTTGTAATTTATCAAGCGGATAAATACCAGATTGCCAAGCGCGAATTTATGGATATATCAAGACGTAAGGCTCTTGAGAAAAAAGAGACCGAAGAAAATGCCGAAGTCCGGACTGTAGAGTATGGAACATCCATTCCGCCTCACACGATGAACCATCATCCATGGCTTGAACGAGAGTACCAACAACCTGTCGCGAAATCATCAAACACAATGTTTGCCATCATAGCATTAATAGCCTTTCTGATCAGCGGCACACTTGTTGGCATACTCCTGTTCAACAGCTTCGCAACGGAACGGCGCAATAATGCAGAACTGACATACCTTCCGGACAGCATACAGGTTCCCTCGTTACAAGTTAGCACGCCCGGATATATCCGTGACGCATATACGACCAACCGCAACTTCAAGAACATCCAAACTTCGCTGGAGACACAGCAACGGATTAATTCTGAACTTATGGATATCTGCAAGGCACAACAATCCCAGATTAATATACTGACAACTTGCTCCAAACAACAAGCGGCGGACATCGAACATTTGGAAAAGGAACGGAAGATCTACACATGGATGATTGCCCTTGCACTCCTGGTATTAAGTTCATTGCTCATCTGCCGATATGGACATAAGAATTAGGACATCCGCAAACATTCAGACTGTATAGTCAATCTGCTAACGGTATCTGCCACTTTCATGCGGTGGATACCGTTATTCTTCAATTCCTGCAGCAGTTTTCATTCCGACAGGTTCGTTCTTTCCGATTAAGCTTATTCTACAAGTGTCATTACAATATCGGGAATCAATTCAATAGCGGCACATCATCAGCGGGAAACATTCCTAATCCCTATAGGACAGCGGCTTTATACACAACTGTTGGATTAAAACGTGTTAAAATGAAAACAACAGCCAAAAAAACGCACTAAAAAATTTGGAGAAACAAAGACAAGGACTTATATTTGCTCATATCAAAGATGATGTTTTATTTTCTTCTCTTTTTCCCACAATAAAACTGAGTCATCCGGAGGCTGAGAGGAAATTTCAAAAATCGTTTTTGAGGTTTTCTCTTTTTTGCATCTATACCGGTTAGGGCGCAAGGACGGAGAAACCGAAGTAAAATAATTAAGTTTAACCCATTAAATCCAAGTATTATGGCATTTAGAGCATCATTGGAACTTAACAACAAGGAATTTGACGTCCTTTATTCAAACTATGAGTTCAGTCGTAACACGGACCCTAAAGGTATGCCCTCTTCAAGCGTATTGGGTGGTAGAGTAAAAGCAACCATCGAATCAACAGAAGACACTTCTGTCATCGAAGCGATGTTGAACAGTCCTTTCAAACCTGTAGAAGGAAAGATTATCTACAAAAAAACGGAGGAAGATGCCAAGATGAAGGAGATCCAGTTCAAGAACGCATACATCGTTCACTACTCGGAAACTCTGGACGCGAACAACGATGTGCCTATGACAATCACCATTACGTTCTCCGCTGAAGAAATCATCGTCGGCAGCGCAGCTCTTGACAACCGCTGGCCGAAGAAATAAATCGGCGTACATAGGTAAATCCTAAATCAAAACATTTGTCAGGCCGTCCGACGGACTTCCGCCGGGCGGCTTTGGCAATTTGGATATAAACCGTCAAATATAATGCCGCCATGCTGGAACAAAAAAAAATCACATTGGAAATAGCTGGCATACCCATGCCGTCGTTTGTGCAGTTGATGCTCAAGCAGAGCATCAATGAGCACCACTACTTTGAGATAACGCTGGATATTCAGGCCGTAGAAATTTATGGCGTGGAAATCCCGGAGGCATCAAAAGACTGGGTCGGAAAAAAAGTAATCATGGACTTCGGCGGCACTTTTTTTGTCGGCGTGGCCACCATGGTGGGGCTTCATCGTTCCGGTGGGACACATGGAAATATAAAAGTGACAGGATATTCGTCAACATTCCTGCTGGAGTCGGACCACACCTGTGCCTCATGGTGCAACAAATCCTTGTCTGACATTGTCAAGGAACTTACAGACAAGGCAGGAGTACAAGCTCTTGTCAATCCGGAAACGAAATCGAAGCTGGAATACGAATGCCAGTACGAGGAAACCAACTTCAGATTCATACAACGGCTTGCCCGCCAATATCAGGAATGGCTCTACTACGA
This sequence comes from Phocaeicola coprophilus DSM 18228 = JCM 13818, assembly GCF_000157915.1. Lineage (GTDB taxonomy): Bacteria > Bacteroidota > Bacteroidia > Bacteroidales > Bacteroidaceae > Phocaeicola > Phocaeicola coprophilus. Next base: position 5,249 of record NZ_EQ973651.1, on the reverse strand, counting down.
CGGACAGAACCTTGTCTTCGGGAAGCCACAGGCCGGCTCGACGACCAAGCTGACATACGGTGAGGAACTGTCTGTGCTCGATGTCTGTTCGCAGACACTTGCCCGACCCATAAAGGGAAGTTCTTACCATTCGGTGAACGACCAGACCTATAACGGCCAATCCCCCGATACCGCAGCCGGACAAAACACATTGGGACAAGCGGCCTTTGACTCGTCATTGGCTTTGTTTACCGCTCCCGCTGTCCAACGGGCGGAGCCGCGCATAACCAATAAGGGTGAACTTGATGCCTATTTCCAACGCAAGCAGCAAAGCGACAGCGCCGCATCCAGTTTCATCACCGGAGAAAGCGATTGCCGCATCCTCACGGTGGGCAGCATCATAGATGTCCATACTGCTATCCATACAGGAATAGGTATCCACGTAAAAAATAGCATCGGCACCTATATCATTACGGAAATAACCCACGTAGCCGGTATGGGTGACAGTTACCAGAACTATTTCACCGCACTTCCGTCCTCTATTCCCACCCTTCCATGCCCGGATGTACCTCTGCCTGTTGCTCATACACAGCAGGCCGTGGTTGTCAGCAACGAGGACCCGAAAAAGTTAGGCCGCGTCCAAGTCAAGATGAACTGGCAGACCGGCCCGATGCAAACCTCGTGGATACGGGTGCTCACTCCTGACGCAGGTACAAGCGACAAAGTGGCCACAAACAGAGGATTTGTATTCATACCCGAAAAGGGAGACCAAGTCATGGTGGCATTCAGATATGATGACCCGAACCGTCCGTTTGTACTTGGCAGCTTATTCCATGGAAAGTCAGGCACCGGTGGCGGCAGTTCAAACAAAACAAAAAGCCTGACCACCCGCAGCGGTTGTACCATAATGCTTGATGATGAAAAAGGAAGTGTCACCATTGCAGATCCGACCGGAAGCACAATTATCTTGAACGGTGACAATACCATCACCATTGATGCTAAGGACAAAATAACTATCCATTCCAAAGAATTGGAGATACTTGCTGACGAAAAGATAAGAATTGAAGCCGATTCAGAGGTTGAGGTACTTGGCAAAACATCCACTTTTGAAGGTAAGTCCGAGGCAAAAATAAAAAGTGATACGTCCATTAAGGAAGAGGCAGCTACGATAGATATAAAAGCATCTGCAACACTGAAAGCAACGGGAGCAACCGTTGATGTGGATGGTTCTGCGATGACAAATATAAAAGGCGGTTTACTTAATTTTAATCCATGATAAACAACGAACATAATCCGATAGCCATAAGAATTAGCAACGTACAGGACTTATGGATTGAAAATCGGGAGAAATTTCCCGATGCAAAGATTTATTGTCTCGTTTGCGAACCGACTGATTATCAAATTGTAGAAGGATTCATACGGCTTGAAGCCTCCGAACATGGCTGCACGTCGGATATAATTGTCGGTTTCAAGGCTGACTATGATGATAAAACAGACTTTTATAAGTTCTTGATAAAAGCATGGATAGATTCGTTTTCCATGGATGTAGAGAAAAATCCCGATTGGGATTGGGCGGATTTTTCTTCATTTAAGTCAGAGTTGACATCTGTCAGTTCTTTAAGTGCAGATAAACTACGAGACTTGTATATTCGTCTTGTTACAAGTTTCAAGACATTTGTCGGAAACGACAATCTACTCGGCATAACCCTCTTCATATCCCGCATTGGCGATGTGGAAGCTCTGAATGAAGTAATAAAGGACATTGCCGAGCGACTGCCCGCAGGGGTTGCGCTTATTCTAATTGACTATAAAAAGAGAGAAGTCTATGATATTCTGCTGTCTGAAATGAAAGGCAAGATATGCTTAATAGACATCCCCAATCAGAATATGACCGGTGCATACAAAGAAATTGCGACCCAAGGTAATCCACAAGATCCGAACGTAAAATATCGGAAATGCCTGTTTGAACTTGGAGAAGCGGCATCGAAAGGAAACAAGGATGAAGCAAAGAAGCTGGGACATGAACTGATAAGGCTAAGCCGTGAAATTGGCGGAACGGCATTTATGGCTTCGTCCTACCTTATGTTTGGGGGATTCATGGTGAAGTTTCATCGCGAAGCCGGGTTCTGCCATGATTTGTTTGACAAAGGGATAGCTTTGGTCCTTCCCAAATACCATGATGAGCAGGATTGCGCACAAATCCTGTTACAACTCTATAATTACAAAGGAACTGTACACAGTTACAATAAAGATATAACAGAAGCCATCAAACAATTTATGACAGCCGTCAAAATAGCCAAGGAGGTCAATATGAAAACCGAGGTTGTAAATGAATACAACTATGCACTACTTATGGCATTGAAAAAAGACAGGCTTACATACGAACCGATCTTAAATGAGGCATTTGAGTATGGATACTCATTTTCTGACGAAGACTTAAAGATCATCAATCTCTCATTTATTGCCTCTACCTATCTTGACAAAACATACAGCCTTGATTCGTCAAAAAGAGACGAAATCTCAAAACGTATGTCTGACTTATATGGCGAGGACTGGCAGCTTTCCACAAAGGAACTGGCAGCCAAACTCGATGCGGAATACTCACTGAGAAACCAAAAATAGTCTGATTATGTTACTTGCGGACAGTCATATCACTATGGTAGTCGGAGTTGACGTCCATGTGACGACAGCTCCCCCCTTCAATCCCATCCACCCTTACATAGGTATGGTGATGGACCCCGCCGACTACATACCGTTCCTTGGCACGAACGTAAGCGTGAACGGGCTGAAGCGCGGCGTTTCGGACACCGGT
>NZ_EQ973651.1:0-1416 GCF_000157915.1 Phocaeicola coprophilus DSM 18228 = JCM 13818 | reverse complement strand
GTATCACCCTTTAAACAATTAGTCTATATGAAACTGAAATATACTTACCTTACAACAGGCATGCTGCTACTGGCAGCATCCCTCTCTTCCTGCGAGGATTTCCTGAACAAGGAACCGCTCTCGAACGTAATCCCCGAAGAATACTATCTGACCGCCGATCAGATTCAGGCAGCCACTGTGACCTATTATGACCAGATCATGCCCAACCTGCAAGGTGCCTTCAACGACGGAAGTACCGATATCCAGGTGGGACTCAGCGCCAGCTCCAGCTTTGGAACCGGACTCTACAAAGTAGGCATGGACAACAGCAATTATGACTGGGGACTGATACGTAACCTGAACTATGTCATAGACAAAGTGGAAACCAACCTGGCAGCCAATCTCGTAACCGGTGATGAAGATATCCTCAACCAGTCACTGGGCGAACTTTATTTCATGCGGGCCCTGCGTTACTTCAACATGTACCGTTCTTTCGGTGACTTGCCCATTGTAACCAAACCGCTGCCTGCCAACGAAGATTCTCTGGTTGTGGCCAGCAAACGAATGCCGCGTAACGAAGTCGCACGGTTTATAACCACAGAACTGGACAAGGCACATGACTTGCTGGTAGAGAACTTCGATCCCGCCCGCAACCGTGTATCTCCGGATGTAGCCCGTCTGGTTAAGGCTCGTGTAGCTCTCTTCGAAGGATCCTGGTTAAAGAACTTTGCCGGAACTGCATTTGTTCCCAACGGCGAAGGATGGCCGGGCAAGACCAAGGATTACAATGCCAACTATGAATATCCTGCCGGAGACATTCAGGCTGAGTCAAAATGGTTCTATGAGACGGCCCGGGATGCAGCCGAAGAAGTAGCCGAAAAATATAAAGGTCTGCTGACCATAAACACCGGTATCGTACCACAAAGCGACAACGATGTAAACGACTATTTCTACATGTTCGGAGCCGTAGACATGAGTCCGTATAAAGACATTCTGATGTGGCGCGAATTCAGTAAAGGCAAGGAAGTAACCTGTAACACGGAAGTCGGTGTCCAGTTCGGTAACTGGGGAACGGGAGTAACCCGTGCAGGTGTGGAATCTTTCGTTATGAAAGATGGTCTTCCCCGATATGCCAGCCACGACGGTTTCACATACGACGACAGCGAAATTGCTACGGTTCGCGCCAATGCCGATCCTCGTCTGCATATCTTCCTGAAGGAACCGGGACAGGCCAACCTCTTCAAGAACATGGACTCACCTACCACTCACGGAGTACCTGTTGAACCTTATCCTGACATCACCAATACCGACAGCCAGAAAGGTTACAGTACCGGTTACACACTCCGTAAGGGAGGTACATTCGACAAGGCACTGGCTGAAAACTTCTATGCCTATAACGGTGCGATCAGCTTCCGTGCCACAGAAGCTCTGCTGATC
>NZ_EQ973652.1 GCF_000157915.1 Phocaeicola coprophilus DSM 18228 = JCM 13818 | reverse complement strand
TCCGGACAAAAACAAGGTTAATACGGTCAGCTGTTTTAGTGTTTTCATGTCATCTCCTTTCTTTGGTATTGCTCATACTATTTCGGTAATTGGTTTTCATCTAGCGGATAATTTGTAAAGCCATACCCTTCGTTGAAGGGATAGAAAGAGTGGAAACGATTCCAGCGTTCTGATTCCAGCACTTTCTGTGGAATCTCACCTGTAAAATTGTTATAGGCACATTGTAAATCTCCATAACCGATATTCTCAGTATAAATTCTCCAGTCTATACTGGTAATTTCATTATGTTCTAAAAAGATGGTACCACATGGAATTTGAACGATTTCAGCCGGAATGATCCCTGAGAATTTATTGCTAGTTAAAGATAAATATGCTAATGACTGGCATTCTCCAATTTCCTTAGGAATTTCTCCATAAAAAGAAGTTCTGTTTATAGTCAGTTCTACCAATGTATTTTTCCATTGGGCAATCTTAGGAGATAGCTTATCTTCAAATCTAGGACAATTTACGATTCCGATGATACTT
>NZ_EQ973653.1 GCF_000157915.1 Phocaeicola coprophilus DSM 18228 = JCM 13818 | reverse complement strand
GATCATATCGTCCTTGCAGATTATAAACAATTATTACATTTTAATACAGAAGGTAAATTTCTGTATACTTCCAAGAGTGAATTTCCTCGGGCTGAAGGTGATTTTGCATTATTTGAAATACTACCAACAAAAGATCACGCCTATTTGGGAGTTCCTCTTTTCCCTCAAAAGCACCTGCTTGTAAAAGTAAATGACAACGGTAGTAAACTGGACTTCTTTTTTGATCCAGGTGAAAAAGAAATCTTAAAATCTCAGTTTCTAAAAACATGGCGCGGGCTTGTTCCTTCCGATAGTTGTTACTACTTGATCTATTCGTTTTGTGATACCATTTATTCAATTTCTCCAGACATGCAAAAGATTGCGAGTGCCTATTACATTGATTATGCACCTAAAAAACTTCCGGATATACCAGTTGATCCGAAAGATGACTGTTTAAGTTGGGAGAAAAAGCTCAGCCATTTGGATGACTATTTGAAAACCTCTTCTATCGGAGCCGGTGATGACTTTCTTTATATAGGGATCACCGACAAAGCCTACAAAGGTTATTTATCCCTCTATTCAAAACGGTCAAAGAAAATAATGACCGCCAAAAAACTTGTAGATGATATGTATCTCAAAGGAAATGTAATAACAGTTACCGGCAAACGGATTCCGCATAATATGGATGGGAACGACATCATTTGGGAAATAAGCCCCCGCATTTTAATGAAGGGATATCAACGTCTATCTGCAGCAGACCGGGAAACACTTCAACAGAAATATCCGGCCTGGGATCAAATCTGTTCGTCGTTAAAAGAAGATGACAACCCCGTATTATTTAGAATCAAAGTCAAAGATTTTTAAACGAATCATCTCATGAAAA
>NZ_EQ973654.1 GCF_000157915.1 Phocaeicola coprophilus DSM 18228 = JCM 13818 | reverse complement strand
AAAAATGCTGAAGGATGGTACAATTCTGAATCATCATGCCCGTATCATTACCTATGTTGATATTAAAAAGCACAAACTGGTTTCATTGCTTACAAACGATATGGAATCAGATCCAAACGAGATTATAGAAATATATCACAAACGTTGGGAAATAGAGTTGCTATTCAAGCAAATAAAACAGAACTTTCCCTTAAAATACTTCTATGGGGAAAGTGCAAATGCGATTAAAATACAGATTTGGGTGACACTTATAGCCAATCTGTTGCTTATGGTAATGAAAAAGAAACTGACTCGTTCCTGGAGTTTCTCCGGTCTTGCAACAATGATGAGGATTACACTTATGTATTATGTAGATTTCTACAGTCTTTTCAATCATCCGGAAAAAGATTGGGAAACTCTTCTGGACGTGAGGCAGAAAGAAGATTGTCAACTATCTATTTTTTGAAGGGGCTTGGAATAACAAAATAAGACTCGACCATTGAGTATACAAGGCCGAGCGATATTCTTTTATATTCAATCGATTTTATCGGACAGCAAT
>NZ_EQ973655.1 GCF_000157915.1 Phocaeicola coprophilus DSM 18228 = JCM 13818 | reverse complement strand
CTTCTTTCTTAGGCTCTCTCCTTTAAGGTCAAATTTTATTGCCTTATGCACGATTCTGTCCAGACAGGCTTCCGCAATGAGCTCGCTTTGGAACACATCATACCAGTCTGCAACGGGAAGCTGGCTGGCCAGGATGAGTGCCTTCCGGTTGTACCGGTCATCTATGATCTGTTCAAAGTCATGCTGTATCTGGCCGTCCAGCTTGACCATCCCAAAGTCATCGATAATCAGCAGGTCATGTGCGTTCAGCTTCCGGAAGAAGTTTGTTTCCCGTCCTTCCAGATGTGCAAGCTTCAGGTTCTCGATGAGCATGTTCATCGTGAAGTACAGTACCTTCCGGCCGTTCCTGCATGCCCTGTCACCCAGGGCACAGGCAAAGTAGGACTTCCCGGTTCCTGCCGGTCCGGTAATGATGACCGTCATTCCGCCCGTGATGTAATTTCCGGTTGCAAGGTCGGCTGCAGAGCAGGCCTGTATGCCCCTTGCCGTGTCCGTTTCAAGTTCTTCCATCGAGGCTCTCAGACGGAAGCCGGCATTCTTTATAAGACGCTGGATGCGGTTGTTCCCTCTCGTGTCACGTTCGTACTGGAGCATGATCTGCATGCCTTCACGCAGGGTAAGCTTGTCCAACTGATGTGTTTCTTCCAGAGAGCTCCAGCAGCTTGCCATTCCCGGAAGCTTCAGCTCGTGCAGTGTTCTTTCTGTTTCGTTGCTCATAATCATTTATTGTTGTTGGTTTATGTCATTTCCTGTAAAATAGTCTTTTCCGCGCATGTTCCCGTGGTTTGACGGTGTAGGCGCATGGAAGATTACCGTCTCGTCTGCGGATGCATTCATGCCGTTACGTCTGAGTATGGCTTCAAACTTGCTGTAGGAGTAAATACCGTACTCCATGCACTGACGGCAGGTAAGGTCAAACGTGGCCAGGTCATACTTCCTTCTGAGGCTGACTATGGAGTTGCACAGCTTGTAATACACCTCTTCAGGCTGTGCGGTACGTTTGGGGTCAAAGATTCTTTTTACATATTCATGGCAGTCAGGTGATATATCTTTTGCTTTCTCCACATAATAGGCTGCCGAACGCTCCATAATCACCCTGCAGCTGGATGCGAGATGTTCCCTGACTGTGGTATAGCCGTATGTATGGCTGCGGATATGTGAGGCCACCAGTTTCTGCTCCACATAGACCTTGACCCATGAACGCGTAAAGACTACTCTTGCCTGTTTTCCTACATGGATATAGGGGACGGAGTAAAAATGGGTCACCTTGTCCTGTCTCAGCTCCACATGGCAGTTTGCCTGTACTTTCAGATCGGCATACAGGCGCATCTCATAGGGTTCCGGTTTCAAGGGTTTCAGCAGCTCCTTCTCCATGGCATGAAAACGCTCCTCACGGCTGTAGGGACGCTTCTGCATACGGGTCTGGTTGTGCCTTTCCATCAGCTCCCATACGGCACGGTTCAGTTCCAGGAGTGAATGGAAGGTACGGTTACGCAATCTGGCATAGACACGGTTATATGTAATCCTTACGGAGTCCTCTACCAGAGCCTTCTGTGTCGGCGATGCCGGGTCGCATGGCAGTACCACGAAATGGTAGTAGTTGCCCATGTCCTCAAGAGCCTTGTTCAGCTTCGGCTCATGCCGGTCATTGCTGATTACAGCCGATTTGAGGTTGTCAGGAGTCAGTATGGAAGGTACACCGCCCAGATGTTCCAGACACATCCTTATGGCATACAGAAAGTCCTCCGTCTTCTGCGAAGGTACACATACCACATAGGTATAGTCGCTGTAAGGCATGCAGGCGACAAACACCTCCACCTTGACAATTTCTCCGGTTTCGGCATCCACATAGCTGAGCTTGTCACCGGCAAAGTCCACCATGAGCTTTTCACCCGGTTTGTAGGTGTTGGCCAGTACGGCCGTAACATCCTTCTTCGCAACGAGATTCTGCTTCAGATGGTAATAGAACTGTGACTTGCCGTAACCATCGGGATGAGTCGCACGGTATTCATCGAACAGGACCTGACGGCTTACATGGGATTTGGGGTCCGCCAGCAGTTCCCTGTATCTGGGTAGCAGGATCAGAAACTCTTCCATTCTCCTGTCCGTATATGCCGGAGAACCAGCATGGAACATCCGTTCCAACTCGGGATCGTCAATCTCAAGGAGGTCGCTGATGTTCCATCCGTTGGCTTTTACTGTATTCACATAACCGTTGACGGTTTCCTTGTCAATCGGTAACTTGCGGCTTACACCGCGGTTGGATTCTCCGGCCTGCTTGAGCTGGAGTACTTGTTTTATCAGACTCATATCCTTTGTTGTTCCTGCCATGACTGTGCTGTTTCTTGTTAGCTTACCAGCACAAAGGAAACTGAAACCGGGGAAAGAATGAACGGATATGCTCCGGAAACGAAGATATACGCTCACAATTCCATGCACGGCTGAACGGATATACTCCGGAAAATCTGAAAGCATACGTCTAAAGTGAACGGGTATGCTCCGGAAAAAGGGTGCTACAACCTGCAATTCTCGGAGGTGAACGGATATGCTCCGGAAAAATTGAGATTTTAATGTCTGGTTATCCATTTTTTCATCCTTTTAGGGGATGAACGGATAAAAATTACGCTTTTAAGGTATGGTTTTATACCCTAATAAGCTGCCGGAAAGTGAACGGGTATGCTCCGGAATATGT
>NZ_EQ973656.1 GCF_000157915.1 Phocaeicola coprophilus DSM 18228 = JCM 13818 | reverse complement strand
CCTAAAATCCGCAAGCAATCTCAATGGCAATCTCAATTGCAGTAAAGAGCTTGAACACTATGCATCATGATAGTATGAGCGTGAATTTTGTCCGATTTGTGCATACCTTCCCCTTACCCCACAATGCGACTTGAGGCAATACGCAGATTAAAACCATAAGGAACGGACTTTATCCGAATCCAGTTTTGAAAGGTCTTGCATAAGCCCGGTTTTCAGTATAGATATTCAGCACGTATTGCCTTGCTGTCATGATCCACTTGGCAGGTACGGAGATGAATCTGAAGACAAAAGCCTTTATGCGACTCGTTTCCTTGAGCCCGAAAGCCTTGGTGTCAAGCTTGCTAATGATGGTCTTATAGAAATTGTGTATCAATGCCGTAAGCAGAAGGAATACAGTGTTCTCTGACATGAACGACTTGGGGAGCCTGTTCCAGCCGAATCCGTTGTTCATATCATCGAATATACGCTCTTTGCCCCCACGCTTGTTGTAAAATTCGACGATGTCTCTTGTTGATGAGTCATAATCGTTGGTAAGAATGGATCTGTAGGTGTATTCACCTTCCCACAAGTCAAGCTCTCCATCCATGCGCTTTTGTCTCTGAATGACAAGACGATAGCACTTGCCTTCCCATTTCTCAACAAGAATGGAATTGAGTTCAAACTGGATGCCGTTGATTTCCTCCGTCTTCCATCCCCTCAGTGAAAACAAGTCATCGTAGAGCGAACTGCATCTGTTGGCGCGGATGTAGAAGTGCGTGCAATGCTTCTCTATCTCACTGACGATTTCCTTCGAGCAGGAACCGCAGTCTGCCCTGAAGCGATTTACACGGATGTTCTGGGATTCCAGAAGAGCGAAGAATCTCTTATGGGTGTCTGCCTGATGAAAACGCACATTCGTGTTACCATCGCTGTTCTCGATATAGACTATCTTGTCACCGATAACATATACGCCAGGCCTGTAGCCGAGGAACTTTTTGTAGGTCGGTTTTGCATCATACTTCTCCGTTTCAAGGAACTGATGGTCAAAGTCAACATCGTATTCCTCAATTTCCTTCAACTCGCCTGTAGAAACCAAAGCGTTTATAAGCAATGTGTTGAGTTTGTCTGCAGTATTGAAATCATAGGTCTTGCCTTGGTCGGAAGTATAGGAGATGTTTTCCTGTGTCAGTTCCTTGATGGCTCTGAGGATGGTATCAGAGCTGCATGTACGAAGGGTAGGATGATACGAGAGATGGCGCATCAGTTGTGACGTTACATCTTCCACGCATGAGCCGCCACAGAAATAAACGCTCATCAGCGAACGGACTATCTCGCTGAACTGATATCCGAAGATACTGCTGCATCTCTGACCAAGTGTCTGGTCGATAATAGGTGAAAGCATGGAGTCAAATTGCTCCATGATTGAAAAAATTCCTCCAAAAGGTGTGAGTTTTTCAGATTTTATTTGTACCTTTGCCATGTCTTGTTACGATTTACGCTTGTTTTGATTTGCAACACTAAGATAAGTGAAAAATCTGACATGGCAAAATCCTGAGCAACTTTTTGTTGCTCAGGAACTTATAAATAAAGTTAAATCAAAGTGTTGCGGAATTAAGG
>NZ_EQ973657.1 GCF_000157915.1 Phocaeicola coprophilus DSM 18228 = JCM 13818 | reverse complement strand
AATTATTTTAGGGATGGTTGGAATACCATCCGCACTGTTTTTGCTTTGGTTTTTGACACCAAAAGGTAAGAAATGGCTTAAAGCCAATCATATGATTTAAAAATCAAGCCGCTGGAGATGGGTAAGCCCAATTCACTCCAGCGGCTTTTGTTTGGCAGCTCTCCCGTATCGGTCGGCTACCGTTTGGTCAGCAGCAAAGGTAGGCAAAGCATTTGGAATTTCCAAGCGTTTTGCCTACTTTTGTTGTGCGCTTACGTGTATGTAAGTATAGCCCACTATACTTCGTTCCGAAGTTGTGGGCTTTCGGCAAGCCGAAAGGGGAGAGGCTTCCGCCTCTTTTTCCCTGCCGTTTGAATACGTAACAAAATCAAAAAACAATAGGGAAAAGAATGGGATTTGCAGTACTCCACATAGAGAAAGGCACAGCCGGGAAAGCCGGCGGGCTGGGCAGCCACATAGACCGGACAAAGAACGTTCCGAACGCTGACCCTGCATTTCGGAAAAGAACTTCTATGTCCGGACGGATTTTGAAAAAGGCTTGGTATATCTTACCACGAATAGGGAAATAAAAACTTTG
>NZ_EQ973658.1 GCF_000157915.1 Phocaeicola coprophilus DSM 18228 = JCM 13818 | reverse complement strand
GAAACCGAACTACCATGCACACATGATATTCGACTGGACGGACGGACACACCGGAAAGACAATCAAGCTCAACCAGCACGACATGGCAGAGATGCAGACCATAACGGCAGAGTGTCTGAACATGGAGCGAGGTGTGTCCTCCGACCGGAAGCACCTTTCAGCAATACAGTACAAGAATCAGGCTGAATCTGAAAAGGCAGCGCAGCTTCAGAAGGAGTGCCAAGAACTGGAACAGACCAAACAAGAGGGAATGGAAAAAGTAGGCAAAGTCCGTGAGGAACTTGAACAGACAAGAGAAAAGCTGAAGGAGGTAAAAACGGACATCAAGGTTCAGAAGCTGAAGGGAGCGGCAGCCGATACCGGAGCCGCCCTGATGAAAGCCGGAACAACCGTGTTTGATGCCACTACAAGCCTTTTCAATGCCGGGAAGGTAAAACGGCAGGAGCAGGAAATAAAAGGACTGAAATCCGAAAACTACACGCTTCAAACGAAAGTTCAGAACCTCGAGGGACATATCAGAACCGCAAACACGGAACTGGCAAGGGAGAGAGAAACGCACCGACTGGCAATCAGAAACGGAGAAGCCCGAATGAGAGCCATTACCGAAATGTTCCCAA
>NZ_EQ973659.1 GCF_000157915.1 Phocaeicola coprophilus DSM 18228 = JCM 13818 | reverse complement strand
TTTCACGGAAAGATAGGAATATACCTTAGATGCTTGAGGTTGACAGATAACCAGCTTAGTGGAAGCTGCAGGCTTTTGGGAGCTCTGTCCGGTTCGGATGGTCAGAACGCCAGTATCGAGGTTCGATCGAAATCTTCGAAAGATACTATTTCTATCCATTTGGGTGAGAAAATACCAATAATCCGAATATAGAGTCTAAAGGTTTTTATCTTTTGTAATGGTACGTGACTTAATAATTCATGACAAGGTTATCAATTTAATAGTTTGACATCGCCACTGGCTGGACCTGTATACAAGTAAGTATTTCACTTTTCCTTATGATGATATTAAGTCAGAAAATATTCGCTAATTAAAAGCGTTTACGGCTTTTTTAAGAAGTGTATGCCGACGAAGCCGATCTCCTGTTCGCTTAATAACTATTATTATTTAAATGGTAATGCTTTTGAGAAATGATATAAGGAAGTGTTAAGTGGTTATCTACAGTGGAATGAACTTTCTCACGCTGATGACTGGTTTGTTTTCCCTAGGAAGATAGAAAGGAGGATCTGTATAGATGAAATGGTTATTAGTGAGTATATAATTATAGTATCTACCCCATAAGCACGAGGAGTAAACGGAAGCCTATTTACTGATACATTCCTAGAGAAGTATCTTTAATAAAAACAGGATAAAGAATGAAAGTAGGCTTTCACTAGCCCGATGGCATAACTTGATAGGCCTTACAGAAATCTTACTGTAATGGATCAACGTAAAAACCTGAGGAGTAATTCTGATAAAATTGTATCTTTGCC
>NZ_EQ973660.1 GCF_000157915.1 Phocaeicola coprophilus DSM 18228 = JCM 13818 | reverse complement strand
CCTTAATTCCGCAACATAATTGATAATTATTTTTATAAGTTCCTGAGCAACATTTTGTTGCCCAGGTTTTTGCCATGTCAGCGTTTTCACTTACCTTAGTGTTGCGAATCCAAAGACAAAGAAAACCGCAACAGGCATGGCAAAGGTAGCAATAAAATCCGAAAGACTCACTCCTTTTGGAGGCATATTTCCAATCATGGAGCAATTTACCTCCCTTCTCTCCTCTACAATTGACTCAACACTTGGGTTGAGATGCAAACTCTATGGTTATCAATACAGCGAAATCATCCGCTCCCTCCTATGCGTTTACTTCTGCGGCGGTTCTTGCGTTGAGGATGTCACCGCCCACTTAATGAGTCATCTTTCCCTTCACCCCACACTCCGCACCTGTAGCGCCGACACCATCCTTAGGGCAATAAACGAACTGACCCGGGAAAACATCTCATACACGTCTGATGCCGGAAAGTCCTATGATTTCAATACGGCAGACACACTCAACACATTGCTCCTGAATTGCCTGTTGTCCACAGGGCAGTTGAAAGAGGGCGGGGAGTATGACGTTGACTTTGACCACCAGTTCATTGAGGCGGAGAAGTACGATGCAAAGCCCACGTACAAGAAATTTCTTGGTTACAGGTCCGGTGTGGCCGTTATCGGCGACATGATTGTCGGCATAGAGAACAGCGACGGCAACACCAATGTACGCTTTCACCAGAAGGACACGCTAAAGAGGATTTTGGAGAGACTTGAAGAGAAGAAGCTGACAGTCAAACGCTTCAGGGCCGACTGCGGCTCATGCTCTGAAGACATTGTGGATGAGGTCAGGAAGCATTGCAGGACATTCTACATACGCGCCAACCGCTGCTGCTCGCTCTATGATGACATCTTCGCGCTCAGAGGGTGGAAGAAGGAAGAGATAAACGGCATCGTGTTTGAGTTGAACTCCATTCTCGTTGAGAAGTGGAAGGGCAAACCGTATCGCCTGGTAATCCAGAGACAGAGACGCATGGGCAGTGGACCGGACCTGTGGGAGGGGGAATATACATACCGCTGCATCCTGACCAACGATTACGAATCATCCATGAGGGACATCGTGGAGTTCTATAACATGCGCGGTGGCAAGGAACGCGTCTTTGATGACATGAACAATGGGTTTGGATGGGACAGACTGCCTAAATCCTTCATGGCGGAAAATACCGTGTTCCTGCTCCTGACGGCACTGATACGCAATTTCTACAAGGCCATCATGCAAAGGATTGAAGTGAAGAAGTTCGGGCTCAAGGAAACCAGCCGTATCAAGACGTTTGTCTTCAAATTCATTTCAGTACCTGCCAAGTGGATTAAGACCGCAAGGCAATGTGTGCTGAATATCTACACCGACAACCATGCATATGCAGAAGCCTTCAAAACTTCTTCCGGATGATTTACATCACTTGATGGCCACTGATTGCGTATTGCCTCAAGTCGCTTTATGGGGTAAGGGGATGGTATGCGCATTGAAACGGACGCGAGGACTTAATGGTTATCTTACGAATCAAAAGTCCATTTCTCTTTATGTAGGTAGCACTTCGGGAAT
>NZ_EQ973661.1 GCF_000157915.1 Phocaeicola coprophilus DSM 18228 = JCM 13818 | reverse complement strand
ATTAGTGTCCCGTTAAAATCGAGACAAATTAATATTAATCAAACAATCCCGGAAAAAGGAAAGAATTGAGTTCTTTGACATTGTTGAAATTAGTCTTCTCAAACAGTTCTTTAAGGCATGTTTTGTCCGTAAGAGAAATGCTTAGAATTTGTAGAACTTCATATGTTGACCTTTTCAGCTGCATGTCATGTTGCACTATAGCAACAAGGCAATAACTGATAATGGCAGTACTGATTTGGATTCGAACAGCGTTCTCCGTAGTACCCCAAAACTTCTTAATTTTGAGGTGCTGCTTTAGCCATTTGAAGAACAACTCAACCTGCCAACGGTTTTTATACAGTTCGGCGATTTCAAGTGAAGTGAGATGAAAAGCATTGGTAAGAAAGACAAACTCTCTATCCTGACTTTCGTCTCTGTACTTCACTAAGCGCAACCGCTCAGGGTACTTCTGCCGAGTGATTATGTCGGTAAGTTCTATTACAGAATCGGTAAGTACATTCTTTGGCAATCTGCGTCTCCATCGGATACATTTAAACTGTAGATTCTTCTTGGCTCTCACCACAAAGAAAGACTCGTGCAAATGTATCTTATATAGTTCTTTGAAGGCATTGTAACCGCGGTCAAACACATAGTAAGACCCTGGCTCATAAGGAATATACTTCATCGCTTTTGAATCGTGGACAGATGCTGTAGAGATATGGAAGTATGCTGGAACTTGTGTTTCCAAGTCATACAACACATGAGTTTTTACACCACCCTTCTTCTTACGAAACTTGGCCCACCAGAAGATAGACAGACATAAAGGTATTGTTGTAGAATCGAAAGCATACACATGCCCTTTCAACTTAAAAATATCTGTTGCCTGTTTCTTCCGAGCCTGTTCCATCATGAAGAATGCAAAGTCTTCAAAGATGCGATAATCTCGATTTTGGTTGGCTGAAGCAAATGTCGTTTTAGCAATAGGATTCCGTCCTATTCCAAGATGATAGCATTTGGTATGATGCGCTTCCAGCGCCACGACTACATCGCGTAAACTTTCACGATTACTAAGCTGACCAAACATCAGTGCAAGAAGTTGGTTCCAGCACGTGAATGACTTGACATACCGATTGCCATTATATTTGTCAACCAAGTGACGAAACTTGTCTTTATCGAGAAATTCTACCAATTGGGCAAAGACATATTTGTTTTTGTTCATATGCAGTCTATCTTATAGACTACAATTTAGCAAATTCAAATCGTCGCACCTTAAAAATGCTTGTAAAAGACTATATTTCAATTATTTCAAAGACCAATTCCCATTTTTAACGGGACAGTAGT
>NZ_EQ973662.1 GCF_000157915.1 Phocaeicola coprophilus DSM 18228 = JCM 13818 | reverse complement strand
TTTGACATCGTATTCTCGCTGTGTTTCCTCTGCACGCTGTTTATCCCGATCCTGATCATTGTGACCATCATCACGAAGATTACCATGCCGGGGCCGATCTTCTTCAAACAGAAGCGGAACGGACTGAACGACAAGGAGTTTTACTGCTACAAGTTCCGGAGCATGAAGGTGAATGCGGATGCGGACAAGGTGCAGGCAACGAAGGATGACCCGCGGAAGACGAAGTGGGGAAACATCATGCGCAAGACGAGCATCGACGAGTTGCCGCAGTTTATCAACGTGCTGATGGGCGACATGAGCGTGGTAGGACCGCGTCCGCACATGCTGAAGCACACGGAGGAGTATTCGAAGCTGATCAACAAGTATATGGTGCGTCACTTTGTGAAGCCGGGTATCACGGGATGGAGCCAGGTGACGGGCTACCGCGGGGAGACGAAGGAACTGAAGGACATGGAGGGACGTATCCGCGGGGATATCTGGTACATCGAACACTGGAGTTTCGGCCTGGACCTGTATATTATCTACAA
>NZ_EQ973663.1 GCF_000157915.1 Phocaeicola coprophilus DSM 18228 = JCM 13818 | reverse complement strand
GTACCGTGCGTCCGGCAGGGTCGCTCACTCCGGAGAACCTGCCGTTGCTGAAACGGAGCTGTATATGAAGCCCGTCGGGGTTTTCTATGCGCGTCATGCGCCACGCGCCGCCGTCCCGCATGTCGAAGCGGTATGTGAGCAGGCTGTCATGGCTGTATGCCTCGTAGCCTTTTTCGGTGCGGCGCAGCGTCATGCGTTCCGTGCGCATGTAGAACTCGCCGCCCGGTGCTATCGGCGGGAAAGCGACGGCACGGCCGTCCTCCATGCGGAGCATCGTCACGCCCTCGTCCTCGAAACTTTCCACCGTGCGGTCATAGCAGCAGTGTACGCCATGGCCCAGCCAGCCCTCGTACTCCGAATCGGAGTACCATGCCCGGCTCCATTCCAGCGGAAGCGGTGACGGGAAGCCGAAGTCCGTGCCCTCGTAAACCACAACTCCGTTAACGAGGTTCACAGGCTCGAAGCCGTTCCTGCACAAGTATGCGCTCAGCTTCTTCGTCGAGGGGAAACGCTTCTGTATGTTGGTATTCTTGAGAACTTTGTGGTTGAATGTCTTTAGTGCCTTGCCAAGTCCCTTGCCTCCGAGCTTCATCAGGG
>NZ_EQ973664.1 GCF_000157915.1 Phocaeicola coprophilus DSM 18228 = JCM 13818 | reverse complement strand
TCTTTGTAAAGTACCAATTGATTTTCTTATGAAAAAAGTAATATTAGCTATCCTAATAATCACTTTACAAAGCTGCATTGAAAAAGAAGGTTATTACAATGACGGACAGAACAAAATCATTTCATTAATATGCGATACTATTTGGTGCAGAGATAAAATTAACAATGAAAACGGCACTACATACCAGGACGCTTATAATTTTAATGAAGATGGCACATACGAACACATCATCATTACAACAGATTCAGAAGGGACCGAACACATAAACAAAACCACTAGACAATGGTCATTCTATGACCCTGCATTTAATACCATTTATTTTGGTAACAAACACTACTGGGATATAGACAGACTAAATAAAGAACAATTCTCATTCTACGATAGAAGTGGAGAATTCGGAGAAATAGGAATGTCCAGAGAATACGTTACGCTCAAACCATACGCCAAATAAATTTCATCCAACAATCAACAAGGAGGTTTTTTATCTCCTCAAGATAAATTTCCTGAAGAAGTTCGTCCTTACTCGTTACCTCATAACGGCACAATGCTTCTCCGGTTTCCATATTAAACCAGTCCGCAACACCATCTTTTACGGACATATACCAGGTATAAACACCATCCTCCACATTAAGACCTTCCACGTTCAACTCCAAGTCCTCGTCCCGGAACTCGTTCAACGCTTCATCCCCTATCATTTCCCTGAACTTGCCGAAACTGCTCATACGCTGCATACTGTGCATGGCAGTATA
>NZ_EQ973665.1 GCF_000157915.1 Phocaeicola coprophilus DSM 18228 = JCM 13818 | reverse complement strand
TATGTAAGGGTGGATGGGATTGAAGGGGGGAGTTGTCGTCACATGGACGTCAACCCCGACTACCATAGTGATATGACTGTCCGCGAGTAACATGATCAGACTATTTTATTTCTTTTAATTTAATTCTCTGTGATTAATAATTTGATATTATTATCACTACACAATTCATAAACTCTTTGAATTATTTTTTTTATATCTTTATCTGATAGGACTTCTCCTGATGTGGTAATATTTTTTGAAGAAACAACAAAATCATATAACGGAGAATTTACCATTTCTGCATCCAAAATGAATTCTTTATTTTGTTCATCAAAATAGGTTATTCCGCATCGTCCTGATATTATTATATAATATCCTTTATCACTTTTAAGTATTGGCATATTAAGTACATTTTACGTTTATATGATGTTCCACAATAGGAATATTATTTTTGACTAATATTGGTTTCTCAACTGATTCCCAAACACTAATTGAACCTGAATAATGGGCATCGTTGATAAATACATCAACATGAGATATTTTGCCAGCATTAAAATCAGCAACAGCATTTTCTGCAAACTCTGCTGATGCATTATTCCACAACGGTTTAGCGTCAATCCAGTCCATCTCTTTAGTAATATTTGTCAATTCTATGCCTTTTGATGTATCTTCTAAAACCACACGTCCTGGATTATTAGATGTAAAAACTCTGGCAGCTTCAAGAGCTGGAGATCTACCAGACCAAAATACATTAAATCCCCAAATATCTAACCATGTATTCACATCCTGCACATACCCGTAGAGTGTCGGGTTGTTTCCAGCCAGCCCAATGGGGTCG
>NZ_EQ973666.1 GCF_000157915.1 Phocaeicola coprophilus DSM 18228 = JCM 13818 | reverse complement strand
TTCCGTCCATCGGATACCAGATGGCTAAGGAAACATACCTTTTGAAAGCTTTAGCATAAACCCTCAATCCGTATAGCTTTCCCTTGTTCACCTCGTATTCCTTGCACCGGGTCAAATCCAGATTGGCAAAGTCAATCCTGCCGTCAAACCACTTGGGATGACCACGTTTTCCTGTTTTCTTTTCCAATGTCGGATAGTACAGGACAACATCATTCCTAAAGCGTCTGATGACATGAAAATCGTTCTCACACATAGGCGTTATGAAAGTCTCCTTGGAAAAGAATGCGTCTGCAACCACCGTTCTGGATATGCTCTGCAACTTGTCTTTTCTACTGATAAGATAGCTGCTGTACCAGTCAACGAGGTTTTTGTCCATATTATCCAAGGTTTTACAATCCGGTGTCTGAATGGAGCCTAAGGTCATGCATTCATGGTTATCGATGTCAATGACACCGATGCCCATGATTTCCAATCCTCGCTTGTACTCTCCTGCACAACCAGACCAGAAGTAACCTATCCAAGGTGTCTTCTTGCCTGATTTGGGGATATAGGAAGGATCGATGGCGATGGCTTTTCTTTTGCCTGTGAGATGCTTGCTGATGATAGAGCCGTTGAACGCAAACCAGTCGAAAGTTTCATGCTCAAAAAGGTTACGATAAGTCTGTTCCGAGAAACAACCATATCTGCCCAATTGGAGGAAGTTTATACGATCTGGGATGGCCATGAATAATTTCATGGTGTCCATGAACGTTTTTTTCAAAAGGTTTGTGTATATTCGCGACTGATTTGAGAGCCGACAGGCACTCGGATTGGTATTGCATAAGGAGTGTTTCTTTAGTCATAATCAGAAGAGTCCAGAGACTTCTAATTTACTAAAAACCAACGAATTACGCAATACCTTTTTACCTTTATTATCAGCAGGTTAGCACATT
>NZ_EQ973667.1 GCF_000157915.1 Phocaeicola coprophilus DSM 18228 = JCM 13818 | reverse complement strand
AAAAATAAATTAGTATATGAACAAGAAACTATTCCTCATATCAGCAATCGCATGCTGCTGCTCCTTGTCTTCATGTGACATGGATCTTACCCCCGAAACAAATATCGCTACCGATGAATCGGTACGCAACGTCGGGGACTGCGAAAAATACAGTAACCTCTTCCATGCTGAATGGAGAGGATATATCCAGGGATCAATCGCTGCAACCGAACTCGTACAGAGCGGACAGGTAGTAGCCACTTCAGACTATGGTAACACATACGGAGCCTACTACAGATGGGACTTCCAGATCACAGATGGAACCGTACAAAGCTGCTGGTCCAGCAACTATAACTACATTGCCAATGCCAACCTGCTCATACAGAAAGCTGCCCTGCTGCTGGAAGATCCGCAGATAAGTGATGCGGACAAACAGGAAATCAAGCTGTACATGGGACATGCATATTTCAGCAGAGCAATGGCATACCGCGAACTGGCTCTCCACTTCTGCAAGGACTATAATCCATCAACGGCTGCCAGTGAATATGGAGTTCCTCTGGTAGATACCTATAATCCGGGACCGAATGCGGAGACTTATCCGGGAAGAAGTTCACTGCAGGAAACTTACCAGCATATCGTGAATGACCTCACCAAAGCTGAAGAGTATGTTACAACTGCCGGAAAGGTAAATTCAACAAAGATTACGGCTGATGTCGTACAGGTGCTCAAAGCACGTGTTGCACTCGATATGGAAGATTACACAACTGCTGCAAATGTAGCACAGGCGCTGATCAACAAA
>NZ_EQ973668.1 GCF_000157915.1 Phocaeicola coprophilus DSM 18228 = JCM 13818 | reverse complement strand
AACCCGTTGGCGGAATTAAAATAGCGCATATTTAACTCGGCCAATGGGCTTTTCATTTTTGTAGTTAATATATTGGAGGATTGTAAGTGCGCTAATCTTCCCGATAATCCGGGCAAACAATCCATCCGTATCTTTCGCATAATTCCTTATAATCATGAACTGGTCACACAATTGCGAGAACAGGGTTTCGATTCTTTTTCTCGCCTTGGCAAAAGCCAGAAATACAGGCTTCCATTCTTTCAGGTTGCACCTGCATGGTACCTCCAGCCTGATATTGGCGGTTTCAAACAGATCCAATTGCACTTGGACACTTATATATCCTTTGTCCCCTATGACTGTACAATTACTATAGTCCACCTTCACATCCTTCAGGTAATGAATGTCATGCACACTTGCCTTGGTGAGGTCAAAGGAATGGATAACACCACTTAACCCGCAGATCGCGTGGAGTTTGTATCCGTAATAATACATGCCTTGTGATGCACAGTATCCGATTGACGGTGCTTTCTCAAAGATCCTTCTTTCCCATACAGCAACGCCTGGAACGGGCAATGCGACATACTTCTACCGGCTTCGAATCAATGCAGAAATAGTCTTCGCCTCCATCCATTTCTGAGGCCATTCTTTCTCGGATTGCATTACATAGGGACGAAGTAATTTTACGCCTATCATTGTATTGTCTGCGGGATATAAGGTTAGGTATTTCCATTCTATACTCCTGTAGCTTTGCAAACAACAATGACTCACTGTCAATTCCAACAGCCTCTGATGTCATGTTCAAAGCCACCACTTCAAGGTCTGAAAATTGGGGAACTACTCCTCTTCTTGACACATTTCCTGATTCATTGACTAAATTGCCGGCTATTTGCTTGCATATGTTCAGGATTTTTGCGAATATTGTATATAGGTTGTGCATACGATATTTGTTTATTAAAAGTTTTGCTACCTTTAATTTACTAAATATCAATAATATGCACAACTTTTTATACATAAATCTTTTATCAATTTAATTCCGCCAACAGGTAA
>NZ_EQ973669.1 GCF_000157915.1 Phocaeicola coprophilus DSM 18228 = JCM 13818 | reverse complement strand
CACTAGTGTCCACTAAAAATTAGAGGACGAGTTAAAAATTATAATTACTAAATAAATTTGGTCCATCAAGACCGCTTTGTCCTTTGACATCATTGAATTTAGTTTTGCTGAAGAGCTCCCTTAATGGAGTCTTGTCCGTAAGAGAAATGCCAAGAATTTGTAGAACCTCGTATGTCGATCTATCCAGTTTCATATCATGTTGCATGATAGCTACAAGACAGTAGGCAATGATTGCTGAGTAGACTTGTATCTTTACAGCGTTCTCGGAAGTACCCCAAAATTTCTTTATTTTAAGGTGTTGCTTGAGCCATTTAAAGAACAGTTCCACTTGCCAACGATTCTTGTAAAGTTCCGCTACCTGTAAGGCTGGAATATGTTTTGCATTTGTAAGATAAATGAACTCCCTTTCGTCTTCTTCATCCCAAAACCTCACCAAACGAATCGTTTCAGGGTATGATTTTTGGGTATAGAAACCGGTAAGTTCAATCTCACAGTCTGACTGTATATTCTTAGGTAAACGTCGTTTCCATTTGAGTACTTTCGCCTTAATATTTGTTTTAGCCCGTACAACAAAAAACGAATCCATCATATGTATCTTATAGAGACGATGATAATCGTTATATGCACGGTCGAAAACATAGAAAGAGCCAGACTCATAAGGTATTACAT
>NZ_EQ973670.1 GCF_000157915.1 Phocaeicola coprophilus DSM 18228 = JCM 13818 | reverse complement strand
CCGGAAGAGCTGATTCGGACAGGCAATGAAGAACGGCAGGAGGTTGCTAAAGACAAGCTCAAACGTACAACTCCCCATAAAGGAAGCATTATGGTGACGATAAGAACTCGTGAGGGCTTGTGCATACAGAAGAAAGGCTTAGACTATCAGGGGCTGAAAACACTGGTAGAGAAACTGGAGGGCTTATGCTGAGCATCAACGGTCTTCACAACTTCTACTACCTTCCTGAGCTTCACGATATGAGATGCAAGGCTCAGCGTATATGCGAGATAATCCGAGGTCGATACCACCGTGATCCATTGAATGGTGATGTTTACATGTTCATGTCTAAAGACCAGCGCAAGGTTCATATGATACACTATGAGCGCAATGCCTACTACCTTCATGAGAAGTCTTTCATTAAGGGCTATAAGTTCATGAAAATAGAGCGCAAGAACGATGTGACAGTATATAAAATAGACTGGAAAGACCTGGTCACGATACTTGAAACTCCAGTAATAACGAGTATAAGAATTTAAAGATAAAACTCTGACAA
Source organism: Phocaeicola coprophilus DSM 18228 = JCM 13818 (assembly GCF_000157915.1). Lineage (GTDB taxonomy): Bacteria > Bacteroidota > Bacteroidia > Bacteroidales > Bacteroidaceae > Phocaeicola > Phocaeicola coprophilus. The sequence goes on along the minus strand of NZ_EQ973670.1, from coordinate 2,007 downwards.
TCAGCGATAAAAATTCTCTAAATATTTGTATATCTCATTGAAGATGAGTATCTTTACATAAAATATTAGAGAACATGGAACTGGAAGAGCTCATAGAAAATACACTCAGACGCAAGCATCTTGAAGAGATGATGAACAGACCCGAAAAGGAGCATACACCCCTTGAAGGTATGGATAATGAGCAGATAAAGAGGTTCGCCCTGTTCCTGTTTGAGGAGAATCAGAGCAAGAGCAAGCAGCTTGACGAAATGATAGCACGGCTTGATGAAATAGGAAAAGACCTGAAGGAGTCCAATAAGAAAATAGACTCCCTTACAAATGCCCTGCTTAAGGCAAACAGCAAGGCTGACAAGGTTGTCCTTGAATACAAGCTCCGCGATAAGGAGTATAAAAAACTTGAGAAAAAGTATAATGCCCTTTTAGAACGTCTTTCCATTATGAATACCCAGACCTATGCCTCTTCCAAAAGTCTCAAAGGTATTGACCGTAAAAGGGTCGTAAAAGGGAAGCATGATGACAAGGATGATTTTGACGGTACTCCTACTGCTCCACCAAGCGAGGTCCCACAGCCGGACTCTTCCGCATCATGCGACACGCAGGATACTCCGAAGGCTTCCCTTTCCAAGGAAAGACCATACAGGAAAGGAATGACATACAATAAGACTTGTGTAGGTACACCGATTATACACAGGTCTGATTATACAATGCTTCCTGAGGATTCTGTTGTAATATCGTCAAGCTACCGTAAAATAAGAAGCATTGTGAGCCATATTGAGGAACATCACTTTGAGGTACTTAAGGTGAAGCATGCCGACGGCAGGATTGAAAGCATGTTCCTTCCTATGAAGGATGACGTCCGGGCAAGCCTTTATGACGAGATAGTACCGGGTACAAGCATTACGGCAAACATGCTCTCGTATCTGATGTTTAACCGCTTCCAGATGTCAACACCGGCATACAGGGAGGCGAAGAACCGTCTGTCGGATATGGACTGGAACACCTCTGTGCAGAACCTGCTGAACTGGGCCGACAAAGGTGCCATGCAGCTCAATAAGCTGATACCTGCCCTCAAGAAGATTGCCCTTCAGGACGGTGCCAACGTGAATGTGGACGAGACATGGCTCCGCTATCACGCATACAATAAGAAACGAAAGACCTATATGTGGTGTCTGGTAAACAGAAAAGCGCGTATAGTCATCTTCTTCTACGAGGATACAACGGATGATGAAGGTGTACAGAAACATGGAGGCAGGAACAGAAATGTGTTGAAGGAGTTCCTTGGTGATGCAAAAATCAAATCACTGCAGAGTGACGGTTATAACGTATATATGTATCTTGACAACGAACTTATGGATATAGATCATCTCTGCTGTCTGGCTCATGCAAGGGCAAAGTTCAAGTATGCCTTCGACCAGGGAAGCCCGCAGGCAAGAATCTTCCTTGAGCAGATAGCAAAGCTATACGGCATGGAAGATACTTATCGCCGGGAAAAACTTACTGCAGACGAGATTTACCGCAGAAGGAACAGTAAGGAAACAACTGAGGTCATCGAGAAGATAAGGACAGAACTTTATGATCTGCTTGCAAATCCGGATGAGAACCGAAGCGAACTTATGAGCAAGGCTCTTAACTATCTGAAGAACTTCTGGAATCAGATCTTTGCCTACAGAAATGATGGAGAATACTCCATAGACAATATGGCAGCAGAAAGAGCGATAAGACCAATCACTGTCCAAAGAAAGAACAGCCTGTTCTTCGGAAGCGTGAAAGGAATACAGAACTCCGCAATCTATAATACCTTTATAGAAACCTGCAAACAGGCAGGAGTCTCCTTCAGGGATTACTTCTGCAAGCTGCTCAGAGAATTAAAAAAGGGAAGAACGGATTACGAAAACCTTCTTCCCATGACAATATGCAAATAATAATCGTTAAATTTGTGGATTCTTTTTTAGACGGGTGCCGACTGGCGCCCGTCTAAAAGGGGATACCCTAAAATTGGAAGTTTAC
>NZ_EQ973671.1 GCF_000157915.1 Phocaeicola coprophilus DSM 18228 = JCM 13818 | reverse complement strand
AACCACATTGTCATTGCAGATTACCGCAAACTGCTGTATTTTGATCCGGAAGGTCAATTCCTGCATGAGACAAAAGTAGAAATTCCCCCTACAGAAGGAGACTTCTCTCCTACCGAAATATTACCTACAAAGGATAATGAGTATCTTATCTTTCTTACTTTCCCAGAAAAACATCTACTTGCAAAAATAAACAATGAAGGGAAACAGGACTTCTTTTTTGATCCGGGAGAAGATGGTGTCAAAAAAAGTCAATTTTTCAGGACATGGCGTGCTCTTTTTTCTACCGACAGTTGTTTCTATTTAAGTTATCCATATTGTGACACTATTTATTCGATTTCTTCGGATTTGAGTAAAATAACCCCGTCCTATTACATTGATTATACACCTAAAAAACTTCCGGATATACCAATTGAACCAACAGACGACGTAATAAGTTGGAAAAAAAAGCTCAGCCATTTGGGTGATTATTTAAAAACTGCGTCCTTCGGAATCAGAGACAAATTTCTCTATATAGGAATTACAG
>NZ_EQ973672.1 GCF_000157915.1 Phocaeicola coprophilus DSM 18228 = JCM 13818 | reverse complement strand
GCCGTCTGCTTACCCATATAACCCCACCTTATTTTTCCCCTTTCGGTCGGTGGGTGGCGGGGCGGTCGTTTTCGTTTTCAAAGGCTCTTTTGCATGGGGCGGTCGGATACAAGGTTTTCCCGATAAATACACTCGCAGCGAAGCGAGAGGAAGATTTATCGGGAAACGGCGCAGCCGCCCGACCTTTTAGCCGACGGAAAGCCCCGTGCTTGCTTTGCCTTTGTAAACGGAAATGATTGCTCCGCTTTCTTCTGAAAAGAGAAATAGACCCTGCAATATATATCACCATAGTGATAGGTTTGCATGTTGGCATGTTGGCATGCTGGTACGTTTGCATGTTGCTATGTTGGTATATCATCACGCTTTCCAACGGCTGTTGGGCTTGCCGTCCGAAACAACCGACACGAACACCGTCGTTTTTTCTTTTCGCACGTGCATAATCCTTTCCAGCAATGCCTTGCGGACTTTCGCCGCCCCGAACGATTCGACACGGAAAGCGAGGGCGG
>NZ_EQ973673.1 GCF_000157915.1 Phocaeicola coprophilus DSM 18228 = JCM 13818 | reverse complement strand
TCCGAAGGCTACAACCTCGTGACCGACTCCACGGGCGGCACGACCACCTACCGCTATACACCCGACCAGCTTGTGACCGCCGAAATCGACCCGCTCGGCAACGAGACGCGCCACAGCTACACGGACTTCATGGAGCCTTACCGCACCATCGACCCAGAGGGCGGCGTCACGGGCTACAGTTACGACAATGACGGCAACCTCACCGGTGTCACGTACCCCGACGGCAGCGGCGAGATGTACATATACGACGACAAGGGACGGCTGAGCATCCACGTGGACCGTGAGGGCAACAAGACCGTCCGCCTGTACGACACGGAGCGTCCGCACCTTGTCAGCCGCTTCATAGACCGTGACGGCGGCGTCACGGAGTTCACCTACGACAGCCACGGCCAGCCCGTGGGCGTCGGCAAGGGAGACCGCCGCTCCGAACTGTCCTACGACGGCTCGCTGAACCTCGTGTCATGGCACGAGGACGGAAGGCTGCTCGGCGGCTGGAAGCATGATGCCAGGGGCAGGCTCATCGAGCGAAGCTCTCCCGGCAGCCGCACGGAGTTCTACGTGTATGACGCCCTGGACCGCCTGCGGCGCATAGACGCCCGTGACGGTAACGTCATACACCTCGGCTACGACAGCTACGACAGCATCACGGAGGCTGCGTGACGCGCGACGCCATGTCCGCATGGGCTACAACTCCGTGGGGAGCATGACATGGCGCGAGGAAGCCGGGAACAGGGTGAGCTTCCGCTACGACGGGATGGACCGCCTGCGCGAGGTGGTCAACGAGGCCGGTGCCGGGTATGTCTTCAGGCGTGACCTTGCGGGCAACATATCGTCGGAAAAGGACTACGGCGGCATAGAGCGCATATACCACAGGGACGGTTGCGGACGTGTGACACGCATAGATCGTCCCGGAGGGGCGCAGCACCGCCTACACATACGACACCATGGGACGCGTGCTCACAGCCGAGTACCACGACGGCACGAAAGAGGAATACGGCTACGACAGGAACGGGCTGATGGCCACCGCCGACAACGGTGAGGCGCGCATGGTGTTCGAACGCGACCCGATGGGGCGTGTGAC
>NZ_EQ973674.1 GCF_000157915.1 Phocaeicola coprophilus DSM 18228 = JCM 13818 | reverse complement strand
ATATTTTAAAACTATCAACTATGAAAAGATTCTTGTTCAGCCTGTTGGTGACGATGGCATTTGTTTTCGTACAGGCGCGGTCGTATGATCGCTTCACCGTATTGCAGTGGAACATTTGGCAAGAGGGAACCGTTGTTCCGGGGGGATATGAAGCCATTGTGGATGAAATCGTTCGTCTGAAACCGGATTTTGTAACCTTCAGTGAGGTACGCAATTACCATCAGACTCGTTTTTGTGACCGTATTGTTGCTTCGCTTAAAGAGCATGGTCAGACCTATTATTCTTTTTACAGTGATGATTCAGGTTTGCTGAGCCGTTATCCGATTACTGATTCGGTTACAGTTTTTCCGCTTAAAGATGATCATGGTTCTGTCTATAAGATGGTAACTTCATTTGGTGGAAAGGAGGTCGCAGTTTATACAGCACATCTGGACTATCTGAATGATGCCTATTATAATGTACGCGGATATGATGGTTCGACCTGGAAAGAAATTCCTATACCACAGACTGTATGTGAAGTTCTGGAGGTAAATGATCGTTCTTTGCGTGATGATGC
>NZ_EQ973675.1 GCF_000157915.1 Phocaeicola coprophilus DSM 18228 = JCM 13818 | reverse complement strand
TGAAATAAGCCAAAAATTAAATATTGATGCTAATATAGTATTGGGTGTTTGATATGAAGACTGTTGAAGTAATAGTTGAGAATGCTGGGAATAATGTTAAACCTTGAGGCTTGCCTAAAAGAGATTTTATACTCTTAATATTAAAAATGGTCTGAAGTACTTTCCATGATCTTCTTTTTTCGCTATAACAAAAACAAGGCGGTTATGCTCTATTTTGCCAACATGAAGATAGCACAGGCATTTCATCCGTTGCTGTCTTCTTTTGAGGTCATATTGCGTAACCAGCTGCATTATGCGCTGGCACGCCATTTCTCCGACGGAAATTGGATTATCAACCAGAAGTCTGGGTTCATGGTTGCTTCTTCCCTGACATATACAAACAAGCGGACAAAGAAAAAAGTTACCAATGACTATATCTTAAAGGATTTTGTACAAAATGTGGGTGATCCCCCCTGCTGAGGAAAAGTTTGATTTTATTAACCTTTAAACAAGAATAAAAAAACGTATGAGAACATTCATCCTTCTGCTGCTCATGCAGCTCGTATCACTGCCTTTCAGTTATGC
>NZ_EQ973676.1 GCF_000157915.1 Phocaeicola coprophilus DSM 18228 = JCM 13818 | reverse complement strand
TTGACTTTAAGATATAGATTTCCCTCTATAAACCGGGTTATGGACTCTTTGACTCTTCTTGCTGCCCTTTTGGATTTGCAGAATATCATTGAGTCATCGGCATAGCGCACAAAAGGATGTCCTCTACGTTCGAGTTCCTTATCCAACTCATTAAGCATAATATTACTTAACAATGGACTTAGTGGTCCTCCTTGGGGAGTTCCTTCCTCGCTCGTTTCAAACAGACCTTTGTTGATTACACCGCTTCGGAGGTATTTGTGTATTAGACTGACAACTCTGCCGTCTTTAATAGTACGGCTGAGGATTTCTATGAGTTTGCTGTGATTCACGGTATCAAAGAAGCGTTCAAGGTCAAGGTCTACTACGTATGTGTAGCCTGTATTGATTATCTCTTGAGCTCCTCTTACCGCGTCGTGGCAGCCTCTTCTCGGACGGAAGCCGTAACTTCTAATGGAGAATTGTTTCTCATAGACAGGACTCAGAACTTGGTTAATGGCTTGTTGCACCAAACGGTCTACCACCGTGGGGATTCCTAATAAGCGTATCTTGCCGTTGTCCTTGGGGATTTCTACCCTTTTGACTGGGTTAGGACGGTAAGAACCGTCCATTAAGGAACGGATAAGCAAATCCTTATGGGTCTTGAGCCATGGGAGCAACTGTTCACATGACATCTTGTCGATTCCGCCATTGCCCTTGTTTCCAATTACCGCCTTATAGGCTCGGTTTAGATTCGAGGGGCTCAGGATTTGCTCGAAAAGGTGTTCATTGTCGAATGGTACTTCCACGATGTTGTCTTCACACATCCACATGAAAGTCTGCACTCCCTCATACCATTCGGTTTCCGACCTATCTCTTTGAGGGAAGCCATTAACTTTGGATAATGTTTTCTGCATTCGTTCTTTCATTAGGTATGTTTCAATTACTATCGTTTAATTATTAGGTTCAGTCCTTCACAAACCTATCGACACGTTTGCTAATATGACTTCTGCTGACTTCTCACGGCAAACTTTACTCCGCTGATTTCGATTTTTTTTTCTATTCTCATGCGTCCGTGAGACCTCCTCGGATAAGGGTATTAACTTTCAATCTTATGTCTGCTTCATTTACATTGACTATTCCGAATAGCTATAGGGCTTTGGTTTGCTTTGCAACCTTACCCACAGTCTTATGCCTTATATGAAGTTTCTGTCCGTCAGACCAGATGTTTGCCGCCAGCTTCTTTCAGATTCCAACTCGCGAT
>NZ_EQ973677.1 GCF_000157915.1 Phocaeicola coprophilus DSM 18228 = JCM 13818 | reverse complement strand
ACATTTTGTATACGTACCTCCATAAAGCCTTTATCATTCTGGTACATACAGTCTTCTATAATGTTTTATTTCAGGTTCTTCTTCATTTTTGTTACATACATAACTTCTCTTTGCGTGAGTGTTTCCAGTTTCTCATAATCAATGTATGCACGGTCCATGGCTATTATGTCACCTTTGTTCATTACTGACGGTCTTAACATGAAAGAATCGTTGGTTGCTGCCGAAGTGAACTTTATATCTGAAGGAACTCCTTCGTTGGCGTGTATGACAGTGTGTACCTTTATACCTCCTTTCTTCTTGCCGGTCTTGGGATGACGTCCAACACCCTTGAACAGGAGATTAGAGAAAAGAGTGATAGTGGTGGAATCAATAATCTGAAGACGCTTCATCCAGGCTTTATCCCTGTTCTTGCGGCTGTCCGAGGAAAGTATATTTCTGTATGTAGTGTATAAGTCACGATAGATGGACTCAAATATAATTTCCGGCCGTCGTCTGTTGGCATCGGAAAGAGTACTGCGAGAAGGCATTAACCTGATACCTAAATGACAAAGTTTGCGGGATTCTGCCTGTAGGGAAGCCATTATCTCACGTAAGGAATCAAAACGCATGATGACCGCGTAGAGCATAACGACAAGATGAGTCCATATGTCGAAACGTTTTACATAGTGCTCTCCACCATATTCACGACTTAACCGAAGGATTCTTGACTTGTCCAGTAATTTTATCACCTGACAATAGAGCGGCTGTCCGCTAAAATGTGTACTTTTGCCCATAATTAGATTTTATTGTTTGGCGACTGAAATCTAACGAAAATGGGCTGACCTCGCAAATGAAGTCAGCCCTAATTTTATGGTTTTGTAAAATTTTTATCGGACAGTAATAA
>NZ_EQ973678.1 GCF_000157915.1 Phocaeicola coprophilus DSM 18228 = JCM 13818 | reverse complement strand
TCCTGAGCCAGACGAGAACTGATGCTTTCTGCAATCTGCAGACCAGTAACTCCTTCGTTATATTCACGAACAGAGCCATCAGGAAAAGTTATTTTAATCATAAGTTTATGTATTTATCCATTAATGAATGGCAAAAATAAACATTTTAATGAAGAAGAAACAGGAAGAGTGAAGAAAATTTATCACGAATGAATAAAATTCCTCATTCTTCCTGTTTTCTGACTTTATTCGGTAGGCATCGTAAAGCGCTTGATGATATTATAAGCGGAGAATATGCCCAATTCTCCGGCCTTGCTCAAGTCACTTATTCCCTGCCGGTTATTTCCCAAAAAGATATGTATCAATCCGCGATTATAATAAGCGTCGGCAAAATGGTTGTCCAATTCGATAGCTTTATTGTAATCAGCCAGCGCCGCATGATAATCTTTCATCACCGTCAGAATGTTGCCCCGATTATAATAAGCATATACAAAATCAGGCTGCAGCTCGATGACTTCATCCAGGTCTTCACGAATTCGGGTATAATCAATCGTGCGTACCTGCGGCAACTTCTCATCCACATTATCCAGTTCGAACTTCCGGTCACGCTTACGGAACTCCAGCTGCTTATAGCTGATCAAAGCACGGCTAAAATAAGCAGTAAAGAGAGTCGGATCGCATACAATCGCCGAATCCAGATCCTGCATGGCATTGTCAAAATCCTGTACCAGATAGAAATCCAGTGCACGTGCATAATAATGGATCGCATTCTTCGGATCTTTCACAA
>NZ_EQ973679.1 GCF_000157915.1 Phocaeicola coprophilus DSM 18228 = JCM 13818 | reverse complement strand
CAATAGTTCGTTAAAAATTAGCCCAGCCTAAGCGGCTCTGGCAGTAAATAAAATGAGTTCTTTGAAAAGTTTGTCAATTAATTGCGTGTTTGGTTCAATCCCAGACACGCAAATAAATCGTTCAAGCATGTAAGCATTGTGTATGACTGACTTGCATGATGATATGGAATATTTTATTCCCATCTTCTTACAGGCAGCCTTGGCGAGGTTTATAGCTGCAAGTGATGCATTAAAGTGGAATGCCAGTTTCCTGAAGTCTGTAGACTGACAGTTTGTTATTCCGGCATGTTGCTTGGCATCCCGAAAGCAGAATTCGAGTTGGAAACGTGTCCTGTAAAAGTCCAGGACATCCTGTGCGTTCTGTATTTCGTTTGTAGAGAAATACAGCTGCCATTTGTCCGTTCTTCCATCCATGGGGTACCATACAGCCAGGCTCACAAAGCGTTTGAGTGCTTTGGAGTATGCTTTCAGTCCGTAAAGTTTACCCTTGTTCACTTTGTACTCGGTACATCTTGTGATGTCCAGATTTTCAAAGTCAATTTTCTCGTCATGTAATTTTGGACGTCCGCGTTTTCCTGTCCTATTTTCTAAGGTGGGATAAAACAATACGGCATCATTCCTGAAACGGCTTATTACGTGGAAACCGTTATCGTACAATGGTTTGATGAAAGTTGCCTTTGAAAAGAACGCATCACATACGACTGTGCCAGAAATACGTTTCAGCTGTTCCTGTATGCTGATAAGGTAAGAGCTGTACCAGTCAACAAGATTCTTCTCACAGCTTTCCAGCGTTGCGTTGTCAGGTGTCTGTACAGAGCCCAAAGTCATACATTCATGGTTGTCAACGTCTATAACTCCAATACCGGTTATTTCCAGTCCACGTTTGTATTCACCGGCACAACCGGACCAGAAATAGCCAATCCACGGCGTTTTGCTGCCTGATTTTGGAATGAAAGACGGATCAACGGCTATCGCCTTGCGACCACCTTTAAGGTGTTCCCTGATGATGGCTTCATTGAAGGAAAACCAGTCAAAGCCGTCGTTCTCAAAATTGTTGCGGTATGTCTGTTCCGAGAAACATCCATACCGTCCCATTTGCAGGAAATTGATGCGGTCAGGTATAGCCATGAATAATTTCATTGTATCCATGAATACTTTCTGAAAAGATTTGCTTATATTTACAGCTGATTCGAGAGCGTTTCTGCACTCGGATTGGTATTGCATAAGGAGTGATTCTTTAGTCATAATTAAAAGTGGTGAAGGACTTCTAATTTACTAAAAATCAGTGAATTATGCAATACTTTTTCTGTTAATTTTCAGCTGTTTAGCATATCTTTTTCATCCCTTTTCTTACTCCTTGACGATTTATTCTTGACAGTATTTCAATGATCTCTTGAATATAATTTTGAACCGGATTATGCCGATTCTATGTTTAATTTTAATTTA
>NZ_EQ973680.1 GCF_000157915.1 Phocaeicola coprophilus DSM 18228 = JCM 13818 | reverse complement strand
CAAGGTGGCGGAATGCCATGGGGACCGAACGCTCGTGCCGTTCCGCTATCAGGGGCAGTACGAGGATGAAGAAACGGGATTGTATTACAACAGATTCAGGTACTACTCGCCTGAAATGGGGATATATATTTCTTCTGACCCAATTGGACTGGCAGGAAACAATCCTACTCTCTACGGATATGTGCTGGATGTGAATACGTGGTTAGATATATTGGGGTTAGAAAAATGTGCTAATGTGGAAGATGGAGTATTAAAAATTAAACGCAAATTTAGTAAAGGATCTAAGGAATCTGATGAATTAGAAGATTTTGTATCGAGATGGAATAAACAAATTCCACCAGATGGTTTGACCCGCCAACCAGTTTCCAGAGAACTTAGAAAAAAAGCAAGTGACGCAGCTAATAAATACCGAATAGACAATCCTGAATTATTTAAATCGGGACAAGTTGCAGGTCATATTCCTGATGTCGGGTGGGGAGGTAATCCTCAAGGGCCATTTGTCCCCATAAGCTCTTCAGTCAACTCATATTTAGGAGGTGCTACTCAAGCAGTTCCAGTAGGTACAACATATACTTCTGTAATAATTATCGATTAGTAGCTATGAATAATATTAAAGACTTAATTATTAAGGCTAAACATATTAATAATGAATTAACTTCACTTCCATCGAATCTTTATATTTGTAAAGTGGAGATTGATTGTATCCCAACTTTGCAAACAGGAATTTATAGACGTATATCTCCAATGCTTAGGGAACGTTATAATAATTTTGGAAGTTGGGAAAATGCTACCCATGGGGATTGGTTAAGCATTGATGATATGAAAGAGTTATGGAAAGAAAAACCAACTTCATATATAGAAAACATAAAACATCAATTACATTCATGTTCGCAAAACTGGCCTAACGATGCTTGTAGCTTATTTAAAGATAATCGCATTAGTGTTTTTGCAGCAGATGTAAATAGCTTTGAAAGAATTTATATAGTTTGGTTAGATGAAGTTGATGAACCAGAAATATGGGTTTATGATAGTAATGGAATGGCACGATACAAGAATTTGATGTGTTATTTAGAAGCATATTTAGAAGACGATTTAAGTGCATATAATAAATTATTTATATAAAGAAATTACGTTTGCAATATTTT
>NZ_EQ973681.1 GCF_000157915.1 Phocaeicola coprophilus DSM 18228 = JCM 13818 | reverse complement strand
CCATTGCCTTGACATCGTTTATCTTTGCTTCGGTTATATGGATAAAGGCAGGTACTTGAGTCTCTACATCATACAACGTATGGATTTTGACACCTCCCTTATGTGTACGGAAGTTTGCCCAAGGAAACAGTTTCAGACACAAGTCAATCGTTGTAGAATCGAAGGCATATACATTTCCGTTTAGTTTGAATATGTCATTTATTCTTTTCTTTCTGGCCTCGCTTATCATATAGAATGCGAAGTCCTCAAAGATACGGTAGTCCCGGTTCTCATTTGCTTTTGCAAGGTTACTCCGAGTGACATGTTTCCCAACCCCAAGATGGTAGCATTTCTCTTGATGTGCATTCAGCGCAACAATCAGATCACGAAGACTTTCGCGGTTACACAATTGTCCGAACATCAAAGTAAGAAGTTGATTCCAGCAAGTAAAATGCTTAACATACTTGTTGCCATCATACTTCTTTACGATACGGAGAAACTTGTAATTGTCTAAAAACTCAACCATTTGGGCGAAAACGTATTTGTCTTTATTCATATACAGCCTAAGTTAAGGCTGCAAAGTTATGATTTCAAATCGTTGCGCAAGAAAATATCTTGTAACAAACTGTAATTCAATTATTTCAAAGAACTATTTGCGATTTTTAGTGGACAGTAAT
>NZ_EQ973682.1 GCF_000157915.1 Phocaeicola coprophilus DSM 18228 = JCM 13818 | reverse complement strand
ATTGGATACAGCTTCTGCCGCTATGTTGGGTGCCATAGATAAAATGGAGATCTGCGGTGACTATGTAATAGCCATGGACAGGATTCAGGCATCAGTTATGTGTGTTTGATAGAAATGGAAAGTTTCTCCATGCCATAGGGGCTAAAGGAAATGGTAAGGGTGAGTATGCCGATCTGCTTGATTTTACCTGTGATTCAGGAGAGGGCTGATTTATATCCTTGACGGTAAAGGTGGAAAAATACATTCATACAGCATCTGTGAAGGAGAATATAAGAAATCGGTTGACTGCTCCAACGAATATGTGAATATCAAGTATGCTCAATCTTGTTTGTATTGCTATCATCCGAGTCTGAATATCGGTGAAGCTCATGCGGCCAGATTTCTGCTTGACAGGATAGAACCTTCAGATGGAAAGATTCTGGAACAATATCTGACTTCCGGGTATAATAAAGGAAGCTGTCATCCACTGATGTTTAACGGCAGTGCATTTCTCGGGACGGAATCCGGAACCTTTCGTCTGGCTCTTATTTTTGCCAATCAGGTAATGGCACTCGATAAAGATGGAAAAGTATATCCTTATCTGACCCTGAACTCACGTAACTGGGTCAGTGAGGATGATTTGAAGGAATTTGGGTTCCGGTCTGACCATAAGAGTCTGGCTGTTCTTTTTAGCCGTAGAAAGGCTTTGGGCATGAGTGACTTTATGGAAAGTGAAAAGTATATCCTGCTTTCCTATATGCAAGGATTCTCCAGAAGCCATATTCTGTATGACAAAGCAAAAGAATGTGCTTTTGTCGTGCGTCGGTTGACTGATGATCTTC
>NZ_EQ973683.1 GCF_000157915.1 Phocaeicola coprophilus DSM 18228 = JCM 13818 | reverse complement strand
ACAAAGATGATGTTTTATTTTTCTTCTTCTTTTTCCACAAATAAAACAGAAATCGTCGGGAAGAACCGGAGGAAATTTCAAAAGATCGTTTTTTGGAGTTTTCTCTTTTTTTGTTTTCTGCCGGAAGACAGACAGGATTCAGAAAAGGGAAACGGAGTCACTCAAATTTATTGTTAAACTTTTAAATTCTATCAACTATGGCATCATTTAGAGCTACATTGGAATTTGCAGGAAAAGAGTATGACGTACTGCACTCTGAGTATGAATTCAGTCGCACAACAGACGCGAAAGGAAAACCATCCTCAAACATTCAGGGAGGGCGTGTTTCGGTAGTTATCGAATCAACGGACGACACTGCGACCATAGAAGCCATGCTGAACAGCCAGTTCAAGCAGGTGGAGGGAAAAATCGTATACAAGAAGATTGAAGAGGATGCCAAAATGAAGGAAATCGAGTTCAAGAACGCCTACATCGTTTACTACAAAGAAACTCTTGACGTGAACAACGACGTGCCGATGACCATCGCACTGACATTCTCGGCTGAACTCATCAATGTGGGAAACGCTGCGCTGGACAACAGATGGCCGAAAAACT
>NZ_EQ973684.1 GCF_000157915.1 Phocaeicola coprophilus DSM 18228 = JCM 13818 | reverse complement strand
GACAAATCGTATTCTTGACAACTTTGTCATTCGCATTGATCATCTATCTAGTATATGATGTTCATAGCAAAAGAATAATCATCGAAAACTACAAGAATCAAAACGAAGAACTACAAAACTTAAATGCAGAACAAAGTTATGTATTAGAAAACATCACGATTCTTTCTAAATTGCAACATTTCGCAGAAGGACACAATTTGGAAAACTATACTTTATACACTACCGATGGAGACTCTTGTGAACTTAAAGATGTATGCAAGGGAGAAAAACTGATTTACTATTTCTCAGAACAAGGATGCCAGGTTTGCTATCAACCATTCTTAAAAAAGCTCGTTGAATTGTCTAAAAAGATTGGTAAAGAACATATCGTTGTCATTGGTAAATTTGAAGAACGAAGATCTTTCAAGCTGTTTCTTCAGGATTTGACTTCAAATAACGATCTGACAATTTACCAAACTAAAACAGAATTCAATATATACCCGGAATACAATGAATATGCTTTGGCTTTTCAAGTAACAAAAGATCTAGCAATTAACAATATATGTATTACCGATAAATCAAACACCGAATTATCTGCCGACTATTTGAAATTGATAGAGAAAAAATTCAACAAATCAACATCAAGCCAGGTCGAATAAAAACAGAAGACTATTATACTTTTCGTAAAATAGCATTATGTACTTTTTATATTTAATACAATGAAAACAGCAATTCTATCTTTAGTCTTACTTCTCCTAGCCTCCTGC
>NZ_EQ973685.1 GCF_000157915.1 Phocaeicola coprophilus DSM 18228 = JCM 13818 | reverse complement strand
CGTATCTTAACTATGCCTTCGTTGCGGAACGCTTCGGCTACAAGAACATCGTGGAGTTCTCCTGCCACTGCGATGAACGGACACCGCACGTCCATTGTGTCGTTGTGCCGCTTACAAAGGACGGCAGACTGTCCGCCAAGGAAGTCATGGGAAACAGACACAAGATGTCGGAACTTCAAGACAGCTACGGGAAGCTGATGCAAAACAAGTTCGGGCTTCAAAGGGGCATCAAGGGCAGCACCGCCACCCATGACAGCGTAAGGGAATACTACGGACGGATAAACCAACGCTTGTATTATCCCAGCTGCAGCATGGAACTAAACAGCGAAACCAGAAGCCCACAAATAGAAACTCCGCCCTTAATGGGTCGGGAGAAATGGGCAGAGAGGCAAAATAAGGCGATTTCAGAGCGTTTCAACCAAATGAGGGAGCATTACAAGGGTGAAGCCGAAAAACAAAGCCAAAAAGTCTTAGATTACTTCCAAGGCTCGAAACTCCAAGCTGAAGAGAGGGCAGATCGCTTGCGAAAAGAAAACACACAACTTAGGGCTACCATCAGAGAGCAGGACAAGAAGCTGCACCCCGAAAAATACGCAGCCAAAACAAGGGATAGGGGTATGCATCTTTAACCCCCTCCCGTCCCCCAAGGGGGAGCGACCAAACGGCAGCCTCACTCAATGGAGGGTTGCAGCTCTTTTTTTCCCTATCGGTCTAAGTGGTTGGAAATGTGCCG
>NZ_EQ973686.1 GCF_000157915.1 Phocaeicola coprophilus DSM 18228 = JCM 13818 | reverse complement strand
AGTGAGTATTCCGCATCGAGTTTGGCTACTAAGTTTGATGTTTTTAATTATATTAATATATTACTAAAACGGTCACCCCAATATCAAAAAAGAGAATTATTCCATTTTATCAAATCATAATTATATTTATTAGACTGTGCTTTGCTAAAAATATCCCAAACAAAACTTCTATTTAAAACTTTACTTTCTATATTTTCAATAAGACTTAACTCTTCAAATTTAAGTTCTAAAATAATTGAGGTCTGATCAATCTCACTTATTATTTGTTTTGTTATATACTTAATATCAGGTCTTTTCGATAAAAGACATTGTCTTAATGTGTCATAGACATACAATCCTGATAAATTCGAGTTATTAGAATGTCCAGTTATACACTTATATGCAATATCTAAACATATTACAACATTTAAGGCAATTGCATTAGCTACTCCTGGATAAGAGTCTGAATTAGGAACATAATCATTCATCTGTATAAAGTTAGATTCAAAAGCCTCATTTTTTTTGTATTTATAGATATTATCCCATAAATAATAAGACATTTGTTTTATTAGAAAATAATTTCCAACATTGTATTGATCAACAATCATTTTATACATTTCTATAATTTTCTCACAATTATAGAGAGAATATAGAGCTGACTGTTGCATTGTTAGACTCTGTGTCTTTTCAACAATCTGTTTTTTATAAAAATCATACATAATATATTCTTAATGACATTCTACTTTAATTCCTAAATCTTTTAATTGTTGCATACAATTATGTTCACCAGGTCCACAAGGCATTCTTTTCCATGTAGCCACAGTTTTAAGATTCTCAACATTTTTTAGTAAAACTTCTTCTGCATGAAGGTTTTGGCCATTTACGTGTACTGTCGAGGTATTGAGTGGAGTTACACCTAATTCCTGACATTTTGCTACTTGTCCAGGATCTAACCCATTACTTGATGCTGCAAATAAACCACCTGTTGCATCTTGTCCAACTGCAACAGTTCTGCAAACTTCAGCTAAAAAATGATTGGCAGATTCGCTTATTTCTTTAGCTAATTCTGTTAAAGCTTCAAGGAGACCAAAAATATCCATCCATGTATTCACATCCTGCACATATCCATAGAGTGTAGGATTGTTTCCAGCAAGCCCGATAGGGTCGGAGGAGATATACATACCCATTTGCGGGGAGTAATAGCGGAACCGATTGTAATACAGCCCCGTTTCTTCATCCTCGTACTGTCCCTGATAGCGGAATGGCACGAGC
>NZ_EQ973687.1 GCF_000157915.1 Phocaeicola coprophilus DSM 18228 = JCM 13818 | reverse complement strand
TCCCGTCCATCGGATACCAGATGGCTAAGGAAACATATCTTTTGAGAGCTTTTGCATATACCCTCAATCCGTATAGCTTTCCTTTGTTCACCTCGTATTCCTTGCACCGGGTCAAATCCAATTTGGCAAAGTTGATTCTTCCATCAAACCACTTTGGATGGCCACGTTTCCCTGTTTTCTGTTCCAATGTCGGATAGTACAGGATTACATCATTCCGAAAGCGGCTGATGACATGGAAATCGTTCTCACACATAGGCGTTATGAATGTTTCCTTGGAAAAGAATGCGTCTGCGACCACCGTTTGGGATATGCTTTGTAGCTTGTCTTTTCTACTGATAAGATAGCTGTTGTACCAGTCAACGAGATTCTTGCCCATATTATCCAAGGTTTTACAATCCGGCGTCTGAATGGAACCTAAAGTCATGCATTCATGGTTGTCGATGTCAATGACACCGATGCCCATGATTTCCAGTCCACGCTTGTACTCTCCTGCACAACCAGACCAGAAGTAACCTATCCAAGGTGTCTTCTTGCCTGATTTGGGGATATAGGAAGGATCGATGGCGATTGCTTTTCTTTTGCCTGTGAGATGCTTGTTGATGATAGAGCCGTTGAACGCAAACCAGTCGAAAGTTTCATGCTCAAAAAGGTTACGATAAGTCTGTTCTGAGAAACAGCCATATCTGCCCAATCGAAGGAAGTTTATACGTTCTGGGATGGCCATGAATAATTTCATGGTGTCCATGAACGTTTTTTCAAAAGGTTTGTGTATATTCGCTACTGATTTGAGAGCCGACAGGCACTCG
Source organism: Phocaeicola coprophilus DSM 18228 = JCM 13818 (assembly GCF_000157915.1). Classification (GTDB taxonomy): domain Bacteria; phylum Bacteroidota; class Bacteroidia; order Bacteroidales; family Bacteroidaceae; genus Phocaeicola; species Phocaeicola coprophilus. Next base: position 122 of record NZ_EQ973687.1, on the reverse strand, counting down.
GATTGGTATTGCATAAGGAGTGTTTCTTTAGTCATAATTAGATGTGTACGAGACTTCTAATTTACTAAAAACCAACGAATTATGCAATACTTTTTACCTTTATTATCAACATGTTAGCCTAC
>NZ_EQ973688.1 GCF_000157915.1 Phocaeicola coprophilus DSM 18228 = JCM 13818 | reverse complement strand
CTAATACGGTCAGCTGTTTTAGTGTTTTCATGTCATCTCCTTTCTTTGGTATTGCTCATACTATTTCGGTAATTGGTTTTCATCTAGCGGATAATTTGTAAAGCCATACCCTTTGTTGAAGGGATAGAAAGAATGGAAACGGTTCCAGCGTTCTGATTCCAGCACTTCCTGTGGAATCTCACCTGTGAAATTATTGAAGGCACATTGCAAATCTCCATAACCGATATTCTCAGTATAAATTCTCCAGTCTATTCCAGTGAATTCGTTATGATGCAGAAAGATAGTGCCGCAAGGGATTTTAACAATCTCAGCCGGAATGGTTCCTGAAAATTTATTACTATTTAAAGATAAATATTCTAATAACTGACATTCTCCAATTTCCTTAGGAACTTCTCCATAAAAAGAAGTTTGGTTTATAGTCAGTTCTACCAATGTATTTTTCCATTGGGCAATCTTAGGAGATAGCTTATCTTCAAACTTAGGACATTGGCCAATTTTCATTATGCGCATAGGGCAGTTATATATAGATTCGGGGAGTGAGCCTCTCAGATTAGGAATCCCTCCTAAACCGAATTCACTGAGATATTTCAGATTCCCAAGGCTGGAAGGCAGGGTACACTCTATATCTTCGTCTTGGTATAATATTATTCTTATTTTGTTTACATATTTCAGGCCATTTTCATCTGTCTGAAACCCTATACCTATCCATGATTCGGGGTCAGTCAGATCCCAGTTA
>NZ_EQ973689.1 GCF_000157915.1 Phocaeicola coprophilus DSM 18228 = JCM 13818 | reverse complement strand
GGATGTGACCAACTGCAAAGTACACAATCCTATCATCATTATAAATTCAGTTATGAAAATAGTAATCATCTTCATCATCATTAGCTTATTACCTTGCTGTAGCGACATTGACAGCCAATATTTCAATGGCGAAATAAAGGAGGTAAATGTCAAGAATGTTATATCAAAGAATATCAATAGTACGCATGTACCCATAAAAGGAATTGCCACAGGAATAATCGCAGCATATGATTCCTTATTGATCTGCTGGAGTCCGAGTTATCCCGAGCACTTTTTTAATATCATCAATATAGACACGGGTAAAGAAATTGGTTATTTCTGTAAAAAAGGACAAGGGAATAAAGAAATAATATCCACAAATTGTATCTCGCAATTGTTTAAGAAGAATGATAAACTAATGACATTGTTGCATGCTCCCAATGAAAAAAAGCTACTTGTTTGGGATTTAAGTAGTTCTATTAAAAAAGGTACAACAACATACGATACCATCATTCCTTATGATAATAATCACATCCTTTTTTCATTTTACCAGATTGAGAATGTTTTATTTGCTTATAAGCCTGCTGAAGAAATAAATTCGCAAGAGGCAACCACTCCTCATTATGAAAAACGAACGATTTACACCAACCAACTGATACAGGATTTTCCTATCTACAAAACAAAATCAATACAAAATCCCAATGCGAAGAGTCCGTTAGATTTCTTTTTTT
>NZ_EQ973690.1 GCF_000157915.1 Phocaeicola coprophilus DSM 18228 = JCM 13818 | reverse complement strand
GACTGTAGTGATGATTCATTCGACTGGACAGAAGGATGGAACGGAAAGGGCCAGTACCTCATTGCATACCAGGCTAATGCAGAAGAATTAGGTTATGACTGTGACTGTCTGATGGAATGTGACAACAACGGAAGCAACTTCGGAGCAACTCCCGTAGCTCATCCGATTTTGGCTAATGTTACACTGGTCGGTAACGGCGGAAGCAAACAGGGTGTACGTTTGCGTGCCGGAACACAGGTAGAACTGTATAATGCCATCATCAAAGGCAAAGGCCAGCCGCTGACCGTAGAAACTACTGAAACAGAGAATGCGTTGAAAGATGGTACCTCTAAATTGGAATATGTAACAATCAGCGGAACACTGGACAGCAAAGAAAACATTTATACCAACGAACAGTTTGTTGCAACTGGTAACAATACGACTAACACCAATCCGATCCTGAACAACTACTATGTTGGAACTGTAAATGGAGGAAAAGATCTTTCAGCTGACAGCTTCTTTAGCCAGACTGATTTCCAGGGAGCCGTTGAAGAAGGAAACGACTGGACTGCAGGATGGACAAAGCAGAGCGGAAGTGCAGCAGAAACAGAACCGGAAGTATTGCAAGGTGACGTTACAGCTGACAAGACACTTGCCGAAGGACAGACTTATTATCTGACCGGTGAATATACGGTGAAGGCCGGAGCAACCTTAACAATTGAACCGGGAGTTACGATCATTGCCAAACATGATGATGTTGTAGACTACATCCTTGTAGAGCAGGGAGCCAAGATCAATGCCGAAGGAACAGCCGATGCTCCTATCGTTATGACTTCCGAAAAGAAGGAAGCAGGAGCATGGGACGGTCTTCATATCTGCGGATATGCTCACACCAACAATGGAACAGGCAGCTCA
>NZ_EQ973691.1 GCF_000157915.1 Phocaeicola coprophilus DSM 18228 = JCM 13818 | reverse complement strand
ATGAACAGACAAGAATTTGAAGAATTAGAATTGCAGGTGCAACAAAGCGAGCTGCCGTTGAAGTCGTACCTTCAACAGATAGGTGTAAGTTATTCAACCTATCACTACTGGCGTAGAAAATGTTCCGTTGACAGGAGCAGTATCAAACACGAGTTGACTCCTATCAGTTTTAAACAGGCATTTACGGAGTCTTCCCAAGAAGAACAATTGCCGCATGGTGTTGCACTGCTGTTTCCTAATGGCCTTCGTGCCCACTTCGAGAACGGTTCTGAAGAGATACTGATGGAATTATTGACCCAAAGTCTTCGAGGCGGCCATGTTTAACCTGAACGACACGATGCGCTACTTCCTGTGTCCTGGCAGGACAGATATGCGCAAAGGTATCAGTTCGCTATGCGGAGTGGTACATGAGAAGATGAACAGTGAAGTGAGGAACGGTGATGTCTTCATCTTCATCGGTTCCAGCCGCAGGCTCATGAAACTGCTTCATGCCGAAGACGGAGGTATGGTAATGTATGTAAAACGTCTGGAGGCCGGTCACTTCAAGCTGCCGGAGTATGATCCCAAATCAAACAGCTATCCTATGGAATGGCGCGACCTGGTGATGATGGTTGAAGGCATACAGGAAAACCCGGAACAGAGGCTCCGGCGGTTAAGAGCCGAACGTAAGGAATACCATGTATAATATGTTTTTTGTGTGAGTAAACTTTGGATATTGTTGCATAATTCACTGTTAATTAGTATATTTACATCATTAAAAGAAGTATAGACAATGGAAGAAAAAGAAATTTTACTCAAGACGATAGAAGGGCTGAATGCCTCTATAGCCTCATTGTCTACTACTAATAAGAATCAATCCGAACAGATAAAAAATCTGCAGGAACGTATCAGGGAGTTGACGGCTCAGGTCGCATGGCTGAACCGTCAGCTCTTTGGTCGTAAATCGGAGAAACTTCGCGTATATGATCCTAATATGCCAGATCTCTTTGCCGACGAGTTTTCCGGACTCCGGCAGCAGGCGGAAGAAAAGCGGGACGAGGCTGTGGAAAAGATTGAGAAGGAATCGGTGGAAGACGTAAAACGAAATCGCCAGAACCGCAAAATGATAGAGGACTTGCCCGTATTGGAGACCGATACAATAGAACCGAAAGGCGTAGACTTGTCTTTATACCGTAGAATAGGCGAAGAGATAACAAAAGTCGTCAAGCACAAGCCGGGAATGCTTTACGTCAAGGTGATCATCCGTCCCAAATATGCTCTCAAGGATAGTACCCTGCTTCCTCCGGCCGGACAGAAAGGCGTAGAGATAGCTCCCATGCCGCTAATGCCGGTCGACAAGTGCATCGCTGACACCAGCCTGCTTGCCGAAATATTGCTTCAGAAGTATGAATATCATGTCCCGTTCTACCGTCAGATACAGCAATACCGCCATCTTGGAATGAAAGGTCTGACCGAAAGTACACTGGACGGCTGGTTCAAGAAAACCGTAGAATTGCTTAAGCCTCTGTATGAAGAACTCAAACGTGAAGTCTTCTCCTGTGATTATGTACAGGTGGACGAGACTACAGTTCCGGTCATCAACAGGGAAAAGCACAAGGCCGACAAGGAATATCTCTGGATGGTAAGATCAGTCATGGAGAGACTGGTCATCTTTCATTACGACGGAGGCTCACGGGCCGGAGCGGTCATCGAATCCCTGGCAAATCAATATAACTTCAAGGGATATCTTCAATGTGACGGTTTTGCAGGTTATGAAACAGCCTTCAAGGCCAACCCCGACGTGCGGCTGCTCAACTGTCTGGTGCATATACGTCGTCATTTTGAGCAGGCTTTGGATGAAAACAGGGAGATGGCCCAACATGCACTGACTCAGATACAGCATATCTATAAAATAGAACGTCAGTGTGACGAAGCCGGCCTGTCATATGATGAGCGCAGACAGAAGCGTCAGGAGCTGGCCCGGCCAATCATGGAGGCAATGAAGGTATGGATGGAGACAGAAGGGATTAAATACAGTCCAGGTTCTTTGACAGGCAAGGCCATTACATATGCCTATACCAAATGGGATAATATTATAAGATGCCTGGACGATGGTCGCCTGTACTGGGATAACAATCTGGCGGAAAACGTCCAACGCCCCATCACTCTGAGCAGAAAAAATTTTCTCTTCTGTGGTAATCACGAAGCTGCGGTTAATATGTCTGTCATATGTTCTCTGCTGGCCACATGTAAGGCGCACGAGGTAAATCCCAGAGTATACCTGAACGATGTTATCGCACAAATGCCTTATCACAAGAAGGCAACCCAAGAAGAACTTTTGAATCTACTTCCACATAAATGGAAGTTGAAACATCCGGAATGTGTACTGACAAGGCAAAAGGAGGAATCTTGTAACTGATATAAACTGTAACATATGGGTTCAACAAAACAATAGCGGCTGATACTATTAGGTTCATAGTGACAGTCGCTATTGTTGTATATAAAGGTTTAATACCTGTAGTTGGCCGAATACTTAC
>NZ_EQ973692.1 GCF_000157915.1 Phocaeicola coprophilus DSM 18228 = JCM 13818 | reverse complement strand
GGCTGCGGCGGACTATAAGGTCGTGGTCTATGTCGATTCCATCGGGTGCGTCAGTTGCAAACTGCAATTGCGGGAGTGGAAAAAGTTTATCGCCCAAGTGGATTCCGCCACGGATGGGAACGTCCCCTTCCTGTTCTTTTTCCAATCGAAAGACAATGATGAACTACGCTATATCCTAAGACGGGATAACTTCACCCTGCCCGTCTGTATCGATACCGACAATCATTTTTATAAGTTAAACCACTTTCCCGGAGAGATGACTTTCCAGAGCTTCCTCGTTGACCGGGACAACCACGTGAAAGTAATCGGTAACCCGATACACAACCTGTCTGTCTGGGATCTCTACCTCAAGGAACTGACAGGGGCCGCCGCCTCTTCCCTGCCCGCCACACGCCTACAAATCGATACCCTGGAATACGATTTAGGCTCAGTGCCTGCCAACGGCACAAAAGAGCAAACCGTCCGCCTGTGCAACACAGGAACGGAAACTTTCCGGCTGAAAGGTATCACCACCTCGTGCGACTGTATCACCGCCCGATATGACTGGCAAGAAATACAACCGGGCGAGACGAAGGAAATCACCGTCAGTTATCAGGCCGAACAGCCCGGCGATTTCCTCCGCACCGTCACCATTTACGGAAATATCACCGAAAAAGAAATTACCCTCACCTTCGTAGGAAGGGTAGGTTAACACCTAATAGAGACAAACGGTAAAAACATCATAGAGAAATGAAAAGAATTTATTTAACCC
>NZ_EQ973693.1 GCF_000157915.1 Phocaeicola coprophilus DSM 18228 = JCM 13818 | reverse complement strand
GAATTGTTGACAATAAATTCCGGGTCGATAGCATCATTAGGTCCCATCCCTCTGTTTGCAAATTTTTGAGAGACGGATTTTGTATTTTTGTTAATGACTGTAATACATTTATCTGATTTTCGACTTGTTAAGAATAATAATGAGTCTTTCTCTTGTACTTGCAGTGGATACTCAGTATCAAATCTGAATATTAGTTCACAATCTGTTAGTACCTTAGCTTCAGGCAAAGGGGTATAGATCGCATTATCACTTTCCTGACAAGAGTAGAAAATAGATAGAAGTAATAAACTGAACAATTTTTTTTGTTTTCATGTTACAATTTTTTTATTAGTAAAGAAAAGAATCTTTATATAAGGTTTTCAGCCTAAAATCCTCCTTCTTTTATCCTCCATTTTTTAGGTACGGATTGCGTAGAAAAGAATTCATAGACCTGAGAAATCCGAATGATCTGTGCCTGAAAGGCCATAAGTAGTTTCCCTGATTATTTATAACTCCTTCAAATCAATATAATACACCTCATCTGTATTCATATCTATCGTATATAATCGTTTTCTTACCGGATCGCTCCATACACGGAAAAATGATTTGTCGGTTGTAAGCTTATAGAGTAAATTCCCGTTCCAATCAAACACATGTATCGTGTTAAAGATGGGTACTTCTACCCCAAAACGGTCGTCCCACGGTTCTTTGCCCCAATAAGTGGCGTAGATGTAATTATCATCGGCATGTACATGGTTATAGAAAACATTCATAGATTCCATAGATGTTTCCAAAAGAGAAAAGTTGGGATTGTTTTTTATCCGGTAACTGGTAATTTTGCCTGTTTGAGTGTCTATGATATTTATTTGAGGTAAATGTCTCATGACTTGTACAATTTTTGAACCGTCGGGCTTTATTGCGTCCCAAGTAT
>NZ_EQ973694.1 GCF_000157915.1 Phocaeicola coprophilus DSM 18228 = JCM 13818 | reverse complement strand
AAAATATAATTTGCTATTTTATTGCATTAATGGAAAATTATATATTCCTTTGTGGAAAATCTAATTATACATTCTGATTGGTGTAAGGAAAATATAATTTGCCAAAATAGTACGTTTATGGAAAATAAGAAAACGCTTAAATTGACCGATTTCCAAAAAAATGAGGAAAATCCCTTTATGAAACAAGCAATAGAGGGTATTGAAAATCATGTAGTTAAAAAATACAAGAGTAGTACAGGAAGCGATAAGAAAGCTGTTGTTGCTGTTGCTGATACTGATACTGGAGAAGTATTCAAAACTTCGTTTATTCGGCAAATAGAAGTGGATGAAGAACAATTCGCAAAGTTATATCTTGCAAATTTTGCCGCATTTTTTAATCTATCACAGTCTGCAATACGTGTTTTCGGATACATTTTAACTTGCATGAAGCCTAAAAGCGATATGATTATTTTCGATAGGCGAAAGTGTTTAGAATATACACAATACAAATCAGACAAAGCCATTTACAAAGGACTTGCAGAGCTTGTACAAGGCGAAATTATAGCAAGAGGACCCAATGAGTACAACTGGTTTATAAACCCTCTAATCGTATTCAATGGAGATAGGGTTTCATTT
>NZ_EQ973695.1 GCF_000157915.1 Phocaeicola coprophilus DSM 18228 = JCM 13818 | reverse complement strand
TTTCTAAGAGTACAGATGTAAGTTCGTAATGAGAATTTTTTTTCTTTTTTTGAGGAATTAGAGTAAACAATGTAACTGAATTGTCATTTTTATCACATTCTAATGTTGTGTAATTATATTCAACAACATGAAAACCCGAATACTCTAATTGTGTATTATCACATATTTTATCAAGAGGAATAAATTCTCCATCGAAAAAAATACGACCATTTTGTAACCATAGAGACAACCATTCCATAATCAAATAAGGTAAATTTGAAGGTGCAATTCTTGAATATGGATTCCATCCTAATGGTAAAATCATTATAAATTCTGTTGATGGATTGCTATACCTATAATTACCTATGGTATATAAGAGTACGTTGCTGTTACTATTTGTTATTGCAATTCTATTAAATGTCCCATTTGACAAAATATTGAAGCGATTTGGTATTACTCTTCCAATATAGTAATCTATGTGGGCGGATATTCCTCCCCCATTTTCTGAAGTCCAATCATAATCCCTATTTACATTTGATAATGCTCCATTTTCAATTAGATAGTTAAATAGATGTTCATGTTTCCATATTATAGCTAAATCCAACGGACTCAGATATAATCCGATATTTAATCTATTTATATCTGCTCCACACTCAACAAGATACGCCATCATATCATAATGCCCTTTTGTGCAAGCTGTTCCAATTGCAGAAAGTTTTACTAAATCGTATCCATTTACATCTGCATTATTGTCTAATAATAATTTTACAATATCAATATTATTAGAAGATGCGGCACCTTCTAAAGGATAGAATATATGATCTTTTGTATAATTGACATCAGCGCCATAATCAATAAGAATTTTACAAATATCATATAAGCCCAATTTTGCAGCTCGATATAGCGGTGGATTTAAATTATACAATTCTCCATCATTTAAATTCAATGTGCTATTTTCTCGCAAAATTTTTTCCAAAGCAATACTATTACCTTGTGTTATGTATTTCTCAATTTTTTGATACAATTCATTCATGTTTTTTTATTTTATTTAAAACCAGTTCCAGAGAAGATCTCTCCAAGTGAACCTAATGTCTCTTTTATGGCTTCAGGGTTTCCTCTTACTTTGGATAATTCATCATATACTGTTTTAGCTGCTTTTTTAGAATGATTGCCTAATCCATTGGAAGCCCAAACAAAATTTTCAATAGAAGAATTTAAATCTATTCCGACTTCTGCTATTATATCTTGAGAGTCAGTTATCCATTTCCTTGCGTCAGCAGACCAATTAGAGGGAGCATGTTCTCTTACAATATGATGCCTATGCGGATTATACATATTTTTAGGAGCAGGTCCCATTTTTTTCATATCACTCGCACTTAAAGCGCATTTTTCTAATCCGAACAGGTCTAAGTAGCTATTGACATCTTCAACATATCCATAGAGTGTCGGATTGTTTCCCGCCAGTCCAATCGGGTCAGAAGAAATATACATCCCCATATCCGGCGAGTAGTACCTGAACCTGTTGTAATACAGCCCCGTATCTACATCCTCGTACTGTCCCTGATAGCGGAACGGCACGAGT
>NZ_EQ973696.1 GCF_000157915.1 Phocaeicola coprophilus DSM 18228 = JCM 13818 | reverse complement strand
CATTAGTGTCCCGTTAAAATGGGACGAGTTAAACAATTAATCAAAAAGCCCCGGAATCAGGGGATCATTTAGATCTTTGACATCATTGAAATTAGTCTTGTCGAACAGGTCACGCAAGTGGGTTTTGTCAGTCAATGATATGCTGAGAATTTGCAAAACTTCATAGGTTGAACGTTTCAACTTCATATCAGGTTGGACAATAGCCACAAGACAGTACGTGATAATAGCCACACTGATTTGTATGCGAACAGCGTTCTCTGTTGTGCCCCGGAATTTCTTTATCTTGAGATGCTGCTTGAGCCATTTGAAGAATAGCTCGATTAACCATCTTTTCTTATAAAGATTGGCGACATCCAGTGCAGAAAGTTGTTTTGCATTCGTCAAGAAAGTGAACTCACGGTCATCCTCTTCGTCGTAATATCGGACGAGTCTGAATGACTCAGGATATTTTTTCTCGGAGAGATATCCGGTCAGTTTCACTTCCGCATCTGTCATTATGTTCTTTGGCATTCTTCGCTTCCATTTGACTGTCTTATACTTTAAGTTTGTCTTGGCTCTGACAACAAAGAAAGAGTCTGTAAGATGTATCCTATAGAGTTCTTTAAAGGAGTCATAAGCCCTGTCGAATATATAATAAGCATTTGGTTCATAATGGATTGAAGACATTGCTGT
>NZ_EQ973697.1 GCF_000157915.1 Phocaeicola coprophilus DSM 18228 = JCM 13818 | reverse complement strand
TTCTGCTGTGATGTATATACACCATAACCTGCAATAGATGCAAATGCTGCAACGAAAGCAGCTTTTATAAAATTCTTTTTCATCATTATTTAAATTTTTGAATGTTTAAATTAAATATCCAGTTCCCTCTACGAAGCAACAAATCCCCGATTTGTTGTACTTCAAAATAATAATTATCTTTGCATCGGTAACACCTCCTTCGGTTGGACGGGTTTAACATGGAGTGGAACATGATATTCATTGTTTGCAGACACGTAATTCATGTTTCCACTCTTTTTTATCTCTCACTTTCTGACAGTTCCCCAAAAATCCAGAGTAATGGATTGGTCCGGGATATTGCCATATATCGTTATCGTACGCCAGAAATCGCCTGGCTCCTCAGCTTTATATTTCACTGTCAGAACGGCACTTTCACCGGGCTGTATCTCATCCCATCCGTATTCTACCGTCATACAATCACAAGACGTGGTGACTCCCTTGATACGGAACACCTCTTTGCCTGTATTATGGAGAATGACCTTTTTACTTTCCGTCTGATTTTCACCTACCGTTCCATAGTGATACTCCACGGAGTCAGAGTGAACTGTGGTAACGGGAACCGGATCGCTTTTCATCCCAGTCAGTTCCTTCAGGTAAAGATCCTTTACCGACAAATTGTGAATAGGATTACCTATCACCTTCACACGGTTTTCCGAGTCAACAAGAAAGGTCTGAAACATCATCTCACCGGGAAAATGATTCAGCGAGTTGAACGAATCGTCCGCGTCAATGCATACAGGCAGCGAGAAACCGTCGCGCCGAAGGATGTAGCGCAGTTCCTTTACGTGGCCGACTGGAAAAAGAACACGAAAGAAACCTTCCCCTCGCACAGAGAATCCACCTCATGCAT
>NZ_EQ973698.1 GCF_000157915.1 Phocaeicola coprophilus DSM 18228 = JCM 13818 | reverse complement strand
TGTAGTTTCCTGATTTAGGTTGACTACTTGTATGTCTTAAACCTTGATAAAGTTGACTCAGTTAAACATAAAAACTGATTATAGTTGACTATTATTCTTTATCACTGATGTTGGTTGACTGAGTCATTCTTATAACTGTCCAGGGTTGACTGAAGGGCGTAGCCCTGAAGGAAACCCTGGACACGGCTGCAAAGGTAAACCTTTCTCAGGGATTATGCAAGAGTTTTGATTCTCTTTTATGTGCATTTCCCTGTAACTCGTCCATCTTTTAGTGATTTCTCCTACACACAAGGCAGCTTCTTTGGGTGTCATCATATCAATGCTCATGTGAGGACGTTCCTCGTTGTAGAAGCGTACCGCAGAGGCGACAGCCTGGATTACCTCATCAATATTGTGGAATGTCATTCCTTTGAGGAGCTCATTCTTCATTGTGTTGTTTATCCGCTCTGCCTGAGCGTTGTCCTTCGGATCTCCGCTCTCGGTCATGCTTATCTGTATTCCTTGCTCTTTCAGGATGGCTACGTACTTTGCACTCGCGTATTGGCACCCTCTGTCTGAGTGATGAATGAGCCTTACGTCTTCCTTGGCAATGCCGGAAAGCCTACGCAGAGCCATCTCAAGCGCTTTAATGGGATAGGCTGTATCAAGCGTTTCTCCGACACACCAACCGACAATCTCTTCGCTATAGGCATCGAGTATCAGTGACAGATAACAGAAATAATAGTGTTCTGCGTCAATCCATATTGTTATATATGTAATATCGCTCACCCACAGACGATTAGGCGCAAGAGGGATGTAATCCTTTATTAGGTTGGGAAACACGGGGAGCCCATGCGTGGAGTCTGTCGTACGAGGTTTACGCACTTTCAGACGTACCTTCAAGCCATACTTGTCGACAATATCGGCAAAACGATCACGCCCAAGGGGATGGCCTCCTTCAAAGGTCTTGCGATACATGTACCATAGTTTGCTCCCACCTATGCCAGGATCTTTCCTGCGGATCTCCTTGATGTAGAATACCGCGAATTCCTCACTTGCTATTCTTTCAAGCAGACGGTTCTCGTCATACTTGTAGTAAGCCTGCTTGGTAACGCCAAACAGTTTGCAGAGACTCTCCACCTGATAACGGCGGGAGTCCTCTGCATGCAGGTTCTTTACTGCTTGGCGCCAGCTTTTTTTCGGATAGAGATGTTGAACTGCTTCTCTGCAACGTTGATCAGTTCATTGAAGGCATCGGCACGAAGTGATTCATGGGCGAGTTCCTTCTTCAAACGGGCAATCTCTGCTTGCAATGCCTTGACATCCCCACTCTCAATACCTGCTTCGGGAGTTTCTGGATTGATGGATGACTTGCGCTTCATTACAACTTGAATTTGTTTCTCATCTGCAAAGTTACGAATCCATCTTGAAATTGTTGTCTCACCGACAGGAATAATTCGAGAAATCTTTGAACGACCAAGACCTTCTTGGGTATAAAGGCGTATTACCTCATCATAATACTTGTTTCGTTTCTCACAATTGTATTTCCACATAACTATTGACTTTGCGAGTCAACTTTTTCTAGGGAAAGAC
>NZ_EQ973699.1 GCF_000157915.1 Phocaeicola coprophilus DSM 18228 = JCM 13818 | reverse complement strand
GAATTCAGCGATTCGCAACGGCAGATCACGATAAGAACGCGGAGAGTTCTTATAGATCATACAGTGGTGCGGACAGTTCATCGGTTTCAGGAAGTATTCTTCTCCTTCTTCCGGAGTATGAATAGGCTGGAATGCGTCCTTACCATACTTCGCATAGTGTCCTGAAGTTACATAAAGCAACTTGTTACCAATCGGCGGACAAATGACTTCCTGATAATCATAACGGGCCTGGATGCGACGCAGGAAGTCCTGCAGACGCAAGCGCAGCGCAGTACCTTTCGGGAGCCACATCGGCAAACCTTTACCTACCGTATCTGAGAACATGAACAGATCCATCTCCTTACCGATCTTACGGTGGTCACGTTTCTTGGCTTCTTCCAGCATGACCAGATACTCATCGAGCATCTTCTTCTTCGGGAAGGTAATACCATAGATACGTGTCATCTGCTTGCGGTCTTCCTGACCTCTCCAGTAAGCACCGGCAACGGAAAGCAGCTTAATGGCTTTGATCGGAGCCGTAGACATCAAATGCGGGCCACGGCACAAATCCGTAAATGCACCCTGCGTATAAGTTGTGATATGACCATCTTCCAGTTCGGAGATCAGTTCACACTTGTAAGTTTCACCTCTTTCACCGAACATCTTCAGTGCATCATCCTTTGCGATGCTCTGACGTACGAGTGTCTCTTTCTTGGCAGCCAGTTCAGCCATTTTCTTTTCAATGGCAGGCAGGTCACCTTCCTTGATCACGGCTTCTCCCGGATCTACATCATAATAGAATCCGTTTTCAATAGCCGGTCCGATACCAAACTGAATACCGGGGTAAAGCTCCTGCAAAGCCTCAGCCAGCAAGTGAGCACTTGTATGCCAGAAGGCATGCTTACCTTCTTCATCTTCCCATTTATAAAGAACGAAGTTTGCATCTTCGCTGATAGGACGATTCAAATCAATCGTTTCACCGTTCACGCCACATGCCAA
>NZ_EQ973700.1 GCF_000157915.1 Phocaeicola coprophilus DSM 18228 = JCM 13818 | reverse complement strand
CGAATTAGTACCTGCTCGCCATTGTCAGCTTTGGTGAAAGACGCTGCGAGGTTGTTACGGTATTCTCTTACTGATAATGCTTCCATATCTGTTTGCTTTTAAATTCAGCACAAAGATAGCTATATTTCAATAAAATACAAACATTTTGTACACAAACGTGTACACGCCATAAAAACCCGTTTCCAATCCTACCGCCCGTTGGTTGGTTTTGCTTTGCTCTTTTTCCCTATCGTTTTTCTTTTTCCGACAGTAAATCAACCACTTAGCTCTATAAATTCCCCTTGTCTGTTATAAGCATCGTCTGTAATATGCTCTATCACTTCTTCGCAAACGCCCATAAATAAAGGGATTAGAACATGTGTTTCCCCACACTTTGGGAGTTTAGTCCCCACACTTTGGGAGTTTAAAAGTAAATTAGTCCCCACACTTTGGGAGTTTTACCCCTCTTTTTTTGTTTTAATGTGGGGATTGTGTATATTTGCAGCAAATCAATCGTTTATGAAAAAGAAACTACCTATTACCAAGAATAAAGATGTTGTTGTTTCATGGGTATATACATGGTCAAAACAGCAAGACATGTCCATACACGAACAAAGAATAGTTCTTCGCATACTGGAAGCGTGCCAAGCTGAACTAAAGGGAGTAAAACTGAAAGATTATGCAGGCACGAAACGCAAGTTTGAGCATGGACTTT